>CAJXTU010000001.1 GCA_913060865.1 uncultured Cycloclasticus sp.
AGAGCGTCACGGTAAATCTGAAGATGGCGCATACACCTGTGTTTATCATCAATGGGCTTTTGATGCAAAAGGCGATTTACGCGGCGTACCTTTCCAACGTGGTCTTGCTGGTAAAGGCGGCATGCCAAAAGACTTTGATAAAAAGCAACATAGCTTACGTAAAGTGCGTGTCGTTAACCATTGCGGCGCTATTTTTGGCACCTTTAGTGACGACACCCCCGATATTGAAACTTATATGGGTGAAGACGTTAACTATCACTTTAAGCGTATTCTGAACCGCCCGATTGAAATCTTAGGCACCACTCGTCAACATATTAAAGGCAACTGGAAGTTCTATTCAGAAAACACCAAAGATCCTTACCACGCGAGTTTATTGCACTTGTTTCACGCAACCTTTGGTTTGTATCGGTCCTCGCAACAAGGCGCCTCGATCATCAACAACGACTTCCACTCAATCCTATGGGCAAGCAGTGGCACCGAGGATGAGGGTGCGTTAGACGATATGAAAAAAGACAAGCTACGGACGCTGCAAACGGGGGAATATGAATTAAAAGATATGTCCCTACTAGCCGGCACACAAGAGTTTGATGACGGTGTTACTTTAGTTATTTTATCTCTGTTTCCTTCGCTGGTTTTACAACAGATTCAAAATACTCTCGCATTCCGTCAAATATTACCCAAAGGTAAAGATGAGTTTGAATTGGTCTGGACTTACTTTGGCTATAAAGATGATACTGAAGAAGTGCGTAATTACCGCTTAAAGCAGTTCAATCTTATTGGTCCTGGTGGGCTCATCTCGATGGAAGATGGTGAGTCAACAGAACTATGTCAAAATGCCATTGTTAGAGATGGCGAGTATACGAATGTAATTCGGATGGCTGGTGATGAAGCAACGGGTGACGACCACCTAGTGACTGAAGGCTTGATTCGTGGCTTGTGGAAAGGCTACCAAAAGATAATGGATTTCTAATCCTAAGCTCAACCATCAAAAACCAAAAACCCTAGTGTATACTTACTAGGGTTTTTTTTGCTCTAGAACCGCTTTGATAACATCTAATTTTAGTTTACAGTACCCATAAGCGGCTAACCTCTAAATTAATATATGACAACAAATAAAGTCGTCTCAAACTGTTCTGAATGTGTCCTAGCAAAAAGGTGCGTGCCGTCAGGCATGCCCACTGAAAAGTTGTTCCGGTTTGAAAATATTGTCCAAACCAATATTCCATACAACACAGGGGAGTCTTTATTTGAACAAAATACCAAAACAAACTATTTGTACGTCGTAAAAACAGGTTCATTTAAAACCCAAATGGTCTCCGCTCATGGCACAGAGCATGTCCATAACTTCTTTTTACCTGGCGAAGTCATTGGCTTAGATAGCGTCGGCATGGGTATGACTCTTAATAGCTCCAAAGCACTCGAACCAAGTTTAGCCTGTAAAATAGACTACCCTCTGCTACGCAATATACGAAAAGAATTTCCGACCTTATCTGACTTTTCAGTCAAACTGTATAGCACGGCCTTAGCATCTATGAGCCAAGTACAAAACATCATCTCTCTTCAAGCTGCATCCTCACGGTTAGCCGCCTTTTTGATATTACATCATCGCCGTTTACTTTCATCTAATTTGCAAACGACTTCATTTCAATTACCAATGACTCGCCAAGATATAGCAAGCCACTTAGGTCTTGCAGTTGAGACCGTCAGCCGATCTTTTTCCAAACTGATTGATATTGGCTGTATTGAAAAAGAGGGCCGCAGTATTCAAATTATTGATAGCAAAAAACTGGAGCAACTGGCCAACGCCTCTAATCGATAAAATCACTTGCGTGACTTATATCAAGTTTATAAACAATAGTTATTGGTCACCTCTCCAAAAGTATATATAGTATTTTTTCACGTACATTTCTTGGAGGAAACATGTCAAAAACACCGGATAACAGCGCTATCTTAGAATGGCCTGCTAAATATAATGAAATACCCAAAGAGGTATTTGAACGAGTCGACTTATGGCCAATTGAACTTGAAAAAATATTTTATGGGGATGAGTGGCACCCTATCGTCCACCAAAGTGAAATCCCAAATATTGGCGATTATAAGGCATCGGAACTCGGAGAGATGCCCCTTTTCGCCGTTCGTGGCGAAGACAATCAGATCCGTATTTTTCAAAATACCTGCACTCATCGCGGCACAACGCTAGTGACTGAGAGTTTAGGTAATAAAACAGAATTTGAGTGCCCTTATCACCGTTGGTTATTCAGTCCCCAAGGTGAATTAGTAGGTTGCCCAAATAGCCGTGAATTCACACCTGGCTTTGACAAAAAAGATTTTAGTTTACCTACCTTTCGAACAGAAGAGTTTTGTGGCTTATATTTCATCACCATGAGCGAGACTGTTGCACCACTTAAAGAGTATCTAGGTGAGGACTTCTATGAGCCTCTCAGCCGTATTCTAGGTGGCGACGGACGCTTAAAATTTGCTGGTTACCAAAAGGTCCACTATGACTGTAACTGGAAAGCGTACTGTGACAACGACGGATACCACGCGCCATTACTTCACCTAGCTTTTAAAATGCTTAACTGGCAAGGCGGCCAAGGCGTTCAAAATGTATCTGAAAATGGTCATTTATCGTTCGAATCTGAACTTAAAATTCCCGATGATATTACCGCTCTAAAAGATGCCTCCATATTGGATTTTAAAGGCACTGAAACTAGCACGGGCTCCATTGTACAAATGCAGTTCCCTTTAACGGTCTATTCAAAGCACATGGACATGTTGAATATTCGCTATGCTTTCCCTAAAGGGCCTAAAGGCATTGAAGTTCATTATGCCTATTTCACCCATGAAGATGACGACGATGAAATGATTGAACATAGAATTCGTCAAGCCAGTAACTTACTGGGACCTTGTGGTTTAATCAGCATGGAAGACGCCTCAATTTTCTCTCGTATTGATAAGGGCAATAAAACCCCAGGTATGGCTATTTTCCAAAAAGGCGTTAAAGATGAATATAAGCTCGAGCTCAAAGTTGGGCAAAATGATGAGTCTGGAAATCTACCACGCTGGGAACACTATAGAAAATTAATGGGCTTTAAGAGGGCAGAATCATGAGCGAGATTGAACCTAACGTAATTTTTAGCATTGAGAATTTAAATAGAGACTATATTTGTGCTCTCGACAAATTAGACATGAACAAGTGGCTTGCTTGTTTTAACAAGCAAGAAGGTACTTATAAGCTCATTTCAAATGAAAATGAGTCAAATGGTTTCCCCATCGCGTTTATGCTTGATGATAAATATGAGCGTCTACAAGACAGGGTAACTCAGGTGACTGTCATTCAAGAAGACTCAACCGAACATTACCAAACTAGGCACATGACCCAGCTAACATCCATTGTGGATTTAGGTAATAATCGTTACCAAGCTAACTATAATTTTTCTGTTTTTTACACCCAGAACCTTATAGAACAGACCGCTATTTTGTGCGTTGGGCGTTATGAAGATATTGTGCTGATTGAAAATACTGCTAGCTTTATTCAGCGTAAAGCAGTTATTGATACTAACGTATTACCACGCTATATGGCTTATCCTGTCTAAGGGTTAGCTGAAAACAAAAAGGGCCTCTATGATATTAAAACCATAGAGGCCCTTTTTTTATTCTGGCCGTTTGCCTACGCCAATACCACCATCTGAATTAATAACTGTTGCTGTAATATACTTAGACTGGTCAGATGCCAACAATAAATAAGCACCTACATGATCCTCTGGTTGCGCTGTAAAACCCAATGGGGTCATGTCACCAATCATTTTATCAATCCCCGGCACCTCATTAAGTTTATTATCTGCCTGACCCGCCGCACTAGTACCGCCTAAATTTGTTACCGTACCACCCGGCGCAACGCCATTGACTCTAATATCTGGCGCCACTTCGTACGCAAGTTGCTTTATCAAGCCAATAACAGCATGTTTAGAAGCAACATAAATTGGCCCACCACCACCGGTATAATAACTTGACGTTGATGCGGTAAAAATCATATTACCTTTTGTCTTTCTCAGCTCGGGCAAGGCCGCTTTTGCACCTAATACATACCCTTTAACATTGACCGCAAAAATTTCATCGGCAATTTCTTCAACCTTATCATCTGGCTGCGCTTCCAAAGGCACCATATAGTCCCAAATACCCGCATTACCAACAAACACATCCAACTTACCAAAGACAGACACTGTTTTTTCAACGGCCGCTTTATTTGAATCTAACGAGCGAACATCGCCCACTATGCCGACCACCGCGCCAGCGTGTGACTTTTCTAGCTCATCAATCCGCTCTTGAGAGCGATCCATCACACATATTTTTGCGCCTTCTTCAAGGAATCGCTCAACGATCGCCAAGCCTATGCCCGATGCACCACCCGTAACCAACACTACTTTATTATCTAACCACCCCATGTAAACACCTTTATTTTTTATTAATAAATTACAAAAAGAAATTCATATTACTGTCGAGTACAACACTATCATCCAATGTCATTAAACGTTCAAGCAATTGATAACCTTTTTCTGATTTAACCCAGATATCTTCACGTCCAACAGTAAAACGTTTTCTGTCAGCATTTAGTCTACTTCTGTGTAACTCAACAATCGAATATACTTTAAACTGACTTTTTTCATCCATCTCAAACACCTCTACATTACTAATAATGTGACGCGATGCGTTCATCGGATTCTCAGCCCATACAAAACCAGTATCGTAGCGTCCTATTCTAACCTTCAGCGATGCCAAATCATCATTAAATATAGGCGTTTTAGCCGGTGCACGTTGTCCAGATTTATCTTCCCTAAAACGCCTCTGGGGCATATCCATACGATAGTAAATGTCGTCAGATAATATATCGGCCAACCATTCATCATAAAGCTCTGCACTCAGTATGCGGGCCTCTTGAAATAAACGTCTTTGAAGGTCTAAGTAAATGTCATTTTTTGCCGGTATTAAGTTCATTATTGACCCTCCGTAGCTTGTGCTTCTTCTAGGCTATTATAAAAAGGAATATCAGCCCAACTATCTGCCTTCATCATTTCCAACCATCGTCTATATACATAGCGCTGGTTTTGCTCACAGATCAAGCCTTCACTGACCACACCAGGCATTTCTTCTCGACTATGTTCGCCACCAATCGCCATATTGGTATATAAATCCATTTGTCGTGATCTCCAACCGCGAGATTGTTCTGTTGCAGCCTGGAGGTTATCGCCATCATCATTATCAAACATACCCGCCGGGCCAAATGTTCGGCTCACATTATTAAGAATAATTTGCTTTAATTCTTCGGACATTTCTTTATCGACCATCGCCCATGTCCACATTTCAAACTTACCCGGCCCTTTTGGGTGATAAACACGGAACCAGTTAAGCCCTGGTAGAAATTGTAAATTGGGGAATATCGTCATATTAAGTTGAGAGCCCCACATTTTCTCACCACGGAATTTACCAAGCCTCTCTACTACCGTAGCTCTGTTTTCATCCAAGTAGTCCCAAGCTTTTTGATACTCATTATAAAAAGCATACCCAGACTTACCATCTAAGGCCGCCAGAAGAGTATTTCCATTCATTCCCGCTACCGACACCGCTGAAGCGTTATCAACATCACTATTACCCACTGATAACCCAGCCAAACCTGACTCAGCCGTTACTGTCATTGCGCCCGCATGAGCCCAGCCTAAGTGGTACCCATCACCCGACACGTTTTCAATTGCTAATTTCCAATTGACCGGCAGTTCCACTTTCATTGCCGTACCAATCAGTTCTGTTCCTTCAGGCATAGCATCCAGCCAAACATCCATATACCACTTCATTTCACCTAGAGACTCTTCTAAACTCGGCGCTTGCTCATCAAATGTCGCAAATATTAAGCCTTTATAGCTGGCAATTTGTGCTACTTCTACCATCCCAAATTTCGATTTATCTAATTTATTTTGATAGGCGGCTTCTTCAAGGGGCACACCTGTCAGCTCACCATCATAGCTAAAGCTCCAACCATGGTAGTTACAAACAAATGTCTTACTATTCCCGTGATCCGCCTTACACAGGCGATTACCTCTGTGTGTGCAAGTATTTAAAAAGGCTTTGACGCTATTATCTTTTTGCCTAACCACCAATACTTCATCCTCACCCATAAAGGTTCGAATAAAGTCACCTGGCTTTTCAAGTTGACATTCATGAGCCAAAAATAGCCAACTACGGCCAAATATTTTTTCCATCTCCTGCTCATAAATGCCAGCATCTGAATAGATAAGTCGTTTCTGGCGACCTGTTTTAAAATCTATTAAATCATCTAATTTTTCCATTTTTTATCCTGTTTTTAATTAATGGATAACATATTCAAATATGTCATTGACCTCTTCTACAGATAACTTATTACCCCATGCAGGCATTGAACCTTTTCCGTTAATCACTGAGTCCATAAACCGTGATTTATCAGTCTTCGGAAAGGTTCGTAGGTCAAAATTACTGCCTGATGTTTTCATTCCAATACCATGACAGTGTGAGCATGTTTGTTCATAGAGTTCAGCACCATGTTTAACAGAGTCTGACCATGCCGCTTTATCATCGAATACATCTTTAATATTATTACTTTTTGGAAGACGAATTGTTTTTGCATGGATGGTACTAGTATCAGTTCCAGTTCCTAATTCAAACACCCAAATAGCGCCCCCCGGGTTGATATTTCCTAAGTCAGGATCATTAGATAGATTGTTGTACACACCGCCAATACCACTTACTACTGCAATATATTGCTTGCCATTTAGTTGATAGGTCACCGGTGGAGCTATGATTCCAGACCCTGTTCTAAATTCCCACAGTTTCTCACCCGTTTCTGCATTTAACGCATAAAGCTCTCCCGTTTGAGCACCGGAAAAGACAATATTTCCCTTCGTTACCAACGTGCCTCCATTCATGGGAACAGTCGTAGGAAACTCCCATTTAGCCTTACCCGTTAAAGGGTGAATGGCTCTTAAGTACCCTTTAGGTTCATCTGGTAAGACCCACTCCATTTTTGCACCAATATAAAAAACACCTTTTTTATACTCTTGTTTTACGGGGGTGTAATTCCACCCCACATTAAACGTATTAGCATAAGCAAGCCCCGTTAGCGGGCTATATGACATAGGTGCTAGGTTTTTACCACCAAAGGCTGAGGGCCATATTTCAGTCGTCTGCCCAGTCTTTATCATATCTTTTACACGTTGAGACAAAATAGGGCGCCCCGTCTTCATATCAATACCATCGGCCCAGTTTACTTTATCGACAAATTGATTTGCTTTCAGTAATTCACCATTGGTTCGGTCAAGTACATAAAAAAATCCGTTTCTATTTGCTTGCATCATGACATTACGAAGCTTCCCATCAATCATAATATCTGCAAGAATCGGATCATTTACACCGTCATAATCAAAACCATCATTTGGGCTAAATTGATAATGCCACACTAATTCACCCGTTGTAGGCCTTAGTGCTAAAACACTTTCCGTATATAAGTTATCCCCTGCCTCCATCGACATATTCCACGGTGCTTTATTTCCGACTCCCCAATAAACAAGGTCTAGCTCCTTATCGTATGAACCTATCAACCAAGTTGGCCCACCACCATGTTTCCATTCATCACCTTGCCAACTCTCATTACCTTTTTTACCAGGTTCAGGTACGGTATAAAAGCGCCATAAATGATCGCCTGTTTTAGGATTCCATCCATCCAAAAACCCTCTAGCACCAAACTCACCACCAGCAACACCCGTAATCATTGTTCCATTAGCAATTAAAGGTGCACTCGTCATTGAATAACCTTCTTGAATGTCCGCAGCGAGCTTTTGCCAAATGACTACACCATCTTTTGGGTCAATAGCCTGAATATGATTATCGAGTGTTACGCGGTATAGAACACCTTCAAACCAAGTCGCTCCTCTATTCGTAATCCCACAGCATGTTAGCGTTTCTGCAGGGTATTGAATTTTACTTTTCCATAATTGCCGACCTGTCATCGCATCGACTGCATACGTAGCATTATGGGTCGTAACGTACATTACGCCATTTATTACTAAAGGTTGTGTTTGCTGGCCTCTGTTATCACCTAATGAGAGTACCCAAGTAGGTTTTAGTTGCTGCACATTTTTGTGATTAATTTGGGTTAATATCGAGTACCGCTGCAAATTTTGCTCTAAGCCATAATAATTGACACCTATATCCTGCTGAGTGTCCTTATTTGACTCTTCATCTACTTTTGCACTAATCAGTTGAGCTAACTCAATACTTGTATTTTCTGTTTGCTGCTTATCATGGCAGGCTGTTAAGGCCATTAGCATCAAACAATAAAATAAACTTTTTTTTATTTTAATCATATTCCCCTCTTATTGATCAACAATACTATTTAATTTCCGCAACGACTACCACCTATTATTCAAATACTAGTGATTTAAAGCATAAAAAAAGCAGTGAAACTTTCGCTTCACTGCTTTGATTATTAATGCTGAGTATTACTTAGTACAGTTACTGATAATCTCGTAATTGGTCTACATCAAACATTGACTCATCAACAATCACATCTAAGTCTTCCCATGTCGCGCTCATATTCATGGTTGTCACACGTTGAGTAACATTGTTTCTAATTATAATTCCTCCCCAGTTCCCTTCACCTGTTGAAGGTTTCCAGTCACGTTTCTCATCATAACTTTTAAAGATATTTCCACGCGGATCCCACGTAATGTGTCGACGTGTATTGTAAAACTCTTTATCTACCCATGCGTGACGTTTAGAGTATTGATACTTACCTGATTTATCAATAATTTCAAGTTTCCATGTTGGGCGAAGTTCAACTTCCATATATTCTATGGCACATTTATCTTCTGTGAAAACCATTGAGTTATATGCATGTAATGAGGACACAGGCGATAAAATAAACTCTTCACCAATCAGGTTATAGTCAAATTTTTCAATATTAGTTTTCACCCAATACGAACGCCAATCATCCCAGGACAGTTCTAATCCAGATGCCAATGGGTCTTCAGAGTCAGAACCTGTTAGCAAACGAGTTCTACGTAATGTAGGAATGAATACCTTAAAGTCATCTTCTTTACTTCCTGAAGCATAACGTTGACGTACACCTGCTAATCCACGTACATCATTCGGTTCAAAGAAAAATATTGCACCACCTTCAACTAAATCTTCTTTACCAGGAATATCACCTAAGGGTGCAATCTCTGTTCTGTTATGAAAATGCCACCACCAAAGATCTGCTTTGTATTCTCGGTCAGGCTTGCCTTCTGAGGTACAAGAGTATAAATACACAGGACTAAACTCAAGTGTCTCGATAGCTACAGAGTTTGCGACCAAATTCCAATTTAGTTCTAAACCATTTTTGGGGTTAATAAATGGAATTGATGAAGCACCTGCACCTGATAATAATGCATAGGAGCCATCGTCATAAACCATTTGACCATCTGCATCAAATTTAATATTTATATTTTTTTCTTTCAGTGCCTTGGTATTTTGCAAGTAACCATTGTGCATATAATACGTATTTGTTGGCACTATCTTCATTTTCTTGATGCCACCCCACGTTCCACCAATCGCATCATAAAGTTCTTTTGTTAAGTATTTTTCTAACCAAGGGTAATTAGCCTTATTTTCACCTGTAATCACTAAGCCTGGTTTTAAGTCTTCAGGAAATGTTTCTTTATCCATTAGGTCATACGCATCATATCCACGTAGATCTTTCCACTCTTTAGCCATTTTAATTGATTTTGGATTTGAGATTAACTCAACCCATTTATCATAATCTGCATTTTTTTCTTCAGCAGCGAATGTTTTCCATGCATCTAATGCCCGATTAGTGTCTCCAGCAATTGCAGGGGCAGTAGAAACACCTAGTCCTAAAGCTACTGCAACAGCAGCTAACTTCATTTTTACCAACTTGTTGTACATCTTTTCTCCTTCGAATATCTATTATAAAAAAAGAGACGCAAAGCGCCTCTTTCGGGTATTACCTATTTTTCATTATACTACTTTATTTATAATCGCGTAATTGATCTATATCAAACAAATCTTCAGTCACATTTTCACCCATCCCATCCCAGTCTGTAACCATTTCCATACTCGACACACGCTTCGTTGTTTCGTTAACCACCATTACAGTTTTAAATGACATATCACCGACTGATGGCCTAAAGTCTCTTACGTCATCCCAGCTTCTAAATGGGTAACCACGTGGATCCCATGTCATAAAGTATTGACTGTAGTACATCTCTTTATCTATGTATGAACGGCGTTTAGAGTATTGGTATTTACCTGTCTTATCAATAATTTCTAATATCCAAACCGGCCTTAATTCAACCTCAGTCGATACTACATTACACTTATCAGCAGTGAAGACTTGTGCGTTATAAGCATGCCCCACTTCAGGTGAAGCTAATATTAACCTTTCACCCACTAAGTTATATTCAAACTTACTAACATCTGTTTTAACCCAATAAGAGCGCCAATCATCCCATGTTAGCTCTAAACCAGCGGCTAACGGATCTTGTGAATCAGACCCTGTCAGGATTCTAGTACGCCTTAGGCTAGGTATATAGACTTTAAAGTCATCTTCTTTATCAGCACTTGCATACCGTTGACGTACACCAGCGAAACCACGAATATCATTAGGTTCTAAGATGAACAATGCCCCTCCTTCTATAAACTCCTCTTTACCATCAATATCACCAAATGGTGTTACATTCGTTCTATTGTGAAAGTGCCACCAATATATATCAGCCTTATATGACCTATCTATTACACCTTCCGCGGTGCACCCATTCATAGATATTGGGTTAAATGCCCCCGTATCTGAATTTGTTGAGTGAGCGACATAATCCCAATTAAGCTCAAGTCCATTTTTAGGGTGTAAAAAAGGAATAGCAGTTGTAGCTGGACCCTCTAGCAATGCCAGCTTACCATTTTCATAAACCAGCTCACCTTTTTCATTCGCAATCACTTTAATATTTTTATCAATGAGTTCTTTAGTCCCTTTATAGTATCCATCATGCATGTAATAGGTATTCGTGGGTACGATGGTTATTTTACCAATGCCCCCCCAAGAACGTCCTATAGCATCGTATTGCTCTTTCGGTAAATAGTCTTTGAGCCAAGGGTAGTTTGCTTTATTGTCTTTAGTAAGAACCAAGCCTGGTTTTAATTCAGCCGGTAGTTCTGTTTTATCTATAATGTCATAGGCATCATACCCACGGAGTTCTTTCCATTTTTTAGCCTTTTCTATTGCTGCAGGCTGTGAAATTAGGCTAACCCACTTATCATAATTAGGGTTATTTTGTTCTGCTGCAAAGCTTTTCCAAGCTTCTAGCGCCCTATTTGTATCACCTATTACCGAGCCAGAAACTACCATTGCGGCAGCTAATGTTAGTGATGTCGTTATTTTTTTTACCACCATATCTCTCTCCTAGTTTAATTATTTTATTTTCTTAATTCGATCGCTTTGCCTTTCTTTCTGAGTTTTAGTTTACTTTCTTTGTTTAAAATACCTGCCACCATTTTCTGGTGGCAGGTACTTGAACATTTAACGCTTTAGAACTGATATGTTAAAGACACTTCTACATAATCTGAGTTATTAAAGGTACCAATTGGTGCGCTTTCTTTTTCACCAGAGAAATGCATAATCTCTACACGTGGGCGCCATGAGTCGCCAAAGTAGTTGAAGTCAATACGTTGACGATAAAAATCACCTGAACCTTGGAAGTCACGAATATATAAACCATCAAATACTAAACGCTGGTTATCTAACGGTGCATTCCAAGCAAAGGTTAGGAAGTTTTGATGATCTTGCACTTCAGTAAAGGCATATGGTGATTGCTGTAATAAGCCTTGATCTGAATTATGTGTGTAGATATCAAATAATTGCAAGCTAGTAAAAATAGACTTCGCTTGCGTGTCCCAACCCGGTACCCATAATGGGAAATCAAAACCAATCATCGTTGAAGTAATATCTTCCTTAACAATGTTACGACTTGCTTCTACCGCTAATGCACCAGAACCTGTTACTTCGCCTGCAAAACTGCCATCAAATGGGCCAAAAACAGCCCCTGGATATACCACAGAACGGTTAAATGGGTGGTCAAACTCATGTGACATTTCTAAACGAACCGTTGGCGCAGAACCTTTACGACCAAATTTGACAAAATCACTTAGATCACGCGCAAAGGTAAAGCCCAACATTAATTGGCGGTAATCAAAATCAAGTTGAATCTCACCATTAATTGAGCAAGCCACGGTTCCAGGTGTAACTGTGTTGCCAAGAAACGGGTCATAACAGCCGGCTGCCCCCATATCTGCAGTTAAAAGAGCTAATGGACTAGGATTCGGAAGCACCCCTGTTTTAGCAAAATTATCAGCTGACCTTAACCAATCTAGATAACCACCTTGTCCATGTACGATAGCCTCGGTTGTTGGCGCATCAAAAGTAGGGAGTGTGAATGCTCCCGTGCCATTTGGATTGTTTGTTCCATTACCTATAATCAGTGTAGAACCCAGTAGCTTGGAGACGGGTAAATCTTGTTGGCCGTAAAATGCATTTAGCGTTGCAGAACCACCGAGTGTTTCAAATTTTAAACGCATAGACCATTCGGCATCCGTTAGACTTAAACGGTTAGGTTTATTGTCGTATAAGTTAAAGCCTAAACCGACTAAACCTGGGCCATTTTGCGTTGTGTCGTTTACATCAGCCCAATCTAAACCAAAAATACCACCTGAAGTATTATCACCCGGTGTTGGGTTGTTAATAATAAAGTTAGATGTTTGAACTTCGGGTACAAAGTTAATTTCAAGTGATGGGTTTTTCATACCAATCGCTTTAAATGGCCCATCTATACCCAATTTTCTAAAGTTAAAATCCGCTGAAATCATTAACGCGGGTAAGCGCAATTCGTCTGAATCTGTAAATGCAAAACGCTGACGTAAATCTTGTGCATGCAATACATCCATTAGACGTAAACCATCTGATTGACCCCAACCACGTTGGAAACGGCCTGCCTTGATAGAGAAACGACCTTTTTTATCACGGTACTTAACTGAAAGTTCACGAATAACGTCTTCCCAGTCTTTTAACACCTCAAGCTCATCATCCATTTCTGCACAATATGAATTGCCTGTGCAATTACTTGAGTTCAGATTAAAGTTTGCATTTTGTTGGAAAGCTCCAATACCTGGAACTATGACTCCATTTACTTGGTCTGGCAAAGCTCCATTTGCTGAATCGTAGCTGGTGAATTGCGATGACATATCACCACGTAACCAGAAGTTAGCAATAAAACTCCACTGTCTATTAGGACGGTAGGTTGTTTTAGATTCTATGACCCAATTAGCTGGACCCGCTTTGTTGCCTTGATCAGGTAAATCATACAGGACCGACGCTCCCACTTTGATTCGGCCACTTTGGGTTAACCCCTTAATGCCTGTATCGATAGCCATAGCCGGTGCCACAATGGACACACCCAGTATGGCGGCTAAGCTTATTTTTGTTATTTTCTTCATATTTTCCCCTTACATTTATAGTAATACGCATTTCTAACAGTTGTTTTATACGCTTGTTTATTTACATAAACAACATTTTTTTGCCTTTTTTACAACAATGTTGTTTTATTGCTACGCAACATCATCCTTTATAGTAAACAACGCCTTAGGGTGAAATGCTGCAATCGCTGCCGGTACGAATAGCAATGAACCCAACATATTCATAAATAATACCAATGCTAATAACATGCCCATTTCTGCTTGAAAACGTAAAGGTGATGCTACTGCCCATGGTATTAGTGGCGCTATCATGGTGACCGCTGTAATAAAGATCGCATTACCAGATGTTAAGAAGGCGTGATGTATTGCTTCATGCACGTCTTTAACTTCCAGGTGCTTATATTCCTCTTTAATTCTATCGATCATATAGATACCGTAATCCACACCCAGACCAACACCTAGCGCGGCAAGAGGAAGGGTACTTACGTTTAAACCCACTTCTTTCCATGCCATAAAGGCGTATGTTAATGAGTTAGCGGTAGCCAAACTAAACAACAGAATCAAGCCCGTTGTTACTGAGCGATAGTACAAAACGATACAAAAGAAAATAACGAAGGCAATAGCCACCATTGTTTTAACATTTGATTTAACGATTTCCTCATTTAGCGCTTCAACAATACCAACTTGCCCACCCATGTATAAGAAACTTGCCTCACTAACCACTTCTTTTTCATTGGCAAAGAAAGCATCTAGGTTATCTCTAAGCTTTTGAATTGTAGGACGACTATGATCTTCTAAAAAGAATGATATGTTGCCTATTTCCCACTCTTTATTAGTATAGGCGGCAAAATCACCCGGTTCACCTCTTGAACGGAACATATAAATGTCAAAACCAACTTCTTCTTGTGTGTCCGGTATGATCGCGTAAGACGGATCCCCTTCAAATAACACTGAATTAATTAATTTAATGACCGGTACTAAGCTAATAGCTGGGCGAACTTCTGACATGTGCTCATACACATAGCGGTCCAGTGCTTCGGTTTGGTGGTATACAGACGGATCTAACATTGTGTCCTTTTCACCTTCCACATAAACCTGCATTATATCGGTGCCTAAAAATGAGAATCGCGTATTAATTGACTCTACGTCTTTGTTAAAACGAGCCTCAGGCCACAAAATAGCACTACCTTTAGTATCTCCAACCGTTAAGTTTTGCGAATACCATGCACCCATTCCTAATAAGCTTGCCGTAACTAAGACCATTGTCCACTTATGGTCTTCCATATTGATCACAGCGGCCCAAATTTTATTAAGTATCACAGACCCTGTTTTGTGTGACTTAGGTGGTTTAATCAGACACATGACCGACGCTGCAAATATAAGCGCTGGCACAACTGATAATAACCAGAGACCACAAATAACCGCGAGTGACTCAATACTCGGTATCGCAACTAGGCCTAAGACCCCAAAACCTGCCGCATCGGTAATAATCGCTGCCGTACTAGGCACTAATATTAGCGCCAAGCCGTTTTCGGTTACCTTTCGACAATCTGTTGGGCGAACCTCACATGCATCAATATTGTCCAATATTCGAGTGGTAAACTGTACCCCGTGTGACAATACGATCGCAAAAATAAACGCCGGTAATAAAATAAGCAGCGGATCTAAGTTATAAGAAACCGCGCCCATTGCCCCTAAGCCCCATATAGTTGCAACTGTTGCTGTAAACATGGGAATAAATACACCGACCCAGGTTCTAAAGTACAAGAACAAAATAACTGCAATAATCAGTATGGATGCGGCTAATATATTAAAGACTGAGTCCAGCGACTGGTAGATATAACCCAACAATATAGGACGACCAACGAAGTTAATTTCTAGATCATCACCTTCATACTTTTCGCGTAGATCTAAGAAAAAGTTTAGTACTTCTAACTTATCAGCCTCATCTCTAAAATCAGCAATAACAATCGCCGAGGTCTCATCATTTGAAACTTGAAGCCCACGGTATTGTTTATTAACAAACTGACGCATACGCGTCATTTCTTTCTCGGTTTTAGGTAAATCTGGCCATAAAAGAGCATCAACACCTACCCGACCACCGCCGCCTGAAATAGCCTTTGTTTTTCTTAACACAAGCGACTGGCTCAAGTGACGATAAGTACTATTGTTATAGTAAACGTCTTCTGCAATTTGCTTGTATTTCGTTAAGTAATCTAGGTTATAAATATCCCCTTTCTTATTTTTTATCTCAATTAATGTGGTATTAGCACCACCAAATTGCTCACCAAACCTCAGAAATAATTCCACATTATTCGAGTTTGCCGGTAACATTTCTTCTAAAACCACATTCAATGATAAACCCTTATAGGCGTAATAACCTGGAATAACGGTTAATATCGCCAATATTGCTGTCACCAATACAGGTCTTCTTGCGATAAAGCTGGATAATTTATTAATCATTATTCTTCTCCCCAACGACTAGATATCAGCTTAATCGCTTCTGACCCAGCTACATTTAATTTTTGTCCAAAGGACATTTCACTCAAATTTCCATTTACGATCATGCCGCGCAGACCTGCTGCCCAAATAACGCCTGACTCAGTGACATCCACACCTCCTATCCAAACATAGGGCAAAGGGAAGCCATCTGCTGGCACTAAATTCGCTACTGTAAATACCGGTGCTTTAGCTGACTCTACAACCACCTCATCTGTGCTAGCAATGTCTCCAGGGCTTGCTGCCGCTTTACTGCTTGATATTTTAAGCATAGCCGACGCCCCAACAACAACAACGTCATTAGTTGATGTACTAGACACATCATATAAGTGGTTGTTAATACCCGTATCTATTGTTGTTATGTAATAGTTGATATCTGTTTCTGGCAGCGGCTCTACAACGGCAGGCACATAAGTTCGTTTTTTACGCGCTGCTATTTTTCTTGCTTTCGCTTCTTTTTTTGCTAACAGCTCTTGCTCAATGGTTTGTACTTCTGCCCATTGCTCATCTGTTGCTACAGCAATATGAACCGCGCCCCCATCTAAACCAACTGCAATAGCTCCATCTCCATATGACGCAACAGAGAGTAATGTCGCTTTGCTTGGGTTATAGCTCACTAACCACAGCTCACCTTTGTTTTCGGTATGCGCTATCATGCCAAACTCACCGACTAGAATTGCACTGTTAGCATCTTTAGCAACTACACCATGTAGCCTTGGCAAATCACGACCATCAAAACCCGTTAAGGTTTGCTTATGCCAGTTTTTACCGCCATCTGACGTATGCCAAATGACCGCGCCATGCCCAACTGCCCAGCCATTATTTACATCTGCAAATGAAATATCTCTTAAATAATTTCCTTTGTCTTGTTTCTGTATATCCCAAGTAATGCCGCCATCAGCGGTATGAAGAATTGACCCCCGATGACCAACTGCCCAACCATTATCAGCATCTACAAATGACATATGACGAATTAATTCATTGACGCCAATATAAATGGCACCCCAAGTTTCACCGCCATCTTCAGTTTTGAATACCGAGCCTGAATAGCCTGCTATAAAACCAACTTTATCGTTAACAAACTCAACTGCATATAAGTTATCTGGCCAAAATCTATGAAATTCACCCTCTTTATTTGCAACGCTCTCTACCGCTAGAGCAACACCGCTTACCAAGAACATCAAGGCTAGTACGCATAAAAAACGCACGCCTTGTTTTTGTTTAAAATTTATTAATTCCACTATTTCCCCTCTCAGATAACTCTATATTTATTGTCTTGTGAACAGTTTCCATTCTAACAAGCGTTCAAATTTATAATAATTTAACCCGCTCTGTCAATGATAATTTTTACCATTCAACTTCCGCTTGTAAGAACCTTACCAACGACTAAAATAACCTTGGTAAGGCTTACGTCCAATCAGTATATAGTTGCTTTATGTTATTTTGCATCAATTTTTTTATTAAATTCTTACTTTTCAAATAATGCTTTTACTTCAATCATAATTTTTGTTAGTTTCAAGGCCAGCCTTTATCTTTGGAATCATTATGTACAAAAGCCTATCCGCCAATATTTACCAAACGGGTGACTCTCGTGTTTTTAAACTCGAAACCTCTGTTATCGACCCGCCAAAGCCAAACCAAGTCTTACTTAAACAAACAGCTATTGGCGTTAACTATATTGATACCTATTTTCGCTCTGGGCTTTATCCTGTTGAGTTACCCGCCACCTTAGGCGATGAGGCCGTTGGAATAATTGAACAAGTAGGCGAGGGCGTCAGCGAGTTTTCTGCTGGCCAGCGCGTTGCTTACCCCGCCGCAAAAGGCGCCTATACCCAATATAGAACTATTGATACTAAGGAACTAGTTCCCGTGCCTGATGGTGTTGATGATAAGACGGTTGCGGCAAGTTTACTTAGGGGTATGACCGTTGAATATTTATTTTGCCGACTGTATAAATTAACAGCTAACGACACCATATTAATACACGCCGCCGCAGGTGGAGTAGGGCAAATCGCCTGTCAATGGGCACGAGCCATTGGCGCGACTGTTATTGGCACCGTTAGTTCTGCTGAAAAGGCCCAAACCGCTAAACTGAATGGCTGTAACTTTGTTATTAACTACCGTGAACAGGATTTTGTTGAAGCCGTAAATGACATCACAAAAGGTGAAAAGGTCGATGTTGTTTATGATGGCGTCGGTAAAGATACCTTTATGAAATCGCTTGATTGTTTACGTGTGCGAGGCTTAATGGTCAGCTTTGGGAATGCCTCAGGTAAGCCCGACCCACTTGATGTATTAGAGCTTTCCAAAAAAGGCTCTCTTTATTTAACCCGGCCCACGCTATATCACTACACTAGAAACCGAGAAGAAATTCTTGAAAGTGCGGCACGTTATTTAAATATGTTAGAAAAAAGCCGTATCAAAATACAAATAGGGGAAACCTTTGCCTTATCTGATGTCACTAAAGCACACGACTACTTAGTACAACGAAATAGAATAGGTAGCCCCGTATTAATACCTTAGCCAGCTACTTTACCCGCGCTTTGATACCTTGAAACCAGCATAAAAACTGCCCGCAAAAATCAATATCATGCCAACAATTTGGTACTGCTCAGGCATAACCCCTAGAAACAGCGCATTAATAATGATGATATAAACCGGTACTGTATTTAAAAACAACGAGGCACGTGAGGGGCCGATAATTTTCATCCCCTTGTTCCAAAATAATAATGACAACACCGTTGGCCCTGTACTAATGAACATTAAGGCCCAAAATGCATTCAGTGTTAAATTGGGTCTTTGTATGACCATGGCCTCATATACCCCCAATGGAATAACAACCACCAGCGACAACAATACCCCCAAGGCGGTCAGCAGCAGGGGAGACATACCCAACATCGCTTTTTTAGCAATAAGGCTATAAGCAACCCAACTAACCATCGCCGTCAGTACCAATAAATCTCCCACATTGAAATTAAGTCGCAATAAATTAGTTAAGTCACCTTCGCCAAGTATAAAGACCAAACCAACAATAGTGATTGTTGCAGCAACCCAGTGATGGTAATTCAGTTTTTCTTTTAAGAAAGCGGCTGCCATAAACGCCGTTAATAGTGGCGTTAGTGAATTTAACAGCCCCGCATTAGTTGCTGTGGTAAGCCGCAGGCCGTAGTACAGAAATGCTTGAAAACCAATGACCCCAGTGGCTGCCAATGCAATAACAACCCACCAGTTAGTCATATATTTAATTTTTTTAAGCTCACCAGCTTGCATCAGCAATAATACAAAAATACTACCTCCAATGACCAAACGTGTGCTGATAATTGACCAAGGGCCTAAAAAATCCGATAAATATCGACCCAATATCATATTACCGCCCCATAGCAGTCCCGCTATGTTTAGTAGCATAACGGCTTTAAATGTTTCGTTTTTCACTGACTCAACTCCATTAAAAAACCCTGCTTTCGCAGGGTTTTATTTAAGTGTTAATTAGACTCTAAGGTCTATTTTAAAGATAAACATTTAAGCTTTTATTTTTGAAGATATTTTGGTCCAAAATAATTTTACGTTTTGCTAATTTCAACACCCCGTTAACGCGCCTTATTAGATCGGTACGATGCCCTAACATCGTATGCTCTTCATCTTCGTTGATGTTTCTATGAACCGTTACTAGAGAGTAAACCCTAAATTCATCTGGATTCTCTGTTAGCTCAACTTCAATATTTGTTACAACATGCGCACTACGTGTGGCAGGGTCTTCTGACCAACACGTACCCGTTTCGGTTCGTATGATTCGCTTAACCAAACATTCCATATCGTCGTTGTAATACGCCGTATCCATGATAGTAGGCTCTTTCTCGTTTCTACGATAGCGTTGGTAACGATAGGGCATCCAATAATGAATGTCTTCGGTCAACATATCCAACCAGTCCCTAAATTCTTCGTTATCGTGGTGTCGCGCTTCACGGTATAAAAACTGCTGCACTTCATTAATTAGTTCCAAAGAAGCCACTGACCCTGTATTGCTTTTTGTTTCATTAGTCATCTAAACCCCCTATACCGTTTTCTTGCCCGCATAACGCGGTGTGTAGCGGGTTGGAACATCGTCCCATTTATTGGCGTTCATCATGTCCGCCCAGCGCTCATAAAACAGGCGTTGGTTAGCATCATTAAATTGACCAGCATAAACGATTCCGGGTAGCTCTTCATGTTCAATTCTACGGTTTATTCCACAACCATAATGAAGTTTGCCTTTACGAGTAACCACGCCTTTATTAACCGTCGTATTACCTTCCCAATTCTCGCCATCATCCATTTCTAACACACCCGCTGGGTTGAAGGTTTGCATACAACCAATATTGATTGCTTGCTTAATTTCATCGGGCATATTTTTATTAACAATTGTCCACATGCGCATCTCAAATTTACGAGGCCCGCGTGGTAACCAAACACGGAATGTCTGAATACCGGGTAAAAATGAGCAATTAGGGAACAACGACACGGATGCCAGCGATCCAAATATTTTTGATCGCATCTCACCCAATCGCTCTGCCATTTTAGGGCGGATTTTTTCGTAGTACTCGAGTACTTTAGGCTGGCCTAAAATGGCAATATCAGCAAGACCATCGGTACCAAACTCCCAGCCATGACCATTCATACTGGCGTGATAACTGTCTGTCGGGTCTGCAGGCGGAAAGCCCTCATTATTGTTCATCGCTTTAAAGCCTGAATCGTGCGTCCATAAGGCGTGGTAGGCATCTCCAATAAAATTCTCAACGCCAAATTTCCAGTTAGCATTAACGTAGTTTTTAATGCCACCACCAATAAACTCCGTACCACCTTCATCTTGGTCCAGCATGATATCTAAATACCATCTAAAGTCGCCTAAGAACTCTTCTAGTGAAGGCGCTTCTTCATCAAACGTGGCAAATATTAAGCCTTTGTAGCTATCGACTCTAGCTTGCTGTAGCCCCCATTTGCTTTTGTCTATATCACCTTCATCATAAACATGTTCGTTAGATAAGCCTTTTAACTCGCCATCGGTTCCAAAAGCCCAGCCATGGTAGTTACAGGTAAAGTTTCGCGTATTACCATCATCTGCATAGCAAATCTTATTACCTCTGTGGGTACAAGAGTTAAGGAATACTTTGACACTTCCATCTTTTTGGCGGGCAGCAATAACACCATCTTCACCCATATAGGTGGTATAAAAATCGTTGGTGTTCGGCATCATCGAGTCATGCGCTATAAATTGCCAAGCTTTGGCAAATATTTGCTCTAACTCTTGTTCGTAAATTTCTTGTTCCCAAAAGATACGGCGATCGACCCAGCCTTCTTTTAAGTCCATATAGCGACTGTAGTCACTTTCTAGTTTTTTATTACTCATAAAACAAATCTCCTCTCAATAACCAACTTTTATCATTCTTTTTAAGTAGCCTAAAAGCGATGATGCCGCTTTTTTTGTCCGTTAAACTTATTTTTAATGGGCTTAACGGACAACCACCGTGACGATGAATAAAAGCATCGTACATCAAAATACATCAAAAGAAAATTTGATTTAAATCAATTTATAGAAAAGATTTATTTAATTCTTTTTACTTCAAGTGATTCCTCTAGCCAATTCCACCGCCCGCCACATTTATAATTTCTCCCGTAATATATGACGCCTCGTCAGCCGCTAAAAAGCAAATTGCCGCCGCTTCTTCTTCCGGTGTGCCGTAACGTTTCATCGGGGTATCGCGATTCGTTTGCTCAATGACGCCTTGCATTCCAGCCTTATCAATATCTGTCATAACACCTGTGTGCCTTGGGGTGGCTCTTTCACCTTGGTCAACCCCACCTGGGTTAACGCAATTTACACGCACCCCATGTTCAGCCAACTCTAACGCCATACAAGTTGTCATCGCTTGAACGCCGCCTTTAGCAGCGGAGTAGGGCACACGGTTAATCCCGCGTGTTGCAACAGAGCCAACGTTTACAATAGCCCCTGATTGCTGTTCGATCATAAAAGGTATAACCGCGCGACAACACCATAACGTTGGCCACAACGATCGGTTAATTTCTTTTTCTATTTGGTCGTCTGGGTATTCCCAAAAAGGCTTTGCCCAAATGGTGCCACCAACATTATGAACCGACACGTCAATTCGCCCATAGGTATCAACCGTTTCTTGCATAACCTGTTTTGCGCCCGCACTCGTTTCAAGGTCTACAATACAAACACTCGCTATTCCACCTTCAGTAATAATTTCTTGTTGTACTAAACGTGCTTGTTCTTCTGCACGGTCAGCAATCATCACGCTTGCCCCTTCTGCTGCAAACCTTACTGCACATGCTTTACCAATGCCTTGCGCCGCACCCGTCACGACGACTACTTTCCCTTCAAAACGTTGTGTCATTTTTATCTCCCTAAAGTTTGTTATTTACAGTCTCTTCATAATTAACTATATTCATTGATCAATCTACCTAAACAACAGGATAAATGAAATGAGCGATGTCATCTTATACGGCTTTCCAATTAGCACTTACGTTAGAACGATTCATATAGCATTGCATGAAAAGGGTGTGAAATTTGATCACCTACACCACGCGCCTAATACTGATGAAATGCTCGCCGTTAACCCAACGGGGAAAGTCCCTGCCTTTAGCCACGGTGATTTTACACTATATGAAACTCTCGCTATTGCCAACTACATTGATGAGGCTTTTGAAGGACCGGCTTTAAAACCATCTGATGCCAAGCAACGCGGCATTATGAACCAGTGGATAAGCTATATAAATGCTTATGTTTTTCCTACGATGATCCATGATCTTGTTTTATTTCGCCTTGAAATTATGCCTCTTAATCAAGCAGTACTTGATGCGGCTATTCCCACTACTAAAGGCCAACTAAGCCTGCTTGAAGAAACCTTAGCAAACTCTGACTATTTGGCGGGTGATACGGCTACACTGGCTGATTATTTCTTATATCCTATCCTTGCTTTCTTGGGCATGGTGCCTGAAGGTTCTTTAATAGCAGACTACCCCGGCGTTAACGCCTGGAAGGCTCGAATGGAAGAAAAAAAGAGCGTTATAGAATCTGCACCCACCTTTTAAACTAAATTTACATGATAAAAAGCCGCGTACGCGGCTTTTTTTAGCGCTGAAAAAAAAGACTCTATGCTACAGTCAAATGACTTAAAAAATTCTTTCGACGTATGCCGTTAGCTCTTTCAAAACACTTATCTTTAAAACGCTTTACAAAAGGGGAGGCTGCTCAACAAACCCATATAAAGTTAAATCACCGGCGCATTTTCATACTACCCAGTAAAGACGGCTTAACCCTCGCTATTGTTATTTTACTGATGCTTGTTGCCTCTATTAACTACAACAATAGTATGGGGTTCGTTTTTACCTTTTTATTAGCTGCCGCTGCACAAGCATCCACCCTTTATAGTTTTAAAAATTTATCCGGACTTATTGTATCGCTGTCAAAAACACCTGATTGTTACGCAGGCTCAACGGGCCACATTAACTTTATTATTAAAGAACCAGGGGAGCGCGAACGTTGGGCGATTCATGCTTCTCATCTAGGTCAGCTAAAAACATTTGATATAACTAAAGACCTATTATTGCCGGTTAAATTGCCGATACAATTCAGCCATCGTGGCTGGTATACGCCTAGTACCATTACACTGTCTACATCATTCCCGTTTGGTGTTTTTCGAGCCTGGTCACCCCTGCTATTTAAACAACCTATTTTAGTTTACCCACAACCTATTGATACAGGGCTGGCTTTAGAGTTTTACCCATTAAACAAAGAACAAAACGGGCTTCAAAGTTCTCAACTGGGCACCGATGATTTTGCTGGCTTGAAACCTTACCAATTAGGACAAAATTACCGACAGATCAACTGGAAAGCTTTTGCCGCCGAAAAAGGTCTGTTTAGCAATGAGTTTAGTGCCGAACAATCTGCCAGTATTTGGTTAAATTGGCAATCGTGTCATCAACTAGCATTAGAAGAAAAACTATCGCAACTGTGTTTTTGGGTGCTTAATTGTGAGGCTGAGGGGCTTAAATACGGCTTACGTTTGCCAGGTATTGAGCTTGCCCCCAGTCATGGTATAGAGCATCAACGTGCTTGCCTTAAAGAACTGGCTTTGTATGAGCACGCTTAACCACGCAACTATGCCACTCAACCCTAACCTCATTAAACTATTAGTTGTTATTGGGGTTCTTCTCATCGTTCCACATACAGCTGAATTGCCAATCTCTTTTATTGCGATTGGCTTTTCCTTATTGGCATGGCGTGCGCTAACCCTTTGGGCTCCAAAGACCTTACCTAATAAGTGGCTATTATTACCCCTTTCTATAGGCTTGGGGTTTTTTGTGTTAAAAACCTACGGCATGTCTTTAGGGCGCGATGCTAGTAGTAGTTTATTGGTTTTATTGATGGGGTTGAAATTACTTGAAAGCCGCACGCCGCGCGATGCCCAAGTTGTTATTTATATGAGCTTCTTTGTTCTGATTACCCCATTTTTATTTGAGCAACGGTTAGAAGTTGCTATTTATGCGCTCTTCATATTCTACCTACTACTATTCGCTTTGGTAGTTAATAGTACTCGAAACACCTCTTTAAAAAGCCCCCCTTTATTACGCTTATCTGGTCTCGTACTATTGCAAGCTATCCCTTTAATGCTAGTTTTTTTCTTATTATTTCCACGAATGATTGGCCCGTTATGGGCAATGCCGGATACACAGTCTGCCGTTAGTGGTATTAGTGACTCTATTAATCCAGGTACTGTTTCAAATTTAGCTCTTTCAAAAGAGACCGCTTTTAGAGTGCGCTTTAACGGCAGTTTGCCCAAACAAAAAAGCTTGTATTGGCGAGGCCCTGTTTTTTGGGAAACTGATGGGCAGTCTTGGACGCTAACGCCACCGAAAAAAGATTCATTTGACCGCGCAAATCCTATACCCAGTCAACGTTCAGATATCCAATACACCTTGATGATGGAACCTCACCATCAATTTTGGCTTTACGCTCTCGATATTCCTGCCGCTGCACCAACAAATACTCGGCTAACACACGACCATCAATTGATATTAAATAAAAAACTAACTCGAAATATTTCATTTGATATCCGTTCAACAACCCAGAAAAATATAACAGAACTATCAGACACAGACCTTAGCCGAGCGCTTAAAATTCCTGATAACACGGACCCCAGAGTTATAGCTTTAGCAAAAAAATGGGTAACAACTAGTACAAATAAAAGCGATACAGTAAAAAGCGCTCTTCAATTTTATAATGATGAGTTTTATTACACCCTTAAACCACCTTCATTAGGAAAGAACCCTGTTGCAGAGTTTTTATTTGAAAGTAAACGGGGCTTTTGTGGCCACTTTGCTACCAGTTTCGCCACCTTGATGCGAGCCGCCGGTATTCCGTCTAGGCTCGTTGCCGGCTACCAAGGTGGCGTTTATAACAAAGTAGGGGGCTTTTATAACGTGCGCCAGGCAGATGCCCATGTTTGGGTTGAAGTTTGGTTAGCAGACAAAGGCTGGGTTCGAGTGGATCCAACTGCAGCCATCGCGCCTAATCGTATTGAACACAGTATCGACCCCTCGTTACAACGCATTAACAGTAATATTAATTTTTTATTAACGCCGCCAGAAGGGCTTCAAAAGTGGGCTCAACAACTCAAGTGGGCCATTAATAGCTTGGATTATTACTGGCAAAACTCTGTACTGGCCTATGGGCCAGAAAAACAACTAGATTTCCTTTCCAAATTTGGCATTCTTGATTGGGGCGACATGGTGAAATGGCTTGCTAGCCTGACCGGTTTAACCTTACTCTTTTCGCTAAGTATTGTGCTTCTACTACAAAAAGAAACCCACGACCCCGTACAAAAGGCATACTTAGCATTGTGCAAAAAATTAGCAAAAAAAACAGGAGCACGACTTCCACACGAAACAACCACCGATTACTTTAATCGAACAATACAGCTCTACCCGCAAAAAGCAGAGCATTTAAGGACGCTACAAACTCTTTACTTAAACACTCGATATGGGAAGGGCTCCCCACAGGTTTTTATACAAAACGTAAGGCGCTTTAAACTATAGTCAAGCAGATCCTAATCAATCTCTATAATTTACGACTAGGGCTTTTTCTTACCCAAGCTTTTAGAAACCACTTTGACTGGTCGTATGCCCAACCAGCCAGTATATATTTACCGTCTATCCCTTATATCCGTACAAAAACACTGTTTAAGCTACGTCGTGACTTAGGCAATTTTGCATTATAGTCCTCTTCAGGGTCGTGGTAACCAATCGCTAACGCAACTTCGCACTGGTAGCCATCCAGTTCTTTTTTAAACTCTTCGTTTACTAAATCAATATCGATGCCTTCCAGCGCTGTAGAGTCAATATTGAGACGAGCTAGGGTATGCAAGGTATTTCCAAGGGCTAGATACGTTTGTGCTTTTGTCCACTTACTGTTGTCACCTGCATCATCGGTATTACTGTCAGCAAATGCAAAAAGAGCAAACGCACCCTCACGATCTTCCTGTTTGATTCGCTTATCCTCAATGCCTTTATCCACTATTTCTGCAAAATCATCACGTGTGTAGCGTGGGTTATGGGCAAATAGAATAATCTGAGAGCTATCAAACACATGCGATTGGTTGAATTGATATTTATGGGCAAATGTTTTACTCATACGTTCTTTGCCCTCATTGCTTTCAATAACGACAAACTTCCAGGGTTGGGAATTAATAGACGATGGCGTTAAACGCATTGCCTCAAACAGCACAGCAAGGTCACTTTCTGGGATTTTTTTTGTGGCGTCATATTTTTTAGTTGTATGCCTCCATAAAAGACTATCAATAATTGGGTGAACCATTTCAAACCTCTATCGTTAATGAATGTTTATTAAGCTGTTTATTTTCCGATACAAAATGAAGAGAAAATTTCCCCTAACAGATCATCTGGTGTCATTTTTCCTGTGATTTCTGACAAAGCACTTTGCGCTAAACGTAAGTCTTCTGCAAATAATTCGCCCGCTTGGTAACTGAGTAATTGCTCTATACCCTCATTTAAAAACTTATTTGACCTTGCTAGCGCATCTAAGTGGCGACGACGTGCTAAAAATATATTTTTTTCTTCTGGGTTAAACCCCATCAGTGTTTTTAAATGTTTCGTTAATATATTTAGGCCATCCCCATATTTTGCTGACAACCTAATCACTGTCCGTCCGTCATTAGAACTTGCCTCACCAACCTCTGCACCCGTCATATCTGCTTTATTAAATATAACTGTTACTGGAATAGTAGTGGGAACATCCTGTAATAACGACAAGTAATCTTCTGTCTGTGACTCTTGATCATCGACCACCAATAACACTTGATCTGCCGTTAAAATAGCCTGTTTAGCCCGCTTCACACCTTCTTGTTCAATAATATCACTGGTTTCACGTAAGCCGGCCGTATCTATAATGTGCACAGGCATACCATCTATTTGGATTTTTTCTGTGAGTATATCTCGTGTGGTACCTGCTACCTCCGTTACAATAGCGGTATCACGCTGCGCTAAGGCATTCAATAAACTCGATTTACCGGCATTAGGCTTACCGGCTAGCACCACAGTCATTCCATCTCGCAACAAACTGCCTTGCTTGGCTGTTTCGGAGAGTTTTTTAAATGCCTTTTGTAAATCAGCGATAATTTTTTTTAATTCATCACCTGCTAAAAAATCAATATCTTCATCACTAAAATCAATGGCTGACTCTACATACAGGCGAAGGTGGGTTAATTGGCGCTGTAAATCATCAATGTGTTGGGAAAAGGCACCGGCTAAAGAACGTTGCGCAGATACTGCCGCTGCACTGGTGCCAGCATCTATGATGTCGGCAACTGCCTCTGCTTGAGCTAAATCTAATTTATTATTTAAGAACGCCCGCTGGGTAAACTCACCTGGCTCGGCAAGCCTAGCGCCTAATGCCAATACCCGTTTCAACAACATGTCTAAAACAACTGGGCCGCCATGACCTTGAAGTTCTAACGTGTCTTCACCGGTATATGAAGCAGGAGATTTGAAATATAGAGCAAGTCCACTATCAATCGTTGTATCGTCATGCTCCTTAAATAACCTAAAACAGGCCTGACGGGCAGGTATTTGACTACCAAGTAGTTTCTCTATAATTTTTTGTGTTTTTGGGCCACTAACTCGAATAATACCAATACCACCACGACCACTGGCTGTCGCGACAGCAGCTATTGTGTCATTATTATTTGACATACCGTCGAATTATTTATTCTTTCCCTGCTTCAATTCTTTTCATTATGAATGTTTGTTGGGCAATCGTTAATAGATTATTTACAATCCAATAAAGCACCAAACCCGCTGGGAAGAAGGCAAAAAAGCCAGTAAACATAATGGGTAGCATTTGCATCATTTTCTTTTGCATTGGATCAACGGGCGCTGGGTTTAAACGCTGTTGGAAAAACATCGTGATACCATAAATAACAGGTAGTACAAAGTATGGGTCTGCAGCCGAAATATTATCAATCCATAATGCAAACGGCGCCTGCCTTAGTTCCACACTTTCAAGAAGTGTCCAATACAAAGCAATAAATACGGGGATTTGTATTAAAATCGGCAAACAACCGCCTAAGGGGTTGATTTTTTCAGTTTTATACAGCTCCATCATCGCTTTATTTAGCTGTTGTTTATCATCACCATAACGCTCTTTTAGAGCAACTATTCTTGGCTGTACTAGTTTCATATGCGCCATCGATTTATAGCTTTTTTCAGATAATTTGAAGAATAGCGCTTTAATACTGAACGTTACCATAATGATAGCGACGCCCCAATTTCCAACAAAATCATAAAAGAAGCTTAACAACCAAAAAATAGGCTCTGCAATAATCGTCAGTTTGCCGTAATCAACCATTAATTCTAGCCCTGGAGCAACCACACTTAATTGCTCTTGAAGTTTAGGCCCTGCGAATAAAACCGAATGTATCGTTTTTACTTCACCCGCTTCAACCAACTTAACTGGTGAGTATGCACCTATTACATACAGCCCGCCTTTTAACGACTTTGTGTAATAGTTATATTGATTTTCTTTTTCTGGAACCCAAGCGACACCAAAATAGTGCTGGATCATTGCAACCCATCCACCAATTGCTTCGCGGCTTAAGTCCTCATCTTCCATATCACCAAAATCAATTTTTTGATATTTTTCTTCATCCGTATAAAACACACCGCCTGTATAGGTGTAAATCATTGAGTTAGCTTTATTATCAGCATAGTCACTTCGCTTGATTTGCAAATACTCTCTTGCTGACCAACTATTAGCGCCGTTGTTTTCTATCTGCGTTTCAACATCTACTTTATAACTTCCTTTAGTGAAAACATAAGTTTTGGTAATTGAGATACCGGCATTATCACTCCACGTTAAAGGAACTCTTAACTCATCGCCAGTCATCACATAATTGTCTTCTGATGCACGCCATAAAACATGATGATTGGGACTCTCTCCATTTTGAGAAACTAGACCTGACTCAACAACAAATGTTTTAGGTGCTTGATTATGCAGCAACTGAACTTTTTTCTCTTCACCTTTTGTTTCAGGGTAATTGGATAAATGTAATTGAACAATGCTGCCACCCAATGTATCAATCTCAATCTCATAAACATCTGTTACAACGCGTATAACACCACCTTTAGCCTGACTACTTCCTTCAGCTTTATTAATTTCGACCGCACCTAACAGTGTATTATCGGTTGAAGCTGTATTAGGCACATCAGCTTGTTGTTTAGCTTGCCCTTCGACGCTAGCAACCTGCTGCTGAGGCAACACATAGTCTTTCTGCCACGCTTGCCAAATAAGTACCGCAATGAAAGCAAGTGCTGCAATGAGTAATGTTCTTTGATTATCCATGTGTTTTGTCTGAAGTTGGTAAGGGGTCTACGCCACCTTTACAAAAAGGCTGACAACGTAAAAGTCTTTTTAATGTTAAATATAAAGCTTTGCTTGCACCATATTCTTTAAATGCCTCAAGTGCATAGTCGGAACAGGTTGGGTAAAAACGACATCGACTAGCCAACATTGGGCTGATAAAACGTTGATAACATTTAATTAAATAAATAAATAACTTATTCATTTATAATCAGCTTATCCCAATGTTTACTAATGGATTTGGCCAGCTCTTTTTTTGTTGCTAAAGCTGCCTTATGGCGACATAAAATAACAAAATCGTAACCCGATAATCGTTCTTTTTCATGTCTAAAAGATTCCCTAACTATTCGTTTAATCAGGTTTCTTTTTACTGCTTTTTTTACGTTTTTTTTTGCTATCGCAAGACCAAGCTTTGCGCTAGATACATTTTTTTGCGCTAAAACAATAAATAAGCTATCCGTACTTCTTTTTGCGCCTTTAAAAACCCTAGCGTATTCTGACGAACTATTTAACCTAACTTTTTTTGTAAACGTATAGTCTTTTATATCTGTTACGCTGATAAACGAACTCTACCTTTTGCACGTCTAGCGTTAATTATTTTACGGCCTGACTTAGTCGCCATTCTTGCTCTAAAACCGTGCGTTCTGGCTCTTTTTAAGTTACTTGGTTGAAATGTTCTTTTCATGCTGAAATGTCCTATGAATGACTGATTAATATGTTACTAAAGAAAACTTTTGTTACTTACGATTTTCTTTTGAGAAAAAGACTGCGAAGGTTAGTTTTATTTATCCTAAAAGTCAATGTTTATATAAAGTTTAAGTATATCCTTTGTTTTTAATTCAATTGTGTTTTTCCTGTGGATAACTTTCTATTTAAAGTATATTCTTATGCCTTGTTTACTCCAACTTTCAAACAAGGATTAATGTGTCATCTCTCTGGGAACAGTGCTTACAACGTTTAGAAGAAGAAATTCCTCCTCAACAAATCAATACATGGATTCGTCCCTTACAAGCACAAGTAAGTCATGATGAGTTACATTTATTTGCTCCAAATAAGTTTGTTTTAGATTGGGTATCAGATCACTACATTAAAAATATAACCAATATAATCAATAAGTTAACAAACGAAAAAACAAGGCTTTACTTAAAAATTGGTAGCTCAAAAACACCCTCATCCATCAAATCAGTGAAAGAGGGCGTTACACTTAAAACCACTAAAAAGCCGACTGTTTCACATAATCTAAATAGAGCATTTACATTTGATTCTTTTGTTGTTGGTAAATCTAATGAGCTTGCAAAAGCGGCCGCTGTTCAAGTCTCAGAAAACCCAGGAACAGCTTACAACCCTCTTTTTATTTATGGTGGTGTAGGCTTAGGGAAAACTCATTTAATGCACTCTATTGGGAATGCGATTATTCAAACGAACCCAAATGCCCAGGTTAATTTTTCATCGTCAGAACGTTTTGTTTCCGATATGGTTCAATCATTACAAAAAAACACTATTAATGATTTTAAAAACCACTATCGCTCATTAGATCTATTATTAATTGACGATATTCAGTTTTTTGCGAAAAAAGAAAGAACCCAAGAAGAGTTTTTTCATACTTTTAACACGCTGATTGAAAACAATAAACAAATTGTCTTAACCTGTGATTGCTACCCAAAAGAAATTAACGGTCTAGAAGAGCGCCTTAAATCTCGATTTGGTTGGGGTTTACCTATTCCGGTAGAGCCGCCTGATTTAGAAACTCGTGTTGCTATTTTAAAAAGTAAAGCAGCCCAAAGTGGTGTTGATCTTGCTGATGAAGTTGCTTTTTTTATGGGTAACAGAATTAAGTCTAATGTTAGAGAACTTGAGGGTGCCTTACGTAGGGTTATTGCTAATGCAAATTTTACCGGTCAACCCATCACGCTTGATTTTACAAAAGAAGCCCTTAGGGACCTTATTGCTCTTCAAAACAAACGCATCAGTATTGATAATATTCAAAAAACAGTTGCCGAATATTACAAAATTAGAATGTCTGACTTACTATCTGCCAAACGCACTCGATCGATAGCACGACCGAGACAAATAGCAATGGCATTAGCTAAAGAGTTAACGCAATATAGTTTACCTGAGATTGGTAACCAATTTGGTGGGCGTGATCACACAACTGTTTTGCATGCTACACGTAAAGTAAAAGAGCTTCGAGATTCTGACCAAACTATTGATGAAGATTATATTAACCTGTTAAGAACCCTATCGCATTAATGAGGGGTAAGTTGTGGATAAAATAAGCAAGTTGCTTATAAACAAGTTATCCACACATTTAATTAATATTAGCAACATGGTTTGATTAGAGTTAAGTTTTTGATTTATAATAACAAAACAGTGTTATCAACTGTTTTTAAAACCCTTATAACTATAATAAGTATTTAAATATGAAATTAAATATTAATAAAGAAAGCCTATTAGAGCCCTTACAAAAAGTAATTGGGGTTATAGAACGTAGACAAACGTTGCCTATTTTATCGAATGTATATTTATCGATTAATAAGGGTCGTTTAAAATTAACAGGTACAGATTTGGAAGTACAAATTAGTTCTGATTCACTAACAACTAGTGATGAGAATTTTAAAATAACGGTGCCTGCTAGGAAGTTATTAGATATTTGTCGTTCCTTACCGGATAATGCTGAGATTAAATTTACGTTTAAAGACGCTGTTTTAATTATTACATCAGGTAAAAGTCGGTTCACCCTTAGAACCCTATCGGCCGACGAATACCCATTATTTGATGAGTCAAATTACATTAATCAAATTAATATAGAAAAAACAGTTTTATATAAAGCTTTTAGTAAAACTATATTCTGTATGGCCCAACAAGATGTTCGTTATTACCTCAATGGTTTAATGATGGAGGTAATAGATGGTGAATTACAAACAGTCGCATCAGATGGTCATCGTTTGGCACTATCAAAAAATAAGATAGACAATGAAAATCAATCAATTAGCCAAGTAATCATTCCAAGGAAGGCGGCTCAAGAGCTCTTAAAGTTGATTGATAAATATGAAGGAATTATTGATATAAAAATAGCAAAGAACAATATCAACTTTACATTAGGGGACGTTCAATTGAACGCTAAGCTAATTGATGGTCGTTTTCCAGACTTTAAAAATGTTGTTCCTGAAGAAACTAAACACAGTTTTACAATAGATAAACTATCTTTTAAATCAGCTTTATCTCGAGTGTCTATTTTATCCAATGAGAAATACAAAGGGATACGTTTAGATTTATCAGCCCAATTAATGACCATTAATGCTAATAACCCAGAACAAGATGAAGCCGTTGAAGAGGTGGTGGTCGATTATGATAGTGATGAAATGAGTATGGGCTTTAATTCTAGTTATTTAATGGATGCGCTTAATGTCATCGAATCAGATAGTGTGCAAGTATCCTTTACAGATACAAACAGTAGTTGTTTATTAGAAAACCCTACAGATAAAAGTAGTCGCTTTATTATTATGCCTATGCGTATTTAGATGTCTAATAACCTCTCCTACTTGAAAATATTTACTTGTCTTTAAAAGATGTTTTAATCAAAGACGTTCGAAATATTGAAAATTTAAATTTTCAACCGTCGCCTGAGTTTAATATTATTGTTGGGCCTAATGGTAGTGGTAAAACATCACTATTAGAGTCCCTTTATATTCTCAGTAGGGCGCGTTCATTCAGAACCCATAATATTCGTAAGGTTTTATCTCACGATAAAAAAAACCTTATCGTATTTGCTGAGCTAGACACGTTGGGTGTTACTAATAAAATCGCCATTAAAAAAAGTCAACATGACACAATCATTAGAATAAATGGGAATACAGAAAAGAAAGCCTCTGAGTTATCCAGGTACTTACATACTCATTTAATTAGACCTGAATCCCAGTCTTTACTAGAAAACGGCGCTTCAAGTCGAAGGTCTTTTATTGACCTAGGTGTGTTTCACGTGAAACATTCATTCTTAATAGCCTTAAAACAGCATAATCAATTATTAAAACAACGAAACTCACTGTTAAAGTCCAAACAGCTAGATACATTACCCATTTGGAGCAATAAGCTGAGTGAATACGGTACAATAGTAAGTAATCAAAGAGCTGAATACATAGAGTCACTTAATCAGGAGTTAAAGCAAGTTGCTCAATATTTTTTTAGTAATATTGAATTCGATATTAATTACTTATGTGGTTGGGATATAAATTTAACGTTAACTGAAGCTTTAGATAAAAACCTTTCTAGAGATATGCAATACGGCTATACGACGGTCGGTACACATAAATCTGATATAAAGGTACTTGTGAATGGTAAGTTGGCGCAAGATTATTTATCAAGAGGACAGATGAAATTACTGGTTATAGCTCTATATTTAGCACAGATAAAATTAATGAGTAAGCGATCTTATAAGTCAGTATGTGTATTATTGGATGATTTAGCTGCTGAATTAGATGCTGCGAGTTTTAAAAAAGTCATGTTATTTCTAAAAAAATTGGGTATTCAAGTTTTTATAACAACGACAAATAAAGATTTATTTTCTGAATTTATTAAAGAGAAAGAGACAAAAGTGTTTCACGTGAAACAAGGTGTAATGCACATAGAGGAAAGTTAAGTGAGCGAAGAAAAAAGCAACGAGACGTATGATTCATCAAATATTCAAGTTTTAAAAGGCTTGGATGCTGTTAGAAAAAGGCCTGGTATGTATATTGGGGACACAGATGATGGTTCTGGCTTACACCATATGGTGTTTGAGGCGGTGGATAACTCTATTGATGAAGCATTAGCGGGGCATTGTACGGAAGTTGGTGTGATTATCCATGAGGATAATTCGGTAACTATCTCTGATGACGGGCGTGGTATTCCTATTGATATTCACCCTGAAGAGGGTCGCTCAGCTGCTGAAGTAATTATGACGGTTTTACATGCTGGAGGTAAGTTTAACGATAACGCTTATAAGGTTTCGGGGGGGTTGCATGGCGTTGGTGTTTCGGTTGTTAATGCGCTGTCTGATGAACTTGATTTAACGATTAGGCGCGAAGGAAGTGAGCATTACCAACAATACAAGAATGGGGAGCCAGTGGAACCATTAAAAATTGTTGGTTCTACCGATAAAACAGGAACAAGCTTAAGGTTTAAACCTAGTGCAGAAACGTTTACTAATATTGAGTTTCATTTTGATGTGTTGGCGAAAAGGCTTCGAGAATTATCTTTTTTAAACTCGGGTGTGCGAATTAGACTGTCTGATGAGCGGACAGCAAAAGAAGAAGTGTTTGAATATGAGGGCGGTATTAAAGCCTTTGTTAACCACTTGAATGTTAATAAAGCCCAAATTCACGAAAATATAATTTATATTAATGTCGATAAAAATGACGTTAATGTAGAAGTCGCTTTGCAGTGGAATGATTCATACCAAGAAAATATTTTTTGTTATACGAATAATATCCCTCAAAGAGATGGTGGGACTCATTTAGCAGGATTCAGAGCAGGGCTTACCCGAACGTTAAACCAATATATTGAAGGGACTGGTTTAGCCAAAAAACAAAAAGTAAGCACTACAGGTGATGATGCAAGAGAGGGCTTAACGGCAGTGTTATCTGTTAAAGTGCCAGACCCAAAGTTTTCTTCACAAACCAAAGATAAGTTGGTTTCATCAGAAGTGAAGTCGATTGTAGAATCCTCACTATCAGAAGCTTTACAAGAGTTTTTGTTAGAAAACCCAACAGAGGCTAAAGAAATAGCTGGAAAGATGTTGGAGGCTGCAAGAGCACGTGATGCGGCGAGAAAAGCAAGAGAAATGACTCGGCGTAAATCAGCGTTAGATATTGCTGGATTGCCTGGAAAACTGGCTGATTGCCAAGAGAAAGACCCGGCCTTATCAGAAATATTTTTAGTGGAAGGGGACTCTGCTGGAGGATCAGCAAAACAAGGTAGGGATAGACGAACACAAGCTATTTTGCCATTGAAAGGAAAGATATTAAACGTCGAAAAAGCACGGTTTGATAAAATGCTATCCTCAGAAGAGGTGGGGACACTTATAACAGCATTGGGTTGTGGAATAGGTAAAGAAGAATATAAACCAGAAAACCTTCGTTACCATAAAATAATCATTATGACCGATGCTGATGTTGATGGATCTCACATCCGGACATTGTTACTAACGTTTTTCTATCGCCAAATGCCGGAACTTATTGAAAATGGAAATGTTTATATAGCGCAGCCGCCGCTGTATAAAGTAAAAAAAGGTAAGCAAGAGTACTATGTAAAAGATGATAATGAATTAAATAGTTATTTATTACAGTTAGCATTACAAAAAGCCAGTTTAGTTATCAATGAAACCACCCCCGCTATTAATGGTGTAGCCTTAGAAGTGCTTGCTAAGGAACATATTCAAATAGAAGGGATGATTGCCAGATTATCGAGTCGTTATGATGAGTTGATGATGAATGAGTTATTGGTATCGCCGGAAATAACAGAATCGACAAATAAGGAAGAGTTAAATGCCTGGTTAATAAATTTAGAAAAGGCGCTAAACGCGGTAGAAAGCAGTCCAACAAACTATAGTTTTTCGTTAGACTATCAGCCAGATAATTGGTCAGTTCAGTGTTCAACAGTGTCTCATGGTGTTAAAAAATCATTTGAAATGACACGCTTGTTTTTCAAATCGGGTGAATATAAAAGATTAGTAAGTTTTGGAAAAACATTAACAGGAATGTTTGAAGAAGGTTCAAAACTACTGATTGCTGAAAAAAGTCATGGGGTTTCAAGCTTTAAAGAAGTGTTTGAATTACTAATGAAAGAAGCAAGGAAAGGCCAACAAATTCAGCGCTATAAAGGATTGGGAGAAATGAACCCCGAGCAGCTTTGGGAAACAACATTAGATGCTGATTCAAGACGATTATTACAAGTACGAATAGAAGTTGCCATTACGGCTGATAGTGTGTTTACAACACTTATGGGTGATGAGGTTGAGCCAAGGCGTAATTTCATAGAAAAAAATGCATTAGAAGTGGCAAACTTAGACGTGTAAATAACAATTTGTTGTTTCTCATTCAATTTGAATCATTCTCAACTTATTTGAATCGATCTGAAAGAATAAAAACTTTATTTTTCATAAAGTTATAGTGTTTGTATTTATTTTGAAAATAAAAAAGGCGGAAAAAACCTAGTTTTTCCGCCTTTTTTTGAAAAAAACTCATCACAATAAAACGCAACTCAAAATCCTTAAAAAGCCATAAAACAGAATATAAGCCACAAAAAAAACTAATATGAATAAACGGGTTGGTTTGTGTGAAAAGACTCCTTATATAAGCTCTGGTAAGGTTTTTATTTGCTTTAAATTATTAAATTTTTATTGCTGAGGGGCGTTTTTATAAACCTTGAAATATTTTTATTGAATAAGTTTGCCAAAGAGCAAGGTTAAGGTGTTAATTAAAAATAAATGACTAGGTAGCCAGAAACCCAAAACAGTTCGGCTTGTTGAAAACCTAGCAGCTTAAGATTTTTGCCTATGCGAATAACGTCGAAGTTTTAAGAAAAACTGAAAAAGGAAGCATCGGTTTTAAGTGGGTGTTAAGAAGTTCTTCCTTCAGTAATCTGCCAATGCATAATTTGTGAGATATAAATCTATATAGCGCAGTATGGAATATAAATGAAACAGATAATAAACTGGTTTGAAAAATATACTTTTTGTTTCTCTGGTGGAAAAGGGAATTGGTATAAATAGGGTTAAGAGTGTCAGTTTAAATATAAAAACCTTCACGCTGACTTACAGTGATTCTACTGTTTAGCAGGTCAATAAGTTTTTTCTAACAGTACTAAGGCGCGGCCATCTAAACTAAAGCTTTAGTAATGGCTTATATTAAGACGGTCAAGTTATCAAGGTCTACTAATGTTAAGAATGAAAATAACGAATAGAAAATAAATTCCTTCTAGTGCCCAAGCTCGATATATCTGCACTTAGGGTACGCGCTACACGCAATAAAGTTATTGCCCTTGTTTGAGCCTTTCGAAGCTGTTCGAGTGACAAGTGGCGAAGAGCACCGAGGACAGGATTTCACAGTATCAGGCTCCTCTAGAGTTGAGGTGTTATCAACGGTTTGTTTAAGAGGGTCATCTGCAAGAGGTGGCTCAGGAAAAATTTGTTGTTGAATGCTAGTGACACTGTAATTATTGCTCGCCTTGAAGCGGTGAAGAGCTAAACCAGCTTTTAGGCAAGTACCTTCGACAAAGGTGTCACGCATTTTTTGTTTAGTTGTATTATGGGATTGGTCGTCTAATTCGACGACAGCAAGTATTGAAAGACTATTAGGTTCACACAGAACATAATCAAAGTGCTTTCTTGATACTTTGTTAAAAGCAGTTTGCCATTCGCTTTTATTAAGCTTCGCTTCTGGCTGCAGAATATCAGCAATACGAACCTTGCCAAAAACAATGGCTTTATCGGCGCATGCTAATGAAAGTGCGCCATAAAAAGAGCGTTCTGCGACTGAAAATAAAGGATCTCTTAATCTGTAGGGGTACGCCTCTTTGGGTTCTGGTGGTTTTACTTTTAAAGATGAAGGTTGATCTTCACCATACACATAGCCTGGGATTCGGTGTTTTCTTTTCTTTAAAAGAAATGTTATGACGAGCGCTATTAAAACTAAAAAGATTAACAATTCCATGTCTATCCTGTTTGACTGGTCCTATAGGCTTAATACTGACATGTTTTATCTGAAAAGGCGATGTACATTAACAGTTGTCGGTTGGCCTAAATCTATCTTCGGGCGAGCTACATAGGGCTATTGAATCAAGAGCATTTAAGTTTCCAAGCGAAAATTTGGCTTAAGACCACTTTTAGATTATTTCTTTTCGCTGATACTCTTAATATTCGAGAGGCTTTTGCCCAATAGCATGGGGTGTGTTTTGCAAATTTAATCGAGTATAGAGATGTTCCAGTTGCTGTTAGCTTTGATTTAAAAACGGTGAAGTCTATAAAAGCTACCTTGGATGGAAACGTTAGCGGTTGATATCGACCCTAAAAGGTTTTATTCTGGATCTCCTCCATCTGCCCTTCGATCCAATTTTCTGTCTTTTGGTTAAGTTCTCTAGGTGAAATTGATTTGCTATCAATCATTTCGCCAATTCTAACTTGAATGGTACCTGGGTATTTTATAAATGCATTTTTTCTCCAAAACTCACCAGCGTTATGTGCTACAGGGATAACAGGGTAGCCTGATTTTTCAGCAAGCAAGGCTCCGCCGATCATATATTTCTTTTTTTCACCAGGGGCAGTTCGAGTGCCTTCAGGGAAAATAACGACCCATCGACCTGATTTTAATCGCTGAGTTCCTTGCTCTATAATTTGTCGAAAAGACTTGGTTTTTTTAGAACGGTCAATAGCAATCGGTTGCGTTAGAGCTAGAGCCCAGCCAAATAATGGTATCCAGAGGAGTTCTTTTTTTAAAACCCAACATTGTTCGGGGAATATAATTTGTAAGGCAAACGTTTCCCACGCGGACTGGTGTTTACAAAAAATAATACCATTACCTTTTATGTTTTCTTTACCGATTACTTGAAAGTCGAGATGACAAATAACATTTAGCCCTTTAATAACCAGTTTTGCCCATGCGCTGGCAAAAGAATACCTAATGCTATAAGGGAAAGGAAAAGAGAGTAAAACTAAAGGGGCAAAAATAAATAGCGTTGTTACTTGGAAAATAAAAAAAACAAAAGAACGTAGGCCTAAAATAAATAGGTTATGTGAGGATGTTTTGGCTTGCATCATAGAGATTCTCGAAAATTGGATAGGGGAGGTTAGGGTTATCTTGAAGAGTCTTCGTACCTTTGCCTGTTAGCACTAGCAACGCTTTAGAAGCAACGGCTGTAGCGGCTTGGAGATCCCTTAAACTATCACCAATAACAATAGCTGTGCTTAATGAAATATCATGCTGATTAGCTAGAGATTTCAAGAGACCTGGCTTCGGTTTACGACAATCGCATTGATCAGTCGGCGTATGTGGGCAAAACGCAATACCTGTAATTCTACCACCTGCTTGATGAATCAAATTAAGCATTTTTTCGTGCATAGCATTTAAGTCAGCTAGCGTAAAATACCCACGACCTAGCCCAGATTGGTTTGTCGCAATAAATAGTCGATGACCCGCTTTGTGAAGGTTGGCGATAGCGTGAATGCTGCTTTCTATAGGTATCCATTCATCAGCACTTTTTACATAAGCATCACTATCTAGGTTAATAACACCGTCACGGTCTAAAATAATATCGGCTTTAGGTGGGTTATCAAGCATCTTAAATTTCTTATATCATTGAAATATCAGCTATTTTTATAAATTTAGCGTGAATATTGCTCAATAAAGCCAACCTCGAATTTTTAATGCTCTCATCTTCGGCCATAATAAAAACATGTTCAAAAAATGCGTCTATAGGGTCTTTTAAGGTGGACAAAACCTTCAGCGCTTCAATATATTGATGTTGCTCAATGAGAGGGTTTACCTGTTGTTCAATCGATTGTAATTGATGATAAAGGTCGATTTCTTGCTTATCTGATAACAGTGAAGCGTCAAATAGAGCGCTAACGTTATTAGGTGCTTTTTTTAATAGGTTTTGAATTCGTTTATTTGCTTCTCCTAAACTAGCGGCTTCATTTAGCTGGGAAAACTCGCTAACTGCACGAATTCGACTCATGAAATCAACAGGGTTAGTACAAAGAACAGACGCGACTGAGGCAAACTGTTCTGCTGAATAGTTTTTAGATAGGCAATAACCTTTTAAGCGTTCTAGTAAAAAGTTTAGAACTTGCTTTTTGGTGTTATCGATGTCGAACGTGTGAGTAAAATTTTTGGCAGCGAACTCGATGACGTCTTTTAGGTCGAGGTTAAGGTTACTTTCAATGATGATTCTTAATATACCTAAAGAGGCGCGTCGTAAAGCAAATGGATCTTTATCGCCCGTTGGTAATAGCCCTATACTGAAAATACCAACGAGGGTGTCCAGTTTATCAGCTAAAGCAAGCGTTATACCTGTTTGGCTTGCGGGTAGAACGCCCCCTGATTGTTTAGGTAGGTACTGCTCTTGAAGTGCATCAGCAACCTCTTCTGGTTCTGCATTTTCAATGGCATAATAACGCCCAATAACGCCCTGTAAGCTGGCAAATTCACCCACCATATCAGTAATCAGATCGGTTTTGCTTAACAGTGCGGCACGAGAGGCTAGTGCTACGTTATAGCCCAAGCGAGTTGCAAGTTCAGTAGACAGTTTTTCCACTCGTTTGGTTTTTTCACCGATAGAGCCTAGTTTATGTTGGAACACAACATTGTCGAGAGAGGGTATACGATCTGCTAATGTGCTTTTCATATCTTGTTGCCAAAAAAACTCAGCATCAGACAGTCTAGGTCGAATGACTCTTTCGTTGCCATGGCTAACAGAAAGAGGGTTACTACTTTGAATATTACTAATCGTAATAAAGTTTGCTAACAGCGCATCGTCCTTATCTAAAACAGGAAAGTATTTTTGGTTGGTTTGCATGGTGGTAATGAGCACTTCTTTAGGTAATGCTAAGAAGTGTTCATCGAAACTACCGGTAATGGCAACAGGGTATTCAACCAGCGCAGCTATTTCATCGAGTAGAGCTGGTTCAATATATGCTATACCGTTAACGGCTTGAGCGGCTTGTTTTGCTTGCTGCTCGATGAGTGTTTTTCGTTCTTCAAAACTGGCAATAACAAAAGCTGAAGAAAGTTGTTCGTTATACGAGCTAGCAGAGTTGATAGTAATAACGTCAGGCGCATGAAAACGATGACCAAACGATGTATTAGACGCCTTGACTCCAAAAAATTGACTATTGATGACCTCATTACCGAATAACAAAACAATGGAGTGAACAGGCCTAACAAAGGCCTCATTGGAGCTGCCCCATCGCATGCGTTTTGCAATCGGTAGGCGGGTTAGCGCCTTGTCGATAATGGAGGGAATGAGTGCAGTAGCAGCTTGGCCTTTTTCCAATGTGTTATAAGATAGCCACTCACCTTTATCCGTTTTGAGTGTACCTAGTTCGCTGAAGTCAACGCTGCAGCCTCTAGAGAAGCCTAAGGCGGCTTTGCTTGGATTGCCATCGGCATCATAGGCAGCAGCCATGGCGGGGCCACGTTTTTCAACTTGAATATCTTGTTGGCTGGTTTCTACTGATTCAACCCAAATAGCTAAACGACGAGGTGTAGCAAAGCTATGAGTTTTGCCGAAACTCAAATTAGCCTCTTTTAAGCCCGCACAAACACCAGAAAGAAGGTGGTCACGTAGGGTTGTTAATGTTGTTGGCGGAAGCTCTTCGCAGCCTAGCTCAAATAATAAGTCTTGTGTATCAGCCATTATGATGCCTCCTTATTTTTGAGCATAGGAAAGCCTAGTTTTTCTCGGGAAGCATAATACGTTTCGGCAACCATTTTAGATAAGCTGCGTACGCGCAAAATAAACCGTTGCCTTTCTGTGACAGAAATAGCGTGGCGAGCATCCAGTAAATTAAAGGTATGAGAGGCTTTTAAAACTTGCTCATACGCTGGCAGGGGCAAGTTTTTTTCAATGAGCAGCTGACAGGCGTTTTCACACTCATCAAACTGCTTAAACATGACGTCTGTATTGGCATGATCAAAATTATAAGCAGACATTTCTACTTCATTCTGGTGGAAAACATCACCATAAGTAATGGTGCCGTTTTTATTATTAGCCCAAACAAGGTCATAAACACTTTCAACGCCTTGAATGTACATGGCAATTCGTTCAAGGCCATAGGTTATTTCACCGCTAACGGGACGACAATCCAAGCCACCTACTTGTTGGAAGTAAGTAAATTGAGTTACTTCCATACCGTTCAACCAGACTTCCCAACCTAGCCCCCAAGCACCCAATGTTGGTGATTCCCAATTATCCTCAACAAACCGAATGTCATGCTCAAGCATGTCTATACCGAGGTGACTTAACGAATTGAGGTATAAGTCTTGAATATCAGTAGGAGACGGTTTAATTAGAACTTGAAATTGATAATAATGTTGTAAGCGGTTTGGGTTTTCACCGAATCGCCCATCTGTTGGTCTACGTGAGGGTTGAACGTAGGCAGCTGACCAAGGCTCAGGGCCGATGGCTCGCAAAAAAGTGGCTGGGTGGAAAGTTCCAGCACCGACTTCAAGGTCGAGAGGTTGAAGAATGGCACAGCCTTGGTCGGCCCAATATTCTTGTAAAGCAAGAACTAGGCCTTGGAACGTCATAAGGTCTTGATTAGATTTTGACACAGTAAAATTGGTAATTATTTGAATAAAAGAGAAGTATATCTAATAAGCCTTCAATTATCATTAAAGCCGGGTTAAATGGGGGTGCTATTTAAGCATTTATACGAAACCCGAGTCCTTTAGGTATAATAAGAAATTAATGAATTTAAGAGAGAATTATGGCAACGCAACGTAAGGCCGTCGCACTTATTTCTGGTGGGTTAGATTCGCTATTAGCGGCAAAAGTTATGTTAGAGCAAGGTGTTCATGTTGAAGGTATAAATTTTTATACCGGCTTTTGTGTGGAAGGGCATACTCATGCTATTCGCAAAAAAGATAAGGCAAAACCCAAAAGAAACAATGCGCTTTGGAGTGCAGAGCAGCTTGGTATTAAGCTTCATATCATTGATATTATTGAAGAATATAAAGATGTGTTAATTAATCCGAAGCATGGTTACGGTGCGAATATGAACCCATGCTTGGACTGTAAAATTTTTATGGTGGGTAAAGCAAAGCAATGGGCGGAAGAAAATGGTTTCGACTTTATCATTACCGGTGAAGTAATTGGCCAGCGACCTATGTCACAACGAAAAGATACAATGCCCGTTATTTCTGAAGAGTCGGGTGCGGATGATTTATTGTTGCGTCCACTATGTGCACAAAATTTACCAGAAACAAAACCAGAACGGGAAGGTTGGGTCAAGCGTGATGAGCTGTATGATTTTAGCGGCCGTACGCGTAAACCACAAATGGCATTGGCAGAAAAATTTGGTTTTGATGATTATGCGCAACCAGCGGGTGGGTGTTGTTTCCTGACTGATAAATCTTATTCGGTAAAGTTGACGGATTTATGGGCTTCGCGTGGTAAACGAGATTATGAAATTGATGACATCATGTTATTAAAAGTGGGTCGTCACCTTCGGCCCAAGCCAAATTTCAAACTGATTGTTGCCCGTGAAGAAGGTGAGAACAATTTCTTACAGGGCTACAAGAAACAATTTATTACGCTAAGAACAATGAGTCATAAGGGGCCATTAACACTCTTAGATGGGACGGCGAGTGACGACGATCTTAAATTAGCGGCGCAAATAGTCGCTCGCTTTAGTCAAGGCCGAGAAGCAGAGGAAGTTGATGTTGAGGTGACTGACAATGGCGTACATAAAAACTTCACAGTTAAGCCATTAAGGTCGGATGAAATAGAAGATGCGTGGCGGGTATGATTGAGCTAGATGCACGCAGATTAATGTGCCCTATGCCGGTTATTAAGACGCAAAATATCATCAAAACGTTGGTATCTGGTGATAACGTGAGGGTAACGTGCACTGACCCAGGTGTTATGCAGGATATTCCGGCTTGGTGCAGAATAAATGGTCATACTGTGTTAAAAACGGAAGAAATTGATTATGAGTATATTTTAACGATAGAGGTGGGCAGTGATTAGAAAAATATGTCGCAAAAATTAATAGAAACAGAGGCTAAAAAGAACATCACCGTTATTGGTGGCGTGGTTAACTTGGTGTTGTCGATCCTTAAAATAGGTTTTGGTTGGTTAGGTCAGTCACACGCGTTAATTGCTGATGGCTTTCATTCTTTGTCCGATTTACTCAGTGATGGTTTGGTGTATTACGCATCGCATCATGCCGGTCATGAGGCAGATGAAGAGCACCCTTATGGGCACGCGCGGTTTGAAACATTAGCAACGGTTATCTTAGGCTCACTCTTGGTCGCGGTTGCGAGTGCTATTATTTGGGGAGCTATCGCCCGCTTTTTTAATGATGAGGTTATTACACATGGCTGGTTGATTATAGTAATAGCGATCCTGTCAGTGTTAGCCAAAGAAGTGATGTTCCACTTAACAATGCGCACAGCCAGGGAAACTCGATCTGATTTATTGAAGGCAAATGCTTGGCACCATAGAAGTGATGCGATTTCATCATTTGTGGTATTGATTGGGGTGGGTCTCGAGATGGCTGGTTTTCACTATTTTGATTCAATCGCAGCGCTTATTGTGGGCTTGATGGTGGTTAAAATTGGTGTAGATTTGGTGTTAGGCGCAAGCAAAGAGTTAGTTGATACTGCTTTAGATGCGGATGTTGTAGAGCAGATCAAACAAGTTATTCTAAGCATTAGTGGGGTTAGAGAGTTACATTTCTTACGTACCCGGAAAATGGGTGAGACTGCACTGGTGGATGTACATATTCTTGTTGACCCAAAAATAAGTGTGTCTGAGGGTCATTTAATCAGCGAAACCGTTCGGTTATCGTTGATTAATGAGGTAGAGAATATTGGTGAGGTCATGGTGCATATTGATCCTGAAGATGATGAAATGTACTCACCCAGTGTAGCGCTCCCGCTGAGAAAAGAGCTTTTGATGCAGCTTGATAAGGCATGGGAGGGATTGCCTGAAAAAGCGAACATTAAAGATATTAACCTTCATTATCTTGAAGGGAATGTGGAGGTAGAAATTGTGTTGCCTTTGGATACAATGAGAAATATTGATCAGGCGGAAGAGTTGTCGGAGAAATTTATAGGTAAAACATTAATGATGCCTCAAGTGAAAAGTGCGAAGGTGTTATTTTCATAGGACGCACTCAATTGGTGCAAATCATATTAAGCGTGCACCAAGTTGGTTTTAAGAAACTAAGCGTTAGACAAATTTCTATGTAATACAAGGGGTTATATTTTGGCACAATATGTGCAAAAATTACACAAGCTAAACTTATTTTGAAACAAAATTTAAAAATTAGGAGTAATTATGTCAGCACAAGATGTATTGGATTTAATTAAAGAAAAAGAAGTCGCTTTTGTTGATTTCCGTTTCGTTGATACGATTGGTAAGGAACAGCACGTAACCGTTCCATCACACACGATGGATGAAAGTGTATTTGAAGACGGTAAAATGTTTGACGGCTCATCCATCGCAGGTTGGAAAGGTATTAACGAATCAGACATGATTTTAATGCCAGACGCTTCAACAGCTGTATTAGATCCATTTTTTGATGATGTAACACTGATTATTCGTTGTGACGTTGTTGAACCAAGCGACATGTCTGGCTACGAACGTGACCCACGTTCAATTGCTAAAAGAGCGGAAGAGTATCTTCAGTCAACAGGTATTGGCGACACGGCTTATTTTGGCCCAGAAAATGAATTCTTTGTATTTGATGATATTCGTTGGAACACAGATATGTCAGGCTCTTTCTATAAAATTGACTCTGAAGAAGCCGGTTGGAATTCAGATAAAGATTATGAAAGTGGCAATATGGGGCATCGCCCGGGCGTCAAAGGTGGTTATTTCCCAGTACCTCCAGTCGATTCACTTCACGATATGCGTGCAGCAATGTGCTTAACACTTGAAGAAATGGGCCAAGAAACAGAAGTTCATCACCACGAAGTGGCAACAGCAGGCCAGTGTGAAATTGGCACGGTGTTTAATACGCTGGTAAAGAAAGCGGATGAAGTGTTAGAGCTTAAATATGTGGTTCAAAACGTTGCGCATGCATACGGTAAAACGGCAACTTTTATGCCTAAACCAATCGTTGGTGACAACGGTAATGGTATGCACGTTCACCAATCTATCTTTAAAGATGGTAAAGCATTGTTTTCAGGTGATTTATACGGTGGTTTATCAGAAACTGCGTTGTTCTACATTGGCGGCATCATCAAGCACGCAAAAGCAATTAACGCGTTTGCTAATGCATCAACGAACAGCTACAAACGCTTAGTCCCAGGCTTTGAAGCACCTGTTATGTTGGCTTATTCAGCACGCAACCGTTCAGCATCAATTCGTATTCCTTTTGTTGCAAATCCTAAAGGCCGTCGAATTGAAGTTCGTTTTGGTGATTCAACAGCTAACCCATACTTATGCTTCTCAGCAATGTTAATGGCTGGCCTTGACGGTATTAAGAATAAGATCCACCCAGGCGAAGCAATGGATAAAGATCTTTATGACTTACCAGCTGAAGAAGAAGCGGCGATTCCACAAGTAGCGACATCGTTCGATGAGGCGCTTGCAGCCTTAGACGAAGATCGTGCTTTCTTAACAGAAGGTGGCGTGTTTACTGATGACATGATTGATGGTTATATTGACCTTAAAATGGAAGAAGTGACTCGCTTACGTATGAGCACTCACCCTGTTGAGTTTGATATGTACTACAGCTTGTAAGTTTTACTAAAGCTGTGAAAAACCCCGCATTTGCGGGGTTTTTTTTGCACAAAATTTAAGAAATGTGGTCTTATATTTATAGAGTCATCAGAAAGGGACAGCATATGAAATATAGTATTTTTTTAATCAGCGTTTTTTTAGTTAGTTTTGTCCAGGCCGATGTTTATAAATACACTAACAAACAAGGTAAAACAGCGTATTCTGATACACCTGTAGTGGGGGCTGAGAAAGTTGTCGTGCCACCGGTTATGACGTATGAAGCGCCTACTATTCCAACAAAAGAAACGGCTGCTGTAGAACAGAAGAAAGAGTCCACAGAGGAAAGTATTCCTTATAGTTACTTAAAGGTTATCTCGCCTATTGAGCAGAGTACGGTTAGGAGTAACCAAGGGATTGTAAATGTAAGCTACGACTTGCAGCCGGCATTGCAAAAAGGGGACAGCATTGAGTTGTTGGTTGATGGTGTTGTTCGGGAAGGTTTTAATATTCAAGGAATAGAACGAGGTGCGCATGTTGTCCAAGTACAGGTTATAGCTGAGAATGGCGATATAAAAATTAGTAGCTCTAGGGTGACATTTTATTTACAGCGCAGCTCAAAGTCATAAAGGTTTGTTGTCCGAAGATCAGATAAACAAATAGATTTGCACTATATTGGTGCGATCTGTAGTTAGTGATCACTCTGGCGGGCCTACTCTATTTAAGCTGAGAGGCTTGAGTTATTTGGCGCGCTAATTGCTAATCATTCAGGAATGGAAAAACAAACCTACATGTCTAACTCTGTGATGGAGCAACTCTCCATCGGAATTCTGGTGCTTAATAAACGGAATGAATTGATTTATATAAACAATGCTGCCGAAGAATTATTAGATATTAGTGAGCGAAAAGCCATTGGTATTAAAATTGAACGACTATTTGAGCTAGCTAGTTTTAATATAATAGGGGCATTAAAGCGTTGTAGAAGAGAGGGAGCTAAAATCACAGAGCATTTGGTGTCGATAAACTGCCCTAGTGGGGTAAAAAGAAACATCAGTTTATCTATGACGCTTATATCTACAGACCATGATAATGACGACGCTATGCTGATTGAAATGGTGGATTTTAACCATTATTTGCAAATAGATCATGAAGAGAAATTACTAGCACAAAATGAACTAGCAACGGATATGTTGCGTGGCCTCGCGCATGAAATAAAAAACCCGTTAGGGGGAATACGTGGAGCAGCTCAGTTACTCTCAAAGGAACTCGAGGGAAAATTCACCGATTATATTCATGTCATTATTGAAGAAGCAGATCGCCTAAGAACGCTGGTTGATAGAATGTTAGGTTCTTCTGAAGTACCTAATCATCAATATATTAATATTCACGTCATCCTGGAGCGAGTTCGTCAATTAGTAGAAGCAGAAGTCAGCGATAAAATAGTTATAAAAACAGATTATGACCCCAGCATACCAGACATCAAAGCGGATAAAGATCAGCTTATTCAAGCGTTATTAAATGTTGTTAGAAATGCAACGCAAGCGGTAGATAATGGTGGAAATATTATTCTTAGAACAAGAATACACAGAAACTTTACCATTGGTGAAGAAATGCGAAAACTAGCAGTAAAAATCGACATTATTGATGATGGACCCGGCATCGAAAAAGAGATGCAAACGAAAATTTTCTATCCGATGGTGACAGGAAGAACGGAGGGAACGGGTTTAGGGCTATCGATTGCACAAACGAATGTGCAGCGCCATAACGGAATAATTGAGGTGACTAGTGAGCCAGGTAAAACGGTGTTTTCAACAATATTGCCATTAGAAAAAAAGCAAGGATGAAGCTAGTGAATGATGAGGCATGGGTGGCTAAACGAAAAGCTAGCCAATTTAGACAGAGCAAAGGAACGTAATAAGTATGGGTGAAAAGCTAAAAGTATGGGTTGTAGACGATGATCGCTCAATAAGGTGGGTATTGGAGACAGCTCTTAAGAGGGAAGGTTTTCAGGTCACTAGTTTTGAGAATGCAGAAGGCATAATGAGCCTCATGCACAAAGATATGCCTGATGTGCTGCTGACCGACATTCGGATGCCCGGAAAAAATGGGATTGAATTATTAGCAGACTTACAAGATAAATTTCCAAACCTGCCGGTTATTGTCATGACAGCTCATTCTGATATGGATAGTGCGGTTTCAGCCTATGATGGCGGTGCTTTTGAGTATTTGCCTAAACCATTTGATGTAGATGAAGTGGTCAATCAGGTGGAGCGCGCGTACGAGCACCATAAAAAGAAAGTGAATGTTGATAATAAACGAGCTCAGGAAGAAGCGAGTGAATCAGGCATTATAGGAAGTGCACCGGCTATGCAGGTGGTTTTTCGAGCCATTGGGCGCTTATCTCGATCTAACATAACGGTCATGGTGAATGGAGAGTCTGGCACAGGTAAAGAGCTGGTTGCTAAAGCACTTCATCAACACAGTCTCAGAAAGGAAAAACCTTTTATTGCGTTAAATATGGCTGCAATTCCCAGAGATTTATTAGAATCAGAACTGTTTGGGCATGAAAAAGGAGCCTTTACGGGCGCAACGAGTCGTCGTAAAGGGCGCTTTGAACAAGCAGATGGGGGTACCTTGTTCTTAGATGAAATTGGTGATATGCCGGCAGAGATGCAAACACGTTTGTTGCGAGTATTATCAGATGGAGAGTTTTTCTCGGTGGGTGGCCATCAACCCATTAAAGTAGATGTTCGGATTATTGCTGCGACACACCAGGGGCTTGAGAAATTGGTCGAAGAAAAATTTTTTAGAGAAGACTTATTTCATCGCTTGAATGTTGTAAGAATCAGAATCCCACCGATTAGAGAGCGACGCGAAGATATTCCATTATTACTCAAACACTTTTTGGCTAAAGCGGCAAAGGAGTTGAGGGATGATGTCAAAGTATTAGATGCAGAATCAATGCGTTACCTATCTAGTCTGCCTTGGTCGGGCAATGTTAGGCAAATTGAAAATACCTGTCATTTACTAACGGCGATGTGCCCCAGTAATACCATTCAACTAGATGACTTACCTGAAGAGTTGAGAAACGTGAAAGTTGCTACTGAAACATTGGTTGACGGTGATTGGTTGGATGCGGCTAAAGTAGACATTAAGAACAGACTGTTAGCAGCTGAGCCAGATATTGCGAAAAGAGTAGTGGCTTCGATAGAAAAATTGTTAATTATGCAGGCGCTTGAAGTGACGAATGGTCGTCGGCAAGAAGCAGCAAAGCTTTTAGGCCTTGGGCGTAATACGCTAACACGAAAGATTAAAGATTTTAGTGCTTAAAAATCGAGACTACCAACTAACTCGGATAAGTGGTTAAGCTGATGCGTATCTAAGTAATCAGCAATACCATCATTAATTTTTTTACTGAGTAGTGGGTCATAAAATAACCCAGTGCCAAGCCCTATGGCACTAGCGCCGGCAATAATAAACTCCAGTGCATCGTTAACGGTTGTGATACCACCTTGTCCAATAATAGGAATGTTATGCGATTTACAAACTTGATATACTTGATGGACCTTTAGCAAGGCAATCGGTTTGATGGCTGGGCCTGAAAGGCCGCCTTGTACATTACCAATAATCGGAGTTCTAGTTTTGGTGTCAATGGCCATACCCATCAGCGTATTAATCACCGAGAAAGCATCACTACCAGCTTCAATGCAGCGTTTAGCATTATCAGCAATATTGGTTTGGTTGGGTGATAGTTTAGTGATGATGGGCTTCTTTGTTACCGAACGACATGCTTCAACAACGCGGGCGGACATCTCTGGATCATTACCAAAGGTGACGCCACCTTCCTTTACGTTGGGGCAGGAGATATTTATTTCTATGGCATCAACAGGTGACTGATCAAATAAGCGAGTGACTTCTGCGTATTCTTCAATCGTAGAGCCGGAAACATTGGCAATAAAGCGGGTTTGATCGAAGTCTAAAGAGGGCAAAATATCGTTTACAACTTTATTTGCCCCCGGATTTTGTAGCCCAATGGCATTTAACATGCCTGATGGTGTTTCATAAATACGGTGGGTTGGGTTGCCGGGACGTGCTTCAAGAGTTGTACCTTTTAGGCAAACAGCACCAATATCTTGATGTGAAAATCCATCAACGCGGGTATATTCTTCACCGAATCCAACACAGCCTGATAATAATACAACAGGTGTTTGTAATCGCATTCCACAAAAATAAGAGGCTAATTTAGGATGTAACATTTGCTGGGAGATAGTGAGATAATAAGCAGAATTATACCAGTTAACTAAAGGCTAGCATCATGATACACGTTGTTTTATTTGAGCCAGAAATCCCCCCTAATACTGGGAATGTGATGCGCCTTTGTGCCAATACGGGCGCTCGATTAAGTTTAATTCATCCATTAGGTTTTGAGATTAATGATAAGCAATTAAGGCGAGCAGGGATGGATTATCGTGATGTAGCGGATGTTAAAGAGTATCAAAACTTTGATGAGTTTTTAGCGACAGAAAAGCCTAATAGAGTCTATGCCTTTTCCAGGTTTGCTAAAAATAACTATGCGCAAGTCAGTTATAAAAATGGCGATGCGTTAGTCTTTGGCCCAGAAACAAGAGGCTTACCAGCCGACATAATGCAGCTGTTACCCGAACAGCAACGTATTCTCATTCCAATGAAAGAAGGCAATAGAAGTCTTAATCTATCAAACTCTGTTGCTGTGGCGGTTTATGAAGCCTGGCGTCAACACGACTTTAAATGGTAAAGAAGGCTTAACCTAACTGAGGCACAGATTGCTGAGCTCGCGTGAGGAGATACCTAACGGCAACCTCAGGGGCGAGGCCCTCATATAAAATGCGGTACGTTTGAATACAAATAGGCATATCAAGTGACCACTTTTTGCAGATCGCATGCACTTCACGGGCGGCATGAATACCTTCAACTTCTTGCCCAATGGTTTGCTTTGCCTCTGCAGGTGTTTTACCTTGGCCAAGTTGCAAGCCAAGGCGACGATTGCGAGACTTGTCATCGGTACATGTCAATACAAGGTCTCCAACGCCGGCTAGGCCAAGAAAAGAACTTTCTGAGCATTGGTAGATATTACCAAGCTGTACCATTTCGGTTAAACCTAACGTAATTAACGCTGCGCGAGCATTTGCTCCGAACCCTAAGCCGTCGGAAATACCAGCGGCAATGGCGAGTATGTTTTTCATCGAGCCGCCAATTTCGGCGCTGGCAATGTTATCACTCGGAAAGGCCAAAAAATTTGAAGTTCTGATCGCGTTAGCAACAGATGTGGCGACTTTAATGTCAGGGGAGGCAACCACCACAGCCGTTGGTAAATTCTCGGCAACTTCAAGTGCAAAGCTAGGTCCGGATATTAACGCGACGTTAGTATCTTTGCCTAAGGTATCAAAAACTACCTCGTGTGCTAGTAAACCGGTATCGGTTTCAAATCCCTTAGTTATCCAGGTAAGCGTGCAGTTTTCCTGAAGGACTGGCTGACATTTAAGCAAGGTTTCTCTAAAGGCGTGACTGGGTACAGCGAGCATTAAAAATGTATGTTCGGCAACCGTTTGCTCTAAATTATCTGAAACATCTAATGTTTTAGGGAAATTAGTACCGGGAAGAAACTGGGTATTACAGTTGTCTAAACGAAGTTGTTGAATATGCGCAGGGTTATGCCCCCATAACGTAACATGATGACCTGAGCGAGCCATCATGATGGCCATGGCAGTGCCCCATGAGCCAGCACCAAGAACTGCTATTTTCTTTGGGGTCATCTTAGGTAGCTTATTTAATTTGCTTTACTGGTATCATTTTCTTGAATGTGTTGAGCATATAAGGCATCAAAATTAACAGGGTTTAGCAGCATGGGTGGAAAACCGCCTTTTGTGACAATCTCGGAAACGACTTCACGTAAATAAGGAAATAAGACACTAGGGCAAAAACTACCTAAAAGCGGACCTATTTCTGAATCTGAGAACCCTTTAACACCGAAAATTCCTACCTGAGTAGCTTCAACAAGGTAGGCTACTTTGTCGTTATTTTTAACAGTGACAGTAACGGTAATCGATACTTCAAAAAGATCCTGAGGTGCTTTTTTTGCATTGCTGTTTAGATTGATATCGACGGCGGGGTCCCATTTTTCGGTAAAAACAACGGGTGTATTTGGTGACTCAAAAGACAGGTCTTTTACAAAAAGTTTTTGAATTGCAAATTGTTTTTCAGGTGCAGCAGTTGGTTCGGTAGAGGCCATGTGGATTCCAAATAAGAGAAAGGTTTATTTTTTAACGAGTGGCATTCCGGCGTCTTTCCACGCTTGGATACCACCACTCAACGCATATACGTTGCTGAGGCCGAGCTTGCCTAAGGTTTTGCATGCCTCATCAGATCGTGTTCCAGATTTACAATAAAATAGAAGTGGGCGTCCTTCATGTTTATTTAGTTTTTCGATACTGTCTTTTATCTCTGGAAGAGGAATTAATATAGCATCTGAAATGTGGCCGTCTTTAAACTCAGCCTTGTTACGGGTGTCAATAACAACAGCCTCTTCACGGTTAATTAACCGAACCGCTTCGGGAGGGGAGATGAGTTTATATTTACGCGTAGCGTCACTAAAAATAGTTTGTAGCAGTAAGACAATAACAAGCAGTAGTGCAGCAAATAGCAGGCTATGATTGCTTATAAATTCAAAATAAATATCCATCTAGGGGAAACCTTGGTGAGCGATTAAGTTAACAATAAATTTTTTTTAATAATTGGACTAAGTGTATAGCGGCTTTCTCAGCTACGCTGTATAGCACTTGGGTCGCATTTTTCCGGTGTTGTAGAACTCCGTTGTTACGCATAATAGCAAGGTGTTGCGAGACATTGCTTTGAGTGGATCCAACGAGGTTAATTAATTGTTGAACTGTTTTTTCATCGTGCCCTAATTCACAAATAATTTTTAATCGAATAGGGTGAGAAAGGACCTTTAGAAGTTCTGCAGCCTTGTTTATTTCGCTATCGCAGCTGATCAATGTATTAACGGCTTGATTACTCATAATGTAGTGCCTTTGGGTTAGGTATTAAAGAGTGATATATCGTAAAATGATTCGAATATAGAAGTTTATTATAACAAGCAAATCGTGGAGATTGCATTTTGAAACAACATTTAGTGAGACGTCCCATTGTTTTGATGATTTTAGATGGCTTCGGTTACTCTAAGTCCGGAGAATCTAATGCGATCGATACGGCGAACACGCCAACATGGGATACGTTGTGGGCAACTCGACCTAAAGCCTTATTGGATTGCTCTGGTTCAGCGGTGGGATTACCTGACCGGCAAATGGGGAACTCAGAAGTGGGGCACTTACATCTGGGTGCAGGTCGATTATTGCCGCAAACACTCACTCAATTGAATAACGAAGTTGAGTCGGGAGCGTTTAAAAAGAACACCGTGCTTTGTGACCTTGTTAATGAGGTGATTTCTAATGATAAAGCGCTACACGTCGTGGGCTTATTATCACCTGGAGGTGTGCATAGTCATGAAAGTCACATTCAAGCGATGCTAGAAATGGCAGCAGAAAAAGGCGTTAAAAAGCTTTATTTACATGCCATTCTTGACGGGCGAGATACACCACCGAAAAGCGCTCAGGCTTCATTGAAAAAAATGGACACATTATTTGAACATCTTGGTGTTGGTAAAACGGTATCAATAGTCGGACGTTTTTACGCAATGGATAGGGATAATCGCTGGGACAGGATTCAACTTGCATATGATTTGTTAACGCAAGGCAAGGCTGAATACTCAGCTAGTACAGCGGTCAGTGGGCTATTGTCATCATATGAGCGAGGTCAGACAGATGAGTTTGTCTTGCCAACTAGTATTCATACTGAAGACGAAGTTGCAGTGAACATGATGAAAGGTGATAGCGTTGTCTTTATGAACTTCAGATCAGATAGAACGCGTGAGTTAACAAGAGCATTAACCGAGACGGGGTTTAATGAGTTTGAGCGAAATGTTGTGCCCTCACTGAGTCAATTTGTTTGTTTAACAAAATATCATGAAGACTTTGTGCTACCGATTGCTTATCCACCGACCGACGTAAAAAATGGCTTTGGTGAGGTACTAGCGCAAAAAGGCCTAAAACAGCTTCGAATTGCAGAAACAGAAAAATATGCGCACGTTACCTTTTTCTTTAATGGTGGTGTGGACGAACCGAACGAAGGAGAGGATCGAATTCTGATCCCCTCACCGAATGTTAAAACATATGATCTACAGCCTGAAATGAGCGCGCCAGAGTTAACCGATAAACTCGTTGAGGCGGTCTTATCAGGAAAATATGATGCGATAATTACTAATTATGCAAACTGCGATATGGTCGGTCACACCGGTGATTTTGAAGCGGCTGTTAAAGCGGTTGAGACTATCGATGTATGTATATCTAGATTAATAAAGGCGCTTGATCAAGTCGGTGGCGAGGTGTTTATAACGGCGGATCATGGTAATGCAGAACAAATGACCGATCCAACATCAGGCCAAACGCATACTGCGCATACAACGAATCCAGTTCCATTTGTTTACGTGGGGCGCTCTGCAACATTAGATAAGACAGGGGATTTAGCCGATGTAGCACCTACATTGTTAGCGGCTATGGGTATTATGCCGCCAGAGGAAATGAGCGGTCATAGCTTGTTACATTTAGCTGATTAGATGAGTTTCTTTGCCTAAATTATTTTTAATCCCCAGCTTCATCAGTAGCTTATTGCTGCTGCTATTGCTGGTGTGTTCAGGCCATTTGTTTGCCTCTCCTGAGGGCGACAAAAAGAAACAATTAGCGTTGTTACGCGAGCGGATGCAGTCTGTTGAAAAGAGCATTGCGTTAACTCAACAGTCGAAAACAAAAGAAGAGCGAGAGCTTAGACAAGTTGAGAAGCGATTGAGCGACTCTTCAAAGAAGCTTCAATTGCTCAATAGTAAGTTAGCTAAAGCGAATAAAAAAATTAAAGCGCTGAAAGTCGAGCAAGTAACCTTACAGCAAGGGATAACAGCGCAAAAGTCTTTATTAGCGGAGCAATTGAAGTCGGCCTATTTGATGGGTAAACAGCAGCGTGTGAAGATGTTATTAAATCAGCAACAGCCGGACCGAATGAGCCGGGTGATGCTGTACTATGATTACTTTAATCAAGCGAGAGTTGATAACGTTAAGGTTTTAGAGGCGGATATTCAAAAATTGATTAATGTTGAGGAGCATCTCGATGCTGAGAAACGTCAGTTAGCCTCTTTTATTTCAGCCAAGAAAGTAGAGAATGAAACCTTAGTGGCGTCTAAAAAGCGTCGTAAAAATATTTTGGCAACGTTAAGTAAAGAGATTAAGTCATCTGCTCAGGAGCTGTCCGAGTTAAAAGAAAATGAGAAGCGCCTAACAGAACTTTTAGCCAGTATTCGCCAAGCGATAAACGATATTCCCGTGTTAACACAAAAGAATAAACCCTTTAAAAATTTAAAAGGAAAGCTATCGTGGCCAATAAAAGGGTCGTTACATAAAAAATTTGGTAGTGCTAGAAAGTCGGGTCGATATGATGGTGTTGTGATCGCTGCAAGCGAAGGCACGGTTATCCGGTCTATTTCACATGGTCGGGTTGTGTATGCCGACTGGTTGCGTGGTTATGGGTTATTGATTATTGTGGATCATGGGTCAAATTATATGAGCTTATATGCGTTTAATGAAGGTCTGTATAAAGAGGTGGGTGACTGGGTTGAAGTGGGTGAGGCGATAGGAACAGTCGGTGTGAGTGGCGGTCAACAAAAAGCCGGTCTATACTTCAGCATTAGGAAGAATGGAAAACCGGTGAATCCTATTCATTGGTGTCGCGCGGTCAAAAATGGTCGTGTTGGGTAAATAAAGCGAGTTAATGGAGTTGATATGAATTTTGTAGGTAAGACGTTACCAGTGTTATTGGTTGGTGCTGTGCTGGGAGTTATGTTAAGTGTTGGCGGTACGGTGTTGGCTGAGAAAGAATCAACTAAAAGCTCGCTCCCTTTAGAAGACTTAAAAGCATTCTCAGAAGTTTTTGGGCAAATTAAAGCCTCTTATGTTGAGGATGTGAGTGATCACGACTTATTGGAAAATGCTATTAAGGGCATGCTGACAGGCCTTGACCCACATTCGACTTATCTGGACAAAAAAGCATTCAAAGAGTTACGTGAAGGCACGCGAGGAGAGTTTGGCGGCTTAGGTATTGAAGTGGGTATGGAAGATGGTTTTGTAAAAGTAATTACTCCGATTGATGACACGCCAGCATTTAAAGCAGGGGTTGAGGCAGGTGACTTGATTATTCGTTTAGATGAAAAGCCAGTGAAAGGGATGACTTTGTCAGATGCGGTAAAAATAATGCGCGGCAAACCGGGCTCAGATATTTTATTAACGATCATCAGAGAAGGAGAGCCTAAACCGCTCAGAATTACCATCACACGTGCGGTGATTAAAGTAGTGAGTGTAAAAAATCGTATCTTAGAGCCAGGGTATGGTTATGTGCGAATTGCCAGTTTTCAGACACGGACAGGGGCCAATTTGCATGAGGCGATTTCTGAACTCAAAAAACAAAGCGACAATAAAGAATTAAAAGGTTTGGTATTAGATTTACGAAATAACCCGGGTGGTTTGTTAAATGCAGCTGTTTCGGTCAGTGACTCTTTCTTGGACTCCGGTTTAATTGTGTATACAGAAGGTCGAATTGAACATTCCAAAATGAGCTTTAAAGCGGGCCCGGATGATGTCTTAAAAGGCGCGCCGATTGTTGTGTTGATTAATGGGGGCTCTGCTTCTGCATCAGAAATTGTTGCCGGTGCGTTACAGGATCATAAACGTGCGGTAATTATGGGCCAGCAAAGTTTTGGTAAAGGGTCGGTACAAACAATCCTAGAGAATAACAAAGGCGGTGCCATCAAATTGACGACAGCTCGTTATTTCACACCATCAGGTCGCTCTATTCAAGCGGAAGGTATTACCCCTGATATTACCTTATCGGCTGTAAAACTAGAGCAATTAGATGATGACTTTGTGTCGATCAAAGAAAAAGACTTAACTAAGCACTTAGTGAATACCGATAGTGAAGAGCAGAAGGTAGAAAAAGAAGAGAAAGAAGAAAAACCGGTGGGTAACGACTATCCATTACACGAAGCACTTAACTTGCTTAAAGGCATCAATATTTTAAGGAAATAAGGGTCAAACTGGAATTACAGGTGCAAAAACTGACGATTATTCAAGCTTCTTTATTGATTGCTTGGGTTGTTTTGGCTGCACCTAGCCATTCTGATGAACTAAAGCCAGATGCCGTTATCAGTATTATTATTGATGATATCGGTTATCGTTTAGAAGAAGGCCGAGAGATGATTAATTTATCGGCTAATTTAACGTATGCGGTATTACCAAATGCACCGAAAGCTAGGCAATTAGCCAGCCTTGCACACCAACGTGGTAAAGAAGTCATGCTGCATATGCCGATGCAGTCAACCTTGGGAGAAGCCGCTGAAGAGGGTGTTTTAGCTATTGATATGGAAGAGCAAGAGGTTAAGCAAGCCTTATTGCAAGCGTTTGATAAAGTTCCTCATGCCATCGGTATGAATAATCATCAAGGTAGCTTGCTAACACGACATCCTGGACATATGACGTGGGTGATGAAAGCAATGCGAGAGGAAAATTACTTTTTTGTTGATAGTCGAACAGCTAAACAGTCTATTGCGGCAAAAATTGCCATTGAGCAGGGTGTTCCAGTCGTCAGCAGGGATGTTTTTCTTGATCATAGTATTGATACGGAACAAATTAAACAACAGCTTGATATTTTAATTAAACAGGCCCTAGAGAAAGGCTATGCCGTTGGTATTGGGCACCCACATCCAGAAACATTAAGTGTGCTGCGAGAAATGCTACCCATGTTAGCCTTACGAGGAGTGAGGCTTGAACCCATTTCATATCAATTACAGAAAAGAGCCTCTAAGGCAATGGCTCATAGGACGGCTAATTGAATTGAGGTGTTGCCTGCGTTATTAATGTAAATAAAAAGCCCCTGCTGACTTCTCTAGCAGAGGCTTTTTTAAGTGAGCGTTGTGTTAATCGATAATTATTTCGTAAAGGCTCACGGTATTGCTGATTTCACTGGTAACGATTAACCAGCCAACGCTGTCAGCTTTTTTAACAAAAAGTAGGCCTTCGGGTCCAATATCACCTTGCTCTTCAATGTTGATGTAGCCAGCCGGTTTAGATCTTCCTGGGTTAGAGATGTCATATATGAAAATGCCACTGGCTCTTTCCAGCCCAATAAAAGCATATGTCTTATTGCCTAGTTCACCGGTGGTAATAGACTCTGGTTCAGGCCCTTTATCGTCACTGCGTCCTTCTTCCCAAGGTTCATTGTTTACGTTGTTATCGGCGTATGCGGCGAGAAAACGTTCAAAGTCTGAACCAGAATCATAGACGCGTTTGCCGTTAGCATTCCATATGGAAAAAGAGCGAGCACCGTATGAATAAATTTCGTCAACATCGCCATCACCATCGGTATCGCCATAGGCAGAGGTTGTTTTTAAGCGGCCAAGGTTAGACTCTTTTTGAAGTTCTTCAGCATTAGGAAATACGTTAGGATCAAGCGGTAATTTTTTAACGCGAACTTCTTCACTGTAGCCATCGTAGTCTCTTGCGTCACCCTCGTTAGCAGAAAGAATAAAGGTCGCGTCGCCACGTTGGAAGCTTGCAATAGCGTCTGGTTGATACATGCCTTTTGTTGGCCAAGGTTGAATATTTATTGCGTTATCTTTGTTGCTAGCGTCAAAGGCATTTTTTTCTTGATGGTGTTTTTTGTAACCTAAGCCATAAATGTCTGTAATGGTGGCAGAAGCGATGTCTAGCTTAGCTAATGCATTGTTTTCTTGCAGGCTAATCCATGCCGTTTTTGAATCAGCTGAAACGGCGATATACTCAGGTTCTACATCTTGAGCAACTGAGGCGTTAGGGCCAAAAATACGCACGTTTTTTAATTTTACGCTGTTAAAGGCATTAAAATCTGCTGTCGTGGGTATCCACGTTGATGTATTGATAACGGTTACTGTGCCTTCGGGGTCGTTACTATAATAATCATTAGGTTCACCTTCGTTAGCAACAATCAAAAATTGACCATCAGGTGTAAATGTCAGCATGTCGGGTAATGCGCCAGCTGTTATGGTGCGCTGTAAATTTCCATCAAGGTCATAAATCAGAACGCTGCCTGGGTTTTGTTTGTTAGTCGCTTCAACTGCCACAGCAACCCAGTTACCATACGTGGCGACACTGTTAGGGCCACCTCCAATAAGAGAAAGGGCGCTAAATTCAGTGAGCGTGCCGTTATCATTCACACTAAGAATTCTTAATTCATTCTCGGCGGCATTGGTAGTGTATATTTTATTTGATACGGGGCTAAAGGCTGAAATTTCAGTGCAGCTTTCTTCGCCGCCACATTCTTCCGTATAACTGCCTTGTTTGACAATATTAATACTTGCAAAAGAAAGTGATGGTGTTGATATGCCAAGTGCTAAGGTGACGCCAAGGGTGAGTCTTGTTAATGAATTCATGAAATGTCCTTAAGGATAGAATTGGACATTCAATGTAATGGCAAAATGTGACGTTTGAGTGAATGCTACGAGATGTTTTGGTGACAATGCGGTAGATCGATGCTTCGCTAGGCGAACAGGCTCTCTAGCAGCTTATTGCTGCTAGTATCATCAAAAAAATAAAGGAATTGGTGGGCTATTAATTAATGGCAGTTTGGTAGAAAACGCTAAATTCGTTTAATTTTTCTAATGCCAGTAAGCCAGCTTCTTTAGTTGAGAACTCAAGTGCATCAAACCCTACGCGCGTTAAATAAAGTGCTTGGTCAGGCAATACATCGCCAACTGCTCTAATTTCTTGAGTGTAACTGTATTTTTCACGTAACGTTTTGGCGAGGGAATAGCCGCGACCATCGACAAAAGTTGGGAAATGTATGGCAATGAGTTCAAAGTGCTGTAAATCATCAGTAAATTGATCGCAGCTTTCATCCCCTTGAACCAATAAGCCAAGAGAAGTTTTGTTAGCGATTAATTCACTTTTATTGGCATTCCAATAGGCTAAATCAATAATGTTGTGGTCGGCTTGTAGGGCTTGACCCTCTTCTAGCACGCTCCAACGGTCTTGAACGATTTCACTATTTTTAATGAGCGTCATACACTTTATCCTTAAACGGTTGTAGTCCGATGCGTTGTAGCGTGTTTGCAAAGTCTTCGTCGCCTGTTCGGTTTGTCTTATAAACTTGAACAATATCATCAATGGCATCAACAACATCGTCCTTGGCAATGGCTTTGCCTAGTCTATCGCCGAGTTTGCTTTGATGACTATCGGAACCACCTAGGGTTAACTGGTACCATTGCTCACCTTTTTTATCGACACCTAATATACCAATTTCACCAATACTGTGATGGCCACATCCATTCATGCATCCGGACATTTTGAGACTGATATTACCTGTGTCGATCGCGCTGTCAGTAAAACGGTCGGTGATGCCTTGTGCAATATCAATAGAACTGGCATTTGCTAAGCTACAAAAATCTAGGCCGGGACAGCAAATCATGTCGGTAATCGTGCCAATATTTGCTGTAGCAAGATCCTGTTCGGTTAACTGTTGCCAAAGTGCGTATAAATCAGCGGATTTCACATCAGTTAAGGCTAAGTTTTGATCATGGGTGGTTCTAATTTGGCCAAAACTGAACTGATCTGCCATATTCGCAACCTGTTCCATTTGCACGTTGGTGATATCGCCGGGTGGGCAATTGGGCGACTTAAGTGAAACAAACGCAACACGATAGCCTGGCTGTTTATGCTCTTTGGTGTTTTGCTTAAACCACTGGCGAAATGCGCCACTGTTAGCTAAATGCTGTTCTAAAGCTTCGTCGTTAGCCGTTTCGTAATTTAGAGGCGTAAAGTAATTCTTTACACGCTGAATGTTATCGTCAGTCAGTGTCAGTTGGCCGTCTCGGATAGAGGCCCATTCTGCTTCGACTTGTTCTTTAAAGGTCTCTAAACCGGTTTCACGTACTAGAATTTTTATACGTGCTTTATATTTATTATCACGTCGGCCAAATCGATTGTAGGTACGAAGAATGGCCTCAAGATAGGATAAAAGGTCTTTCTCAGCAATAAAAGGCGCGATGGTTTGTCCGATCACTGGTGTTCGACCCAAACCGCCACCGACTAGAACCTCAAAACCAATTTGCCCATCACCGTCTTTTTTAACGTGCAGGCCAATGTCGTGAACTTGCGTGGCAGCGCGATCTTTAGGTGAGCCACTAACCGCTATTTTAAATTTGCGCGGCAAATAGGAAAATTCAGGATGCAAGGTTGACCACTGGCGAATAATTTCGCAATACGGCCTAGGGTCCTCAATTTCATCTTTACAGACCCCAGCTAAAGGGTCTGATGTTGTATTACGAATGCAGTTACCACTACTCTGAATGGCATGCATTTGAACGCTGGCCAAATCAGCAAGAATATTAGGCACTTGCTCAAGAGCAGGCCAGTTATATTGGATATTTTGCCGGGTCGTAAAGTGTCCGTAGTTTTTGTCGTATTTATGGGCAATATGAGCCAGCATACGGAGCTGTTTACTTGATAATAAGCCGTACGGTATATTGACGCGCAACATGGGCGCGTGTGTTTGAATGTATAGGCCATTCATGAGGCGTAACGGACGAAATTGCTCTTCCGTTAAGTCGCCATTTAAGAACCGTGTTGTTTGATCGCGAAACTGTTCAACACGTTCGTTGACGAGAGTTTGATCAAATTCGTTATACAGGTACATGGTATTATCGTCGCTTAAGGCGCATTAGAGTTAAAATTTAACAGTGGCTTTAAATGGCTGTTTCAATGAAACTTATGAGCATTGAGTATAAAGTCATACTAAGCACGCGAATATAAAGAGTTTTCTATATAATTAAAAATGATATTAATTGATATTAATATAACCTAAAAGAATAAATTGATAAATATTACAACACAATCAGTCGGTATTGTTGAGCCAAAAACGATACATTTTGATGAAGCCTTGCCGCTAGTTTGTGGAAAGGTATTAGAGCAATACGATATTGTTTATGAAACGTACGGCACGTTGAATGCGAAAGCAGACAATGCGGTATTGGTTTGCCATGCGTTATCTGCTGATCACCATGCAGCAGGCTATCACAGCGAAGAAGATGCAAAACCAGGTTGGTGGGATATTTGTATTGGTCCAGGAAAACCGATTGATACCGACCGTTTTTTTGTCGTGTCGCCTTGTAACTTAGGCCATTGTAGTGGCTCAACAGGACCTAGAAGTATTAACCCTGCAACGTCTATTGCCTACGGAAAAGATTTTCCAATGATGACGGTTGTCGATTGGGTGAATTATCAACAACGGCTGGCAGATAAATTGGGTATTGCGCAATGGGCAGCTGTTGCTGGCGGAAGTTTGGGGGGGATGCAGGCTTTGCAATGGGCGATTCAGTTTCCTGATAGGTTGCGTCATTCAATCGTTATCGCATCTGCACCAAAGTTGTCAGCACAAAATATTGCCTTCAATGCGGTCGCTCGTCAGGCCATTATGAATGACCCGGATTTTCATGATGGTCGTTATTATGATTTCAATACGGTACCGTCCAACGGTTTAAAGGTCGCGAGGATGCTTGGCCATATTACTTATTTGTCTGATGACGCGATGGGCGATAAATTTGGACGAGAGTTGAAGAATGCTCAGCTAAATTACGATTATGGCGTTGAGTTTCAAGTGGAAAGCTATTTGCGGCATCAGGGTGAGTCTTTTGCGAGTCGTTTTGATGCGAATACTTATTTATTGATGACGAAGGCTCTGGATTATTTTGATCCGGCTGAAAAAGAGGGTGGGGATTTATCGGCTGTATTTAAGAAAGTTCAGGCGAAATTCTTTTTAGCTTCGTTTACCACGGATTGGCGCTTTTCACCGGAACGTTCGAAGGAAATTGTTAGTGCCTTAACCGATGCAAACCGTGATGTGAGCTATTTGGAGTTTGAGTCTAATCATGGGCATGATGCGTTTTTAGTAAAAAATGATGACTATATTGATGCTTTTAGCGCCTATATGCAGAATATAGAGGTGTCGAAGTGAGTCAACTAAGACCTGAGCTGCAAAAAATATGTGAGTGGATAGAACCCGGCTCAAGAGTCTTAGACCTTGGGTGCGGTGATGGTGCATTGCTTGATTGGCTGCAAAGAAATCGGCAAGTGACCGGGTATGGGGTTGAAATTAACCAGCAGAATGTTCTTAGTTGCTTAAAAAAGAACGTCAACATCATTCAAACAGATTTAGATGCGGGGTTAACCGATTTCGCAGACGCGTCTTTCGATTACGTTATTATGACGCAGGCATTACAAGCGCTTCATCGGCCCGATAAAACCTTGGAAGAGATGTTGAGAGTCGGGCGAAAAAGTATTGTGACCTTTCCCAATTTCGGTCTGTGGAAATGTCGGTTATATTTATCAATAAACGGACGTATGCCCGTATCTAAAGCACTCCCAGCGCAGTGGTACGATACAAAAAACATTCATTTGTGCACGGTGAATGACTTTGAGAATTTTTGTGCGCAACGTTCGATGACGATCTCAAAAAGAGGTATCGTCGATTATAACCACCGCCCCAGTGCGTTAATGAAACTATGGCCAAATTTGTTTGGTGAAGTGGCACTATACCAACTAGATGAGAAAAAAAATGCAACTTAAAAAATACTGTTTGTTGTTCTTCTTTTTAATACCAACATTAAGTTTGGCAGATAACGCCTATGATTTTGGCGAATACATTGTGTACTACAACGCGTTCACAGCAGATACATTGCCGCCGGAAATGGCCACTTCGTATGGTATTTTAAGAAGTAAATATAAAGGCGTGTTGAACCTTTCTATTCAGAAAAAGCAGAACCCAGGGCAGTTGCCAGAAGCTGTTAATGCTGAGGTGAAGATTGAAGCGGTTAATTTAGCGGGTCAGTTAAAAGAATTAACCTCTAGGCGAGTGGCCGAAGGTGAAGCGATTTATTACATCAGTGAATTCAGGGTGTCGAACAAAGAGAGAGTGACGTTTAATATTACATTGAAACCTGAAGCAGAGACTAGACCGCTGACATTTAGTTTTAAGCGCCAGTTCTATATAGATTAAGAACCTTAAACTGAATTTGGTCAGCGTCAGTGCTTTAGTTTTAAGTGCTTGCTGGACCAAACAATTAAGAATAGAACGGGTAAGCCCATTAGTGCGGTTATAAAGAAAAATTGCTCATAACCTAAAGACTCCACCATAGAACCTGAGTAGCCACCAAGAACTTTCGGCAGTAAGGTCATCAGTGAGCTAAAAATAGCGTATTGAACGGCGGTAAATGAAACATTTGTGAGGCTTGATAAAAACGCAATAAAAGCAGCGCTTGCAAGCCCGGCTGACAAATTATCAGCAGATATCACCAGATAGAGCATAGGCATATTGTGCCCAACTTGCGCTAGTAGCATAAAGAGAAGGTTTGTTAATGCCGATAATAAGGCGCCAATAAACAAAATGCGCATTACGCCAAAGCGTAATACTAATACGCCTCCTAAAAACCCACCAACAAGGGTCATAATGAGGCCATATGTTTTAACGACGCTAGCAATTTCGGGTTTGCTAAAGCCTAAGTCTTGGTAGAAAATATTAGAAATAACACCAAGAACGATATCTGAAATACGGTATAGCCCTATCAGCGCTAATAGTAGCCAGGCAAGAGGCCAACCGTAACGGAGGAAAAAATCTTTTATCGGCTCGATGTAGCTTTTGGAAACAAGCGTATAAGAAATGAGCTTTGTAGCGATGAGTATGCGCGCAACCATCCATGCGCTAAGCAAACCGAGTGTCAGCCGAAGGCATTCAATAATAACCGAGGCGAGGGGCGGGTTAGATAAAACCATTGCTAGGTTCGCTTTAATCTGGATAGCAATATTTGAACTAATATAGTAAACGCTGATAAAGCTAATGATCGCTAGCGTGAAGAGCATTAATAATTGTATATGCTCACGTTTGTCATGAAAAAAATCATCATGAACCTGATTGCTTGGCTCGCTGATAACGAGTGTAGTCATAATGCCAACGAGCATTAATCCAGCCATTGAAAAGTAGGTTGATTGCCACGCGATATAGTTATAGTGATCTATGCTGGAGCCGAAGTAACTGGCCAATAACAACGCACCTGCGCCTGATGTAAGCATGCCAATACGATAACCTGCGATATAGCTTGATGACATAAGCGCTTGAAGATCGTTATCGGCAGATTCGATACGATAGGCATCAATAACAATATCTTGGGTGGCAGAAGAGAAGCCGAGCAATATGGCGGCAAAGGCCATCATGCTGAGGCTGTCTATAGCGGGGTTTAAAGAAGCCATTAGTATAATGGCGACGATAATCATTAATTGAGAAAGCAATATCCAGCTTCGGCGATGACCTAACCAGCTGGATAGTATAGGTAACGGCAGTTTATCAACCAAGGGGGCCCAAACAAACTTGAATGAATAACCTAGCGCAGCCCAACTAAAATAGGTAACAGTAGCGCGCTCGATACCCGCTTCCCGAAGCCATAAACCGAGAGAAGAAAATATCAGTAGTAGAGGGATGCCGGCAGAAATACCTAAAAAAAACATCGCCACGACGGGCGCTTTAGTAAAAGCACGTAGAGAGCTCAACCAACTAATGTGTGCCATAGGCTGTGGCATTATTAGGTTTGAGGAAGATCGTAATCGATAATTAAAGGTGCGTGATCGGAGAAGCGTTCATCCTTATAAATGGAGGCATCGGTCACGGTGTTCATAAGATTAGCTGAAATCACTTGATAATCAATGCGCCAACCGGTGTTATTCGCCCATGCCTGTCCTCTGTTTGACCACCAAGTATATTGGTCAGCTTCTTGGTTGACGAGGCGAAACGCATCACCCCAGTTCTCAGACCCAAACAACTTATCTAGCCACGCGCGCTCGTCGGGTAAAAAACCAGAATTTTTCTGATTACCGCGCCAATTTTTTATATCAATTTTTTTATGAGCAATATTCCAGTCGCCACAGATAATGTGCTGTTTACCATCTTCCTGTTTTGCTCTTAAGACGGGCATAAGTCTGTCCATTAAGTCGTATTTAAAGACCTGGCGTTCTTCTTTTGACGAACCAGATGGCATATAAATTGACGAAACACATAAGTCGCCAAACCTTGCTTCAATAAAGCGGCCTTCTGAATCAAAGTCTTGCCAACCGATTCCTTTAGTGACAAGGTCAGGCTTTCGTTTGGAAAAAATAGCGACACCACTGTAGCCTTTTTTTTCTGCTGGATGATAGTAGCAATGGTAATTACTAGGCCAAAAAGTGTCTGCGGAGAGTTGGTCCTCTTGGGCTTTTATTTCTTGTAGGCAAAGAACGTCAGCATCAAGCTGTTTCATCCAGTCAAAAAAGCCTTTTCTCTCGCCAGCACGAATGCCATTAATGTTGATGGAAACAATTTTCATGTAGAATTATTTTTATAGATTAATAAAGCAGACATCATACCTAACACAGGTAACAATGAAAGGACTTGCTAAAGCGCGACATTTTTCGTATGATGCGCGACCGAGCAAGGGACTGTATTGTTCCGACACAGATTTTAGAGAAGACTATGAAACCAGATACACACCCAGAATATAACGAAGTAGCAGTTACTTGTAGTTGCGGTAATGCTTTTAAAACCAGTTCAACGCTAAGCAAAACTGAGTTACATATCGAGTCTTGCTCTGAGTGCCATCCGTTTTATACCGGTAAGCAACGTATTGTTGATACAGCTGGCCGTGTTGATAAATTTAATAAGCGTTATCAGCGTGGATAAACGGCTCTTTTAAAGAGTTAGATCGATAAAAATGCTACCTTATAGGTGGCATTTTTTTTACCTAATTTTTATGAGGGAAGATCGATGATTCGTTACCTTTTTATCATCATAGCCATACAATTAAGTATTGGCTGCTCAATTAACCCTGCAACAGGTCAGCGCGACTTTGTTTTGATGTCTGAACACGAAGAGCTGGCATTAGGGCGTCAACACAGTCAGCAAGTGCTGAAGACGTATCGTGTTTACGATGATGCGGTTCTTCAGCAATATGTTCAATCGGTGGGTGAGCGAGTCGCACGGGTTAGTCATCGTCAGAATTTAATTTATCGGTTTACCTTATTAGATAGTACGGAAGTAAATGCGTTTGCATTACCGGGTGGTTATATTTATATCACACGGGGCTTGCTGGCTTACCTTAATAGCGAGGCCGAATTGGCGGCGGTATTAGGGCATGAGCTTGGTCACGTTACGGCTAGACATTCTGTTCGTCAGCATAGTTTATCAACTGCAACGTCTGTATTTGGGAGCCTAATAGTGGCGGCGAGTGGTGTGCGCGGGGTTGATCAGCTAACTAATATTTTGGGTACTGGTATTGTTAGGGGGTATGGGCGTGAACATGAGCTTGAAGCCGATGGCTTGGGCGTTGAGTACTTAGTCAAAGCGGGCTACCCTGCATCGGCCATGCGAGATGTGATTGCGACACTTAAGAATCAAGAGCTATTTGATAAAAAGCTAGCTCTTGAGCAGGGCCGCCAGCCACGGGTCTATCATGGAGTTTTCTCAACACACCCTGACAATGACACCCGCTTGCTTCAGGTGTTGGGGCAAACCGGACCTATACCTAAACTATCTGAGCAAGGGGCTCAAGATATAAAGTTTCTAAAGAAAATAGAGGGTTTAACGTTCGGTGACAGTGAGAAAGATGGGATTATTCGCAATAATCGGTTTTATCATCCTGAGTTGAATTTTAAGGTCACTTTTCCAGCGGGTTGGTTGATTTCGAATAAACCTGAGTCTATTGCCGCATCGGCGCCTAATAATGCAGCTTTTATGCAATTGACGCTACAGGACTTAAATAAAAAAATAACACCTAGAGAGTTTTTAAAAACAAGGCTAGGGCTAGGTAATACTATTAGTGAAGGGGCGTTTTCGGCTGGTAAGCTATTAGGTTATAAGGCGGTCGTTAACGGTAAAACGCCTTATGGTCAGGGCAAAGTACGAATTGCGGTCTTATTTGACGAGCTAAGGGCGTTTGTTTTTTTTGCAGCAGCAAAACATCCCAAAGAGTTTGGTGAAGTTGATGCGCAAGTTCTAAATAGCATAAAGAGCGTGTCCGCACTTAATCGCAAAGATAGGGTTGCTGCAAAAGAGTTGAAAGTGGCGTTAACTAGGATAAATCGATCATATAAGAACATGAATACGCTGAGTAAAAACTCGCCTATTACCCATCATGCGGAAGATCAATTGAGGCTGTTAAACGATCTTTTCCCTAATGGAGAGCCCAAATTAGGTGACCTGATCAAGATAGTCCGTTAGAATCATGAGTCAATTTTGAAATTATTTTAAATGAATGCGCGTTTTTTGTGCGTAGGTTATAGATAGGGAGTTATAGATGTCGTCAAAAAATTTAACGTTAACAGATAGTACAACCGGAAAAAGTGTAGAGCTGCCATTGCTTGAAGGCACGCTTGGCAACCCAACGATAGATGTGAGGGGTATTCCTGGGGAGTTAGGTTATTTTACGCATGACCCAAGCTTTGGAACAACAGCCAGTTGTGAAAGCGCGATCACATTTATTGATGGTGATAAAGGTATTTTATTACACCGTGGTTACCCAATCGACCAGCTAGCTGAGAAGAGTAATTACATAGAAACAGCTTACCTGCTTATTCATGGTGAATTACCAAGCACAGAGGAATTTGAAGCGTTTAGTAATATTATCAGTCGCCATACGATGATTAATGAGTCATTGAAAAAATTCTTCGATGGTTTTCGTCACGATGCACACCCAATGTCTATGATGATGGGGGTTGTTGGTTCTTTAGCTGCTTTTTATCATGATGGCTTGAACATGAATGACGAAGAGCACTTGATGATTTCAGCGCACAGGTTGATTTCTAAACTTCCTACGATTGCGGCGGCTTGTTATAAGCATTCTATTGGCGAGCCAATTGTGTATCCACGTAATGACTTGGACTACTGTGAAAACTTGTTGTACATGATGTTTTCTGTGCCATGTGAAGACTATGTAGTGAGCCCAGTTGCAGCTAAAGCGCTGAACTTATTGTTCATACTACATGCGGATCATGAGCAAAATGCAAGTACTTCAACGGTTAGACTAGTAGGAAGCACGGGCGCCAACCCATTTGCTTGTATTTCAGCGGGTATTGCCGCGTTATGGGGCCCGGCTCATGGCGGTGCTAATGAAGGCGTGTTGAAAATGTTAGATGAAATTGGTAGCGTTGAAAATATTCCTGAATATTTAGAAAAAGCAAAAGATAAGGATGACCCTTTCAAGCTTATGGGTTTTGGACACCGTGTATATAAAAACTTTGATCCAAGAGCAACGATCATTAGAAAAGTATGCCATGAAGTGTTAGAAGAAACAGGCACACAAGATCCGATGTTTGAATTGGCGATGAAGTTGGAAGAAATTGCGTTAAAAGACGACTACTTTGTTGAGCGTAAGTTGTATCCAAATGTAGATTTTTATTCAGGCGTTATTTATAAAGCGCTGGGTATCCCCGTTAGTATGTTTACAGTGATGTTTGCATTAGCTAGAACGTCTGGTTGGGTTTCACATTGGTTGGAAATGATGGCAGACCCGAATGGTAGAATTGGTCGCCCGCGTCAGTTGTATAAAGGTGAGGCAAAACGTGATTACGTTTCTCTTGAAGAACGCTAATTTCTATTAGTGGTTAATATAAAAAAACGCACCTTTCGGTGCGTTTTTTTATGGGCGTTAGCTCTTTAAAATAGTTCCTCGATAGACGGTTGATCTACCAGCGAATTATTAAGTTCGTTATTTTGATTATCTGAAGCGGGGATGTTCTCTTCTCGGAAATATTCAAAAATAGCTTTCTGGTTTGAGGGGTTTGTTTTTAAGCCCGTTTCAGGGTCAATTAATAGGCCAACAATACCATCAGGTTGTGATAACGGAATGTTAGCGGTGTTTTTAAGCGCCTCTCTCATGAAGTCAATCCAAATTGGTAAAGCGGCTCGGCCACCGGTTTCTTTATTACCTAAAGGTTTGCCGTTATCTAGCCCGACCCATGCGACAGCAACCAGTGAAGGGTTAAAGCCATTGAACCAAGCATCTCGCTGATCGTTAGTTGTTCCCGTCTTACCGGCAAGGTCAGAGCGGCCAAGCGTAAGAGCTCGTCTCCCCGTCCCATGTTTAACAACGTCTCTTAACAAAGAGTTAATAATAAAATGGAGCTGTGGTGAGATAACCCGTTCAGCTTTTTTAATCGGTTGCTCAGTGTCAAGCTGAGTAGGTGTCTCTTCAGTTGGTAGAGCAGCTGTTTCTATAGGGGTTGTATGAGCAGTGTCTAAAGCTGCTAAGGGGCTTTTTTCTTGCGATTTAAGCTTATCATTAACGACAGTGGCAGGATTTGCTTTGAATAGCTCTTCGCCTGAAGCGGACGAAATGCTATCAATAAAGTAGGGCGTTACACTAAAGCCGCCGTTGGCAAAAACAGAATAGGCTGTCGCCATCTGATAAGGGTTCGCGCTGCCACTACCAAGTGACAATGAAAGGTTGTTAGGTAGAGTTGCGGGGTCAAAGCCAAATCGACTAGCAAATTGGCGCACATAATTAACACCAATGTCTCTGAGAATGCGGATAGAAACGAGATTTCTAGAATGCGTTAAGGCTTCACGCAGACGGGTAGGGCCAAAGAATTTTCCACTATAATTTTCAGGGCGCCATTGTTGTTCAAGCCCTGCATCGTTGAAAACAACGGGCGCATCATTAATCAGAGTTGCGGTTGTGTAACCTTTAGAGAGAGCGGCTGAGTACAAAATAGGTTTAAAGCCCGAGCCAGGCTGCCGTTTTGACTGAAATGCACGATTAAACTTACCTGAGTAATAGTCGTAACCACCAACGAGAGATCTTAGCGCGCCATCTTTAGGGTCCATTGAAACAAAAGCGCCAGACACGTTTGGCACTTGAGCGAGTTCAAAAACACTACTACCTGGTTGTTGACGTACTCGAATAATATCGCCAATAGCTAATATGTCTGCTGCAGAGGTAGGCTGCTTTCCCTGTTTGTTTTCATTGATGTATGGCCAGGCCCATTTCAAGTGCTCCCAAGTAATATCGACCGTCAAGTTGTCTGACGTAACAGCGGTAACATTCTTGTCGGATAAAGACGTGACTAGGGCGGGTTCTGTTTCGCCTATTTTCTTATAGGCGGATAAAACGCTTAAATCTATTTCTGCCGAATTGGTTTCAGTGAATTCAATATGTCCTAGCACCCCCCGATAACCATGGCGGCGGTCATACTGATGTAAAGCATTTTTAACAGCGCGATTGGCAGCACTTTGTTGAACGCTGTCAATGGTTGTTACTACGTGCATACCCGAGGTATAAATGTCATCACCGTACATTTTATGCGCTTCATTTCGAACCATTTCGGCTACGTAAGGTGCTTCAATCTCTACTGAGGCAGAATGTAGGCGTGAAGTGATGGGTTCGGCAATAGCGTTATCAAATTCAAGTTGACTTATATAGTTAAGGTCAAGAAGGCGATTAAGTACGTAGTTGCGACGAGATAAGGCCCTTTCTGGGTTGCTAATAGGGTTGAAGGCAGACGGGGCTTTTGGCAATCCAGCAATCATTGCCTGTTGTGCTAAAGAAAGCTCGGCAAGGGAGGAGTTGTAATACACCTGAGCTGCCGCAGCTATACCATATGAGCGATGCCCGAGATAAATTTTATTGAGATAAAGCGTCAAAATGTCTTCTTTAGTTAGTTGATCTTCAATGATGAAAGACAGCAGGATCTCACGAAGCTTTCTAGAATAGGTTTTCTTTCTAGAGAGAAAAAAGTTTCTAGCGACTTGCATGGTAATGGTGCTACCGCCTTGCTTTTTCTTGCCAGTCAATAATAATTGCCCTGCGGCGCGAGTAAGACCAATAAAATCAACACCTGAGTGCTGAAAGAAATCTTTGTCTTCAGCGGCAAGAAATGCATTTATCTGGCTGGGAGGGATGTCGCTATATAGCGTTGGTATGCGTTTTTTTTCTCCAAATTTGGCAATGAGTAAGCCATCTCGACTATAAATACTCATCGGTGTTTGTAGTTGGATGTTTTTTAGCGTGTTAACGTCTGGGAGTGTAGGTAGAACCGAAAACTTAATATATAAGCCAAACAAAACCGTAAGGAACACGCCAATGATAATAACGAATTTTAATATTGTCTTAATAAGTGGGGTTGTTACGAGGAGTTGGTTCATGCCGTTTTAAGATGGAATATAGAAAGTGGGTTAAGCAATGTTGTGCTATTGTATTAGCATTGTGAAGGAAATCACATTAACCTTGGCTTAATAAACTTATTCTGATAAAAAATACAAAACTTATAAAACTGAGGCTATACTCTAAGAAAACGTTGTTAGTTATTGATTTTATGCTTGATTTCGTTATCTAGTTGTATTTAAATTATTAAAAGCTCTTCGTGTGATTACGAAGAGGATTAAAGAGAAGGGAAAAAAAGGATGTCTTTTTTCAAACGCAATAACCCTAATGTACTGGGTATCGATGTCAGCTCATCGGCTGTTAAGCTTATTGAGCTTAGCCGCCATGGTTCGCGTTATCGAGTGGAAAGCTATGCAGTTGCGGCGCTTCCTGAGAACGCAGTCATTGATAATAACTTTGCCGATATTGAAGCGATTGGTCAAACGGTTTCAACGGTTCTGGAACGTTCTGGCAGCAAGTTAAAGCAAGCGGCACTATCAGTGTCAGGTTCAGCGGTCATTACCAAAATTGTTACTATTCCCGTGCCAGAAAGCGATGCTGAACTTGATGCCCAAGTAGAAATGATCGCAGATCAATATATTCCATATTCGCTTGATGAAGTTAATTTAGATTACAGCGTCATTGGCCCGAATGAAAAGAATGCGGGGATGATTGATGTACAGCTAGCGGCTTCTAGGCGTGAAAATATAGACGATAGAGTGGCAGTGCTAGATTTAGCTGGACTTAAGGCTAAAGTAGTTGATGTTGAGGGATATGCTTTAGAAAATGCCTATGGTCTTTTGCAGGGCACCTTACCCGAGTACGGGCCGGAAGCAACGATTGCTATAGCCGATACAGGATCTACTGTAACAACACTTAATATAATTCATAAAAACAAAGTAATTTATTCCCGAGAGCAGGGTTTTGGCGGGAAACAGTTAACAGAAGAAATTCAGCGTCGGTATGGTCTTTCGTATGAAGAAGCAGGCATGGCCAAAAAGCACGGTGGCTTACCAGATAGTTATATAACTGAAGTATTGGATCCATTTAAAGATGTAATGTGCCAGCAAATTGGCCGTTCATTACAGTTTTTCTTCTCATCTAGCTCGCAACATAGTGTGGATCACATCATTCTTTCTGGCGGAACATCATCATTGATAGGTATCGATGCATTGTTGGAAGAAAAACTAGGAACACCTGCAACAGTAGCGAATCCTTTTTCTCAAATGACATTAGCAGCAAAAGTGAAGGCTCAGGCGCTTAGTAATGATGCGCCCGCAATGATGATTGCAACGGGTCTGGCATTAAGGAGTTTTGATTAATGGCTAAAATTAACCTTCTTCCATGGCGTGAAGAGCTACGTAAGCAGCGACAAGTTGATTTTTTGATATTTTTGGGCATGGGTGTGCTAGCGTCAGTTTTAATGATGGTGGCGGTGCACTTTACAATAGATGGACTTATTGAGACTCAAAATAACCGTAACCGGTTCATACAGAATGAAATATCTGTTTTAGATAAAAAAATTAAAGAAATTGAGGCGCTTGATAAGACAAAAAGTAAGTTATTAGCTCGAATGGAAGTGATCCAGCGCTTACAAAGTAGTCGCCCAGAAATTGTTCACCTTTTTGATCAATTAGCGAAAACGGTACCGGAAGGCGTGCACCTTACTAAGTTTAAGCAGAGTGGCAATAACCTAGCGATTGAGGGGAATGCGCAATCTAATACGAGAGTGTCAGCTTATATGCGTAATTTAGAGCAATCACCTTGGTTGAAAGGGACGGACTTGAACGTTATTCGTTCTAAGGGAGTTGATGCTAATAGCTTCACCTTAAAGGTTGCTCAGACCAAAATCGGAGAGCCTACGGAGGGGAAATAAATGAATTTTGAAGAGATTAATTGGGATTTCAATGAAGCGGGTAATTGGCCGGCTAGTATCAAAGTAGCTGCTATTGTTATTGTCAGTATTATTTTGATGGGTGCTTGGGTCTACTATGACACGGTAGACCAGTGGGATGGGCTAGAGAAGGTCGAGAAAAAAGAGATAGCATTAAAGAAAACATTTGAACGGAAACAGGCGAAAGCGGTAAACCTTGAAGCATATAAGCAACAACTCGTTGATATGCAAGAACAGTTTGGAGCTATGTTGCAACAATTGCCTAACAAAACTCAGATTGCTGATTTATTGGTAGATGTATCTCAAGCCGGTTTAGCTAGCGGTTTGGAATTTAGTTTATTTCAACCCTCCGGCGAAAGGCGAAAAGATTTTTATGCGGAAAAGCCCATTAAGCTGACGGTTGTAGGCAGCTATCATGAATTTGGTGAATTTGTCAGTAACTTGGCGGCTTTGCCACGTATCGTAACGCTTCATAATGTATCACTGACACCTGCAGGGAAAGGCGGGCGTATGACAATGAATGCAACGGCGAAAACATACCGTTATCTAGATGAGGACAATAAATGATGAGCTGCCCTAATCTAAGTGAATATATAAAACTTTTATTAATGATGGTGCTAATAGTAGTGCTTGCAGGCTGTGTTAGTGAGGAATTTGATGATTTAAAATCTTATATTTCACAGGTGAAGTCGAAACCTGCGACTCCTATAGAACCGATGCCCATTATAAAATCTTATGAGGCATTTAACTATGTTGCAGAAGGGTTGCGCAACCCATTCGAAAAACTTGACGAGCCACAGGCCATAGAAACAATGGCAAATGCCGAAGGCCCAGGACCAGATCTAGAGCGCGAGAAAGAGGAATTAGAGGCCTACCCACTAGATACGTTACGTATGGTCGGTACGCTTTCGAAAGAAGGAGAGCTTTGGGGGCTTGTGAAGGCAAATGATGGTGTGATACACCGTGTTCAATCGGGTAATTATCTCGGCCAAAATTTTGGCAAAATTGTTGGAGTACAAGACCAGCAAATTGAACTGGCAGAGTGGGTTGCTACAACTGCTGGCAAGTGGCGCGAGAGAGAAGCCTCTTTAGCTCTAGTTGAATAATGAAGAGAGAGTTGATAATGAAACATGTAAATAAGGAAAAATTCATGCACAAGTCAAATGCAAGTGGTGTATTAAAGCAAAAGACTCTGATTGTAAAAGGAATGCTTGCGGTGGTCTGTTGGGCATCAATGTCAATTGTTTCAGTCCAGGCGGCTGTTTTAGAAAACATTCAATTCTCTGGTTTGCCGGGTAACAAGGTGCAGCTTGAATTAAAGCTGGACTCGACACCAGGGCAATTAAAGACCTTTAGTACAGATAATCCAGCGCGAATTGCTATAGACCTTTTAGGCGTTAGTAACGGGGCAGGTAAAACAACTATTCCTATCAATATTGGAAAGGCAGTTAGTGTAAGAGCGCTTGAGGCAGGTGGTAGAACACGAGTTGTTTTAAGCCTAAATGATGCAGCACCTTATGCAACAAAGGTAGAGGGTAATAGTGTCTTTGTAACACTAGGCAATGTGACAAGTGCGCCTATTATAGGTCAATCTAGTGGCGTATCAGCAGGTACTACGACTAAAGCGGTTAGCGGTGTAGACTTTAGAAGAGGAGAAGAAGGTGAAGGCCGGGTATTAGTGAGTCTTACTAATACTTCATCAGTAGTGGATGTTAAGCAAGAAGGTAATAGAGTTATTGTTGATATTCAAGACACTGCGCTACCAGCTGAATTAGCTAACAGCTTAGATGTGCTAGATTTTGCAACACCGGTCAAAACGATAGATGTGATGCCATCTGGCGCTAACACCCGTTTATCAATAGCGGCTATCGGCAATTATGAGTTTTTATCGTATCAAATGGATGAGTTGTTAACGATTGAATTTAAACCGCTGACAAAGCAACAACAAGAAGAGTTAGTGGCAGATAAATTCCCATACACTGGCGAGAAGCTGTCTTTAAATTTTCAAAGTATAGAAGTTCGTTCGGTATTACAATTATTGGCAGATTTTACTGATATGAATCTAGTGGCCAGTGACTCGGTTGGTGGTAGTGTAACGTTACGCTTGAATAATGTGCCATGGGACCAAGCATTAGATATTATATTAAAAAGCAAAGGTTTGGCGAAGCGCATTACAGGGAATGTAATGATGGTAGGGCCTCAAGCAGAAGTAGCTGCGCAAGAAAAATTAGAATTAGAAGCTAAGAAACAAGTCGTTGAATTATCTCCGTTGCTAACAGAGTTTTTTGAAGTAAGTTATGCAAAAGCATCTGACCTCGTGACTATATTGAAGTCGACGGGTGGAAGAGGTAGTGAGAAAAATGACCGGCTAATTTCTAATAGAGGTAATGTAACGGTAGACAAAAGAACGAATACATTATTAGTGCAAGAAACAGGAGAAAAATTAGTTGAGATTCGTAGAATTATCGAGCGCTTGGACCGTCCAGTACGTCAAGTGATGATTGAATCTCGGATAGTGATTGCGAATGATGATTTTACTCGTGATTTAGGTGTTCGATTTGGTTTAAGTGGAATTGATCAAAGTAATGATTCAATAGCAGTTGCAGCTGGCGCATTAGAAAATGGTGTAGAAGTGGCCGGCGGCCATATATTTGATGTTGGTGGCAGTGAGGGTTTGTTGGTTGATTTACCCGCGGCTTCACCGGCGGGTGCTATTCAGTTTGTCGTTGGTAAAATTGGCAGTTCATTATTGCAGTTAGAGCTATCAGCCTTGCAAACAGAAGCAAAGGGTGAAGTGATTTCTAGTCCGCGTGTGATTACATCAGATCAGATTGAAGCAGAAATCAGTCAGGGCGTAGAAATACCATTCCAAGAAGCTTCGTCATCTGGCGCAACGTCCACTAGTTTTGAAGAAGCTGAACTAAAGCTAACGGTTACACCAAGAATTACACCGGATGATCGAATTAATTTAGAGCTCAATATTACAAAAGATTCACCTGATTTCTCTAATGTTCAGCCGGGTGGTGTACCTATTAATACTCAAGAAGTTGATACAACGGTTCTTGTGAATAATGGAGATACGGTCATATTAGGCGGTATTTATGAGCGTTCAAAAGATCATAGTGTACGTAAAGTGCCATTTTTCGGAGACTTGCCTGGGGTTGGTGTCTTGTTTAAGAAAGACTTTAAGCAAGATAATAATAGAGAGTTGTTATTCTTTATTACACCCAAAATTTTAAAAGATAATTTAACGGTAAATTAAATTTAATTAGGCATAAAAAAACGGGGCATTGCCCCGTTTTTTTATGCCTAGAGTTTATAAGCAACAGTTTCCTCGTGGTATAGTTTTGCCTATAAGACCAACCGAATTATTTATACATGTCTAAAAAAAACAACATCTATCTTGTCGGTCCTATGGCAGCAGGCAAATCAACCATTGGCAGGCTGTTAGCTAAGCGCCTAAATAAAGAGTTTTATGATACGGATGCGGAGATAATTAAGTGTACAGGGGTAGAGATTTCTTTAATATTTGAACTTGAAGGTGAAGAGGGGTTTAGAAAGCGAGAAATAGAAAAGCTGAAATTATTATCTGACGAAAAGGAGGCCGTTATTGCTACGGGCGGTGGTATTATTTTAAATCAAGAAAATCGTCAACGAATGCAAGAAACCGGGTGGGTAATCTACTTAAAATGCTCCGTTGATCAGCAATTGAATCGAACAAAATTTGATACAAAAAGGCCTTTATTACAAACTGAGAATCCAAGAAAAAAACTGGAAGAGTTAATGCGAGATAGAGCGCCAATGTATGAATCAATAGCAGATATTGTGATTAGTACCAACAAAACAAATAGTAAAAAAGTCATTACAAGTATTCTCGAGCAATTAAATAACAAATGAAAAACCCATTAGAAATATTAAATGTAGACCTTGGTGAAAGAAGCTATCCTATTTATATTGGTCAGGGGGCACTAGGTGAGCAGCTGATCCTAGAAAAGTATATCGATTCTAGTCAGGTATTAATTGTTACCAATGAAACAATTGCTCCTCTTTACTTAAGTAAATTTGTTGACCAGTTTCCTGAAAGACTAGACGTTAAAACATCGATCCTCCCTGATGGCGAAATTTATAAAACATTAGAAACCCTAAATAAAATATTTGATGCTCTTTTAGAGAGTAGGTGCAATCGTCAAGTGACATTAATCGCGCTAGGTGGAGGGGTGATTGGTGATATGACGGGCTTTGCAGCCGCTTGTTATCAAAGAGGGGTGAATTTTATTCAAATTCCAACGACCTTGCTTTCCCAGGTAGATTCTTCAGTGGGTGGTAAAACAGGTGTTAATCACCGATTAGGGAAAAATATGATCGGTGCATTTTATCAACCAAAGTGTGTGCTGATTGATACGACGGTACTATCCACATTACCTGATAGAGAGTTGAGCGCAGGTCTTGCAGAGGTCATTAAATATGGCGCGATTTGTGATAGGCAGTTTTTCGAATGGCTAGAGCAAAATATGGAAAGCTTGTTGTTAAGAGATAATGCAGCGTTAACTTATGCCATAAAAACATCATGCAAGAAGAAAGCAGAGGTGGTGGCAAAGGATGAGAAAGAATCTGGTATTCGGGCAACGTTGAATTTTGGGCATACATTTGGACATGCAATAGAAACTCAGATGGGGTATGGGCAGTGGTTGCATGGAGAAGCAGTAGCCGTGGGGATGTGTATGGCTGCTGATTTTTCAGAAAAATTAACATGGCTATCGCCTGAGGATAATGCGCGAATAAGGGCATTATGTTTGAAGGCTAAATTACCTGTTATGAAACCACAGGCAATGGTCGCGGAAGATTTTATTAAACATATGAAAGTCGACAAAAAGAACGTGTCAGCTTCAATTAGATTAATTTTATTAAAAACACTAGGTGAGGCGAGGATATACGACTGCACTGACGTAGCGTTGCTTAACGAGGTCATCAACCGGCAAGATCAGGTGCCTAGTTAGGTGGACTTTAACAGTCCAAATAAGCAAGCAGATACATTGGAAAACTTTTTTCCAGCAGAAAGGCAGCGTCGACTCGATTTAATACTTCACTTAATTCCAAATACAAGACAGGTTATTCTACTAAGGGGGCCTGTGCAGTCAGGAAAATCCTTTTTTATTGGCCGGCTTCAAAACCAGATAGATGAAAGTTGGCAATTCTGTTCGATATTGGCCGATCAGCTCATGCAAACGGAAGCACCTTTGCAAGTGTTAGCAGAAGCTATTAGTGGACGAGATGAAAAAAATCATCAAATACTGGTTAGATTAGAGTCATGGTCGAAACTAGGCCAAAAAGTGATTATTTGTGTTGAAAATGCATATCTCTTAGCAGTAGAACAGTTCGACTTTTTGTTTAAGCTGGCAGATAACTACGAGTGTCTTCACATCATATTGACTTCATCTGAGAACCTGGGGGAGTCCGTTGAATCTCGTTGTCAGTTGGTTGATCTTGAACCCTTTACGCAAAAACAAACAACACAATATGCGAAAAAAAGGGTGCAAAAAAAAGGCATAGAACTGGTTAATTTAGCCGAATTTGATGAAGTGGTTTTGTTTATTGAAACAGGGGGGTTACCTGGGCGTATAAATGATGTGTTAGAGCAAATGCTTAATCAAGTAACCAGTGGTGGTTCAAAAAAAGTAGCGAATGGGTTGCCCATAATGTGGTTAGTAGGCGCAGCAATGTTGTTAACGGGTGCGTTATTAGTTGTGTTGTATCCTGAAAAAGAGAGCGGGTCTATAGAGACTGTAGCGCAAATTAAGGGGAGTAATAACGAAGAGAGACCCATAGCTTCATTGACGTTAGATGAGGTGGTCAAATTGCCAAATAAAACAAAAGCTGAGCCAGCTAAAAATAATTTGATCGTTGAAACTAGCCCGGCGCTAATAGTTTTATCACCAAGTCCAGTACAGGAAATAGACGTTATTACCTCAGGCATTATAAAAACACTTCCTGCTGCTGAAAATGAGATATCTCTACAAGAACTAGAGAAAAAAGTCGTGCGAGGAAAACCAGCAATTGATAAAGAGGGTTTAGGGGTACCCAAAGAAGAAAAAATCATTACTGAAATACCAAAAAAGCCAGCAGGCATTCAGATCGGTACCGATTGGGTAAAAAGTCGAGATAAAAACCATTACACCCTGCAATTATTAGGCGTTTCGACGGAAGATTCTGCTCATAAATACATCCTTAAGCACAAAGAGCTTAAGTTATTATATTTTTTTCAAAATAAAAAGAATGATGGTAAATGGTTTAGTGTCATTTATGGTGACTTCGTTAGTAAAGAAAAGGCTGTGCAGGCGTCCAAAAACTTACCACCTTCGTTGGGTAGGTTGAAACCTTGGGTGCGTAGTTTTGGCGGACTTCATGCCGACTTGTATAGAATAGATTAGGAGTTTGTCAAGCAAGCTGAGCTGTGTTGAATGGGTCGTGAGGTGGTTTATTTCAATTGCGTTGGTGGTGGAGTGCCTGCAAAATTGAAAATTTCTCCTCTGATTGCTATAATCACCGGCCGACTTGCGTATTAGTAAGTTGTATTTTTTAATAACTAAGTACATAAGGTTAGCCGAGTGAAACAAACCTCAATCCCTCAAGCGGGTTTATACGACCCTGCGTTTGAGAAAGACAGCTGCGGATTTGGACTAATTGCGCACATTGATAACAAGCCAAGTCATTGGCTGGTTAAAACATCTATAGACTCATTGGCTCGTTTAACTCATCGTGGGGCTATTGCTGCCGATGGAAAGTCAGGCGATGGCTGCGGCTTATTACTTAAAACACCGGAAGCGTTCTTTAGAGCAAAAGCTCAAGAGTTAGGGGTGACAGCGGCGGAGCTGTTTGCTGTGGGAATGGTTTTTCTAAATCAAGATGAGGCTAAAGCGGCACAGGCAAGGTTAGTTCTTCAAGAAGAAATAGAAAGAGAAGGGCTTGATGTTATTGCTTGGCGTGAAGTGCCCGTCAATACAGATGCTTGTGGAGAACAAGCATTGGCAACACTTCCATCTATAGAGCAAGTGTTTGTTAATGCGAAAGTGGGTATGGACAATGCTGCGCTAGATTGTCATTTATACATTGCAAGGCGGCGCGCAGAAAAGCGTATAGAACAAAGTGATGATATGTTCTATGTAGCGAGTTTGGCTTCAAATGTTATTTCATATAAAGGCTTGGTGATGCCTGAGTTTTTGCCGAGCTTCTACCTCGATTTAAATGACCCTAAGCTGGAGAGCTCGCAATGTGTCTTCCATCAACGCTTTGCAACAAATACTTTTCCGCAATGGCGTTTAGCTCAACCGTTTAGGTTTTTAGCCCATAACGGAGAAATTAATACCATTCGGGGTAATAGAAATTGGGCGCAAGCGCGTAGTTACACCTTTGAAACACCACTTATTCCAAATATGGACGATATTCGTCCGTGGGTTTCTTCAGTGGGCTCAGATTCAAACAGCTTGGATAATATGGTGGACGGTTTAATCGCTGGCGGTATGGATATTTTCCGTGTCATGCGATTGCTGGTCCCGCCGGCCTGGCAGAATGTTTACACAATGGATCCTGACTTACGAGCATTTTATGAGTATTCTTCCATGCATATGGAACCATGGGATGGGCCTGCTGCGATCGTATTGACTGACGGTCGTCACGTTGCGTGCTGCTTAGATCGAAATGGCTTACGCCCAGCGCGTTATGTTATTACTAAAGATAGGCATATTACGTTGGCATCAGAGGTCGGCGTGTATGACTATAAGCCAGAAGATGTTGTGCAGAAAGGGCGTCTAAAACCAGGCGAAATGCTAGCGGTAGATACGGAAAAAGGTGAGTTGATTACACCGAAAGAGATAGATGACCGCCTGAAATCTCGTCAGCCGTATAAGAAATGGTTAGCAGAGCATACGAAGAAATTAAACACTGTTCGAAATGATGACCCGTTGACACTGTTACCGTTTGATAAAGAAACGCTAAAGGTGCATGAAAAACAATATCAATTAACATTTGAAGAGCGAGACCAAGTGCTTAAAGTGCTTGCGGAAGCTGGACAAGAAGCCATCGGTTCTATGGGCGATGATATTCCAATGCCCGTTTTATCAAGAAAAATTCGTAGTCCATATGATTATTTTAGACAGCAATTTGCGCAAGTAACGAACCCACCGATAGATCCATTGCGTGAGCAAGTTGTGATGTCGCTAATGACAAGTTTCGGCCGAGAGAAAAACTTGTTTGAAGAGTCGGCAGAGCATGCGCATCGTTTAGAAGTTGATTCTCCAGTTCTCTCGGCATCTAAGTTCGAAACACTACTCCGCAATGAAGATGAAGCCTACAAGAGTTCTGTTATTGATCTTCAATATAATGCGCCTGATGTTTGTCTTGAAGATGCAATAAATAAAATTTGCAAAACTGTCGAACAACGAGTGCGAGACGGTAGCGTTGTTATTGTTTTGAGTGACCGTGGCTTACAGAAAAACACATTACCGGTTCATGCCTTGTTGGCGACAGGCGCGGTGCATCATTACTTGGTTAAAGTTGGGCTGCGTTGCCAAGCAAATATTGTAGTAGATACAGCGACAGTCAGAGACCCTCACCAGTTTGCGACCTTAATTGGCTATGGTGCTACGGCGGTTTGCCCATATCTTGCGTATGAGACCATGAATGATATGGTTGAAACAGGTGATATATCGGGTATTGAAGTGGGTGTGCTTGCTCAGAATTATCGTAAAGGTATCAACAAAGGCCTGTATAAAATATTATCTAAAATGGGTATCTCAACGATAGCAAGTTATCGTGGATCACAGTTATTTGAAATAGTTGGTTTGCAGTCGGAGGTGGTAGATACTTGTTTCAAAGGAACAACAAGCCGTATCCAAGGAGCTGGTTTTAAAGAGCTCGAAGACGAGCAAAAGCAATTATCTAAAGTAGCCTGGAACCCACGTAAATCAACTGAGCAAGGCGGTTTACTCAAATATGTTCACGGTGGTGAATATCATGCGTATAACCCTGATGTTGTGAACTCATTGCAAGAAGCTGTACGTTCAGGCGACATGAATAAATACCGTGTGTACGCAGATGAAGTGAACAATCGTTCTGCGGCCTCCATGCGGGATATGTTTAGATTGAAGTTGGATGGGGAAAAAGCGATATCACTAGATGAGGTGGAACCTGCCGAAGGCTTGTTTGCACGTTTTGATACAGCGGCGATGTCTTTAGGTGCACTATCTCCAGAAGCACACGAAACACTGGCTATCGCAATGAATCGCCTGGGTGGTCGTTCTAACTCGGGTGAAGGCGGGGAAGACCCGGCTCGTTTTGGGACAGAAAAAATATCTAAAATCAAACAAATAGCGTCTGGTCGATTTGGGGTAACACCGCATTATTTAGTGAATGCAGATGTGCTTCAAATTAAAGTGGCTCAAGGTGCGAAACCAGGAGAGGGTGGCCAGTTACCAGGCGATAAAGTTAATAAAATGATCGCAACCCTGCGTTATTCAAAGCCGGGCGTCGCCTTAATTTCACCACCGCCGCATCATGATATTTACTCGATTGAAGATTTGGCGCAACTGATTTTTGATTTAAAACAAGTCAATCCTGATGCATTGGTTTCAGTGAAGTTAGTATCTGAAGCAGGTGTAGGCACCATCGCCGCGGGTGTAGCAAAATGCTATGCAGATTTAATTACTATTGCGGGATACGATGGCGGCACAGGCGCAAGCCCGTTAACCTCTGTGCGGTATGCAGGAGCACCTTGGGAGCTTGGTTTAACCGAAACACATCAAACCTTATTGGCCAATGACTTACGCAGTAAGGTTCGTTTGCAAACCGATGGCGGTTTAAAAACAGGCTTAGATGTTATTAAGGCCGCTATTCTGGGGGCAGAAAGTTTTGGCTTCGGTACAGGTCCAATGGTGGCAATGGGATGTAAGTATTTACGTATTTGCCACCTTAATAATTGCGCAACAGGTATCGCTACTCAAGATAATGTACTGCGAATGAAGCATTATCATGGTGAAGTTGAATACGTGATGAACTATTTCCGTTTCTTAGCTCATGAAGTTCGTGAGTGGTTGGCGAAATTAGGTTTCAGTAAGCTAGAAGATATTATTGGCAGAACTGATTTATTAGAGCAGGTAGAAGGCGCAACAGACAAACAGCGTGGTTTGGAATTACAGGCTATTTTAGACTACATTCCTGGTAATGAAAGCAAAATGCAGTATTGCATCACACCGCAAAACGATCCATTTGATAATGCTGAGTTTGCAGAAGGAATGGTTGCTGATGTGTTACCAGCAATTGAGGCAAAATCTGGCGGTTCGTTCAGCTATGAAATTGGTAATATTCACCGTTCTATTGGCGCGCGAATATCAGGCGAAATTGCTAAGCGATATGGCAATAATGGTATGTCCGACTCACCGATAGATATTCACTTCACCGGCTCTGCTGGTCAAAGTTTTGGTGTTTGGAATGCCGGTGGCTTGAATATGACATTAGAAGGCGATGCGAATGACTACGTTGGCAAGGGCATGGCGGGCGGTAAGCTAATTCTAAAAGCACCGTTTGGTAGTGACTTTAGAAGCCATGAAACAACCATTATGGGTAATACGTGTTTATACGGCGCCACTAGCGGTAAATTATTTGCGGCAGGTTTAGCCGGCGAGCGCTTTGCAGTCAGAAACTCTGGAGCGATAGCGATAGTCGAAGGCATCGGTGACCACGGTTGTGAATACATGACCGGCGGGGTGATTGCCGTGCTAGGCGAAGTGGGTATTAACTTTGGTGCGGGTATGACCGGCGGTTTTGCATTTGTCCTAGATGAGTCACGTAATTTTGTAGATAAATATAATCATGAATTAGTCGATATTCATCGCGTTTACACAGAATCAATGGCCGCGCATAGTGATTACTTAAGAAGCCTCATAGAAGAGTTTGTTGTTGAGACAGGCAGTGCTAGAGGTCAAGACATGCTTGATAACTTTGCCGATTACATACAAAACTTCTGGTTAGTTGTACCAAAAGCAGCCGATGTTAAATCCTTATTAGATTCCTTAAGCTCACAAGCAGCTTAACGCACAGAGACACAGAAAAAGATGGCTAATAATTTTCAATTTGTTGACGTACCTCGTATTGACCCAGAAAAGGTTCCTGCAGCGCAAAGAAAGCAGGAGTTTAAAGAAATTTATGGTGAGTTCGGTGCGAAGCAAGCGGCAGATCAAGCCGATCGTTGTTTACATTGCGGCAATCCGTATTGTGAATGGAAATGCCCAGTGCATAATTACATTCCAAATTGGTTAAAGTTAATATCAGAAGGAAAGGTCATCGAAGCGGCCGAGTTGTCACACAAGACAAACTCATTACCTGAAATCTGTGGGCGAATCTGTCCACAAGATAGGCTTTGCGAAGGCTCATGTACGTTAAATGATGAGTTTGGCGCAGTAACAATTGGGTCTATTGAAAAATATATTTCCGATGAAGCCTTCAAGCAAGGCTGGCGTCCAGACCTTTCGGCGGTAGAAAGTACAGGCAAACGTGTGGCTATTATTGGTGCAGGCCCTGCAGGTTTGGGTTGTGCGGATATCTTGGCGCGTAATGGCGTAAAACCCGTCGTATTTGATCGTTACCCGGAGGTAGGGGGCTTATTAACGTTTGGTATCCCATCGTTTAAATTAGAAAAAAGCGTGGTGAAAAATCGCCGTGAAATTTTAGAAGGGATGGGTGTTGAATTTATATTAGAGACAGAAATTGGTAAAGATGTGCCATTTCAGCAATTACTTGACGAGTATGATGCAGTCTTTCTAGGCATGGGCACTTATAAATTTATGAAAGGTGGTTTCCCAGGTGAAGAGCTAGAAGGTGTGCATGAGGCGCTTCCGTTTTTAGTCTCTAACATTAATCGCTTAATGGATTTAGAGGGCGTTAATACGATTATGGGCGATGAGTTTATCGACATGAAAGGGAAACGTGTTGTCGTACTAGGTGGTGGTGATACAGCCATGGATTGTAACCGGACAAGCATTAGACAAGATGCAGGTGACGTGACATGTGTTTACCGACGTGATGAAGCAAATATGCCAGGATCTCGTCGTGAAGTAGCGAATGCAAAAGAAGAAGGTGTTAATTTCCTCTGGAATCGTCAGCCTATTGAAATTATAGGCACAAATAAAGTAGAAGGGATTAAATTAGTAACGACTGAACTGGGAGAGCCAGATTCAAAAGGACGCCGAAGCCCTGTTGTTATACCGGGCACAGAAGAAATCGTACCCGCAGATAGTATTATTGTGGCCTTTGGTTTCCAGCCAAGTCCATCACCTTGGTTTGCAGATTTTGGTATTGATTTAGATGAACGTGGTCGTGTGATAGCGCCAGAGCATAGTGAGTTTGGTTATCAAACCACTAATGCAAAAGTGTTTGCTGGCGGTGATATGGTTAGAGGTTCAGACCTGGTTGTTACAGCTGTTTACGAGGGGCGAGAAGCGGCTCAAGGTATTCTCGACTATTTAAACGTATAGCTCTTATAGCTATCTTTTACCGACACTAATAAATAGCCTTTTAATTTAAGAGTATTAAATAATGACGACGTTAAAAAATGATTTAATACTAAGAACGCTACGTGGCGAAAAAACCGAACGGACGCCAGTTTGGATGATGCGTCAAGCGGGTCGATACCTGCCTGAGTATCGTGCAACACGTGCACAAGCAGGTAGTTTTTTAGATTTGTGTAAAAATGCAGACCTTGCTTGTGAAGTGACGTTACAACCATTGGAGCGTTACCCAATGGATGCGGCTATCCTATTTTCAGATATTCTGACGATCCCCGATGCTATGGGTCTGGGTCTTTATTTTGAAGAAGGCGAAGGTCCAAGGTTTGAGCGTACCGTACGAACAGCTGCCGACGTAGACAAGCTCTTTGTGCCTGACCCAAACCAAGAGCTTCAATATGTAATGAATGCGGTGTCGACTATCAAAAAAGGCTTGAATGGTGCTGTTCCACTCATTGGTTTTTCTGGTAGCCCGTGGACATTAGCGTGTTATATGGTTGAGGGCAGTGGTAGCAAGAACTTTGCAAACATTAAACGTATGATGTACGACACGCCTGAGCTAATGCACCGCTTGCTCGACATCGTTAGTCAATCGGTGACAAGCTACCTACAAGCTCAGATTGAAGCGGGCGCGCAAATAGTTATGGTGTTTGATACTTGGGGCGGCAACTTATCAACAAAAGATTATGAAACGTTTTCTTTAGCCTATACCCGCAAAATCTCACAAGCCTTACAAGCGACAAATCCTGATATTCCAAGAATGCTGTTCACCAAAGGTGCCGGTGTTTGGTTAAAACCAATGGCAGATGCAGGATATAACGGCTTAGGCGTAGATTGGACAACGGATTTAAAGCTAGCGCGTGAGTTAACGCAAGATAAAGTGGTACTGCAAGGTAACCTCGACCCAACCAGTTTGTATGCAAGCCCAGAAACAATTCGTCAAAAGGTACGTGATGTTCTGGCTGACTATGGCTACGGGCATAAACATATCTTTAATTTGGGGCATGGCATATTGCCCGATATTAACCCAGAACACGTTAAGGCGATGATTGATGAAGTGCACCAGAGTAGTCCGGCATATCACCGATAATATTAATATTGGCTTAACACTGAGTTAGCTCGTTATTACGTTGGAAAGCCACGATAAACCTCGAATAGAAATTCAATATTGCACGCAATGTCGTTGGTTGTTGCGTGCTGCTTGGTTAGCGCAAGAGTTACTGACAACATTTGAAGAAGAGCTAGGTGCTGTCACCTTGGTGCCCGCCAGCGGCGGAACGTTTGAAATAAGAATAAATAACCGTCAAATAGAATCTTTGATTTGGTCGCGCAAACATGAAGGGCGTTTTCCAGAAGCCAAAGAAGTAAAACAACGTGTTCGAGATGAGCTCTGCCCAGATAAATTTTTAGGGCATTCGGATGTTAAGAAGCCCTAGTTAGGGCTTATGGTTGTATTTATTGGTTCAGGCGAAGAAATAATTTTACAATCGTACTCTGCTATATGCTCAAGTAATTAACTATTTTCTATAATTAATTAAGAAAGCAAGAAGTTAGTCAGCTTGATTACTCTAGGCCAAAGACTCTTTGGCCTCCTTTTTATCGCCAGCAGTTTGTTAATGTGGCTGTTTTATTACCAGTCTGGCTGTAAGTCATTGTTCCACACTTGTCCGATGTTTGTGCATTCTGTGGAGTGGCTTGTAGTACAAAAGCAGTTGCTGTTGGAGCTGCTGAAAATGAATAATTATAATCATCATGAATGATGCCCGGGTCTAAGGCTGGGGTGCATCCTGCTGGACTTGCGCAGGCAGTGGATGATATAGGGTCACTAGTACCATTTAGTATTAAATACGAGTTATTTTCAGTGAAACGGCGCTCAAGAAAATTAGATAACTTCAGCAAGTCTGACTGGGCTGTTGTACGCTTATTAGTACGAGTATTTTCCACATACGAAGGGTAAGCTATAGACGCTAATATAGCGATAATGGCAACCACAATCATTAATTCAATAAGGGTAAAGCCGTTTTTAGTATTCATAATATAGACTCGTTAAAAGAGGTTATCTTAATTGACGCCATGATTGTCTGCCAGTAGGGCTACCAGAGGACTCTTTGATCATATCTAAATTACCGCTAGAGCCACTCGAGTATTTACATTCTGTGCCATCATCGCAAATAACGACACCCGGCGTTTTAATAATGCCAAGGCCATCTTTACGAATACCGCTGATAGGGATGTTATCTAGAGCATCAATGGTTCCATCTCCATTAGTGTCGTAAATTTCTACAATATCGAGCAAGTCAATAACACCATCATTATTGATATCAAAAGGTGAGATATCAAGGCGACTACCACTGACAGCATCTAGCTCCATTAACCAGCTTGAGCCACCAGAATTACATGGATTAGGGTCAGGTATTAGAGTAACAAATATGATGCGTCCATTTCTTAGTAGAGGGGCAGCGACCACACGCTCACCTTCTGGACCATTGCCATTATATGGGGAGGCAATGGGCACGTTTAGATCCATATACCAACCATCTTTTGTTGTATAGTCAACAGTTGTGTTTGATGTTGCACGTAAATCGATAAGCGTCGAGTCACTTGGAACTGGGCTAGAAGGTGTCTTTATAACGTTAGAAGCTGTTACCTCAAATGTTTTTTCCGTTAAGATTTCTTGTTGTAGTAAATTCGTACGGCTTGAAACGGTGGAACCTTGGTCTCTAATACCATAGAAAGTTTGTATTTGTGGTGATGGGCCAACTATTTGGTCATTAACGGCATAATATTTACCAGTGCCAAAGTACACCATTAAACCACCGTCAGGGTGTTTGCCAACTTGCGGTTTAGCGGTAATGGGTTGCGGGGTGCTAGAGCCATCAAGAGCCTGAAATAGTGGTGCAGGACTAGGGTTTGTGCCATAGGCTACTTTCCAAGTGCTTGTATTGTTACCTGATACATCAAACTTCCATAGATTGCCAAGCAAGTCACCAGCGTAAATACTATCAGTAACTTTATCGCCATCTTCATCAACTGCAATAGGAGTAGACAGCCCATTAGGACTACCTGCACTGCCAACACCAGTATCAATTTTCTTAAGTATATGCCCGGTTTGAATATCAATTAAGAATAAAACAGCGGAGTTATTTGCACTTTCGTAACCGTTAGCAACGACAGCAGCCCAGCTACCATCTTGCATTTTAACTATTGATGCCTGAGGTAATGTGTAGCCGAGATCAGCAGCAAAAGAACCCACATCTGAGGGGTTTGGGGCTTGAATATCTGAAATCTCCCATAAAACATCACTGGCCGAAAAGCTGGAAGGGTTTGTAACGTCTAGGGCGAATAGGCCTTTGCCACCTGCGCCTAGAGTAGTAACTAGAACTGAATGCCATGTACCACTAAAGTAAGCGTCGCCACCACGGGGAGCGCCGTCAACAAAATACCTGTGGGGGATACAGCCAGCACTTCTGCAGCCATAAAAAGGGTCTGTCAAAGTACTCAATGCACCGATAGTGGCATCAGGTACGTAGGAAAATAATTCGACGCCCCTAGTAGAATATGATGATTCAGTTGGGCCTGATGTTGCATTAACAGCGTGTAACATGCCATCGTTAGCTGAGAAATATACGGCAGGCGTTCTAGTAAGTTTAGCGGTTAAATGGGCAGGGTAGGCGGCAGCTTCCGTAGTATTAGCTAACTGAGTGTAACCAAAGTCTTCAATATGACCTGAAAACCATGGATCGGAGTTAATGACATCACCTAATAAAGACACACGGTCCCTAAATGGGCCACCATTTTGTTGTTCGCTGGAGGTATCACCTCGAATATAATCGGTTCTATTTGATCCTAATGTATCCGTTGAGCCAGATGAATCTGTGTTCATCAGTAGTTGCTGGGCAGTATTGAGGTTAGCGTATTCAAAAATAATGCCTGTAGAGCTGCCACTGGTAGAATCGTAAGAGAATATATTTCGACTGTTTTCAGCAGGTATAAGCGTTGAGGCATCCCACGCTTGTGATCCAATACTTCCATCATTATTTAAATTAAACGCTAATAGCTGTCCGGTCCATGTTGCGCTATTAAAGCGAGCCTGGAAGATATAGGAATTAGTATCTAGGCGTGTAGAATTAGTAGCAACGGCTGATGCAGAAGAGGTTAGTGCTTCAATATTGGTAAATGCTTGGTTAAGAGCGGAGACAAGTTTGTCTGGTTCAGTCGCTAATACATAATTGTCTGGTTCGCCATCGCTGTCGGCATCCCATTCGGTTGTTGATGTGCCTGGCGTACCATTATTAGGGTCCGCATCCTCATTATCATCAACAAAACCACCGTACTTTCCAGCAAGCCACAGCATGTTCATTTGTCCTAGTAAGGGATTTGAACTGTATTCTTGGGAGTCCACCATAAAGGTCGATACTGTTTGTTTTCCTACGAAGTCGGTTGTTGCACCTAAGTTACCTGTAGCGCCGGTACGAATATCTTCTGTATTAGCATAGTAAGCAAGGCCTGCAATGTAGTAAGAATTTTCCTTTGGTGAATAAGGGGCTGTGCCCATTACTTCACCTAAACCTGGAATTATTTTTGCAGTATTGGCCATGTCGCAATTAAGAGCTGTACAGCCAACAACTTGAGAGGTACCGGTCAGCCCCTCTAGGTCGCCAACAGTATTGGTAAGGTTGGTGACATTGATGTCTGAATCAGGCGTGCTAGGTTCGCCATAATCATCGCTAATATCTCTGCCATTAAAACTACTGGCTGTAAAGTGAGTGCCAGGCAATCTTTTATCTTTCCAGGGGTTGGCATCATTAATGCCGATAATGAAATTATTTTGGCATTCGTATTGAATTGGATCTTCCCATCGACTGCCATCTAAAACAGGGAATCCACCATTAGCACCTGCAAGGTATTCTGCCGTCGGACCAAGGTTTTTGAAATAACGAATAGACTCATAAAATAACTCACTGGCAGGGTCGTTACCTTTATAGCCGGGATCGCTAAATTTGTTCAAATAGGTAATCACACCCGAGAGAGTTACACCGCTAGCACTGGCATCCCCTGTGTTAGCATTAGTGTTAATGATGCCAGTTGAAAGGATTTCTGCAAGGGGGTTAGTCATTGTCCCGCCTGAGCCATCTGGCATGGTTGTGCCGACGTATTTCATATTGGAGCGTAAAACACCACCATCAATTCCGTTGCCACTGGTATTGGTGTAACTGGTCACACCAAAACGCATATGGTCTGCATTCTTTTGTATTAAGCCCTCGGGCTTGTAGTAACTGGCACTGCCGTAGGGTACGCAGTTGGCTTCTAAATTACCGCTACTTTCACACACTTTGATTTGTACGTCGTAGGTGCCGCCACTTAAATCATCGGCGTCAATTGATGTACCAAACTTAACACCGAACGCTTCATTACGAATATACACAGGACCAGACCAAGGAGTTACCGTAGATGGATTTACGTTGTGAGTAGACTTAATAAGTTTACGGGGGAACCAGTTGTTGTTGTTTTGTTTTCTGGTTCTACGAATAACTGTTTCAGTTGTACTATCGACTACACGGTTGCCACCTGTCATCGTCCAGACAAACATATCCATGGCTGTCATGGTGGCCCAGTTCATAAAGTTACCACTAAATTTGCTGGTACATTCATGGTTGGTGTTATTTACTGGGCCAGCGGGGTTAAACTGCCCAGACCCATAGGTGTAGCATTTATTTGGGTCAAAATAGCCAAGATATTCTTGAATAGGAGAATAACAGATACCTACAGTACCACCGTCATTCACGCGACCAGTACACCCAGTTGATACATTGGGTTGATCATTATAAGCTGCTCCCCCCATTGGAGTTTCAACAGACATATTAAAGAGTACATTCGGATCCACCGAGGTAGTTAAAAATAAGGGTGATGGGGCAATGGCTGCATATGCAGAACCGGCTGTATATAAGGCGGCAAAAGCAATGAGAATAAATCTTTTGATGATTAGTTTTAACATGTGATTGTCCCCAAATCCATTTAGCGTTTATAGGTGCTTTGTAACATAACTACAGCGGTATCAGTGCCGCCAAGTGCTCTAGTCGTGAGACGGTAATAACGAGTTTCAATGGCCACCCCAGCTTCTAAACTACTTCCAGACTCAGGCACAGCGGGCATTTCTTCAATGATGTATGCAGGGGGTGTAGTTATATCAGTAAGTATTCCGGTGTACGCAATAACATCGTTAGCGGTATCAGACCAATTAGTAACACTTTCGTCCCAACGTGCTGGACCAGAGCTAGTTGGCTGGTAGTGACCTAATGAGCCACCGGTAAACGGTGGTAATATAGCGGTTGTTCTTAGGTATTCTTCTGCTGCACGCAGTGCAGATTCCCCTGCTTGGAAGGACATGTTTCTATCCTTGAAGTTCCCTGCCATTCTTTCTTCTAAAACAGTAGTTTGCATGCCTGAAATGCCTAGTAGAGTCATTATTAATAATATAATAAGGCTGACAAATAATACGGCGCCGCTCTGCTTGTTATGGAGTTTGAAATGATTATTCATACTTATTGCACTCGGTTTCTAATACCGATTACGGTTGTAAAAACTCGGCGTAATCGGTTATCTGCAGAGGTAACTGTTACGCCATTATAGGTATAAGTCAGGTTGTCGGTGGTTAGGTTGTCGTCCTGAGTTTCTACCAACAAGCTGATTTCAGCGCTGATCACATTGACCCAGTTAGTTGCAGTATTAATAGTGTTTGCCGTTTGATAAGCATCGACAATATCATCACCTGTTGTGTCTACACCATAGGTTACTTGCATATCTTCAACGCCTTCTATTAATTCCATGGGGTTTTGTGCTGAAGCGAGTTCAGTGTTGTCAAATACCCATAGGGCATTACGGCCGCCAGCACCTTGGCGTATATAATAGGTTAGCGAGCTAAATTTTAGCAATTCAGAGTCGGCTCCATATAATTTTGCGTTAGCGGTGCCACAAGATCCTGTACCAATACCTGTTTGGTTAATGCAAAAGTGTGTTCCTGTATTTGAGCTAGCGCTATGGGTGATGGTTTGTGGAGTACCACTGGAGACCGTGGTAGCCCTGAATATATGAGCATCTTGGCAGTCTGAAAGCATTAATACGTCTCCTGCTGCTAGGTTGCAACTATTAGGGGATGAAACTTGTATATTGGCATTGGAGGAGGCTAGTGATCCGGTTAACGTTGCACCACAACTCGTACCTTTTTGAATGGTAATCGTGTCGGTGCCACCAATGACTGTGCCGTTAATACTGGCATTTAATGCGGGGCTCCAAGCGGTGGGTGATGTGGCTTCATTGCCATTGATGGTAGTGTCTTCCGTGTAGTTCGGAACAGGTGCATTAGCAACAGTTTGCACATTCATTTCTTCTATAGCTCTACAGCCCGTGTAGCCGGCTTCACGTACGTCTTTGGTAATGAATTCTAGCGCGAAGCGGGCGTTTTCCTGCAACCTTGATTGCTCTTCTGTTATTCGGTAGGTTTGTTGAGAACTAACGAATACCTGACTGATGCCAGCAGCTAATAGCAGACCGATAACCATAGCGATCATCAACTCAACAAGAGTAATACCACACTGTGCTGTTTGTGTTTTAGGATGCGTCATAACTCTGTACTCATTGAAAAACGTTGAGTGCTATTGCCATTGACGCCACGAGAGTCATCCCACTGTATGGTAATGGTGGTTACACCGGCAACGGTTGTGATTGCACCACCACCAGTAGGCCCTAGAGGAAGGGATGCTGAAAGAGCATTCTTCCAAGCAAACAAGTCGTTGTCGACAACAGAGCCTGAATTAGGAGATGCACCGAGGAGGGTAATATCATAGCCACCCGCTTTGGCAACCTGCTTGTTAATTCTCATACGATCTATAATGTCATATATATGAATGACGGCTTCTGTACGTAATTGCGCACTGTGGTTGCTTTTAAGGCTAGCAACTTGTAGCCCCGCAAGGCCTAATAAACCAATTGCCAATACAAATACTGCAACCATTACCTCTATCAAAGAAAAACCGTTTTGGCGAGCCCCTAGTTTTTTTATTACGGACATGTTGCGGTTCCTGTTGATGTTCGAGGGCGGCCAGAAGCATTGATACGTATTGATTTGGACTTTGCTGTGTCAACATTGTCAGCGCATACTCTAAATGTGTCATTAGCCAATCCGCCTGAGCTTGTTGATAGGCCACTGGGTAGATAACCAAGCCAATCATCATAGTTGGCGCCAGTACGTAGTGTATAACCATTTGGAAGAGAGTTATAAGTTTTTAGCAGGCAATCTTCGCCAGCTTCGCATAAATTAGCATCAGCATTGTCTGTTAGAATGCCGTCCCCATTTATGTCAGTAAAAATATCCCAGCCAGTATCCCAAACTTGACTAGTAGTGCCTTTACGATGAATGGTTACTTGAACCCCCCGCTTTATAGCTTCGCTTCTGGCCAAATTAAGCGAAGCGACAAGGTTGTTCGTCTGTGTAACGGTATGGTTTTTCCGTATGAATTGTTGATAGCTGGGCACAGCAATTGCCAAGAGAATGCTAGCTACAATAAGCGTGGTTAATAGCTCAATGAGTGTAAAACCTTGTTGTGGTTTTAAACTAATATGTTGTTGATGAGTTTTCATAATTTTGAGCTTAGCAGAATTTTACATCAACAGGGGCATTTGAAAGATGAGAGGTGTTTTTTGCCAGATAAACGGTAGGTTTATTCCGTATCCATTAAATGGATTGATTCGTCATTGAAGTCTGAAGAAGCTTCAGAGCTAAGTTTAATCATCAGTTATACTTCACTTTCTGAATCAGCATACACCAGCACATTTTCATAGCTAATTTCACCTTTTTAAGCCAGTATCTTGTAGGCTGGGCTAACGACTGCAGGGATGCAGGAGGTAGAGTAACGCAGGAGCAGTTACCGAGGTAAGCAGCCCAAGGCTTTAAATATTATTGTTGGGGTTTCTGCGTCTCCTCAAACGCCTAGTTTTGGTACTCTACCTCCTGCGTCCATGCGGTCGTCGGTACGAACCTACGAAGGTTGGTGCGGGTTAGTTACTAATCATAATTATCAATCAACTCCATGCCTTGATTATCGTCGTCATTTTTGGATGATGATTTGATTTTTGCATCGCCTAGTTTAATCATTAAGCGAACTTCGTTGGCTGAGTCGGCGTAGTTAATGGCGTTTTCGTAGCTTATGTCTCCACTTGCGTAGAAGCCGTATAACGCCTGATCGAAGGTTTGCATGCCTTGTTCGGTTGAGTTTTTCATTAACTCTTTCAGTTTGTGGATGTCGCCTTTTCGAATGAAGTCGGATGCTAGAGGGGTATTGAGCATGATTTCAATCACGGCTTTTCTAGTCTTGCCATCAATCGCGGGCACTAGTTGTTGGGCGATCATGGCTTTTAAATTCAACGATAAATCCATAAACAATTGCTTATGGGCTTCTTCTGGGAAGAAGTGAATAATACGATCGAGGGCTTGGTTAGCGTTGTTTGCATGTAAGGTAGATAAACATAAATGCCCGGTTTCTGCGAAGGTCATGGCGTGTTCCATGGTTTCGCGGCTACGAATTTCACCAATCAGAATAACATCGGGTGCTTGGCGCAAGGTGTTTTTCAATGCGACTTCGTAGGATTCGGTATCGATACCTACCTCACGCTGAGTGATGACGCAGCCCGCGTGCTCATGCACGTATTCCACAGGGTCTTCAATGGTGATGATATGGCCGGAGCTGTTTCTATTGCGGTAACCCACCATAGCGGCTAGGGAGGTGGATTTACCGGTACCGGTTGCGCCAACAAAGATGATGAGGCCACGTTTGGTCATCGCTAACTCATCTAGAATCGGCGGCAGATTGAGTTCTTGGCTAGTTGGAATAGTGGTTTCAATACGACGTAAGACCATGCCTGCATGATCTTTTTGTATAAATGCGCTCACTCGGAAGCGACCAATGTCTGGGCGCTGAATAGCGAACTGGCACTCTTTGGTGTCGTCGAACTCTTTTTTCTGGTCGTCGGACATGATGCTTTTGACGATCTCTAAAGACTGGCTAGCACTGAGGCGAGTTTTTGAGACTTGTTGGAGCGCACCGTTCACTTTAATGGTTGGCGCCCAGCCCGATGTAATAAATAAATCAGACGCTTTTTTGTGAACGACGAGTTGTAATAGTGCATCAAAATCCATGTGTCTTTCTCTCCTTATTGGCTAGCTGAATGCTTTTTTATCGGCAGCTTTCATGCGGGCATCTTGCCTAGTTACTAGTCCTGCTTGAACGAGTTCAGTTAAATGCTGATCGAGTGTCTGCATGCCATCTTTACGGCTGGTTTGAATGGTGGAATACATTTGTGCGATTTTATCTTCACGAATAAGGTTTCTAATGGCAGCGGTACCGGTCATGATTTCCCATGCGGCTATTCGACCACCACCAATTTTTTTCATCAGCGTTTGTGCGATAACGGCGCGAAGCGATTCCGACAACATAGACCGTACCATGCCCTTTTCACCTTCTGGGAATACGTCAATAATCCGGTCAATGGTTTTGGCGGCGGAGCTGGTATGCAAGGTGCCAAAGACCAAATGCCCGGTTTCAGCGGCGGTTAGCGCAAGGCGAATGGTTTCAAGATCTCGCATTTCGCCCACAAGAATAATGTCGGGATCTTCACGAAGCGCAACACGTAAGGCTTCACTAAAGCCGTGGGTGTGTTTATGCACTTCACGTTGATTAATTAAGCACTTTTTACTTTTGTGTACGAACTCGATCGGGTCTTCAATGGTTAGAATATGTTCGTATACGTTGTCGTTTTTGTAATCCATTAGCGCGGCTAACGTGGTGGATTTACCAGACCCCGTGGGCCCTGTCACCAATACAATGCCACGAGGTACGTTGATGATTTCTTTGAATGATTGTGGGCAGTTGAGGTCTTCTAGGGTGAGAATATCAACAGGAATGGTTCTAAATACGGCTGCTGCACCACGGTCTTGATTGAAGGCGTTGACACGAAACCGCGCTGTTCCGGGCAATTCAAACGAGAAATCGACCTCAAGGAATTCTTCGAAATCACGCCGTTGCTTATCGTTCATGATGTCGTAAATCATCGCGTGAACTTCTTTGTGCTCAAGTTCGGGCATATTGATTCGGCGAATATCACCATCGACACGGATCATTGGTGGCAAGCCTGCTGAAAGGTGTAAATCGGAAGCATTGTTTTTTGTGCTAAAGGCTAATAAATCTGAAATATCCATGTTTTAAATCCGTTTGCCCTGGTGAGCTTAGTTGTTTGTATAATGAACTAGTTAGAAAATAACACTATCGTTGGTGCATGTAAATCCAACGTCCACTTAAAGTATAGACACGAATTTTAAATAATGCTTCCTTTATTACGACGATATTTTGCGCAAAAAGAGCTCATTGCTCATTTGGCGAATAAGAATGCCTTGCCAGTGAAATTGCTAGCGGTGAGTAAAACCCGCCCGGCGAGTGAGGTGGCTGTATTGTACAAGGCTGGGCAGCGCGATTTCGGTGAAAATTACCTGCAAGAAGCGCTGAAAAAACAGCAGTTATTAGCCCATCTTGATATGACGTGGCACTTTATTGGCCCCATCCAGTCGAATAAAACACGCGATATTTCGCGGTACTTTAGCTGGGTGCATAGTGTTGACCGATTGAAAATAGCGGTTCGACTAGATCAGCAACGGCCAGTTAACTTAGCGCCGCTGAATATTTGCTTACAGGTTAATATTGATGAGGAAGAAACAAAGTCGGGCTTTTACCTAGATGAGTTGCCGAATGTGATTGAACCAATATTAGCGCTAAAAAACGTTAGGTTACGTGGGCTTATGGCTATTCCAAAAGTGGATAAATCGATTCATGAGCAACGTCTTTCGTTTAAAAAGTTGGCAGACGCTCAAGAAAAGATCAATCAATCCTTTGATATTAAACTGGATACCCTGTCGATGGGGATGAGCGGTGATTTGGAGGCGGCCATTGCAGAAGGTTCGACGATGGTGAGAATAGGTACTGCAATTTTTGGCGAAAGAGCTAAAAATACGGTTTAATAGGATTTAATTTTTTTAATGTGAAGTGAGAGTATGAATACACAACAGATTGGATTTATTGGCGGTGGCAATATGGCCAGTAGCTTGATTGGTGGGCTGGTGAGTAATGGTTACCCTGCTGATAAGATTACGGTTGCTGATTTAGATGCTGAAAAATTGACCTATTTAAGTAAAACATTTGGCATTAATAATACGCAAGACAGTGGTGCGCTGGCCGCCAATGTGGATATTTTAGTGTTAGCGGTTAAGCCACAGCATATGCAGCCGGTGGCGGAAGGAGCAGGGCTGGCGATAAAGGATAAAAAACCGGTCGTCGTCTCTATTGCGGCAGGTATTCGAGTGGATGCGCTTGATCGTTGGCTAGGCGGTAACTTCCCCATTGTTAGGTGCATGCCTAATACGCCTGCGCTGGTTAAAACAGGCGCAACAGGGCTATATGCGAGTGCTCAGGTGGATAACAGCCAAAAGGACCAAGTTGAATCACTGTTACGTGCTGTTGGGGTAACGGTTTGGGTTGAAAATGAAAATGAACTGGACGCGGTAACGGCTTTGTCCGGTAGTGGGCCGGCTTACTTTTTTATGATGATGGAAGCATTAGAGGCGGCTGGGATTGAAGCAGGTTTGAGTCAAAAGACGGCGCAATTATTAACGCAAGAAACGGCCTTGGGGGCGGCAAAAATGGCCTTGGAATCGAGTGAGTCAGCAGGTGTGCTGCGTCAACGAGTAACTTCCCCAGGTGGAACAACAGAACGAGCCATAGGTGTTATGGAAGAGCAGGGCTTGGGCGATATTTTGCAGGCCGCTGTGTTGGCGGCTAAAGAGCGTTCGATTGAGCTATCTGATGAATTAGGAGACAGCTAATGCCCACAGGCTACTTATCGAACCCGTTGATACTCATTATCAACTCTTTGGTTGGCGCATATATTTTTGTGTTAATTCTTAGAGTGTTATTACAGTATACGGAGGCGGATTCACGTAACCCTGTATCTAGTTTTATTATTAAGGCAACTCAGGCCCCTCTAAAGGCGTTAAAACCTATATTTCCAACGCTTAAGGGCTTTAATTTATCAGCGCTTGCGTTAATGTTATTGCTGCAAATGGGTTTGGGGTTTATAGCAATGGCTGGGCAGCCTAATGTTTGGGTTGTGTTTATTTGGAGCCTGACGGAGCTGATTAGCAGCATTATTAACGTCTTCATCTATAGTATTTTTGCGACGGTTATCTTAAGTTGGATCAACCCTGGTACCTATAACCCCGTTGTTAGCCTGTTGTATAAAATAACGGAGCCTGTGATGAAACCCTTTCAGCGGCTGATTCCACCGATGGGCGGCATGGATTTAAGCCCGATAGCAGCTCTATTAGCGTTACAAGTGGTAAAAATGTTACTACTACCCCCTCTTTTTGCGTTGATGTGATAGTGGGCGGGTAAGCTGCCTTATGTATGGGAATACGGGTGAGCCTTTTGCTGACTTGATGTTCAGTTTGAACGTGTGCGTTATGTCTCGTGGTTTGTGACATGAGGTCGCTTGATTACTATAGGTGGGAAGGTGATACCTTAGTTTTTAATATTTTTTTGCAGCCGCGAGCAAGTAGAAACAGCCTTGTGGGGTTGCATAAAAATTGCGTTAACCGCTCCCCCTGTTGATGGAAAAGCTAATAAGCAACTGATTTATTTTTTATCGTCGTTATTTGGTGTGAAAAAATCTGATATTGACATCATTAGCGGTGAGCACAGTCGGCGCAAACGCATCAGCGTGTGCAAGCCATCACAGTTCCCAGCAGATTTTTTTAAATAATCATCTATACTCTTGAAAACGTTGATGGAATAAACGTATTCATAATAGGTGATTAATAAATGAATCTTGATGCACAACTGCGCAGTTATGATCTGTGGAAGCAGTCAATGGCTGAATCAATACATGCTTATCAGCATTGGTTGGACGACACGGGCCTGAGTGAGAGCGAGACTGAGCTGATGTTGATTAAGAACTTGCGCTTGCTTGAAAAAGATAACATTACGATAGCTTTTGCCGCCGAGTTTTCGCGTGGTAAAACTGAGCTGATTAATGCTTTATTTTTCTCATCAGCAGGGATTCGCCTATTGCCGTCGAGCCCTGGCCGTACGACGATGTGCCCGACAGAGCTTTTTTATGACGCGAAAGAAGCGCCCTACCTACGTTTGTTAGATATTGAAACACGCTCGAACGATAAATCTATAGAGGATTATAAAAGAGAGCCTAAGCATTGGACACATATTGAGCTTGATTGTGATTCACCCGAAAAAATGCAAGATAGCTTTTTAGAGCTACTAAAGACTAAAAGAGTTTCAGCTGATCATGCGAAGTCGCTTGGGCTTGCAGGTAAAGACGGTGAGAGTGAAGTAACTATTCCTTCGTGGCGCCATGCCTTAATTAGTTTTCCCCACCCATTGCTAGAAAAAGGTTTAACGGTACTAGATACCCCTGGGTTGAATGCGCTTGGTAGCGAACCTGAGCTGACCTTAAGTATGCTACCGAATGCACAGGCGATGATTTTTGTCTTAGCGGCTGACACGGGTGTTACACAAAGTGATATGGCGATGTGGGAGCAACATATTCAAGTGTATAGAAGTAAGCACCCGCATGGTTTAGCGGTGGTGCTCAATAAGATTGATACACTGAATGATGAATTGATGAGTGATGAAGATTGGGTTCAATCCATTCATAAGCAAACATTAGAAACAGCGCGTTTGTTGGATTTAGATGAGCAGGCTATTTTTCCCTTATCAGCAAAGAAAGCGTTGATTGCCAAAATTAAGAACGATGAGCATGCCTTGTCGACTAGCCGGTTGGCGGGTTTAGAAAATTTCCTATCAGATAGAATATTAAGTTCACAAAAAGAAATTCTTCAGCACAAGGTGATTGATGATGTTGTAGACAATATAGAATTAGCTCGCAATATGGTGACCAGTCGACTGCAGAATGTTGTGAACCATACAAATGAGTTAAATGGTTTTTGTAGCAAGAGCGAAGAAGCGACGACTGAGCTGTTGTTGGAAACGCGAAAAGAGCAGACTGCTTATAATCAAAACCTTGCCCACTTAAAAACTAGCCGACATATTTTTTACACGCAAATAGCCGATTTATTAGAGGTTGTGAACCCGAAACGTGTGTCGGGTATTATTGAAGAAGGGCGTGACCAAATGGCTAAGAGTTGGACGAGTGTTGGTATTCGTCAGGGCATGAAAAATAGTTTTGAGGGCTTGAATTCATTGCTGAATGAAACACTGAGCACGACACAAGCGAGTGTTAAATTGCTTGATGCTATTTATAAGCGCTTCAAAGATGAACATAACCTTGATGTTGAGCAAACTGCGCGGTTTGATATAAAAGTATATCAACGGCAATTAGATCAACTACTTAAAAATGGTTTAGAGTTTAGCAGCAGTTCAGAGGCTGCGTTGACGGAGCAGAGTGCTTTAACGAAGCGTTTTGTTGATGCGATTGGTGGAAAAGCCGTGTCTATTTTTGAACAAGCTCAAGCCGATGTTAACCGTTGGAAGTCGATGGCGTTCTCAAATTTGATTAGAGAGGTCAATGAGCAAAAAACATTCATGGAAAGTAAACTTGATAGTTTACGAAATATTTCGGCTGGTAAAAATGAGTTGGACGAGAAGATTGCTGAAAATAAAATATTGGAAGCCAGTTTGTCGGAGCAGTTAGAGGGGCTTCAGTTGATTTTTAACGAAATTAAATCACCTAACTTGGCTGTAGAGCAGGACGTACGTGAAGCGGCTATTTAATGGCCTCGGCTAAAAAAATCATATCCCATACCCCATGCCCTAAGCGTAAACCACGATTTTCAAATTTAGTTAATGGCCTATATTTTGGTCGTTCGGCATAATTAGGTTCAGTTGAGTTAACAAACCCAGGGTGAGCGTTTAGGGTATTGAGCATGTGCTCGGCATAATTCTCCCAATCAGTTGCTGCATGAAATCGCCCGCCTGTTTTAAGTTTCGCATGAATGAGGTTTAAAAACTCTGTTTGCACGATTCGACGTTTATGATGTCGTTTTTTATGCCAAGGGTCGGGGAAAAATAGCTGCACACAATCTAGGCTATGATCGGGAATTGCATGTTGAAGCACTTCAATGGCGTCAGTATCAAACAGGCGAATATTGCTCAGTTTCTTTTCAAGGATGAGGCGTAATAAATGTCCAACACCAGGGCGATGCACTTCAATGCCGATAAAATTCCTATCAGGATTATTTTCAGCCATGGTGGCTAAGCTTTCGCCATTACCAAAGCCAATCTCAAGGGTGATGGGGTGGTCGTTAGCAAACAGCGTAGCAGGGTCAATGAGCACCGTTGAATCTAGCCCGTATAAGGGCCAACCCTTTTGAAGAGCGGTTTCTTGTCCGGGCGTTAAACGACCTTCGCGTTTAACAAAACTGCGAATACGCCGCAAAAAATCGGGGTTGTTATTGTTGGTCATGGGTGAAAATTGACTAAATTAAACCATCCAACGGTGAGGAGGCGGAAGCGTAGCGGCGACGGGGCATACGGCCTGCTAAGAATGCTTCCCGACCAGCCTGTACTGCTTTTTTCATGGATGATGCCATTAATACGGGGTTGTTTGCATGAGCGATCGCGGTGTTCATTAGAATGCCATCACAACCTAATTCCATTCCAATGGCCGCATCCGATGCGGTGCCGACGCCAGCATCGACAATAATCGGTACGTTAGCATTTTCGATAATGGTAAGAATATTGTATGGGTTACGAATGCCCAAGCCAGATCCAATGGGCGCTGCTAGTGGCATAACGGCAACACAGCCCATTTCCTCTAGCCGCTTGGCGATGATGGGGTCGTCGTTGGTATAAACCATCACGTCGAAGCCTTCTTTGACTAGAATTTCAGCAGATTCTAGGGTGGCGGTGATGTCGGGAAAAAGAGTTTTTTTATCTCCAAGGACTTCAAGTTTTACGAGTTTGTGTCCACCGAGGAGTTCGCGTGCAAGGCGGCAGGTTCTTAGGGCATCTTTAGCAGTAAAGCAGCCGGCAGTATTGGGCAAAATCGTATACTTATCAGGGGATATAACATCGAGTAGATTAGGCTCGCCAGGATTCTGACCAATGTTCGTTCTGCGAATAGCAACGGTGACAATTTCTGCTCCGCTCATTTCAATAGCGGCTTGCGTTTCGGCCATGTCTTTGTACTTTCCAGTACCGACTAAAAGCCTAGAAGAGAATGTTTGACCGGCAATAATGAGGTCGTCAGGCTGACCTCCGCCAATGGCTTGTACAACTTCCACAGTATCTCCTTCTTTAAGTTGAATGGTATTAAATTGGTCGGCGGGTTTTATTTCTTCGTTAAGTTCAATGGCAATTCGTTTGCCAGACAAGCCCATCTGCTTGATAAGTTGTTTTAAGGTAGTGTTATCTTCGCAGCTAAAAGCATCGCCATTAAGTTGGATATTCATGCGCGTGGTTTAAAAAAATTAATCGTTTGCAGCATCAAGCTTGCTTTCGCGCCGAGAGCGCACGGCAGCCGCCAATTCTTCTAGTAACTGAACACTGCTGTCCCAATCGATGCAGGCATCGGTGATACTCTGACCGTACACGAGTTCTTGGCCTTCTACTTGATCTTGGCGGCCAGCCACTAAGTGGCTCTCGATCATAACGCCGCTAATACGCATATCGCCGCCAGCAATTTGTTTGGCGACATCAGCACCAACAATCATTTGGCGTTCGTGTTGTTTACTACTATTGGCATGGCTAAAGTCAATCATCATGTGCAAGTTGACGCCAGCTTTACCTAACTCGTTAGCGGCAGCCTCGACGCTTTCGGCATCATAATTGGGGCTTTTCCCACCACGTAAGATCAAATGACAATCTTCGTTACCCGCTGTTTTGAAAATAGCTGAATGCCCCTTTTTCGTGACGGATAAAAAGTGATGTGGACGTACCGCAGAGCCTATCGCATCAATGGCTACTTTGACAGTACCATCAGTACCATTCTTAAAACCGACCGGGCAGGAAAGGCCAGACGATAGTTCTCTGTGTGTTTGGCTTTCGGTTGTTCTGGCACCGATGGCACCCCAAGCGATCAAGTCAGATACGTATTGCGGTGTAATTAAATCTAAATACTCGGTTGCAGCGGAAACACCTTGAGAATTAAGCGCTAACAACAACTCACGTGCTGTGTGAACACCTTTGTTGATGTCGAAACTTTCGTTAAGGTCCGGGTCGTTAATCAGCCCTTTCCAACCAACTGTTGTGCGGGGCTTTTCGAAATACACGCGCATAACGATGATAAGGTCATCAGATAAGCTGTCGATGTAGGGTTTTAAGCGAGCGGCATAATCTAAAGCAGCTTTTGTGTCATGGATTGAGCAAGGGCCGATAACCACTAACAAGCGATCATCTTTGCCATGCAATACGTTATGTATAGCGTTTCTGGCAGAGGCGGTTGTTTTAGCTGCGATATCTGTAATGGGTAAATTCTTGTGTAATTGTTCAGGAGAAATGATTTCCTGCATACTAAGAATTCTTGTGTCGTCTGTTTGAATTGTGCTCATGTTAAGTCCGTTCCACGTTTACGCTTGTGTTAGCGTAAATCACCAAATTAAATAAAGGTTGGAAATAATACATCTAATCAGTTGATTTTGCCTGCTTGTTAACTAAAAATGGGCTAAATAACGTCAATTTTATACGGAAATATAATGATGCAAGGGGAATACGGAGAGATTTTTCAAAAGATTTGTAGAAACAAGTCTTTATTGCCAGCGATACCTGATACCGGGCTTAAAATTTTATCGGCGTTAAATCACCCAAGTGGCAATGCAAAGATGTTTGCCAAGATCATTGAAAGTGACATGGGCTTGTCGGGGTTTATTCTTAAGACTTCACGCAGTTTAAGGTACTTGACTCGAGTACCACCTAAAGGCGTTGAGCAGGCTGTTGCGCGAATGGGCCTGCGCGAAACCTATCATTTATCACTTACTTTTTTGTCGAGATCGGTTTTTCGTTCGTCGAGTAAGCTGATTGAGGGGTATATCAAAGAGGCGTATAAATTGTCCACGAAAGTCGCGGTGATATCGTACTTCTTAGCAGAAAAAACAAATGGAGTAGCACCCAGCGATGCCATGTTGGCGGGCCTTTTTCAAGATATTGGCGTGCCCTCTATTCTAGCTACATTAGAAGCGTACCCTAATATTTTGCAGAACGATCAGAACAGAAAAGAGTGTGTTGATATGTTATCGCCTAAAGTTGGGGCGATGATCATGAAGCAATGGGGTTTTGATGTAATGGTCGATGTGGTTAAGAATCGAAAAAACTGGCTGCTAGATAATAAGCAGACTGGGTTGGCAGAGTTAGTGTTGATTGCTCGTGTGCATGCGGCTATTGGAACGCCTGAATTTAGGGAGTGCCCACCGTTGTTTAAAATACCGGCTTTTCATAAATTGAACTTAGGTGAATTAGGGCCCGATAACACGTTGAAAACACTCAGTGAGTCAAAAGAAGAGTTGGCCGAAATGGAACGTTTGTTAGCAGCATAATTGATGTTAGTTATTCATCTTGTTTTAATAAAAGGCTGATACTATCTCAGTATGTGAAATGTATGCTCAAAGGGAGTAAAGGATATGAGAACACTATTTAAAGTTTTTGGTGGGTTAGTTTTGTTATTGGTTGCAGTCATTATCATTGCGCCGATGGTTATCAACCCAAATGATTACCGCGAAGAGATTCAAGCCGTTGTTAAAGACAAGACAGGGCGTGATTTGTCGATAAATGGTGACCTTAGCTTGTCCGTTTTCCCTTGGGTTGGCATTGGTATTAATGACGTTAGTTTGAGTAATGCCGCAGGCTTTAAAGCTGAGCATTTTGCACAAATTAAAGAGGCTAACGTGAAAGTGAGGTTGCTACCTTTGCTAAGTCAGCAAGTTGAGGTCAGTACGGTTGTTTTAAACGGTATGCGTTTAAACCTTGCTAAAAATAAAGCAGGGAAAACCAACTGGGATGACATGGTTCAGCCATCAGATGAAAGCAGCAAAAAAACAAGTACCACTGAGACGGATAAAGGGTCTGGTGCGGCGTTAGGTGCAATTGCTATAGGTGGGCTTCAAGTAGTAGATGCAAATATCGCATGGGATGATGCGAGCAAAGGTGAAAAATACAGTCTTGTTGATTTGGATTTGACGACGGATGCTTTGTCGTTAGGCAATCCAATGGGCATTGATTTGGCCTTTACCGTGGACAGCAGTAAACCGAAAGCAACGGTACGTTTAAAGCTTAATGGCGATTTAGTTATTAATTCAGCTTTAAATAAATTTGATTTTCAAGGTTTGAGCTTGGCGATTGATGCGGCAGGAGAGCCCATTCCAAATGGTGCGATGAGGATTGATATTACTAGTCACCTGGTCGCCGATTTAGCCGGCTCGGGTAGCCTAACTTTAAACCCAGTCACCATTAAGTTTGATGATTCAACCTTATCGGGCAATGCATCTGTTAATAACTTTGATAAGCCGGCGGTAGCATTTGATTTGGCTGTTGATAAGATAAATGTGGATAGCTACCTGCCAAAAACTGCAGCAAATGATAGCGAAGTTACGAGCGATAGAAGTGGTGCTGTTCCACCACCTGCGGCAGCAGCTCTGATTCCTGTGCAAACCATTCGTGACTTAAACATAAATGGTTTGTTTAAGGTGCAGTCGTTGATTGTTAACGGTTTAACGGCGCAAGAAGCCAGTGTGAAAATTGTTGCGAAAAATGGCGTGTTGAACTCAGAGCAGAGCGTTAAGAAATTTTATAATGGCAGCTATGAGGGCAAAACAACGGTTGATGCACGTCAAAACACACCACGTATTATTGTAAAAGAGCAGGCGACGGGGATTAATATTGAGCCATTGATGATTGACCTGATGGGTGAATCTAAGGTTTCAGGTGTGGCAAATATAAACGCAGATTTAACAACACGGGGTAATACTGTTCCTGCGTTTAAGTCAGCACTAAATGGTACGGCAAAGTTTAGTTTTGAAGACGGTACGGTAAAAGGTATTGATGTTGCGGCATTAATAAAGCAAGGAGAGGCTGTGTTCAAGGGTGATGTATCTGCGCTGGCAGCCCAAGGTACTGGTGAAACAGCTTTTGCAAACATGTCTGGAAGTGCACAAATAACGAATGGTTTGGTTAAGAACCAAGATCTGTTGGTGACATCTCCTTTAATCAATATTAAAGGGGAAGGGACTGCGCATTTAGTTTCTGAGAAACTAGATTATCAACTAACAGTACAACGGACAAAGGCACTTAGTGGAGAAGAGCGGGTCGACTCTAAAGACCTTAAAAATATGTTAATTCCAGTGAACGTGACTGGAACATTCGCAAAGCCAAGTATTCAAGTTGATGTAAAAGCGATTGTGCTCGCTACGCAAAAAGAGAAAATCGAAGAAAAGAAAACAGAGTTAAAAGAAAAGCTGGATGAAAAAATTGGCGAGAAGTTGAAAGGCCCCGCGGGTGATTTATTAAAAAGCCTGTTTTAACCGACCAACCACTTGAGCTACCTATAGGGCCTGAACATTTTCAGGCCCTTGTTTTAGATTGGTTTCATTTGCATGGCAGGAAGAGTTTGCCGTGGCAACTATCGCCCACGCCTTATCGTGTTTGGTTGTCTGAAATCATGTTGCAACAAACCCAGGTAGCGACGGTTATACCGTATTTTGAACGGTTTATTGATAACTTCCCAAGTATCGAAGCCTTGGCTAAAGCCCCCTTGGATGATGTGTTGCACCATTGGTCGGGATTAGGTTATTACGCACGGGCAAGAAATCTCCACAAAACAGCCGCCATCATTGTGGAAAAATATGAAGGTAGTTTTCCTGAAACTCTAGCTGAACTTGTTGATTTGCCCGGCATTGGTCGTTCAACCGGCGGGGCGATAGCGAGCCTTTCTATGGGCCAGTCTGTGGCGATTCTTGATGGGAATGTGAAGCGAGTGCTGTGCCGTTTTTTTGCTATTCAAGGTTGGTCAGGAAGCGCGGCCATTTTAAAACGATTATGGGTCTTATCCGAACAGCTAACGCCTAAGAAAAGTGCCGGACACTATAACCAAGCAATGATGGACTTAGGTGCAACGGTTTGTACGCGCTCGAAGCCGAATTGCACGCAATGTCCTCTAATGAACGACTGTTTAGCGCTAAAACAAGACTTAGTGTCAATATTGCCAACACCTAAAAAGCGAATGAACCTGCCAGTCAAAAAACGTTATTGGCTGGTGCAAAAAAATGGACAGGAGTTCTTGCTAAAGCAAAGGCCTCCAGTAGGTTTATGGGGCGGGTTGTGGGCTTTTTCGGAATTTTCCAGCTATGATGAATTGAATGTGTGGTGTGATGCGAAGGGTATCGACTTAGCGGCATCCGATAAAATGGCAGAAAAAAGGCATACTTTTTCACATTACCATTTAGATTACACGCCGATAGTATGTATGGCTCCAACGAGGCCATCTCAAATTGAAGATGAACATAGAACAAGCTGGTATCAAATAGATAGCCGTGTGAAAATAGGCTTACCAAAGCCGGTGAGTGAATTAATTTCCCAGCTAACGAATGAATCATAAATTGGGACAATAAATATGTACTGCCAAAAATTAAAACGCGAAGCAGAGGCCTTAGAAAAATCACCTTTTCCTGGTGAAATTGGGGAAAGAATCATACAAAACATCTCAAAAGAAGCGTGGCAAATGTGGTTAGCGCAACAAACGATGATTATTAATGAAAATAGGCTGACGCCATTTGAGCCCGAAGCGCGTGCATTATTAAAAGCTGAAATGGAGAAATTTCTATTTAGTGACGACGCACAAGCACCAGAAGGCTATGTTCCACCCGCTAAATAAGAGCATTTTTAACATCTTTCTTGACTAAATGCGCTTGCCGCTGTTTAATACGCGACCACATCTTAGATGCCCAGATAGCTCAGTCGGTAGAGCAGTGGACTGAAAATCCTCGTGTCGATGGTTCGAATCCGTCTCTGGGCACCACGTGTTCTAAAGCCTCAGCTATTTTGTAGTTGGGGCTTTTTTAGTTGGTATGACACTAGTGTGGCTTTGAGGTTGATCTGTAGTCCTAAAAAGCATGATGGGCTGGGTTATAGCGTCCTAATTTAATGGCAGGCTAACAATCTCCTGTTTCGCGCTCATACATATATTGATTAGACTTATCTTTCTTACTATTGCCCCTTCCCGTTTTAAAGGTTGTTTTTTCTTGGTATAAAGCTGTCTAGATTAGTGCTAAAACGAGGCCATAAAACATGCTACTATCAGAATCAAGTGACTAATTTTTAAGGGGAATTATTATGTTAGCCAATAAGTTTTGTTTGTTTATTTTATTATCCGTTTTTGCGATGTCAGTACAGGCGGGCTACCAGCTAGATAGTTCAAAATCATCACTGCACTTTGTTTCGATTAAGAAAGGCACAGTTGGCGAAGTGCATTCGTTTGAAAAATTGAATGGGAGCATTAGTGACGAGGGTGTTGCAAACGTAAATATCGAATTAGCCAGTGTTAAAACAAACATTGATATTCGTGATGGGCGTATGAAGTCGCTATTGTTCGAAACGGATGTTTTTCCTACCGCAGGTGTGTCTGTGAAAATAGATGCTGCTCAGTTAGCATCAATTGAGGTAGGTGATGTAGTGACTATGCCGTTGGCGTTGACGCTCGATTTACACGGAATATCCAAGGTTATTCAAACGGAGCTCCAAATAATTGGCTTAGGTGGCGGTATTTTGTTGGTAAACACGATGAAGCCGGTGATGTTGAATGCGTTTGATTATAGGTTGGATGTGGGGATTAAGAAACTGATGGAAGTGGCAAATCTTCCATCCATTGCGTCAGCTGTTCCCGTGTCGTTTAGCTTGGTTTTTAAACGGCAATAAACGGGTTAAGTATTAATTGACCCGACTAAAACGTTGATAAGTATGTGCGAAGAGGCATGTTTATTTAACTCATCCAATTGGCCGTATCGTTTGCGTGAAATGTGAGCCCTTTGGGTATAATGTGAATTTACTTGGCGACCGCTATTTCTCAAATGCCTTCAACACCAACCGTTAACACTGTTCGTGCGTTAATACCTACTTGCCTTATTAAGGATCAGCACAACTTTCGTGCGCAATTAAAAAAAGTAGCTACGGTTAATTCTGTAGATCTACAGGAGAAGCTAAGGGCGCTAAACGACCGAGTGATTAAATCTATCCGTCAGGTCGAACAGCGTGCAGACAGTTGCCCAAAAATCAATTTTCCTGACTTACCGATTAGTGAGAAAAGAAAAGAAATTGCTGAGCTGATTGCAAATAATCAAGTCATTATCCTTTGTGGTGAAACAGGCTCGGGCAAAACCACGCAATTGCCTAAAATTTGCCTAGAATTAGGGCGTGGGTTTAAAGGGCAAATTGGTCATACACAGCCGCGTCGGTTGGCAGCGATCAGTGTGGCACAACGAATAGCCGATGAGCTAAAGTCAGAGTTAGGCCAAGCAGTTGGTTACAAGATTCGTTTTCAGGGAAAGGAGAATCAGCAAACCCTTGTGAAGCTAATGACGGACGGTATTTTATTGGCAGAAATCAAGTCGGACCCATTTTTAAGCCATTACGATACGTTAATACTGGATGAGGCGCACGAACGAAGCTTAAATATTGATTTTCTCTTAGGGTATATGAAATGGCTGTTACCCAAGCGGCCAGATTTAAAACTGATTGTTACATCGGCGACGATAGACCCTGAACGCTTTTCTAAGCACTTTAATGGCGCGCCGATTATTAATGTATCGGGGCGAACTTATCCCGTTGAAATGCGTTACCGACCCATTGGTGTCGATGCGGAGCAAAGCGATCAAGATCGGGTGCAGGCGATTGTTAACGCCGCAGATGAGCTACACCGCGATAGAGCAGGCGACATTTTAGTGTTTTTAAGTGGCGAACGGGAAATTCGTGAAGCGGCTGAGGCGCTTAGAAAGCATCATCCGCCGGGCTATGATATTTTACCGTTGTATTCGCGCTTGAGTGGCAAAGAGCAGGCCGCCATTTTTAAGCCACACAAAAGGCCCCGTATTGTATTGGCGACAAATGTGGCAGAAACCTCGCTGACTGTGCCTGGTATCCGTTGTGTTATTGATACGGGATTAGCGCGAATTAGCCGCTTTAGTCAACGCAGTAAAATACAACAGTTGCCGATAGAGCCCATCTCTCAGGCTAGTGCAAATCAACGTAGTGGCCGTTGTGGGCGAGAAGCAGCAGGTATTTGTATTCGCTTGTTTAGTGAAGACGACTTTAGCCAACGACCTGAATTTACCGAGCCGGAAATATTACGAACCAACCTTGCTTCGGTTATTTTACAAATGAAATCGTTACGCTTGGCTGAGATTAGCCATTTTCCCTTTTTAGAGCCGCCTGCCGATAAAATGATTCGTAGTGGTGTTCGCAGTTTGCATGAGCTAGGCGCACTGGATGAGAAAGAGAAGCTGACGCAAATTGGCAGACGCCTAACGCAATTTCCGCTGGATCCACAGTTTGGCCGCATGTTGTTAGCCGCAGAGGATTTTCAGTGCTTAGAAGAAGTGTTAACCATCGTGTCGGCGCTATCAATTCAAGATCCTAGGGAGCGTCCGAGTGATAAGGCGAAGTATGCTGATGAGAAGCACAAAGCATTTCAAAATGAATCATCAGATTTTTTGTCATTTCTCATCTTATGGCGAGAGATTCAACAACAAAAGAAAGAGTTGTCTAGTAATCAGTTTCGCAAATATTGCCGGGAGAATTTTCTAGCTTATATGCGAATAAAGGATTGGGAAGATATTCGCCGGCAGCTGCTTGACTTGGTCAAGAAGAATCAAAGTTTAAAAATAAATACGGTCGAGGCGGGTGATGACGCGATTCATCAGGCATTATTGACGGGGCTCGTCACGCGTATTGGTTTTAAGCATGAACAGTCGGAATATTTAGGTGCTCGAAATTTAAAATTTCATATTCATCCAGCCTCTACCTTATTTAAAAAACAGCCGAAATGGTTGATGGCGGCTGAACAGGTAGAAACCACGCGGGTTTATGGGCGAACTGTCGCTAGCATCAAACCTGAATGGATTGAAAAAATAGCATCGCATTTAATAAAACATACCTACTATGAACCGCATTGGTCTAAAAAGTCAGCGCAAGCGATGGTACATGAACAATTGCTGCTGTTTGGGTTAACCATCAGCAAAGGCCGAAAAGTACCACTAGCCCGAGTCGAGCCAGAGCAAGCTCGAGAGATGTTTATTCGCCGAGGTTTAGTGGATAGAGATATGGTCTGTCATGCGGCCTTCTTTAGAAAAAATGAGCAATTGCTAGGGGATATAGATTACGAGCAGCAAAAAGGGCGCCGTGTTGATCTACTTATTGATGAGCAGGCGCTATTTGAATTTTATGATAACAGGTTGCCAGCGAATATAACGAGTCTGGCGCATTTAAATAAGTGGATAAAAAACGATAAAAATCAAAACTCCTTGGTGTTAACTGCTGATGAGGTGTCTCCAGCGGATGAGTCGGTTGTTGATGCAGAGCAGTTCCCAGACATGCGGTTGATAAACGGTGTGCCGATCAAATTGAGTTACCGTTTTGAACCAGGGCATGATGAAGATGGTGTGACGGCGCATATTCCTTTGGCGCAGCTAAACCAATTGACTGGCGACGGCTTTGAATGGTTGGTGCCGGGCTTGTACGCTGAAAAATTACAGGCTTTAATTAAGGGCTTGCCAAAGAATTTACGTAAGCAGTTTGTTCCCGTGCCAAATTTTGTAGACGCTTGTATAGAAGGAATGGACTATTCGAGTGGGCGTTTGCTGGATAAATTAGCGTACTTTTTAAATAAGCAAACGGGTTCAACGTTAACCGCCGCAACTTTTGAGGTGAATAAGTTGCCCGTTCATTTACGCATGAACTTTTATATTGTTGATAACAAATCGACCGTTATTGCTGCATCAAAAGATTTTAATGCACTAAAAAGACAGTATGCAGAAAAGGCAGGGGTGCAGTTCCAGTCCGCATTGAGCAATGCTTTGTCATCATCAGGGTCAAAAAACTGGCAGTTTGATGATATTCCTGAACAGCAAACGATTAAGCACCAAGGTCAAGAATTAAAAGGTTTTCCAGCCTTAGTGGATGAGAAAACAAGCGTGGGTTTGACGCTGATGGATTCTGCTGAAGAAGCTCAAAAGGCGCATAAGGATGGTTTGATACGGCTGTTTCGTTTGAAGTTTTCAAAAGAATTAAAAAAATTAAGTCGTCAATCTGCCATAACAACGTCGCAAGCGTTTAGTTATCAGGGATTGAAAACACACCCTTACTGTAAACGGCGTATAGGTGAGGATGTATTTGATGACTTGGCCCATCAGTTGATGTCGAGTTTTTTTGCGGATCAAGATATTCGTTCAGAAGCAGAATTTGATCAGGCAGCGCAAAAGAATGATGTATCGCTGTATGCGAAAGGCTATGAGTTATCGGAGATCATTTCAACACTATTGTCGGCGTATCAACAGGTGCTTATAGAGTTGGAGCGCTGGCAGAATGAAAAGGCGCTTTACGAGGACATTTCGAGGCAGCTGTCTTGTTTGTGCTACCAAGGCTTTATTCGATACGTTCCAGCCGAACAATTAATGCTTTATACCCGGTATTTAAAAGCGATTAAGATTCGCTTATCGAAGGTGGGTGGACAAATGCAAAAAGATGCAGGCAAGGCAAAACAAGCTAAGCAATTTGAAAAAAAGTTTTGGTCGTTTGTTTCATCTACAAATACGGATCCTGAAACAGAAGCGTTTAGGTGGCTACTAGAGGAATTTAGAATATCGCTCTTTGCCCAACAGATTAAAACGAGGCTGCCGATTTCAGAAAAGCGGCTTGAGAAAGCATGGGCTGCTATGTTGACTTAAATCAAAATCAGTAGCAGTTGTTCAACTTGTGCAGTGACGAGGCGTTTCAATAACGCTATAAAGACCCTGTTGACGAAAGCGGCAATATTTCTAGGAGGCGTGTTTTAGGCGTCATTTATAAGCAAATAACAGGATTAAAAGAGGAAAGAGAATGGAACAGCTACCGCACACATACACGGTTAACGTGACCGGAACGCCAGATACGACATTAAGTACTTTTTCTAATCATTTACCTATTATCAAAATAGCGCCACCGAAAGAGTTTGATGGACCGGGGGATCAATGGTCGCCTGAGGAGTTGTTAATGGCGTCTTTATCGAGCTGTCTTATTTTGTCATTCAAGGCCATTGCGCGTGCTTCAAAATTAGAATGGCACGACTTACAGTGCGATTCGTCGGGTGTTTTAGATAAGGTAGACAGAAAGGTTCTTTTTACTAAAATAAACACAAAAGCAACGTTGCTACTGAGCGATAGCAACGATATTGATAAAGCTGAGCGACTATTAAGGAAAGCTGAAGCGACGTGTTTTATCAGTAATTCTTTGTCCTGTGATCTAGGTTTTGAATGCGAGATAAACGTTAAATCTTAGGGTTTTTTGACGCTAGAGTGACAGTGTTCGTCTTTTTGAAGCGTCTGGACATGCTCAAGTTGTAAATTTAGCTCAGTTGTAGCGTTGTTATCATTATGCACCTTGGCGAGTGTTGAGTCATTAGGTAGTAGAGCTACTGAGGTATTCATTAAGTTCAATGACGTGCGCACTTAATTTTTAGTCATAGCTAAAAGCTCGACGAAATCATGACTTGTATAGCACTGCAAAGTGAAGCAGTTATTTTATAAATAATTACTTGCGCTGCTGAACTAAAACCCAAGGTAGTACAATAACTGACCAAAGGTTGCTTCCACCTTTGGACCACAGTAATGCCTCTTCATTCGATACGCCAGATAAGTGACCTTCAGCGACCCACTGCTCAATGGCCGGTTTATTGTCATTAGCTATTTCGACCGCTGCGTCTATGAGGTCTAGGTCGCTCGATACATGTAATAAATTACCGCGAGCAAAGAAACGCTCTAAATCTTTCCATTCAATAGCGGCTGTTTCGGCATGTAGTGTATGCCATTGATCAGTTTTATTTTCCATGTGACTATTTTACATGGATTTATTAAAATCATGGTTAGTAGGCGCCCTTATAATGTAAGATAATAAGCATATAAATTTTTGGAGAATAGTCAGATGGAAAACTTTACCCCTTATTCGTCGTTGGCAGGCGGAATTTTATTGGGCATTAGTGCCAGTATATTGATGTATTTAAATGGCCGCATTGCTGGCATTAGCGGCATTGTTGGAGGTATCTTGAATAACCCTTCTGCGGCCGAAAAGGCTTGGCGGGCGGCTTTTGTCGTAGGGATTATTGGTGGAGCATCTGTTTACGCTTACTTCTTTCCCGTTAGTATCGAGCCGCGTGAACACGTTACAACAGCGTTGTTAATTGTGGGTGGGCTGATTGTAGGGTTTGGAACGGCGATGGGCGGCGGCTGTACTAGTGGTCATGGCGTGTGTGGAATATCGCGCTTTTCGTTAAGGTCAATAACAGCGACGATGGTGTTTCTTGTTGCGGGTATAGCCACTGTTTATATCGTTAATCAAGTGATAGGAGTGTAGCAATGAATAAAATAATAAGTGCATTATTGGCAGGGATTATTTTTGGTGTCGGTATAACCTTGTCCGGCATGGTCGACCCGAACAAAGTGGTTAACTTTTTAGATGTAGCCGGTGATTGGGACCCGAGCTTAATGTTTGTATTAGGTGGTGGCGTGATAACGACCACTATTGCGTACCGTTTTATTTTTGCACAGAATAAGCCGTTGTTTGCTGAGGATTTTCATTTGCCCACGTTGTTGAAAATTGACACGAAGCTATTATTCGGTTCGGCCTTATTTGGTGTGGGTTGGGGCTTGATCGGGTATTGCCCGGGCCCTGCGGTTGCGAGTATTGGCTTTAGATTTGAAGAGCCGCTTATAGTGGTTGTGTCTATGCTAGCTGGAATATTGTTATTTAAAGTAACGTCGAAGGCTTAATTTGATTTAGGTAACAAAAAAGCCACGCATTTTGCGTGGCTTTTTTGTGGTTATTCGTCAGCTTTTTAGTGGGCTTATGCCGAATAATAAATGAGCCGGACATCAGCTAATAAAGGCAGTAGGAAAAGGTGTTAGGCCGGTGGTGATCAGTAGTTTTGTGCTATAACGCCCCAATTAATAATGGCAACTCCAATAACGATTTTTAAAATTTTATTAACACCAGTTCTATATTTGTGATCACTATTTTTTCCCATTTATTATGTTCGTGCGTGTAAATTAACGGGTTTTTTTATACCGTATGTCACACTATTATAGCGGTGGGGGCCTCTTTAAGGCATATCTCATGATATGCCTTATTATCGCTATGAGAGCTTCATAGGAAGCTAGACCAACAACATTTTAAGCCCAACAAAAAGCATGATGACAGCAAAAACTTTTTTCATGGTAGCTGTGGGTATCGTGTGTGCTAGGTAAACACCGAACATTGTAGCAAATACGCTAGCGATACTAATCCCTAGAAAAGCGGGTATATTAATATAGCCAATATTGCCTTCCATGGGTATGGAGTTTTTCAGGCCTAGAATAGCAAAGCTAATCGCACCAAAAATGGCAATGGGCAGGCCAAAGGTACTTCCAAAAGCAATGGCTTTTTTCATGGGAACATTATGCAATAACATGTAAGGGACGGTGAATGTGCCACCGCCAATGCCAATGAGTGTAGAAAGCATACCTAAAATACTGCCTGAAATGCCCAATGGCAAGGCTGAGGGTAATTGGCGCTCTGGGTTTGGCGTTAGTTTTAGAGCCATACGAGCACCGTTAAGCAATAAAAATGAACCAAAAATGATGGAGAGTAGCTGAGTGCTGAGGTAATGTGCTAAATCTGCACCAAAAAATGCACCGATGGCAATACCAGGGGTTACAAACTTAACGATTTTCCAGTCTATGGCTCCGCGCTTGTTTTGAGCATAAATAGCAGCAATAGAGGTTACAATAATAGTGGCTAAAGAGGTTGCAATGGCCGTTTGCATTTTGATTTCTACAGGCATACCGTGTAGGGGCAAAAGCCAGGCTAAAAATGGAACAATAACAATGCCGCCGCCAACACCTAGTAGGCCGGAGCAAAGACCAGAGAAGGCCCCAAAAAATAAACAATAAATGAAGATGTCTAACAAAATAAGACCTTTGGTTGAAAAAAAACAGAAAATTATAGCATATATTAGAGAATGGTGATGAATATATATCTGGTAGGTGGTGCGGTCAGGGATAAGCTGCTCAATTATCCATCAAAGGATAAGGACTATGTGGTTGTGGGGTCAACGGTAGAAGAAATGTTACAGCACGGTTTTGAGCAGGTAGGTAAGGACTTCCCTGTTTTTCTCCACCCCGATACAAAAGCCGAGTATGCGTTGGCAAGAACGGAGCGAAAATCTGGCTCAGGTTATGCCGGTTTTGAGGTTTATGCCGCTCCAGATGTCAGTTTAGTTGAAGATTTGCAGCGACGCGATTTGACCATTAATGCGATGGCGATGAATGAACAGGGCTTGGTCGACCCTTATGGTGGGCAGGCCGATTTGAAGGCAAAGGTATTGCGGCACGTATCGGAAAACTTCAAAGAAGACCCTCTTCGGGTTTTGCGGCTAGCAAGGTTTGCTGCACGTTATGCGCACATGGGCTTTACCGTCGCAGACTCGACGATGGAATTCATGCGGGAGATGGTTGGCAGCGGTGAGTTGTCTACATTAATGGCTGAGCGGGTTTGGCAAGAAATTCAGCGCTCCTTAGGTGAGCGCTCGCCAGAGGTTTTTTTTGAGGTTTTACGACAATGCGGCGCATTAGCCGTTATTTTGCCGGAAATAGAGGCTTTATTTGGTGTTCCACAGCCTGCTAAGCATCACCCTGAAATTGATACGGGTCTGCATACGATGATGGTCTTACAGCAAGCAGTTTTATTGTCTAATAGTCCGGTAGTACGGTTTGCAGCATTAACGCATGATTTAGGTAAAGGGCTGACGTCTGCTGAAAATTGGCCGTCTCATTATGGACACGAAACCAAAGGTTTGCGAGCACTGAGGGCGCTGGTTGCTCGTTTACGTGTTCCAAATGAATATGTTGGTTTGGCAGAAAAAGTGATGGAGTATCACACGCATTGCCATCGGGCGCTTGAGCTGAAGGCGGCGACGTTACTGAAGATGCTTGAGGCAGTTGGCGCCTTTCGCCAAGCTGATAAACTGGATCAGTTTTTATTAGCTTGCGAAGCCGATTCGCGAGGGCGGCTAGGTTTTGAAAATAGAGCTTACCCACAAGCTCAGTGGGTTAAAAAAGCGTTTCTTGCTGTAAATCAGGTTAGCCCAAAAGAATTTGTTGAGCAAGGCTTAGTGGGTAAGGAGATAGGTAACGCAATTTATAAAAGGCGGCTCGAGGTGTTGAAAAAAATAAAGGCCTAGGGTGTAAAGTGGAGCAGTTAATCTTTAAGGGTTATGCTATTTTGATCAAAAATTAGCTTGTTATTAACTACTTAAAAAAAGAACTGACAGCTCGAGTTAGTAAAAAACAATGAGAGGGCCGGGTGGTGACATTTGAGTCCGGAGGGGTTATCTCATGCCCTGACCGGATGAGTGTTAAAAAAACTTAAACCGGTAAAAAAACAAACTGAGCTGCCGACTGAAAAACATTTTTTATCACGCGGTGGTTTTTTTCAGCGATTATTTGGGCTAGCGTATCTTGCTGACCTATCAGTTTGCCGAATAAGCGATCGTAACTGCGGTTAGTTGAGCTGACACCTTTGCCCGAGCTTAGCAAAAAGAGCTGGCCGTTTCGTTTCCTCTTAGTTTGTAATAGCCATGATGCTACTTCAATATTGCGCGCGCCGTTATAAATTTTTTGAGCATCTAAGCTATCGAATACATAGAAATCATTTTTGCCATTATAGGAAAGGGTTAGCATGCTAGCCAATCCGGCTATGTAAGCCAACACACGATCGCCCTTGTATTGCTCATCAAACGCTAGCCGTATACTGGCTACGCTACGTTTACCATTCACCAATGGGAAAGGCGTCGTGAAAATGCGCGCAATAGCCGCTTCTCTAGAGCTTAACTTGGCTTTTTGCCATTCACGTGGGTTGCGTTTGTAGAGTTTTGTAGCTAATAATTTCAGTTGCTTTAGTGTTTGTTTTACATGTGTATCCGCCACCATATCAATGTCAGTTTTGGCCATTGTGTTGAAGTTAAAGTATTTATAATGATGGCCTTTTTTATCCGGAACTTGGGCGCAAGCGACTAATAGTAATGGTAGAAATAGGAATAAAAAAACTCGGTTTTGCATGTTGTCTTCAGTAGGATGGACTTGTTGAGATTTTAGTTTAATTTGGGGGGAGAGTGTCCAATTTACAGAAAATAGTATTGATTACCGGCGCGGCGCGGCGAATTGGTGCGCAAATCGCTAAAATATTTCATGAGGCGGGCTATGGCGTTGTACTTCATTATCGTGACTCACGTGTTGAAGCGGAAGCGTTAATGGGGTTGTTAAATGGAAAACGAAAAGGCTCTGCTTGGGTAGTCAAGGCAGATTTACAATCAGTAGAGCAAATTCAACAAATGATTGAAGGCCTTATCGATAAAACGGGGCGCTTAGATGTGCTAATTAATAATGCATCAACGTTTTATGAAACACCGCTAGGCACGGCAAAAGAAGCTGAGTGGGACGACTTAATGGGGAGTAATTTAAAAGCGCCATTTTTTGTCAGTCAAGCGGCGTTTAACGAACTAAAAAAAACAAACGGTTGCATTGTTAACTTGGTGGATATTTATGCTAAACGCTCGTTGTCGAACTACTCAATATACAGTACGGCGAAAGCTGGACTATCTGCTTTAACCGAGTCATTGGCAAAAGAACTTGCACCGGAAGTGAGGGTTAATGGGGTCTCGCCAGGGGTTATTTTATGGCCAGAGAATCAGTCGCTTGAATTGGGCGAGGAAATCGTTATGCGTATTCCATTGCAGCGACAAGGGTCTGTGGATGATATTGCCGAAACGGTTTTGTTTTTATCAAAAAATGCGGGTTACATAACAGGGCAAGTCATAGCAGTGGATGGCGGCAAAAGCCTTGTTTAGTCCCAGTTGAAATCAATGCGTTTTTGAACGATATCAGAGGTATCAAAATTTTGCCAAAGCTGATCATAGCGTGTATTAGAAACGGGGTGGCGTAGTTTCCCCGCAATTTCGGCTAAAGGTTCTAAAACAAAGGCGTATTGTGTTATCTCCCCACGGGGGATTTCAAGGTCGGGGTCTTGGCTGATATAGTCGCCATACAAAATTAAATCCAAATCCAATGTCCGAGGGTTGAATTTCTTTTGTTCCTTGGTGCGGCCGTTATTTTTTTCAATAATATCTAAAATAGCGTCGACCTGTTGAGCAGGTAGTTCTGTTTTAAAGGCAGCCACCAGGTTTAGAAATGGTTGGCCATTAAAGCCAACGGCATCTGATTCGTAAACACTTGATAAAGTGACTTCGCCAAATTGCTTTTTTAAGGCCGTAACACCAGAGCGAAGGTGCTTTTCGCGCTCAATATTACTGCCAATACTTAGGTAAACGGTTGTCATTCAGGCTTAGTTCCTCGTTCGATAATAATGCCAACATCGTCTGCGTGGCGTAAAGCGCCTTTCTTATTTAACGTGAGTTTTAACCAAGGGACATTAAAGTCATTAATGATGAGTTCGGCGACTTTTTCAGCGAGCGTTTCAACTAATTGAAATTGACTATTTTCAACAAAATCAATCACCGCCTTTGACAGGGATTTATAATCGAGTGTATCGTCAATATGGTCACTATCAGCGGCTTTTTTTATATCAGTGGCCATTTCAAGGTCAAAAAACACGGGTTGTTTTATTTTTCGCTCCCAATCAAAAATGCCAATAACGGTTTCGATGCGTAAATGTCGTAAAAAGATAATATCCATAAGTTTGTTATTTTTTATGTTGATTGTGGAATATTGAGTTTAGATAGCGGCCAACGAGGGCGTACCTTAATGTTGAGTTCATCGTGCTCACCTGCCATTAAACGTTGGTAGCCAGCGTAAGCGATCATGGCGCCATTGTCGGTGCAAAAGTCGTGGCGAGGGTAAAATATGTCTGCGCCTATATTGGTCCCCATTTGATTTAGTGTTGCGCGTAGGTGCTTGTTGGCACTTACACCCCCAGCAACAATTAGTGTGCCGAGCCCTGTTTGCGTTAAAGCACGTTTGCACTTAATAGCTAAGGTGTCGGCCACGGCCTCTTCGAATGCTCGGGCAATATCGGCACGGGTTTGATCGTCTAGCGTGTTTTGTTGACTGGTGGTTAAAGCAAATGTTTTGAGTCCGCTAAAGCTAAAATCAAGTCCTGGCCGATTGGTCATAGGGCGAGGAAATTTGAAGCGTTCAGAGCGACCTTTTTCGGCGCAAGCAGCCAAAGCTGGGCCGCCAGGGTAACCTAAGTTGAGTAGTTTGGCGGTTTTATCGAAGGCTTCACCAGCGGCGTCGTCTAGAGATTCCCCCAGTAATTCATAAGCCCCGACTTGTGTTACTTTGATCAATTGAGTGTGCCCGCCAGACACTAATAGCGCAACGAAAGGGAAGCTGGGTGGATTGCTTTCGAGCATAGGTGCTAATAAATGCCCTTCCATATGGTGTACGCCGATAGAAGGAACACCCCACGCGTAGGCTAAACTGCGAGCGACACTAGTGCCAGCGAACAGCGCACCAACAAGCCCAGGCCCAGCGGTATAGGCGATACCTGTTATATCGTCACGAGTGACATCGACCTTGGCAAGGCACTGCGCAATGAGGGGAAGGAGTTTACGGACATGGTCGCGTGATGCCAGTTCGGGCACGACACCGCCATATTCTTCGTGCATCTCGACTTGGCTATATAAAGCATCACTGATCAATCCTTGCTCACCATATAGCGCTACGCCTGTTTCATCACAGGAGGTTTCAATTCCAAGAACAAGGTGAGGACGCTTTCTCATGTGTTTTTATGCCCGTAAGTCAAACTAAATGGAGGCGTATTATCCCTGAGATAAGGGTAAAAGTCTGTAGATAACTGAATTGACGGGATTTAGTTGTTGGCTTTAGCATAAGCTGGTTGTATAATCCGCGATCCTTTATATACCTTAATTTTAAGAAGAGAGAGAAATACATGCCTTCAGTACGCGTTAAAGATAACGAACCATTTGATTTTGCATTACGCCGTTTTAAGCGTACATGCGAAAGAGCGGGTGTTTTGGCCGAATCACGTAAGCGTGAGTTTTATGAGAAGCCAACTGCAGAGCGCAAGCGTAAAGCTGCTGCCGCAGTAAAACGCCACTTGAAAGGTTTGTCGCGTACACGTCGTGCATTAAACAATCTTCGTCGCGGTCGTAGCTAATAGCTACTTCCTGCGTAGGTTAAAAGTATGGCTGAGCCAGTGAACGCTTTATCGCTTCGTATCCGAGAGGATATGAAGTTAGCAATGAAGGCGAAAGAAAAAGAAAAGCTAGGTGTCATTCGTTTAATTCTTGCTGCGATTAAACAAAGAGAAGTTGATGAGCGTATAGAGCTAGATGATACGCAAGTCCTTCAATTACTAGACAAAATGGTTAAGCAACGTCGCGACTCGATAGAGGCTTTTGATAAAGCAGGCCGTGATGACTTATCTATTGTTGAGCAAAAAGAAATGCTCATTATCCAAGACTATTTACCGCAACAATTGACAGAATCAGAAATTGATCAGCTGATAGATCAAGCAATAATTGATTCATCTGCGCAGGGTATGAAGGATATGGGTAAAGTAATGGGTATTCTTCGTCCTCAATTACAAGGTCGTGCCGACGTTGGCGCAGCCAGCGGTAAAATAAAGGCGAAGTTGTCTTAACCAATTCGTCGTAACGGTGGCTTACTGAGCTGGGTCATCAAAGAGAGTAGGTCGTCCCCGTGCTGCTCATTTAAATTCCAAGGCATGTTAGTGTAACCTATCGTTTCAATTTTGAAATATAGGACAAGAAGTACACGATTATAATGGCAGGCAGAATCCCTCAACACTTTATTGATGATTTATTGGCCAGGACAGATATTGTCGATGTGATTGACAGCCTGTTGCCATTAAAGAAAAAAGGCGCCAACTACTCCGCTTGTTGCCCATTCCATAACGAAAAAACCCCAAGTTTTACTGTCAGTCAAGACAAGCAGTTTTATCACTGCTTTGGATGTGGTGTCAGTGGTTCTGCGATTGGTTTTTTAATGGACTATAGTCATTACAGCTTTGTGGAAGCGATTGAGGAGCTGGCGAGTCGTGCTGGCGTTGAGGTTATGCACGAACAGGGTTTTGAGCCCGAAAAACCTAAAAGGGACCTAGCGCCACTCGTGCAAATGAACGCTAGTGTGGGGAATTTTTACCAGCAACAATTGCGTCAGCATCACTTGGCTGATGGCGCGAAAAATTATCTAAAAAACAGAGGCTTAACCGGTGAGGTGGCAAAAGTATTCCAATTGGGTTTTGCGCCAACGGGTTGGGATAATTTGCTGTCATCACTTGGGCGCGATGACAAATCGATAAATGAGCTTCGTGAGCTAGGGCTTGTGGTAACCAATGAAAACAATAAGACCTATGATCGTTTTCGAGAACGAATTATTTTCCCTATTCGCAATAAGCGTGGGCAAACGATTGGCTTTGGAGGGCGTGTGCTTGATAATGGCGAGCCCAAATATCTGAATTCACCAGAAACGCCGCTGTATCACAAAGGGCGAGAGGTTTATGGCTTATATGAAGCGCTTAAGTCGTCTAGTAAAATTCATCGAATTATTGTGGTGGAAGGCTACTTGGACGTTATTTCACTTTATCAACAAGGCATTACCAATGTCGTCGCAGCATTAGGCACGGCGATTACTCGCGAGCACGTTGATTTGCTCTTTCGTTCAGTATCGGAGTTGGTTATATGTATGGATGGCGACTCAGCGGGGCAAAAAGCCGCTTGGCGAGCCGTGACGAATGGGCTGCCTGCGCTGCGCAAAGGACGGCAAATAAAAGTGCTGTCACTCGACGAAGGTGAGGACCCTGATAGTTTAATTCGTGAGAAAGGCGCGGCGAATTTTGAACGGCTGGTTGATGAGGCTGAACCGTTATCAAGCTATTTTTTCGATTATTTATCAAAGCGACATCCTCTAACTACAATTGAAGGGCGTGCAAGCTTTATCGAAGAGGCTAAGCCGTTGCTAGAAACGTTGCCGGCGGGCACTTTTTCAGAATTAATGAAAAAGCAGTTAGCCCGAACAACCAATACGCAGAGCGCTAAGGCAGGGTCTTCATCTAAGCCTCGATTTGGCTCGCGACAACCGGCTCGAAAAAAGGCGGTGGCGCCTTTGTCGGCAATGCGACATTTGATAAAGCTTATCCTTCATGAGCCAACCTTGGTGTTACAGCTTAATCCAGATGAGGCGTGGCTTAAGTTAAATGTGCCAGGAATGGATGTGTTAAATGAAATAATACAAGCCGTAAATAGTCAGCAGGATATGTCGCCAGCGATGTTATTAGAGCGCTTTCGTGGTAGTCAGAGTGAAAAAATAATTAATGTTTTGTTCGCCGAAGAACGGCTGATTGTCGGAGAGTTGGCTGAACACGAGTTTTTAGGGGCTATAGAGAGGCTTAAAGAGCAAGCAAAGTATGCTCGATATCACGAATTGGCAGAAAAGTCACAGAATTTAACCGACAAAGAAAAAAAAGAGTTCACGGAATTAATGAAATAGAGGAAGATTCCTAGATAAATTAGGAATATCTGCTAAAATACTCGGTTCAGTCGACGAAAATTTTATTTTAGTTCATAGGAACAAAATGGATAAAGAACAGCAAAAAGAGCAAGCCACTAAAATCAAAGCCCTTATAAGTATGGGGCATGAGCAAGGCTATTTAACCTATGCAGAGGTGAATGATCACTTGCCGCAGGATGTAGAGCCAGAACGCATTGAAGAAATCATCAGTATGATTTCAGACATGGGTATTGGTGTACATGAAGTTGCGCCCGAATCGGATACTGTTTCCGACGGTACTGTGGCTCAAACAGTCGATGAATCTGCTGCTGCTGAGGTCGCTGCGGTTGCTTTGGCAACGGTTGATAAAGAGCTAGGTCGAACGACAGACCCCGTCCGTATGTATATGCGTGAGATGGGCACGGTAGGCTTGTTAACCCGTGAAGGTGAGCTTGATATTGCAAAACGTATCGAAGAAGGGCAAAACGAAATGTTGGCAGCGATGGTACGCTACCCAGCCGTTGTCGCTTGTTTTTTTGATGTATTCGAGAAAATTAAAAATGAAGAATTACGTCTAGCCGATTATATTCCAGATTTTGTTGATCTAGAAGATGACTACGATTACACGCAACCAGCCGCTGCAAAAGATGAGAATGCTCCGGAGATTCCGGCGCTAACAGTCGCTGATGTTCAGGTTCGTATTGATGAAATTATTGCAAAGTACAAAACCTGTACAAAGATTGTTGATAAGCAAGGTTACTCAGCAGGTAGCTCTCAAAAAGAGTTTGATGAGTTGGCCTTATTGTTCATGGCGCTTAAATTTACACCCCGTTTCTTTGCCTTATTGTTGAATGTTATAAGAGAGAGCGTCGAATTAGTAAGAGCGCAAGAAAAAACCATCATTGATATTTGTGTTAAACAAGCAAAAATGCCACGTAAGTTATTTATTGCGGGTTTTGTGAAGAACGAAAGTGATTTAACCTGGCTTGAAGACCACCTGAAAACAGATGAGCCTTTTGTTGCGGTCATAAAAGAAAACTTCCAGGAAATTAAAAAAGCACAACTTCGGCTTGCTAACGTAGAAAGCGAAAGCAAGTTAGTAACAGCAGAAATTAAAGACATTAACCGTCGCTTATCCATTGGCGAAGCAAAAATGCGCCGGGCTAAAAAAGAAATGGTTGAGGCCAATTTACGGTTGGTGATCTCCATTGCTAAAAAATACACAAACCGTGGATTGCAGTTTTTAGACCTTATTCAAGAAGGAAATATTGGTCTAATGAAGGCTGTGGATAAATTTGAATATCGCCGAGGTTATAAGTTTTCTACGTATGCAACGTGGTGGATTCGCCAAGCGATTACGCGTTCAATTGCTGATCAAGCAAGAACGATTCGTATACCGGTTCATATGATTGAAACAATCAATAAATTGAACCGTATTTCGCGCCAAATTCTACAAGAAAAAGGACGGGAAGCATTACCAGAAGAATTAGCAATAGAAATGGAAATGCCAGAAGATAAGGTTCGAAAAGTACTTAAAATTGCAAAAGAACCTATTTCAATGGGCACGCCGATTGGTGATGATGAAGATTCAAGCTTAGGTGACTTTATTGAAGATGCTAATGCTGTTTCACCTGTAGATTCAGCAACTATTGAAAGTTTAAGAGAATCAACTCAGGATGTACTGGCTGGTTTAACCGCACGTGAAGCAAAGGTGATTAGAATGCGTTTCGGCATCAACATGAATACTGATCACACGTTGGAAGAAGTGGGTAAGCAGTTTGATGTAACACGTGAACGTATTCGTCAAATTGAAGCAAAAGCATTGCGCAAATTACGTCATCCATCACGTACAGAACACCTTCGTAGTTTTATAGACTCTACGGAATAAACCCTATCGGGCCTTTAGCTCAGTTGGTTAGAGCAGTGGACTCATAATCCATTGGTCGAAGGTTCAAGTCCTTCAAGGCCCACCAACTATATTAGCCCCAATTTCCTATGCAAGGGTTGGGGCTTTTTTGTAGGTCACCCCAAAAGTCACCTGAAAAAGAAATTAATGGCAAGAGTTAGTCAGCTAAGCCGCGTATGGGGATACTCCGTACATGTGCCATGTTGTGTGCCAGAGTAGAGGGGGTACGTTTATAAAAGAATTATCAGCTAATGTTTTTATTTCATCCATGTTAATCAGTTCCTTGTTTTGTTGAAATAGCGATATTACGTTTCCGTAGTTATGATCAGTTTAAAATGGGTAATCATTTTAGTTTTATAGTTTAAAATCTACCAAGCCTTACCAGCACAAAACTCACTCCAAATACCTCTAAACCGAGAAGCTTGCTCCTCTAGGTAGACTGATTGAGTTCCGGACGAAACAAAGTGCTGCCAACCTAGATAGCCGCCAAAGCTATTTTTTGAATTAACTTCACCACAAATATGGGCAATATTTGTTAATAGCAGTAACCATTAGCTTTTGTGTGTGTTGTGTACCAATTATGTGTACCATTTGGTTTTGAAGGTCGGTTATATGTGGCCTCGCTCCTCTGGTTTGTTTTACATTAACCCCTCCCGCATAGACTCACTTTTCCCTGTAAAAAGCTTTTCTAAGGTGGTTTGTTTCTGGTTCTGTTAGAATTTATGAATATACAAGGATTAGTAAGTTAAATTTAAAGGATTAATTATGAAAATTATAGTCGCGTTTTTTCTAGCTCTCTTGGTGGTTCAGCCAGCATATTCTCAGAGGTACAAATGTGAGTTAGGAGGTAAAGTCAGTTTTCAGCAGCGGCCTTGCTCTGGCGGGAAAGAAAGTATACTTAGTGCTCCGGTTCCAACTAAATCAGATATTGTTCCTGATGCCGAATATGATAAAGGCGTTACTTTAGGTGCCATTAATCTAAGGTATGAACCAGTTAATAGCATTGGTAGTACGTGGTTCGCTTATAAAGTTGGGGTTACTAATAACACTTCGGAAACAAGAGATATTCGACTCAAATATAATGCTTTAGATCATGACGGGTTTTTGATTAAAAGTATTCGTCTTCAGGGTAACGTTCCTCCTAATTCATACAAGACTTTGTCAGATAGAGATTATTTAGATAAGGCAGAGAAAGGGCGTGTTTATAAGTGGGAATTGGATAAATAAACTTAAAACAACCCGTTGCCTATTAGGTCAAATTAACACTTTAGTAAACTACAAGGAATGTAATGTCTAAACAAGTATTCGCAGTTATTTTAATATCCATTTTTATGATCCCATCTATTTCTTTTGCAGGATATAGGTGTAGCTCTACAAATCTAGCGTCAGAAAGAGATACACGTGAAGAGGTGCGCAGTGACTGTGGTGATCCGGTTAGGGTTTACCATGATGTTGTTAGATACAGGGGGCACTGGGAGAATCGTGAAAGGTGGATTTATGAGAGAAACGGAAGAGTAAATGGACTTGATTTTTATGATGGTGTTTTGAGGGAGATTAGCCGAGTCAAAAGGTAAGCTGGGCTGAGGCTTAACTTGGTGCTATTCGGTAGCGTACTTCCCCCCCTCAGTCCACTAGTGCTTGTTTTTATCCAGAATTAATACCCTCAACGCCAAACCTTTTACTACAAAACAGAAGTTCAATTGAGGTATTTTTTAGGGTATGTCTGAAATCTGACTTCGGTAGACATTTAGTCATTATCCTAACATACGATGTTTGAGCTGCTAATAGAGTGCTTTCTATATGACATTTGAAAAACGTTGTTTAGCCTTTTGTTGGGTGTAACGGTCAAAAGCCATACAAATATTTCTTATCAGTAGGTGGCCTGATGGTAGCACCTCAATTTTGTGGGCATCGTAGCGTATTAAGCCGTCCTGTGAAAACTGCTCTAACTGTGTGTAAGCATCAGCAAAGTATTCGGCAAAGTTAATGTGGAGTTCTTTTTCAACAGCATCAATATCTAGGGCAAAGTGACAAATAAGCTTAGTGATGACGGTGCGGCGAATTTTATCGTCGGCATTTAGAGTGATGCCTTGAAAAATAGGCAATTCATCATGGTTAAGACTGTTTGTATAGTCTTCCAGTGTGCGCTGGTTTTGAGAATATGAATCTGCAATGCGCCCAATGGATGTAACGCCTAGGCCAATAAGGTCACACTCCGAGCGTGTGGAGTAGCCTTGGAAATTTCGGTAGAGTTTGCCGTTACGTTGAGCAACAGCAAGTTCATCTTCTGGTTTGGCGAAATGATCCATGCCAATGTATGCGTACCCTGCGCTGGTTAGTTGATCGATTGACCGATGCAGTATTTCAAGCTTTACCTCTGGTTGAGGTAAATCATCATTATTCATTTGACGCTGCACTTTAAATCGATCTGGCATATGTGCGTAGTTAAAAATAGATAGCCGGTCGGGGTTGGCGGTATTAATCACTTTATCGAGTGTTTCAGAAAAGCTACGGGGGGTTTGATGTGGTAAACCATAAATCAGATCAAGGCTAATAGAGCGAAAGTTATTAGCGCGAGCGGCATCAATAACAGCAAACGTTTCTGCTTCACTTTGAATACGATTAACGGCTTTTTGGACGATGGGGTTGAAATCTTGAACACCTAAGCTGAGGCGGTTGAAGCCAATGTCACGCAATAGAGCGATGGTTTTTTCATCAGCTTCACGCGGGTCAATTTCAATTGAAAATTCGCCATTATCATCATCCGCTAAGTTGAAGTGCTGACGTGTAACCGACATCAGTTCTCGCATTTGATCGTGATTGATAAAGGTGGGTGTGCCGCCTCCCCAGTGAAGTTGTTCAACGGGGCGGCTAGAATCAAATAAAGCCGCTTGTAGGGCTATTTCTTTATGTAAATTTTTTAAGTAGGGTTCAGCGTGCTTACGGTTTTTGGTGATAATTTTGTTGCAGGCACAGTAAAAACATACGGTGTCACAAAATGGCAGGTGAAAATATAGGGATAGTGGGCCACCTCGTTGGTTAGATAGCTCAACTTGTTGCTGATAGTTATCAGTTGTGAAATTTTCACTAAACTCAACGGCTGTTGGGTAAGACGTATAACGTGGCCCTGATTTGTTATAGCGTTGAATGAGGTCGAGGTCAAAAGTTACAGTTTGTTCCAATGTTATAGCCATCTAGCGGTTGTTCAGGGCATTATATCGCTTAAAAGAAGCAGTCCCTGAGAAATAGCGTGATATCTGATATCAATCAAATTGACCGCCAAATAATTCAGGTAAACTCACGCGATATTGAGTGTGTGGTGATTATTGGCTGGTTTATTGCTGAGCTAGGACATAGGTGTTGAGAGCCAAGCTGGCGGTTAGTCGTACATTGCAGCTAGTGAAAAGCGCGCTAATAGCTATGTTTTGGTACTGAAGTGGGCTTTGGTGGTTATGTGTAAGAGCGTAGGAAGTCAGTCTAAACGTAACCCAAAACTATAAAACGATGCCGATTTAATTTAGAAAGAAAATGATAATGAAATCTCCAGAACTACTACTGCCTGCGGGCAGTTTGCAACATATGCGCTACGCCTACGCCTTTGGTGCTGATGCTGTATATGCTGGGCAGCCGCGCTATAGCTTGCGAGTGCGAAATAATGACTTTCATAAACTGCCTGTTTTAGCGCAGGGAATTGAAGAGGCTCATGCTTTGGGCAAACAGTTTTTTGTGGCGAGTAATTTGATGCCGCACAACACGAAAGTTAAAACGTATATGGCGGATATGGAGCCGGTTATTGCAATGAAACCGGATGCCTTGATTATGTCCGACCCGGGCTTGATTATGATGGTGCGTGAACGGTGGCCTGATATGCCGATTCATTTATCAGTGCAAGCGAATACGGTGAATTATCAAACAGTAAAGTTTTGGCAGTCAGTGGGCTTGACGCGGGTTATTTTATCGCGTGAGTTATCGCTAGATGAGATTGAAGAAATTCGCCAACGTTGCCCCGATATTGAGTTAGAAGTTTTTGTTCACGGCGCGTTGTGTATTGCCTATTCGGGCCGTTGTTTATTATCCGGTTACTTTAACCACCGTGACCCAAATCAGGGTTCGTGTACTAATTCGTGCCGTTGGGATTATAAGACGCATACAACGGATGGCAACGATGATGCGCCTCAGAAAATAGATTTTAAAGCGTTTGAGGCGATGAATGAGAATGCTCTATCCGATTGTGGCGGTCAGCAACGACATCCTTTGGCAGATAATATTTACTTGATTGAAGAAGCCAATCGCCCCGGTGAATTAATGCCTATTTTTGAAGATGAGCACGGTACTTACATCATGAATTCAAAGGATTTACGTGCTATTCAACATATTGAACGGTTAACAAAAATGGGTATTGATTCGTTAAAAATAGAAGGGCGAACCAAGTCGGTTTACTATGTTTCGCGCACCGCGCAGATTTATCGTCGAGCGATTGAGGATGCAATGGCGGGTCAAACGTTTGATCCAACATTAATTGGTAAGCTAGATAATCTTGCTAATAGAGGGTATACCGATGGGTTCTATCAACGTCACCCGACACAGCAACAACAAAACTATATAAGGGGTTACTCAAGTAGTGATAGGCAGCAATTTGTTGGTGAAATTGCTGGTTATGATGAAACAATGCACTGCCTAGATATTACGGTTAAAAATAAGTTTAGTGTGGGTGATAAATTAGAACTTATTTTACCTACGGGTAATATTGAGTGGACACTCGAAAAAATGATGGATAAACAAGGCAATGCCATTGATGTTGCTCCTGGAAGCGGCCACAGTATAAAGTTGCCCTACAGGGGAGATGTGTCTAAACATGGCCTGTTGGCACGTTATTTATAAAATTGAGATGATATTTCTTTAGCGAAGAACACATACATATGACAGTAGATTTAACGCGCCATCGGCACGAATTCTTGCAGCAAGGGCTAAGCCGTAACGAGTTGGATGAAAACCCATTTAAGCAGTTTGATCATTGGTTTAAACAGGCGGATGAATTAGGTGTGCTAGAGCCTAGTGCGATGAGCTTAGCCACGTCCGACGGGGTTAATGTGGGTGTGCGAACAGTTCTATTAAAATTTTTCAATGAACAGGGTTTTGTCTTTTTTACTAACTATGAGTCTAAAAAGTCGAAACATATAGCGGTAAACCCCCAAGTGGCATTGCTGTTTCCGTGGTTATCGCTGGAAAGGCAGGTAAAAATAACGGGTCGTGTAGAGAAAGTATCTCAGCTGGATTCCCTCAAATATTTTGCCAGTAGGCCGAAGGGCTCTCAACTAGGTGCATGGGCTTCTGAGCAATCTAGCCACCTTTCATCAAGGCAGATGCTGATGGGTCAATTTGAGGTCATGAAAGCAAAATTTGCCAAAGGGGAAGTGCCCTTGCCTGATTTTTGGGGCGGTTATCGCGTTATACCTAATAGTATTGAGTTTTGGCAAGGAAGAGAAAATCGTCTGCATGACCGCTTTATTTATGAAAAGTCAGGTAATGAGTGGGTGATTAGTCGCCTTGCGCCATAGAGATAGAAAGGACGTTAAGGCAATAGACTAGATAAGTAGGCTTCAAACACTGGCGCTGGAAAGATTATTTTTTTGTTTTTGTAGTACTATTAATCTACTGAATGTTTACTTCAGGCAAAGGAGGCAAGGTGAAAATTTCATTCCACGGTGCAGCAAAAGGCGTGACGGGTTCATGTCATTTGGTTGAATGTGCAGGTAAACGTATCTTAATCGATTGCGGATTTTACCAAGGTGGTAGAGAGCTCATTGAGGAGAATGCAGAGCCTTTCGGTTTTGAGCCGGCGTCTATAGATTTTTTATTGTTAACTCACGCTCATTTAGATCATTGTGGACGTATCCCTTTACTCGTTAAGCGAGGGTTTAAAGGTGTTGTTATTACCACGGCAGCTTCATTGGAGCTGGCACGGTTAATTATGCTAGATTCCGCTGGTTTGCAAGAAGAAGAGGCCCGTTATCAACAACGTAAGGCAAAGCGGCAAGGTGCTAAATCGAGCAACCAAATTGAACCGCTGTATACCGTGCTAGATGCACTCAATAGTCTAGAGTTTTTTGGTAGACACGTTAACTATGGTGAGCCTGAACAGTTGGCAGATGGAATTAAAGCTACATTTCTTGATGCGGGTCATATACTGGGTTCGGCTTCTATTTATTTAGAACTTGAAGAGAGTAACCGTCAGCATAGCCTACTATTTTCAGGCGACCTAGGTTACGGCGGCAGAGCTATTTTAAACGCACCATCTACACCACCAAAGGCCGATAGCGTTATTATGGAAACGACTTATGGTGATCGCTTGCATAAACAACTTCAGCCCTCTATAGCAGAGCTTTACGACGTGATTAACGAAACGGTAGGGCGTGGCGGTAATGTCATTATTCCCACCTTTGCGATGGAACGGGCACAGGAAATACTCTATTTCTTGCGTGAAGGTATTCTAAATTCAAACATCAAACACTTCACCAATGTTTTTCTTGATTCACCGATGGCGATTTCTGCGACCCATATTTTTGAGCGGCACCCCGAATGCTACAACGCAGAGACATTAGAGCTTTTTAATGATGGTAAAGATCCTTTCGGTTTTCCAGGATTACATTTCACGCGCGAAACAACAGAGTCCATGTCGATAAACCAGGTCTCAGGTGGCGCAGTGATTATGGCTGGCTCAGGCATGTGTACGGGAGGGCGGGTTCGTCATCACTTAAAACATAATATATGGAACAAGCGAAATAGTATCGTATTCGTTGGGTTTGCGGCCCAGGGAACGCTGGCCCGAAGGATTATTGATGGAGCGAAAACTGTAAAAATATTTGGGGAGGAGATTCCGGTCAGGTCAAGCATCCATACGATAGGTGGCTTTTCTGCTCACGCAGATCAAGCTGAATTACTTGCTTGGCATGCAAAAACAGGCAACCCAAAGAGAACTTTTTTAGTTCATGGTGAGGAAAGAAGTATGCTCAAATTTGCGGATAAATTACAAAATACAACGGTGGAAATGCCGTTATTGCATCAATCCTTTGAGCTATAGGCAACGCGGTTTATTTAATTCTTAGTCAAGCTAACACACTTGTGAAGTGTGGAGCGTTCTTACTGACATGAAAGGTTGAGGGGCTTCATTGGTGCTGTTAGTCATGCCGAGTAATTTATTTTGCCGTTTGAACATGTTAATGTTTTTAAACTAATGTCGACCATTGAAAAATGATCAAATAAGCTCATTAGATTCTCATTAAACGTTAACAGTAAAATATAGGGGTGATGATATGAGTAATGACAAGGTTGTTGATATACACGCAAATAAAGCAGTTGATGTGTACTTTAATTTTAGAAGCCCTTATTGTTACTTAGCCTCTAAAAACATGTTCGCTATTTTTGATGAGTATCAGGTAGACCTTTTGTGGAAACCTTTTGCTGGTTGGTCGGGTCGCTCATCGCCAGAAAGGGTAAAAACTAAAATACACCTAGTGCGACAAGACGTGGCGCGTAGTTGTAGAAAAATGGGTATTCCTTTTTCTCCCCCACCGATAGAAACAGACCCAACGTTGGCAGGTGCCATCTCGTTTGCTGCTGAAAGAGAAGGGTTGTTAAAGCCTTATATTATTGAGGTAATGAGAAAAGAGTGGGCGCAAGGTCGAAATATTGGTGAAATAAAGGTATTGCTTGAAGTGGCTGACATCATCGGCTTATCGCATGGACTTGTTGAGCAGGCCAGTGCCGACGAATCATACCTCGTTAAAATGGATGATCATTGGCAAGAAGCACAATCAAAAGGAGTGATCGGCGTGCCATCGTTTACTGTTGAGGATCAAGTCTTTTGGGGAAATGACCGAATTGATTCGTTAAAAGATCATCTGCACGAATTGAGATTAAGGAAAATATAATGCAGGCGGACGAATATTCAATAACGCTTTATCAACGTCCGGATTGTCCCTTTTGTTGGAAGGCACGAATAGTCGTATTTGAAAGCGAGGTGAACTTAAAAGAGGTTGTGGTTGAGTTAAATAAAAAGCACCCTGATGTTGTCTCTTTAAACCCAAATGCAACGGTGCCAGTTTTGGTTGATGGAGACTTGGTGATATGTGAATCAACCGAGATTATTGACTACCTGCTTGATAAGTTTCCAGAGACACAGCTAATGCCTGGGTCGCCTAAAACTAGGGCTAGAATCAGACAGCTGCATAGCTATAGTGATAGCAAATTAGGTAAAATTCTATTTCCATATATCAAAGAAAAGCGTGATAGCGCAGATCACGTAGCCAGTGCTGAGTTGAAGGAATCTACCCAGCAGGCCTGGTTTGATGCACAGTCAGTATTGGCAGAACAATTGGGCGAAGGTGATTTTTTTGCCGGTGGTTTCTCGGTGGCAGAATGTGCGTTAATTCCACGATTTTGTTTGGCAATCACACATGGCTTGCCGATAGATGGGAAATTCCAAAACCTAAAAAACTGGTATGCACGGTGCGCACAACGGCCATCGTTTGTGAAAGCACTGCCTCAACACTTTCCGGGTCTAGCGTAGTTTGAATCAATGCTTTCTTGTCTTTAACGGCTAGTTTAATACACGTTATATGATATGGTTTAAGTAGAAATAAATTAGGTGCCATATTGTGAATATTAAGGTTATTACAGGCTTTATTTTATTGTTGCTGGCGACGTTAGCTTGGTTTTATTTTAGCGGTGAAAAATCAATACCGGTGCGTTTAATTTCTGTCAGTACGGGGCAGGTAGATTTAACCGTCTCTAATACCCGTTCGGGTACCATTAAAGCGTGTAATCGGTCGCGCTTATCATTGCCTATTGGCGGACAAATTGCAGAATTATTTGTTAGCGAAGGAGACCAGGTTAAGAAAGACCAAGTATTAATTCGATTGTGGAATAAAGACCAGCAAGCACGATTTTCAGAGGCGCAAGCAAGGCTGGAGATGGCTAAGCTAACAGTGGTTGAAAGTTGCTACTTAGCGGATCTTAATAAGCGTGAACATAAACGCTTAGTGGGCTTGGCAAAAAAAGACTTAGTGTCCGCCGACCGGTTAGATACAGCGAGTACCACAGCGAACATTTCAGTGGCGAGTTGTAGTAAGGCTAAAGCAAGCAAAGACAGTAGTGCAGCGACGATGCAATTACAAAAAGCGATTCTTGAAAAAACAGAGTTGACCGCTCCTTTTGCAGGTGTAATTGCTGAAATTAACGGTGAAGTGGGGGAATACATTACGCCGTCCCCTTCAGGCGTTGCAACACCACCAGCGGTAGATCTAATTGCCGATGGCTGTTTGTATGTACAGGCCCCGGTGGATGAAGTAGATGCATCCAAAATTCAAAAAGGAATGCGCGTACATGTCACCTTAGATGCTTTTCGCGGTGAACAATTTGAGGGTACTGTATCGCGAATTGCGCCGTATGTGAAAGAGCTTGAAAAGCAGGCGCGAACGGTAGATATAGACGTTAAACTGATTGATAAAGAACAGCATAAAAAACTGCTAATTGGCTATAGTGCTGATGTGGATGTGGTTATTCAGCAGCAAAAAAATACCCTTAGGTTACCTACGGAAACGGTAATTGATGGCAATAAAGTGCTTTTATATAAGCCATCAAATGAACAACTGGTACTAAAAGAGTTTACCCCTGGACTGAGTAACTGGCGCTATACAGAAATTAAAGCGGGTTTGACAGATGGTGACCGGGTACTGCTATCGCTAGATGTTGACGGAGCGGTTGATGGAGCAAGGGTCAGCGTTGCAGAATGATAGAGCTCAGCCATTTAGATAAACGTTTCCAAATTGGCGATCAAACGGTTCATGCCTTAGATGATGTTTCATTACGCATTGAACAAGGCGAATACATAGCGGTTATGGGGCCGTCTGGTTCTGGAAAATCTACGCTAATGAATATTCTAGGTTTATTAGATAGGGCAAATTCTGGCGACTATGTACTAGATGGAATTAATGTATCTAAACTGAATGAAGCTGAGCGTACGAGAGTAAGAAGTGAAAAAATTGGTTTTGTGTTTCAATCCTATCATTTGGTGCCGCGGCTCACCGCACGAGAAAATATTGAATTGCCGATGATGCTGTCGGGGGTTCCAGCCAAAAAACGCAAACAAAAGGTAGACGATGTTCTTAATAAACTGGAGCTGATGGATCGTGCGCATCATAGCCCCAACCAACTGTCGGGTGGACAGCGACAACGGGTTGCAATAGGTCGCGCTATTGTGATGAAACCGAGCATTTTATTGGCGGATGAGCCGACGGGCAACTTAGATTCTAAGTCTGGAGAAGGTGTCACGAAGTTGTTGGAATCGCTAAACGCAGAAGGCATCACGTTGATGGTTGTTACACATGATCCAACGTTAGGTGACCGCGCACAAAGGCAATTGAATATGCTGGATGGGCGGATAGTCTAACGATGCTTTGGCCAGACATTGTGGGCTTTATTACGCATGTCTTAAGTCGGCACCGCTTTCGTACAATCGTTTTATGGGTGGCGATAGCGATTGGTGTCGTTGCCGTAAATTTACTGACGGCACTCGGGGAAGGGGCAAAATCGTATGTACTTAAAGAGTTTAATGTATTGGGGCGAAATACGCTTATCGTCTTACCCGGCAAAAAAGAAACAACTGGGGGAATGCCGCCTATAACCGGTGAGTCACCAAGGCCGCTTACGTTAAAAGATGCAACATCAGTTTCTCGCTTATCAGGTGTCAACGCTGTGGCACCCATTGTGGTGGGTAACCTTGAAGCGTCTTATGCCGGTAAAATACGTGAAGTGTTGACGGTTGGAAGTAGCAGAGATTTTTTTATTATTCGCCAATTAAATGTAGCCCAAGGCCAAATGCTACCGGTTTTAGACCTAGATAAAAGTGAAGCTGTATGTGTTATCGGAAACAAATTACGTAAAGAATTATTTAAAAACGAACCAGCTTTAGGTCAATGGATTAGGTTGGCGGATAGTCGATTTCGTGTCATAGGCGTATTAAAAAAGGGTGGAACCAGTTTTGGCTTTGATATGGACGATGTGATTATTATCCCAGTTGCAAATGCGCAGTCCTTGTTTAACGTAGATGGATTATTTCGTTTGTTTACGGAAGTGAGGATATATCAAGAACTTGATAGCGTTAAGCGAGCCATTGCTGAGTTACTGAAAGAACGGCATGAAGGTGAAGAAGACGTCACTGTAATTTCTCAAGACGCTATGTTGTCTTCAGTGCAAGAAATACTCGATACCTTAACCATCGCTGTTGCAGGTATCGCGTCTATCAGCATGTTAGTTGCCGGTATTTTGATCATGAATATGATGATGATTACTGTTTCTCAGCGAGTTAAGGAAATTGGCTTGCTTAAAGCGCTAGGGGCTACATCGTCAACGGTACGTGTATTGTTTTTATGCGAAGCAGGCCTAATAGCAACAATGGCATCGGTATCGGGCTTGCTTTTGAGCTACTTGATTATCTTATTCGCGAACATGTATTTTAGTGAAATTCAGTTTCACTCACCTTGGTGGGCACAATGCGGTTCAATATTGTTAGCAATACTGTTTGCGCTTGTGTTTTCTTGGTTGCCTGCACAAAGGGCTTCAACACTCTCACCTGTCGAAGCACTGCAAGGTAAACAACAGAAGGAGATTGTGTGAACTGGATTGATAGTGCTCATTGGGTATTTACCTCGGTACTGAGCCATCGGTTCAGAAGTTTGTTAACGGCTCTAGGTATGGCCATTGGTATTGCGTCAGTTACGTTACTGACTGCAATAGGAGAAGGTGTTCAACAATATGTGTTGGATAGTTTTTCACAATTTGGTGCTCGAATTATTGCGATTAACCCTGGTTTGAAAGAAACGCATGGTGCAGGTGGTTTATTGTCTTCAGTGCGGCCGCTAACACTAGGAGATGCTCAAGCGCTGAAGCAGTTAACGGGCATTGAAAAAGTCGTGCCTGTTGTGCAAGGGTCGGGGGTTGTGGAGTTTATTAATAGGCAACGTAGCGGCATGATTTTGGGGGTAGGGCCAGATATGAGTGACGCATGGGGCTTCAACGTTGCGCAAGGGCATTTTTTCTCGGGGAATTTGGAAGATGCTCGTTCGACAGCGGTTTTGGGCTATACCATGAAAAAAGAATTGTTTGGTGAGACTAACCCGCTCGGTCAGCATATTCGTGTTGGCGGTCAGAGATTTCGTGTGATTGGTACAATTGAAAAGAAAGGCCAAATGCTGGGCATTGATATGGATGATACGATCTATATTCCAGCTCAAAATGGTTTGCAGTTGTTTAATAGAGAGTCCTTGATGGAAATTGATGTGGTTTTTTCGGCTAACACATCACTCGGGAGCATTGAAAAGCGTATTAAGCAAATAATGATTGATCGTCATGGGCGGGAAGATGTCACGCTTACCACGCAAAATGACATGCTGGAGTCGATGGGTAAAATACTGTCTATTTTGAAGTTATCGGTGGGTGCGTTAGGTGCTATTTCACTGCTTGTTGGCGCGGTGGGTATTCTGGCCATTATGACGACAACGGTGAGGGAAAGAACGGCTGAAGTGGGCCTGCTTCGAGCGATTGGCGCAGATAAAAAGGCGATTCTTAGTTTGTTTTTAGGTGAGGCTATTGTATTAGCGTTACTGGGTGGGGTATTTGGTTTGCTTTTGTTGCTATTGTTGACGGGGTTATTACAACTTTTCTTGCCAGGATTGCCAGTAACATTTAGCCTTTTCTTCTTAGGTTTAGCGCTATTTATATCAGCTGCAATTGGCCTTATTGCTGGTGTTTTCCCCGCAGGGCAAGCGGCAAATTTGGACCCTATTAAAGCGCTACACGAAGAGTAACTAACGGCTAGGCTTAGGCTGAAGTGTTTTTAAACCCTGTGCCAACACAATGATGCTGATAGTCAAAAGAAGGTAAAGAGGGTACAAGTTTTGCCAGTTGTGTTGTTCACCGATTAGGAATCCTGCAAGTGGTGGCCCTAATAAAATCCCTGGCCCTTGACCGGTAATAACGATGCCTATAACGCGGCCTGTATCAATGGGGTTGTCGGCCAAACGAGGGCTTTGAGCAAAAATGGCCGTGGGAATCATACCTAAGAAGAGTCCCATTAACGCTAACAGGATTAAACCAAGCTCAGCTGAGTAGTTCGCGTGTAATAGTAAGGTAATGATTGTAGCTAAGGCGGCGGCTGGGTAGCTCATCATTCGAAACCAAGGAACACCGCGGTGAATAAGAAAGCCGCTCAGTAAATTCCCAGGAATGATACAGGCGGGTAATAGAGTCGTAATAATTAAGGCTGTACTTGAGCTTACCTGGTAAGTACCAATAAGATAACTAGGCAGATAGGTGACCATGCTAAAGAATGAGCCTGTAAAACAGGTGAATATCAGTCCCATGAGGATTGCTCTATAAACAACCGGCCGGGACAGCTTCTTATTAATGGTATTAACAACGGCACGTGTTGGGTCAACGAGTCGTATATATAGTATTAGTAATGGAAGGGCAATAAATGCCGACGCACTCCAAAGCCAGCGCCAGCCAAATTGCTCTAAAATCAGCGGTGACATTAAAAAGATCAGTACACTTCCAACGGGCATCCATAATGCCCAAACGCCCATGGTTAAGCCTATATCGGAGGGTTTGGATAAATGTGAGATCAACGTCGGTCCAGCCACAGAAACGAGTATAACGGCGACTCCTTCAACAATACGGCTAAATATTAGCTCGTTAGCGGAGTTGATAAATAAGCTAAAGCTAGCAGAAACAACAATCAGGCCTAAAGCGATTTGTAAGACTTTTTTGGGACCATACTTGTGTGACAATGATCCTACGAAGGTGCCCAATAAAACGGTGGCCAAGGCGGCAGACGACATAACCCAACCAACTTGGATAACGCTGAGTGACAGTTCTTTTTGTATTTCTAATAAGGCAGGACTGGCTTTCGTGACAGTTATCGCCGCGGCAATACCGGTTAGAAAGCTTAACCAAATACCACCCCATAGTGTTTTTTTAAGTGCATTCATACTAATGAGGCTAAATAGTCGGATAGGCTGGGGGCTAGAAGAAGGTAGCAAGCAGTCCCTAGCGTTAAGGCTGTGCAAAAAAGTGAAGAGTCCAGTTTAAAGCGGTCTGCTAAAGCAATGCCGACGATAACTGGTGGTGCGGCGGCTGTGATACTCGTGATGATTAACACTTCACCGCTCAAGCCAACAGGAATGCCACTGGCGAATGCTACGGCCGGGCTAATAATAAGTTTAATCAGCATGGCGGGGATTGTTAAAAGAATATATTTAAGGCTACTTATTCTAAAATTCACGCCTACCATAAGCAGTAGCATAGGGACGGTTGCTTGCCCCATCATTTTAAAAGCTTGGATGATGCTTTCGTGTGGCACCCATTGAAAATATCGAAGCGCTAAGGCTATTAATATAGCCCAAACGGGCGGCATCAATAGTAACTCACGACCTAGATGGCCACCCGCGATACGCGTCCCAAAGTGTGCGGCAACCAATACGGCAATAATCCACACAAAGGGTACCGTCGCCAGCAGGTCATAAATTAAAGGAATGCTAGCCATATCAGCCCCAAACAGTGCTTCAACAGCAGGCAAGGAGATACCCATTCCATTGCCAAAGCTAGCAGCTAAAACTAAAGCGCCAGCTTGGGGACGAGTTATGTACCCTGCACGAAGGAGCAAAGAAAATAGTATTAAACTCAGGCCCAAACAGAGGCTGATGGTAATAATGCCGGTAATGGGAACTTGATACAGTTCTTCTTTAAGAGGCGTTGTTAGGATGACGTATAAAATTAAGGTGGGTGCCAGCAAGTTAACCACTAAGGCGCTTAAGGTACTTCTTAAATGTTGTGTAGTGATGCCGCCAGGTTCAAATTTGTGCCATGCCACACCTGCAGACAGAATTAAAACCATCGGTATTAAACTACTCATTTAAGCTTTACCTGCAATTTGAATTGAAATAGCAGGGGTGCTGTCCCCAACATGCATCGTCATTACTTGGTCACGAATCGACATTTCAGCATAAGTCATTCGATCTCGTTGGCGTAAGACCTCAAGCCACGACTCAGACATGTAAACCTCAGAAAATAATTGATGGTCATTGGCATCGTGAAATATTTGCCAGAAATACGCACCATTTCTTTTCCGATTAACCCGCATTTTCTTCATCAAACAGAGAAATTCATCTGTTTTATCTTGAGGAATTTGATACTGAATAGTGACCATAACAGGGCCTTTATCGCCGGGCACGGAGTCTTCATCAATGGTTATGGGCCATTGTGTCGTAGCGGATGGGTCCAAGCTGTCATTCGCGAGTGCAAAACGTCGACTCAACAGCAAGGTGAGTAGCAATCCACAGGAAGCAACGAATATCGAAACGCTAGAGCCATAATGGTCAGACAAGCTTCCCCACGTCAAGCTGCCAAAACCCATACTGCCACCAAAGGTGAGCATCACAAGGGAGATAGTCCGCGCGCGGACCCAATTTGGCACCACCATTTGTGCAGATAAAATAAAAGATGAAAAGCTAGAAATCCATGCGCTACCAAGAGCAACTAACGTTAAGCCTAATGTATATAAGTTTGGTTTATAGGCTAAGAGAATTAACGGTAGCGATAAAAGAACGGTAGATAGCGAAATAATTTGATTGCGTGTTAATAGGCGATGAAACTTAGGCAATAAGAAAGCGCCTAGAATTGTCCCTAAGCCAACCACGGCCATTGAAATACCGAAGCTTTGGGCACCCATGTTCATTTCGCGAATAACAATAATCGGTAATAAAGCCCAAGAGACACTGGCAAAAAAGAAAAACATAGCGCTTCGGAATAATACGACACGTAATGAACGAACATTTCGTGTGTAGCGCAAGCCAGCTTTAAAGGCCCCCATAAATCGCTCAACAGGAAGAGCAGATGGGTTATCTAATTTTTCTGGCTTCCAAATGGCTAAGGCAAAAATTAAGCCGGTGAACGAAACGGCGTTAAGGATGAACACCCCTGTTGGCCCAGATTGAAAAATAACAAACCCACCAATAGCAGGGCCGATAGCTCGTGTAATATTGGTGCTTAAGGTGTTAAGGGTAATAGCATTTGGCAATTGTTCCCTAGGTGCAAAATCAGGCACACTGGCCGCCCAAGCCGGTCTCATCATTGCGTTGCCAGCACCTAAGGCAAACGTGAATAGCAGTAAGCTTAGTGGAGTAACTGCATCAAAAAAAGCGCTAATTGCTAGGGCAGTTGCCGTAATAAACAGCGCGATATGTAGGCCCAGTAACATCCGACGATGGTCAATTAAATCCGCCAACGTGCCAGACGGGTATGCCAAAAATAAAAATGGTAAGGTGATAGCTGTTTGGATTAAAGCGATATAAAGATCTGAGGTTGGCATAGAGGCCATAAGCCAAGTAGTGCCAATTTCTGTCATCCACGTACCAACATTTGAAATGGTCATGGCAATCCACATCATCTTGAAAACAGGCGATTTAAATGGAGTCGTTAATGAATGAGTGCTCAATGATTGGTTGCGAGGCTAGTTAGGCAAGAAGTTTTATTATAACAGGACTTTATTTGCAACCAGTGATTGGAGTTATGTTTGCACAGAGTGAAAAGGTATTCATTTATGCACTTATTAATGATGCAAGGTCGTCGATATGTGAGAAAAGCTAAGTTGGTGATGATAAGCCAAGGACTGATATGATTTTATTTGATTCTTCTATCATCTTGCCGACTTGTGCTTGGAGTTGTTTAGCGGATAAGGCGGGGTTTGAGCTGGAAGGGCGTATACACTTGCTCAAAATGATTTTTATGATTGGGGTCTAGCGCGAGTAAACGGACAATAATATGGGTAGGAGGGGCAGCTCTTCTAATTGCTTTTCCACGTCAGTAATTGTCATCATAGTTTTATTTTGGCATTTTTAAATAAATCTTAATATTAAAATGTGAGTAAATTAATAAGCCTGTTTATTTCTCTATTTTTTCGACGATAGTTCTTAAGTGTTTATAGAGGCACCTTATTGTTAAATAAGGTGCACTTTTTTGAACAGGCTATAAGTTGAGTTACTTAGTCACTAACCATAAAGCATGAATAATTCCCGGAATAAAGAAAAATATGCATAGCGCTATATTAATGATGAAATCTTTTCCCGCTCCGTGTTTTAGAAAGACAGCCACAGGAGGTAGAAATATAGCTAGAATTATTTGTATGATTTTGTTATCCATAGCGATCCCTTTAATTTAAGTATGTTTGAAATACGATACGAGGCTTTGAAATAAGCGGCGAAGCGTTAGTGAATTATACATAAATAGGCTGTTTTATTAGTTTTAAAAGACTGACTAAGTCGCGCGCGATAAGCTGTTATTTGTATATAAATACTTCATGCTAATAGCAAAGCGCACAATATGGTAATGATGGCAGCGCCAATAAAATTTAAAATAAGGCCCTCTTTAGCCATTTGTTCAGTATGGATATGTCCACTACTAAATACGATTGTGTTGGGTGCGGTGGCAACGGGCAGCATAAATGCACAACTCGCGCTAAAGGTGGCGGGTATCATTAGCAACAAGGGGTCTAAATTTGCATTAAGGGCTGTGGCAGCTAGTACGGGCATAAGCATAGCGGTGGTAGCAGTATTACTGGTCGCTTCGGTCATGAAGGTGACACTTAATGCGATGATGGCAATCATAATGATGATACTAAATGAAGTAACGCTGGATAACTGTTCACCTAATTGAGTACTAAGGCCAGAAACAACAAACGCTTTGGCAAGGCAAATACCGCCACTAAATAACAATAAAATTCCCCATGGCACTTGCTGCGCAGTTTTCCAATCCAATAATTTTTGTTTGTTGCCATTGGGAATAATAAATAAAGCAATAACGGCTAGTAGTGCGACGGATGCATCATTGGCTTGAGGTAACGCTAGCCAATCGCTCCAACCACCAAAAGGTTCACGGCGTGTAATCCATAATAGGGCGGTGAGGCCAAATATGATCATAACCCGCCGTTCATGCGTACTCCATTCGCCAACAGTAGGTAAGTGAAACTCGCCTTCGTTGTGTAAGTTTCGTGTAAGCCAAAGCCAGACGATAGGGATTAGGGTGATCAGCAAGGGCAAGCTCCACATCATCCATTGGGTAAAGCTGATTTGTAATCCGGTATTTTCTTCGTATACTTGCATGAAGATTAAGTTAGGGGGTGTTCCAATAGGGGTGCCAATGCCACCGATGCTGGCAGCATAAGCCAAGCCTAATAATAATGGCAGGGCGAGTGCTTTATTATCGCTACTACTAATAATCGCTAAGGCGACGGGTAATAGCATAAGCGTAGCGGCGGTATTTGAAATCCACATGCTAAGAGCAGCCGCGGCGACCATAAAGCCCATAACGAGTCGTTTAGGGTTGTTGCTACCAAACCAATGAACCATAGTAAGCGCTAAACGTCGATGTGCACCGCAATGAGAAATAGCGGTAGATAGTAAAAACCCACCTAAGAGTAATAACACCAATTTATTGCCATACGCAGCGGCCACTTGTTCACTTGTTAGCACGCCGGTGAGTGGAAAAATGGCAATCGGTAAGAGAGAGGTAATTGGAATGGGGACGGGCTCAAATATCCACCAGGTTACACACCACACAGCAATGGCGGCGGTGATGGCGATAGGTTTAGGCATGCTGTCTTGGACATAAAAAAACAGTACAGCAGACAATAAAGGTCCGACTATTAAGCTGATGGTCTTTAAAGGGAAGTGAGTCACTATAAAATATCCCCAAAGAGCTCATCGGCAAACGACCCGGGGGCATAAAAGTCATCAGCTGCCTGTAAATAGGGCGAAAAAATAAATACTAGGGTTAGAAGTAACGCGACTTTATTTTTTTGCATAAGAGAGATGAATAAAATTTAGGTGGTTGTGTCGCTACTACCGTTTTTTCTTGTTGTGCTTAATGGGTTTATAACCTTGCGAGGTATGTTTAGTGATGAATTTTTTAGCACCAGCCTGTGTTGCGTGTTTATTGCTTGGTGGTTTGCTAGGAATTAGGCAGTTTGGCCCTTCTCCAATGAGGTGCTTTTTGCCGGATTTTAATAATAAATCTTTGATGACCTTCCAGTTTGCAGGGTCGTGATAACGAAGTAAGGCTTTGTGTAAACGGCGTTGCTCAATTTTTCTGACGGTGTTTATTTTTTCGCTTTTATAACTGAGGCCTTTGAGAGGGTTTCTGCCCGTGTGGTACATCGCGGTGGCAGTGGCCATCGGCGATGGATAAAAAGTTTGTACTTGGTCGGCTTGGAATTTATTTTTTTTCAGCCATAAAGCAAGGTTAACCATGTCTTCGTCTTCTGTGCCGGGATGGGCTGCGATAAAGTACGGAATGAGGTATTGTTTTTTACCGCCTTTCTTGGTGAATTTATCAAACATGGTTTTAAAGCGCTCGTAGGTACCAATGCCCGGTTTCATCATCTTCGATAATGGGGCTTTTTCGGTATGTTCGGGCGCAATTTTTAGGTACCCGCCTACGTGGTGGGTAACGAGTTCTTCCACGTATTCAGGCGATTCTACCGCTAGGTCATAACGTAAGCCAGAAGCAATTAAAACCCGTTTAACGCCTTTTATTTTTCGTGCCTTTTTATACAGCTTAATCAGCGGGTCATGATCGGTGTTCAAATTATCACAAATGCCAGGGTAGACACAGGAAGGTCGACGACAAGCGGCTTCTATAGCTGGGTCTTTACAGGCTAGGCGGTACATATTGGCGGTGGGGCCACCAAGATCGGAGATTGTGCCGGTAAACCCAGGCGTTTTGTCGCGAATGTCTTCAATCTCGTTCAGAATGGATTGCTCCGAGCGATTCTGAATAATGCGTCCTTCGTGTTCCGTGATAGAACAAAAAGTACAGCCGCCAAAGCATCCGCGCATGATGTTAATGGAAAAACGAATCATTTCGTAAGCTGGAATGCGCTGTCCTTCGTATTTTGGGTGTGGCACACGTTGGTATGGCAAGCCAAATACTTCATCCATCTCTTCGGTGGATAACGGAATGGGAGGTGGATTTAGCCAAACATCTGTGCCGTCGTTGTTTTGCACGAGCGCACGCGCATTACCAGGGTTGGTCTCTAAATGTAAAACCCGAGAAGCATGTGCGTATAAAACAGGATCACTTTTTACTTTTTTATAAGAAGGTAAGCGGATGACGGTTTTAGCACGATCTGTTTTGCTGTGTTTCGGCAGAAAATGCAGAGTGACCACTTGGCTGCCATCATTGCCGTTCCCGACACTACTGATTTGGCATTTTCCGCCAGTCGCTGCGGCTAATTCTTCGTCTGATTGATAGGGGTTATGGTGAGGGTCTATTTTACCTGGCCGATCAACGCGGGTTGAGTCAATGAGTGTCCATGTGTCCGGCAGGGTGTCGCGTATAAATGATGTGCCGCGAATGTCTTGAATGTTAGCGATAGGTTCGCCTTGAGAAAGACGGTGCGCGACTTCTACAATAGCTCTTTCAGCATTACCATAGAGCAGAATATCCGCTTGGGAGTCCACTAAGATAGAACGCCGGACAGCATCATCCCAGTAATCGTAGTGAGCAATTCGTCGCAAACTGGCTTCAATGCTTCCAAGTACCGTGGGCACCTCGGGGAAGGCCTCTTTGCAGCGTTGAGTGTAAACAATAACGGCCCGGTCAGGCCGATGGCCGGCCTTGTCGTTCGGCGAGTAAGCGTCATCAGAGCGGGCGCGTTTATCTGCAGTGTAGCGGTTAATCATCGAGTCCATATTGCCGGCAGCGATACCAAAGAATAGGTTTGGTTTGCCTAGTGCTGAAAAGTCATCACTACTTTGCCAGTTAGGTTGGTCGATAATACCAACGCGAAAGCCCTGCTTTTCAAGTAGTCGACCGATAACGGCCATGCCAAAGCTGGGGTGATCGACATACGCATCACCCGTCACGATAATGATATCGCAGCTGTCCCAACCGAGAACGTCCATTTCGGCGCGAGTGGTTGGTAAAAAAGGGGCGGTACCATAGCACTCAGCCCAATATTTCGGGTATGACGAGAGCTGTTCAGCGATGGGCATCATTGAATGATGCCCTCGCTTTTTAGTAAGGTTCGGAGTTTTTCAACGCGCCGACGATTGACGCCAAAGTCATAATAGCCTGTGCGCGAGGCAGAGCGGACATGAATGATTTGCTGTTCAGAGTTAATGATTAAATCTAAGTCATCAACAAACCCAAAGACACGACTGGTTATTTCCGCATGAATACGATGTTCATCATGGATAACGCTGATATTGTTGTCGAGATGTTTAAGTGCTTCGACAAGCTGTTCCCTATTAAAGCGAGAGACATCTTTTAACTGAAACGGTGCAATAGCATGTTTATCGCTGGTCACGCTAGAGACGCAGTTGGGCTTATCTGGGCAAGGTTGTAGTTCGTTTTTATTTGCGGAAACTTGTGAGCACATAGTGAGGATAAAGAATATGAATAGTTTTCTCATTGAGTAGTTTTAGTTTCAGTTTGTGGAACAAATTTTTTGGACATAAATAAGCCTATTTCAAAAAGTAGCCACATCGGTAAGGCCAATAAGGTTTGTGAAATAATATCAGGTGGTGTTAATAACATACCGACAACAAAGGCGCCGACAATAATATAAGGCCGTTTTTCAGCTAAGCTTTGCGGTGTTGATACGCCGGTTTTAACCAATAAAAACGTTGCAATAGGAACTTGGAATGCCATGCCGAAAGCGAAAAACAGCGTTAAAATAAAGTCCAAATATTTACTAATATCAGTCATGACGGCAACGCCTTCAGGTGCCGTTGCGGTTAGAAATTGGAAAATAAGGGGCATCACGACAAAATAGGCGAATAGCATGCCGCTATAAAATAACAAGGTGGCTGCGCTGATTAAGGGCAATGCAATGCGCTGTTCATGTTTGTATAGACCGGGCGAAATGAATAACCAGATTTGGTAGAAAATCCATGGAATGCTAATAAATACAGATAGCATTAGCGTTAGTTTCAGAGGTGTCAGAAAGGGCGAAATTACTTCAATGGCCACCATACTGGTGCCTTCTGGCATGTGAATTAGCAGCGGTTGGGCGACGAGCGAATAAATATCGTTCGCAAAAGGCGCTAGGGGTAAGAAAATGGCTAACATGCCAATGAGCGCGTGGATAAGACGCGTGCGTAACTCAACTAAGTGAGAAACGAAGCTGGTTTCTTGGTCGTTAGGGTCAATGTCTGACATAGGGTAAAACGTTATCGGTTAAAGGCAACCGATATAAAGGGTTGGCTATTTATTAGTGTCGTCTTTATCGACGTCATCGTTAGCTACAGATTTATGCTCATCAGTGCCTTTTTTTTCTTCGCCTTCTTTCATAGCGCCTTTAAAGCCCTTTATCGCGCCACCTAAATCACCGCCAAGGTTACGTAAGCGTTTTGTGCCGAACAATAGTAAGACAATAACGAGAACAATAATTAACTGCCAAATGCCAATGCCGCCCATGATATTCCTAGTTGCTTTGTTTGTGTAGATTCATTCTACTTGTTTCTATTGGCTTTTTCATCTAAACCGGAGAGGCCAAAGCGGCGCTCAAGTTCTTTCAGTACATCGTCAGCGCTTAGATCTTGTTGTGCCAATAGGACGAGCGAGTGAAACCATAGGTCCGCTGTTTCATAAATAATTTGCTCTTTATCGCCAGACTTTGCGGCAATCACCGTTTCGGTGGCTTCTTCCCCAATTTTCTTAAGAATAGTATCGAGGCCTTTATCGTACAAGTGGGCGACATAAGATGAGGCTGGGTCATCTTGCTTGCGCTGTTGTAATACGGCTTCAAGTTGCTTCAGTATAGAGCTCATTTTGAATAGATTTTTTTAGGGTCTTTTAAAACGGGGTCGGTTTCTTGCCACTTTCCATCAACAAGTTTCCGGTAAAAACAACGTTCGCGACCCGTGTGACAGGCGATACCGCCTTTTTGTTCAACAGAAAGTAGAATAACATCTTCGTCGCAGTCTATGCGGATATCAATAATTTTTTGCTGATGGCCAGATTCTTCGCCTTTATGCCATAGTTTATTGCGTGAACGAGACCAATAAACAGCGTGACCTTGCTCAGCAGTAAGTTGTAGGGCTTGCTTGTTCATCCAAGCGACCATCAGGATTTTTCCTGTTGTATGATCTTGTGCAATTGCTGGGACTAGGCCTTTCTCATCCCATTTTACGTCATCGAGCCAAGTGTTCACAAACGAACCTCAATACCGTTATCTTGCATATGTTGTTTAGCTTCGCCAATGCTGTACTCAGCAAAGTGAAAAATGCTAGCAGCTAGGACAGCATCGGCTTTACCTTTTGTAACGCCATCGACAAGGTGGTCTAACGTGCCTACGCCGCCAGATGCAATAACAGGGACTTCAACGGCTTCACTGATGGCACGAGTTAGCTCCAGATCAAATCCGATCTTTGTACCATCACGGTCCATGCTGGTGAGTAAGATTTCACCTGCACCAAAACTCACCATTTTTATGGCCCATTCGATAGCGTCTATACCGGTTGCTTTACGACCACCATGGGTAAATATTTCCCAGCGTTTGGGCTCGCCAGGTTTATTAACAGATTTTGCATCAATGGCCACAACAATGCATTGGGAGCCAAATCGTTCGGCAGCCTCTTTAACAAAGTTGGGGTTTACAATGGCGGCGCTATTGATGCCGACTTTATCGGCACCTGCCTTTAACATGCGGCTAATGTCAGCTAATTCTCGAATTCCGCCACCAACAGTTAGCGGAATAAAAACTTCGTCTGCCACTTGTTCGATAACGTGAACGATGGTGTCTCGGTTATCAGATGTCGCGGTGATATCAAGGAAGGTAATTTCGTCCGCGCCTTCGCGGTCATATCGTCTAGCGACTTCTACAGGGTCACCTGCGTCGCGAATATCAACGAACTGGACGCCCTTAACGACGCGTCCATTATCAACATCTAAGCAGGGAATAATGCGTTTGGCGAGCCCCATGATTATGGGTAAGACTCGGCGATCTTTTCGCCTTCTGCGAAATCAAGGCTGCCTTCATAAATAGCGCGCCCAGTAATGGCACCCATAATGCCGTCATCAGCCACTTTGCCGAGTGCGTGAATGTCATCCATATTGGTGATGCCGCCAGACGCGATAACAGGTATACGAATGGAACGTGCGAGTTTAGCCGTTGCTTCAACATTGACGCCTTTCATCATGCCGTCGCGTCCAATGTCGGTATAAATAATAGACTCGACGCCATTATTTTCGAATTGCTGAGCTAGATCAATGACATCGTGATTAGATAGCTTAGACCAGCCGTCGATAGCCACTTTGCCGTCTTTAGCGTCAAGGCCGACGATGATATGACCGGGAAATTCTGCGCAAACATCGCCAACAAAATGCGGAGTATTCACCGCTTTCGTACCAATGATAACGTATTGAACGCCTGCATTAAGGTAGGTTTGAATGGTGTCTTCATCACGGATGCCACCGCCTACTTGGATGATTAAATCCGGATGAGCCTGAGCAATATCGTGAACAACGCCAGCATTGACTGGTTTGCCCGCAAACGCGCCATCAAGGTCTACAAGGTGGAGGCGTTTAGCGCCTTCATTCACCCACCGGCTTGCGACCTCTACAGGATTGTCTGAAAAAATAGTTTCATCGTCCATGCGACCTTGGCGTAAACGAACGCACTTTCCTTCTTTAAGATCAATAGCGGGGATAAGAATCATTTTGAATATTCCTGATAGTGTTAGGACTGACCGTCCCAGTTTAAAAAATTTTTAAGTAATTGTAATCCGGCGTGCTGACTTTTTTCAGGGTGAAATTGCACAGCAACAATATTTTTCCACTTTATGGCACAAGGGAAAGGGTTTGGGTAGTTTGTTGTGGCTGAAATGTGTTCGTTATCCATTTTTTCAGCGTGATAGCTATGAACAAAATAAAAGCGCTCTTTTTGTGCTATATCTATAAAAAGTGGGTTTGCATTTTTTTGATTAACTTCATTCCAGCCCATATGTGGTATTTTTAACTTATTATCATGCTCATCTTTGCTATTTGATGGGAATTTAATAACGTTCCCCGGGATTATTCCTAAGCACTCAACACCACCATTTTCATTACTATGGTCTAATAAAGCTTGCATGCCAATACAGATGCCAAGTAATGGTTTGTCTTTGGCGGCTTGCTTGATGGTTTCGTCTAAACCCACTTTGTGTATGGCCGACATGCAGTCGCGAATGGCACCAACACCAGGAAAAACAATATGATCTGCAGATAAAATGACATTTTTATCTGCAGTGACAATAATGCTGGTGTCTGGTGAGGCGGTTTTTAATGCTTTTTCAATAGAATGGAGGTTTCCCATTCCATAGTCGATAACGGCAACGGTAGCCATAATGTTGGTCTCGTGTAAGTGTTACAAACAGCCTTTTGTTGAAGGCATAATACCTTCCATTCGAGAATCTCTAGCTAAGGAAAAGCGAAGTGCGCGACCAAAGGCTTTGAAAATAGTTTCCGCAACGTGATGTGCATTAACCCCCTTCAAATTATCAATGTGTAACGTCATATTAGCGTGGTTCACAAAGCCTTGGAAAAATTCACGAAATAAATCGACATCAAAGTCACCGATTCGTGCGCGGGGGAATTCAACATCATACACTAGGCCTGGGCGTCCAGAAAAGTCGATAACAACGCGGGATAAGGCCTCATCTAATGGCACATAAGCATGACCATAGCGGTAAATGCCTTTACGGTCACCGAGAGCATCTGTTACAGCTTTGCCAAGTGTGATGCCAAGGTCTTCAACCGTGTGATGAGCATCAATATGTAGATCGCCATTTGCATTAATATCCAAATCAATCATGCCGTGACGTGCAATTTGATCGAGCATGTGTTCTAGAAAAGGGATACCGGTAGAAAAATTAGTTTTGCCAGAACCATCTAGATTGATAGAAACGGAAATTTGGGTTTCAAGTGTGTCGCGATTAACAGTTGCGGTTCTGTTATTCATTTGTAGGGTGTGTGCTTAGTTGCGAGTAAGTTGCATTTTCCCAATAACGCGTGGGGATAGCAAGTATGAAGTTCTTGTTTGTAATTTATTCGTTAGCCACCAACAATGGGTGGCCAAATTGCTAATATGTCACCATCGTTTAGGCGCTTAGTAGGGCGGTCTTCTTTGTTGATATAAACTCCATTAAGGATAACTAGGTGGAGATTTTTGTCTGCTAAGTTAACACGTTCGACGAGGCTGTTAATCGTGTCATTTTCAAGAAGTGTGATTTGCTTTATTTCCCCAGCAATGTTTTCGGCTGAAGACTTGGCTAAGGAAGCAAAGAGTTTTAATGTAATGTGCGGCATAATAAAAAAACGAGGCGGTATATATACCGCCTCGTTTATAGTTTTAGTTATAAAGGTAGGCTGAGGCGTTTTCTTGTTGCATCTGTAAGGGTGCCATCAGTATTCCAACCACGTATTTCATAGTAATTAGGCAACATCTTGTCGAGCTCACAAACATGACCTTTTGCAGGGCCTTCTTTGATAGGCTCCTCAAGTAACCGTGGTGGTAAGGTGTCATCGGCAGCTGTGAATCCAGCGCTATTGTTGAACTCACGTTCCATATTCCAAACGCGCTCACCCAATAGCATTAATTTTTCTGCCGTCCAGTCGCCTTCACAGGCAGCATCTAATTGGTCAGCGACTTCTTCAACGCCTTGCGCAAAAGAAGAGAAGGTGCAAATACCTGCTGAATCAAAAATACTGGTCGTATCTTGAAAGGCCATCAGTAATTCTGCTTTGCCTTCAGTGGCCAGCGGGTCGGTCTTAAATGGAATACCGGCTGTTTCTGAACCATTGGTGTAGCCTCGAACATGGCAAGCGCCTCGGTTCGATGTGGCGTAACCAAGCCCCATACCCTGTACGGCACGAGCATCATAAGCAGGGAACTCTTGGCCTTTTACGACGATAGCTAAGTCTGGACGGCCATATTTAGTGCAGAAACGTAAGGAGCTTTGAGCAAGCTCTTTACCAAACCCTTCGTGTTTACCAATAAGTTCCACGCACTTAACCATTGCTTCGGCATTACCAAAGTTTAGTTCAATACCGCCGGTGTCTTCTTTGGTTAGTATGCCTAATTCGTAAAGCTCCATTGCAGCGGCAATGGTTGCACCGGCAGAAATAGGGTCAAAGGCTTGCTCGTTGCTAACAAAGTTTGCATAAGTAACCGCATCCAAGTCATCCACACCCGTGTCAACCCCAAACGCCCAAGCTGCTTCGTACTCGTTGCCACCTGAATTACTTTTGAAGTGTTTGTGTAGGTCGTCTCTATTTTTAATGGTGAAATGTTCTGGGTCGATTGTTGAAATTCGGCCGCAAGCAATGGTGCATGCAAAGCAAGCTCCAGGGCGCGTTAGGTTGGCTTTGCCGTCGCTTTCTCTAGGCACCATCATGGCTTCACTAGAGAGTTTTGCAGCGCCTTCAAACGTACTATCGCGCCAGTTTCTAGTGGGTAGTGCGCCCACTTCATTCATATGGTTCATCATTACATTGGTGCCTAAGGCACCTAGCCCTTGGGCCATTTCATTGTTGGCAATGATTTCTTTTGTTTTTTGAGTTGCGGCAAAAAAACGTTTAGGGTCTTTGATATTGCCAACACCTTTGCTACCACGAAGTGTCACGGCTTTTACATTCTTAGACCCCATAACGGTGCCAACGCCAGATCGGCCTGCTGCGCGATGAAGGTCGTTAACAATAGCTGAATATAGGTTTCCATTTTCGCCTGGAACGCCGATTGCTGCAATTCTGAGTTGCGGGTCTTGGTGTTTATTATGTAGCCATTCATCGGCTTCCCAAACAGACTTACCCCAAATTTCATCAGCAGGTAAAATCTCGCATTTTTCATTAGCGATGTTGATATAGACTGGAGAGCTAGCCTTTCCTTCAAGAATAATCATGTCCCAGCCAGCACATTTCATCTCATTGCCGAAAAAGCCACCAGAATTTGAGCAAGCAAGTGCATTTGTTAGAGGGCTTTTAGTCACACAAGAGTAACGGCCACCTGTTGAAGCCATTGTTCCTGTTAGTGGGCCTGTCACCATATAGAGCTTGTTTTCTGGGGCGAGGGGCTCGACGGTTGGGTCCACTTCTTCTGTGAGGTACTTTGTTGCTAGACCCCTTTGACCTAAATAGAGTTCAGCCCATTCCATATTGAGTGGTTCTTCGGCAGATGTTCGGTCAGTTAAATTTATGCGTAATACTTTTTTAGTCCAGCTCATGTTCTCAACCTCTTAATATTAGAATTCTCTGGACATATTAATTCTGATGTTCAGTAAAGACAATATATTTTATTGAAAAAATGTATGTTAGCTGACTGTAAGCATATACTTACATTGATTGAGGTAGTGGATGATGACTTATAGCGGAGAGTGTCTCTATACTTCAACTGTCGCTAAAGAAATTTATGGGAAGGATCCCAATAAACACGGATTGTTTGCTACGGACGCGCCAAGGATAGCGCTATCAGCATGGATTGCTGGAAGGACGATTTTTTGCCAACCAAGCATGGCGACCATTTAACCGACGGATTTTATTCCGTCGGTTTTTTTTGGTCTGAATATTAACGTACTTAAGATTTAGGTCCCCTTGATGCACGTTTACGTTCGTTTTCTGTCAGTAGTTTTTTCCTTAAGCGTATGTGCTGAGGGGTTACTTCCACTAATTCATCATCTTCAATAAACTCAAGCGCTTGCTCTAAGGTCATGATGATTGGTGGCGTTAAGGTGAGGGCTTCATCGGTACCAGATGCGCGTACGTTGGTGAGTTGTTTTCCTTTAGTGGGGTTAACAACTAGGTCGTTGCCACGAGAATGAAGGCCGACGATTTGCCCTTCGTACACCTCTTCGGCGTGCCCTAGGAATAACTTGCCTCTTTCTTGCAGGTTGAATAGACCGAATGCTAACGTTTTGCCTTTAACCATAGAGACCAGAACGCCATTTTGTCGAGAACTTATTTCTCCGTCTTTAACTTCACCATAATGATCGAATACGCTGGTCATGATGCCAGAGCCAGAGGTGAGTGTAAGGAAATGACCGCGGAAACCAATTAAACCACGAGAGGGGCTCATAAACTCAAGACGCATGCGACCTTTGCCGTCAGGCTCCATATTGGTGAGCTCAGCTTTGCGTAAGCCCATTTCTTCCATGATGGGCCCTTGATGTTGTTCTTCAATATCAATAACCACCATTTCAAACGGTTCTTGCAGTTTGCCATCAATTTCTTTTTGAATAACTTCAGGTCGCGCAACACCTAATTCATAGCCTTCGCGGCGCATGGTTTCGATGAGTACAGACAAATGTAATTCACCACGGCCAGATACGATAAATTTATCGGGTGAGTCGCCCGGCTCAACGCGTAAAGCAACATTATGAATAAGCTCTTGGTTTAACCTATCCCTAATGTTACGGGAAGTAACAAACTTACCATCTTGGCCAGCAAATGGAGAGTTATTAACAGAAAAGGTCATGCTAACGGTTGGCTCATCAACTGAAAGAGGGGGCATGGCTTCTACATTGTCAGGGTCGCATAAGGTATCGGAAATGCCTAAGCCATCAATACCGTTGATACAAATGATATCGCCGGCGAATGCTTCTTCTACATCAATTCGTTCAAGGCCTAAGTGCCCTTTAACATTCAGTACTTTACCTTTGCGTTGTTTGTTTTCACTGTCAACAATGGTTACCGTTTGTCCAGGCTTTATGCTGCCACGAGTAACTCGACCAACACCAATAACACCAACGTAGCTATCGTAGGCTAAGGATGAAATTTGCATTTGGAACGGACCATTTACGTCAACGACTGGAGTCGGGACATTGTCTCTGATGATTTCAAACAAAGGCGTCATGTTATCAGCTAGCTGATCAGCTTCTGGGCCAGCAACGCCGTTAATAGCGGAAGCATAAATAACAGGGAAATCAAGCTGTTCATCGGTTGCGCCGAGTTTGTCGAACAGGTCAAACACTTGATCAATAACCCAGTCGGGGCGTGAGCCAGGACGGTCTACTTTATTGATAACGACGATAGGCTTTAGACCTTGTTCAAACGCTTTAGAGGTAACAAAACGAGTTTGTGGCATTGGGCCATCAACGGCATCAACCAATAATAGAACGCAATCGACCATCGATAGAACTCGCTCTACTTCGCCACCGAAATCGGCGTGCCCCGGTGTGTCCACAATATTGATATGAATACCTTCCCACTCGATCGCGGTATTTTTTGCGAGAATAGTAATGCCACGCTCTTTTTCTTGATCGTTGGAGTCCATGATGCGTTCTGTGCCGCTGTTTTTACGGTCTAAAGTGCCGGATTGCTCGAGCAATTTATCAACGAGAGTGGTTTTACCGTGGTCAACGTGGGCAATGATGGCGATATTACGAAGGTTCTGTTTCACGAAAATGGGTTCCTATGATTGGGTGGGTGTTGGTGGGTATTTTAAGAAATAGTTTGGGGTGAGCGTTAGCTTTGTTCCCAAGGGAGCTTGTGAAAACGCCAGCCACCTAATGTTCCGCGGTGGTTGTTGTTATCTTTGTCGCCTTCAAAACCTTCGTCCATATTGTATAGAGTTTGATAGCCGGCTTGCTCAAGTAACTTAGCGGCGTCCATTGAGCGAGCGCCACTTCTACACATTAAGATAACAGGTGTTGATTTAGAAGGGATGTGTTTCTCAGCTTGTTCAATAAAGTTCGGAAGGACATCCCAATTAGGAGGTCTTTTCAGAGGTACGTGAATGGCGCCGATGGGGTGCCCTATAAAAGAAAACTCAATGTATGTTCGTGTATCAATCAATACAGCTTGTGAGTCGCTGTCGAGAATCTCGTGTGCTTGGGTCGGTGAGATACTTTGAATGATAGACATAACTGCCCCTTTAAATTAATGTTAGCCGAGTATTATACAACGATATCTCTACTGGAGTGAGAAGGTTTCATTGTGAGGGTTTTTGGGCGATGAGAATAGCTTCATTTCGAATGCCCTTGTCTACGTCGCCAATCTTCCCTTCTTCATGGTAAATAATGGGTGTTAATGGAGAAAATAAAGATAACAGTTCTCCCTTTTCCAATAAAAACTTAGGGTTGCTCGGTCCGCCTGGCAGTGCTTTTTCACGTGTAAATGTTTGATAAAACAATAAGCCGCCAGGTTTTATTGCCTTGATAATTTTGTTGGTGAGTTGCCGATTTAAAAAGCGCGAAACACTAATAACATCATAATGAGCTGTTGGAAATGGTGCGCTATCAAGATTAATGACTAGTGCGTTGAGGGTGCTTGAGTTAGTTTTGTTATTGTTGATGTGATTGATAGCAATGGGGGAGATATCCCAAGCGTTAACACCCAAGCCCTTTTCTTCTAGAAAAAATGCATTTCCCCCAACACCGCAGGCAAGATCAAGAGCTTTTCCTTGTTTGGGCAGTAGGTGTTCATAACGAGATAATACGATCGCAGGCTGAGGCTTTGTAATCGTTTGTTTACGATAAATATCATCCCATTTTTTTTGTAAGTCAGACATTAATCGCGCCAGAAAACAGGGCTGAATAAGACGAGTAAGGTGAATATTTCTAGACGACCTAGCAGCATAGCAAAACAAGCAATCCATTTACTAGCGTCGGGCAAGGTGAGGTAGCTGCTACTAATGTCGCCTAGCCCAGGACCTAAATTATTGAGTGTTGCTGCGACGGCAGAAAAGGCCGTGACTTGATCAAGCCCGGTCATCATCATGAGTATCATTAGCAAACCAAAAGATAAAATATAGGCGGAAAAAAAACTCCATACCGCATTAATAACAGGCCGAGAAACGACGTGTTGATCAAGTTTTATGGGCATATCGGCATGTGGGTGAATAAGGTGAGTAATTTCTTTGCCTAACTGCTTCAGCATAATCAAAATTCGGATCACCTTAATACCACCGGCAGTGGATCCAGCGCAACCACCATAAAAACTCATGAAGATGAGCAGTACAGGAATAAATAAGGGCCAGCTTGCGTGGTTGGTTGAGGTGAAGCCTGCCGTTGTAGCGAATGAAACAACCTGAAATAGGGTTTGCTCAAAGATGTTGGAATGGCCTAAATAAAAAAAGACGGCGCAGATAATAAGTGTGTGTATAGCGAGTATGGATAGGTAGGCTTTAAGTTCGCTATTTTGGGTATATATTTTTAAATTAAGGGATTTAGCAACCTTAAAGTGTAACGCAAAATTTATTCCAGCTATGACCATGAAAGCAATGCAAATATAATTTAAGGCGGAGCTGTTAAAAAAGGCAAAACTTGCATCATGAGTTGAAAATCCACCAATGGAAATGGTACTAAAGCTATGCGTTAAGGCATCAAAAAAAGTCATGCCGCCAGCCCAGTAGGCTAATGTACACGCAATGGTTAAACCGAGGTATATCTCCCATAACGCCTTAGCTGTTTCAGTAATGCGAGGCGTTAACTTGGCATCTTTAACTGGGCCAGGCGTTTCGGCCTTATATAGCTGCATTCCACCAATCCCTAGCATGGGTAAAATGGCGACCGCGAGTACAACGATACCCATACCGCCAAACCACTGAAGTTGTTGGCGATAAAAAAGAATCGATTTGGGCAGTTCATCTAGCCCCGTTATCACGGTTGCACCTGTTGTGGTTAGGCCTGAAATGGATTCAAAAATAGCATCCGTAAGTGATAGCGAAGGCATGCTTGAAACATAAAAAGGGATGGCGCCTGACAGGCCTAAGCTTATCCAGAAGATAGCGGCAATAATGAAACCGTCACGAGTTCTTAGGTCTTCTTTTGCATTTTTAGCGCTTAGCCAAAGTATAAAACCAGTCAAGAAAATAGTGAGAAAGCCAATAACAAAGGGTTGATGGTTTTGTTCGTTGTAAATAAAGGAAACGATAATAGGCGGTAGCATAGTAATGCTAAATAAGCCTAATAGTAGGCCGGATATTCGCCGAATAACGTTGTAATGCATGGTTACTTGATGAGCCGGCTAAGGAGTGATTTCGTAGGCTTAAAAAGCAATTCTACTTGATGAACTAATGATTTGTCGGCAATAAAAATAATAAGGTGGTCACCCTCGTTAACGACAACATCTTTCTTTGTGGGAAGGGGGATATTTTTTCTAACGAGGCCAATAACGAGGCTGCCATCTGGCAGTTTAATATCACGTATCGTTTTCCCAGCGAGCGTGTTTTTTGCCTCATTAGGTTGAATAATAACTTCTAACGCTTCGGCTTTACCTCGCAATAAAGAATGAACACTGGATATATTGCCTTGCCTAACTTGCGATAGGATTTTCCCGATGGTGGTGTGTTGTGGGTAAATGACGTTATCGATGGAGCCGTTGTCGACCATGTTCATATAGGCATTTCTATCAACTAGGCTCATAACCACTTTAGCGCCTAAGCTTTTAGCTAGCATAGAGCAGAGGATATTCGTTTCATCATCACTGGTTAGCGTGCAGAAGACGTCCGTTCTATCAATGTTCTCGTCGAGTAGGAATGCTTCATCGGTCGCGTCACCGCTGAGCACGATGCTATGGTCTAGTTGCTCAGATAGTTCGTAAGCTTTCTGGGGGCTTTTAGTGATGATTTTAACTTGTAGGGTGTTTTCAAGTTCTTTTGCTAAACCAAGGCCAATACGGCCACCACCGGCGATAATTAATCGTTTGTATGCTTTGTCTTGGTTGAATAACAGGCTGAGGACTCTTTGAATGTCATTAGAGGGTGCGATAAAGAAAACGCGATCATTTTCTTCAATAATGGTTTCATAGTTAGGAATAATGATTTCATTTTTTCTATAAATGAGGCCTATTCTCGCGTAGATCCCTTGTAATTGTTGGGTTAGCTCGGCGAGTGATTTTCCGATTAATGCGCAGTCTTGATTACATTTGGTTTCAACGAGGCTAAGAGTGCCGTTAGCGAAGGATAAAACCTGTTGTGACCCAGGGTGTAAAATGAGGCTTTTAATGAACTGTACGATCTCATTTTCAGGGTTGATAATGACATCAATAGGTATGGCATTAGCATTGAAAAGCTGATCTTGTACATCTAAAAAGGTTTTTGCCCGCACCCGTGCAATTTTTTGTGGAACCTTGAATAGGTGGTGAGCCACCTGGCAAGCCATCATGTTCGTTTCGTCACTGTCGGTTGCGGCAATGACGATATCAGCATGTTTTATGCCTGCGCTTTCTAGCACATCAGGGTGAGATACGTTTCCACAAATAGCAGAAACATCTAAGCGCTCACAGGCTGCATCTATGACGCTTTGGCTTTTATCGATTAACGTGATATCGATATTTTCATTAGACAGGTTACTGGCAACAGTAAAGCCAACGCGGCCAGCGCCTAAAATAATAATTCTCATAGAGTAAAGTGGTGAGTTGGTCTAGCGCTTTGCTCTAAACTCGATGCCCAAGGCATGGAGCTTACGGTAAAGGTGAGTTCTTTCCATGCCAGCCGTTTTTGCCAGCTTAGTGACGCTGCCTTGGTGTTGATTAAGATGGTAGTCAAGGTAGGCTTTTTCAAATTGTGCTCGAGCATCTTTAAGAGGTAGGTCATAAAAGACAGGTATATCGTTAGATGTTATGACGGATCTTGCCGGTTCACCAAGTGTTGTTTTCACTTCAGTTAGGCCAATCTCGTCCCCAATACCTAGTATTAATAGGCGTTGAACCACATTTCTTAGTTCACGTATATTCCCTAGCCACGTATGGTCGCTTAAAAATTGCTGCGCTGCAATGGTAAATTTGCGTTTAGGTAAATTTTCTCGTTTTATATAATGTTGGAGATAAAAATCTAAGAGCAACGGTATATCCTCTTTTCTATCCCTTAGTGAGGGCAAATGCAGGCAGGCTACGTTGAGTAAATAGTATAAGTCTTGCCTGAATTCACCTTTTTGAATAGCTTCTTCAAGGTCTTGCCGAGTCGAGGCGATGATCCTTACGTCAGCTTTGACTTCTTCGTGGCCGCCAATACGCTGAAATGATTTGGATTCTAAAGCGCTGAGTAAACGATGTTGGACTTCGCTGTCCATGTCGCCAATTTCATCGATGAATAAGGTACCGTGATTTGCCTTTTCAAGCAGGCCGTAGTGAATAGAGTTGCCTTCTTCGCGGCCAAAAAATTCTTCTAAAACATTGTGAGAGGTGAGAGTGCCTGTATTAAGTTCAATAAACGGCCCTTGTTTCCTTGTGCTGTATTCATGAATATACCGCGCCAACGTTTCTTTCCCACTTCCAGGTTCGCCGGTTAATAACACGCGTGTATCGTGTTGCCCTAATCTGCGAGATTGCTCAAGAAGTTGTTGAATTTGTTGGCTATTCCCTAACGGTTCTTGAATGTTATTGGCGTATTGTTTGAGGTCTATATTTTCTTGTTTGAGCTTTTCTGCCTCAAGTGCGCGCTCAACAGTTAATAATAGTTTTGCTATTGATAGGGGTTTTTCTAAAAAATCATAAGCGCCAAGACGAGTGGCCTCTACCGCCGTTTCAACGGTACCGTGCCCAGACATCATGATCACCGGGCATGATAAGTCGCCCGCTGTAGACCACTCTTTTAGTAAGCTGACGCCGTCAGTATCGGGCATCCAGATATCGAGCAAGATCAAATCATGTCGGCACTCATGACGCGCTTTCTGCGCCATCGCTGCGTTATCGGCAGTGGATACCTCATAGTTTTCATCTTCGAGAATGTCACAGATTAAACTACGAATATCTGGTTCATCGTCAATAACAAGAATATGAGGTTTGTTCATAAAGCGTTTCCGTAAATCGAAGGGTTTAATTAAAGGGTAGTGACCGGTAGTTGAATAATGAAATTGGCGCCTTGGGGTGTAACGGGTTTGATAATAATCGTGCCGCCGTGTTCCTCAATAATTTTTTTAACAATAGCAAGCCCAAGGCCTGTGCCTTTATCTTTGGTTGTTGCATAAGGCTCGAAAATGCGTTCAATGTCGGAATTATCTACTCCTAGGCCATTATCAGCAATACAAATTTCGATTGAATCACTGTCTTTTTGATATCTAGCCGAGATGCTTATTTTACCTCCATTGATACCGGCAATAGCTTCTTGTGCATTTTTTATCAAATTAATGAGTACTTGCCTCAGTCGAATAGGGTCTGCATAAGTGCTAGGTAAATGCTCGTCAATGGTGAGTATAAGGTGCTGTATTTGGCCCTGATACAAGGTGCTAATGTCATCAATAAGGTGACTTATGGATATAACTTGAGGCTTCGATTGTGGCGGACGTGCAAAATTAGAGAAGTCATTGACCATGCTTTTCATAGCGCTAACTTGTTGCACGATGGTGTCGGTCGATTTTTTGAGCACCTTATTGGCGTCGTCATCAAGCTGAGCGTGTAGTTTTCTTTGTAAACGTTCAGCGGATAATTGTATGGGTGTTAACGGGTTTTTAATTTCATGGGCCAGACGTTGAGCCACTTCACTCCATGCAGCATTTCTTTGTGACTGGATGATGGGTGTGACGTCATCAAAAATTAAAACGTAACCGGATAATGTCTTGTCGGCGGCGTAAAGAGGCGCGCCTTTTAACAGTAAGGTTTTCTTTTGGTGGTTGATAGAAAAAACAAATTCGTGTTGCCACTGCTTCTCTTTGGATGAAAAATTGTCAATTAATAAAGTTGTGAAGGAGTCAAGTTCAGGGCATTTGATGGCAATTTCTTCTAGTGAGAATTCGATACAGGCCGTTAATGGGTGCTCAAGAATTTGATCGGCACCATGGTTTGTCGTTTTCAGTCTCAGTGAAAGGTCAAAGCCTAAAACGCCATTGGAAAGATGGCTTAATACGGTTTCTAGATAAGCGTGTTGGTTCTCGGCATCTCGTTGGGCATTATTGGCCTCTGTTCGAGAGCTAGCAATGCGTAATATCATGGCGTTAAATGAATTAATGAGAAACCCAAGTTCGTCTTGGCGGTCACTCTTTAGCGTTGTCTCGTAATCTCCGCTAGCGACATCTTGAGTTCCCTTGACTAGTTGGCGAATGGGCGCAACGAGCTCTCTGGCAAAAACAAAAGCCGCCCAACTAGCGGCTAATATGCTAAAAATAAGAGCTAAAGAAAGGGTTAAGGTGAAACTGAACTTTAAAGAGTCGCGTAAATAGTTAAATTCTTGATAAGCGGTATAGGCATCTTCTACCGAGTCAGCTAGTTCACTAATGTCTTCGGGTACAGTGTATATGGCTTGCAAGTAGCGTTTGGGATTAGTATTTTTAATTTCAACGATGGTTCGTACAACCAGACCTCTATCTTGGTTTGGCTCTAAGCCAATAAACTCGCGATTCTGCTTGGCTAGCAATAGTGTTGAGCTGTCAGGGGTGTTGGGAATCAGCACGCCGGGGTCAAGGTTAGTTGTTGCTATAATTTGGCCCTGCTTTGAAAAAGCAGTTAATTCACTGGCATTTGTTTGAGCGCGAAGACCAGCTAGCGTTAAGGATAAAAAGATATCCGATTTATTTTCTAATTGACTGGCTAAGTGGCGGGTTTCTTTCATTAGTGAAATGGTTCGATTGTCTAATGAGCGACGGCTTAATGTTAATGAGCTTTGCATCGCATTATCAATTTTTGCATCGAACCAACTGTCAATACTTTGATGCAAAAGCTGACTAGAAAAGTAAAAAACGATACCCGTCGGAATGACGGAAATAGCAAAAAAAAGTAAAACAATCCGAACCGTGATGCGCGACCCGACGGCTTGCTGTTTGAACTGATGCCAAAGCCAACGAATATTTGAAATGAGTAAGCCAAATAAAAACAAAGTCCCAGCTATATTGATGAGAATCAACACAGAAAATAAATCGCTGAACTGAGAGTGTGATTCCGTGGCATGACTCATCAAGTACAGACTGAAAAGTAAGCTGAGCAATACCCCAGTGGGAATGAAATAGGTTCTTTTCTTTATTGAGTTAAAGGCCATTGGAATGTGTTGCTGCGTAAGTACCAGCCTGGAGTTATGTAAGCTAAGGGCCGCATTGGGAGAGGTAGAGCTTCAATATTAAGGTAGGCCTTTAGCGTAATATTAGCGCTAACAATATTGCTGCTTCTTATCGCATGTATAGGAATGTCATTAAGCACACCTAAAGCATGAAGAGCCGTTGAAAGGCTGGAAAAATTATGTTCTAAATTAGTTGTTTTATCGGAGACTTGATAAATTTCAGACAGCGTATGGTATTTGATTTGATACGGTAATGTGACGCTATTGAGGTATTTATCCCAGAGCCATTTTCTTGGTTCGATAATGGATAAGTCGACGTTGAACGTTAGGGTGATACCGTTGTGTAAGGCTTTTATCGCCTCATCACTCAATTTGTAATTTATGTGGGCGTTTAATAGGTAAGTTTGATCCTGAAAAGACAAACTAGCTGCTTTTATGTGAATAGTCGACTGTTCGTCGGCTACGCCGCTGGCTGCTGTGATTAATAAACCGAGGCAGAGCACCCAATGTAGTATGTGCCGGGTAAAGTGTATTGGTTTTATATTTTTGTTAAGCATGCGTAGTAAAAGCCATCCATATTATTATCACCGGGCAAAATTTGTTGTCCATGCTCACAAGGTTGGCCCCATTCGGCTGTTATTTTTACTTCTTTTGAATCAGCGTGTTCGCGCATAAAGGCAGAGATTTGCTGGCTGTTTTCTGAAGATAATATAGAGCAGGTAGCATATAAAAGCACACCATTTTTGCTGAGTAGTGGCCAAATGGTATTGAGTAAGTCGTGTTGTAGTTTTATTAGAGCGGGAATGTCGGATGCCTTTCGCAGTAACTTAATGTCGGGGTGCCGTCGAATAACGCCGGTAGCTGAGCAAGGAGCATCCAGCAAAATACGGTCAAAAGTTTTACCATCAAACCATTCATTCGGCTCAAGTCCGTCGACGGTCATTACGTCGGCGTTTAGTTGCAGCCGTTGAAGGTTCTCTATAACGCGTTGATTGCGGTTTTCATCGATATCAATCGCTAATAGAGACACCGTGCTCGGTGCAGCTTCAAGAATATGTGCTGTTTTTCCACCGGGCGCGGCACAAACATCTAAGATATGTTGACCATCTTTAATATCTAATAGTGTGGCGGCCAATTGGGCGGCGCCGTCTTGAACGGATGACGCGCCTTGCCAAAAATCGGGTAGCTGGTCGACATTTACTGAGTGATCAAGCGTTAAACCAACAGAGTTGAAAGGGTTTTCTATTGCGCTAATGCCACTGCCTTCTAATTGTTTGAGATAAGTGCTTCGCGACGTTTTTTTCTGATTAACCCGTATAGACATCGGTGGATACTGATTGTTGGCATCTAGGATATCGATAACTTTTTTACCCCAGTTTTTTGTTAGCTCTTGTATAAGCCAGTTTGGGTGAGAGGTGCGCAAATTAAGATTTTCATCGACGGTTTTCTCTAGCGATTCTCTATTACGCAAGAAATTCCGTAACACGCCATTGAGTACGCCTTTGGCCCAGCTTTTTTTTCCATTTCGGCATAGATTAACGGTTTCAGAAACAGCAGCGTGGTCGGGCGTGCTGAGGTAGATAATTTGATAAAGTCCGACTAAGGCCAGCACGGTAATATCTAAATCTTTTGGCTTGAATGTTTTTTTTAGTAACAGCTTGAGGATGCCGTTCAAGCGATCGTGCCAGCGAAGTGTGCCGTAACAAAGCTCATGACAAAAAGCGCGTTCTCTAGCTTCTAACTCTTCAGTAATGCTCAGTGCATCGGTGAGTGACTTGCCTTGCTTAAGAACGGCGCAAATAACGACAACAGCCGTTTCTCGAGCAGACCGTGGGGCTTTATTTTTCAACGTGAGGTTATCCTAATGTGATGTTGTTAACTTGATGCGCTGACAAGTAATCACTAGCGGACATGCGACGTTTGTTGGCGGGTTGTAGTTCGGTGATGTCGAGAAAATAATCGGCACAAGCGACCAATAACTTGTTTTTTTCGGTTTTTATTTGTCCGGGTTGCAAAGTAGACGGTTCAGCCGTTGTTTCTGCTTGCCATATTCGTAAAGGCTTGCCGTCGATCAACGTATGTGCCACAGGCCATGGGTTGTAACCTTGGATAGAGCGTTGAACTGATGAGGCGGTTTGGTTCCAGTTAATCAAAGCTTCTTGTTTGGTAAGCTTGTGAGCATACGTCACGTCAGCGTCTGATTGAGCTTTAGGGGTTAGCTCTCTTTTTGTGACTTTGGGTAGTAAGTTGAGCAGGGCATCGGCACCTAATATAGCTAACTTATCGTGCAGACTGCTGGAGGTGTCGTTAAGTGCAATGGGGCAACTAACCTTTAATAGCATATCACCCGTGTCGAGACCTTTATCCATTTGCATTAGGGTGACACCGGTTTCTTTGTCGCCTGCCAAAATAGCACGTTGAATAGGCGCGGCGCCACGCCAACGGGGTAATAAGGAGGCGTGAATATTAATGCAGCCGAATTGCGGTGTTTTTAAAACGTTCTCGGGCAAAATAATGCCGTAGGCAACGACAATCATTAGATCTGCCTGGTAGCGAGCCAATGCCTCTAGTGATTCAGGCGATTTAAAATTAACCGGCTGTTCGACGGGTATTTGTGACGGTAAAGCGCATTGCTTGACTGGGCTGAATTGGATTTTTCGCCCTCGACCTGCAGGTCTATCAGGTTGTGTGTAAACGGCGCAAATATCATGCTCACTTGAGATAAGTGCTTGAAGCGTAGGCACAGAGAAATCAGGCGTGCCGGCAAAAATAATTTTCATGATGAAGGTGTTATAGCGTGGAGGAGGGTTGTTTAACTTGTTGAGCCAGTTCTTTATCCATTTGTATAAGCTTTTTTCTAATACGATTACGTTTCAAGGGTGATAGGTAATCGACAAATAATTTACCATCTAAATGATCTATTTCGTGCTGGATGCAAACGGCTAAAAGCCCTTCCGCTGTTAGCTCAAACGCTTCACCTTGTTGGTTAAGGGCGTTAACTGTAATGTGTTCGGCCCTTTCAACGTTTTCGTAAAAACCGGGAACCGATAGGCAACCTTCTTGCATAATTTCAACGCCATCTTTGTGTGTAATAACTGGGTTGATAAGGCATAAAGGTTCGTCTTTGTCTTCCGATATATCTATCACAATAAGGCGTTTATGAAAGTTTACTTGTGTAGCAGCCAGCCCGATGCCTGGTGCGTCGTACATGGTCTCATACATGTCATCGATAAAACGACGTAGTTTGTCATCTATCGTGATGATATTAACCGCTTTGGTTCTAAGGCGTTTATCTGGAAAGTGAAGAATGTCTAATTTTGCCATAATTTAATATTTAAGAAAGAAATGTGCGTTTGTGCTCAATTGTTTAGGGTGAATTCTAACGAATTTAGGTTAAACTTTGAATAGTGAATATTTTAGGCTAGACTTAGAATATTCTTGTTTGCCAATAAAAAGGAAGATCATGGCTATGAAAAAATTATTAGTGTTGCTGTTTTGCGTGTTACTCAGTTGGAATGTGCTGGCGGATGATATTAAGTTAAACCCATCTCATCCAGAACGTTATGTTGTCGTAAAAGGTGACACGCTGTGGGATATTTCTGCACGTTTTTTACAAACGCCTTGGCGTTGGCCGGATATTTGGCAAGCCAATGATCAGATTGCAAACCCGCATTTAATTTATCCCGGCGATATTATAGAGCTATCCTTTATCGATGGTGTGCCGAGATTGACTCTGAAAAGAGGGGACGGGAAATTGTCGCCGTCTATTCGTCGATCTAGCTTAGATGATGCGATTCCAGCGATACCGATTGATGCTATTGCGCCCTTCTTAAACAACCCCAGAGTGATGACGCAAGAAGAGTACGATTCTGCACCCTATATCGTAGCCTTTGATGACGAGCATATTCTTGGTAGCCCTGGCTATAAAGCATATGTTCGTTCATTTTTAGATGGTATCGACGATGGTTACACCATTGTGCGACAAGGCGAAGAGTATTTAGATGGCGAAACAGGTGAATCGTTAGGTTTTGAATCTATTTATATTGCTGAATCAGCAGTAACACTTAAAGGTGATCCTGCTACTGTTATGCTATCTAAATCTACCCGAGAAGTGCGTAAAGGAGATCGTTTGTTGCCGGCGATTGAAGGGCCGATTGTGCAAAATTATTTCCCTCATGCGCCCGATAGCGATATTAAGGGGCGAATTGTCGGTGTAGTGGACGGTGTCTCCCAGGTTGCGAGGTTCGATGTTGTTGTCATTGACCGAGGTATGCAAGACGGCGTTGAAGTGGGGCATGTGTTGGAAATTGATCGCGCTGGCGAAACGGTAAGAGATGTTATTGCTGGTGGTGGAAAAAAAGTCACCTTGCCTGATGAAAAAGCGGGCGTTCTTATGGTGTTTCGTGTCTTTGACCGAGTCAGTTATGGGTTGATCATGGAAAGTAAGCGAGTCATACATCGACATGATGTAGTTCGTACACCCTAGCATTGAATCGTCTCAACGGGCCTGACGAAGAAGCCTCTTCGTCAGGCCTTTCTATTTCTGACGTTCGTTTTTGGCTTGCTTTATGGCGAGTTAAAGGTGTTGGTGCAAAGACATATTTATCCTTATTGGAGGTCTTTTCTAAGCCATCGCGGGTTTTTTCAGCGTCAACTCAAGAATTAAAGAATGCCGGTCTATCATCAGTTGTTGCTCAACGAATAAAGCAGGTTGACTACAGTGAAATAGAGCCGGATTTAAAGTGGCTAGAACGTAAAGGTTGCCACGTGGTGTGTTGGTGTGATGCAGATTACCCCGCCTTATTGAAAGAAATTCCGGATCCACCACCAATTTTATTTATTCGTGGGGATCGTAGCTTGTTAAGTTCATTGCAAATAGCAATGGTGGGGACCAGAAACCCATCACCGGTGGCGCTTAAAACGGCTCAAGCGTTCGCAAAAAATTTTGCACAGTTTGGCCTAACTGTCACCAGTGGGTTAGCCTTAGGGGTGGACCAAGCGGCTCATAAAGGCGCATTAGAAGCGCGTGGGAAAACAATTGCGGTAGCAGCTACCGGGCTGGATAGGGTTTACCCTGCGGGCCATAAGTCTCTTGCTGAAGAGATTATTAAAACAGGCGCCATTGTGTCGGAATTTCCAATTGGTACTCAACCAAAACCTGGGTATTTTCCTAGGCGAAATCGAATTATTAGTGGTTTAAGTTTAGGCGTGCTAGTGGTCGAGGCGGCAATCAAGAGTGGAACACTAGTGACGGCTAAACATGCCATGGAGCAAGGTCGTGAGGTGTTTGCGATACCGGGCTCTATTCACAATCCGTTAGCAAAGGGCTGCCATTATCTGATTCAGCAGGGCGCTAAATTAATTGAAACGGCCGATGATGTGCTTGAGGAGTTGGGGCAACTATCGTTAGTGGCGTTGAACGAAGGTAATAACGAGGCAAATGAAACGATGTTGAGTGCTTCACCCGTGGAGCATGAGTATGCAGCTTTACTTGAAAAAATAGCATTTGACCCCACGTCAGTGGATGAGCTAATAGCAGAAACTGATTTTACAGCAGAAGAAATTTCGTCTATGTTACTAGTATTGGAGCTCCAAGGTTTAGTATCATCTGCCCCTGGAGGCCTTTTCTATCGGTGTTCAATCGAATAAATAGAGATAAAATTGAAATAAATGAAAGAAACTATTTTTGAAGTACTGGTGTATCTATTTGAGCATTACATCGACGTAGGCGAAGAAAAGGTCATTGAGCAAGACAAGCTAAAAACGGAGCTATTAGAGGCCGGTTTTACAGAAAATTATGTCGATAGAGCCTTTGATTGGATGGATGAATTAACGCTTCAGCCATCTGTGGTAGTCGAAAACTATGTGGGTCAAGGCTCCATTAGAATTTACTCTGCTGAAGAGCGTTTACGTTTTGATGTTGATGCGCAAGGCTTCTTATTATTTTTAGAGCAAGCCGGAATCATCGATATGACACGTCGCGAATTAATCATTGATAGAGCGATGGCGTTAGGTGACGCGGTTCTTACAGTGGACCATGTAAAGTGGGTGGCGCTAATGGTGTTATTCAGCCAATCAGGAATGGAAGGACACTATTCACAAATGGAAGAGCTGGTTTACGGCGATATCCCCTTTGAACTCCATTAGGTAAGTATATGTCAGCCTTAGTTATTGTTGAATCACCGGCGAAAGCCAAAACGATTGAGAAGTATCTCGGTAAGGGTTTTACAGTGCTCGCTTCGTACGGTCACGTTAGGGACTTAGTACCGAAAGAGGGCGCGGTTGACCCAGATAACGATTTTGCCATGAAGTATTCCTTAGTTGAAAGGAATCAGCGCCATGTGCAAGCCATTACAAAGGCAATGAAAAAAGCCGATGAGCTTTATCTCGCAACCGATCCGGATAGAGAGGGTGAAGCTATTTCTTGGCATGTTTCCGAGTTATTAAGAGAGAAAAATTTACTGAAAGGTAAGCCCGTTCATCGGGTTGTTTTTCACGAGATCACTAAGAAATCGATTCAAAAAGCGATAAAAGAGCCACGTGAGTTATCAATGGATATGGTGGATGCCCAGCAAGCGAGGCGTGCGCTAGATTATTTGGTTGGTTTTAATTTGTCGCCTTTGTTATGGAAGAAAATCAGGCGTGGTTTATCTGCAGGACGTGTTCAAAGCCCTGCATTAAGGCTTATTGTTGAGCGTGAATTAGAAATAGAAGCCTTCAATAGTCGTGAATATTGGAGTATTGAAGCGGCGACCGAAGTGGCTAAGCAATCATTCAAAGCAAAGTTAACACACGTTGATGGCGAAAAACTAACGCAGTTTAGCGTTGAAAATTCAGAAAACGCGAATAAAATAAAAGACGATATTGTTGCTGTTGCAGCCAATAAATTGTTGGTTAAAAAGCTACAAAAAAAACAGCGAAAACGTAACCCAGCAGCTCCATTTACAACCTCAACGCTTCAGCAAGAAGCCGCTAGGAAGCTAGGCTTTACAACCAAAAAGACGATGCAAATAGCCCAGCAACTGTATGAAGGGGTGACGATTGGGTCTGAGTCAGTTGGTTTGATAACCTATATGAGAACAGACTCGGTGAACTTGGCTGGTGAGGCGGTTGACGAGATTCGTCAGCTGATTCAATCGCGTTATGGTAAAGAGAACTTACCTAAAGAAGCACCGGTTTACAAAACGAAATCCAAAAATGCTCAAGAGGCACATGAGGCTATTCGCCCAAGTTCAGCAGAAAGAGTACCTGAAGAAATTAGAGGCTCTTTGTCGAATGATCAATATAAACTTTATTTATTGATCTGGAAAAGGGTGGTTGCTAGCCAAATGGTTCACGCGCTTATTGATGGGGTTAGTGCAGACCTCACTTGCGGTAAAGGCTATGTTTTTCGTGCAACGGGCTCAACGGTGAGCAAGCCAGGCTTCATGTCTGTGTATCTTGAAGGCAAGGATGACAGTAAAGAAGATGATGATAACAAGGAAAAGATGTTGCCGCCTTTGGAAGAGGGCAAACTGATTGATTTGTTAGACATTATGACTAATCAACATTTTACCGAACCGCCACCGCGTTATGGCGAAGCGAGTTTAGTTAAGTCACTTGAAGAGCATGGAATTGGTCGCCCGTCGACGTATGCATCAATTATTTCGACCCTGCAAAATCGTGACTATGTTGAACTGGAAAGTAAGCGTTTTTATCCTACTGACGTTGGTCGTATCGTTAATAAATTTTTAACGCAGCATTTTACTAACTATGTTGATTATGATTTTACCGCTAAATTAGAAGATGGCTTAGATGCTGTTTCAAGAGGTGAAACGAAATGGTTGCCGTTAATGAAGACTTTTTGGCAGCCCTTTAAAGCCTTGATTGACGATAAAGAGGTAAGCGTTCAGCGCAGTGATGTTACGCAAGAGTCGATGGATGAACAATGCCCAGAGTGCGGCAAACAGTTATCTATCCGTTTAGGTAAAAACGGTCGATTTATTGGTTGTACGGATTACCCTGAATGTAGCTATACGCGGAACCTTAATGACGATTCAGCTTCAGCAGAACCAGAAGTCGTAGAAGGAAGAAGCTGCCCTAAGTGCGAGTCGAATTTAATTATTCGTACGGGGCGTTATGGTAAATTCATCGGTTGTAGCGCCTATCCTGATTGCAAGCATATGGAACCGTTAGAAAAACCAAAAGACACCAATGTAGTTTGTCCAGATTGTAAAAAAGGCACTATCCTTGAACGCAAATCTAGAAAAGGAAAGATATTTTATTCCTGCTCTAACTACCCTAAATGTAAATATGCGCTGTGGAATGAGCCCATTAATGAGTCATGCCCAAATTGCCAGTGGCCTATTTTAACAATTAAAACCACTAAACGACGGGGTACTGAGAAAGTATGCCCACAGCAAGATTGTTCCTATGTGACACCTTGTGAAGAAATAACTAAACCAGAATAAATGAGAGATTATCATGCAAAATAAAAAATTATTTGTTGCCGTTTTAATGGGGTCGGACTCTGACTTCCCTGTGATGCAAAACACGCTAGACGTTTTAAAGAGTTTGGCTATCCCCTATGAAGTAAGAATAACCTCGGCACATAGAACGCCAGCAGAAACACATGCTTACGTGACGGATGCCGATGCGAGAGGTTGTGCGGTCTTTATTGCTGCTGCAGGTTTGGCTGCTCATTTAGCCGGTGCTGTTGCTGCTAATACAGTTAAGCCGGTTATTGGTGTGCCGTTAGATGCAGGCTCATTACAGGGAGCGGATGCGTTGTTATCTACCGTGCAAATGCCCGGAGGTGTTCCTGTAGCTAGTGTTGCGATTGGTAAGCCAGGCGCAAAAAATGCGGCGTACCTTGCCGCACAAATTTTAGCGCTGGTTGATACTGATATTGCGCAGCGTGTACGAGCCGACAGAAAAGCAGCAGGTGAGGCTGTCATTAAGAAAAACGAAGAGCTTCAAGCGTCTCTCCAGCAAGGGTAGCGTTTGATGCCATCGAATTGGCAGAAAAGACATTTTATTGAGCAGCTTCACGAAGGTGAAGTGGTCGCGTATCCAACAGAAGCGGTGTTTGGGCTAGGCTGTGACCCTTTGAACAGTGATGCTGTCTTTAAATTACTTGCGTTAAAAGGAAGGTCAAAGAGTAAAGGGCTTATTCTTATTGCGTCAGACTTTTCACAAATAACACCTTATATTAAGCCTTTGCCTGAGGCTATTATTTCAACCCTTCATGCTCAAGTTCAAGAACCAACGACTTGGTTGCTGCCGGTAAAAAAGTGGGTGCCAAAATGGCTGACAGGTGGAAATAAAACGATTGCAATTCGGTTAACTCAACATATTTTAGCCAAAGAGTTATGTGAGCTAGCAGGCATGCCTATTGTTTCAACGAGTGCCAATATGTCTGGTTGTGCACCGATGAGAACGGCGCATGAAACGCGTTTAAAATTTTCTGTTAAAGGTGTTTATACGCTGGGCGGGAATGTTGGGGGCGCTAAAAAACCTAGCCGAATAATTGACCCGTTTTTGAATAAGCAACTACGTTAAATAAAGAGATTTCATTGATGTCAGCACCAAATGTCCAGCACGTTAAGGAGTACTTATTAGCTTTGCAAGATAAAATCTGCGCGAGTATTGAAGGACTCGAAGAAGATGGGTCTTTTAGAGAAGACCTGTGGGATAGAGGAAGTAACACCGGTGGTGGTCGTACAAGAGTACTTGAAAACGGCAAGGTGTTTGAGCAAGCAGGGGTGAGTTTTTCGCATGTACGGGGGAGTTCCATGCCAGCTTCAGCGACGCAACACCGACCTAACTTAGCAGGGCGTAACTTTGAAGCAATGGGCGTTTCATTGGTTATTCACCCACGTAACCCCTATGTGCCGACATCACATGCAAATGTACGGTTTTTTATTGCAGAAAAAGAAGGAGAGGAGCCGATTTGGTGGTTTGGTGGCGGGTTTGATTTAACGCCTTATTATGGCTTTAAAGAAGACGCGATACACTGGCATCAACAAGCGCGTAAGGCTTGTCAGCCATTTGGTGAATCAGTTTATCCAGAGTATAAAAAGTGGTGCGATGAGTATTTCTTTTTAAAACACCGAAATGAGCCTCGTGGCATTGGTGGCCTGTTCTTTGATGATTTGAATGAAGGAGGCTTTGAGCATTGTTTTGAGCTAATGCAAAGCGTGGGCGATCATTATATTCCTGCTTATGCTCCAATTGTTGAACGCCGTAAAAAAAGCCCATACACAGACAGAGAGAAGGATTTTCAGTTATATAGACGGGGCCGTTACGTTGAATTTAACTTGGTTTATGACAGAGGAACGCTCTTTGGCTTACAAACAGGCGGACGAACAGAATCTATTCTAATGTCGCTGCCACCGATGGTCAGTTGGCGTTATGACTGGAGCCCAGAGCCGGGCTCCGCCGAAAGTGAATTATACGATGTTTTTTTACAGCCTACAGAGTGGTTAGATTAGTCTGACGTTTTAAGATTCATTACTGGCTTCATCAAGAGCCAGTTGGCTAGAAGCCTCCTCTGACTGCCTGTTTTTTTCGGCTAATTGCTGAATCACTTCATCAAGACCGCCTGCTTTTTTGATGGTTTTAGCAAAGCTAGCTTTGTAATTTGTGACCATGCTAATACCCTCGATGATGACATCATAGGCTTTCCACTCGCCTGCTTTATTGACGGCCATGCGGTAGTTAACAGCAACAGGAGGACGAGAGGCTTGAATAACTTCTGTTTTAACGGAGACTCTTGTTTTTGTCGGGTCAAGTGTCATAGGTAAAAAATGTATCGTCCATTCTTCAAATTCGTTAAAAGCGGTTGCATAGGTGTTTACTAACAAGCCTTTGAACTCTTTTTGAAACTGAGTTTTTTGTTCGTCGCTTGCTTTACGCCAGTATTTGCCTAAAACAAGTTTAGAAATTTTGTCTAAATCAACGCGAGGTTCAAGAACTTCGTTAACGAGCTGAAAAATATAGTCACGATCATTAAGCTTCTCTTTGTTATTTTTTAGGATCTCGTAGAGAAGGTCAGACGTATCTTGAATGACTTGTTGCGGCCCATTTATATCATTTGCGTTTGAAAATGATGCGAAGCCCATTAGAAACACTAAGAGCCCAATACTTGAAAATCCTTTTAATTTGTTCATTATTTATGCCTTTTTATTTTTGTAGATACTAATTATATAGACCTTGTATTAGGTCATTCCATTGCAGCATCGATTGCTTCGATAACGACGCTTTCTATTTCTTGTAATATAAGTAAAGCGGGGCTGCTTTGTCCAATAAAACTAGGTTTAACAAACAATATATGTGTTTCACCTGCATGCTCAATGACTGTTAATCGCATTGGGCACAATGCGAGCATTGATGGGTCTTTATTGTTCACTTTGTTAGCGTACCAACCGTTGCAAAAAACCATGCTGCGGATGCCGCCTAGCTTGTTTTGATTATAATCATCGACCCACTTTTCTTTGAAGCGGGAAATGTTTTCACCAATTATTAGCTTTAAAAACAATATAAAAATTACGCTGTTCAAGTTCTTGGTAAACTGAATTGAAAGCGTCATCTAATGTCATATCGCCAGTTATTTCGTAAACACGGTCACTATATGCCCAAATAGACAGTGTTGAAAAGCATAAGAGCAAAATGCTTAATAAAAGTTTCATAGCTGTTTAATATAAGCGCCTTAGGTGCATCATTGAGCAAGTATAGTGGTTAAAATTAATATTTCTAGGGTAAACGATTCACTTAATCGTTAAAATACGAACAGATAATTATAGCTTGGAATGGTAGATAAAATGAAGGTTGATAAAACAAATGCAATACTTACCACGAGGCAACGTCGTATGCGTTCAAATGATTTCAGCCGTCGCTTAATGCGCGAGACGAGGCTAACGATCGACGATCTGATTTACCCCGTTTTTGTTATTGATGGAGAGAACCAGCGTCAACGTATTGATTCAATGCCGGGTGTTGAGCGTTTGAGTATTGATCTGCTACTGAAAGAAGCAAAAGAAATTTATGATCTGGGTATACCTGCGCTTGCGCTTTTCCCTGTGACGTCAACTAGCGCAAAAACTGAATTAGCAGAGGAAGCTTGGAACGCGCAAGGGTTAGCGCAAAGAGCGGTTCGTGCGCTAAAAATAGCATTGCCTGAACTAGGGGTTATTACTGATGTGGCGTTAGACCCCTTTACAACGCACGGGCAAGATGGGCTGATTGATGATAATGGTTATGTTTTAAACGATGAGACAGTGGATGTGCTGGTGAAGCAGGCGTTATCCCATGCTGAAGCTGGGGCGGATATCGTTGCGCCATCGGACATGATGGATGGTCGTATAGGAGCAATCCGAGAGGCGTTAGAGGTGGCTGGTTATACGAATACTAAAATTCTGGCCTATTCAGCGAAATATGCATCCAGCTTTTATGGCCCCTTTAGGGATGCAGTGGGATCTGCGGCTCAGTTAGGCGCAGGAAACAAATACAGTTACCAAATGGACTGTGCGAATACCGATGAGGCATTAGTAGAAGTAGGTTTAGATATTGAAGAAGGTGCGGATATGGTGATGGTGAAACCGGGTATGCCGTATTTGGATATTGTTAGACGGGTGAGTGATGAGTTTCAAATCCCCGTGTTTGCGTACCAAGTGAGTGGCGAGTACGCGATGCTAAAAGCGGCGTCGCAAAATGGCTGGTTAGATGAAAAAACGACGGTACTTGAGTCGCTATTGGCATTTAAGCGGGCGGGAGCTGATGGTGTGCTGACATACTTTGCAAAAGATGTGGCGTGCTGGCTTCAAGAGGCTAGATAACGATGGATCGATATGCCGTTTTTGGCTATCCCATTGGGCATAGCAAGTCACCGATAATACATCAACAGTTTGCAGCCCAGACTAAGCAAACACTGAGTTATGAGGCAATAGAAGTAAAGCCTGGGGTGTTCAGTGCAACAATGGATGATTTTTTTCAATCGGGCGGTAAAGGGGTGAATTGTACGGTTCCATTGAAAGAACTGGCGTATGAGAAAGTGGACCAGTTAACAGAACGGGCTCAATTTAGTGGCGCGGTTAATACCGTCAAATTGATGGATGACGGAACATTGTTGGGTGATAACACCGACGGGCTTGGTTTGTTAACGGATTTATGCGCTAACCTTGGTTTATCGCTGGCAGGTAAAAGGGTATTGGTGTTGGGCGCCGGGGGTGCAGCGAGAGGAATTCTCGGTCCGTTATTGGATGCGAAACCATCTGTGCTTTATTTGGCAAACAGAACAGTATCGAAAGCTGAGGCGATGAAGGCGTTGTTTGCCTCGGTAGGGCGAATTACCCCAACAAGTTATGAAAAATTAGTGGGCGAGCAATTTGATTTAATTATTAATGCCACGTCTGCCAGTTTAAACGACTCTTTGCCTGCTATAAGGGAGGGATTATTGTCGCCTAATGGGGTTTGTTATGACTTGGCGTATAGTGAACAACCAACAGCATTTGTACGTTGGGGTTTGCGTGAAGGCGCCCGTTTGTCCGTTGATGGTCGAGGCATGTTAGTAGAACAAGCGGCACATGCGTTTAAACTTTGGCGTGGCGTGATGCCCGATACAGCCCAAGTCTTAGAGGGGTTAAAATAAACTCAAAAATGTTGCTTACTTTACGTGTTTAAATCGATGAAGTAACGTCGTCAGCCCACTGGCAAGCATCTATATATTGGGTTGAATAATCCTGATCAATAGGCCAATTAAGTTGTTGTTCGTGGTCAATGATGATGCTTAATACGCGGCCCATCTCACCTTTTTGTTCCAATAGTGCTTCTAGAATCTCATCTTTCAATGGCATTAGTTTTAGAGCCTCTTTCATCGTGATATCTAATAAAGCATCTATTGTGGAAAGAAGCCCCATTAGGAAAAAGCTGTTCGGGTTTTTCTCAGTGTTTTCTAATGCAATTAATTCTGCCAATTTGGCGCGCACTAAGGCATGCTTTATAAGCTCTAAGGGTTTAGAAGGAATGCTACGTAAGCTGATTAACGTAACCCATTTTTTTGTTTCATTGATACCTAGAATAACAATCGCCTGTTTAATTCGCTCAATAGGGTTTTTGAATGAAAAATTGGCAGAGTTTAAATACTTTAAAAGCATGTGAGTGAGGTTTGGGTCCCTTTCGACCGTACTTTCAAGCTCGGTGATTGAAATGTCAGTTCGGTTAATATCAGCGAGGAGTTTGGTGATGGCTAATGTGCTGGCGCTGACAGCTTTTCCTTGTACTAACTCTGGTTTACAAAAGAAATAACCTTGAAATAGCTCGCAGCCAATGTCCTTATAGGCCTTGAATTCGTCGAGGGTCTCAACTTTTTCTGCTAAAAACTGAATAGGGTATGGCTGAAGCTTTTCGATTAATGCCTTGTTTACATCGATTGAAGTGACGGTTAAGTCAAACTTTATAATCGAGGCTAATGCTATAAGAGGGTCCCAGTCTGGTGTATAAACGAAGTCATCAAGAGCGAAAGAAAATCCTTTAGCTGAAAGTTCTTGAGCCCTTTTGACAAGCTTAGAGTCAGGTTGAATGTCTTCAAGTAATTCTAATATAACTTGCTCAGAGGGTAGCGCTTCAATGAGTGGGCTAAATAAATCGTCATACGACATATTTAGAAAAATGAAGTGGTTGTTGGCAGCTTTTTTTAAACCTAAGTCTAAAGCAGAAGAGGCGATTACCTCCGCTGTAATAGAGTGTGACTGCGGTGCTTCATCTTGAATGGGGCGATATAAAAATTCGTATGCGTAGAGTTCTAAAGAGCTATTGAGTATGGGTTGTCGGGCAAAAGAAAATTTGGGCATATAAACGCTGGGTGAATAACTTAAAAGATGCTTTACAGTCTAGTTGGAATTAAGTAATTAGGTTGTCTCGGTGATATATTTGTTTTTCAACCGAACATAGTTCTGTGGCGAATAGCTTAGGAATTTTGCTTCCTTATCATTAATTTCGCGTGCTTTTTTAACTGGGGAACCAACGTACAAATAGCCGCTTTCTAATTCTTTGCCTGGTGGAACTAAGCTTCCTGCGCCGATCATGACTTTGTCATTCACAATAGCGCCATCCATAACAATAGCACCCATGCCAATCAAGCAATGATTACCAATCGTACAGCCATGTAAGGTCACGTTATGGCCAACGGTCACATCGGTTCCAATGGTGAGAGGGTAGCCTCCAGGGTTGAAGTCGCTAGCGTGAGTGACATGTAACACGCTACCATCTTGCACATTCGAGCGGGCGCCAATTTTAATCTGATGAATGTCTCCGCGAACAACGGCTAATGGCCAAATGGACACATCTTCTCCTAGTTCAACGTCACCAATAACAACGGCGGTGTCGTGTATATAGGCTGATTCATGAATAGAAGGTGTTTTAGTATCAAAAGATTTAACGTGCATACGTGAGTTCCTGTTCTATACTTTAAGTGAAATTTTTTAAATGGAGAAAACATGAGTGTATCAGGATTTATTACCCTTGCTGTGATTGTCGTTTTAGTGGGCTATGGTGTGGCGCTCTATAACAGCTTAGTAAGCTTGAAACATAGTGTGTCTAAAGCGTGGTCAAATATTGACGTATTACTGAAACAGCGCCATGACGAGCTGCCAAAGTTGGTTGAAACGTGTAAGCAGTATATGAAACACGAGCAGGAAACGTTTGAAAAAGTGATGCAGGCGCGCTCAGGGGTGTCTAGCGCGTTAGGAAAGTCCGATGTGGCGGCATTGGGGCAAGCAGAAACAAAAATGCGTCAAGGCTTGATGAATTTGTTTGCCGTCGCTGAAGCCTACCCTGATTTAAAAGCGAACGACTCATTCCAAGAGTTACAAAACAGAATCAGTCAGCTTGAAAATAATATTGCGGATAGACGCGAATTTTATAATGAAAGCGTGAACCTAAATAACGTACGCATTGAGCAATTCCCAGATCTTTTAATTGCCAAGTTTTTTAGCTTTAAGTCATTTGATTTGTTGGAATTTGAAGAGTCGGAAATTGTAGACGTTAGTGTTAAAAAATTATTTGAATGATGAATGATGTGGCGCAGGCCATTACGCGTTTACCCGAGGACGAGTTCTGGTTATATTTTATTGCTGCTTGTATAGCGTCGCTCGTAAGTCTTTATTTCTATTTTCGGTATTTATGGCGTTATCGTATTATGCAAGATACGCCAACGGCTTTAATTCGTTCCGCGTCACAAGGGTATAACGAATTTAGTGGGGTGGCAAAGATGTTGCCTGGTGAGCCGATTATTGCGCCGCTAACAAAGCATGAGTGCGTTTGGTATCAATATAAAGTGGAAGAAAAGCAATCACATTATGTGCGTGGCCGTAGTCGTACGTCTTGGTGCTTGTATGAATCAGGGGTAAGCGACGGCATTTTCGCGTTACACGGTCGAACCGGTAAGGCAATGGTTAATCCAGATGATGCGGAGGTTATTTACTCAGTGTCTGATACTTGGTATGGCAGTACACCTTATCCGAGCGCAGGCCCGAGAGGGTTTAGCTCAGGGGTATTTGCAATGGGTAAACGTTACCGTTATAGCGAAAAGCGTATCCATGAAAATGATGGCTTGTATGTACTAGGGGATTTTAGGTCTTTTAGGGAAACCCAATTACCTTCGCAAGATGAAGCATTAGCCGTAATTTTAAGAACATGGAAAAGCAATCCAGATGTGCTTTTGAATCGATTTGATAAAAATAGAGATGGCTATATAGATGAGGTTGAATGGGAGAAGGCGGTATTAATTGCGAAAAAACAATTAACACAAAAACCTGAAAGACCGGGTGAAAAGCACATAGATCACCTGATAGAAAAACCAACGAGTAGTCGAAAACCTTTTTTAATTTCAACAAAAGATGAAACAAAACTTATAGCAAGCTTTCAATATAAGTCTTGGGGAGCGCTGTTTCTATTTTTTGTATTAGGTGCGTTAGCAGTATGGATGGTTAATATTCGTGTGTGGTAACGGTTTCCTTTGTTGTAATAAATGTCTGCCAGTTGTTCAATTGATCGGTTGTTAGAGTGCCACTATGTGAATGAGGTTGGTGTTGGGCATCAAAGAAATAACTGCGTGGCAATTCTCCAAACCATTTTGAGTCAATGCTGTTTCTAATTTTGGCAGTTGGTTCATTAGCAAAAATCCATGTGTCAGACTGGTTTAATTGATATTCAATTAAAACATCTTGTACTTCACTTGCCATCGCTAAAGAGTCTGTAGAAACAATGATGAGGTGGCTACCAGGGTAGCCTCTTTTCCAACGACTAAGCGTGTCGAATTCTTTGTAACACGCAGGGCAATCGAGAGACCAAAATACCAATAAAAAAGGCTGTTGGTGATAATGCATCGACAGTTGTCGAAGGCTATTAGAATCCCACTGTTTTAACGTTAACGTATCAGCTAGGCTTATTTGACAGAGAAATAAGCTGCATAAAAGGAGTTTATTTATCACTGTTTTGGGCTCGGTTCGTCAAGTGGTATCAAGCGTAAACCTTCATCTGATGTTTGCCATGCGAGAAAAATATTATTAGCATTATTTATTAAGAAGGGGTGGTCTGAGTTGCCTGAGGTTGATGCAACGATGGTTGGTTTTGACCAATGGATACCTTTATCGAGAGATTGGCGTATTTTTATACGTGACTGATTGTCTTCAAAAGTTTTCCAAGCTAACCAAACGATGTTATTAAATTGTTTAACCTGAGGGTGGCTGGCTTGTGGGGAAGTATCCACTTCAATGATGTTTGTTGTGGTGTTTGAGTTGTTTTGGAAAGTGCCGTAGTAAATTCCCTTGTGTAACGCTCCATTGCTGAACCATGCTAGGTGAGTGAGGCCATGAGAGGAGTTGTCTATATCAGGCCCATGGTGTGGGCAGGCATCTGTTTTCCATTCGTCTACAGTTGCTCTGTTAATATTAGATGCTCTGGTGGGTGTAAGAGTTGCAATGGCGTGGTCGCGGATCCCACCTGAAAAAATATGTCGCCACATGACCGTCGCATTCTGGTCACCATTATTTTCAATAGCTATGCGGCAACACTCACAGGTGTGTTCAGCGGCTTTTATGTTGGTTGAGAAGGTAGTGCCGTGGTCAGTTGATACCGAATAATACAGAGAGATGCCTGCATAATCTTGTCCGATTTTTTTCGCAGCAGCGCTATCCCGCTTATCTAACCACGCGATATATACAAGGCCTGAGGGCGTGACCGTCAGAGCATCAAATCGATGCCCAATGGGTAATCCATCATCATTGATAGTCTTGATCGGCTCAAAGTGATGGCCACCATCGATGGATCGGGAAAAGCGAATATCGCCGGTAAAACGGCCGGGCGTTTTTTCAGTCCAGCTAACAAAAATATTGTTGTCGTTATCGAGTTGTATTTTGGGCCTGTTTTCACCGTTGCTGTATATCGACTGGGGGGCTTGGTTGACTTTTATGGGCGAGGAATATCGCTGACCGTTATCATCAGAATGTGAAACGTAAACAAAGTTGTTTTGAGTGAAGGTCGTCCAAAGCCGACCTTGGTGATCAAAAATTGAGGTAGGTGTTTTGCCGCAATGGACAGAAATTTGTTCTTGTTCGCAGTTGGCGTAACTCGGTGTGAGGAAAAAGCAAAGCACTAGGAACAGTATTAACGCCTTTAGTGCTTGTGGTTTAACTATTTGCATATTCGCGTTATTCAAGAACAAGTTTCGCCTCTAAGAAGAAAGTTCGTGATGGCCAAGGGTGATGAACGTAAGCTTCTTCATTAAATATATTATCAACCCCTAGGCTAAACTGAGTTGTTTTAGTAGCTTGCCAATTCATTTTCGCGTTGACGAAGATATATTCATCTTGTGCTCCGAAGACTTGTTCTTCGTCATCACTGTTATCTAAATCGCCATAGCTATTGCTGGCATAGCGTATACCGCCATGCGCTTCAAGATTCTTAGCCAATGGGTAGTCGGCTAACAAGTTAGCGCGCCAATTGGGTAAGCGAGGGAAGGAGTTTCCTTCTAACGAGGTGTCTAATTTATTTTTGCTGATTTCAGCGTCCGTGTAACTGACGTTAAAACGTGTATTTAGCTGAGTGCCCATGAGCCTGTTTTGGTTATAGACGAATTCTGCACCTTTGGTTTTAACGGTATCAACCGGTAGAAAAGTTCGAAGTGTTCCGCCGTTTACGGTGACATTTTGACTAAAAATTACGTCATCAACATCTTCATAAAACAGATTGAAGCGTACAAAGCCATCTTTGATTTGGTGCTCGATCATTAAGTTTTGGAAAATACCGTCTTCGGGTTCGAGATTAGCATCGGCAACAGAGACTTGTAACGCTTCGTTAACATTTTGATACAGCTCTTCGGTAACTGGGAACCGTAAAGCGCGTGCTGCAGAGTATCGAATCGTCGTTTTATCGGTCATGAAGTGAGCCAATGAAAATTTAGGCGAGAAGCCACTTTCATGGCGGTCATCGTGCTTTTCTGAGCCGGTTAAAAAGCCGTCAGCATTATCATCAAAGAAGCCATTTTCTCCGCGCCAATCGTCATAGCGAAGACCTAAAGAAAGGTCCCACTTTGGGTCAAACAACCAGCCCCATTGTGCAAAAATAGAGTGTGTGAATGTTTCACCACCGCTTGCGCCACGGGTAGTGCCTTTTATATTATTGATGGCGTCATACCGAAAAGGCTCGATTTCTAGTTCATATTGACTGTAATTGTAACCGAGGGATAGACGTTGATTTTCATCGCCTCTTAACGTCTCGGTGCCAATTTTTGCATCGAGAGTTTTCCATCCGGTGTCGTCATATTCTGTTAACCGGCCACCAAAGGCGGTATTTGCTGCGACAAACGTTGGATCTTCAGGGTTGCGACCGGTGCGTTCTTCTTCGTCTTTTAGAATATCGAAGCTCGTAGCATAAATATCAAAAATCCAATCGCTATCGTCACCTAACGGCCCTGTTAACCCCAGCCCTAGGAGTAAGCTTTCGCGGTCATGAGTGCGTTCTTGGAATACGCTAGCGCCGTAGCTGCTGGTCGTAAAATTTGTTCCACTAAGTGTCGTGACATTGTTGTCATAAACGGAGTTTCCAGATGCGTCAGTGAGAAAATTATTGACCTCATCTTGTTCTCTCTTTCTATCTTCATAAGCGACGCTACCACGAATTTGATAGTCGCCAATATCGTAGTTGGCTTTAATTTTAAATAAGTCGGTGGTGACATGATCCGGGCCAGAATCGCCATAGTAAGTGACTGGATTACCATGCTCCTCAGTGCCAGGCGTTGCCCCGCTGACTACTGTTCCGCCTGCGCCTGATTCGCTAGCGGCAAACTGTGTTTGAGGCTGACTGTCATTCTCTAAGTGGCTATAAGAGAGATAAAGGCCTAAATTGCCAAATTTATCCTCAAAAGACGCAAAGCCCTTACCACCATTGAAGTATTCATTGGTGTCTAACGTATCGTAATCTTGACTGAATAAAGTTCCTTGTAAAACAATGCGACGTTTTTGGGGGTCGCGTGTTTTAAGCTTAACAACGCCACCCATTGAATTGCCGCCATATTCGGCAGAGTAAGGCCCATAAATAACCTCCGCACTTTCAACTTCATCTGATCCAACCAATGACCAGCGTGGTGAGCCGGAATAACTGGTTTGTAAAAAGTAATGTAGCGGTAGGCCATCGGCAGTTACCATTGTTCTAGTTGTTTGAAACATGTTTGATCCGCGAATACCGATAGTGCCATTTGAGTCGCCGATATAACGCTTACGAATGATGAGGTTTGGCTCGTGAGAAACAATGTCTTCAGTTGTCGTTACATTGATGCCTCTTGCCTGTTCGGCGGTGATTTTTGATGTAGGGCTAACAATGCTGGTATCGCGAAAAAGTAGGTCGCTTGAAACAGTTAATGTGGGTATTGTTTCATCAGATAGGGCTGCGGTGCCATGTAAAATACTAAGCGTGACAATAAGGGGTTTAGTTATTCGCATTATTATTTCCAATTGATGAGTTAATCGACGAATTTTATAGACTGCTTCTTGACTTTAGAATGTGGCAAATTGTCGCGGCCTATTTAGTCTGCTTTATTGAGTGCTTTTGAAGCTTGGAAGCATTAAAGAAGCGTGCGAAGATACGTTACTTTTCAAACGTATAAAAACATGACAAATCCCCTATTAGAAAAACTCAAGTTACCTCACTTCGCTGATATCAAGGTATCGGATATTGAGCCGACTATTAATGAAATTTTAGAAAAAAACACCAAAAAAATTGATGCTCTGCTCGAAGCGCAGTCCTCATACAGTTGGGAAAACTTAGTGCATCCAATTGAGTTAATGGATGATCATTTAAGTCGTGTTTGGTCGCCTATTAGTCATTTGAATTCAGTGATGAATAACGATGAGTGGCGGACGGCGTATTCAAATTGTTTACCAAAATTGAGTGAGTACTCAACGGCAATGGGTCAAAATAAAACACTTTATTTAGCGTATCGATCTATTAAAGAGAGCCCAGAATTCACACAGTTAGAAACGTCGCAGCAGAAAATAATTGATAATGCGTTGCGTGATTTTGAATTATCCGGTGTGGCGCTATCAGAGGAGAAAAAACAGCGTTATATGGAAATATCACAAAACTTGTCGTCATTAACTAATCAGTTTGAAGAAAATTTGATGGATGCGACTAACGCATGGAGCAAGCTAGTTTTAGATAAGAGTGAACTGTCTGGCTTGCCAGAGTCTGCGATGGACTTATTACGCCAAACTGCTCAGCAAAAAGAAAAAGAGGGTTGGATGCTCACTTTAGAGTTCCCCTGCTACATGGCGATAATGACATACGCAGATAACCGTGATTTACGTTATGAAATCCATCATGCGTTTGTTACCAGAGCATCAGATCAAAGCAGCGGTGAGCAGAGTTGGGATAACACGCAAATAATGAATGATATTGTTGGCTTGAGACAGGAAAAGGCGCAGCTATTAGGTTTTGAAAGCTATGCTCATTTGTCCTTAGCGACCAAAATGGCAGAACAGCCAAAAGATGTTTTAGAATTTTTAAATCAATTAGCAGATCGTTCTTTGCAGATGGCGAAAAAAGATTTTGCAGCCCTAGGTGAGTTTGCCCTTGAGCAAGGACACAAAGGAGATCTTGAGTCCTGGGATACGGCTTATTATTCAGAAAAACTACGCGAAGAGCGTTATCAATTTTCTCAAGAAGAAGTAAAGCCTTATTTCCCAGTGAATCGTGTACTGAGAGGTATGTTTGCCGTAGTGGAAAAACTGTACGGCCTTAACATTTCAGAAGTAAAAGGCGTAGACACATGGCATAAAGACGTTCAGTTTTTTACGATTACGGATGAAAGTGGCGTGCTGAGAGGCGGTTTTTTTATCGACCTATTTGCTCGGCCACATAAACGAGGTGGCGCATGGATGGATGAGTGTGTCGCACGGTTTAAGAAAGAAGAAGGCGTACAGATACCCGTCGCATACTTAACGTGTAACTTTACGCCACCTATTGGAGATGATCCATCGCTGCTAACGCATGGTGAGGTGGAAACGTTATTTCATGAGTTTGGTCACGGTTTGCATCATATGTTAACTAAGGTGGATTATTTGAGTGTGTCGGGTATTAATGGCGTGGAATGGGATGCTGTAGAGCTGCCTAGTCAATTTATGGAAAATTGGTGCTGGCAAGCGGATGTGATGGCGTTGATTTCTGGTCACTATAAAACAGGCGAGCTATTACCCAGCGATATATTTGAAAAAATGTTAGCGGCGAAGAATTTTCAATCTGGCATGCAGATGGTGAGACAAATTGAATTCTCGATTTTTGACTTCCGGGTGCATTTGGAATATGACAAAACAAACAGTACGCAAATTTATGATATTTTAGCCGAAGTAAGGGCATTGGTTAGTGTGGTTAAAACCCCCGAATTTAATCGTTTTCCGAATGGCTTTTCACATATTTTTGCAGGTGGTTATGCGGCAGGGTATTACAGCTATAAGTGGGCGGAAGTTTTATCGAGCGATGCCTTTTCGTTATTTGAAGAAAAAGGGGTGTTTGATGAGCAAACGGGCCGTTCTTTCTTGCATAATATTTTAGAAAAAGGGGGCAGTGATGATGCGCTTGAGTTATTTACAGCGTTTAGAGGTAGAAAACCGACAATAGACGCCCTGCTTAAACACTCGGGCATAGCCGCATAAAATGTTGAAACGGATTTTCTTATTACTGCTTCTTTTACCGACATGGGTACAGGCCGCGCATATAACAGATAAATTATTGGCGGGCATGTATGCTAAACCAACAAGCGCCGAGCAACCTGTGCAATTGCTCCCAAGTGGTACACCAATCGAGTTAATAGGTGAGCAGGCAGGTTTTGTAAAGGTGCAATTGGTGGATGGTAAAACGGGCTGGGTTGAGAAACGCTTTTTGTCAGCGGATAAGCCTGCAAAAGTAAGGTTGCTCGCGTTGCAAAGTAGATATCGGCAGCTTCAGGCAAAGCTGGATATTGCTGAAGAAGCGTTGGCTAGTTTGAGGCAACTATCAGAGCCAGTCAGCACGGTAGAGCATGAAAGGCAACAGCCAGCAGAAAAAGCGCAGCAGGCGGAGTTGGCAAACGCTTACGATAAAATTCAACATTTAGAGCGATTGCTTAACCAGTACGACGCAGCAGAATTTTCTATGCAAGCAAAAGGCGGAGAGGGAGAACGCGGCATACTATCCAGTTGGGCTGCTATTTGTGTCGCTCTGATGATCGCTCTGGTAGGTGGGGTGCTCGTTGGTATGCGAGTTCAAGATGCCCGCCAATTGAAAAGACATGGGGGCTTTAGGGTTTAGAGGATACGCATATGGGGTTTTCTTGTCTGTAGAGGTTTTAAAAAATTAACAATCAGGCAAGTAATTTAAAATTTTCAACGGATGATTTCCGACAAAATTAAAAGTAATTTTTATGCCGGGAAAGTAACACTATAAATGCTTTAGGTTGCAAAATGACAGGCTTGCCCTTTTTATATTGTGGTTTATGTTGAAGGGCCGTAAGAAATTCTTAAGGCAGCATCTCAATTGCGATATGGGTCGTTAATAATTAGTATACAAAAAAAGGCGTTCAAATAAATGAACGCCTTTTTTTGTTGAGGGATGAAGGCATTAATTTGACACTTTAATATAAAAATATTGAACGTCATCATGGCGTTCATGCAGAAGCATTTCGTGGTTTGATTTATCTATAAAAACACCGACATCTAGATGAGAAGCGGGATCGGTTGCTATCATTTTTATAACCTCGTCAGGGTTAGATTTTTGCAAAAGTTGTTTTAGCCTAAGTAACGGCAGTGGGCAGTTTAGCCCCTTTGTGTCCAGCGTAATGTCGTATTTCATATCTTAGTTTTTGTATCGGTGTTACTTTATAATCTCATAAAAATAACGATTTAAAGAAAAATGGATTATAAAGATTTACGTGATTTTATCTTAAAACTTGAAGCGTTGGGCGAGTTAAAGCGAATTACGGAAGAAGTGGACCCTTATCTCGAAATGACTGAGATTTGTGATCGAGTCATTCGGCAAAAAGGTCCGGCCATTCTATTTGAAAACCCCAAAGGTCACGACATGCCCGTGCTAGCTAATCTGTTTGGTACGCCAAAGCGTGTTGCCTTAGGTATGGGGCAAGATAGCGTTAGTGCTTTAGCTGATGTAGGTGAGGTGTTGGCCGCATTGAAACAGCCTGAGCCACCGGAAGGCATGAAAGATGCGTTTGATAAATTGCCGGTTTATAAGCAAGTACTCAATATGGCGCCGAAGGTTATAAAAAAACCCGTGTGTCAGCAAATACTCATTGAAGGGGATGCGGTGAATTTAGCTGATTTCCCTATTCAAACTTGTTGGCCAGGCGATGCAGGCCCTCTGATTACCTGGCCGTTGGTCATTACTAAGGGGCCTACTGAAAAGCGCCAGAATTTGGGAATTTATCGTTTGCAAGTTATTGCGCGCAATAAAGTGATTATGCGTTGGTTGGCCCATCGAGGCGGTGCGTTAGACTTTAAACAATGGCAAGCAGAGCGTCCTGGTGAGCCTTTTCCAGTAGCCGTCGCTTTAGGTGCCGACCCGGCAACTATTTTAGCGGCTGTTACGCCGGTGCCAGACCCTTTGTCTGAGTACGCCTTTGCGGGTTTGTTGCGTGGCTCTAAAACAGAGCTGTCTAGCTGTATAACGCATAATTTGAAAGTCCCGTCTAGCGCGGAGGTTATATTGGAAGGTTATATATATCCTGATGAAATGGCTGACGAAGGGCCATTTGGCGATCATACCGGCTACTATAATGAAGTTGAAAGTTTTCCCGTTTTTACGATTGAAAGAATAACGCATCGAAAGTCGCCTATTTACCATTCAACCTATACTGGTAAGCCACCTGATGAGCCTGCTATTTTGGGTGTCTCATTGAATGAGGTGTTTGTGCCCATACTAAAAAAACAATTTCCTGAGATTCAAGACTTCTATTTGCCACCTGAAGGTTGTTCTTATCGTATGGCCATTGTTAGTATCAAAAAGCAATATCCTGGGCATGCAAAACGTATTATGTTTGGTATTTGGTCATATCTAAGGCAGTTTATGTACACAAAATTTGTGGTTGTAACGGATGATGATGTGGATATACGCGATTGGGAGTCAGTGATTTGGGCCATTACGACTCGAGTAGATCCTTCTCGAGATACCACGTTGATTGATAATACGCCGATTGATTACTTAGATTTTGCCTCTCCCGTATCGGGGTTAGGTTCCAAAATGGGCTTGGATGCTACCAACAAATGGCCAGGGGAAACCACGCGAGAATGGGGTAAGCCGATTAGTATGGATGAATCTGTCCAACAAAAAATTGATGAATTATGGCCGAGCTTGGGGCTTGATTAGCCTTAAGTCATTACGACAGGTGTTTCGTTAAGGACTTTTTTATTCACACTTAGCTCTAGCCCTGTCTTGTAACAGGCATTTGCTGTGTCAGTAGATTCGCCAAACTGCTCATAGGTCTGCCCCAATAAAAGGTAGGCTAAGCTGGTCGGCTGTAGTGCGATGCTGTCGTCTAAATAGGTTTTTGCCTTCTCCCATTGTTCTTGCTCTAAGCAAAGTTGAGCAAGGGTGTTGAGCAGTTCTGGACTAGCTGCTTGTTTGCGCAAGCACTTGTCTAGCTGTTGCAGTTTTTTGTCGGGAGCAATATTTAGTTGAAGATAAAGGTTCAATAAGGCTTCAGTTACTTGCGCGTTAAGCCCTTTTATTAGTAACTCTTCAGCGACTTTGCTTTCACCTTTGTGAATAAGCTGTGATACGTAGGGTATGAGGTAATCAGGGTTTAATTTTTGCTTTCTATCGAGCGATTTCCATACCGTGTTAAGGTCTTTTTGATGGACATTATTTGGGGATTTAAACAGTTGGACTAAGGTGTTTTTTTCAATCGCTTGCCACTCTTCTTGGGGTATTTTTCGATTGTTTTTTATGGCAGGCAATAAATTATAAAGTGCTTCCCATTCGTTTAATTGCTGATGTGTTTTCATTAGTAAGGTTAATACAACCGGATGACTAGGGGTTGCCGTTTTAAGTTGCAGCAAGGTAGCAAGGGCCTGTTCAAATTGGCCTGCTGTTAGTTGTAATTTGGCACGTGTTAGATGAATAGCGTGTATTTGATCGGGTAAGGCTTCGCCTGCTTTTAACAAGTAGTCATCCCGACGGTCGTAAGCACTTTGTGATTGAGCCGCATGAGCAGCACTGAGATAGTTCAGTAAAGGCGTGTCACTTTGCGCGGCGTGCTTGACCAGTAATTTTTCTGAACGTTGCCAATTGCCTTCAGCCGAGTCAATAAGCCCTTTGTTGATTTCTTTTTTTGACCTTGTTAGTTTACGTTTTTCGTTCCATTTGCCAATAGTTTTAGGCGTAGACTTAACTCGTAAGATGGTTCTAAGGATGAAGTAAAACCCGAAGAAGCTAAGCAGAGTAAGGAACGACAGTACAGCTAAAGATGTTTCAATAGAAAACTGACCGTAGGTTAAAAGCGCGTAACCAGGGTCTTGATGAACTTGGTAAGCAAGGCCGCTGGCGATGACGAGAGCGAGTATGAGGAGGAGTATTAGTTTCATAGTCGTACCCTAGAGTTGAGTATCAACAGATTCGTTAGCGGGAATGTTGGTGGTACTGTTTGACGGTGCGAGTGACTCCTTGGGCGTTTGTTCAGTAGAAGCCTTTTCTGGTGGTGTGAGCGGTTCATTGGGGCTCTGTTCGGCCTGAGCTTCTTCTGGTACAGCTTTGGCGTCGTTAACTATGTTGGCAGCCGCTATAGGCTCATTGTTTTCAGGAAGTGCTAATAGCGGCAATTCACGCAGCATTTTTAGTGATAGCGCTATGGATGGCAGCTCGGATTTTATGGAGGTGTTTTCGAGGATGGCGAGTTGCTCAATAGCTGTCTTCACAGCAGCTTTATTAGTATCAAAGTAATCACCCAGCCACTTTTTAGAAATAGCGATGCTCGCAGTGTAAAGCGCTTGATTTTGATTGATTAGCGCAAGCCTTGCCGATTCGAGCTTAAGGGCTAAATTTTTTCTAATGAGTTCAACGCGTTCGGGTGTCATTAGAGCGGCTATTGGTTTATCGTTGCGACGTACCACCACTAATTTACTGAAATTTTCCCAAGCATCATTGAGTGTTTCTTGGATGTTTTCTGGAATAGGCGAAGGCTCGCCTTTGCCTATTTCAGGTGCTTGAGCCGTTCCAGCGTGGGGTTCTGAAATACCCATATTAGAAACGGCGTCTTCCAAGGCAAGAATTTGTGATGACAAGCCTACAATATCGGGTAACTCGGTGCTTTTTAGAATATTGATTTCTTTTGCAAGTTGCTGGCGCACTGCAAATGTCATTGGGTTGCCATTCTCTTTGAGTCGTTGGTCGGCAGTTTGCAAGGCCACTATAGCGGTGTCGAGGTCACCAGCTAAAAGCAGGCGAGTATTGGCGACGCTCACTAAATATTCTGCTTCTGCGATAAGCCATTGACGTTTGTTCTTACCCACTTGTTTTTGCAATAAAGTGATGCTTTCATCAGTGGATTGTTGGCGTTCGTGCCATTGTTTGGAGGCATTAGAAATGTCGGTGTCAATACGAGCCGTTTGAGAGTCGAGCTTGTTTGACATGCTAGACGCACTTTGCTGAAAAGACTCGAAACTATTGGTTAACTGGTTGAGCTGTAGCACTAACTGTTGATAGGCAAAGTATCCGGCGCCAATAGCACAAAGCGTTAAAACAATGGCAAGCCAAGCGATACCTGCACCAGGTTTTTTCGGCGTTTTATTATCAGGGGATTCTTTTTCCACCGTCTTTTTAGGTTTCTCAGCTACCTGCTTTGAAGTGGTTTTATCTTTGTTAGACGTTTCCTGCTTTGCTGTGTCTTGCATGACATATATCCGTATGTTTTAAATAGGCTGCTTTAAAACGAAGAGCCTAATTTGTGTAAAGAAAGTTAGGACGGTGACTTAGTATAGCGTTGATGCAGTTGGTTCGCCTTAAAATTTACTATCGTTTGGTTGAATGAACAATAGTGGATACCACGCCCATATCACTAGCTTCTTGACTGGTGAGTATATGTTGGCAGCCTAAGCTTTCTGCATAATGGGCTATTCGCTGACTGAAGGCGACGAAGGTTGCGCGCTTTTTTAGTTCGAGGGTTTGTTTCGGCAATAATGAGAATAAGTTATCTAGAGCGAGTTGGCTGGTGACCGTGATGTATTGAATTTTTTCAATATTTATGTCGTTACTTTTGCTAGGTAACGCGCGTTTGTAGACATCTATGCAGTCGACTTTCATGCCACGCTGCTGTAACTGTTCGCTTAATAAGGCTCGACCGCCTTCACCTTTAATGATGAGGCCCTTCTTTTGTTCGAGAGTACTAGGAAGCTGCTCTAATAAATTTTCTGAGCTAAAAGGCGCTGTTGAAATGATGCTGGGTTTTATACCGATCTTAGTTAATAAGTCGGCTGTTTTAGGCCCAATTGCAACAATATTAGCTTGTTGTAGTGGCCACTTCTTTTTAAGCAAAGTATCTGCTAGTGAAACCGCGTTGGCGCTAACGAAAATAAGGTAGTCGTACTGGTGGCTGTGCAGTAAGACTCCCTTTGCAATAGACGTGTCGCTAACCGCTTGAATGTCAATGGTGGGGAAACGGATTGGCTGGAAACCATGTGCAGTTAACAGCGAGCATAAGTGGGTGGCTTGATGCGAGGGCCGGGTAACTAAAACGTAATTTTCATTAGTCGGCATGGTTATACAGCTTGTCGAGGATCGCTTTGGCGCCGCCTGCTAAAAGGCGATTGGCAACGGTAACGCCCATTTTTTCTGCCTCTTCAATAGGCCCTTCTAGCTGTTCTGTGATCATAACACTACCATCAGGTTCGGCCACCAAGCCGTGCAAGCGTAAGGTTTTATCTTTGATTTGGGCATGGCCCGCAATAGGCGCTTGGCAGCCGCCTTCAAGAGTGAGGTTCATTGCACGCTCAGCGCGTACCCGAATGGCTGTTTCTGGGTCATTCAGGCAAGCTATTAGGGCTTTGGTTGCAAGGTCGTCTTTGCGACATTCGATGCCAATGGCGCCTTGGCCAATGGCCGCCAGCATAATGTTGACGGGAATTGAGGTTTTGATGCGTGACTCGAAGCCTAGTCGAATAAGCCCCGCAGCGGCAAGAATGATGGCATCGTAATCACCATCATCGAGCTTTTGTAAGCGGGTGTTAACATTACCTCGCAGTGATTTGATTTGTATGTCGGGTCGCTGATTTAGTAATTGGCATTGTCGTCTAAGGCTAGATGTACCCACTACAGCGCCTTGCGGTAACTCGTCGATGTTGGAATAGGTATTGGAAACGAAGGCATCGCGGGGATCTTCACGCGAAAGAATAGCGTCTATCTCAAGTCCATCGGGTAACAGGGCGGGTACATCCTTCATCGAATGTACGGCAATATCCGCGTCACCATTGAGCATGCCTTGTTCTAATTCTTTAACAAAAAGGCCTTTACCGCCAATTTTTGCTAGTGGCGTATCGAGAATTTTATCGCCTTGAGTCACCATAGTAACCAACTCAACGTTAAGAGTCGGGTGGGAGGCGCGTAACAATTTGGCGACGTGTTCGGCCTGCCAAAGTGCTAAAGGGCTTTTACGAGTTGCAATTTTAATAAGCGGCATGGAAGTAAGGGATGTTGTTAGTTTTGTAAATTATAACAGTCGGTGGCCAGTTGTTTTCTGAGTATCAAGGTTTTTGCCGAAGAAGGCGGTTTAATTCGGCTTGATGCCGCCTGCTAATAGTTAGTATCTCCTCGCTGCCGTGTAGGTGCGCGTGGAATTGCCCCGTGTTTGATTTTGAAATGGATTGTATCGCACTGATGTTAATTAAAGCGTTTCTGTGAATGCGGAAGAAATTTTCGCTGAACTCTTCTTCCAGCGCTTTAAGCGACTCTTCAAGTAAAATGGAATCGTTGCTGGTGGCTGCAAGCACGTATTTGTTATCTGCTTTGAAAAACAAAATATCGCTAATGTTAAGTCGTTTTAATCCGGTATGTGTCTGAGCGCAAAGGTGTTGCCGAGGAGACTTTGCTGAGGTTGCCGGCTTTGGTACGTCGCTAGAGTGGGTGTTAAAGCGTGCTGCTTTCTCTATAGCTTGCTGGAGCCGCGCCTGTTTTACCGGCTTGAGTAAATAATCAATCGCATTTTTATCAAAGGCCTCAAGGGCGTATTCATCATAGGCGGTGACAAAAATGATTTGAGTTTTTACGTTATTCTTAGCTATTTTACTGGCCGCTTGTAAGCCATCCATTGCCGGCATTCGGATGTCTAGCAGGGCGAGGTCGGGGCGATATTTTATGCATTGATCTACAGCCTCTAAGCCATTGCTGGCAGTGGCGTAAACGATATGTTCAGGGCTTATTTCTTCCACTAATCGTTTTAAACGTAGTCTGGCGAGTGGTTCGTCGTCTGCGATTAGAATTTTCATGAGTACTTAGTTTGATAAGGAAATTTGAGTTGTGTTTGAAATTCCCCGCCACTTGAACTGATCAGCAATTTGCTTTGATCGGGAAAACATTGCGCCATGCGTAAGCGAATATTGTTGATGGCCATGTTATTGCTGGAGCGGATGCTAGTGGGTTGATCAAGGTTAATAGGGTTTTTGACGAGGAGGGTAATGATGTTTTTATCCATGTGAGCGACAATGCTTAATGTGCCGCCTTTCTCGCTGGGTTCAATACCATGGTAAATAGCATTTTCAATAATCGGTTGGATACTTAACGGTGGTATTAAGGCATTGTCTGGAATAGCAAAGAGGTCTATCTCTATTAATAAGCGCTCGCCGAGCCGAGTTTGCTCAATATTTAAGTACTGTTGAACAAGGGTCAGCTCTTGTTTAAAAGGTATAAGTCGCTTGGATGTTTGCATATTGGCTCTAAATAACTCGGATAAATCTTCAGTGAGTGTTTCTGCTAGGGCAGGGTTTAAGCGAGTTAAGCTGGCAATGGTATTGAGGCTGTTGAATAAGAAATGTGGGCGTATTCGAGCTTGTAATGCATCAAGTTGTGCATTCGCTTCGGCTTTAGATTGTTTTCTCCATTGAAATTGAATGTATAGAAAACGTAGTAAAATGAGACTAAAAATGATGCTGATCCCAACATTTCTGAAGTAAATGCTCATATGGTTTTGACTGGGCGTCATAAACAAGTCTAATTGCGGTAACAATGATGAGATAACCCAGGTAATAAAGAGGGTTGTTATGTTGATAGTGAAAAACATCAAAATACAGATGTAGATGGGTGAGCAGCGATTTATTTGATGTTTAAAGGCGCAAAAAATGCTGGCACAGGTAAACCCGACCCAGAGGATAAATAAAGCGTTTAAACTCAGCGCATTCCAAAAGTCTCCAGATATAAAACTAGTATTTAACGCGAGAATGATAGCCAATAGTTGGGCAATGAGTGTGAGATACAGGACATTTTTTGCACGGCACATATCAGGTAAAAAATATGACTGATCTGTTAGAAAACTTTTGTCCATGATATGAGTGTTAACTCGTTGTCTATTCGCTCAAATTAAGCCAATCTTAAGTGATATACTAGGCGAAATTTCATATTTATTCGTAAAACATGTCTCAAGATAAGCAAAATAAACTGTGGGGTGGACGCTTCACTGAAAGCACCGACGCCTTTGTTCAAGCATTTACTGCCTCTGTTAACTTTGATCAACGCTTAGCGCCTTACGATATTCAAGGCTCAATTGCACACGCAAAAATGCTCACCCACGTGGGTATCTTAACGGAGCAGGAGTGCTTGCAAATTACAGACGGCTTGGCTGATATTCTGGATAGTATCCAGGCGGGTGAGTTTGAATGGTCTATTGCACTTGAAGACGTGCATATGAACATAGAAGCAGCATTAACCGAACGCATTGGTGTTGCGGGGAAAAAACTGCATACTGGGCGTTCTCGCAATGACCAAGTGGCGACTGATATTCGTTTGTTTTTGCGTGAGCAATTGCTCTTGATTAAATCAGAGCTAACCCGTTTGCAAGAAGGTCTTGTCGGCTTAGCGGAGAAGCATGCGGATACAATTATGCCGGGGTTTACCCACCTGCAAGTGGCACAACCAGTAACGTTTGGGCATCATCTAATGGCGTGGTTTGAAATGCTAAAACGCGATGCGGAACGATTCGCCGATTGCGCTAAACGTGTCAATGTTATGCCGTTAGGCTCAGCAGCTCTGGCGGGTACAAGTTACCCGATTGATCGTTTAATGACCGCTGAATTGCTTGGTTTCTCACGCCCTTCAGCAAATTCACTAGATGGAGTGAGTGATCGCGACTTTGCGATTGAATTTTGTGCGGCATCGGCATTATTGATGACCCATTTATCACGCTTTTCTGAAGAAATAGTGTTGTGGACGAGCGCGCAATTTAACTTTATCCATTTGCCTGATGCGTTTTGCACCGGCTCGTCGATTATGCCGCAGAAGAAAAATCCCGATGTGCCTGAGTTGGTGCGAGGTAAAACCGGCCGAGTAAATGGCCATTTGGTGTCGCTGTTAACGTTAATGAAGTCTCAACCTTTGGCGTACAACAAAGATAACCAAGAAGATAAGGAGCCGTTATTTGATACGGTTGATACCGTATTAGGTTCATTACGCGCCTTTGCGGATATGGTGCCTAACATTGAGCCGGTGAAAGAATCGATGCTGAAGGCGGCAAAACAAGGTTTTTCTACGGCAACAGACCTAGCTGATTACTTGGTAGGCAAAGGGATTCCATTCAGAGATGCGCACGAAATTGTGGGTTTAGCCGTTCGCTTAGGAACTGACACGAATCGTGATTTGTCCGAGCTATCGCTTGATGAGTTGCAGAGTTTTTCAGCAGAAATTTCTGACGATGTGTTTAGTGTCTTGACCTTAGAAGGCTCGGTAGCTGCACGTGATCATATTGGCGGCACTGCGCCTAATCAAGTGCGTCTGGCGGTAAGGGAAGCAAAAGCATTTTTGGTCCAGTTAAAATAAGCTAAAAAAAGTCGGCATTTTTCTTAAAATCAGCAATACTTAGGGTACCGTTAATACTAAGAATAACTGATTGCTCAAAATGTTTGATTCATTATCAGGGAGTTGGGGTCAACAGGCGCTTGAAGTCGTCGACTTTGGTGTGCTGGTGTTAAGCGATCAACGAACGCAATGGGTCAACCCCTACCTTCTTGCTTTACTGGGTTTAAAAGAAAGTGACTTGGCGGGTAGCATCATTTCAAAAGAGGACCGGCTTTCTACTTTATTGCTGGGTACAGATAACCCTTTTCTTATTGTCAATCAGCTGGGTCATGACACATGGCTAAAGCGTGAGCATGTGAAAACACCTGAGCATGACATTTATTTTTTTCATGAGTGTACAGATCTCGTTATTATTGGTAACGAATGTCGGCGGTTACAAAAAGATTTGTCCGATTTAAACCCAAAGGATCCGGTTACTGGAATGATGAGTAACGACATTATTATTGAAATGCTCGATGGGCATATTAGCCGCAGTCGTCGTTATGATAACCCGCTATCTTTGTTAAGAATAAGTTACGCATTTTCTGAACAAATGGATTCGCTCCTGTTTTCTCAATGTATTAAACGGATTGCGTTCTTTCTTAAAGATCAACTGCGTTGGGCAGACCAAATTGGCATGTTAGATCGGTATACTTTTTTAGTTATATTGCCTGAGACTGACTACCAATCGGCGGCGGCTTTATTGAAAAAATTTAATGAAGAACCGCATTTATCACTATTTTCAAAAGGTGATGGTCGGCCGCTTTCTTTTTCGGTCGGGCTAACCGAGTGGTCAAAAGGCGATACGACCAAGAAAATGTTACAAAATATCCGACAGGATGTTGATTTAACGATGATGACGTAAGGGATGCCTGAAATACCAAAAAGGGCGGCAGAAAAGCATACCTTAAAGAAAATTAATTTAGTGGGTGCTGATGGCGACATCAGTAAGAAAAGCCTGAGACTGATCAAACAACGTTTTTTAAACCTACATAAGTTGAAGATGCAGCGAGCATTGGATGCGGTTACGCCTCGTCAGAAGATATTTTTAGAACTGTTGCCCTTGTTGTTTCACGTCAATCATCCTGTGTTGCCGGGTTATGTTTCAAGTAAGGCGCCGGCAGGTATCGCGGATTATACCCCCAGTAAACTATCCATTGATAAGGCCAAAAAATTAGGCAAAGGGTTTGTTTATAGTAAAAGAGCAAAGCGATCTTTTGGCATTGAATCCATTTTCTTGATGGGAAGCGTTGGCAGCATTGCTTACGCTAAGGGAAGCGATATGGATTTGTGGCTGTGTCATGCACCGAATTTGATCGCTAAAGATTTAGAAGTATTGAAACAAAAAACGGCAGATATTGAGAAATGGGCGGGTACGCTGGGCTTAGAGGTACATTTCTTTTTGATAGATGCAGCGCAATTTAAAAAAGGTGTGGCGACGCCATTATCGTCTGACAGTAGTGGCAGTACCCAGCATCATTTATTATTGGAAGAGTTTTATCGTACAGCCTTATATGTTGCAGGGCGTTATCCGGTTTGGTGGTTGGTGCCACCTGAAGCCGAAAATAATTACCAAGAGTTTGTCGATAATTTATTGAAACAACGTTTTATTGATAGGAATGATGTTATTGATTTTGGCGGGCTTGAGAATATTCCTGCCGAAGAGTTTTTAGGCGCATCATTTTGGCATTTGTACAAAGCGATTGATTCACCATACAAATCGTTGTTGAAGTTGATGTTAATGGAATCATACGTCGATCAATACCCCAACTCACATTGGGCTGCGCTATTAATGAAAGAGCGTATATATGCGGGTGAGGCGGATGTTAATAAATCAGATGCTTATCTCATCTTGTACGATGTGTTAGAGCGATATTTCGTTAAACGAAATGAACCAGAACGTTTGAATTTAATGCGTTATTGCTTTTATAGTAAAGTCAGTGAGCATACTCGTACTCGTTCAAAGCACGATTGGCGTCAGCAGGTGTTTAATGAGATGTTGGCTAAGTGGGAGCCATTGCCTGATTATCTTGAACGTTCTCTTAAACAAGAGAGTTGGGATATCTCTCAAATTCAGCTGGAAAAAGAGCGTTTGACTAATGAGTTGAAGGACAGTTATCGGTTATTGATAAAGTTTGCCAAAGAACGAATAGATAAGTCAAAGCGCGATAGTGATGAGTTGGTGTTGCTAGGTAGAAAATTGAATGCGGCGTTTGAAAAAAGGCCAAGCAAACTAGAGCGTTCTACGATTAAAAACTCACGAACCAAGCAAGAAAGCAGGGTTGTTTTAAAGCGAGTTGAGACAAAAAATGAACCAATAAATTGGTCCCTTAGTCGGCTAGATATCAATCAACAGGAACACTTTATTCGTCAAGCGCATAGCCTGATTAATTTGTTGGCTTGGAGTGTTGATTATGGTGTTTTGGGCGAAAAAACTAAGATTGCCTTAGATCCGGGGGAGAGCCAAATAACTTCGCGTGAGGTAACGCAAACACTGCGTACCATTTTGGCATTTTTTAATGCGCTGCCAGAGACCCCAGCTCATCTTGATGCGTATCGTCATGAGCCCTTAGTAACCGATGCGTTGCTAGTGATTAATTCGGGCTTAGACTCAATGAGCGATTTTACCGATAAAGGCGTTAATTTAACGAGTGAACGCTCGGATGCGCTAAGTTTTGGTTCTCAACGTCGTAATTTAATTCATACTGTCGATATGATGCTGCGTAATTCATGGAACGAAATTATTGTTGCTAAATACGACTCGATGAGTGGTTTGATGGCGTGTTTGTGCGGAATTTTTGACCCGAAAACTTGGGGGCCGGCTCAGGCGTTACCGAATTTAAGGTGTATAAGTTATAACTCGCCCAGAGCCATGAGCGTGGCAAAGCGAGTGCAGGAGCTTTTTACAGAAGCTGCGGCGGTATTTAAACACTACAGCGATACAAGCTCTCCAAGATTTGTCGTCCAATTTGCTCGTGCGTTTTGCGTGATGCAAATAAAGAATCATAAAATGACGGCTATTGAGGTGGCAGAGGCCGATCTATTAAAGTCGTTATCAGCACCACAGTCTATTTTTAGTCCTATATATTTTGATCGTAGGATGGATCAAAAAGGTTTGCTGCCTGTCATCTATGGGCGTCATAAGCCAGGTCAGGTGCAACTTTATTATGTTTGTATTAGTGATGCTAAAACGCAAATTTATATTTTGGATGAGAAGGGCTCGCTATTTTTTAAAGAGCAAGAGTTCATTGATGAGAATACCTTATTACAAGCATATAAAGAGCTGATAGATAATATGTTTTATCGGCGAGGCCTGACAACGTATGAACAAAATAATACGCCGTTTGATTTGGATATAGAATGCTATAGAGCTGAAAAAATTCGACAACATTGGGCGTTAGAGAAAGTGTCTGTTGCGGATAGAAAGTCAAATAAGAAGATGGATGTTCGTGTGGCTTATGATGCACAGACAAAGCAGCCGCACATTTATTGTAACGGCCAGCTTTTTTCAAGCTTAGAGTATGGCGCTGAACTATATAACGAGGTGTCTGCATTTATTCGGCAAGAAAGATCGTCGAGCGCCATATATTCTGTCTATATTACTGACATTGATGTGCCGTACGAAGAATTGGGCGCATCAAGTTATGCGCAATTACAAACGATTCATTATTTGAATTACAAACAGCGTGTTGAAGAAAAGTTAAATATTTAATGTTCTTTGCGGATGAATTTTGGGCAGGTTAGAGCACCTAATAAAAGGGAGCATGCTTTTTTGTGTTTGATCAGCATCATATTTATTCGCTGAATAAAAGGCGGTTAATATTTAAGTCGGTATTTTGATGAAAGCTGGTTTTAAGCGACCGAGCACAAGCAAGTTGAATGTTTCATTTCAGTAAACGTATGCCTGAAGTAATACTTAGGGGTGCAGTCCCTTAACCTCCGAGTGTCAAAATAATTCGGAGGTTAGGGGCGGAAGAGGTTTGCTATGCGCTTTTAAGGTGATTCAGTAACGTGTCAACATCGCTGCAAGTGAACGGGTCGTCAGGACAGTTGTCCATTTTTCCCGGCTCACTGAACAGAGCAGTAATGGTTTCATCCTCTACGATCATGGAATAGCGCCAAGATCGATCGCCGAACCCTAAATTGTCTTTTTTAACGAGCATGCCCATTAACCGTGTGAACTCGCCATTGCCATCAGGTAGCATTTTTACGTTGTTGATGCCGAGATTTTTGCTCCATTGGAACATCGTGAAAGCGTCGTTCACGCTGAGGCAATAAACTTCATCAACGCCAAGGTCTTTTAGTTCTTGGTATTTTGCTTCAAACCCTGGTAAATGGGTGCTAGAGCAGGTGGGGGTGAATGCGCCGGGTAAGGCGAGTACGACTATTTTTTTACCTTTGAAGATGTCGGCTGTTGTAACGTCCTGCCAACGGAATGGGTTATCGCCTTCGATGCTTGCGTCTCTAACGCGTGTTTTGAATGTTACTTGAGGTACGGTATGGGTCATTTTTCTCTCCAGTGTTGGTGTTAATACGCGAGTATTCGCGCTGACTGGGGACAGTGTAAGCAATACATTCGCTTAGGTAAAATCGATTGTTTTTATAGTATCAATAGGCAGCGCCTATTTAGACCTAGACTGTTGAATGAGTTGCTTGAGTTTGTTGATTAATAGCGATTTTGGGGTGGTTTTTCGCCAGACAAGACAGATGGTACGTTGAGGCTGGGGTTCTCTAAAAGGTATATACCGAATATTGCTGTCATCGTTTTGAATGGCGATATCGGGCATAAATGTAATGCCGGTATTGGCGCGAACCATTTGTCTTAGGGTTTCTAAACTGGTCGCTCGGACGTTTTGTTCTTCCTCCGCGCCGTTGAGTTGGCAAAACTGAAGCGCTTGATCACGCAGGCAGTGTCCCTCGTCCAATAACAGTAAGGGTTCGCCAACTAAATCTGATGGGTTAATGGAAGCTTGTTTGGCTAGATGGTGTTGAGCAGAAACAGCTAATTTAAATGTATCGTCAAATAAGCGCTCGGCAACTAAGTCATCTTCTTTAATGGGCGCGGCTAATAACGCAGCGTCAAGGTCACCATTTTTAAGTTGCTGAATGAGTGTGTCTGTTTTTTCTTCGACTAAAATGAGCCGTATATGTGGAAGTTGGTTTTTTATTAAAGGGACTAGGCTAGGTAAAATATAGGAGGCAAGTGTCGGAAATGCACCCAATTTAAAATTACCCGCTAATGGGTTTTGCGCATTAGCTGAGATCTCTTCAATTAAATCGACGTCTTGAAGAATGTGCTTCGCCGTTGCGATAATGAGTTCGCCGACGTCGGTGATTAAAACGCGTTTATTATTACGTTCAAATATTTTTACTCCCAGGGATTCTTCAAGCTTTTTAACTTGCATGCTTAGCGTTGGCTGGCTGACAAAGCATTGCTGAGCGGCTTTAACAAAACTTTTTGTATGAGCGACAGCGACGATATACTTTAAATCACGGAGGTTCATAAGAGGTCAGTTTGATTATTGTGATCAGTGATTATTCAAGGCTGTTTATAAAAAAATGATAAGCCACGTAGAGGCGGTTAAAGCGACAGCAAATAAGACGGCGGCTGAGCTAATGTCCTTTGCTCTACCGGATAATTCATGGTGCTCAAGCCCAATTCTATCTATCGTTGCTTCAATAGCAGAATTTAACAATTCTATAATGATGAGTAGGAGTAAACTGCCAACTAACAACACCCTTTCAACAGGTGTGTTGCCAACAAAGAAGGCTAACGGTATGCCGATTGATGCAAGGATAACTTCTTGCCTGAAAGCCTCTTCATGTACCCAGCAAGCTTTTATACCCGCTGCGGAGTTGTACCCAGCAGCTTTTAGCCGTTGCAAGCCTTTTAAGTTTTGTCCTGCCATCGTGGTTTGCCGTGTGCTCGTTATTCGCTGTTTAGTTTAACGCAATGGTATCTTTGTGTAATAAAGAACTAAAATTAATCATCTTTTTTCTCGCGTACGGTGAGCCAATCATACGTTTTCGAGTAACAAAGTTAGGGTTGAAAATACTGCGTGTTTGGTCATTACCTTTAAAATCTATACCTGCTAAATCAGCCCAGCTGTAGATGAAATCAGATGTTTGGTATGAGCGATTTAAGGTATTTTGAAGGCTTGGCATGGCGTGCTCTCTTTTCCATTCGGGAGATAACCAGGCCATAAATGGAATGGTATACATAGCCGGTGTCGGCTTGCCTTCATTTCTCCCGCAAAATAAATCAGCTTCGGTATCGTATACCTCTTCACCGTGATCTGAGAAATAAACTAAAGAGCTATTTGATGATTTATTTTTTAATATATTAATTAAACTGGCGACAACATGATCGTTAAATAGTATCGCGTTATCGTAATCATTGTATTCCTCAGCATGTTCTTCTGGTACCCAATCGGGCATACCCGAGCGGTCATTAAATTGCTTGAAATTTTCTGGGTAGCGATAATTATACTTACGGTGCGTTCCTAATAAGTGAACGACAATAAATGTTGGGCCCTCAGTATCATCTATCGCTTTTTTAAAGGGCTCTAGAACATCATCATCGAATTGGCCTGAATTCTGAACGCGATTATTATTTAAATAAACCTGTTGGTCAGCTTGTTGTGAAAACGTAAGAAGCAAGGTGTTACGTTTTGTTTGTGTTTGCTGATTGGTAATCCAAAGTGATTGATAGCCAGCTTGGCGCATCATATTCATCAGAGTTGGCTTGGTTAAGTAAGTATCAGGGTCTTGTTGGTCAGCAAAAGTAAGGACTTGTTGCAAGGCTTCAATGGTGGAGGGCCTTGGACTAATGACATCGGTATATGTCAGCAATTCACTGCGCATATTATCTAACTGAGGGGTTGTCTTGCGGGGGTAGCCGTATAGGCTCATTCTTTGGGAATTAGTCGACTCCCCTATAACAAGCACCATTGTTTGTTTGTTATTTGTGTGAGCAAAGTTATCTAGAGGGGGTACTCGGGTACTTTCAGCTAGTTGCTTATTCATCGCATCTAGGACTTTTGTGTATTTAAAATACCCAGCAATCATATTCCAGGGTGCCGCAGGCTCAATGTGATCTTGCAATGATTTAACGGAATGCTCCCAACTATTTCCATAAACGATCAGCGGCTTTAAAAAACCGCCTCCAAATAGCAGTGAAATAACACAAATAGTGATGGTCTTATTTAGTCTAGGCAAATACACGGGCGATAATTGATGCCAAAGGTAAGCGCCAATGGTGGCGTGAGCTATAACCAGTATGACAATTGTGGAGTCAATATATGACTCTATAAACTCCTTACTTTCGGAGAGATTTGATTCAAATATGATAAAGAGTACGCTTTGCGAAAAATCTTGCCCGTAAATATAAAAATAACTAAGGCTGACGAGTGAGGCAGGCCAAATTAAAAGTCCAATAATGGCTGAAATTTTGCGTGTATATTGTGGCCATATTAAAGCGGGAATGATCCAAAGGGTCGATACTAACAGCGCCTGCCTAATGCCAACCGTGTTTGACATCCCCGCTGCATAAATAAGAATTTGAGTTAACCCAGAGAAGTAAAAGAAATACAGATACAGCTTACCCAACGATTTCCAGCTAAAATTTTGTGCCATTAACTTAATGCCTAGAATTGAAAATGATTCTAGTACTTTATGAAATGAAGCTTAAGAAAGCCTTAAATTAGCGGATCGTCAAATTAAGTAGAGTACGTAAATAAATATTTACGTACTCTACTGAGAAGGCATGACGTAAGGTTGGGTAGTTTGTTAAGTTAGCACGCTAGCTAACCAATGCTTGATATCTTGAATTTCTTTTGGACATACGGCGTGTTCCATAGGGTAGCTATTCCAGTCTACCGAGTAGCCTGACTCTTCAAGGAATCGTTTAGATGACTCTGCTTGCTCAATGGGTATAACAGGGTCGTGATCTCCGTGCCCATAAAAGATAGGGATTGCGCCGTTACCGCTTTGCTCGGCAGTTGGTAATGTGTCGCGCATCGGGATGTAGGTTGAAAGGGCCATAATGCCGGCAAGTGTTTCAGGGAATCGAATCCCCGCATCAATAGCAATAACGCCACCTTGTGAGAACCCAGCAAGCACAATTTTAGAGGGCTCAATACCCGTTGCGATTTCATCATTGATCATATCAGTGATGGTTTTACTAGAAGCAACAATGCCAGAGCTGTCAGCTCGTTTCATTAAATCCATTTCAGTAATGTCATACCATGCAGGCATAACAGCACCACCATTGATAGTGACTGGGGTCATCGGTGCATGAGGAAAAACAAAGCGAATACCTAATTCATCCTGCAGGCCTAATTCGGGCACGATAGGGGCGAAATCGTTGCCACTAGCACCGAGGCCATGTAACCAAATGACGGCGCAGCGAATAGGTGTGTTTGGATTGGATATAATGGCGGGAAGGCGAGTAGCTAGCATGGCGATTAATTCAGTTGGTTTCTTAAAAGGATTAGAGTATGCCAAAAAATGCCAAACGTTTATACTGCCGACTATCGAAATAATACAAAAGGATGCAAAAATGGCGCGTTTGTTAAAAGTAGTGCTAATTTGTGGTTTAGTCGCCGTATCATTGGGTTGTGGGCAAAAAGGGCCGTTATATATGCCAAGCCAACAAGTTGCTCAAGAAGCAGGTTTGTAAATGGATCATTTTCAGTACCGCGATAACCAGCTTTGTGCGGAAAATGTTGCTGTTCCCAATATTGTTGAGCAATTTGGCACCCCCACTTACGTTTATTCTAGGGCCACCATAGAGCGGCATTGGAAGGCGTTTGATCAGGCATTCGAAGGCCGTCCACATCTAATTTGTTATGCTGTTAAAGCGAATTCAAATATTGCCGTACTAAATGTGCTAGCACGTTTAGGTTCAGGCTTTGATATTGTCTCGGTGGGTGAGCTTGAGCGTGTTTTGAAAGCGGGTGGGCAAGCCGAAAAAATTGTTTTTTCAGGGGTCGGTAAACGTCACGATGAAATTCGTCGTGCATTAGAGGTTGGTATTCGTTGTTTTAACGTTGAGGTGTCAACAGAGCTCGATAGAATCAACGATATTGCCGGTGAAATGGGCGTAGTGGCTAATATTTCCATCCGCGTTAACCCAGATGTGGATGCGCAAACGCACCCGTATATTTCAACAGGCTTAAAAGAAAATAAGTTTGGCTTAGCGATTGAAACGGCGTTTTCTGAATATCAGCGTGCTAATGAGTTAGCGAACTTAAATGTGGTGGGTTTAGATTGCCATATTGGTTCTCAGCTCACCGAGGTGACGCCGTTTGTGGACGCACTTGACCGTGTATTGAGCTTATTGGCGCGACTAGAGAGCGTGGGTATTACTATTGAACACCTAGATTTAGGCGGCGGCTTGGGTATTTGCTACCGAGATGAGCAGCCGCCTTTGCCAGCAGATTATGTAAAAGCCTTGTATGAAAAGTTAGCTGATTTACCTTACGAAATTTTATTAGAACCCGGTCGTGCGATCGCGGGTAACGCCGGTATTTTGGTCACCAAAGTGGAATACATTAAGCCGACAGAAGACAAGCAATTTGCCATTGTTGATGCAGCGATGAATGACTTGATGCGCCCTGCCTTATATCAAGCTTGGCAAAATATTGTCCCGGTTGATTTAAATTCAACAGCGCAAGAAGATTGTTATGACATCGTGGGCCCCGTATGTGAAACGGGAGACTTCTTGGGTAAAGATAGAACCTTAGCCATTGAGGAAGGTGATTTGTTGGCCGTACGGTCTGCGGGTGCTTATGGTTTTACGATGAGTTCAAATTACAACTCCCGGCCCAGTGTTGCTGAAGTGATGGTAGATGGAGAGCAGCTTCACTTGATCGGTTCGCGGCAAAGCGTTGAGAGTTTATGGCAAAATGAGTCTTTATTACCCAGTGATAGCGAGGAAGTGGGTTGTTAATTAATTTCAGTAAAATGCACGGCCTCGGTAATGATTTTGTCGTTATTGATGCGGTAAACCAAACGATTGATTTATCTGCTACGGTGATTAAAGCATTAGCAGATAGACATTATGGCGTTGGGTTTGATCAGCTTCTGCTTGTGCAACGAGCCACAGGTGCAGCAGACTTTCGTTACGTTATCTACAATGCAGACGGTAGTGAAGTTTCTCAATGTGGCAATGGCGCGCGTTGTTTTGCGCTATTTGTAACCCTAAAAGGCTTGACTGATAAACGTTCAATTCGAGTGGAAACGGGCGCAGGTGATCTGCTTCTGACAATCAATTCGGATAACCAAGTCATGGTGGATATGGGTGTTCCTCGTTTGGAACCCGCGAGTATTCCCTTATTGGTTGACCAGCAAAAATTGCAATATGCCGTTGATGTGGGTGGTCATCATATTGAGTTTACTGCATTGTCGATGGGTAACCCGCATGCGGTGATCCAAGTAGATAACATCAAGACCGCAGCGGTTGAAAAAATTGGCGCAGCGATGGAAAGTCACCCTGTTTTTCCAGAAAGGGCCAATATTGGTTTTAGTGAAATAACCGGAAAGTCCAGTCTTTCGTTGCGTGTTTTCGAGCGTGGCGCGGGTGAAACATTAGCCTGTGGAAGTGGTGCCTGTGCTGCCGCCGTTGCAGGTATTCAACTGGGAAAACTGACCTCACCTGTAACGGTCGGCTTAAGGGGCGGTGAACTCATTATCGATTGGAAAGGTGAAGGTCAACCGGTGCTAATGACGGGACCTGCAACATTTGTGTTTGATGGTATGATTGAAGTATGAGTGAGCAACAAAAATTAGCAACAACAAGTTTAACGGCGCAGCAGGTTCGTGAGTATTTGCTTCAAACACCTGATTTTTATCAGCAGTACCCTGAATTACTGGACGATATTCAGGTGGCTGATAAGCGGAGTGGGGTGGTTTCTTTAACGATGCGACAACTCGCTGTATTGCGTGACAAAAATGGTAAGTTGCAACAGCAGTTGGAAGGCTTATTGGCGATAGCACGTGAAAATGACGCTTTATTTGGGCGTATGCAGCAATTAACAACCGCATTGATTGATGCGCGTTGTGTTGAGGATGTGTTTGCAACATTGGATGACACGTTAAGAGATTGTTTCAGTGCTGATTTCTTTTCCATTCGCTTGATTCAAGGCGAAGGTGAGCTGGGGTTTCCTATTAGTAACGTTGTTTGGCAAACTGACGATGTTCAATTGGATCACTTTAAGCGCTTATTTGACTCGCAAAAAATAAAATGTGGCCTCCCTACTCACGCACAGGCAGAAGCCTTATTTAGTGAGCAAGCAAACGAGGTTAAATCGGCTGCTTTAATTCCTTTGAAAATTGGTCAGCAAGATGGTTTGTTGGCAATAGGTAGTAAAGATACCGATCGTTTTCACCCAACCATGGGAACCTTATTTTTAACCCATCTGGGTGAGCTGGTTGCAAAACGGCTTCATTCATTGCAACCAGTTAACGAGTAATCATGGATAAACCTGCTGTTGATATTTGCCAGCAGTTTTTAGACGTTCTAAAGGTAGAGCGCCAACTCTCTCCTAATACATTAAGTGCGTACGAACGAGATTTATCTCAATTAGTAAGCTATTGCAGTGAGCAGGGTTTAAATGCGTGGCCTGAATTAACGAGTCATCAGGTTCGAGGGTTTATAGCCGAACGACACCGGCAAGGTTTAGGTAGTCGAAGTCTACAACGAGAGTTATCAGCCTGCCGAAGCTTTTTCGCTTACCTAATTAAAATTAAAATACTTCCTAACAACCCAGCGGGGGGTATTCGAGCGCCAAAAGCGGCAAAAAGTTTGCCAAACATGTTGGATGTCGATCAAATTCATGGTCTTTTAGAGGTTGAGCCTTCAGGCCCATTGGAAAGCCGTGATTTAGCGATGTGGGAATTGCTTTATTCATCGGGCCTACGCGTGAGTGAATTAGCTAATATAAATTTAATGGATATCGATTTAAGTGGGAAGACCATACACGTGGTTAGTGGCAAGGGGAAAAAATCGAGGTTGTTACCTATAGGAAGTAAGGCAATTAGCGCTATTCATGCTTGGCTGTCTGTACGAACACAGTTCGATATAATGGATGAAATGGCGTTGTTTGTTGGAAAAAGGGGCGCGCGTTTAACCACAAGAGCCATTCAGTCTCGTTTAGAACGCTGGAGGAAGCGTCAAGGTCGGCAAGGGCGGTTGTACCCACATATGCTGAGGCACTCATTTGCTAGCCATATGTTGGAATCGAGCCAAGATTTAAGAGCCGTTCAAGAGCTCTTAGGTCATAGCAATATCAGTACGACACAAGTTTATACTCACTTAGACTTTCAGCATTTAGCGTCGGTGTATGATCAAGCGCATCCAAGAGCAAAGCAGAAAAAGAAGTAAGGTTTACGCCTTAGTCTGGTTTTGGTAGCTTCCCATCCGATGGCTTGCTTAAGATGTCTTCGTCACTGGACGCACCAAACAGCTTGCCTAAAAATTTAAAAACGCGCTTTATCCCACGCCATAACTTTGGTAATGCCCAAATCATTAACAAGATGAATAAAACCAAGCCTACAACAAAGAAAGCAGGGTGTTGAATAGAAGCCCAAACGCCAGCAAAAACAGCGATATCTTCCATAATGGACGCGGTCCAGTTGGTGAATGGTTCAGGCGAAGTGTTGATTAAGGCTCGACTGCCGGCTTTAGTTGCGTGTGTTGCAGCGGCTAAGCCACCACCAACAATGGCAGCAGCAATTTCAGCGGCGGGACCAATGTCGCCGATAGCACCCGCAGCTAGCATTGCGCCAGCAGGAATTCTCACGAAGGTGTGGAGGGTGTCCCATCCGGTATCAACGCCGGGCACTTTATCCGCAAAAAACTCAACAGCGTACATCAGCCCCGCAGCTGTCATCACCAATGGGTCGGCAACAATCATAAGGTCGGGCGGTAAATCAATATTACCGGTGTGCGCCAAGTAACCTAACATTAGAAGGGTCGCGTACAAATTTATACCGCTGCCCCAAGCAGCGCCCATGCTAAGAGCTAATGTTTGAGAAATCTGGTTTAGTTCATCCACGATAATCACTCCCTGTTTTGTTCTCAAATAAGAATATCATAAGTTAAATGAATAGCGACTAAACAAACGTGGTGAACACGCTAAGGGGTGAATATTGTGTAAAATGTAGGGTCAACAGTTAAAGTGAGAGATTAACGTGGATTTTAGAGGGACAACGATTGTTTCAGTACGGCGCGGTAATAGCGTTGTGATTGGGGGTGATGGGCAGGTAACACTGGGCAATACCATTATGAAAGGAAATGCTAGAAAAGTTCGTAAGCTAGCCAGTGGTGATGTGATAGCAGGCTTTGCCGGGGCGACAGCCGATGCGTTTACCTTATTTGAACGCTTTGAAGGTATGCTTGAAAAGCATCATGGTAATTTGACAAGAGCAGCAGTTGAAATGGCGAAAGATTGGCGTACAGATCGCATGTTACGTAAATTAGAAGCCTTACTAGCCATTGCTGATAGTAAAGACTCGTTGATTATCTCCGGTAATGGCGATGTTATTCAGCCTGAGCAAGATCTGATTGCTATTGGTTCTGGCGGCCCTTTCGCACAATCGGCGGCGAAAGCGTTATTAGAAAACACTGAATTGAGTGCCCGTGACATTGTAGAAAAATCACTGAACATCGCGGGTGATATCTGTATTTATACAAACCACAATCAAACGATTGAAGAATTAACGTCCGAGGAAAGAACGTAACATGAGCCAGATGACACCGAAAGAAATCGTGCATGAACTTGATAAGCATATTGTTGGACAAAATGCTGCAAAAAGAGCCGTTGCTATTGCACTAAGAAACCGTTGGAGACGCGGGCAAGTATCAGATAGCTTGCGTGGTGAAATTACACCAAAAAACATTTTGATGATTGGCCCAACGGGTGTTGGTAAAACTGAAATTGCCCGCCGTTTAGCGACCTTAGCGAAAGCCCCATTTATAAAAATAGAAGCGACTAAGTTTACCGAAGTAGGTTACGTGGGCCGCGATGTTGACTCTATTGTACGTGATCTTGCCGATATTGCCGTTAAAATGACGCGCGAAGTTGAAATGGAAAAGGTGAAGCGAAGAGCTGAAGATGCAGCAGAGGATAGAGTTCTAGATATTCTATTACCGCGTGCAGAGGGTTCAGACTCTAACGATACATCAGGTGATGCAACGCGCCAGAAATTCCGTAAAAAATTACGTGAAGGAGACTTAGACGATAAAGAAGTTGAAGTGGAAATTACTGCGCCGAGTGTCGGTGTGGAAATTATGGCCCCCCCTGGTATGGAAGAAATGACTAACCAATTGCAAGGGATGTTTCAGAACATGTCGGGCGAAAAAAAGAAAAAACGTAAGATGGCCATTAAACATGCGTTAGTGGCAATGACCGAAGAAGAAGCGAGCAAGCTGGTTAACGAGGAAGAGTTAAAGCACAAAGCGATAGAGAACCTTGAGCAAACGGGTATCGTTTTTTTAGATGAGCTAGATAAAGTTTGTAAGCGTGGGGACAGCGGCGGTGCAGATGTATCTCGCGATGGTGTTCAACGTGATTTATTACCGCTGGTTGAAGGCAGCACGGTAACCACTAAGTACGGCCCTGTGAAAACAGACCATATTTTGTTTATTGCATCAGGTGCTTTCCATGTGTCCAAGCCATCGGATTTAATTCCTGAACTGCAAGGCCGTTTCCCTATTCGAGTTGAATTAGATGCGCTAGTGGCAGCGGATTTTGTGCGGATTTTAACCGAGCCGGATGCCTCCTTAACGGAACAATATGCGGCGTTATTGGAAACAGAGGATGTTAACCTCCAATTCACCGAAGACGGTATTGCGCGTATTGCAGAAATAGCATGGCAAGTGAATGAAGGTACCGAAAATATTGGTGCTCGTCGTTTACACACTATTTTGGAGCGATTACTAGATGAGATCTCATTTAAAGCACCGTCTGGTTCGCATGTGGATGAAGTTATTGATGCGGCCTATGTGGATGCTCATTTAGCTGAACTCGCGTCTGATGAAGATTTGTCGCGTTATATTTTGTAGGTAAAAAATGGTCACTATTACAGATTTAGTACTCAATCAAAAAGACAGGATATTGTCGTTAAGTTTTGACGACGGTAGAACAATAGAACTCAGCTGCGAGTATTTGCGCGTGTTTTCGCCATCGGCTGAAGTCCGCGGGCATGGCCCCGGTCAAGAAGTATTACAAGTGGGCAAAGAAAACGTCAATATCGTCGCCATTGAGCCAGTGGGTAATTATGCCGTTCGGCTAGTGTTTAGCGATGAGCACGATACAGGCTTATACGCATGGCCATTTTTAATTGAGTTGGCTGAGAAAAAAGCTGAGAACTGGCAGGATTATTTGGATAGACTTGAAGCTGCAGGTCATCAGAGAGACGCTTCGTAAACCAACATTTTAAAGGATTAGTTATGGCTGATAAATCGACAACGCATTTTGGCTTTACAGACGTTCCTGTTGAAGAGAAAGTCGGTAAGGTTCGTGAGGTGTTTGATTCGGTTGCACCCTCTTATGATGTTATGAACGACCTTATGTCGATGGGGGTTCATCGTTTGTGGAAACGGTTTACGGTAGAAATAGCAAACGTAAAGCCGGGCCATATAGTGCTGGATTTGGCCGGTGGTACGGGTGACTTATCAGCCTTGTTTGCAAAACGTGTTGGTAAAACGGGCAAGGTTGTTTTAGCGGATATTAATGAAGCAATGTTGCGTGTGGGGCGCGACCGGATGATTGATAAAGGTCATATTAATAACATGACCTATAATTTAGCGAATGCTGAATGTTTGCCCTATGCATCGAATCAGTTTGATCGAGTGTGCATAGGCTTTGGGCTAAGAAACGTGACCGATAAAGAGGCTGCCTTACGCTCGATGTTCGATGTGTTAAAACCGGGTGGGCGCTTGTTAATTTTGGAGTTTTCAAAACCAACAAACCCTATTCTAGATAAAATTTACGATGCGTATTCATTTAAGTTGTTACCTAAAATTGGTGAGTTGGTAGCAAAAGATGGTGATAGTTATCAATATCTTGCCGAATCTATTCGTATGCACCCTGATCAAGAAACCCTGAAAGGTATGATGGAGGATGCTGGTTTTGAGCGTTGCCAAGTTAATAATTTAACAGGCGGTATCGTTGCTGTTCATACTGGTTACAAACTTTAAACGCCGTGTCATTAGCTACACCTTTTATTAAACCCCTACAAATAGCGATTAATAACTATTTGGATTACGACCCCGAAGTACCCAATCAATTAGCGAAAATGCACAACAAAGTGGTGCAGTTAAACCTTCAGCCATTTGAGCTGAGTCTATATATCATTATCACTGATGATGGTTTAGATATTCGAGATGAGTTTGATAGCAACGTTGATACCAAAATTTCAGGTTCGCCATTGTCGCTGGCGATGATGGGGTTGAGTGAAGCATCAACATCTAGTTTGTTTTCGGGCGATGTGAGCATAGAAGGTGACACTGAGCTTGGGGGGCAATTTCAAACCTTCTTAGAAAATATACAGGTTGATTGGGAAGAACCGTTGTCGAAGCTAACGGGTGATGTAGTGGCCAATCAAATAGGTGATTTTGTGCGTGATTTCTCAGCTTGGATGGGAGAAACGACAAGCACAAATGCGTTAAATGTGTCTGAATATTTTCGTGAAGAGCAAATCATGCTGCCATCTAAGTTTGAAGTGAATAAATTTAAAACCAGTGTGGATGAGCTGCGTTTATCGACAGATAGATTAGAGGCAAAAGTCCAGCGGTTGCTGGCTAACAAACAAACGTTGGAAAATGAGCCAACAAAGGATGTAACGTGATAAAGCTAACGACCGCTTTTCGGCTTATTAAAATTCAGCGTGTGCTACTGCGTTATGGTCTGGACGAGTTTGTCTTTAATTTGCATTTATTTAGGCCGTTACGGTATTTAACGTATTTGTCGCCCAGTTACATAATGGGCAAGCGAAAGGGAGCGCGCGGTGAGCGACTTCGTATGGCGTTGGAAGACTTAGGCCCCATTTTTGTAAAGTTCGGTCAAATCTTATCAACACGACAAGATTTATTACCCCCCGATATTGGTGAAGAACTTTCACAACTACAAGATAACGTGCCGCCATTTGCTGATAACTTAGCGCGCCAGATAATTGAAAAGTCGTTAGAGGTCCCCATTGAGGATGTGTTTTCGGCGTTTTCGCAAAGCCCACTGGCATCGGCTTCTGTAGCGCAAGTACACACGGCAACGTTACATACAGGGGAAGACGTTGTTGTTAAAGTGCTTCGCCCGGGTATTGATAAAATTATTGATTCAGATGTGGCGCTACTTTATACGTTGGCAGAACTTGCCAATAAATATTGGGATGAGGCTAAGCGATTAAAGCCTGTAGAAGTAGTCCAAGAGTTTGACCATAGCATTCATGGTGAGCTAGATCTCGTTCGTGAAGCAGCCAATGCATCACAATTAAGGCGAAATTTTGAAGGCTCTGATCATCTTTATGTGCCTGACATATATTGGGACTATACGCGTCAAAACGTGATGGTCATGGAGCGAATTTATGGCACGCCGATAGGTAAGATAGATGAGCTGCGTGAAAAAGGCGTTGATTTAAAATTGCTCGCCGAGCGTGGCGTGGAAATTTTCTTTGCACAGGTCTTCCGCGATAACTTCTTTCACGCGGACATGCACCCCGGCAATATTTTTGCGTCGGATGAAGCCAAATATCTCGCCGTAGATTTTGGCATTATGGGCAGCGTTACTGTGGCAGATCAACGCTATCTAGCAGAAAACTTCCTCGCATTTTTCAATCGCGATTACCTTCGCGTAGCTCAATTACATATCGAGTCAGGGTGGGTGCCAAAGCATACGCGTGTTGATGAGTTTGAAAGTGCGATTCGCGCTGTATGCGAACCCATTTTTGAAAAACCGCTTAAAGAAATTTCTTACGGCCACTTGTTGCTGCGCCTTTTTCAAACTGCACGCCGTTTTGATATGGAGGTGCAGCCTCAGTTAGTATTATTGCAAAAAACGTTGTTGAATATCGAGGGCTTAGGTCGCCAGCTGTATCCGGATTTGGATTTATGGCAAACAGCCAAGCCTTACTTAGAAGACTGGTATAAAAACACCGTGGGGCCGAAAGCGACCTTTAACAAGCTTAAAGAGCATTTGCCGATTATGGCAGAGAAGTTCCCCGAGCTACCAGAAATGGCGTATCAAGTGCTTAGTGATGCAGCAAAAGGTGAGCTGGAAATCAAATGGAAATCCAAGCAATTAGAGGACATTAAGCTACAAATGGCCAAGAACCATCGTAAAAACATTATGGCGATTTGTGGTGGAAGTTTAGTCGTATCAGCGGCTATTATTCTGGGTTTAGATGGGTTTTCTCCATTGATGTTAGGTGATGCGCCATTGGTTACATGGGTGTTCGGTAGCCTAGGCGGCTTGCTATTGTTTAAGGCGCTAGACTAAATAACGCTATGACACTGATGCATACGCCCGTTTGTGAATTTGGCTTAGTCGCCCCAGATTTCAATCTACAAGGGGTGGATAATCGATACTGGACGCGAGATGGATGTGCCGGTGAAAATGGTTTGCTAGTGATGTTTATCTGTAATCATTGTCCCTATGTAAAAGCGATTCAAGGGCGGTTAGTAGAAGACGTTGCCGTGTTAAAGGAAAATGGCATCGGTGTCGTCGCAATCATGTCGAATGACCCAAATGACTACCCCGCAGACTCGTTTGAGAATATGCAAAAAGTCGCTAACGAAAAAAACTACAACTTCCCCTATTTGATCGACGGGACTCAAGAAACTGCAAAAGCGTTCGGCGCCATTTGTACGCCCGATTTTTTTGGTTATAACGCCAAAATGGAGCTGCAATATCGTGGGCGACTGGATGAGAGCGGGGTGCAAAGCAACGAAGGTGATGTTAAGCGCGACCTAGTTGAAGCGATGTTATTGGTGGCAAAAACGGGCAAAGGGCCGATTCAGCAAATTCCTAGCATGGGGTGCTCTATTAAGTGGTTATAGATTCGAGTAACTTAACTTTAGATGATGGCTCAATGTCTATTATCGGAATAGATTGCGCGACTCAGCCGAATAAGGTTGGACTTGCCCTTGGGTCAATCTCTAACGGTTTGTTAACAATCGATAGAGTCGAGAAGGTTGGTAAAAACGAATCAATAGCCAACTTAGTATCAAGTTGGGTAAAAGGAAAAAGCAATACTAAAACGTTGATAGCGATTGATGCGCCATTAGGCTGGCCAATAAAGCTAGGAGAAGAATTGATTACTCATGTCGCCGGTTCGTCGCTAAGCACAGCGGCTCACCCAATGTTTCGCCGAAGAACGGATTTTTTTATAAAAGAAAAGGCAAATAAACAATCGCTCGATGTTGGTGCGGATAGAATCGCCCGTACAGCGCATGCCGCTTTAACGTTGATAGAAGAGATAAAAGAACAGGTCGGTGTTTCTATTCCTTTGGCATGGAATTCTGAATTAGCTCACCCAATAAGTGTTATTGAGGTTTATCCCGCAGTGACATTGAAGTCTTGTGACCTTCTTCCTGCAGCGAGTTATAAAAAAGAAGATAGTAAAGAAAGAGAGCAGATTTATGATGGCTTGAGTGACTTAATGAGCTTATCAAAAGTAGAGAAGCGGTCAATAATCGAAGATGATGATATTTTAGATGCGGTGGCATGTGTTTTGGCAGGCTATCATTTTGTTAATGGTGAAAGTGAAGGGCCGACAACAAAAGTAGATCGTGCTCTAGCAGAGAAAGAAGGTTGGATTTGGGTAAAAATGCCTGAATTAAATGAGTGATATTAAAATTCTTATTTTCAGAAGAAATCATAAAATAATAGGGTTACCCTAGTCGAAGGAGATTTAACGCCAAAAAAAACCGTAACGATTAAATTGGAGCGCATAAATGCCAATAGAAAAATCGACTGAGAAACTAGATCAAATTATTAGCAAAGTTCGTAAAGATCGTGAGCAAAGTGATAAGGGTTACCGTGCGAAAGCATTAAAAATGTACCCTTGGATTTGTGGACGTTGCACAAGAGAGTTTTCATCGGAGAATTTACAAGAGCTGACGGTCCATCATCGAGATCATAATCATGATAACAATCCTGAAGACGGGAGTAATTGGGAATTGTTATGCGTTTACTGTCATGACAATGAGCACTCAAGACTGCTTGATCATGAATATGGCTCACTAGCGGAAGGTAAAAATAAAGAAGAATTAATGCAGAGTCCATTCTCAGGGCTTTCCGCATTATTAAAAAAATAAACTGCCTCTAAGCCGTTATTACTTTATGCTGATGGGGAATTAATAATAAAAATAGGAGAAAGTATGTCTGAGGTTAATAAAAAAATTGTTAGGGAATTTTTCGCAGCGATGGATAGTAAGCGATTTGATGATATGAGAGCTTTGTTGCATGAAGACCACCTGTTTCATTTGCCTATGGCTAAGGAGCCGTTGGATAAAGATGCGCATATGATCATGAATATGAAGTTGCAAGAATCACTGACGGATTTTGATCGACACTTTTATGATCAGATCTCTGAGGGGGATAAGGTCGTTAGCCGAATGAAGCTGCGCATGAAGCATGTTGGTGAATTCAATGGTGTTCCACCGACGAATGAATATGTTGATCTAGATGCTATTCATATTATGCGTATTCAAGATGGCTTGAATGTTGAAGAATGGGATGCCGTGGATTTTGTTCCATTTCTAAAAGCACTTGATTTTATTCCAAAAGATTCGAAAGGCCCTTGGGATTAAATAATGAAGGCTTAGAGCACCTTAATCAAAGTGTATAAATTATTTTTTGTGAGTAATTTATATTTAAGGGCTCTTTCTGATTTCAACGCATGATGGGTAGGCACTAGTAGATTTTGCATAACAGCAATATTATTTCAAATAAAATTTAATAAAGAGGTTTATCACAAACAATAAACTGGCAAACCATAGACTCTCTATGGTTTGCTTTAAGGTCAATGTCGCAAAGTGGCTTTTTTTACAGCTGGGTGTCATGGCCTTTAAATGAATACGGCTCAAAAAAACACCTATAAACCAGAGCGTCCCAAGAATGATTGTTGTGGATGTTGCGGGTGTGTTTGAAATGCTTGCTTTAATTAGTTGGACCTGCGTGAAGAGCGGCAAGAAAGGAATGGTGGGCGAGGTGAAACGGGGTTTAGTAGACGCGATGGTGTAGGTGGCAAACACGGGGGCAGGTCGGTCCAGAAGATCAAATCCCCAGCATGGGGTGCCCTATAAAATGGAAGAACAGCTAAATGCTGAAACGTAGGATGGTGAATTATTTCTTAAAGTTAGAATCTAAAATGGGCTTGAGCAGTATTACTATTGAAGTCTTCAAAAGACTTAGAGCGGAGGCCTAATTTAGGCGGACGTCCATAGCACGAAATAAAGAACTACTGTCTCAGTTTTTTTCGAAAAGCTCGTCGCTCTTCGGGTGTTTTAGATTGCCATTGTTGTCTTAGTTTTTGTCGCTTTTCTTCAGGTAGGTCATCAAACCATTGTTTGCGTTTACGCAAACGTTGTTGTTGTTCGGGCGTAAGTTGTTTAAAACGCTGTAGGCGCTGTTTTAGTGTTTGGCGCTGCTCAGGCGACATTTTTTTGAATCTTTCTAATTTATGTTTTGCGCTTTTACGTTGCTCCGGGGTCATGGTTAGCCAACGGTTGGCACCTTTTTGGAACCGGCGTCGTTGTTCGGGTTTTAAGGTGTCCCACTTGGGCTGCATTCTTTTTAGTACGCGTTGTTGTTGTTTGCTTAATTCGGTCCACGCGAGACCGTTTTCCGCTTGGGCGCTGAACGTCAGCATTAAACCGAATAAGATGAGTATTAAGCGGCTATTGAACGTTTTTTTCATGTTGTACCTCGGTCTCTGTCGGTAATTCTTTTATGTTTGCTAAATCTTCTGGGTCTATCCATTTGCCTTGCTCAGTTTCCCAGTCGGCTAAAAATTCGAGCAAGTCTTCATCGGGTAATTCATTGTCGGCTAGCGCGTAACCGGTAGCAAAAACGAGAATCAATAGGGCTAAATATGCTCTAGCCATGGGTTTTGTCCAGCCATTGGTAAAATTCTAGATCGTCGAATAATTCAAGTTCTTCTACGTCTGTGCCAGCAAACAGTTGTAGTTGTTCGAGACTGGCAAAGGGCGTTGGGTTTTGCACGTTGATGGGCGTAACAATAACGACGAGAAGCGCTAATGCACCCACACCGGCGACACCCATACCCCACGGTAAAGCAACTGGTTTTTTGTTTGTCTTTACATCAAAGGCGTGTTGTCGCGCGTTATTTAATTTGGCGAGTGTGGTGGCGTCTAAATTATCTAGGCTGTCGTCTAGTTGTTGTTTAACGCGTTGTTGGAACGTATCTTTTATGGCCATGTGTCACCTAATTGTAAGCGCAACTCGGTGAGTGCGCGATGGTAATGTGTTTTGACGCTACCACTAGAACAGCCCATGGCCTCAGCGGTTTGGTTTGTATCCATGCCTTGCCAGCAACGTAATAAAAAGGCCTGCCGTTGCCTCATCGGCAGTGTTTGTAGCGCTGTTTGTAAAGTGTTGAGCGCTTGTTTAGTTTGTGTCGATTGATCCGGCGCAAGGGTGACAGAATCTTTAACGGACTGCATCGGCTGGGCGTCATCATCGCTTGAGTCTAACCAACCAAATAGCCGGTTATTTAACGTTTGTTTGCGGTGCCAATCGGTTATCTGCCGTTGCAGGATACGGTGGAATAAAGGTCCCCACTCATCTGCTGGGCGAGCTTGGTATTTTTGGACGAGTTTCATCATAGCGTCTTGGACGATGTCCATGGCATCATCCGAATGTCCTGTGGCTAATTGGGCCATTCTAAAGGCATACCGTTCACGTTCAGCGAGAAATTGATTCAGTGCGTCACTCATGGATGGGGTTCGTTTCCTGGTAGATGCCCACTAGCGAAGGGTTAGTGGACATCATAGTATTAAGCACAGGTGTTGAACACCTCCAATGGGACAAGCCTTATCGGCGAGCGTGAAATTTACCGTTAATTTTTGCGCCTTTGCGATCTAGACGACGATCAATGTTTGCGCCCTTACGGTCTAAACGTTGATTTACTCGATCGCCTTTTCTGTCTAGGTGCGCGTTCACTCTGTCACCTTTTCTTTCTAGGCGGTTGGCGAGTTTGTCCCGTCCGTTGTCGCTGGCGATATCAGCGCGGTTATCAAATCGGTTTTCTATACGATCCCCTTTGTTATCTAGGTGCTGATCAATGCGGTCACCTCTGTTATCTAAGCGTTGCTCTATTCGATCGCCTTTATTGTCTAAGTGAGTTTCAATTTTATCGCCGACGTCAGCCGTTGCTATTGAAAGGCTGAAAGCAGAAAACAGGCCGGTGGTGAGTATCAGTTGTGATTTCATCTTTTTCTCCAAAATTAAAGTCATATGTAGGTGTCTACAGTTAATACAACGCGTGAGATTGAAATCGGTTGACAAGAAGTGACACTTTTTTTGATGTAACACTTGCCTGTTTCATATAATGAATGCGAATGAACGAGATTAAAAAGAAAATTTTAAAGCCTATAAAGCCAGAGAATGACGACTGTTGTGGCGGGGGTGGTTGTTGTCCGTGTGTTTGGGATACGTACTATAATCAGTTGGACCTTTGGGAAGGGCAGAAAGTGAAAGAAAAGGAACTGCTTGATAAGGCAACCGGTGACGTGAAAGACGCCATTGAAAAGTTGCAATAGACTTCAGTTAATTAAAGGTTAGGTTCGTGGTGCGTAGGCCAAATTTTGGTGCCAAAAATCAACGACATACTCAATTCTTGCTCGTAAATCAGCGCGGTAATGCGGTAACTCGCTAAGGTGAACCCAGCGACATTCAATGATGCCTTCCTCGACTTGAGGTAAGATTTTGTCATCTACACCGCTGTAGTGCATAAGGTACCAATGGGTTTTTTTTAAGTATTTAGTGTTTTGGTGCCGAGTGGTGTGCCATGTTGAAACGAGTTTGCCTTTAATGCGGAGCTTATTAAGCTCTATACCCGTTTCTTCATGAACTTCACGTAAGGCGGCAATTTCTTTTGATTGGCCTTCTTCGATTCTACCTTTGGGCATATCCCACTTGCCACGTTTAAATATTAATAGAATATGGTGGTTTTGGTTGCAAACCAATCCCCCAGCAGATTCAATAATAGGTAAGTTTATGGTGTTGCTTAATGTGATTTTTGTGTCATTCATGTTCAAAAGGGAATGTCTAGCGAGGAAAATTTTTCCTGTTCATTTTTCCTATTCTTAGAGCTCTTTTATAACAGTAAGTTGTTGTAAAGTTAAGTCCTTAAGCTTAACGCCGCTAACTTGGTGCTGTACATGTTGCCAATGCTTTCGTTTGTTAATGGAGTGACTTTTTTATTGCAAGGTAAAACTCTAAATATAGAGTAGACATATTTTGTAAAAATGAAATGATGTAGCGAAGATTGTATACATGATGGCGTGTTTGATCATTTTAATAAAAGGTTGTTACAGTTTTGTTACCCTTACACGAGTGTGTTTTAAGGTCTAGGTTTTTTAAAAAACGTCCTTGATTGAAAAGTGACTTAGTCCGTGGTTTCTCTTATTGCTGGTTCAGTGTAAAATTAGCGGTTTTATTAATCCGCGTTTTTAACACGGGTTATTGCACCCACTAACTAAAAATCAATCATGAGCCAATCACCTTCTCGTAAAATGCTAGCTAACGCCATTCGTGTCCTTAGTATGGATGCCGTTCAACAAGCGAATTCAGGCCACCCCGGTGCACCAATGGGTATGGCAGACATTGCAGAAGTGCTGTGGAATGATTTTTTATCGCACAACCCAGCCAATCCGCATTGGGTTAACCGCGATCGGTTTGTGTTATCGAATGGGCATGGCTCGATGTTGCTGTATTCGTTGTTACACTTGTCAGGTTATGATTTAGACATAGATGAAATTCGTAATTTCCGCCAGTTGCACTCTAAAACGCCGGGGCACCCCGAGTACGGTTATGCGCCAGGTGTAGAAACAACGACAGGTCCTTTGGGTCAAGGCATTAGTAATGCGGTGGGTATGGCATTGGCCGAAAAAGTGTTAGCGGCACAATTTAATCAGCCAAACTTCCCTGTGATTGACCATTACACCTATGCCTTTTTGGGTGATGGTTGCCTAATGGAAGGCATCTCGCACGAGGCGTGTTCTTACGCGGGTACGCTTGGCTTGGGGAAACTCATTGCGTTTTGGGATGACAATGGCATCTCGATTGATGGCAACGTGGAGGGCTGGTTTACCGATGATACTCCTGCGCGTTTTGAAGCCTATGGCTGGCACGTAGTTCGTGGTGTTGACGGACATGATTCAGGTGATATTAAACAGGCGATACAGCAAGCGCAAAAAGAAACGAATAAACCGACGTTAATTTGCTGCAAAACGGTAATCGGTTCTGGTGCGCCGAATAAAGAAGGTACGCACCATGTGCATGGCGCTCCGATAGGTGCAGAGGAAATCGAAGCTACCAGAAAAGCCTTGGGCTGGACGGCACCAGCATTTGAAATTCCAGCTGAAATAAAGAATGCGTGGGATGCAAATGATAGTGGTGAGCAAGCTGAGTCTAAATGGGAAGAGTTGCTAGAAACGTACGTGGCTGAATACCCTGAATTAGCGGATGAGTTATTAAGGCGTTTATCCGGTGAGCTGAGTGCTGATTGGGAAGAAAAATCATCGGCGTTTATTGAAGCGGCTCAAGAGGCAGGCGAAACGATTGCGTCACGTAAAGCCTCATTAAATACATTGAATGGCTTTGGTCCATTGTTGCCCGAATTTCTGGGCGGTTCAGCCGATTTAACGGGGTCAAATTTAACTGAGTGGACGGGCTGTACTGATGTTGATGGCACGAATGCTAACGGTAACTACTTACATTATGGCGTACGTGAGTTCGGCATGAGCGCGATTCAAAATGGTATTGCGTTACACGGCGGTTTTATCCCCTATGGCGCGACCTTCTTGACGTTCTCTGATTACGCACGTAACGCGGTGCGTATGGCGGCGTTAATGAAACTAAAGAATATTTTTGTTTATACGCACGATTCTATTGGTTTGGGTGAAGATGGCCCAACACACCAATCAGTTGAACACGTGTCGAGTTTGCGTTTAATTCCTAATTTAAATGTTTGGCGTCCATGTGACGCAGTGGAATCAGCAGTGGCATGGAAATGTGCGGTAGAGAGTGAAAGCACTCCATCGGCGTTGATTTTTACGCGTCAAAATGTGCAGCACCAAGAACGTTCTGCTGAGCAATTGGCGGCGATTGCTAAAGGGGGTTATACCCTTAAAGATTGCGAGGGCGAGCCTCAAGTTATATTGATTGGCACCGGTTCGGAAGTGGAGCTAGCGACAACTGCGGCCGAAACGCTCGCAGCGGATGGTATTAAAGTGCGCGTTGTCTCTATGCCTTGTACAGATATTTTTGATGTACAAGATGCAGCGTACAAAGAATCTGTGTTGCCTTCATCAGTAGTGGCAAGGGTAGCGATTGAAGCTGGCTCAACGAGTCTTTGGTATAAGTACGTTGGTTTGCAAGGCGCGGTGATTGGTCTAGATCGCTTTGGTGAGTCAGCACCTGCAAAAGAGCTGTTTGAGTACTTTGGTATTACAGCGGAAAAATTGGTAGCGGCTGCAAAAGATATTTTATAAGTTTCAAGGAAATGAGCATAAGAGTCGCCATTAATGGATTTGGTCGTATTGGGCGCAGTGTTCTCAGGGCGTTGTACGCATCGGCCCGAAATGAGCAAATTATATTGGTGGCCATTAATGACGTAGAGCCGATAGATTGCTCACTTGAGTTGTTGAACAATGATGCTATCGATGGCGTGTTTGTACCAGAGGCTAAAGCGAAAGGTGATTCACTAGTGGTTGGTGGTGAAGAGATTCGCTATTTCTCACAAGTTAATCCTGTAAAGCTACCTTGGAAAGAGCTCGGTATTGATGTCGTGCTTGAATGTACAGGGGTGTTTACACAGGCAGAGCAATCCCATATGCACTGTCTCGCGGGTGCCAAAAAGGTACTCATCTCCGCATTGTCTGATGATAACGTTGATGCCACCATTGTTTACGGTGTTAACCATGAGGCTTTGCAGCCGGAATTTAAGGTTGTGTCGAATGGGTCTTGTACGATCAATTGTTTGGCGCCGATGCTCAAAGTGTTGCATGACGAATTGGGTATTGATAGCGGGTTGAGCACAACTTTACATGCCTATAATAAAGAGCAGGCGCAAGCTAAAGGGGTGGGTGCACCATTAATTCCAACTCAAACGCATTCGCCAAGCGCTATCGGACTGATTTTGCCTGAGTTGGACGGCAAAGTTGATGGCCTATCTATCCGTGTTCCCACCATGAATGTGGCGTTGGTGGATGTGACCTTTACCAGTCAAAAAGAAACCTCAGTGACTGAGGTGAACGCCTTGATGCAAAAAGCAGCATTATCAAGTGCCAAGGGTGTACTAAAATGCAATATAGAGCCCTCTGTATCATCGAACTTTATTCATGATTCTGCGTCATGTATTTTTGATTCGACACAAACAATGGTTAAGCAAAGGCAGCTTGTTAAAGTAGTCGCTTGGTTTGATAACGAGTGGGGGTTTTCTAACCGTATGCTAGATACGGCAGAAGCAATGATGCGCTGTTAAGCGATAATAAAGTAGGGATTAAAATGACGATTACAAACATGCGAGACATAAACTTATCTGGAAAGCGCGTGTTGATAAGGGAAGACTTGAATGTGCCTATTAAAGACGGGAAAGTCAGTAGTGATGCACGTATCCGTGCCAGTTTGCCGACCATTCAGCAAGCGCATGCCGAAGGCGCAATGGTGATGGTGATGTCGCATATTGGCCGGCCGACAGAAGGTGAATATGATCAAGCATTTAGTTTGCAACCCGTCGCCGAGCATCTATCTGAGCTATTGGGTAAACCAGTGCGATTAGAAAAAGATTGGATCGATGGAGTCAGTGGCGAAGCCGGTGACATCATTCTGTGTGAAAACGTGCGTTTCAATGTGGGTGAGAAAGCGGATGATGAAGGCCTATCAAAAAAAATGGCTGCATTATGTGATGTGTTTGTGATGGATGCATTTGGTACAGCTCATCGCGCACAAGCATCAACACACGGCGTAGCCAAGTTTGCGCCAGAGGTGTGTGCGGGTCCTTTATTAGCAGCAGAACTGGATGCTTTAGCTAAAGCCTTGTTTGAGCCGGCTAAACCGATGTTGGCGATAGTTGGTGGGGCAAAAGTATCGACAAAACTCACTGTGCTGGACTCAATGTTAGATAAAGTTGATCAATTGATTGTTGGCGGTGGTATTGCTAATACATTTATTGCGGCACAAGGTTATTCAGTGGGTAAATCATTGTATGAAGCAGATCTAATAGACGAAGCGAAGGCGCTACTGGAAAAAGCTGAAAAGAACGGTGCGAGTATTCCTGTGCCTATTGATGTGGTTTGCGCTAAAGCATTTTCAGAAACAGCAGAAGCGACCATCAAGCGAGTGCAAGATGTGGATGACGATGATTTAATTTTAGATGTTGGGCCACAAACAGCTAAGCAGTATGCTGATATTGTGAAGGAGGCGGGTACGATTGTTTGGAATGGCCCATTAGGCGTGTTTGAATTTGACCAATTTGCCAGTGGCACTAAAACGCTTTCGCAGGCGATTGCTGACAGTGATGGTTTTTCGATTGCTGGCGGTGGAGACACTTTGGCCGCAGTCGATAAATATAGCATCACCGATAAGGTGTCCTATATATCTACAGGTGGTGGTGCATTCTTAGAGTTTTTGGAAGGTAAGGCCTTACCTGCAGTGACTGTCCTAGAAAAACGTAATAGCTAGACATTACGTTTTTTGATGCAGCCCTTGTTCTAATGGCTGTGCACCTTTCTTTATATTTGGTTGTTGTTTGAGTTTATCAAGTTAGCTTGCTAAGTTCAGCGTGTGCTTTTATGTTTAAGTTATATCTAACTTAGCCGATACAAGGGTTACCTACACTATCAACACCCCAAGTGCTTGAAACAGCACTCAACATGCCAATGAAAAATAATAAGCACTTTTTCCTAACCTGTTTTTTGCTCTTTGCGCTCACTGCCTCTTACGCTCACGCGGCTGTTTTTAATAAAAATAAAGCCTTGGAGGTTAGGGTGTTGGTTGATGTGTCAGAGCGGATGAAAATTAGCGACCCAGATGACCGTAGAGTTGCTGCGCTTAAGCTGTTTATTCAACTTTTACCAAATAACGCAAACGTTGGGATTTGGATGTTCGACGGGATGACGACTGAGATTATGAAGACGGGAAAGTCGGGCATTTCCTGGAAAACGCAAGCGATGAAAAATGTAGATAAGGTACATTCCTCGGGTAAAGCAGCAGATATTGAAAGAGCGTTAGCGGTTGCATCTTTAGACTGGGTGGAAGAAAGCGAGCGCGCGAACCGACATATTGTGCTTTTAACGGATGGCAAGATAACGTCTGGAAAAACTAAAAAGGAGAATGTGGCCTCAAGAGAGCGGGTATTGAATTATCAAGTAACGCGCTTAAAGGATGCTGGTGTGAGTATTCATACGGTTGGGTTTTCAGGTGATGCAGATGTTGATTTTTTGGAGTCTATCGCCAACGAGACGCTGGGTTGGTTTGATCTTGCAAAAACACCTGAACAATTAGAGCGGGCTTTGTTGCGTGTGAGTAAGCGACTGGTTGAAAAAAATAGTATTCCATTAGTGGCCAATAAGTTCACTGTAGATGAGACGGTTCGGCAATTTACAGCCGTTGTTTTTAGAAAAAAAGGTTTTGGTTCAACTCAGCTTGATGACCCAGAAGGGATGGATTTTGGGCGGAGCAGTGATAGGGCGGGTGTGACTTGGCATCGTGAAAAGAAATATGACATTGTGACAGTCACTAAACCGATGGAAGGTGAATGGCGATTAATTGCCGCGAAGGACCCTGATAATGAAATTTTCATTACAACCAATTTACAAATGGCCGTTGAAAATATGCCAAAGGAAATTATTGCTGAAACTGATACACGAATAAGAATGTTGATGACCGATAACGGGAAGTTGTTAAAAAACAGTAATTTTCTGAGTGCGATAACAGCAACGGTTGAAATAACGAATAAACGCGGTGACAAAGATACTCTGCCGATGGAGCTGGATATGATTACAGGCGGTTATTTCTTTGTTGATATTGGGCGTGAATTAAAAATAGGGCCATATGAGTTAGTGGTGAAGGCGGTAGGTAATACCTTCGAGCGAACAGAGACGTTGTCGTTTTATGTGAAGCCTAAACCTAAAGTTGATTACGTGGAAATTAACCCCGCGTTTGATAAGGTTTTAGCAGCAGCGGGTATTGAGTTGCCTGAGAAAGGGGTGACAAAAGAAAACATTCTTCAATGTCCAGACTTGTCGAAAATTATAGTGGGTGGGGATGGTTTGCCGCCACCAGAGGTGGTTGAAGAAGAGAGCGAGTCGAGCTGGGTATTGACTAGCGGTATCGTATTGATTTTGAATTTATTATTGGCCGCTGCCGGGTTCTTAGGTCTTAAATTTTATAAAAACAAGATGACTGAAAAAGATAACGAGTTGGCTAAAAAGTTATCAACTTGATGGTTAAGTTGTGAATAGTAGTATGGCATGAGATGTCTTATTAGCTTTGATGGCCGTGACTGCCAAAAAGAATAAATGGAGAAAGTTTAGATGAGTGAAGGTTTTCTTATAATATTGGTTGAGCTCGTTCTTGTGCTGTTAATTGGCGGTGGTTTTTTGCTTTTTAAAGCGCATAAAAAGAGAGAGGGCACGAGAAACCAAGTAGCAGGATTATTCAAGAAATTTGCTAATGAGGCTCCAAACAGAAAAGAAAAATTGTCCTTCATTTTGAAGGACTTCGGTTTTTCTGATGATCAAGTAGAAGAAGGGGTTAGTCGGTTAGTAGGGGCTGAAAAAAGCTGTATAACGGCATTTGCATCTGCGCAGTTAACTCAGGCTCAGGATGATATTGCTTTCTTTTCTGATGTGGTGTACGACTTGTCGGCGGTACACATGGATATAATGAGTATGGTGAAAGAGAATGTAGCGGCAGTAGCTTCCGCTCCATTAGATTCGGTGGCATTACCTGAAGTGCCTCCTGCGTCAGGCCCAGCGGTGATACCTGAGCCAGAAGAAGATTACAAAGCAGAGGGTGGGTTGAGTTTGAGTCAAGACGATGATGATATTGAAGTATCGCTTGATTTAGATGACCTAGAGGAGCTAGATAAGCCGGAAGAGCTTGACGAGATAAGTGATTTGTCTTCAAGTGATGGTGAGGTCTTGCCAAAGGAAGATAGAGATAAGGATAAAGATATACCGACTGCTGATGTATTGGTGGACGATGAAGAGGGTAGTGCGTCCTCGTAATTCAGCAAAATGGGTAATACGCTGCAAGAGACGAGTTGATTTTAAGCGCAAAGCCTTTCCGTTATTTAGATTATCCCAATAGACCGATTAAGCTCTTTAAAAACGAACCTTTCTCACTCGGTCTGTGGCTATTCTTAGCTACCCGCGGACTTCATTGGTAAAAGAAATTAATGTTTAAACAAATATTAGAATAATATAATATAGTCTGTTCTTCCCATAAAACAATAAATGACACGAGGCAGGATAATGACAAATACAGATAAAAAAGCGGTGACTCTACGGTACCTTGCAGGGTCATTGATGTTAATGCTGGGTGTGTTCGGTTTTTACTTGGGTGGCCTTTGGACTTGGCTCGGAACTGCTGCGTTTATTTTGTTAGTTATACTTGATGTTTATTTACCTAGAGACGAAGAGTTACATCAGGTTAAATCTAGTGGCTTTCAACACGCGGTGCTTTATTTTCAGCTACCACTGATTGTTACCTTATGGTTGATGTTTGCTGACATGCTAAGCACGGGTAATGGCGGCCTGCTTGAATTAACGGGGGCTATCTTTTCGATCTCGTTTTTAAGTGCGTTAGGCGGCTTGCCTCCGTCACATGAATTAATGCATCGTTATGGCGGTTTTGACCGCTTTTACTGCTCGCTTTATCTCACTGTGTTTTTATTACCAATGAATGATTTAGGGCACGTGAAGGGGCATCACTTGAAGGTAGCGACATCTGAGGATAGTGATACGCCTCGTAGGGGTGAATGGGTGTACACGTTTGCTTTCAGGTCGATATGGGGGCAGTTAATTGAATCCATTGGTATTGAGAAAAGTCGCTTACAGAAAAATAAAAAGCCTTTATGGTCGTTCGGTAGCCGATTCTTGCAGTCGGCGATTTTAATCACTATTTGGTTATCTGTTTGGTTTTCAATCGCGGGGATTGAGGCGTTGCCGGTGTATGTTTTGACAATGGCTATTTTCTATTTAGTGCTAGGTGGTTTTAACTATACTCAGCATTATGGATTGATTCGCTTGATTGGAGAGCCGATTGAAACGAGGCATTCTTGGAATCAATTAAAACCACTAAGTCGGGCGCTTTCATTTGAAATTTCAAATCACTCTGAACATCATTTGAAACCAACGCGTTTTTATACCGACCTAAATCCATACCCAGACGCGCCACAACTGCCGAGCATCGCTTTGTGTTTCGTTTGTGCCTTTATTCCTCCCATATGGGAAAGTAAAATTGTAAGGCCGCAATTGGCTATTTGGGATGAAACGATGGCCAGTGATGCAGAGCGAGAGTTAGCTCATGAAGCTAATATAAAAGCGGGTTGGGTTTAAATTTGGGGATATGTAGGTTTGTGTAAATATCGGTCGCTAGGTTGTTTATTTCTTCGTCTTATTTATATCTTGGTCGCATTGTATCTATAGCTATATTATCGAATTGGAGGCTTATTAAGCGCCCGTATTCTTTATTTAAACAAGATGTGAAATAAACTATGAATATTATGTTAAATATTCATAGTTTATTTGTTATAGTGCGCGGATGAAGCGATTTGATACAAATCTATCTGAAAAGCAGATAAAAAAGGACATTCTCAGTGCGGCTGATAAGCGTTTCCGGACGTTTGGATTTAAAAAAACAACCATGGCAGAAATTGCGCAAGACTTGGGCATGTCGACGTCAAACTTGTATCGTTATTTCCCCAGTAAGGTAAGTATTGCTGAAGCGTTTGCCCTGCATTGTTTTGAAGAAAAAGAAGCTGGCCTTCAGTTGTTACTTGAACAACCACTGGTTAGCGCAGTTGATAGCTTGTTTGTTTATGCAAAGGGGCTTTTACATTATAACTTTGACCAGCTAAACACCTACCCCGCTATCAATGACATGATCATGGCCTTATGTGAGACCAGTTCAGAGATCGTTGATAAAAAAAGAGAAGGGGAGCTGTCTATTCTTAAGGTTATCTTAGAGAAGGGGCAAGAGGAAAAGTGTTGGGTTATAGAGGACTTAGATGAAACGGGTTTGGCGATCATGGCTTCTTGGGTGATGTTTAGTACGCCAACATTTATGCGTCATCAAACATTAGAGCAATTAGAAAAGCGTCTGGGCAATTTGCTCAATTTAATTATCACAGGTTTGAGAGTTAGGGATTAACTATGCATCGTTTAGAAACAAATTTTAGTGAATGGGTTATACGCTACCGTGTGGCAATTATTGTATTGAGTGTGTTGGCCGTTGCTGCGTCAGGATTTGGGGTTAAATACCTTGGTTTTACACCGGATTATAGGGTTTATTTCAGAGCTGATAGTCCGCATTTAATGGCATTTAATCAGAATGAGTCAACTTATGCTAAGTCAGATAATGTCTTTATTCTTATCGCGCCTGAAACAGGTGATGCTTTCCAGAAGGATATTTTGACGCTGGTTGAAGATATGACGGAGGAGGCTTGGCAAATCCCTTATTCACTTAGGGTGGACTCAATTCAGAATTTTCAGAATACCTATGCAGAAGAGGATGATCTGGTTGTTGAGGACTTGTATGCAGATGCCAGCTCTTTAGAAGAGGAAGATATTCAGCGGGTTAAATCTGTGGCGCTCAGCGACCCTCTTCTCTATAAGCGAATTGTTTCAAAAGATGGGAGGGCAACGGCTGTTAATGTCACGATTGAATTTCCTGAAATTGAGCCTGAAGATGAGCTGCGCGAAGTCGTGGCTTATTCCCGTGAACTGGTGAAAAAATACCAAGAAAAATACCCGACCGTTAAGTTTTATGTGACCGGTATGGCGTTTATGAACAATGCCTTTGTAGAGTCAGGTCAAGGGGATGGGGAAACACTTTTTCCGATTAGCTTTGTGGTCATGGTTTTATTCCTCACGATCTTATTACGCAGTGTGAGCGCAGTATTTGGTGTGACCTTAGTTATTTTTATGTCAACACTAGTGGCGTTTGGCTTGGGTGGCTTTGCCGGGGTTTTATTGGCACCAGCATCGGTCGCATCTGGGCAAATGATTATGGTGTTGGCAGTGGCCAATAGTGTGCATATGCTGGTCACGTTTATTTTTGATTTGCAACACAATGTAGCGAAAACAGAGGCATTAAAAGAAAGTTTGCGTATTAATTTAGTCCCTATTTTCTTAACCAGTGTGACCACAATGATTGGCTTTTTAGGCATGAACTTCAATGAGTCAGCGCCCTATCGAGATTTGGGTAATTTGGTAGCGGTCGGTGTCTTTGCATCCATGGTTTTTTCATTGACATTTTTGCCTGCAATAATGAGCTTCTTACCGGTTCGAGTTAAGCAAGGAGAGGATGCAGCCGTCCCATACTTGGAAAAATTCTCGAGATTTTCCATTAAATTCCATCGGCCGCTTTTATTGTTGATGTGTGTTGTGGCGATCTTGTCAGCAGCGGCCATACCGTTAAATACATCGGAAGAGCATTTCACCACGTATTTCGATCATACAGTACAGTTTCGCGTTGACTCGGATGCGACTCTAGACATTATGGGTGGTACTTTCCAACTAACGTACTCAATGCCTGCCAAAGCGAAAGGCGGGATAAGTGAACCAGCGTATCTTAATAACTTAAAAGACTTTGCAGACTGGTACCGAGAGCAGCCAGAGACAATCAATGTGTTTGTCTTTACCGATACCATGTTGCGACTCAATAAAAATATGCATGGGGATGATCCTGCCTGGCGAAAATTGCCAGAAAGCCGTGATTTGGCCGCGCAGTATACGTTGCTGTATGAAATGTCGCTGCCCTATGGTTTAGATCTGAATAATCAGGTGAATGTGGATAAGTCGGCAACACGCATGGTGGCCACTGTAAGGGATATGACCAATAATGAGCTGATGGCTCTTGAGGACAGAGCTCAAGCATGGTTAAAAGCGAACGTTCCAAGCACAATGACGACGATTGGTACGGGTACATTAATGATGTTTTCACACTTGGCTGATACCAATACAACCAGCATGATCGTCGGCTCTGTACTGGCGCTGATTCTGATCTCAGGCATTCTTATGGTGGCGCTTCGATCCTTTAAAATGGGTCTCTTAAGCTTGGTAACGAATATATTACCAGCGGGTATTGGTTTTGGGCTTTGGGGTGTGCTCAGCGGTGAAGTTCATATGGGCTTATCCGTTGTTGTGAGTATGACACTGGGTATTGTGGTGGATGACTCGGTGCATTTCTTAAGTAAGTATTTACGTGCAAAGCGTGAAAAAGGCTATACGACAGAAGAATCAATTACTTACGCCTTTACTCATGTAGGTAAAGCGCTTGGCATTAGTACGCTCGTCTTAATAGGTGGTTTTGGTGTGCTAATGGCGTCACACTTCGCGATGACAACAGATATGGCGCTGTTAACGGTATGGATTATTTTGGCTGCCTTAGCCGCTAACTTTTTATTCTTACCTGGTCTATTACTGGTTTTTGATAAAAACAAAGCTAAAGTATTGGAGAAAGATGCTTAATGAAAGCGTTTGAGTTGCTAGAGAGAACTAGATAGATGGATCGTTTGGAAAACTATTTTAGCGGATGGGTTATTAAGTACCGTGCATGGATAATTGCTGTCAGCCTGATGGTGCTGATAGCAGCTGGAAATGGCTTGCAGTATCTTGGATTTGATAATGATTATCGTGCTTTTTTCACTGATGATAACCCTGAGTTATTGGCTTATGATGAGGTTGAAAATACGTATACAAAGTCAGATAACGTATTCATTCTGATAGAACCAAAAACGGGTGATGTTTTTCAGCCTGAAATACTCAAACTGATTGAGGAGCTAACAACATCGGCATGGCAAACGCCTTACTCTCGGCGTGTTGATTCGTTACAGAACTTCCAAAACACCTATGCAGAAGATGATGACCTAGTTGTTGAAAGTTTGTATGAAGACGCCACTAACTTGGTGGCCGTGGATATTGAAAACGTCAAGCAAGTAGGGCTATCCGACCCATTATTACTAAAAAGGTTAGTGTCTGCCGATGGGCGTGTTACCGCCTTGAATATTACCATTGAGTACCCAAAGGTTGACGCCGATAAAGAGTTAAAGGCGGTGGTGTCTAAAACACGCGACATGGTGTCTCATTACAAAAAGGCTTACCCAAATGTTAACTTTTATATTACCGGAATAGCGTTTTTAAATAATGCATTTGTGGAAGCGGGGGAGAACGACCTGTCCTTGTTAGTGCCCGTTAGCTTGCTATTGATGCTTGTTATTATGTTTGTGCTATTGCGCAGTATCAGTGCAGTCATAGGCATCACGCTGATTATTATTTTTTCGGATGTTATTGCACTAGGTTTGGGTGGTTATGCTGGTGTGAAACTAACCCCTGCCTCCATTTCATCTGCGCAGATGATTATGGTGTTAGCGGTAGCGAATAGTGTTCACTTGTTGGTCAGCTTTATGTATGGCCTGCAACACAAGGTCGCAAAGCAAGAAGCTTTGAGAGAAAGTATTCGGATTAATTTACAGCCTATTTTTCTAACCAGTGCAACCACTATGATAGGCTTTTTGTGCATGAATTTTAGTGAGTCACCGCCTTTTCATGATTTAGGTAACTTGGTGGCAGCAGGAGTATTTGTCTCTTTTTGTCTTTCATTGACATTTTTGCCGGCGATCATGAGTTACCTGCCTGTTCGTGTAAAAGTGGGTGAGGATATTTCTGTTGAGCGCTTAGCTTTCTTTTCTACGTTTGTTATTCGGCATAAAAACTTTATATTGTTCTCATCGCTGGTGATTATCTTAGCGTCTGCTTATGCGGCCACGCTAAACAAACCGGAAGAACAGTTCCTTAAGTATTTTGATAAGTCAGTGGAGTTTAGAGTTGATTCTGATTTTGCCAATCAATCAGTCGGTGGTCTTTTTCAATTATCTTTTTCTTTGCCTGCTGAGGGTAAAGGTGGCATCAGTGATCCTGAGTACCTTGAGAGCTTAGATCGTTTTGCTCAGTGGCTTAAAGTACAGCCAGAAATAATTAATACGTATGTCTTAAGCGACACTCTGCGACGGCTGAATAAAAATATGCATGGAGATGACCCCGCTTGGTATAAATTGCCAGAAAGCCGGGAGTTAGCCGCGCAGTATTTACTTTTGTATGAAATGTCATTGCCGTACGGCTTGGATTTAAACAACCAAGTTAACATTGATAAATCAGCCACCCTATTGGTGGTGGGTGTTCAAGAAATGAGCAATGTAGAGTTACTTGACTTTGAACAGCGTGTGCAACAATGGATGCAAAGTAATTTGCCTGAGAGTATGCAAACAAATGGTTCGGGAGCTATGCTGATATTTGCTCACCTGACAGAAAAAAATATCAAAAGTATGTTAAGTGGCTCTGTATTGGCGTTAGTGCTCATTTCAATGATTCTTATTTTTGCACTTCGCTCAATCAAAATAGGTCTTTTAAGCCTTGTGCCCAACTTAGTGCCTGTGATTATTGGTTTTGGCCTCTGGGGTCTACTTTATGTTGAGGTTAATATGGCCCTAGCATCCGTCGTGAGCATGACGCTCGGTATTGTGGTGGATGATACCGTGCACTTTTTAAGTAAGTATTTACGTGCTAAACGTGAAAAAGGCTATAGCACAGAAGAATCTATTACCTACGCCTTTACCCATGTTGGTAAAGCGTTAACTATTAGCACACTGATACTGAGTGCCGGTTTTGGTGTTTTAATGATGTCACCTTTTTCACTTAACTCAGATATGGCTACGCTAACAACCTGGATTATTATGATTGCGTTAGTGGTGGATTTGCTGCTATTACCCATTTTATTACTCAAACTAGATAAGGAAAAACAATGAAAAAATTAGTCAGTTTATTGGTGCTTTTATTGCCATTGGTGGCCATTGCACAAACGCCGGAAGAAAGAGGAATGGAAATTGCGGTAGAAGGTGATAAAAGAGATGCGGGTTTTGGTGATATGTCATCAAATATGGTTATGACCTTAAAGAATGCCAACGGCGATGTCAGTATTAGGAAAATGCGATCAAAAAACCTTGAAGTAACTGGGGATGGTGATAAAGGCTTAACCATTTTTGATGAGCCAGCTGACATTAAAGGAACCGCTTTTTTATCCTTTACGCATATTTTAGACGCAGATGACCAATGGCTATATTTGCCGGCCTTAAAGCGAGTAAAGCGTATTTCATCTAAAAATAAGTCGGGCCCTTTTATGGGCAGCGAGTTTGCCTTTGAGGATTTATCGTCTCGTGAAGTGCCAAAGTACACGTATTTGTACTTACGCGATGAGGTCATTGATGGGGAAGAAGTGTTTGTTGTTGAATCTAAGCCTAATTATAAGTATTCAGGGTACACACGTTCAGTTGCTTGGATCAGTAAAGAGAAGTATCAGCCGTTAAAGATTGAGTACTATGACCGTAAAAAGTCACTGTTAAAAACCATGACAGCAACAGGTTATCAGCAGTACTTAGGTCAGTACTGGCGTCCAGATTCATTAAATATGGTGAATCACCAAACTAAAAAGGAAACACGGCTGGAGTTTTCTAACTACCAGTTTCAAAAAGGTTTGTCAGACCGTGACTTTAATAAAAGCAGCCTGAAGCGAGCACGCTAAATACTGGATACACGTAAATGAGCATTAAAAAAGCAGTTGTATGCGGCCTGTTAATAGGGGGGATAGCTTTCCTATCACCAGGTTTCGCAAACGAATGGTCCGGGTATGTGGCGGCTGAGTATCGTTATTTCACACAATCAGCGTTAGACCAGCAGCAATTCAACGGAGGCAGCGTATCGTTTTCAGCAGAACCGGAGTTCTACCATAGTTGGAACGATGGAGATGATGCCTTTATTTTTAACTCTTTTTTTCGCTGGGATGAGCATGATCCACAGCGTACACATATTGATTTGCGTGAGTTGATGTGGGTCCATGCTGAGCGAGACTGGGAGTTGCGCTTAGGTGTCGGCAAAGTGTTTTGGGGGGTGACTGAGTCCCAACATTTAGTGGATATCATCAACCAGTCGGACACGGTTGAGAACCTCGATGGTGAAGATAAGCTAGGACAGACTATGCTTAACCTATCGCTTATTAAAGACTGGGGGACAGTCGACCTGTTTGTGTTGCCAGGGTTTAGAGAACGAACATTCTCGGGTAAAGATGGGCGCTTTCGTCCAAACCCAGCGATAGACGATCACACGGCTTACCAATCTGCTTCGAAAGATAAGCACGTAGATTATGCTCTACGTTGGAGTCAAACGTTTGATGACTGGGATGTTGGTATTTCTCATTTTTACGGTACTAGCCGAGAGCCAAGAATTATTCCAACGCCGATACCGGGCGGTGTTGCGCTGGTGCCTTTTTACGATATTATTAATCAAACCGGTATAGATGTGCAGGCAACGCTCGACGAGTGGCTCTGGAAAGTTGAAGTGATTCACCGTAGTGGTCAGGGCGAAACATTCAATGCCTTTACCGGTGGTTTTGAATATACCTTTGTTGGTGTCATGGAGTCTGCGGCAGATTTTGGTCTGATAGCGGAATATTTGTACGATGACCGTGGTGCAGATGCGGGTGTTGTTTTTGATGATGATATTTTTGTTGGTGGTCGCTTAGCGATGAATGATGCGGCTTCTAGTGAGCTATTGTTTGGTGTGATTGCTGATGTCGACGAGAGTACTCGATTCTATAGCCTTGAGGGGAGTCGGCGCATCGGTGCTGATTGGGTGTTAAGCGTTGAGGCGCGTTTCATATCGGCGGCTACTAATGCTCCTCTTGCACCCTTTCGTCATGATGATGTTATTCAATTGGAGTTGGCTCGCCACTTTTGATAAGTCGTCTAGTCTTAGCTTGTTTCTATAATCTAAAGAACAGCCTTTAATCTACGCACCAAAATAGGTTGATGAATGCTCGACTTTGATGCAAAATCGTGAATTCGTTCAATAAGAAAAAAGGTTTCGCATGAAATTGATTACAGCAATTATTAAACCCTTTAAACTCGAAGATGTGCGTGAAGCATTATCAAGTACTGGTATTGAAGGCATTACGGTTACTGAGGTTAAAGGGTTTGGGCGCCAGCGTGGCCATACAGAACTGTATCGCGGTGCTGAGTATGTGGTTGATTTTTTACCTAAGGTGAAGCTTGAAATTGCGGTGGCTGAAGATCAGTTAGATTCCGCAATAGAAGCGATTATTAAAGCAGCGAATACTGGAAAAATTGGTGATGGTAAAATTTTTGTAACGAATTTAGAAAAAGTGATTCGAATTCGTACGGGTGAAACAGGGCCTGAGGCATTGTAGATGAAGCAGATTAACTACGGTCTAATTTTAAGTTTACTATTGTTGCCGAGCTTGGCGTTTGCTGATGAACTAAATGGCGCAAACACAGCATGGATTTTGACGTCTACAGCCTTGGTGCTGTTTATGACAATTCCTGGTCTGGCTATGTTTTATGCAGGTTTAGTGCGTAGTAAAAATGTGTTGTCAGTGTTTATGCAGTGTTTTGCAATTACCTGTGTGGCTTCAATATTATGGTTTGTTGTCGGCTACAGCCTTGCGTTTGGTGAAGGTAATGCATGGATTGGTGATTTATCAAAAGTGATGTTTTCTGGGATTGGTCGAGAATCATTATCAGGTGATATTCCTGAGGCTTTATTTGCCATGTTTCAGATGACCTTTGCGGTGATTACTCCTGCGCTGATTATTGGTGCATTTGCTGAAAGAATGAAGTTTTCTGCGATGCTGTTGTTTAGTGCAATCTGGCTTATTGTCGTCTACGTGCCAGTAACTCATTGGGTTTGGGGCGGTGGTTGGTTAGGTGCAATGGGCGTGTATGACTTTGCCGGAGGTATTGTTGTGCATATTACAGCGGGTGTTGCGGCCCTAGTGGCAGCTATTGTAATAGGCCCTAGAAAAGGGTTCCCTACAACAGCAATGCCACCTCATAATCTAACCATGACCATCGTCGGTGCAGGTATGTTATGGGTTGGCTGGTTTGGGTTTAATGGCGGAAGTGCGTTAGCTGCAAATGGTGATGCTGCAATGGCCATAGTTGTCACTCATATCTCAGCGTCAATGGGTGCGTTTACTTGGATGGTTATCGAGTGGAGGAAATTCGGTAAGCCAAGTGCCTTGGGTGCGGTCACCGGTATGGTGGCGGGGTTGGGAACTATTACGCCAGCTTCAGGTTTTGTTGGGCCAGGTGGCGCCTTAGTCATAGGTCTATTAGCAGGCTTTATTTGCTTTAATGCGACACAATATATTAAGCGTGTATTGAAAATTGATGATTCATTAGACGTGTTCCCAGTGCACGGTGTGGGCGGTATATTAGGCTCTTTAATAGTCGCTGTGTTTGCGTCTACTCAATTGGGTGTATTTAGTGGTTATGGTTTTGCCGATGGTATTGCAACAATTGCGGGTCAGTTATCTGTCCAAGCCATTGGCGTAGTATCAACGATTGCGTTTACCGCCATTACGACGTACGTTATTTTGAAACTTGTTGGCGTTTTAACAGGTGGTTTACGTGTTGAAGAGGAAGACGAAGTCCAAGGCCTGGATGTTACGTCTCACGAAGAAACAGGTTATAACTTGTAAGTAGTTTCAGTGATTAAAAAAGCCCGGTTTAACCGGGCTTTTTTATGCCCAATATGAAAATATATGCTACAAATAGAATACTGCCAGTAAGAGCAGGCTAATTGAGGAGTGCGTGATGATTAAATTATACGGTTACCCTAGGTCTAGAAGTACACGAGTAGTATGGATGCTTGAAGAGCTTGGCACCGATTACGAGTTTATTAAAATAGAACTGCTAGAAGGCGCGGGCCAAGCGGAAGATTATTTAAAGATACACGCTGATGGTAAGGTGCCCGCAATTGATGATGATGGGTTTGTGTTAACCGAGTCGGCCGCAATCGTAACGTATTTAGGTGATAAATACCCCGCGTCAAAACTGGTGCCTGAACCCAAAACACAACAAAGAGCACGCTATGATGAATGGTGTTTTTTCGTTCTATCCGAACTAGAGCAGCCTTTGTGGACGGTTGGAAAGCATACTTTTGTATTTCCAGAAGAAAAAAGGGTGCCTGGCATTCTTGAGGTGGCACATTGGGAATTTTTGAAAGCTTGTAAGGTGTTGGAGAAAAACTTAGCAGGAAAGGAGTTTGCTTTAGGAGATGATTTTTCTGCTATTGATATTTTGATAGCACATACCCTACGTTGGGCCGACGCATTTGGTCTTCCGACAGGGTCTAGGGTATTAGATGCTTATAGGGAGCGAATGAGCGCACGACCTTCTTTGGATAAAGTAATAAATAGAGAGGCTGAGGCTGGTTAATAACACATAGCGGTCTATTCATGGAGTTAAATTCGGTGATATAATAAGGGGTTCATTCAAACGAATTATTTTCGGCATAAGCTATCACTTTTTGTTTGGATAATACCTTTTTAACTTAACAATTGTAGACTTATGACTGATTTAGCCAAATATAGAAACATCGGTATTTTCGCCCACGTGGATGCAGGTAAAACCACCACGACAGAACGTATCTTAAAATTAACCGGTAAAATTCATAAAACAGGTGAGGTTCACGATGGTGAAGCAACAACCGACTTTATGGAACAAGAAGCTGAACGTGGAATAACCATTCAGTCTGCTGCCACATCATGCGAATGGAACGGACACCGCATGAATATTATTGACACACCGGGGCACGTTGATTTCACCATCGAAGTATATCGCTCGTTAAAAGTACTTGATGGCGGCGTTGGTGTTTTTTGTGGGTCAGGTGGTGTTGAGCCTCAGTCAGAAACAAACTGGCGTTATGCAAATGACTCTGAAGTAGCGCGTGTTATTTTTATTAATAAAATGGATCGTATGGGCGCAGATTTTTACCGCGTAGTAGATCAGGTTGAAAACGTGTTGGATGCAAACCCATTGGTGATGGTTTTACCAATCGGCATTGAAGATGACTTCACCGGGGTTGTTGATCTATTAAGCCGTAAAGCTTACATCTGGGATGATTCTGGTTTACCGGAAAATTATACGGTTGAAGAGCCGCCAGCAGATATGCTGGATAAAGTTGAAGAATACCGTGAAAAGCTTATAGAGATGGCGGTTGAGCAAGATGATGATTTGATGGAAGCCTACCTTGAAGGTGAAGAGCCTTCTCTAGAAGAGATTAAGCGTTGCATCCGTAAAGGAACCATCGCGCTAGACTTCTTCCCGACATACTGTGGCTCAGCGTTCAAAAACAAAGGTATTCAATTGGTGTTGGACGCAGTGGTTGATTACTTGCCGAACCCTACTGAAGTTAAACCTCAGCCAGAAACAGACGACGAAGGTAACGAAACGGGTAATTTTGCGATTGTTGATCCAAAAGGTCCTTTACGTGCCTTGGCGTTTAAAATTATGGATGACCGTTTTGGTGCCTTAACATTTATTCGTATTTACTCAGGCGTGATGAACAAAGGCGACTCAGTTCTAAATACATTCACCGGTAAAACAGAACGTATTGGCCGTTTGGTAGAGATGCACGCGGACGAGCGAATTGAATTAACCGGCGCTACAGCGGGTGATATTGTTGCGGTTGTCGGTATGAAAGACGTGCAAACAGGCCACACATTATGTGACCCTAAAAACCCAGCAACACTTGAACCAATGATTTTCCCAGATCCTGTTATTTCTATCGCAGTATCACCTAAAGATAAAGGTGGTTCAGAAAAAATGGGTATCGCGATTGGTAAAATGATTAAAGAAGATCCATCTTTCCGCGTTGAAACTGACGAAGATAGCGGCGAAACCATTCTTAAAGGGATGGGCGAGCTTCATTTAGATATTAAAATTGATATTCTTAAGCGTACTCACGGTGTGGACGTAAGCGTTGGTAAACCACAAGTGGCGTACCGTGAAACGATCACTAAGCGTTTAGAAGATAGTTATACACACAAGAAACAATCAGGTGGTTCTGGTCAATTTGGTAAAATTGATTATGTCCTTGAGCCAGCTGAAACAGGTGAAGGCTTTAGTTTTGAATCAAAAGTAACCGGTGGTAATGTTCCTCGTGAATACTGGCCAGCAGTTGAAAAAGGTTTCTCGAAACAAATGGCAAAAGGTGTGCTTGCTGGCTACCCATGTGTAGACGTTAAAGTAACCTTGATGGATGGTGGTTTCCACGCGGTTGACTCCTCTGCAGTAGCGTTTGAATTAGCAGCGAATGGTGCGTATCGCCAATCTATGCCTAAGGCAGGCGCACAGTTAATGGAGCCGATCATGAAAGTGGACGTGTTTACACCAGACGATCATGTAGGTGATGTTATTGGTGACCTTAACCGTCGTCGTGGCATGATTAAATCGCAAGATGCAGGTGCAACAGGTGTACGTATTAAAGCTGAAGTACCATTAAGCGAAATGTTTGGTTACATTGGTGACTTACGTACGATGACATCAGGCCGTGGTCAATTCTCAATGGAATTTGTTCACTATATGCCTTGTCCTAAAAACGTTGCTGAAGAAGTGATCAAAGAAGCAAAAGAGCGTGAAGCAAATAAGTAATTAATATTTGTTAGATAATTTAAGGGCTGGTTTTTACCAGCCCTTTTTTATGCAAAACGATAAAATAAGCATATGAATATATTAATTATTGCCTCTGTGTGGCCAGAACCGACCTCGTCTGCAGCGGGGCGAAGAATGATAGATTTAATAGAGTTATTTCATGCACAAGGGTGGGCATTAACGTATGCCTGTACAGCAACAGCCTCCGATTTTTGTTATCCACTTGAATCTCTAGGAGTTAAACGACAAAGCATCGCAGTAAATGATGCTGCATTCGATGAATTTGTTAAAGAAATATCACCGGATATTGTTCTGTACGACCGTTTTATGGTGGAAGAACAGTTTTCTTGGCGGGTAGAAAGGGAGTGTCCAAAAGCGATGTCGATGCTGGAAACATCTGATTTACACAGCCTTCGAAATGCTCGTGAAGTGGCGTTAAAAAAAGGTAGGGAGTTTAGCACCGCCGATTTAATGAGTGACGTGGCCTATCGAGAAGTGGCTAGTATTTTACGTACGGACCTTACATTAGTCATATCGACATATGAGGTGGGGCTATTGAAATCGGTGTTTAAAGTTGATGAGTCACTTATTCACTACTTCCCCTTTGTTGTTGAAACTAAAAACATAGAGAAAAGTAGTAAAAACTGGCCGATATATGAAGAACGTAATGGATTTATGTGTATTGGCAATTTTAAACACGCGCCAAACTGGGATTCTGTGCATTATTTAAAGCAGGAAATTTGGCCACGTATTAGGAAACAGTTACCGACCGCTGAACTATTTATTTACGGTGCTTACACGCCACCTAAAGCCATCCAACTGAATAAAGAAAAGGATGGGTTTTATATAAAAGGCAGGGCGGATGAAGTGAAGGCAGTTATGCAGCGCGCACGAGTTTGTTTAGCCCCATTACGTTTTGGCGCGGGGTTAAAAGGGAAGTTATTAGAAGCCATGGAATATGGGACGCCTAGTATTACATCGTCGGTTGGAGCTGAAGCTATGCATGGAGATTTGCCGTGGAATGGTTATATTGAAGATGAACCACAAGGGTTTGCAGACGCAGCGGTTCAGTTGTATAAGAATAAAGCTGTGTGGCAAACATCACAGTTGCAAGGTACTGACATATTAAATGAATGTTATTCATCGTCGTTGTTTACGCAGCCACTGATAGAAAAAGTGTTATCCATTCGAGAAAATTTAACGGCCCACCGCCAACAAAATTTCCAAGGCGCTATGCTAAAGCACCATTTGATGAAAAGTACAAAATATATGTCGCTTTGGATAGAAGAAAAAAACAAGGGGAAAGAATAATTATGGCGAAAATTATGCTGATCGGTTGTGGCGATGTCGGAATGGAACTTGCCAATAAGCTTGTCGCTGAGGGTCATGATGTACGAGGGGTTAGACGAACATGGCAGGCGCAGCCAGCAGCTATAAATTTTATCCAAGCGGATATAACGAAAGCCGCGCAAGTCGAAGCATTAGATTTGAATGTTGATCAGCTTGTTTATATTCTCTCTCCCGAAGACCGTGATATAGCCGCTTACAAGGCAGTTTTTGAAACGGGCGTTGATAATTTACTGAATACATTAAAGCGGCAACAGCCAGCACTGCCGATAATGTTTATCTCATCGACAAGGGTTTATGCTCAGCAACAGGGGGAATGGGTTAATGAAAGCTCTACAACAGAGCCAACCGATGAGAGGGGGCGAGCTTTATTGGAAGCGGAAGGTAAGTTCTTAGCGTTTAATAAGCAGACCACGGTGGTTAGGTTTTCAGGGATTTATGGGCGTTCAAATTTCTTTATTAATCAGTTAAAAAAAGGTGCTGGAGTTCAAAAAGAACCACCTTATTATACAAATAGAATTCATCGAGAAGACTGTGTCGGCGTGCTTGAGTTCCTGTTAACCAAACAGTTAAATGGTGAGAGCTTAGCCCGAGTTTATTTGGCATCTGACCATAACTCAGCAGAAAAATGGGAAGTGGCAAACTATATAACGAATAAGTTGGGGTTGGCTCCTTGTAGTGCATTGATGCTAGACAGTGATGCCAAGCGTAATAAGCGAATAGATAATAGACGGTTAATCGAGGCGGGTTACGAATTTAAGTTTGCGAGTTATAAAGAAGGTTATGGAGAAACGATTAATGGATGAGATTAAATCAATTGTTATATTAACGGGAGCCGGCGTGTCAGCAGAGTCAGGCATTCAAACGTTTAGAGCCAGTGATGGGCTTTGGGAAGAGCATAGGATTGCAGACGTTGCTACGCCTGAGGGATTTGAACGAGACGCAACATTGGTCCATCGCTTCTATAATGCTCGCAGACAACACTTATTAAGTGATGAAATTAAACCAAACGAGGCGCATCTAGCGTTAGCAGAGCTGGAGAAAAATAAGGATTTAACTGTGTTAGTGGTCACGCAGAATATAGACAATCTACATGAACGAGCGGGGACAAAAAATATTATTCATATGCACGGCGAGCTATTGAAATGTTTTTGTACTGAAAGCCAAAAACGTTTTCCAATTGATAGAGATTTAACTAAAGAGGCGGTTTGTGAGTGTTGTGGGCAGGAGAATAATTTACGTCCAGATATCGTTTGGTTCGGCGAAATGCCATATCAAATGGATGCGATTTATGCAGCTCTTAGCCAGTGTGATTTATTTATATCAATAGGGACATCTGGAAATGTGTACCCTGCTGCAGGGTTTGTGCAAATAGCCAATCAAGCTGGAGCGCATACGGTGGAATTAAATCTTGAGCCATCTCAAGTTGAATCAGAGTTCAAAGAAAAAATTTATGGTCCAGCAACCAAGTTGGTTGCTAGCTATTTGGGCCAGATAGGCTAGTTTATTTGCTGAGAATGAACACTAGGTTCTGGGTAGGGCTGTAACTCGTCTAAAGGGGTGGACATACCGTTTGGCATCACTATTCGGGCATGTTGCCGGTTCAAGCGTCTCGGTCCTGAAACACCGCACGAGTGAGCAATGGTTGAGATTTCTTTCACAAGGTTTTTTTGATAATTGGCAACCCGATTGGCTTTATTAGCAGGGTCCAAACCGCGCTGAAGATCGACATCGTGAGTGGTTATTCCCGTTGGGCAAGTGTTTTTATTGCATTGGAGTGCTTGGATGCAACCGAGTGCAAACATAAAGCCACGCGCTGAAGTCACAAAATCGGCACCTGCACATAACGCCCAAGCGACTTCTGTAGGGTTGACGCGTTTCCCAGAGGCGATAATGCGGATGCGTTTACGAAGGCCGTATTTAAGCAATACATTCTCTACCGCAGGTAACGATTCGGTTAGTGTAAGCCCGACATTATCAATCAGTGACATGGGTGCGGCACCTGTTCCACCATCACCGCCGTCAATGGTAATAAAGTCGGGAGCAGATTCTTCACCTCGAGTATGAATGAGCTCACAAAGCTCTTCAAGCCACCGCCATGAGCTAACGACTGTTTTAAAGCCAACAGGTTTGCCGGTAACCTTGCGAACATGGTTAATTAAGTCTAACAGCTCAGTGGGTGAGTCCACATCGATATGGCGGTTAGGACTAATAGAATCGAGGCCTGCTGGAATGCCGCGAATGCTGGCAATTTCTTTGGTCACTTTTAAGCCGGGTAAAATACCTCCCTTCCCGGGTTTAGCTCCTTGGCTAAGTTTAATCTCAAACATTTTAACTTGGTGGTGCTGTGCGACTTCTTTGAGTTTGTTATCACTTAAATTGCCGTGCGTATCGCGAACCCCATATTTAGCAGTACCGATTTGAAAAACAAGGTCGCAACCGCCTTCTAAGTGGTAAGGCGAAAGACCGCCCTCGCCTGTGTTATACCAACAGCCGGCTTTTTTAGCGCCGCGCGAAAGCGCCTGTACAGCAGGTTTGGAAATAGCACCAAAACTCATACCAGAAATATTAAAAACGGATGAGGTGGAATAAGGTTTATCACAATAAGGCCCAATCATGATAGGGCCTAGGGCAGCGTTCTCGTGCTCAAGTTTAGGGAATGGGCAGTTAACAAAAATAATGGCGCCAGGTTGTCGCAGGTCTTTGGTTGAACCAAACGCAACGGTTGAGTCTAAATTCTTTGCGGCTCGATATACCCAGCTTCGCTGAGCACGGTTAAAAGGCAACTCTTCTCGATCCATGGCAAAGAAATATTGCCGAAGAAACTCACCTGCCTTTTCAAATAAAAACCTAAACCGGCCTATGAGCGGGTAGTTTCTTAAAATGGTAGATTCTTTTTGCGTACTATCTTTTACATAAAGAAGAAGTGAATATAAAAGGAATAAACCAAGGGCAAAGATAAAAAAAGCGCTTAAAAGCTCAATGGATCTCGATAAATAAAGTGCAACATCCATTGAAAATAAGCTGTCCATAATAAATTATTCCTTAATCTTTTTTGCTATCCAGAAGTCTATGCTTAAATATTTTCCCGCGCCGATGAAAAATAAAGCAAGTAGCATGATGAAATAGGTACTCGCAAATTCAATACCATTGTTAAGAATGACTAAACTACCATTCTCGGTAATCCAGTTGTAATTACCATGCTCACGAATAATACTTTTTGCGACGTTGAGACGATCAATCGCGCCACTGGTTCGTTCGCTGGCAAAAAAACCGGTGCCTTCTGCAATGGCTAACCAGCCATTTTGTATATGGACCGTCACGGCGGCAACGACCATGGTCACCATTAAAGGAATTGAAACCCATCTAACGGCAAGGCCTAATAGCAAACAAACAGCGCCAATAATCTCTATCCAAGTGGCAGCACCTGCCATGAGGTAAGGAAATGGTAAGCCCAAGCCATAGTCAGCATTACCAAACCAATCTACAGTACTGTCAAAGGCGGCTAGTTTTTTAGTGCCAGCCATCCAGAAAATAGGAACAAGGTAGAGCCTAAGGGCAAGAGGGGCTAAGAAGTCGACGGAGCGGGTGCAGTCGAGCATAGATTGAAGTTTGTTCATGCATTTAATCATGTTGTTCTCTTATTAATTAAGGGTCAGTTATCTAGACCTCTATTAATGCTAAGTTCTTTCGAGCGACTTTAGGGTTTGTTCATTGGTGTTCTTACGCCTTAACCACGCACTCGCCCCAGCGCCTGTTAGTACGCACCAAACGGCAAATAACGCACCGGGTAAGGCTGTTTCTGGTGAGAAGTGCTTAAGCGCCAAAGCGACACCTAGTCCAGCGTTTTGCATACCAATTTCAATCGCCATCGTTAAGCGGTATGAAGCATTAAAATTGTATAACTTAGCGAATAACCAACCGAATAGATAACCCAGTGCATTGACTGTAATAATAATGAGAAACAGGCTGGTGCTAATATTGTTTAATCGTTCGTGATTAGCCGCAACGGCATAGGCGCAAATGATAATAATGGCGAGTGACGCCATTGATGGAGCAAATTCAATGAGCGGAGCCGCTTTTTTAGCTAACAGCTTCCGGCAAGCCATACCTAACAATAACGGTGTTAGAACGGTGAGAAAGATTGTTTTCATCATCGACCAGAAAGGAACGGGTAAATACGCGCCACCTAGCCATTCTACTAATGTTGGGGTAAATAAAGGCGATAAGAATGTGGCAACAGTGGTTAACGCTACCGAAAAGGCAACTGCGCCACCCGCTAAATAGACGATTACATTGCTGGCCATTGCGCCAGGCGCGCAACCGACAATAATGACGCCTAGAGCAAGCTCAGGTGGTAAATCAGCCAACCAAGCAGCGGCTGCACAAAGTAATGGCATGACGCTGTATTGTGTGCAAACACCGAGAAAGATGGAACGAGGTGTTTGTAACGTGGTTTTAAGCTCATCAGGCTTTAATACAATACCTAAGGCAAACATAGAGGCTGCAAATAACCAGAGAAAATAAGCTTTAAAGGGCAAAAAAATAGCCGGCTGGTAAAAGGCTATTAGTGCGCAAGCCAAGGTCAGTGGTGCCATGCCTTTCGATATAAAATGTAAAATATTTCTCATACAGTTAAGGATAAGTGTTTTAGGGATAAAAACAATATTTTTATCTTCATATGGCATGTCTGGGTGACCCCAAAGGACTTCCCTATAAGTACTTGCAACGTTGATCTATCTATGTGGTTGTTGGGGGGGGTGAGATTTTTTTCGACAGTTTTGCGTAATCACAAGCCGACTAGCGTGTGAGGTACCTTGCTGTTTTCACGTATTTGAATGGATAGGCAAACCGGCGTGGTAATAATACCTATCGCGCCGATTATTTCACCATAGCTGTTATAACGTCCCAAGTTATATAGCCTCTAGAGGTGTTTATTTTTTTGTTTTAACACGAATGGCTCAACGAGCGCGTAAGGACTGCGCAAACAATGAGCAGTTTTTTTGATGAGTGGGGTTAACCGAATGCGTTATTCAAGTTAAATAAAATCAAGAGAAGCTGTAATTTTTGTCACTTGCCCCTCCGTTAATGTTGGCATAAGGCGGTGCGTTATACCTCGAAAGGTGTATTAAGAATTTTTTGAACGGCAATGTTTTTTAAACTGACGTAATTAGGTAAGCCATTTACAAACGGTGGGTAGTCTTCCCCCATAATCAGCGGGCGTAGGTATTCTTCGCACTCTGGTGTAATGCCAAAACCATCTGCTGTGATGTAGTGAGGAGGGAGCATTTGTTCAACGTTAGCGACATCCTTTAACTCGCCAACACCAATTTCCCATTGATACGGGTTGTTACTGGTACGAACGATGGTTGGCATCACGGCTGTTCTTCCTTCAAGTGCTAACTCAACGGCTGCTTTGCCCATTGCGTAAGCTTGATCAACATCGGTTTTCGAAGCGATATGGCGCGCGGCGCGTTGTAGATAATCGGCTACGGCCCAGTGATACTTATAACCATGGGCGGTTTTGATCATGTCAGCCACGACGGGCGCAACGCCACCTAATTGAGCATGACCAAACGCATCGCGGGTGCCGGCTTCTGCCAGAAACGTCCCATCGGGATTTCTCACGCCTTCAGAAACAACGATGCAGCAGAAACCATGTTTTTTTACGGTTTCATCAACTTTAGAAAGGAATTTTTCTTGATCAAAGGTAATTTCGGGAAATAAGATGATATGTGGCGAATCGCCCTCTTTTTCTGCCGCTAAGCCGCCTGCTGCGGCAATCCAACCCGCGTGGCGTCCCATTACTTCTAATACAAATACTTTAGTGGATGTACGAGCCATCGAGGCAACGTCAAACCCTGCTTCACGGATGGATACAGCCACGTATTTGGCAACGGACCCGAAGCCTGGGCAGTTATCTGTCAAAGGTAAGTCGTTATCGACAGTTTTTGGTATGCCAATACATTGAATTTTTTGCCCTAAAGATTCGCTGAGCTGAGATAGCTTGTTGGTTGTATCCTGCGAATCACCGCCGCCGTTGTAAAAAAAGTAACCAATATTATGCGCTTTAAAAACTGCGATCAATCGTTCGTACTCGGCACGGTTTTCTTCAAAACTTTTAAGCTTGTAGCGACAAGAACCAAATGCGCCAGAAGGGGTATAGCGTAGAGCGGCTATATCTTCGGCAGATTCAAGGCTGGTATCAATAAGGTCTTCAGCCAATGCGCCAATAATGCCGTTTCGTCCGGCATATACCTTGCCTATTTTATCGCCATGTTGACGTGCAGTTTCAATTAGACCGCAAGCACTAGCATTGATAACGGCAGTAACGCCGCCAGATTGGGCGTAAAAAGCATTTTTGATAGACATAAAATTATAAGTTAGCTATTAGGTTTAGCGCATTATAAAGGGTGGCTTTATAAAATGCTTAATGGTTCTTAGGCTTAGTTCACAAATTTAGCGATATACGAAAATGAATAGTTAAGGATATGGGCTATAGTTAAAGTGATATGGTTCATTAAACTGATTATGGACCAGTATGATAATGTATGTAGTCGATCATTAATTTATTTCACAAGGTACAAACGTATGTCTTTATCGAAGCAATTACTAATACTAATATCCGCGTTGTTCTTGATAATTTTCAGCGTTAACTTTGTGTTGAGTGTTAATAATATTAGAGGTTATCTGGAAGGTGAATCAAAGATTCATGCCCAAGATACAGCAACATCGCTGGGCTTGTCGCTCAGCCCTTACATGGTGGATGATAAAGACCCTGTGCTTGAAACTATGATGAAAGCGATTTTTGACCGTGGATATTATAAGGAAATAAAGTTAGTCGACGTTGAGGGTAAGGAGTTAGTCGTATTAACGAACGATAAAGTATTTGACTCGGTACCCGAGTGGTTTATCAGGAATGTGCCCATGCAAGCTGCCATAGCTGAAAGTGAGATCAGTTCGGGTTGGAGTATTAGCGGTACAGTATTGGTGACGATTAACCCAGGTTATGCATATTTCAAACTTTATGAGCAAGTGAAGAGTAGTTTTTATTATTCACTGGCTACATTTGTTGCCTCCTTAATCGTGTTGTTCCTTGTGTTGCGGATCACATTGTCTTCGTTAAAAAGAATTGGTGGTATGGCAGAAACTATTTCTAAAGGAAATTTCGATATTATTGAAAAGTTACCGTGGACAACGGAAGTGAGGAAAGTTGCAGCCTCGATGAACGTTATGTCGAGGAAGTTAGAACGGGTTATTCAGAATTTAAATAAAAAACTTGAGAGTATCGGTAAGAAGCTTCAATTGGACGATCTGACGGGCTTAAGCAAGAAGAGTAGTTTTGAAATGGACATGAAAGAAGTGCTTGCTTCACATGGTGATGCGTTTGTCTTTATGATAAAAATTGATGCGTTAACGACTTTGGTTAAGGAGTTAGGTTCTGAAGCGATTGACCAATTTATTAAGGATTTTGCCAGTATTTTGAAGTTACTACCCATGGCTGGGGGCTCAAGCGATGTTAGCGCATACCGTTTTGTTGGCTCCGAATTCGTTCTGTTAATGCGAAGCGGTGATGTAGAGCAAGCGGAAGCATTGGCCAAATCGTTGAGCGTATCATTTACCGAGTTAGGGGAGGGCTATGACAAAGTGGATATAGCACATATCGGTGTGGCTACATTCGACGCGTTTAATTCAACAGATAATATTTTGTTAGCTGCCAATGAGGCCTATGAGCAAGCGCAACTCATTGGTGCAAATAGCTATTACCTTCGAAAGGGCGAAGATCGAGCGAAGGATATGGCTGAATGGAAAGAGTTGGTATTTGATATTGTTGATAACGAAGGCTACAAGGTGTCTTACATTGGAGAAACTGACAATCTTCAATCTGCTGGTGTATTGATGCGCGATGCGTTTTCTGAAGCCCTAGATAGAAATGGTGATGTGCTTTCAATAGGGACTTTTGTGTCTATTGCGGAGAAATTTGTAAAAATTGTGGATCTTGATAAAGGTGTTACCACTCGTGTTGTTGAGCATATTAAGACGAATAATATTTCTTATGAAATAGCTATTAATGTTTCTGGTAGAACAGTAAAGAGCAGTGATTTTAGAGTTTGGTTAACGACGTTGTTAACAGAAAATAAAGCGGTTGCTAAGCAACTGGTTTTTAGCTTATCGGCCTATGCAGTGACGAAAGAGATAGGTGTATATAAAGAATTTATTGATTTTATACAGGCGTTAAACGCGAAAGTGCTGATTAAGCGATTTGAAACACAGTCTATAGCGCCGGAAAAGATTAAAGAACTAAAGCCTGACTACATTCGTTTGGCGCGTGATATTGGCAATGGTGTTCAACACGATGCGGAGAAATACGAATTTGCCAAAACAATGGTTGAGATTGGCAATATATTGGATATCCACGTGTTAGCAGAAAATATTCAGTCGGATGATGATGTTGCTTGCTTAAAAGCAGTAGGCGTTTTAGGGGCTAGTCGCTAGTTCACAAAGCGAATTATTACTCATGGGTGTCAGTAATCAAGAGTTTACAACGATTTATGTAGCTCCTTATCGTAAAAACTGGCTAAGAATTAGTATCGTGCTGATGTTGTTAACCGCTGCAGCAGCACCTGCCGCGCTTAATTTTAGCGCAGAACTTATTTCAAAAGTTAAAACAAAATATGGCGAACAGGCATCAGATAGAGTCTTAAGCTGGCAAGCGCTGATTAAATTGACGCGTAACCTTTCAGAACAAGAAAAATTAAAGCGAGTTAACGATTTTTTTAATCAACATATTGAGTTTGTAGATGATGATTATTTATGGGGAGTAACTGATTATTGGGCGACTCCATTAGAGGTATTAGCCAAAGGTGCGGGCGATTGCGAAGACTATTCAATTGCTAAGTACTTCACTCTTAAAGAATTGGGTGTACCTGAAAGCAAAATGCGGATCACTTATGTTAAGGCGATTGAGTTGAATCAAGCGCATATGGTATTGACCTATTTTGAACGCCCAGGAGTTGTTCCTGTGGTGTTGGATAATTTGAATCCAGTCATCAAGTTGGCCTCAAAGCGGCAAGACTTACTACCTGTCTATAGTTTTAATGGGTCAGGCTTATGGTTGGCAAAGTCACGTGGAATGGGTAAGAAACTAGGTGGCTCAAGCCGCTTAAATCAATGGAGCAGTCTTAACATTAGGATGTTGAGTAATGAGTTTTGATGTTTCAGTGATAGAGCAAGTTTAAATACTAACTCGTGTAAACAAAAAAGGCCATCAACATTGTTGATGGCCTTTTTTTATTTCACTAGGTCGTTATTACTCAGTGCTTGTTGCAGAGTAAGTAGGTGTTACTTTTCCCCTCTGTGAGCCACCAATCCAAGGTTGAACCTCAGGTAGAATAGCTGTTTCTTCAGGTAATGTAACATTAAGGTAATTATTTAAAGCGCCAGCACTGGCAAGAATTCTGAACTGAGAAAACAGCTCATCATATTTAGCATTGGCATAAGCACTTTTTGCAACAAACATTTCATTGGCTGAATCAAGTAAATCTAATAATGAGCGTCGGCCAATATTGAATTGCTTTTGGTATGCTTCATTACTCTTAATACTTGAGTCTCGATGGCTTTCGAAAAACGCCATTTGGTTTTGAACCGTTTGATGGGCGATCCATGATAAACGCATGCTTTCAACAGCTTGTCTGTAAGTATTATCTCTAATGCTCTTTGCTTGATTGATTAGCTGAGCTGTTTCTTTACGACGAGCAGCATCTTTGCCACCGTTGTATAGGTTGTAACGTAGGCGAACCATTGCGGAAGCATCTTCATTAACTTCCTCAATACCATCAATGTCTTTATTGTGAGTCGCGCTAAGCTCAAGATCAACTCGCGGTAAAAATGCTGTTTTTGCTGTTGCGTGTTGAGCAATAGCCGATTTGATATCTGAATTAGCAGATTTTAGAATGGGATGGTTAGCAATGGCGCTATCAACAGCTTGGTCGAAAGTGGCAGGCAACGCATCACCTGGTGAACTCACGGGTTCTAATTCGTAAGGTAGCCGACCAACAATCCTTAGATAGGCAGTTTGAGCGTCTTTTAAATTACCGATTTCAGATAGAACATTTTTTTGCGCTAAGGATAATCGACCTGTCGATTGTTCAACATCTGCTTTACGGCCAACGCCACGATTACTTCGAGATGTGATTTGCTCGTTGGTGCTTTGGTGTAAGGCTAAGTTTTCTTCAGCTAAAGCGAGCAGCTCTTCACGACGTAAAACATTAATATAAGCTTCAACAGCGTTTAGCGCAGTTATTTCAGCTTGACCGAAAACGGTGTAAGAACGTGAATTTGTTCTAGCAGTTTGACGGTTAACTTCACTAGCGGTAGCAAACCCATCATAAATCATTTGCCTAACCTGAATAGACGCTTCATCTCGACCGAGTGATTTAGACTCTGAACCATCCGCTTTAGTGGATGAGTTAAATGAGCGTTCCCAACCGGCGCCCACTGTAATGTCTACTGTTGGAAAGTAGCCTGCTTTTACTTGGCTGATTTCTTGTTCAACTGCTAAGCGCTCTGCTTTAGCAGATTGAATTTGTGGGTTCTCATTAATAGTATATTGAATTGCATCCTGCAACGTCTCAGCAGACACTGAGCCATAGCTTAATGCCAGAATACCGCCGATAGCTATTTTTAATTTAAGACTCATCGTTCCCTCTCGAAATTTGTTTTATTATGTATAAAAATCAGTTAATTAGATTCTAATATGAATTTAACTTAAGCGTATAGTAAGGTCAATCATATTCTTTAATGTATAAGGCTAGGTGCAACCTATCCGAAATTTTTAGTTTTTTAAAAATGGACGTTAAATGAGCCTTGACGGTTCTCTCGGAGATATTGAGGCTATTTGCAATTGTTTTATTGCTTTTACCGTCTCGAATCATGTAAGCAACCTCTTTTTCTCGCGAAGACAACGTTGAAAGTAAACTTGATGACTCGATATATTTTGAACTAATTGAAGCATAAGTGTCATCAGACTTCATTTTTACTAATGTATCTATAACGCGAGGGACCAGGTGGCGTTGGATCCATGTGTCGCCTTGTAGAATACTTGTGACGGCATGGAGCAAAAGCTTGGGTGGCACAGATTCATCACAGTAACCTGCGGCACCATTAACCAAGGCATTAATTTGTTTGTTTTCTGACCAGTCTTTACCCACCACAAGGAAACGAGTGGTGGAGTTTGAAAAAAGTGACTGTATGTCGATTTCTACATCGACTTTCTGAGCCTCGATGATGACAACAGGTGCATTTTGAAAATCTTGTTTGCTTGTGGCCGCGACTATTTCAAAATGATTGATAAGAGCACGCGAGCAAAGCCTTACCAGTGCTGAATTGTCAGAAAAAATAGCAATGGATTGCATTAACTTAGCCTTTTAAAGAAGGTAGGTGTTGTTGCAGGGAATAAATAACATTGGTAGATAAAGATATGCATTAGCGTTCCCTTAAAGCGCGATCCCTAGCTTTTAAAATAGGCTTGAGAATGTAATCTAACACAGATTTCTTACCGGTTAAAATATCAACATCCGCCGTCATGCCAGCGATAATATTTAATTTGTCACCGTTTTTTTCTAAATAGTTCTTATTAGTACGTAAGCGAATTATATAATAACTTTCGCCATCCTCTTCATTTATGATGCTATCTGCGCTGATATGTTCCAATTCTGCTTCGAGTCCACCATAGATAGAAAAATCATAAGCAGTCAATTTCACCATGGCCTTTTGACCCGGATGAAGGAAAGCAATATCAGCTGGCCTAATTTGGGCTTCAATAAGGAGCTTGTCTTCTAAGGGAACGATTTCAACCAAGTCCATGCCTGGTTGAATAACGCCGCCAACGGTCGTCACTTTCAGTTGTTTAATAATGCCTTTCACGGGTGAAAGGACACGGGTTCGAGTAAGGCGATCCTCAAGTGCTAAGGTCGATTCGCTCGTTCTATCTAATTCTGCTTTTGTTTGATTGAGCTCTTCGAGGGCTTTGGTTTGAAAACTTATTTTTGTTTCTGCCAGTTTGTTTCTTGCTTCGGTTAGTTGACCTTTGATTTCGTTAAGCTCTCGTTTGATACGAAGCAGTTCAACTCTGGACATGGCGCCTTCTTCCACTAGAGGGGCCGACATGTCTAACTCTTCTTTTAACAGTGAGTAGCTTCTTAATCGTTGGCTGATTTGTTCGCGCAAAAACTTGGTGCCGGCATTAAATTCGCTGCGACGAGAGTCAAAGAGTTGCTCTGCATTTTCTGCAATCTCAGGCGCAATGGCGAATACTTCAGGGGGGATGATGAGCGGTTTGTTTTCTACTTCTGCAGATAAACGTGCCGTTGCGGCGAGCAATTCATAGTACTTTAGTTTGTTTTCATTTAAAGACGATGAAAACCTAACGGCGTCGAGTTGCAAAAGAGGTTGGCCTTTTTCAACGATCTCGCCTTCTTTCACCAAAATTTCGGCTAAGATGCCACCTTCTAAGTTTTGAACAACTTGAATATGGCTTGAGGGTGTTGTTTTGCCTGAGCCTCTAGTTACTTCGTCTAGCTCAGCAAAGCTAGCCCAGATGATGGCCACGATGACAAAACTAAAAGAAACCCATAGCAGTATGTGGCTTTGAGTAGATGCACCGTACAGGCTGGCGGCGTTTACATCGGTGATGTAAATTTGATCTTCTGGGTGGAGCTGGCGCTTCATGTTGGTGTTTGGCATTTTATCTGACATGTTAATTTGAAACCTTGATTTGACCTTTTTTCAAGGCTTCTAACACTTTGTCTTTAGGGCCATCGGCCATAATTTTAGAGCCGTCCATAACGATCAAGCGGTCCACTAAGGTTAATAAAGAGGCGCGATGAGTGACTAGAATAAGGGTTTGTGTGCCGAGTTGTTCCGCTAACTTTTGTTTGAACCGTTCTTCCGTGCTGTTATCCATCGAATTGCTGGGCTCATCCATAATGTAGATGGGTGGAGAAAGCAGCAAAGATCTTGCAACAGCAACGCTCTGCCGCTGTCCGCCAGATAAAGAAGCGCCACGTTCACCAACGGGCATATCAAAGCCTTCGGGGTGGCGGTTCACAAATTGAGTGACGCCAGCGACTTCGGCAGCGTGCAAAATAGAGGCGTCGTCAGCATAGCGTGAGCCGAGCGTGATATTGTCTTTAACGCTACCAAACATCAGTGAAATATCTTGTGGCACATAGCCTATTTGTCGGCGAAGGTCGGAGGGGTCGATCTGTCTAATATCAGTACCATCAATAAGAATAGAGCCTTCTTGTGGCTCATACATGCCTAGCATGAGTTTCTCAATGGTGCTTTTACCGGAGCCGATACGTCCAATGAATGCAACCCGCTCGCCAGCTTTGATTTTGAATGAAATATTGTCAAGCGCCTTAACCGGCTGTTCTGGGTAGTTAAATGAAATGCCCTTAAATTCAATATCGCCTTTAAAGGTTGGACGGTGTAAGTACTTTTTGCCCGGCTCACGTTCCACGGGTAACGACATCATATTGGTTAACGTGTCCAGCGATGTGCGAGCCTGATGGTAGCGGGTTAATAAAGAAGCGACTTGCCCGATAGGTGCTAGTGCGCGTCCCGTTAAAATAGTGCAGGCAATTAAGCCACCGGTTGTTAGATTACCTTCAGATATTTTATAAACTCCAAAAATAACCACTGAAATGGATGCCATTTGCGTTAAAAAGGCGGTTAAATTGACGGCAATAGACGAATAAAAACGTGACTTAAGACCTAGGCGAGAAATATGACCAATATTTTGTTCCCATTTGCTTTGCATTTGGCCTTCTGCGCCGGCGCTTTTAATGGAGCTTAAATTGCTGAGGGATTCAATCAGTGTTGCGCCTTTTTGAGCTGAATGCTTAAAGAGCTCATTGATCGTGTTCTTTAGCGGTTTTTGAACGATGACACCGCCTAATATAGCCAGTGGCAAAACAACCAAGGGGACGAGTGCCAAGTCCCCGCCGATCATGTAAATGACGGCCAGAAAGATAAATAGGAAAGGCAGGTCGATCAGCGTGGTGAGCGTCGCTGAGGTGAGAAAATCTCTAAAGGATTCGAATTCGCTTAAATTGTTGGCAAAGGCACCGACAGATTTAGGTCGGTTTTCCATTTTAATGCCCATGACTTTTTCAAAAATCGTGGCAGATAGAATCACATCAGATCGTTTGCCTGCGACGTCAATAAAGTAACCGCGTAAGCCCTTCATGACGAAATCAAAGGTAAAAACAATTGTGACACCAATCGCTAGCACCCAGAGTGTTTCCAGCGCATGGTTTGGTACGACTCGATCGTATACATTCATTATAAATAGTGGAGACGCAAGGGCGAACAAGTTGATGAGCAAGGAGGCCGCTAATACTTCGCCGTAAATAGGCCAAGATTTAAAAATGACATCCCAAAACCAATGTTTTGCTTTAGGGATGGCGGAGTCAGCAGTTTGGTCATTAAACGTATGGTTGATTTGAATAAAGAAGGCCGAGCCGCTGTAAATTTCTTCTATAACATTCAGGTGGACGGTTTTCTCGCCGCTGTCGGTTTCCGGCAAAATAAGCGTGCACGTACCATCTTGCTGCTTGGACACTAACACGCAGGTTTTGTTGTCCTTCAATAACAAAACAGCCGGCAACACTAAGTTAGAAATTTCAGCCAAAGGGCGGCGGACTAAACCGGTAGAAAAACCCGCGCGCTGGGCGGCTCTAATAAATAGAGACGGTGTTAGCTTATTGTTGACCAGCGGTAATCCAGAGGTTAAAGAATCAGCCGAATGAGGAGAGTTCAATAGCTTGCACACAGATAGAAGCGCCAATAACAAAGGATCATCTTGGCTTGTCATCGTAGAGATGTTTTCGGTCGTTTCTTTTAGCACAGCAGCGGTCATTATTTATCCATTTGTGTATAAAACTAAAGCGCCAACATCTTGTTGTGTGCAGTAAGTTTGATTATTGTTTTTTATTTAGTGATACTAGAACAAATTAAGGAAAATGCAAATGGAGCTGAGATATGCCTTACGTTAACCGCAATTCTGAAGGTAAAATCATTAAATTGTTGGATGCGCCGTCCGGCTCTGACAGTGAATGGTTAGAGCTAGGTCAAGTGGAAGTGATGGAGTTTTTGCAGAAGCTAAATAATAAGGTTGAATTAAAGGAATCCTTGCTCAGCTCTGATGGTGAAATGGTGCGCGTAGTTGAGGATTTGGTAGATATGTTGATGGAAAAACAGGTATTCGTTTTTACTGAATTGCCTGAAGCAGTACAGGATAAACTCAATAAGCGAAAAAAGTTGCGTCACGATGTTAATGCTTTAAGTAACTTGATTGGAGATGATGATAATGTTTTGTAGTTTCAAAGAAATTAAAATTAATACTAATACCTTTGTACAGTAGTTAAATTTTAAATCCCTGCTAGACTTTAATTCAATGAACTCCTTTATGCAGAAAAGGCGATGATTGACATATTAATAGTCGAAGAAAAAGATCAAATTCAAAGGGCTTGCTCACAGCTTGGTCCTAGGGTGTCTGTATGCGATAGCGAAATGATTGCACTAAGCATATTGAGTGAGCTCTCATCGCCAATTGTATTACTGAATCATAATGTGATGAAAAACGGCACACCAGAATATATAAAGATGTTATTTGGTGCGTGTTCAAGCTGCAAAATCATTGTGATTGGAGATGCGTTGAGTGAAAAAGAAATATTGAGTTGTTTATTGGTTGGTGCAAGAGGCTATCAGCAATTGGACCAATTACAGAAATACTCTAGTAGGTTAGTAGAGGCAGTGGATACAGGTGAGGCCTGGATAACAAGGCGAATGACGGCCTTATTACTTGATACATTGCGAAACTGTTAGGCGGGTACGGTTAGTGACAATTGATATTGAACAAGTGAAGCATAACTTAAAGAAAGTTCCTTTTGATTTAGGTAGCGATGTTATGAATTTGCTTGAATTGGATTTTCTTAGCTGCCTAGTAAGCACGTCACGGCAGAGGGTTGATTAGCCTTTTAATTGCTCAATGTTGGTAATGGAAGGCACTAGAGAAACCACTAAACCTAAATAACATATTACGTTTATTAACGTATCAGAATGACTGGAACGGAGAATATCATGGCTAACATAGGCACAGTACAATCAGTAACAGGGCTTGTAAGGGCAATCGCAGAAGATGGAACGGAGCGCATCTTAAGCGTCGGCGACACAGTTGCAGAAAATGAGCGCGTCGTCACAGGCGATGGCGTTATCGTTATCGCATTTACAGATGGCACAGTCATGGACTTGGGTAGCAACTCAAGCATCGTGCTGAATGATGACGTACTTAATCAAGAAAAAGGCGAGCAAACAGTGCAAAGCCGTGCAGATGCAGAAGACGAAGTAGCCGCATTGCAAGAAGCCATAGCGAATAACCCAAACTTTGACCCAAATGAATTGCCAGCCACAGCGGCGGGTGGAGATGGTGGAAACAATGGTCATACCGTTGTAAGTGTAGATTATTTAAACCCAGAGGCACCTGTAACATCAGGACACGATACAGCCGGAATAAGCCAGGAGTTCTTGCAGCCAGATGAAGAGCTGCCCCCTGTTGAAGATGAATCTGATGAGTTGGATGCAGTGCCAACAATTAGTGTGACAAGTGGCATAGTTGATGAGCGAGGCCTAGCGACAGGTACTGGTGAGTTAGCTGATGGTGATGCAACTAATAATAGTGATGGGTCAGAAACGACCACGGGCATATTTACTTATGATGTGGGGAATAACACGCTTGGGAAAATTGAAATTCAAGGCAAAGATGGTGCTTGGGTGATTGTGAGCAATGGTAGTGTTATACAGGGTAATAATGGTATTTTAACTATCAGTGAATCTGGAGGTGTCTATAGTTGGAGTTACACGCTAGAGAATAATGTAACGCATGCCGGTATAAATGTAACAGGTGTGGACGACCAAGTATTAGGTGAGTCGTTTGCTGTGCGCGTCTCGGGTTTAGATTCAAAGGCATCAGCGATAGCTAAACTAGAAATTACTATTAATGATGATGGCCCTGTTCTTGTGAAAGAACAATCTAGTTCGGATGCTTCCGAGTTTACAATCGTTAATCATGATGAGGTCAGTTCGGCAGGCTACCATAATAGTTATGGTTACTATGTTAAAACACTGAACCCTGATGGAACGGTTAGTTCCAATAACCCAACCTCTGGGGTTATTATTGCCACTGATGTTCATCATACTCATGCGGGGTTTGATCCGATAACGATTACTGGTTATAGTCAAGAGCAGATAGGGTCTTTTTTGATTCCTAATGGGGGTCAGCTTAACAAGATAGATAATGATCAAACAGTCACGTTTCAAGAAGTAGGTGGGCAGTGGCAAGCTTTTGCAGGCGCGACACCTCTTTTGGGTAGTGGTTCTCATGTTCTATTTGATTTTGCAGAGCTCAATAAAGATGGCCAAAACCATGTGGAAGATAATGTATTACTCGGCAATCAGAATTGGGAAGACTTGCAAATTCCTAATGGTGATGGCGATTTCAATGATGTTAATACAAATGTGGACTGGACAAAGGTCACTGTGACAGGAGAGGTGGTAGAGTCTGTTTCATTTGGCGCTGATGGGCCGGGAGTTGGTGAAGCTCTCAACTTTACTTTTGACGCTACCGATATAGAGTCAACAGGGGTGGTTAAATCAAATGGTAACGACATTGTTTTTCAGCCTAAAGATACAGATGATGACGGGGTTAATGATCAAATCGTTGGTCTGGCAGATGGTGATGAGGTGCTTACAATCGATGGGGTTTTAGAGGGTGATTATCAAATTAGCATATTGGGCCCAATTGATGATGGAACTGGTGATGTAGATGTAGGTATCGATGTTCATGTTGCTGCATCAGATGGTGATGGTGACTTGGTAACAACGGTTTTAAATGTCAATATAAACTTTGATCTTAATCAAGTGTTGAGCGAATCAGCACCCATGGATTTACCCTGAATTATGAGTTTGAGCAAGTAGTTAGAGAAAAGGGGCTTGTTTGATTGAAGTGATCGATTATTGCGAAGGTGGTTGGTTAAACGTATGAAAGTGTGTGTTGAAGTGCGCTATATGTAGCTTTAAATTTTCTCGCATTTCTTTTATGCGTAGTTCTTTGATTTTTATTAACTTTAGAATAATTGACTAGCAGAGAGGTACTTAGCATTTTAAGCTATATTTATGTTGTGTGCTTATATCTAATATTTTGTTTTCACGGCTGTTGAGCTCTACTTATACATGGGTATAGTCATAAAGTTGTATGCTTGATGCGATACGTATAATGTAGCTCGCGGGTGAGATTCGAAATATTTAAATGCCAATAGTCTTTTTTCTTTAATTCTTTTTTAGTGTGTGCCTAGCAAAGGAACCCTCGATTGTTTTGTCGTTTTTAAGTATTGTCCGGCAATAACAATGTTATTAAGCCCGATTATGGTGACTATTTAACATGGGGGGATTGGATAATGGGAGGTATTTCGATAGGTAAGTTTGGCGCGCTCGGCGGGAGTCGAACCCACGACCTTCGCCTTCGGAGGGCGACACTCTATCCAGCTGAGCTACGAGCGCTTTGAATACATACGGACGGGGTATTATAACGTGATATGTTGATGAAATATTGAAGTGTTTTTATTTCGGGTTTATAAGCTTAGGGTTTATAATTGTTACAAAATATCACTAAATGGAGTCAGTACGTGAGTGAAGATAAGAAAATTTTAAGCGATCTAGGTGTGACGATAGGTGTGTTAGTTGTTATTGCTATTGTGATTTCTATGGTTGCTATTAATCTGGTTGACGATAAACCGATGTCTGCATCGGAAGAAAAGAATATTTTAGATAGAATTAAACCATTAGGTGAGCTGGCAACCACGTTGGAAGAGGCTCAAAAAGCGAGCCCTATTGTTGAAGAGCCTGTAGTTGTAGCTGCTGAACCTATGACGGCGGAACAGGTTTATAACACGGCTTGTATGGCTTGCCATGCGACAGGTGTGGCGAATGCGCCAAAATTAGGCGATATAGCGGCGTGGGCACCACGTATTGCTCAAGGAGTCGATACGTTGTTTGAGCATGCTGTTAAAGGTTTTAAGGGCATGCCTCCTCGAGGTGGCTCTTCTCAGTTAAGTGACGAAGATGTTAGCGCTGCCCTTGATTATATGGTTGAGAGAAGTCAATAAATTAGTTTAGTAAGCTTTTCATAAGGGCTAGGCTTTCCTGGCCCTTTTTCTTTTGTTCCTCAGGGTTTTTCTTATTGACAGCTGCCCAGTCTAAATCCTCAATCGGTAGTTCGGTTAAAAAACGACTTGGTTCGGTTGAGGAGACGTCTCCATATTTTTTTCGCTGAGCACAATAACTAAAGGTGAGTTGCTGTTGAGCTCTGGTAATGCCCACGTAAGCTAGTCGTCGTTCTTCTTCTATTTGTTCGGTATCAATGCTGTTTTGATGAGGCAAAATACCTTCTTCCATACCAATTAAGTAAACGTAAGGGAACTCTAGCCCTTTTGCAGCATGTAAGGTCATGAGTTTTATTTGATCTGTTTTTTCTTCTTCCTCATTTCGTTCCAGGCTATCGAGCAGCATCATGCGAGAGACAATGTCACCTAAGCTCCGTTCTTCTTGTGATTTTTTAGCACTATTTTCAATCCACTTAATCAGTTCTAGTACATTGTTTATTTTACGTTCAGCCTGCTTGTCACTATTTGCATGGGCTTTAATCCAGTCGTAATACTCGATGTGTTGAACCATCTCGTGAAGTATGGCAATAGGGTCTTCTTGTTGAGTCCTGTCTGATAGAGCAACAATCCAGTCGCAAAAAGAGCGCAGTTTATGATAAGTCCGTTCGTTTAGCTGTTGTTCAAGCCCTATTTCGAAGCAAGCATCGAACAAACTGATGTGGCGATTGTTAGCGTAAAGGGCTAGTTTTTCGACTGTACTGGTACCAATTTCTCGGCGAGGTGTATTAATAACGCGCAGAAAGGCGCTGTTGTCATCCGGGTTAATAAGCAGTTTGATATAACAGAGTGTGTCTTTTATTTCTGCATGCGAGAAAAACGAAGTGCCGCCGCTGATGGCATAAGGTAATGATAGCTCTCGCAAACTTTTTTCTAACAGCCGTGCTTGGTGGTTGCTTCGGTAGAGAATGGCAAAGTCGGCGTTATTAGCGCGGTGTTTAAATTTTATGCGGGAAATTTCAGCCGCGATTTGTTGTGCCTCCGAAAACTCATCTTTGCATTTGATGACGTTAATTTTTTCGTCACTTTTGATGTTGCTCCACAGATTTTTTTCATATAAATGTGGGTTGTTACTAATAAGTTGGTTGGCTGCTTTTAGAATACGCTGATTAGACCGATAGTTTTGTTCTAACTTAATGATATCTAGCCGTGGAAAATCCTTTTTGAGTGTAAACAGGTTTTCTGGATTAGCGCCTCGCCAAGCATAAATGGACTGGTCGTCATCACCAACGACGGTGAACTGCCCGACGGAGCCAACTAAATGCTTAAAGAATTCGTATTGAGTGGTATTGGTGTCTTGATACTCATCGAGTAAAAGGTAACGGGTGCTATTTTGCCATTTTTCTAATACCGACGGGTGTTCATTGAATAGAACCAGCGGTGTAAGGATTAAGTCATCAAAGTCCACGGCGTTACACACGCGGTTATATTGCTGATATTGCTCATATAATGCAGCGGCAAATTGTTGCTGAGCATCTTCGGCTAAAGACATGGCTTGAGCTGGCAAAATGGCTTGGTTCTTCCAATCAGATATTTGCCATGAAAGGGGCGATATTTGAGCCTTGTCTAACTGATGCTGACTGTTTTCTAGGATATCTTGTAGCACCTTATATTTGTCTTGTTCATCTAAGATGCTGATGTTCTTTTTAAGCCCCAGTGTTTGATATTCCTTACGAATAATATCTAGGCCTAAGGAATGAAACGTTGATATGCGAATGCCTTTTGTTTTTTTTGTTGAGCAAAGCTTATCAACACGTGAGCGCATTTCTCTTGCCGCTTTATTAGTAAATGTAACGGCGGTAATATGTTTCGCCTCAACGCCAGTGCTAATGAGGTGTGAAATTTTTTCGGTAATGACGCGAGTTTTTCCGCTGCCAGCGCCCGCAATGACTAATAAAGGGGTGTCTGTCGTAATAACAGCTTTTTGTTGCTCAGGATTTAATTTGGGCACAGCGACTCGAAAGGTTAGTTTGGTAACGAATTTTACTCGTTCTGTCTGATCTTTTCAGAGCTTTTAGTGGTTTACCCGATGCGTTTATCCATGCGGCGGTAGCTAAGTGCTTCAGTTAGGTGGTGGCGTTGGATATTGGTTTGATTGTCCATGTCGGCTATTGTGCGAGAGACACGTAAAATTCGATGATAAGCGCGATGTGAGAGACCTAGTTTTTCGATGGCTTGCTCTAATAAATGGTGATCTTCATCACTTATATGACAATGTTGTTTGATTTGAGCGGTTGTTAAGAGATGATTTGGCTGACTTTGCCGGGCCAGTGCTTGTTGTTGAGATAGTTGTACTCTCTTGGCAATATTAGCGCTGCTTTCTTCGCCCCCAGTAGAGCCTTTTCGAAGCATTTCAGTTGATATCCTAGGTACTTCGATATGCATATCAATTCGATCAAGCAAAGGGCCAGATATTTTGTTGCGGTAGCGTGCAATTTGCGGCGGAGTGCACCGGCATCTTTGGGAGACATCGCCTAAGTAACCGCACGGGCATGGATTCATCGCGGCAATGAGTTGGAATTGGGCCGGAAAATCAGTTTGGTGATTGGCACGTGAGATCGATATCGTTCCGTTTTCAATCGGTTCGCGAAGTACCTCTAAAACCTTGCGGTCGAACTCCGGTAATTCATCAAGAAACAAAACCCCATGGTGTGCGAGCGAAACCTCTCCAGGTTTAGGTGGGTTACCGCCACCAACTAATGCAACAGCTGATGCGGTGTGATGCGGGGACCTGAAAGGGGGTATTTGCCATTGTTGAATGTTAATGCTGTGCTGGCTTATTGAATAAATGGAGGCTGTTTCAATGGCTTCTTGTTCATTAAGAATAGGCAAAATGCTGGGTAATCGCGCTGCGAGCATAGATTTACCGGTACCAGGTGGGCCCAGCATGAGTAAACTGTGGCGCCCAGCGGCCGCAATTTCTAATGCGCGTTTTGTGTGTTGTTGTCCATGCACGTCAGAAAAGTCAGTTTTTACGTTAGTAGTTTTACTTAATTGATTTGCTGGGGCAACAATAGGCAAGGCTTGTTGCCCACGAAGGTGCGCACAAACGGCGAGTAGGTGTGGAGCGCCCAAAATATCAACACTAGAAATGAGCGACGCTTCGTGCTGATTCGGCATGGGTAAACAAAGCGTACGTTTGTCAGCTCCGCAAGCAATAGCAGAGGGTAATGCACCTTGAATAGCTCGTAGTTCGCCACCGAGGGATAATTCGCCAAGAAATTCGTATTGCGCAATGTCTTTAGTGGGGATTTGACCTGAGGCGGCTAGAATACTAAGTGCTATAGGGAGGTCAAGCCGCCCACCTTCTTTAGGTAAGTCTGCGGGTGCTAAGTTGATGGTAATGCGTTTTGCGGGGAACTCAAATTGACAGTTAATAATAGCGCTGCGGACACGGTCCTTACTTTCTTTAACGGCAGCTTCAGGAAGGCCAACAATATTTAGGCTAGGTAATCCATTAGCAAGGTGCGCCTCAACGGTAACGAGTGGTGCATTAATACCAGAAGAAGAGCGTGTATATATAGTAGCAAGTGACATGGTGGAATCCTTTCCTTTGTAGTCATGGTGTTAAAGAAGGGTATCTTATTATTTTTTGGTGCTTAGCTCAGTGAGTAATTTTTCAAGCTCTTCGAGCTTTTCGCGTGTTCGAAGCAGTACTGCATTTTGTGTATCAAATTCTTCGCGTGTGACTAAGTCTAATTTAGTAAATTGTTGTTGTAAGATCAATTTAAAGTTCTTCTCAGCTTCATCCTTAAAACTGGAGAGGCTTTGAGGTAAATGGCCGCTTAGCGACTGCGCGAGGCTTTCAATAACGTTTGCATTAATCATGGGTTTGCTCAAGGTTTGTTAGTGGGATAAGCTTTATTGCACCAATTTGATGCAATAAAAAGTAAATTAGGTTGTTGTTAGTGCATTTTTGTTGTTTTTTATTAAATAAAAAGTAGGTTTTATGCTAATCTATCTGTCATGAACGTTAGCCTTATCTCGTACTTAAAGAGTAAGGGGATATGATCAATAAGTTTAACAACAAATAAGGAAAGAAAATGAAATTATTACAAACAACGGCAGTAGCAGGTTTATTAGTAGCGTCGAGTGCGGCAAGTGCTTTAGAGTTAAGCGGTAATGTTGCTTTAACATCTGATTACATCTGGCGTGGTATTTCACAAACAGACGGTGCCCCAGCTATTCAAGGTGGATTTGATGCTGATTTAGGTAACGGCGTATACGCGGGTGTTTGGGCGTCTAATGTTGATTTTGGTGATGATACCAGTATTGAAACTGACCTGTACGCTGGTTGGGCTGGCGAGTTTAATGGTGTTGGTGTTGATGTGGGTTATATTCACTATCATTATTCAACTGAAGGTTACCAGTTAGATGAGTTATATGCTGGTGTGTCATTTGGCCCTGCAAGCTTAACGTTTTACTACGATTTAGGTTTGGCTGAAGATGAGCTAGGTAACTACACAGATCTTGGTTTAGACCTTGGTGAGTATAATGGTGTTGCATTCTCAGCGCATGCTGGCTTCTACGATGTTGATAGTAAAGCAGGCGGCGATGATTATTGGGACTATAAATTAGCGGCCTCAACTTCAATGTTTAGCGTTGATTGGGAATTGGCGTTGACTGGAACTGATGAAAATGTATCAGACGGTGATGCGGCTGATGAAGCGGTGGTATTAACAGTTTCTAAGTCTCTATAAGGTTGAAGTAGGCAGAGGGTTTCCTTGCTGCTTATAGGTTAAAGCAACTCAATCGCTTTAAGAGCGCCCCTCAACGAGGGGCGTTTTTTTATGCGTGATAATAATATAACGGCGAATGTTGCTGAGGGAAAATCGCACCAATCTGGTGCTCAATTATATAGGCAATATCGTTGAGTAGAGGTTTAATTTATTTAACTACTTGATATTTAAGATAATTATATGTTTGGCATATAGTATGCATTAATAAATGCGTCAATAAGACGAATTTTAGAAATAAGGATTAAATATGAAACTAGTAACAGCTGTATTAAAGCCTTTTAAATTAGATGACGTTCGTGAAGCGTTATCTGATATTGGGGTTTCCGGCATTACCGTCACCGAAGTTAAAGGTTTCGGTCGCCAAAAGGGGCATACCGAACTCTATCGTGGTTCTGAGTACGTTGTGGATTTCTTGCCTAAAGTAAAAGTTGAAATTGCATTGTCTGACGATCAAGTTGAGCAAGCAGTGGATTCAATTATTAAAGCGGCAAACACTGGAAAGATTGGAGATGGCAAAATTTTTGTCACAGAGCTTGAAAAAGTTGTCCGAATCCGTACCGGTGAAACTGGCGCAGAAGCGCTTTAATTTAAAATAATTGGAGGATCTCATCGTGGATCAAATACTAGAGTTACAATATGCGCTAGATACATTTTATTTCTTAATGTGTGGTGCGCTTGTTATGTGGATGGCAGCAGGCTTCTCAATGTTAGAAGCGGGCCTTGTCCGTTCAAAAAATACAGCAGAAATCTTAACTAAGAACGTGGCGTTATTTGCAGTTTCTTGCATCATGTACTTAGTTTATGGATATGAAATTATGTACGGCGGTGGTGCAATGCTGAGCGGTATTGAGCTAGATGGCGCTGCAACGGCCGATGCGTTAACAGCGACGGTGCTAGCAGAGTCAAAAGAAGCTGGCTTTGATGGTGGCTCGGTTTATTCAAATGCATCGGACTTCTTTTTCCAAGTTGTGTTCGTTGCAACAGCAATGTCTATTGTTTCGGGCGCGGTTGCTGAGCGTATGAAACTTTGGTCATTCCTTGCCTTTGCAGTAGTCATGACGGGTGTTATCTACCCGATGGAAGGCTCATGGACATGGAATGGTGCTGATGTTTTTGGCATGTATAACCTAGGTGACCTTGGCTTTTCAGATTTTGCTGGCTCGGGCATTGTTCATATGGCTGGTGCTGCTGCTGCTTTAGCAGGTGTTTTATTGCTAGGCGCTCGTAAAGGTAAATATGGTGCCAATGGTGAAATTCACCCTATTCCAGGTGCAAACTTGCCGTTAGCAACATTAGGTACATTTATTTTATGGATGGGTTGGTTTGGTTTTAACGGTGGATCTGTGTTGAAACTAGGTGATATCGCCAGTGCTAACTCAGTAGCGATGGTTTTCTTGAACACCAATGCGGCGGCAGCAGGTGGTGCAATGGCGTCATTAATTGTTGCTCGTTTGATGTTTGGTAAAGCTGATTTAACCATGTTGTTAAACGGTGCGTTAGCAGGTCTTGTGGCTATTACGGCTGAACCTTCAACCCCTACGGCTCTTCAAGCGACCTTATTTGGTGCTGCGGGTGGTGTATTGGTTGTGCTATCAATTGTTGGGTTAGATAAACTTAAAATTGATGATCCTGTTGGAGCAATTTCAGTCCATGGTACATGTGGTTTGTTAGGCCTTTTATTGGTGCCGCTAACAAATGATGGTTCTAGCTTTTCTGGTCAATTGATTGGCGCAGCGACCATCTTTGGTTGGGTATTCGTCACCAGCTTCGTTGTTTGGGGTGTTCTGAAAGCGATAATGGGTATTCGAGTAACAGCAGAAGAAGAGTACGAAGGTGTCGACCTTAGTGAGTGTGGTATGGAGGCATACCCAGAGTTTATGAATAAATCATAGACTGTATTAAGTATAAAAAATGGGCGCTTAGGCGCCCATTTTTACGTTTACGTAGGAAGTTTATTCAGTTAACAATGTTTGAACTTCGCGGTATTTGGCAGCCGTTTTGTCCGTTATTTCCGTTGGTAAGCTAGGCCCGGGGTTTGTTTTGTCCCAGTCTAGCGTTTCTAAATAGTCACGAACAATTTGTTTATCGAAGCTCGCTGGGCTGGTGCCTACTTGATATTCTTTTGCATCCCAAAAGCGTGATGAGTCGGGTGTTAGTACTTCGTCGATAAGGTGTAAAACGCCGTCATTATCGAGGCCGAATTCAAATTTTGTATCAGCAATAATGATGTTACGTTCTAGTGCATATTTAGCAGCCGTTGTGTACAAGGTTAAGCTAATGTCACGTACTTGCTTGGCTAAATCTTCACCTAATAACTGAATGGTTTCTTGGTAAGAGATGTTTTCATCGTGATCGCCAACCGCAGCCTTAGTTGATGGTGTGAAGATGGGCTCGGGGAGTTGCGAGGCCTGCTGTAAATCTTCAGCTAACTGAATGCCGCAAACCTGCCCAGTTTTTTGGTAGTCTTTCCAACCTGAGCCGATGAGGTAACCACGAACGATAGCTTCGATAGGCAAAGGCTTTAATTTTTTGACAATAATGCCGCGTTTTTCAAGACGTTCGCAATCTTGCTTATTATCGAGAACTTGGTCGAGTGTTAAGTCTGATAGTTGGTTTGGAATAAGGTCTGAAAGCTTTTCAAACCAAAAGTTAGAGACTTCGTTTAGCACAATGCCCTTGCCTGGAATGGGATCGGGTAGAATAACATCGAAGGCAGACAAGCGATCTGTGGTGACAATCAGCATGTGTTTGTCGTCAATATCGTAAATGTCACGAACTTTTCCCTTATGAATAAGTGGTAGGCTGTTTAGGTTCGCGTCGAGTAAGGAAGCTGGAATAGTCATTTGTTATGTTATAGGTAATAAAAAAGCTGCTAATGATCTAATTTTATTAATAATTTTGCAAGTAAAAGGTGTTGAACGATGAGATGGACGGGTAAATTACTGGGTGGAGTGTTTGGTTATATGGCATTTGGTACGCTAGGTGCGCTACTGGGTGTCTATATTGGTCATAAGTTTGATACCGGTATGGCGCAAAACCCGTTCGACCCAGCACGCCAGCAGCGAATTAAAAAAACGTTTTTTAAATCGACGTTTGCCATTATGGGCCATATTGCTAAGGCAGATGGGCAGGTTTCGCAGGAAGAAATACAAATGGCGAAAAGAGTCATGGCTCAAATGGAGCTGTCTGCGAGTATGCAAAATGAGGCGATTGCGGAATTTAATCGTGGTAAAGGGGATGGCTTTAACTTAGATGCCGAGTTGGAGGAGTTTAAGCAAGCGTGTCAGCATCAGAAAAATTTAATTCGAATGTTTATTGAAGTGCAGCTTCAAGCAGCGTTTGCAGATGGTGTGCTGGATGATACAGAAGATGAGATTCTTCAGCATATTTGTGGGCGTTTAGGTATTCCGCAGTTTGCCTATGAGCAGTTGAAACGTATGTTAGGTGCTAGCCAACGGCGTGGAACACATCAGCAAAGTAGGTCTACACCTGAAGAGGCGTATGCCATTTTGGGCGTGAGCGAATCGGCCAGTGATGCGGAGGTTAAAAAAGCGTACAGGCGTCTTATTAGTCAGCACCACCCTGATAAGTTGGTTTCAAAAGGTCTGCCCGATGAAATGATGAAAATTGCAAAAGAAAAGACGCAGCAAATCACTGAGGCTTACGATACCATCAGAGAAATGCGTAAGCAGGCTTGAGAATTTTAAAATTTGGTCTATATTTACAGATGTAAGGTATTAATTAATAAGGATTTGCTAGGGATTAGCTAAGGGCTCAAACTTTTTATGGATGAAAAGCACCTCAATTTAATGTCAACGTCAGGGGGAATGAATCACTATTTTAGTGATGATATTCGCCATTATCAGCAACTGTTTGATTTAAACCCCAACCCCATGTTGGTGTGTGGAGAACAGGGCCTGATAGAGTTGAATGCGGCAACGTTAAACATGTTCAACGTGTCTTCACGAAATGAGTTTTTTGGTCTTCATTTATTTTCGCTTGCGCCAGAGTTTCAACCTAATGGTGTTAGAACAAAAGAATTGTTTAGTCACTTGGTTTTAGATGCTAATGCTGCAGGCAGCGCGAGCATTAAATGTTTATGTAAGAGATTAGACAGTGGTGACGAGTTCCCCGTGGAAATGGTGATGAGCTTGTTGGATTTTCCCGATCAAATATTGCATCAAGTAACACTCATTGATTTATCACATCAGCAACGTTGGCAAAATGCGCTTCAAATCGAAAAAAAACGGGTTGAATTAACGTTAAATTCTGTCGATAGCGGGGTGGTGACAACATCAAAAGACGGCTTGATTACCTATATAAATGAAGCAGCATGTGGGTTAACAGGCTGGACTAATGCCGAAGCGATGGGTGTGTTGGTAGAACGTGTCGTTCAGCTAGAAAAAAAGACATCAGGAAGCTTTGTCAGCTATTGTTACGACGGAGATGTCGGTGAGCGTAAAGGCGTTAGGCGATTCCCTCATGATGCCGTTCTTATAACAAAGAATGGTCAGCGATTACCTGTGCAGGGAACAGCGTCAACTCAGAGTACCTCAAGTGAGCCTAATATTGGATGTGTTATTACGTTGGTTGACGCTAGTGAGCGTTCATCTATCAGTGAAGAAATGAAGTGGCACGCAACACACGATATGTTAACACGGTTACCGAACAGAACCTTGTTAACTGACCGATTTGAGCAAGCTCTTCATTTAGCAGCAAGACACAGCACTAATTTAGCCGTTTGTATGATGGATTTAGATGAGTTTAAGCCGGTTAATGATCAGTATGGTCACGCAGTAGGCGATGAGCTGTTGATAGAAGTTGCGAGCCGGCTAAAAAAGCAGCTTCGACAGGAAGATACGGTTGCTCGATTAGGCGGTGATGAGTTTGTTATTCTGATTGGAGAGGTAGGTCATAGAGCAGAATTATCTCAAGCATTGCATCGTTTAAAGACAGCGGTGTCTGCCCCATATTTTATTGATAATAATAATATAAAAATCTCTTGTAGCATTGGCGTGGCCAATTATTCAGACGAAAAGGTTGATGCGGATACCTTGTTACGACAAGCCGATCAAGCAATGTATATTGCTAAACAATCGGGCCGTAATAGAGTTCATTGGTTTGATGTAGATCAGGATCAGAAAGAAAACGGTTCTCAGAAAATTATTAAGGAAATTGAGGAGGCGCTAACGAACGATGAGTTCGAACTGCATTATCAACCTAAAGTGAATATGCGGACGGCTGAGATAGTTGGTATGGAGGCGTTATTACGATGGCGACACCCAAAAAAAGGTTTGGTGTTTCCAATGGAGTTTTTGCCTATCATCGAGCAGCATGAGTTAATTATAACGTTAGGTGATTGGGTCATAGAGTCAGCATTAGAGCAACTAGATATTTGGCGGCAACAGGATAAAAAGTGGTCTGTGAGCGTCAATATTGCGGCAAAACACTTTCATTTGCCCAGTTTCTATATGCGCTTGAAAAATATCTTGCAGCGATATTCTAGCGTTGCTCCGAATAAGCTTGAAATAGAAATCTTAGAGTCGGCCGCGTTGGGCGATATTCAGCACGTGCAAACTGTGATTTCTAAATGCAGAGGGTTAGGTGTGCGTTTTGCTTTAGATGATTTTGGTACGGGGTATTCATCGTTAAGTTATTTGAAACGGTTGCCTGCGAATACGCTAAAAATAGATCAATCATTTATTCACGATATTTTAGATGACAAAGAGGACCTAGCGCTGGTGCAAGCGATTATTGGTCTGGCTGCTACTTTCGGACGAGATGTATTGGCTGAAGGTGTTGAAACGGTTGAGCAGGGCGTGCTATTAATGCGCTTGGGTTGTGATGTGGCACAAGGGCGTGGAATTGCAGAGGCCATGCCACCTGAAGAGGTGGTTGTCTGGTCAGATGAGTTTACTCCTGATGCTAAGTGGGCCGTATGGTCAAAGGCTGAGTGGGACCTTAAAGTGTTTCCATTATTGGTCGCGCAGCACGATATTCGTGAATGGGTTGAGAATGTGATAAACCCCATTGAAGATGCGACTTTGCCTATTGAAAAAGCGAAATTGAATGAGGAAAGTAAGTGCCGTTTTGGTGTGTGGTATCACTCGGATGGATTAAAACGATACGGCCATTTGCCCAGTTTTGGGGCTATTGACCCGGTGCACCGGCGTTTGCACAAAACCGGCGATGACATTATTCAATTGTATAAGGGAGATCATAGACAAGATGCTAAAGCGAAGTGTGCTGAGCTCTATGAAATTGAAAACACGCTGTTATTGATGCTAGATGAGTTACAGTTAAAGGTGTTTTCTAGTTAATGTGGGTTTTGCACGATAAAAAAACTATTTTTCTATAAGGCTAGTCGCTAAAATCTGATTTATTGTAATTAAATGGATAGGAGGCGTTATGCCGTCGTTTGATGTGGTTTCAGAAGTAGATAAACACGAATTAACTAATGCAGTGGATCAAGCAAATAAAGAAGTAACAACACGGTTTGATTTTAAAGGAACGGATGCTAAGTTCGAGCAAGTAGGGAACGATGTCACCTTGACAGGCGACTCTAAATTTCAACTAGGCCAAATGCTGGATATTTTTCGTATTAAGTTATCCCGTCGAGGCGTTGATGTTGACTGTATGGATGTGCAAGCCGCTGAAGAAACTGGTTTGAAAGTTAAGCAGAAAGTGGTTATAAAAGAAGGTTTGGACAGTGAGTCGGCAAAAAAAATTACGAAACTGATAAAAGAAAAGAAGCTGAAGGTTCAGGCGCAAATTCAAAACGAACAAGTGCGTGTGACAGGCAAGAAACGTGATGACCTACAAGCGGTTATGGCAATGCTTAAAGCAGAACAAACGGGCCTTCCGTTACAATATAAAAATTTTCGTGATTAAAAAACGGCATTTTTTGATTTAAACTCCTCTCAATAGTAGTTAGAGATATCCAAGGTTAAGTGACTTATAACCTACAATTCGTCGCCATTAATGTCATCTAAATGTCAATGGAGCGTCACTTAATTGTCATAACAATCCCAGCATAATAATAGCCTAAAGGACACGTATGTTAGGGATGACTCGCACAGCGGAAGTGCACTTTCGTCCTCTCCTATATAAAGTTTGATATTTATTCAACGGCTATTTTTATTAGAGGATTCATATTATGTTTAAGAGAAAATTATTACCTACGTTAACCACGGCATTATTAAGTAGCACATTAATAACAGGTGTAGCCTGTGCTGGAAAGGGCAGTCAAACAGGGCCTTTCGCGTTTTCACCGATTGCAGGGTCAGCCTATAACGCTGCACATAACCCAGCACAACCCTGGGTTATTCCGATGGGTTTCGAGCAAGAGCTGGTTTCTGGCGAAGGCGATCTTGATATTTATAATTCAGATGATACCGACCCAACATTTGACCCTGATGGAAAAAATGTTAATGGTGACGGTTATGTTAATACGTTTTATAACGATTGGCATGATATGAACACGGTCAATGAAAGCGGACCTCATACAGGGCGTTTTTTATTCCGAACACATGAGGTGCGCGGTGTTGCTCCAGGTGGTGCTGTTTCTATGGTGGATTTAAAAACAGGATCAGCAACAACAATCATATTGGGCGCACATAGTAGTAATCCTAATCGCCCCTATGATGCTCTAGATGGTATTCGTTGGACACCGTGGGGAACCATGCTATTTGCAGAAGAAACGACTGCCGGTCGCTTGTTTGAAGTTGTGTTTGCATATGATGAAAATGGCATACCAAACCAAGCGTCTGTCTATGATCGCCCAGCAGTGGGTCGTGTCGCACACGAAGGTATTGATATTGATGATGAAGGAAATATCTATATCGTTGATGAATTCCGTGGGCAGCGTGATGGTGAAGGCGGTGGGATCTATAAATTTGTGCCGGATAGTTTTGGTGACTTATCAACAGGTAATCTTTATGTGTTGAAAGCCGTGGATAATGGCAATGAAGAAGGCCTAGGTGAAGCTGAGTGGGTTGGCCCTATTGACCCTTTAACGGCTCGCCAATCAGGTACGGCTGAAGGCGGTACCTCGTATAACCGCCCTGAAGATTTGGAGATTATTGAGAACACGTTGTATGTTGCGGTAACAGAAGGCACGTATACCGATGGCGAACAAAATTATGATGGCCGCATCATCGCCGTTAATTTAGACACCATGATGATTACTGATTTTGTTAAACCGGGTGTTAATGCGCCGCTTGAAAGTGGCAATGATACGGGGTTTGATAACCCCGATAACCTAGCGCAAACACCGGATGGTAAATTAATTATTATTGAAGATAATATACCGTCAGATATTTGGATCGCACAAGATGATAATAAAGATGGTAAAGCCGACGGTGTTTGGTTGTTTGCCTCGCTGACGGACCCTAAAGCTGAAGGAACAGGTATTTATTTCGGCCAAGATCCGCATACTATGTTCGTTAATATTCAGCACTCAGTGATTGATGATGGTGACGGTACTTGGGCCATTAGAAAAGTGATGCCCGGTAAGAAAAAAGACTAATGGCTAAATAAACGTTTAGCGTTAAGTGCTATTAAGCCGAAGCAGTTAGTTGCTTCGGCTTTTTTTATGTTGGTTAGCCGTCAAACGCTTAACACGGCTGAATGTTGCCGCTATTAGCAGCAAAAAAACTAAAATATCGGTAATGCCCGTATTGATTTTAATTTAAGCTTTTGTTTTTTCAGGTTAATAATTTCTGGGCATAGCAATTGCTTGCTGACTTGTTATGAATCTTAATTTAGGTTAATTTGATGCGATTATTTACTATGTTCAACACCACGCTGCTCATGTTACTCGGTTCGGTCGTGGTACTAATTTCACCTAGCCACTTATTTGCTTTAATAAACCTGCCGGGGCTCTTGGTGGTGCTAGGGGGGACCTTATGTGCTGTTTTATTGAGTAAGCCTCAGCATAAAGTGTTGAGCCTTATCCGTGAATTACCCGCTATTGTAAAAGGCCAGCCAGCAGATTTTAATGGCTTGGCGGAGTTTAAACAGCTACTTCGTTGTGCGCATTTGTACCGTTCATCACAGGTTAGAGTATTAGAGCAAGAAATAACGCTAGCCACGCAGCCGATTCTCATTAAGGGCGTTCAACTGATACTTGATAGGTGTTCATTAGGCGATATTAATAATATTCTGCGAAAAGAGTGTGCGCGGCTGTTATTGCCTGTACAAGAGAAGTCGCAACTGTTGCGTTTGATGTCGAGTTACGCGCCAGCGTTTGGCATGCTAGGCACCTTATTGGGCATGATTCATATGTTGTATGGCTTGGGTGAGGTGGGTTTAGAGCAAGTGGGTGCAACAATGGGCTTTGCTTTATTAACAACGCTGTACGGTTTAGTGGTGGCAAACTTAGTTTGTAAACCCTTAGCGATTAAACTTGAAAAAAGAACAGCTGAGCATGCTTCTCATTTGAATACCCTGCTAGAGGGGCTAGCCATGATGCAGGAAAAAACTCACCCCTTAGTGATTAGGGATATGTTGGAGGCGCATGGTATTCCGGTAGAGCGTGTGGCTGAGAAGCAATCAAAACTAAAACCAAGCTTAAGAAGTAAGTGGCTAAAATTATTGCCACTCGCAGCCAGCCATGCTGATTGAGCGACGGTCAAAAAGCAACTTAGGTGAAGGCCTAACACAAGAGAGGGAGCATGATACATGGGCATTGAGTTATATAGACCTTCTGTTGTTAATGGTTACACTGTTTGTTTTATTACTCAGTTATCAACAAAACGAAATACAACAAACAGCTGTTGAGTTGGAGGCCAAACAAGCTGTTAAAGCTCAAGCTGAGCCAGATAATCGTGCTTTTCTGGATCAGGTCTATATGAGCCATTTAAAAGATCGGGTGAGTGTTATTGAGGAAAAAAACACGATTAAACTGGCGATGAGTGATAGTATTTTATTTTTCCCGGCGGATGCTACCTTGAGTCAGTCAGGCGAGCAGGTTCTAAATGAGCTGGCGGTTATGTTGAAGCAGCGTCCGTGGCATATTTTGGTAGAAGGGCATACCGATAATCAGCCAATTTCAACACCACGGTACGCATCTAATTGGGAGCTTTCTTCTTCAAGGGCGACGAGCGTAACACGGTATTTGATCGGCCGAGGTATTTCTCCTCAGCGCTTAAGTGCTATCGGTTATGCCGATACCCGCCCAATTACAAGTAATAACGATGAAATTGGGCGAGGTAAAAATAGACGGGTGGCGTTAATTTTACGCGCCCCGGATTGATTGCCTATGGGGGCGGCGCGCATGTTAAATAAAGCTAAAACCAAGGCCAATGAGGCCGCCAAATACGCCGCCCCAAACAACTAGCCAACCTAGGTGTTCTTTAATCATTTGTTGGATAATAGTTTTGACCATGTCGGGCGTTAATTCGTCGAGCCTTTTTTCAACAATGGCTTCAATATCATTGATTAAATCACCGCTTATTTGCTGTGCATTAATACCCTCGTGTATTGCTTCGATGAAAGCTTCACTTTGGGTCATCTCAGTGAGGGTCAAACGGATTTTTTTACAAACAGGTTCTTTCAGAGGGTCAAGCGCGGCAACACCACCAACCATCGCCAGCATGCTGCCAAATGATGATTCGGCAATGGCATCGACGAGTCCTTGGAAAAGTTGGTCATAATCAAGCCGATCCAGCAGCGGGTCTACGTTAAATAATTGTTGAGCAGAATCTTCCTCACGTTGTAAGAAACGTTCGATATTTTCTTGTGTAAAGAATTGCCGCATTATCAATTCTTGAATGCCACGTTTGAATTCTTCAAAATGAGCGGGAATAACACCAGAGCCATACAAAAAAGGTACTTTTTCGAAGAGCATATGGATAGCAATCCAATTGGTAACAGCGCCAGATAGCGCAAAAACACCCACAGCTTTAATATTTTCGGTATAGAGCGGGGTAAAAAAGCTGGCGATAATAATCCCAATAGCAATGAGGTTGGTGATTAAACTTTTATTCACAGGGGAAGAGCGTTTTTCAGCGTTCATGATGTATGGATAAAGGTGAGGTTGATTAACTAAATAAATAAGTAGCGACCACTGGTTGCGATGACCACAACGGCAACTCCAATGATGAGGTTTAAGCCAATGAGGATACGAATTTGAGCCAATTTCTTGCCCGCCTCTTCCCAATTACTCTCGGCCACTGCCTTTGCTAGTTTGCGTGTAGGTGCAAAGAAAACGTGCATGAAAATAAGCGCCATGATGATGCCCATGCTCATCATAATATGAATATGCACGCCTACGTTTTTCATACCGCCGAATTTATTGGTAATAAGCCAAAAGCCAGTGCCGATAAGCAGTACAACAGCGACCCAAACCCAAGGAAAGAACTTAGAAAATACATTTGACCATAACGTTAATCGTTGAGGGGGCTCAAATTGAATAGCTGCAATGGGGCGTAAGACAAGGTAGGCGAAAAACATTCCGCCGACCCAAATGACAGACGATAAAACGTGAAGACTAATTGCTAGAGGGATCATGTGTATTCCTTTTTAATGTGATGGAAGGGGGGTGTTTAAAGACGTGTGTAAGCCAATTGTGTATTGAGAGAACCAATGCGTCATCTAAGCCATTAAATGCGTGGTCGGCACCGGAAATTTCAATTTGGCGGTTAAGAGAGTTGTTTTTAATGAGAGCGAACTTCCGTGTTGGAGCTGTTTTTTTAACACTGTCTAAATCTTGGCTACCAAAAATATCAAGTACTGGGATAGATATCTTTTGTAATAGTTCGGTTGATTGAGCCTCAGCTAGCGTTGAGGGAAGTGTTGGTAAACCGATTAACACGAGGGCATCGCAGACAAGCTTTTCTTGGTGAGCAAAATAATCAGTGGCCATAATGGCACCTAAACTGTGGGCGATGACGACGCAAGGGCTGTTTTTAAAGTTCTCGCGCATGTAATTTAGCGTAGCTTCAATTCTTGGGCCGCTCTCTTTAATTAAGGCCAAGTTATCATCAACAGAGGCACCATGAGCGGCGATAGGCAGCTGAATGGACGCGGTGATCCAGCCAAGCTCAGCAAGTTGACTACGAAGCGGGTAAACGATGTGTGGTGCGTTTGGGTTAGATCCCATGCCATGTAAAATAATGATGCTGCCGCGTGGTGTAACTGGTTCTTCGTTACTCAACAATCCAATGAATTCGGCATCTGCTGTTTTTAAACTGATTACTTCGCCAATGATAATACTATCTTGAACGCTTTCTGCGATACGTTTTTCACGTTCTAAGTCGGACGACAACGCCATACCGCTGACGAATAAGCAGCAACTGAATATTAAAAAAGATAATAGCGCTTTAGATATCACAGAGAGTTACTAAGACAGTTAATTGAATCGGTCATGGTGCATTAGTCAACATAAAAAATCCAGAGTAAAGCTTGTTTTAGTAACGCGTGATTTTTTAATTTAAAGTATCTCGGTTGGATTCAAGCGACATTTTTTAGGTAAAATTGGCAAATGACAGGACAACGACTCATTTTTAAATTGGCGATTTCAGCAGAGGCTTATCTGGCTGTTTATAAGGGTCATGCAAAAAAAATCTCCACACGGGCAACGGATGGACGACGAGTTGAATTTTCTGCGGATAAAGTACGGAAATTTTTAACACATGATGGAATTTATGGTGTGTTTGAAATGGAAATTACGGCAGAACAAAAGTTTTTATCTATCAGGCGCTTAAGATAAGCGATTATAAAAGGCCTTAAGGGGTAATAGAGGTGAAATATATCGCAATTTCGGGTACTCTTCTTTTTTTATCAATATAGTGTTAAAAATGAAAACACCATTAATTGCCCCCTCTATTTTATCAGCGGACTTTGCCCGTTTAGGTGAAGAGGTGGATAACGTTCTAGCAGCAGGTGCGGATATCGTACATTTTGATGTGATGGATAATCACTACGTGCCGAACCTAACAATTGGCCCTTTAGTCTGCGAGGCATTACGCAAGCACGGTGTTACGGCGCCCATTGATGTCCACCTAATGGTTAAACCGGTAGATAGAATTATTCCTGATTTTGCCAAAGCAGGTGCCACTTATATTACCTTTCACCCAGAAGCGTCCGAGCATATTGATCGTAGCCTAGGCCTGATAAAAGAACTGGGTTGCAAAGCAGGCTTGGTTTTCAATCCTGCAACGTCACTTAGCTATTTAGACCACGTGATGGATAAGCTTGATGTGATTTTATTAATGTCGGTAAACCCTGGTTTCGGTGGGCAAAGTTTTATTCCCTCAACCCTTGATAAATTAAGTCAGGTGCGTCAGCGTATTGATGACAGTGGTTTTGATATTCGTTTGGAAGTGGATGGTGGTGTAAAAATCGACAACATTGGCGAGATTGCCGCGGCAGGTGCCGATATGTTTGTGGCTGGATCGGCTATTTTTAATACCGATGATTACGCCGAAACAATCGCCGATATGCGCAGCCAAATAGCCAAGGCAGTCGATTGAAACGATTGCAGGAAAATTGCCAAATTAAACTAATAGCGTTTGATTTAGATGGCACGCTACTAGATAGCGTGCCTGATTTGACCAAAGCTATTCAGTTAACCTTGGCTGAATTGAACTTACCGAATCAGCAGCTAGACAGCGTACGCGGTTGGGTTGGAAACGGTGCGCGTGTTTTAGTAAAGCGAGCTTTATCCGGCAATATGAAAGCAGAGGTACCCAGTGACCTATTTGAAAGGGCGTACCCGATTTTTTTAAAGCACTATGCTGAACATCTTAATGAAAATAGTGTGCTATATAACGGTGTTGAGCAAACCTTACAGGCTTTAAAAGACGCCGATATCTTATTGGCATGTATAACCAATAAGCCAGAACAATTCACGTTGCCTTTGCTAAAGGAGCTTGGTCTTTTAGAATTGTTTGATAGGGTGGTTTGTGGCGATACGTTTCAGCACCGAAAGCCTCATCCGATGCCGTTGTTAGAAACGGCCAAGTTTTTTAATGTGTCGCCGGCCCAGGCCATTATGGTGGGTGACTCGGTGAATGATATTGCCGCCGCTCAAGCGGCAGGCTTTTATTCTATTTGTGTTGATTACGGTTATCACGGTGAAGATGATGTGAGCGAACTGGGAGCGGATGTCGTTATTAGCCATTTTTCAGAAATAAACCAGTTGCTTCAGCAGGCAGCTTAAAAAATAGTCTTTAAAATGATGGGTGAAATAAAACTGATGAAAAAACGATGGCGGTTCGGCTGGTAGTTTTAAGAGTAAGAACCTAACCATTGATGAAGTAATAACGAGACAGTGATATGACACCCGAACAATTTAAACAATACGCAGATCAAGGCTATAACAAAATCCCCTTGATGAAAACTATCCTAGCTGATTTGGAAACACCCCTTAGCGCCTATATGAAATTGGCGAATGGCCCTTATAGTTACCTTTTTGAATCGGTTCAGGGGGGTGAAAATTGGGGGCGATATTCCATCATCGGTCTGCCCTGTAAAGACGTTATTAAAATTAGCGGTAACACGATTAGCTTACAGTCAAACGGTCGTGTAACCGACACAGTCAGTAGCGATGACCCATTAGACTGGATTCGTCAACATGCGTTGAAGTTTACGATGCCAGATGTTGACGGTTTACCACGCTTTAGTGGTGGTTTGGTGGGTTACTTCGGTTACGAAACGATTCACTATATTGAACCAAAAGTAGTGGAAAAAAGTCAGCAGAACAAAAAAGAAGACCCTATCGGTTCGCCTGATATTTTATTAATGGTCTCTGAAGAGGTCTTGGTCTTCGACAATGTTAATAATCAATTAATGATTGTGACGCATGTTGACCCAACGGTGGAAAATGCTTACGAGAATGGTTTGGCTCGTTTGGACGAGTTGGTCAATACCTTGAGCACGTCAGAAATTCATTCAACATTTGGGCAAAGTCAGGCAACAGAGGTGGGTGAAGGCGATTTTATTTCTGGCTTTACTCAGCAAGGTTTTCAAGATGCGGTTAAAAGGGTCAAAGAATATATTGTTGAAGGTGATGTGATGCAAGTGGTGTTGTCGCAACGGATGACGATTCCCTACGAAGATTCGCCTATTGACCTATATCGAGCCTTGCGTTGCTTAAACCCCTCGCCCTATATGTACCATTTGAATTTAGACGATACGTACGTTGTAGGGTCATCACCTGAAATTTTAACTCGTTTAGAAGATGATCAAGTGACGGTTCGACCCATTGCGGGCACTCGACCAAGAGGTGCAACGCGCGAAGAAGATGAGGCATTGGAAAAAGAACTATTGGCGGACCCTAAAGAATGTGCAGAACATTTAATGCTGATAGATTTAGGTCGCAATGATGCTGGTCGAGTATCAAAAACAAATACAGTAGAACTCACCGATAAAATGGTGATTGAACGTTATTCTCATGTTATGCATATTGTGTCGAATGTGACGGGCGAGTTGATACCGGGTCTTGATGCGATAGATGTGCTGGAGGCGACTTTTCCAGCCGGTACGGTGAGTGGTGCGCCAAAAATTCGAGCGATGCAAATTATTGATGAATTAGAGCCAGTTAAACGAGGCATTTATTCAGGTGCGGTGGGTTACGTGTCTTGGTCAGGTAATTTAGATACGGCGATTGCTATTCGAACGGCCGTTATAAAAGATGGTAAGTTAAATATTCAAGCGGGCGCAGGTATTGTGCATGACTCTGTGCCAGAAAATGAATGGGCAGAAACAATGAACAAAGGGCGTGCGATCTTCAAAGCAGTGGCAATGGCACAACACGGTTTAACAAAAGGTGAATATTAATGGCTACGTGTAAATTAGTCATGATCGATAATTACGATTCGTTTACGTACAACCTTGTGCAATATTTTGCCGAATTAGGGGCGGATGTGCACGTTGTTCGGAATGATCAGGTGAGTATTGATGATGTGGTGGCGATGCAGGCTGATAAATTAGTGATCTCGCCCGGGCCATGTACGCCAACGCAAGCTGGAATTTCTGTTGAGTTGATCAAGCGAATGGCCGGGGTTGTGCCCATTTTAGGTGTCTGTTTGGGGCACCAAAGTATTGGCGAAGTGTTTGGCGGAAAAGTGGTTCATGCAAAGCAAATTATGCACGGTAAAACATCGGATATGTATCATAATAATACGGGTGTTTTTAAGAATTTAAGTAACCCATTTAAAGCCACGCGCTATCATTCTCTTGTGGTTGAAAAAGACTCTTTGCCAGATTGTTTGGAAATAACGGCGTGGACAGAAACCGCGCAAGGTGAGGTGGATGAAATTATGGGTATTAAACACCGTGAGTTAGCTATTGAAGGTGTGCAATTTCATCCAGAATCTATTTTGACCGAGCATGGACACGATTTATTAAGAAACTTCCTAGACAGGACTTAGCAGATGGATATTAAACAGGCGCTTGAAGCCGCTATTAATCACCAGGACTTATCCACCCAGCAGATGATAGCGGTGATGCGCCAGATCATGCTCGGTGAAGCAACGTCAGCGCAGATCGGCGGTTTTCTGGTGGCCTTACGAATGAAAGGTGAGTCGCTGGATGAAATTGAAGGTGCGGCGATCGTCATGCGTGAGTTAGCAACTAAGGTTAACGTAGAGGGTGATTTTCTGGTGGACACCTGCGGTACCGGAGGAGACGGCTCGGATTTGTTTAATGTTTCAACAGCGAGCGCGTTTATTGTCGCGGCGGCTGGTGGACAAGTGGCAAAACATGGTAATCGCTCGGTATCTAGCTCAACGGGTAGTGCTGATGTATTAGAAGCAGCGGGCATTAATTTGAATTTGACACCTGATCAAGTGGCGCAATGCGTTGAAAAGGTAGGCATAGGGTTTATGTTTGCGCCGGCTCACCATAGCGCAATGAAACATGCCATTGGCCCACGTAAAGAGTTAGCCCAGCGCACAATCTTCAATATGTTAGGGCCGATGACCAACCCAGCGGCTGTGAAGTCACAAGTGATTGGTGTGTTTAACGAAGCACTGTGCAAGCCCATTGCGAATGTTTTACAACGCTTAGGTAGTGAGCACGTGTTAGTTGTGCATGCACAAGATGGGCTGGATGAAATTAGCTTGGCGACACCAACTCACGTTGCAGAACTAAAAGATGGTGTTGTTAGTGAATATAAAATAATGCCTGAAGAGCTAGGGGTCGCGAGCCAAAGTTTGATCGGATTGACGGTTGATAGCGCAGCTGAGTCACTTGACTTAATAACAGATGCGCTGGGATCACAAAAAACGGCTGAAGGTAAAAAAGCGGCAGATATGCTGGCGTTAAATGCTGGGGCTGCACTGTATGTTTGTGGTAAATCAGACAGTATTAAATCGGGCGTAAAACGAGCCTTTGAGGTCATTCAATCTGGCCAAGCACTACAAAAAATAACTGACTTAAAAGAACAAACACAGAGCTACTAAAATGAGTGACACGCCAGACGTTTTAAAAAAAATTCTAGCCAGAAAGCATGAAGAGATTGCTGAACGACTTAAACATACCTCTATTGATGACCTGAAACGGAAGATAGCCGTTGCATCACCGGTTCGTGGGTTTGTTAAGTCGATTAAAAAAAAGTTAGACCAGGGTGAGACGGCGATTATTGCAGAAGTAAAAAAAGCGTCACCGAGCAAAGGCTTATTACGTGAAAATTTCGTACCAGCCGACATTGCGATAAGTTATGAGGCAGGTGGTGCGGCTTGTTTATCGGTACTAACGGATAAAGATTTTTTTCAAGGCTCTGAAACCTATTTAAAAGAAGCTAGAGCAGCGTGTAGTCTCCCGGTCATTCGTAAAGATTTTATTGTTGCCCCCTATCAAGTGTATGAAGCACGTGCGATGGGTGCAGATTGTATTTTATTAATTGTTGCCGCGCTCGATGACGAGGCCTTGCATGACTTGTATCAATTAGCAGGTGAGTTAGGCTTAGATGTATTGGTTGAGGTTCACGATGCCGATGAATTAGAACGTGCGTTGCGTTTGAATTTAGCGTTGGTCGGTATCAATAACAGAAACTTAAGAACATTTGAGACTTCATTGCAAACGACCGTTAGTTTGCTAGACCGTATTCCTGATGGCGTTATTGTCGTGAGTGAAAGTGGCATACATCAATCTGACGATATCGTGATGCTAAAAGAGCATAATGTGCATACATTTTTGATTGGTGAAGCCTTTATGCGTTGCGATGATCCGGGTGTAGCTTTAAAAGAGCTGATTGCTTAGCGATTGCTCTTTTATTAAGATTGTTTTACCGCTTACTTCGATGAGCCCTTCTTCGCCCATTGTCTTAAGAACGCGGCCGGCCATTTCGCGTGAACAACCCACCATTCGCCCAATATCTTGACGGGTAATCCTAATTTGCAAGCCCTCTGGGTGGGTCATGGCTTCGGGTGCTTCTGTTAAGTCGATTAGCGTTCTGGCGATTCGCCCACTGACATCCAAGAATGCCAAGTGACCGGCTTTTCGGCTAGTGTGTAGTAAACGTTTAGCCAATTGCCTGCCTAGTGCAGTAATTATTTCTCTGCTTTGCGCTTTAAGTTCATTATCCAATAACGAACTTAAACGGCTATAACTAATACCGGCCAGTTGGCACACTGAACACGTTTGCACATAAACGTCACGCTTGTCTCGGCTACCGCTGGGCTCAAAGAAACCGGCCTCACCAATAAAGTCACCACGACTAAGGTTGGCAATGATAAATTCATGCCCATCAACCTCATCAACACGCACGTACGCAGACCCCTCTATAAAATAATATAAAGTATTAACGTCATCACCGGGTTGGATGATATCGGTTTTGTTAGGGTATTCGTGGCGGTGACAAAAGCTGATGAAGCGAGCAAATGTTTCATCAGACATGCCAGAGAGATTGAGAATGGGTTTTTGTTTACTCATAGTTTCCAGTTTAGCAGAGATTCTTAAAATTACAGCTACCGTTAAGTTGAGGGTTTTATGATATTCTTGCTGCCTAATTTTAAACAGCAAGGTGTGTTATGGACGTAAGAATTAAATGGGTTGAAGGTGCTATGTTTCTTGGTGAATCAGGTAGCGGACATACCGTTGTGATGGATGGTGCGCCTGAGAATGGCGGTAGAAATTTAGGCCTTCGCCCGATGGAAATGTTGTTAACTGGCATGGGCGGTTGTACCGCGTTTGATGTGAAAATGATATTAGATAAAGCACGTCAAAATGTGACCGATTGTGTGGCAGAAATACAGGCAGAACGTGCTGATACGGTACCGGCCGTATTCACTAAAATTCACGTGCATTTTATTATTTCAGGCAAAGGCTTAACCGATAAAGCAGTGGCTCGTGCGGTGAACCTTTCAGCCGAGAAATACTGCTCTGCCTCCATCATGCTAAGTAAAGCCGTAGACATTACGCATGATTATGAAATAGTGGATGTTGACGCTCAATGAAGCGTCCTAACCCAACAACAGGCTTAAGGCATGTGGCGCTGAATGTGCAAAACCTCGCGAAGGCCGAGCACTTCTACGTAGAACTAATGGGTATGACGATTGAATGGAGACCCGATCCTGACAATGTATACCTCACCTCAGGCAATGATAATTTAGCCTTGCACGTTGTAACGGGTGAAGAAAAGGGTGTTCCGAAACTAGACCACATCGGTTTTTTTCTAGACCGCGAAGAAGATGTAGATGATTGGTTTGAGTTTTTAAAGCATCACGGCATTAAAATGAAAACCCAGCCGAGAAAACACCGCGATGGTGCAAAAAGTTTTTATTGCTATGACCCAGATGGCATTACAGTACAAATTATTTGTCATCCGCCGTTGGTTGGGAAGTAGCGTTTTACTAAGAGGTATTTAAAGTGACAGTTTTTGCGTAAGCAAAACAAGTGACGTTTTAAAATGTCCGTTGAACTTACTGGTTAGCTCAACTTTAATATGTGAATAACTCCTGTAGTGTATTGCATAACGCTACTTGAGTTTTCTCATCAATTGAGCCTAGTTTTTTTATTAACCTCGATTTATCAACAGCTCTCACTTGATCTAAAAGTATCAATCCGTTTTTATTTTTAAATTGACACTTAACTCTGCAAGGGAAGTTAAAACCCTGGGTGGTCATGGGTGCAACGAGTACAGTTGATAATGCAGATATTTCATTTGGAGAGATGACAACGCAAGGTCTTGTTTCGTTTATTTCTTTCCCTTTAGTTGGATTTAAGCTGACGAGCCAAACCTGAAATCGGGTAACGGGTGACATTACCACTCTAGGTTTTCATCTGAGGTTAATGCTGCATCTAGCCATCCGCCGTTGGTTGGGAGGTAGTCGGGCCAGTATAGGTTTAACGTTGTCGCTGAAAAGTGCGCAGTGCTTTCGGCGTACCTTGTACTTAGCGCTTCATAAAAGCTTGATTCAATGATTTGTTGGCCTGGTTAAGTGTAGGACTGATTATTTAGTATTAGGCTCCATGGTTCGCATACGCTCATGAATTACGTATGTGCATAGGCTCAGCTGTTTAGCAATCTTAAAACAATGATTGTTTAAAGGTGTTAAGTATTGGCCTCACAGATTTATTAAGCGACTCAAGCTTGCCCGGTTACGCTGTTAGTCACCTAGTAGAAAAGCTAGAGAATAACTCATCCACGCCTTTAAGTTCATGCCGTGTTGGAACGCTGTGTATGCCTTGCAATCAATTGAGCAATGCCTGATGATTTGACTACCGGGGCAAATAAATTAGTAAAGGTTATTATTCAACATGAAAATAAATTTAAAGCATTATTTCTCACTGTTTATAGCGATCGCCTTGGCGCTTATTTTAGCCATTATATTGGTAAAATTGAAACCAACGATTCAGCACGTGGCAACCGAAATGCCGAGCAAAGCAGTGGAAATCATTACGGCAAAAAGCATTCCATTTCGTGCTCGTCTTACCGCTTATGGTAATGTCAAACCTGCCATCACGTTAAACAGTATGGCTGAGGTGAGTGGGGAAATTAGTTATGTGCACCCCAACCTAAAAGCGGGCGAAAAGATTCTTGCCGATACCGTGGTCGTGCGAATTGATGCCAAAGACTATGCAAGCACATTGATACAGACCGAAGCCGATCTCTCTGGCAGTCGTTCTGCTTTAAAGGAGTTAGAGGAGGAAGAAAAATCCACGCGACGCTCGCTAAAACTAGCAAAAAGTAATCTCAGGGTGGGAGAAGCTGAATATGCTCGAATTAGGAGTGGCTATGAAAAAGAAGCGATTAGTAAGTCTGCACTGGATACAGAGGAGCAAAAAGTAATACAACTAAAACAACAGGTAGAAGAGTTACAGGGCAAGATAAACGGTTTTGATAGTCGTGGACAATCTATTAAAGCGCAAATTGCTCGCGCAGAACAGGAAGTACAAAACCGGGAAACTATTCTTGGTCGCACCGAAATATCCTTGCCTTTTGATGCTCGCATCGGGACGGTTAATATTGATAGGAACGAGTTTGTGGCTATCGGTTCACCACTGTTTGAGGCGATTGATCTTAAAGGTGTCGAAATTACCGCGCAGTTACCGATCGATTCCATGCGAAAACTGGTAAGTCACTTAGAAGGCACTATTAAAATCAATAAGTTGCCCCCTCGGACCGGCGGAGGCATTAATGATCGCCTGAAACTCAGTGCGAAAGTTCGACTCGTGAACGGCATGCCCAGTGCTGTCTGGAAAGCCCGCGTGTTACGCATCAGTGACTCCATTGATCCCATTCGTCAGACCATGGGCATCGTTGTCGGGGTAGAGGATTCTTACGATAAAAGGATTCCCGGCAAAAGGCCCCCTCTTATCAAAGGCATGCATACCTCCATCGATATTTTTGCACCAGAACACCCCGCGCTGGTGATACCACGTAAAGCCTTGCATCAGGGACGAGTGTATATCGTTGATGCTGATAACCGGCTTGAAATTCGCTCAGTCGATATCCAGTTGATGCAAGGCGACCTTGTTGTTATTAGCGGCGGAATCGAACCAGGCGAGAAAGTCATCATTACCGACCTTATTCCCGTCATCGAAGGCATGCCTTTGCAAATGATTGCTAACCCTGATTTTGAAAAGGATATGTATCAACGTGCCCTTGGCGAAGATGTGGGAGCGTAAATAAATGATTCGTTATTTTGCGGCTCACCCTACTGCCGCCAACATTCTGATGTTTATTATTGTATTGCTGGGCATCACCTCGCTACCCAATCTAAATAAGGAAACCTTTCCAGACATAGATGCTTATAGAGTACAAGTAAGCGTACCCTACCCTGGAGCCAGTACCAGCGAAGTCGAAGAAGGCATCTGTAATCGACTAGAAGACAGCACCGATGGCATCAGTTTTCTTGAAGAGCGACGTTGCGAAGCGCGGGACAATATCGGCACCATGGTATTGGATATGCAAGAAACCGGTGACCTGCAGCAATTCATTAATGATGTGAATTCTGCTGTTGATGCCATCACTGATTTTCCGGAAGATGCAGAGGACCCGATTATAAAAGAATTGGGGCGTACCAGACCCGTCGTTAGTGTTGCGATTAATGCCGACCTGTCACAGCCCGAACTTAAAGCACTGGCGGAATATTATCGCGAGCGTTTATTGGCATTACCGCAAGTACCTATGGTCGATGTCAGCGGTTTTTCTACTCATGAATTCAGTGTGCTCATCAAGGCAGAATCGCTACACCGTTATCGGTTAAGTATTCAGGATATCGCTAATTTAATTCAACAACAGGCGGTCGATTTACCTGCAGGCATACTGGAAGCAGAGTTACGCTCTTACCAAATCCGTATCGAAAATGAACGTCGCAGTGTAGAAGAGCTTGCCGACTTAGTAATACTCAATGACGACAAAGGTGGGCGTATACGATTAGGCGACATCGCAACCATCGTCGATGAATTTACCGATGAGGAAGTACGTGTTGAACTTAATGGCCGGCCCGCTGCCCTGCTCAAAGTAAGTAAAAACACCAGTGATGATACGTTAACCGTGTATAACGCTGTGAACGATTTTGTAACGGCCGAAAATGCGATGTTACCGGAGTCTACCCGACTGGTCATCACGCAAGATTCTGCCGCTATTGTGCAGGATCGCCTTAGCTTATTACTTAGAAATGGCTGGCAGGGGCTGTTACTTGCCACCATCACGCTGTTCGTTTTTTTTAGTTGGCGCTATACCTTCTGGTTAGCACTGGGATTACCCATCTCCTTTATTGGTGGGCTCATGGTAATGAGTGTTGTGGGTATTAGCATTAATATGATATCCATGGTCGCCCTGCTTATGGCCATCGGCATCCTCATGGATGATGCCATCGTCATCTCTGAAAGCATTGAGCAGGAATACCGTCATGGTCAATCACCATTACAGGCAACGGTGGACGGCATCGCTAAAGTTGGCCGTGGTGTTCTATCGTCTTTTGCCACCTCCGCGATGTTGTTTGGTAGCTTGTTGTTTCTAAAAGGTGACATGGGGCAAGTGATGGGCGTATTACCCGTCGTGTTACTCTCGGTACTCACCATTAGCTTGGTAGAAGCCTTTTTAATTCTGCCCCACCACTTAAAATGTTCACTGGAAAAACATCAAGATCAATTTAAAACCACCGACACAAAAAACTGGCGTCACACATTTGAACAAAAATTTGATCGGCTACGTAACGCCGTCGGTAAACTGGCAGACACAGCGATTCAATACCGTTACCTGACGGTGGGAATGGCTGTCGGTTTACTCATTATTACTCTCAGCCTGTTTCCTGCTGGCCTAATTAAATTTAAGGCTTTCCCCGACCTCGAAGGTAATCTACTAGAGGCGCGTATCCTTATGCCGCAAGGTACTCCCTTCGATCGTACTGAAGCGGTGGTTGCAGAATTACTGGCTAGCCTGCAACGGACAAAGAGTGAGCTCCCCCCGGAAGATGGTGCAGAGCTTATCAAACACATTCAGGTTTTCTATAGCAACAATGCCGATGCGGGTGAAGAAGGTGCGCATCTTGCCACCATCAGTCTGGATTTGCTTGATTCTGAAACACGTCACACCTCCTTAAATGAATTACGCCGCCTATGGCGACAATCGACCCCTCCAATTGCAGATGCTATTTCTATCCAGTACAAGGAACCCAAGTTAGGGCCGGCTGGTCAAGCTATTTCCATCCGTTTGCAAGGCAATGATCTGCAACAACTATCCAAAGCCTCTTGGGAACTTCAAACCTGGCTTAATGGTTACCCCGGCGTATCTAACGTTATGGATGATCTTCGTCCGGGAAAACCTCAGTTCACCGTCAGCCTGCACCCAGGATCATTGGTCTCCGGTCTTAACGCACAACAACTGGCGCAACAGTTACGCGCAGCCTATCAGGGTGTAAAAGTAGATGATGTGTATCAGGGACGTGAAGCCTATGAAATCAATGTCAAACTAAAAACAGATCGAAAAAATGCCCTGAAAGATTTTGAACAACTCAGTTTGTTCAATAACAAGGGCGTTGATATTCCGTTAAGCGCAATCGCCGAGGTCAGCGATAAACGCGAGTTTTCCAAAATCATTCGTATCAATCATCAGCGCACGGTTACTATCTCAGGCGACATTGATGCCGCTATTGCAAACACCAATGAAATAATCAACGACACGCGCAAACGTTTCCTTAGTGAACTGCAACAACGCTACCCGGACATATATATCAGTTTGGAAGGTGAAGTAAAAAACAGCCAAGAAACCAATAGCTCGGTACTCATCGGTTTTATTCTAGGGATTAGTGGTGTGTATTTTTTACTCAGTTTTCAGTTCAGAAATTACCTCGAACCGCTAGTTGTGTTAATGAACATTCCATTGGCATTGATCGGCGTTGTTTGGGGGCATAAACTGATGGGGCTAGATATCACTATGCCCAGCATGATCGGTTTTGTTTCTCTAGCGGGTATCGTGGTGAATGATTCTATTTTATTAGTCGAATACGTAAAACGCAGAAGTCGTGAAGGCATGCCGTTGCATGAAGCCGCAGGTCAGGCCGTACGTGATAGGTTCCGTGCTATTTTTCTCACCTCGATCACCACCATCGCAGGTATGTTACCGCTATTATCAGAAACCAGTCTGCAAGCACAGGTACTCATACCATTAGTCGCCAGTGTGGTGTTCGGTATGATCTCATCAACCATTCTACTGTTATTGGTATTACCTGCAGCGTACGCGATCATGGAAGATTTAGGCGTGCGAGAAATAGAAGAAGACGAGTTGGTGACGGCTAATAATAAACTCACTGACTCAGCGTAAAAATTGCTCTTTGATTCTTTCGGTAGGGAATACTTGGGTTGATTGAAATGAGCTTTTTTTCTGTATTCCTAGTAGGTGCTGAATCCCTTAAAACATTAACATATAAAGCGAGAATAAAATTGACTGCTACAAGCCTAAAAGAACAAAATGGCCGTTAACAATTTGTTGGTTTCCCTGCTTCTGATAACCCTTCGCCCAGATGGGCACTACCTTGTTCAAACGATAGTATTGTTTGGTTCGGGTTTATTGTTCAAGGGTGACTTACTTTTTAGGGCGAAGTCTCAGTAATTTCTGATACGACCTGCTTTATGGCAGACGTGACACGAGACAAGTCCGCTGGTTCAATGATATACGGCGGCATTACGTACACTAAATTAGAGAAGGGGCGAACCCAAACGCCCAGTTCAACAAAGCGCGGTTGCATCCAATGTATGTCAAGGGCTTGGTGTAATTCAATGACGCCAATGGCGCCTTTAACGCGAACATCTTTAACCGATGTAAATGTTCGGCAAATAGACAACTCGGTAATGAGTTGTTGTTCGATTTGATTAACGTTTTCCTGCCAGGGTGAATTGAGTAATAGGTCTAGGCTGGCATTGGCTACCGCGCAAGCTAATGGGTTAGCCATAAAGGTTGGGCCATGCATTAAGGTGGGGTGTTGCCCGTCACCAATGCCATTGGCGACTTTGCTGGAACATAGTGTTGCGGCTAGGCTCAAATATCCGCCGGTTAGGGCTTTACCTACGCATAAAATATCGGGGGCAATATGGGCTTGTTCGTAGGCGAATAGTGTTCCCGTCCGTCCAAACCCAGTCGCTATTTCATCCAAAATCAACAGTACGTTATAGTCTGTACACAATTCACGTACTTTTTTAAGATAAGCAGCGCTGTAAAACCGCATACCGCCTGCACCTTGAACGAGGGGTTCAATGATCACGGCTGCAATGGCGCCTACATTGTTTTTTAATAAATGCTCAAAGTCATCAATAGCGGTTTGATCGTATGTTGTTTGGCCTGAGCAGTTAGGGCTTTGTGCAAATAAATGCTGAGCCAGAACGTTACTAAACAAATGGTGCATGCCGTTATCGGGGTCGCAAACGGCCATCGCGCCAAAGGTATCGCCGTGATAACCATTTTTGATGGTGAGCAAGCGTTGTTTTTGGGGTTGGCCTTGAGAGGCCCAATACTGAATAGCCATTTTGATGGCGACTTCAACGGCTACCGAGCCAGAATCGGCAAAGAATACGTGTTGTAAATCATCGTGGGTGATGTTGATCAGCTTTTTTGCTAGGTCAACAGCAGGCTTGTGTGTTAAGCCACCAAACATAACGTGCGACATGGATTTAAGTTGGTTCTCAATCGCAGCATTTAAGGCAGGATGGTTGTAGCCATGAATGGCGGCCCACCAAGAAGACATGCCATCAATCAGTTCGCGCCCATCTTCCAGCGTTAAACGTACGCCAGAGGCTGACTTTACCGGGAAAACGGGTGTTGGGTGGTTTAGGCTCGTATAAGGGTGCCAAAGGTGTTGTTGGTCAAACGTAACGAGGGCGTCCCAGTTATTACTCATTTGAGGCTAAATCCAAAAAGATGTTTTCGTCATAATTTTTGAAACAAATCGCATGCCTTGTTTTATTGGTTCAGGCAACTCAGCGCCACCTTGCTCGATAGCGGTGGTTGCGTGTTGGTTTTCATCTTTGTGCATTTGCTCAAGAATAGCGCGTGTTTTAAGGTCGGTATCCGGTAATTTATCTAGATGGCTTTCAATATGTTGAACGACCTGTTTTTCCGTTTCGGCTAAAAAGCCAAGGTTCCATTTGTCGCCCGCTAGACCGGCAGTTGCGCCAATGGCCAAAGAGCCTAAGTACCAAGCAGGGTCTAGAACACTGGTTTTCTCGCCAAGTTGGTTAATACGTTTCCTACACCATGCAAGGTGGTCGTTTTCTTCTTCGGCGGCTTGCGTTAGTTTTTCTTGCACATTTTTATTTCGCGCGGTGAGGGATTGACCTTGGTATAACGCTTGCGCGGCTACTTCGCCAGCATGGTTAACGCGCATTAACTGCGCCGATAATTTAGCCTCATCGTCATTAAGCTCGTTATCTTCAACCGTATCAGCAGGGTTTTCTCGCCCAGTTGTTATGGCGTGCCCAGCCAAAGTACGTAACACGCGGTCGGCATGAGTGATGAGTGTGTCGGCAGGGGAAAAAGCTCGTTGCATGGCTAAACCTTCAATTGTTGTGCGAGTAATGATACCGGATGTAAGGCGATGGTGTTAAGCCCCGCTTGTTTTAAACCGGCGCGTAAATGCATAGCGCAACCAACATTACTTGTTAATAGGTAATCGCTTACGTTTTGTTTGAGTGGCTCTAGCGTTTTATCGCGTAGGTTATTCGCCGTTTCTTTATGAGTTAGCATATACGTGCCAGCTGCGCCGCAGCACATTTGATCGGTCTTGAAAGAGTGGGTGCTTAGTTCGCTAATATTGGAGAGCGAGTCGGCAATGTTGGCACCTTTCGATTGAGCGTTTTTTAAGGTGCAGGGGGTGTGAAGCCACGCCGATGCTTTCAGTGGCTTGAACGATAGTGTGGATAAATAAGGGGCGATGAAATCGCTGATATCGATAACCTTGTTTGCAAGTGGCGAGGCATATTCAGTTAAGGTTGAGCCGCAACCGCTGGCGACCGTAATGACCGCATCATATTTCTCAGAAGAAAAAGTTAACTGGTTTTCTTGTGCTAATTCAAGAGCTTTGCTTTTATTGCCGGCGTGTAAATCAATTGCACCGCAGCAGCGTTGGTTTTGAGGAATGCTGATATCAAAACCACAATGCTGTAGTAAGAATATGGCGTCTTTTAATGTTTTTGAATCTAATAGGTCAGTAGCGCAGCCTGTAAATAGTGCAACGTGCCCTTGCTTTGTTGGGGCGAGGGAAGGGTATGTTTTGTGAAAATTATTGGAAGAAATTTTTGCGGGTAAGTACTTGTTAAACTCTAAGGGAAGTTTGTTTAAGCCGAGTTTTTGGTAAAAACGCAAAAGTGTATTTAGGCTTTTGCGATACGGCTTGGTTAAGTAGTGAATGGCTGCATGTTCTGCCCATTTTAATTTGTTATGGGTTGGGGTGGATGTTTCGTCGCGAAAATCGTTTATAAGTTGTGCGTAAGGTACTTGAGCGGGGCACATTTTTTCGCAAGCTCTACAGGTTAAGCAATTGTCGATGTGTTCGGTGAGCGTATTAGTTAGTTCCAATTGGCCTTCGGACCAACCTTGAATAAGTGCTAACCGACCGCGCGGTGATTCACTTTCGTTTTTGCTTAGGGTGTACGTAGGGCATGATGGCAGGCATAATCCGCATTTAACGCAAAGATCTGTGCCAGTAAATTTAGCTTGAGTAGTCAAAATAATAAATTAAGCAAGAATGCGGATAATTCGTTATAATTAATTATTATATATTTCATTTAAAACTAACATTATGGTTATAAGTAAAAAACAACTGACACATTTAAAGCGACTAGAAGCCGAGTCGGTGCATATTATACGTGAAGTGATAGCTGAGTTTGATAATCCAGCGATGCTTTATAGCGTGGGCAAAGACTCCTCGGTGATGTTGCACCTAGCGCAAAAAGCCTTCTTTCCTGCAAAACCACCGTTTCCCTTGGTGCATGTGGACACGACATGGAAATTTAAAGAGATGATTGAGTTCCGTAACAAGCGCGCTGAAGAAGTAGGTATGGAGCTATTGGTGTACATCAACCCTAAAGGTAAGGAGCTGAATATTTCTCCGTTTGAGCACGGCTCGTCCATGCACACGGATATTATGAAAACAGAAGGCTTGCGTCAGATGTTGGACCTTTATAAATACGATGCAGTGTTTGGTGGTGCAAGACGTGATGAAGAAAAGTCTCGCGCGAAAGAGCGAATTTACTCGTTCCGTGATAAAAATCATCGCTGGGACCCAAAAGCGCAACGTCCGGAGTTATGGGATACCTACAATGGTCGCCATCAAAAAGGCGAGTCTATTCGCGTATTTCCCTTGTCCAACTGGACTGAGTTAGATATTTGGCAATATATCTATTTAGAGAGTATTCCCATTCCCGATTTGTATTTTGCAAAAGAACGCCCAGTGGTTGAGTACGGCGGTACTAAAATTATGGTCGATGATGATCGTATGCCTGAAGAATTGCGTGCCAAAGCAGTGATGGAGAAAGTACGTTTTAGAACATTAGGCTGTTACCCATTAACGGGTGCGGTTGAGTCAAACGCTGAAACCTTGCCTGAAATTATTCAAGAGATGCTGCTAACTAAAGTATCGGAGCGTCAGGGTCGATTGATTGACCATGACGAATCAGGCTCTATGGAAAAGAAAAAGATTGAGGGGTATTTCTAATGGCTGTTGAGCAAAATAATCTGATCGCCTCTGATATCGAAGCGTATCTTAAACAACATGAGAACAAAGAATTACTGCGGTTTATTACCTGCGGTAGTGTGGATGATGGCAAAAGCACCTTAATTGGCCGTTTATTGCACGACAGTAAAATGATCTTTGAAGATCAGTTGGCGGCAATTAATAGCGATTCAAAAAAACACGGCACAACGGGTGATAACGTTGACTTAGCGTTATTGGTTGACGGGCTGCAATCTGAACGGGAACAAGGTATTACGATAGATGTGGCGTACCGTTTTTTTGCCACAGATAAACGTAAATTTATCATCGCCGACACACCGGGTCATGAGCAGTACACGAGGAACATGGCAACGGGTGCTTCTACAGCAGATTTAGCGATTATTCTGATTGATGCACGCTATGGTGTGCAGACGCAAACGCGTCGTCACAGCTTTATCACCAATTTATTAGGCATAAAGCACATCGTGGTAGCCGTGAATAAAATGGATTTGGTTGATTTTAGCGAGCAACGCTTCAACGAAATTAAAGAGCAATACCAAGCGTTTGCTGAAGAAGTTGGCATCAGCAAGCCTGTGTTTGTGCCAGTATCTGCTTTAACAGGCGATAACGTCGTTAATGCCAGTGCAAACATGCCGTGGAATACCGATGCACCGCTGATGGAACAGCTAGATACTATTCCGTTAGAAGATACCGTTAACCTAGAGAGCTTCCGTTTGCCGGTTCAATACGTCAATCGTCCGCATTTGGATTTTAGAGGGTTCTGCGGCACCATTGCAGGTGGTTCAATTAAGACCGGTGATCAGGTAACGGTATTGCCTTCCAATAAAACCTCCACTGTGAAGCAAATTATTCAGCCGTCGACTGACGAACAAAGCATGGTGATAAATGAAGCGTATGCGCCAATGGCCATAACGCTAACGCTAGACGATGAAGTAGACATTAGTCGTGGCGATATGATTGTTAAAACGGCGGATATTCCAGAGGTGGCCGATCAGCTAGACGTTATGCTGGTATGGATGAATGAAGCCGCGATGAATACAGGGGTTGATTATCTGATCAAAAGAGCGAGTAATGTGGTGCCAGGCAGGTTTGAGCAAATAAGTCATAAGATTGATGTTAATACGTTAGAAAAAATGGAAGCCAGTGAATTGCAGTTAAATGAAATTGCTCAATGTCGCTTATCGCTAAAACAGGCGATAGCCTTTGATGCTTATGCTGATGTAAAGGGAACAGGCAGTTTTATTGTGATTGATAAATACACGCACGCGACCTTGGCGGCGGGCATGATTCAAGGTAAATCTAATATTGAAGCAAAGAACATATCAACAAAAGAATACAGTGCCTTTGAAAAAGATTTAAACGCGCTGGTTAGGCAGCACTTTCCAGAATGGGGTTGTCAGTCAATAGATGATTTGCTGTCATAATAGTCGGTTGGTGCTGAGAATGTTGGGGTTCCTGCAGCCACCTCCAACCTACGATATGTGTTTAGTCTCGTAGGTTGGCGCTGAGTTTGCGAAGCCCAACAGCTTCTGATCAGAAAGGGGTGGATTGGCGCTGAGAATGTTGGGGTTCCTGCCGTCGTCTCCAACCTACAGTACGTATTTAGTTCCGTAGGTTGGTGCTGAGTTTACGAAGCCCAACAGCTTCTGATCAGAAAGAGGTGGGTTGGCGCTGAGAATATTGAGGCTCCTGCCGTCACCTCCAATCTACAATATGTGTTTAGTCTCGTAGGTTGATGCTGACGACTGCATGGACGCAGGAGGTAGAGTAAAGCAGGAGCAGTTACCGCATTTACGAAGCCCAACAAGCCAAAGGACGTTTAAATAAATATCAACAAAATATTGGTATAAGAATATTTAGTGAAAAACGCTAGGGATAGGACGTAAAATAAAGGGATGTATAAAGAAACCAATAAACGTTCAATTGTAAAAGGGGTCACATGGCGGGTTGTTGCTACAACCACCACCATGATTATTGTCTATGTCTTTTTTGGCCGGCTTGATCTTGCTATTGCAACGGGCCTGCTTGAAAGCGTTTTAAAAATTGGGCTTTTTTGGCTGCACGAAAAAGCTTGGTTTAAAGTGCGATGGGGTAAAAAAAGAATAGAACCGTTTAACTTATGGTTTACCGGGCTACCGCTGAGTGGGAAAACAACGATAGCTGACAAGGTTTTTGAAGCCTTGGAACAACTACAAATTCCGATGGAACGCATTGACTCAAAGGATATTCGTGACCTGATTCCAGATATTGGATATGAAAGAGAGGATCGAAACCGCCACATGCACCGTATCGGGAACCTTATTTGCACCTTACAGAATAATTCAATTTCCACCGTTGCATCGTTTGTTTCTCCATACAAAGAGTCGCGTAAGGCCATCCGCGACATGGTGAAAAATAACATTGTTGTCTATATTAAAGCGGATGTTGAAACGTGCAAAAGTCGTGACTATAAAGGCGCTTATGCAAAAGCATTAGCCGGTGAATTTAAGAACTTTCCAGGTGTTGATGGGGTTTATGAGGAGCCGCAGCGCGCTGAGCTTGTTATCGACACCGATACTACAAGCGTAGACGAGGCAGTGTCGACTATAGTTAAATACGTTAAGAAGAATTACGTTAGATAGTGATTCTCAAATCACAGGCGCGATCCGCGCAATGAATAGTTTGGTAATGTAAAAGGAGTTTTTAATCATGACGAGTAATACAGTCTGGCACGAGCACCATGTTAGCCAACAACAGCGAGCAATTCTAAAGCAACAAAAGCCCTGTATTTTATGGTTTACCGGCTTGAGTGGTAGTGGTAAATCGACCGTTGCAAATGCAGTAGAAAACATGCTGTTTGGTATGAAGAAGCACACGTATTTGCTCGATGGTGACAATGTTCGCCAGGGCTTAAATAAAGGGCTGAGTTTCAGTGAGGAAGACCGTATAGAAAACATTCGTCGGGTAGGCGAGGTCGCCAATCTATTTTGTGATGCAGGCTTAGTTGTTGTTACGGCGTTTATATCTCCGTTTGAGAAAGACAGAAAAATGGTTCGAAAAATGGCCATGTCAGGGCAATTTGTTGAAGTATTTATAGACGCGCCGCTAAGCGTCTGTGAGCAAAGAGATCCTAAGGGTTTATATAAAAAGGCACGAGCTGGAGAGATTAAAGATTTTACGGGTATAGATTCGCCTTACGAAGTGCCTGTTAACCCAGAGCTGCATATCGTCAATGACGGCATCAGTATCGAAGAAGCGGCAACACAAGTCGTGGATTATCTTAAGCGACACGCCTACATCTAATATGTTAAATAAAATAGACGTACAAGACGTTGTAGCACTGGCAAGAAAAGCCGGTGAAGCTATTATGGCGATTTACCGAAAAGACTTTAAAGTTGAATTTAAGGCCGATGAATCACCATTAACAGAGGCAGATAAAGCAGCGCATAATATTATTGAACAAGGCTTAAAGGAGCTGGATCAAAAGAATGGTGCCGCGATACCCATCATGTCAGAAGAGGGAAAAAACATCCCTTACGAAGACAGAAAGAACTGGGACTATTTTTGGATGGTAGACCCTGTTGATGGCACCAAAGAATTCATCAAAAAGAATGGAGAGTTTACCGTCAATATTGCATTGATTCACAATGGATCGCCGGTACTGGGTGTGGTGTACGCACCCGCACTTGGTCAAGTGTATTGGGCTAAACAAGGCGAGGGTGCTTTTAAAGATGGGCAGGCTCTACCGTTACAGAGCGAAGCTCAACGAGAGAATTTTAAAATAGTAGCGAGCCGTTCGCACATGTCTGACGAGACTCGAGAATTTATCGAGAACATTGAAACGGATAAAACGAAAGAGTTAGTTTCGATAGGTAGTTCTTTGAAAATTTGCTTGGTCGCAGAAGGTGAAGCGGATATTTATCCTAGATTAGGCCCGACAATGGAATGGGACACAGCCGCAGCCCACGCAGTTTTATTAGAGGCGGGGATGGCTATAAAAGCGTATAAAAATGGAACGGTACTCAGTCAGTTAACATACAATAAACATAGTTTATTGAACCCGTTTTTTATCGTAGCAGCATTTTCCAATTAAGGTTAGCCCTATGTCGTACTACAAGCATCACATCTTTTTTTGTACCAATCAACGCACAGACGGTCGTGCAAGTTGCCAAGACCATAATGCACAAGAAATGCGGGACTATCTTAAAAAGCGTGTTAAAGAAGCAGGGTTAGCTGGCCCCGGCGGCATTAGGATTAATAACGCCGGTTGTTTAGACCGTTGTGGACAAGGGCCGGTTTTGGTGGTTTACCCTGAAGAGACGTGGTATCAATATAATAGTAAAGAAGATGTAGACGAAATACTTGAGCAGCATATTAAAAGTAATCAGCGGTTATCAAGACTATTAATATAAATAGTTACATTTTCTACGGCATATTTGCCGAAATATGTTCGTGTGGTGTTAGCAACAGATTGCGATGCGTTTGATTATTAATGGTAGATCTGTTCAGTTGCAGGTTGGTACGCATGGGTGTTACCGCTTGCTGAATGGTACAATAGGCGTTTTTCATTTAGCTGTAGCTGCAGTAACCGGTGCGGCCCTCTTCAATGTTGATTTAGTTTTTATATGAATGCTCAACTACCTAAAAACACACTTCAGAAACTAAATGAAGGGAAAGTTTTTTTCTTCAAATTTTCAAGGTTTTTGCTAACGTTAGATTTTAAGGGTTTCAGTTTAGGCGTTATGTCTAGACTGTTAGTGCAAGTGTTGACTCTCGTGGCGGCGCTGCTTCCGATAAAGATACTGTTGTTTCTTGCGCCTAATAGGCCCATGCCAGATATCCTGGCCGAATTCTTTGATAGTAAAGGGCAGCTTGTGATTGCCTTATGTGTGCTTATGTTCGTGTTTATGTTTCTGGCTTACTTTTTTTCAAAGTTAGCAACCAAAATTTCTGACGTAAAAGTGAATAAGATCGTTGCTAGATTAAAAACTGTATCCATCAAATCGAAAACAAAAAGGATAAAGAAGAGTGTTGATGCTTGCCTGTTAATTAGCTCATCAGGCTTGTTTGTCATGTGTTGTGTGGCATTGGAGTTTTTTGTCTATAGAGACCTCTTATTTATTTTAATGGCTGCTTTATTCATTTCTTTTATGGTGTTTTTGGCTGAAAAAAATGGCAGGTTTGATGCGTTGAAAACGATGAAGATTCCCCTTTATAAGTTATTCGGCAACATTGCAAAAAGCATATTTATAATGGCGTTTTTATTCATAGTTTATGATGTACTTATTAACGAGGTAGGCCGTAGCTTTATTGAGCTTATCGTAGGGTTAATTTTGATAAGGCAGTCTAGTATGCTGATTGCCATGATATGTTCCACATTTACTGAGCTTGATAAGGAGAAGCAGTTGATGGAGGAATTACTGGGGGATGTTAAATGAAAGGATATGTTTCAAAAAACGGGAAAATGGGGTATAGAGATTTCCCCAAAGTGGCGTGTACAACGATTAAGCTTGCTCTTTATGAAATGGAAGAGGAGGAAGAGTTTTCGTCACATGAGCATGGGTTTCATATTCATCAATATGTTACCAGAAGAAAGACGTCGACAATGGATCAGTGCGAAAGGCGGTTTGTTGTGCTTAGAGACCCTGTAAAACGCTTTTTGTCGGCCTATGGAAATAGGGTTACTTTTTATGAGGAGCTAAGCAAAGAAAAAGTCCCGAAGGGGCTTCACCATTTAATGCCTCATTTTAACCCTACTCTTGATCAGTTTATAGAGAACCTTGATGCGTATTTAAATCAAAAGGCTATTTATCATCACACGCGACCAATCAGCGACTTTATGGAAGGTGAGAGCCTGAGTTATTTTTCGGATATTTATAAGTTTGAAGAACTAGCTAACCTCGAAACAGAGTTTTGTAGCTTATTTGGAAGTAGTGTTTCATTTAAGCTTACACAAACAGGGGGAAAGAAATTTTTCTTGAACGACCTAAGCAAAAGCCAGATGGTTAAATTGATTGGATACTATGAGCAAGATTATAAGCTACTGCAAGGTTATTATTCTGAGGGGGCAATATGGCATGAGTGGGAAGAAGCGAATAACAGCTCATAATTAATAGAGGGTTAAAAATTAGTGTCTGAGATAAAGATTAGTGAGGCCTTGAATGCTCCGATGATTTCAGTATTGTTGCCAGCCTATAATGCTGAAGTTTCGATATGCCAAGCCATAAATAGTATCCTTTCGCAAACGTATAGTGATTTTGAATTAATAATAATTGATGATGGTTCGACAGACAAAACAGCAGAAATTGTAACGGCTAATTACGACGACTCCAGAATAAAGTTTGTTTCTTTGGTGAAAAATCTCGGAATAGTCAACGCGTTAAACACGGCTATTTCAATATCAAGTGGTAACTATATTGCAAGAATGGATGCTGATGATGTTTCTCGGCCAGAACGTTTTTTGCGCCAAATTGAGTTCTTAGAGGTGAATCCTGACCATGTCGCATGTGGGACAGCGGTAACTATTTTTAATGATAATACTTCTTATGATGTGGTGTATCCTCACGCACACGGTCAAATAATGGCTGCTTTACAGTTGTTTCATAGAAGTGTCTGTCATCCAAGTGTGATGATGCGATCTGCGGTAATTCATAAACATAATATTCGGTACTCTAGCGAATACCCGCATGCTGAAGATTATGCTCTTTGGAAGGAACTTTCAAACTATGGTAAGTTGTTCAACCTTAATGACAGTCATCTTTTATATCGTTATCACGAGGAACAAATTTCTTCAAAATATTATAAAACCCAGATAACGAGCAGTAGGAAGTTACTTGAAGCATTTCTTAAGGCGTTTTTAGAAAAAGGTCATCTGAATTTTGAAAGGAGTGTTTATATCAACTTCTTAGTTCAGGAAGGTAATGCTGATCATATCGCTTTATCCCATTATGAGGCCAAGCACGTTTACGAAGACCTACTTGTGTACGTTAAACAAAGCGCTGATATTGACGTAGTCTTTGCAAGAAAAATATTACTCTCCAAGTATTGTTTAGCGGGTTTACACTATCATCATTCGTTTTTTAATAAAATTAAAGCGTGTCTCCATGGTTTGTTTTCAAGCCCTTATCTGATGGTGCAGATCTTTAAAGAAAATTATCGCCACTTTTATTTTAAAAAAATAAATGGCTTTTTTAAAAGGCTCTGAACGTTAAAGGGCGCAATACTGGTTAGAGGTTTTAATGAAATTACATTTGCATTTAGGGGCGCATAAGACGGGAACAACACATTTCCAGGAAGTGTTAAAAGTTAACAGTGGTTTGTATGATAGTAGAGTTAGTTACATCGAGATGGAAGAGTTTCGGCGTAATCTGCAATGGAAAAATGACTGGGTAGATTTTGCATCTTGCGGCCCGTATTTGGATAAAATTAAGGGTTCGAACTCTACGTTGCTCATCTCAGAAGAGAACTTGACGGGCGAAACTAAGGATATATATAGAGACTTATTTCTATATTCGAACTTAGAAAAAAGGGTGGGTAGTTTTAGGAAATTTACAGAAGATTTTGGGGATATTGAGGTGTGGTTCAGTATACGAAGTATGGATGGTTTTTTGCCGTCAATTTACTGTGAATCATTAAGGCACTGGAAGTATAAGAAATTTAACAAGGTATATGGAAATAATCTCAATCAAAGTTGGCTACCAGTTATTAAGCGTATTCGCCATATTTTTCCAAAGGCAAGAATTAACGTAATTCGGTATGAAAATTATATGATGGTGCTTCCAGAAGTAGTAAATAGAATTTTTGGTGATAATGAACAATGGGATTATCTAAAGGAAGAAAGGCCAAGGGCCTCAATGAACCACTATGCGTGCGGCCTAATGTCGAATATAGGGCCATATATTCCAGCCAGTATATCGCCTCGGTTGCTACAAGGGTTGTCGAACTTTCTAGATGACTTTGGAGTAGGGCATAAATTTTCCCCATTTAATAAAAAACAAATAGATGATTTTTCGAATCTCTACAAAAAAGACATAAACGCAATAAAGCAATTAGAGCAAGTATTCGTTTATTAGGCAATAAATTGAAAAGGAAGGATGTATGAGTGGGGTTAAAGTTAGTGTTGTTATACCGGTGCATAATACTCAGCAGTACCTAAAACAGTGTTTAGAGTCTGTATTGACGCAAACCTTGGATGATATTGAGATTATTATTGTTAATGATTGTTCGCCTGATGGGTCCGCTGACATTATAGATAGTTATGTTGCAAACGATGTGCGTGTTACCTGTGTAACTCATGATGTAAATAAAGGGTTACCAGCGGCACGTAATACCGGCGTCTTAGCTGCACAAGGCCAGTATTTAATTCATTTAGATAGTGACGATTATTGGCGCGATGAAACTATGTTGCAGACGCTTTATCAAACGGCAGAAATTGATGGTTGCGATATCTTAAGGTTTAATGGGTTGCATGATATTGAGGGTGAGCACTCTCAACTAATTATTGGTCCCGTGGATATAATTAACGGAACATTTGCAGATAATGAGCAATTTTGGAATTACAGATCTATTTTTTTGTATTTTTTGAGAAAGAGTTTTTTAGATGAGTATGATCTGAAGTTTATGCCGGGTCTGAACTTAGGGGAGGACGCGATATTTATTTCTTCGGCTTTACCACATGCAAAGAGAATTTCATCTATATCGGATCCATTCTACGCCTATCGAGTAGATAACTTAAGCTTAATGCGTAAGCAGTGGTCACTTGATAATTTCATGCAAGAAGAAAAAGCGGCGCGCATCGTCTCAAAAAACATCATGTGCGTAGAAGGTGCTTATAGAAAATATTGGTCTTATCGATTAAGTCATTATTGGAGTACTAAATTGATGGCACGAACTATTGAAGAGCTAGATGCCATAGAGAGGAAGAAGCTCTTAGAGTTTGTGATAGAAACAGTCGGTGATTTGGATACCGTTGATTTGGAGAAAAATGCACAGATGAGCCCTGTTGGGAAAAAGGTGCTGAGCTTGTTGTTAGCAAAAGACCTTGCCAGCCTAGAAGAGTATTTAAGTCAGTTGGCTATATCGCCTCCGTCCATCACTGCTCGCAAGATAATGAGATATTATTACGGCGTTAAATGGAGAGTTAAATATTTTTCAAAAATTGGCTATAAAAAGGCTATACAAATCGGTGGTAAAGTAACGGGAAGGCTTGGTATTAGACGAAGAATAGCTTACTTTCGCATGCAAGATAGGGCATTTAATAACCTTGAGGGACGTGTTGATTACAACTTTACTTTAATAAAAAAAGGCAAGCCTCGTGGAGCTAGTGCCATGTTAAGGGTGAAAAATGAAGAAATAAATATCATTAACTGCTTGGAGTCAATCATCGAGTGTTTCGATGAAATTATAGTGATTGATAATGGAAGTACCGATGGGACGGCAGCGTTAGTTAGTGACTTTAAGTCTAGTCACCCTTTGGGTTCAAGGGTCGGTTTACACTCATACCCTTTTGAAGTGGCAAGGTGTGGCGCGGATCATCAGGCTACAGAAGAGAGTTCATTAAGCAATCTAGCGTATTATTATAATTGGTGCATGAGCCGCTGCCAATATAGCCTGATTTGTAAGTGGGATGCCGATATGCTGCTAAGTTCCAAGATGGAAAACAGGGAGATATTCAAACGTTTTATTTTAAGCGTGGCTAAGTCAATAAGTTTATGTACGGGAAGCATCCCAGTGCAAACTGTATATATTGATGATGCTGATAACAAGTTCATATCGAAAAATGAGGTGCACGAAGAAGTGAGGTTTTTCCCAAACATACCTGCGGTTTATTTTGTAAAAGCTTGGAATTGGGAGGTTTTGAAAATGACATTCCCAATTCGTAATAAGGTTTTAAAGAAAGTTGTGGTGTATGAAATGAAGGATGTTAAACAAGATGAGTTTTCACATTGGTCTAGTGAAAATTATACAGATGAAAGGAAAATAAAAGAGTTCAGAAACTTTATGCATGTAAAGAAAAGGATGCATTTACATGCCCCTGCCAAATTTGTAAGCACAGACAGGCTTTAAATTTTATTTAATTATAACTTTGCACATAAATTGTGTGTTGTAGGATTTTAAATGAGAAAACTATATCTTCATATTAGGACAGAAAAGACGGGCACAATGTCTGTACAGGTTTTTTGAATAAAAACAGAGGAGAATTGACTAATAAAGGCTTTCAACCTTTTAAGGTGGGGTGGTCTAAAGAACCAACAGGTAATATAAGCATATTGCATGTGACCAGTGCAGAGTATGTAAAGAGACTGTGAAGTTTCTTAGAAATGATTTTTTACACCTGAGGCGTAATCATTAACAATGGGAGGGTAAGTGAGGACATTTATTTTAGGGCTTGGTGCCCAAAAAGCGGGGACGACATGGTTTTTTAAACAGCTTGTTGAATCTAAAAGGTTTGTTCCAGGAATGGCTAAGGAATACCATGTATTTGATTCTTTGTATCTAGGTGGTGGCGAGTTCGCTGAAACTAAGAGTATTACGACTAGGCTTAGAAACTACAGTAAATTAGCTGATGAAAGGGTTATTTTAAAGAACCTAGAAATAATGAAGAGCTTTTATCAAGATGATCAGAATTATTTTGATTATTTTGATTCTCTGTTGAAGGGCGAAGATGACTTTACTTCAGATATTTCACCTGCTTATTCAGGGCTTTCCAGAGAAGTGCTAGCTAAAATAAAAAAAGAATTTAATCAGAGGGGAATTGCTGTCAAAGTTGTTTTCATAATGCGAGAGCCGATAGGAAGGTTGGAAAGTGCAATAAGGATGGGTTTGAGAAGAAAAAAAATCTTACGGGAAATAAGTGAGGCGGAAGTAATTTTACGGATAAATAACCAATTAGGTTCTAAGGATGAATTGCAGCGAGCTAATTATTTGTACACGAGCCAACAAATTGACCGAGTATTTCCAGCAAAAGACGTTTTTTATGGTTTTTACGAAACTTTATTCTCTGAAAATCAAATACAGAGGCTGAGTGATTTTTGTAACCTGGAGCCTGAAGAATTCGATAGTTCAGCTGTATTTAATGCTACACCGAGGCTTTTTAAATACCCTTTAGATGAGATAGAAAAGCTTAAGGGAAAGGTACAAGATAGGTATCAGTTTGTTTCAGAGCGATTTGATTTTGATGTGTCGATATGGGATGAAGCCATTTATAAGATGGTGAAACTAAAAGAAGGGTGAATTTAAGGTGCTTGCTAATTATTAACTCATCAGACAATGAGTAAGTTAATATTTTTTTCTGTGATAGCTTCGCTTCAGAATTTGTTAGCCCACGTGGGTTTTAGATGACAGAGGTAATGCGGGCATTTCTGTGGTGCCCTTATAACCCCAACTGCTTACGAAATACATCAATTATTAAGTACTCAGGGTTCCTAAAAACTGACGGTTCAAACATATAATCAAAAGAATCTCTTTTTAAACGAAGAGAGTTGCTTCCTGCCAGCATGCGTTTGATATAAGGTAAATTTAGTACTTCCAGCCGGAGAGCAAAATTTAACATATGCCGAGAAAACCTAGGTGCAATAGCTACATGAAGAAAATTTGAGTGGAAGTATTTTTCTAAAAGTGTTAAGAATTGTTTATTAGCCGTGCCGTTTCTTAATGCCTGCGGAAGGACAGTAATGAAGCTCTCTGGGATTAAACATAACTCTACAAGTTTATATTTAATTAAACGGGCGTCATCTTTTGAGGCTAGGATGTTGCTATAAATACTCTCTAAAAGGTTGCTTTTTTGTTGCGTGGAAAACCATGCTTGAAACTCAGCTTCCGCTTTTATTAGTCGCGTTGTTAACTCTTTGGGGACGTAGTATTCCAACCAATCCATTTCAAAAATACAAATTTTTGCAAAATCTTTATGCTTCTCAATTATTTTTAATAAGTGTGATTTCCCAGAGCAGCTAGGTGCTGTAATTAAGATGCCTTTAAGTATTTTGGCTTGATTTTCTAACGTGTCAACCATAATGTTTTAACCGGCTCTAGATAAAGACTTAACTAATACATTTAGGGCTATTTGGATGCTTAAAATTGATACCCAAATATACGAATGTCTTTTTTATACAGTTGGTGCACTCTTTTAATATCACTTTCGGAGTAATATTCCTGATAGCTCTTCCTTGATTTGGTAACATTTTTAACGGTTAGCACATTGTTTTTTATACCTATGATATTAAAAACTTCATCAAGATCTTCTTCAAAGTTTTCCATTCGGCCAATATAATTTATATTTGATAAGTCAATTAAGCTGCTTTGATTTCTAATATGTTCATCGCAAGTTTCTAAATCCAATGTTTCAACAAAACTAATAAAGCCTGAAAATGTTTGCATATTTCTTAGCATCTCATCGCTTGCTTTAAACCGATTGTCTTTTCGCTTATATACTTTGTTGAGCCAGCAAGATACCAAGCGATCAAAAGGGTTGCGGATAAAAGCAAACTTGAAATAGTCTTTATATACCTTTGCAGGCACATAGTTGTTGTAGGCATCTTCTCTAGATAATAAAACGTTGGAATCCTTTAGGGTATTAAGGATGGTTCTAGTTCCAACTTTTGCAACTTGGTACCAGATAAATTTGTACTCATCGCTGATGGTAATGGTGTAAGTTTTAGGTTGGTTAAAATGGCGGAGCCGATTGTAGTAACCAGTAATTTTTTGTTTTTTCAGTCTGCTTAAATTCATTGAGTTCTCTTTTTCAAGAGGTGGTATTAAAGTGATTGAGTGGCTCACCATTAAATAAATGGCTTGATGCTATTTGTTACTAAATTGATTATTATAGAGGTCATGTTGGGGCGTTACTAGTCAACTTTAGTGTAAAGACGTGTGAGGTGTCGTTTAATTAGGCTTGAGGGGTTGGAGTGGAGTTCTTTGTTTAAGATGCCATTCTTTTTAGCAAACTCATAAATTGCAATGTCTTTAGCTAAATACAGGCGTAGTTTTTTTCGAGGCGAGAATCTAAAGTAGCGCTTTTTTAGAAGACATATTTTTAGTTGAAATGGTGATGTTCTGCCCTATTTTCTCCGATAAAAATTTAGATGCTAAATCGATTCTATCCACTGGAAGCACGTAACCCAGGCCTATTCTATTGTTACTGGTTTTTAAGAAGTCATGCTGAGTGCGAATTGCAGCAAACAGTGCTCTTTTTCCTTTAGCTACATGTCTGGTTATGACTATATTGTAGCTAATGTTGCCCGTGTAATTATTATGATTGGGGGTGAGTGGGGTTTTTAATGCTTCCCTAGCCATATAATGGTGCCAGTTTGCAATCCACTCTAACGGATCCCTTAGCATACAAAATGACTGAATTTCGGCGGAAGGGGCTAAAATTTGGCAGATGGATAATATATTTTCTAAAAATGTTTGAGCGTTTAGGTGCTTTGTTTTTGGACCGCCTGAAAAATTAATATTACTGTGTGTTTTTTGTAGCAGCTTCGATAGACGTCGAGGCGCACTGCGGCATGCATAAAAACGCAAAACCGTGCTTTGTAGATAGTTGTATAGTAAACACTCAATAATTATGTGGTTTTAGATATGTGCTCTATTGTAACTAGGTTGAGATTGCCTCGGTAGAATCAATCCAAGATTGATGTGTTGAATGACTACTTAGTTGCTGAGGTAAGTATAGCCAGCATGGTTGTTTTGTCTATTGAGTTAGAGTCTAGTTTTAATCGTATTTTCTATGCGACTAATAGTTTGTTGCATGTAGAATTAACTGAGACCGTTGTCGCGAAGCGGTGATAGTGAATTTAAGTCAATGATAATAAGAGGCTAAATGTTTTCAGTTTTAATGTCAGTTTACGCCGATGAGAGTCCTCGATATTTAGAAGAGTGTTTGCAAAGTTTAGTGGAGCAGACATTGGTAGCTGAGGAAGTCATTTTAGTTGAAGATGGCCCTATTTCTACTGAGCTTTCTAGGGTGATTTCTGAGTTCGAGAGTAAGTTGAATATAGTATCTGTTCGCTTAGAAAAAAATAATGGTTTGGCGGCGGCATTAAATGCAGGTTTAAATCACTGTTCTTTTGATTTGGTTGTGCGTATGGATACGGATGACGTGTCAGTATTTGATCGTTTCGAAAAGCAAGTAAAGTTTATGAATGGGAACCCTGAAGTTGCAGTTTTAAGTGGTTTTGTCGAGGAATGGGATGAGAATATGTCAGAAAAGCTGGATGTTCGAAACCTTCCTTCTTCTCACGCTGAGATTTTATCGTTTGCTAAACATCGATGCCCAATGAGTCACCCAGCTGTTGTCTATCGGAAGGAGGCAGTATTGAGTGTTGGAGGTTACCCGTCTATTTACCCTGAAGACTATCCGCTTTGGTGCTTATTACTGAGTAAAGGATATAAAATGGCAAACTTACAGGAGGTTTTAGTGAAAATGCGAGTAGGGGATGGGTTCATGTCTCGGCGAGGGCGGTCCTTTTATGAAGGCGAGGTTAAGGTGTTTAAATACTTAGTTAAAATAGGGTTTATAAATCGGTTTCAGATGCATTTTAATGTTTATAGCAGGTTACTCCTTCGTCTGTCTCCCGATTTTATGAAGAAGGTATTTTATAAACTAGCAAGGTGATTCTTATTCAGGTTGTGCTTTAGTCGTTAGAGCTGGGTTAGCGTCTTTTTGCTAGGTTGTGGGAGAAAGGGTTAATGTGTATGTATCCATGGAGAGAACGCTCTAAAAACGTCGATTTGAAAAAGATTTGAAAAAAATGAGTTTAAGATTGTTGATCACGGGTGCGACAGGCTTTGTCGGTAGAGCGCTTACTAATCATTTATGTTCGGCTTCATATGATGTCGCGGTGACAAGTCGTAGCAGTTTTCCCGTGGTAAATAGGAATGCTGAACAATGTGTTGTCGGCAGTTTGTCTGCAACAACAAATTGGGGGCTGGCTTTAAATCGAGTTGATGTCGTTGTTCATTGTGCGGCACGTGCACATATCTTGGATGATGTTAATGAGCCGTTATTAGCATTTCGAGAAGTGAACACAGCGGGGACTTTAAATCTAGCAAGGCAAGCTGTTGAAGCGGGAGTTGAGAGGTTTATTTTTTTAAGTTCCATAGGCGTCAATGGTAATAACAATTGTTCTCCGTATACAGAAGAGGATAGTTGTCATCCACAAGAGCGCTACGCTATTTCTAAATATGAGGCGGAATTGGGGTTGAGAACTATCGCTAATGACACAAATATGGAAGTGGTGATTATTCGTCCACCATTGGTATATGGAGTAAATGCCCCAGGTAATTTTGCTAGTTTGCTTCGCTGGGTGAAAAAAGGTATTCCTTTGCCCTTGGGTTCTATACACAATCAGCGTTCATTTATCGCGCTAGATAATTTAGTAAGTTTCATCATTCTTTGCATTGATCATCCAAAAGCAGCTAATGAAGTATTTTTGATTTCAGATGGTGAGGATGTGTCGACGACCGAGCTATTGCAGAAGGTCGCGAAGGTTTTTGGTAAAAGAGCTTTCTTGCTACCTGTCCCCGTTAGCTGGATGACATTCGTAGCTAAATTGGTAGGTAAGGAAGATGTGGCAAATCGTCTGTTTGGTTCTTTGCAGATGGATAACTCAAAGGCTCGAAGGTTACTGGGTTGGAAACCAGTAATTACGATGGATGAACAATTAAAGAAAACAGCGAAAGCGTATTTAAATGAAAAGACTGGTTGATCTCTTTTTGGCTATCAATGCTGCTGTTGTGCTTTTCGTTCCTATTTGCATAGTGGCTATTTTGGTCAGGGCAACGTCAAAAGGACCTGTGTTATATTGGTCCGATAGGGTAGGTATAGAGAATGCTATTTTTACAATGCCTAAGTTTCGCAGTATGAAGGTTGATACGCCGGCGGTTGCTACGCATTTATTAAAAGACCCGAAAAGTGTTCTGACGCCCATTGGTGATTTTTTGCGTAAATCTAGTTTAGATGAGCTGCCACAGCTGTGGTGTATTTTAAAAGGCGACATGAGTTTTGTAGGTCCACGCCCTGCGTTATTTAACCAAGATGATTTGATTTCTTTGCGGTCTGAAAAAGGTGTTCATAAATTGGTGCCGGGTTTAACGGGCTGGGCACAAGTCAATGGCCGTGATGAATTACCGATTCCTCAGAAAGTGGGCTTGGATGTTGAATACCTAAAGCGCCGTTCTTTTTTATTCGATATTTATATTCTTTGGCTAACGTTTCTGAAGGTGCTCAAAAGAGATGGTGTTTCTCATTGATGATGTAGAATTGAATGATTATTTGATAACGGGTGGGTGAAATGAAGCAAGACATTCGGTGGAAGCAGCGTTTCAGTAACTTTGAAAGAGCATTGTCCCAATTGAAGCAAGGTATTGAGAATTACCCTGAAGATGTTGAGGCGATTATAAAGGAAGGTGTTATTCAGCGATTTGAGTTTACTCATGAGCTGGCTTGGAAGGTGTTAAAAGATTATTTAGATTATGAGGGGCTGCAAAATGTTACCGGCTCTAGAAGTGCCAGTAGGTTAGCCTTTAACATAGGTTTGATCGATGATGGTCAGGTCTGGATGGATATGATTGAGAGCCGTAATAAAACAATGGATACCTATCAAGAAAGTATTTTGGAGCAAGAATACGCTAAGGTAAGGCGTGTGTATTACCCCAGTTTTGTCGCACTCCAAAATAAGATGCAAACCTTGCTGTGACGTTTGGTTTAGCAGAAAGTGCGGTCGAAAGGGTGACTGATATATTCAAAAGACATTTGCTATTGAAAAAGTCATTATTTATGGCTCTAGAGCAAAAGATACGTTTCGTACCGGCTCGGATATAGACTTAATATTGTTGGGCGAAGCATTAGCTCCTTCTTTATTGTCAGTTGTTGCTTCAGATCTAGATGACCTGAATACACCCTGCCTATTTGACCTTTCAATTTTTAGCGAGTTGAAGTCACAAGATTTAATAGAACATGTTGAACGAGTAGGACAGGCGTTTTACCAGCGATCCCCATCGGTTTGATATAAAAAGGCTGCCAAGGCTTATTGTTTGTAGCAGATGGCCTTGCTGGGGCGTTATAATTTCAATTATTTAATAGTTAAAAGCATGGAGCAAAGATGTTGAAGGTTCGTAAGGTTGTTATCCCCGTTGCGGGTTTAGGCACACGTGTTTTGCCCGCCAGTAAAGCGATTCCCAAAGAAATGATGCCGGTAGTGGATAAGCCGGTGATTCAATATGTGGTGGAAGAAGCGGTTGCTGCTGGCATTAAAGAAATTATTCTGGTGACGCGCACGGGTAAATCTGCGATTGAAGATCATTTTGATACGCATTATGAGCTTGAAGCGGAGTTAGCGCGTAAAAACAAAACAGCATTGTTGGCAGCTATTCAGCATATTGTGCCACCGGATGTATCTATTGTCTCCATTCGACAGCCTGAAGCAAAAGGTTTGGGGCATGCGGTGTATTGTGCGGCCAGTATGATCGACGATGAACCGTTTGTGGTTATCCTGCCTGATGTATTGGTGAATAACGAGTTCGATAAATCAAATGATTTGGCGCGAATGATCAGTGAGTTTGAAGGTAAGGGTGCAGCTCAAATTATGGTCGGGGAAGTGCCTGATGATAAGGTCCATTTGTATGGCATTGCCGATTGCGATGGCATAGTGCCCGAATTTGGGCAGTCCGCTGCTATTAAAGGGCTAATCGAGAAGCCCAGTCAAGACGTGGCGCCTTCAAATCTTGCGGTTATAGGTCGCTATGTATTACCCGGACGAATGATGAGCTTACTGGCGGACGGTAAACCCGGCGCAGGGGGAGAAATTCAGCTAACCGATGCTATTGATGCACTATTAACAGAGCAATCGGTTGAGGCTTATAAAATGATGGGGGCGACTTATGATTGCGGGGAAAAGCTGGGTTATTTAAAGGCCAATATTGCTTATGGCTTGCAGCATAGTGAAACGGCTGGTGGGTTGAAAGAATTTATCAAGGCATTAGCAATCGCGCATGAATAGTGGCGATATAAAAGCATGGGTTGACCTTCAGGCGCATGCCGAAGAAATGCAGAGTCAACACCTTAGTGAGTTGTTCCAATCTGAAGAAAGTAGGTTTGATATGTTTAGTTTTGCTGCTGAGCATTTTTTATTGGATCTTTCAAAGCAGCGTATTACTAAACAGACACTGGCTAAGTTAACCGCTTTAGCCGAGCAGCAAGAGTTGAGTGAGTGGATTGAAAAATTATTCACTGGTGAGCAAGTCAATGTGTCTGAGGGGCGTTCTGCGTTACATACCGCCTTGCGACTCCCAAAAGAAGATGCTCTTCAAGTTAACGGTCAAGCTATCACGAAAGATGTTCACGCATCATTGGAGAAAATGGAATCGCTGGTTAGACAGATTCAGCAAGGCCAGTGGCGTGGCTTTGATGGCCGACCTATCCGCTCGATTGTGAACATTGGTGTGGGTGGTTCAAACCTTGGGCCGCTGATGGCCTGTGATGCGCTTGAGCAATACACGCCTATAGAGAGTCAGCAGCTGGATGTTCATTTTGTGTCATCAATGGACGGTAGTGAACTTGAAAAATTATTGCCCATGCTCGACCCAGCGACAACGCTATTTATCGTCGCCTCCAAAACATTTACCACGATTGACACCTTGGCCAATGCTAACACGGCAAGGGAGTGGTTATTAAAGGCAAGCGGTAAGCCTATTGAGCTGATTAACCAGCATCACTTTATTGCAGCAACGGGTAATATTGAGCTTGCGCAAAAATGGGGAATTCCTGAGAGAAACCAATTATTGTTTTGGGATTGGGTTGGGGGGCGATACTCCTTATGGTCGGTGATCGGCTTGCCAATTGCGCTTAAAGTGGGGATGGATAATTTTCGCGCTATCCTTAAGGGGGCTCATGCAATGGATGTGCACTTTAGGGAAGCGAGTTTCGACAAGAATTTACCCGTTTTGTTAGGCTTAATTGGTGTTTGGAATATTAATTTTCTGAACATTCATGCGCATGCAATTCTGCCCTATGATGGGCGTCTTACGCATTTTCCATCCTACTTACAGCAGTTAGAAATGGAGAGTAACGGCAAGAGCGTTAATGGCAAGGGTGAGCGGCTTAATTACCGCACCTGTCCTGTGTTATGGGGTGAGGTCGGGTCGAACGCGCAACATGCCTTTTATCAGCTTCTGCACCAAGGTACTGAGCTTGTGATGTGTGACTTTATTACGGCTGCAGTGCGCTATGAAGGCGAAGGTGACGAGCTCCAGCAGCAACACCAGTTATCGCTTGCCAATTGTTTGGCGCAATCAAGATTGTTGGCGCTGGGTGCTGAATCGACAACTGATTTAAGCTATCAGCATTATGATGGCAATCAACCGAGTACAACGATTATGTTGGATGAGTTAACACCGGAAACGTTTGGCGGGCTGGTTGCGTTATACGAACATAAAGTTTTTGTGCAGTCGGTGATTTGGGAAATAAACCCGTTTGATCAATGGGGTGTGGAAAAGGGGAAGAAAATTGCCTTATCCTTATCGACGGAATTTAAGTCAGAGGTGGGTGAGCATTTAGATTCATCTACAAAGGGGTTGATTCAGCACGTTCAAGCTAACCGAGGGCAGTATGAAAATTAATGTTTATGGTGCGGGGCTTTCAGCGTGGGTGGCTGCGGCGTGCTTGGCTAAAGTGGGGAATGATGTCGCTATCTGCGAGATGTCGCTGACTGAGCAGGATGAGCTTATGATGATTTCAACGGTTCGTGATGAGCCGAATTTATTGCAGCAATTGGAGCTGCAAATGAATAGCGGTCGGCTTGTGCGCGACTCACAACCCGTATTACCTAAGGCCAACATTCATTGGCTTGCATTCCAGCCAGAGCAGCAAAACAAAGCTGAGGAAGTGATGGAGCAGCTTTCTCAGGCAGATCAACATGGCTTGTTAGTCATTAACCAGTGCAACTTTGCGGTAGGGGCAACGCTAGACCTGCAAGCGCGGTTGGGCACCAAAGGCAGTGTTGTTTACATTCCTGATAATTTGCAAGAAGGCTCAGCGATACAAGGTTTTAGTCAACCTAAACGAATTATTCTGGGAATAGACGAGGATGATGCGTTAATTAAAGCGCGTGCTTTATTGAGGCCATTTAGTACGGGCTTAGATGCCTTGCAGCTAATGAGCTCTAGGGAGGCTGAGTTTACCAAGTTTGCGATTACCGGTATGTTGGCTATTCGCTTAGGGTATGTGAATGAATTGGCTAATTTAGCCGATCAGCTAGAGGTGGATATTAGTGTTGTGCAAGAGGGAATGGGGGCTGATTCAAGAATTGGGGCGCACTATTTATCGCCAGGTTGCGGCTTTGGGGGGCAGAACTTCCATGCTTACGTGTCAAAATTTTCGGGTATTTTTCAACAGCAGCAACAACAGTCATTATTAAAAGCAGTTGTTGAAGCAAATGAGGTGCAAAAAGAGTTATTGTTTAGAAAGTTGTGGCAACACTATAACGGTGCTTTGGCCGATAAAGTTGTTGCGATTTGGGGCTGCTCCTTTAAGCCAGGAACGGCCAGTATCGATAATGCGCCTAGTATAAAAATAATTAATGCGCTGATTGCGCAAGGTGTTAGGGTTAATATTCATGACCCTGAGGCTGTTCCGAATCTAAAAAAATACTATGCTGATGAAGGCTTGATTCGGTATTTTAAAACGCCGATGGAAGCTGTTGACGGGGCAGATGCGTTGTTGCTGGTTACAGAGTGGCCGCTTTATTGGTCGCCTGATTATGCGCAGCTTGCTCAAGTTATGAACGAGCGCTTGATCATTGATGGTAGAAATGTTTTTGATAAACAGCTGCTTAAACAGCATGGCTTTTATTATTATGGTGTGGGTCGGTAAGGTGGGTTAAATATGGATGTTTTTTCATTTCCGGGATGGTTTATTGGTCGGAATAGGCGGGTAAAACGTAGTGTCACGTTGTTATTTGATTTTATTGTTATTACGTTTGCTTTGTGGGTGGCGTTTTCTTTGCGGCTAGGCGAATTCTATTGGCCTGAAGGTAGTGTTGTTTGGTTGTTTTTTGTCGCACCATTTATTGCCACTCCTATCTTTATTAAGTTGGGTTTGTACCGTGCGATTATTAGATATATTGGTTTCCATTCACTATGGGTCGTTGTAAAAGCGGTTTCTCTTTATAGTTTGTTAATAGCGCTTTTTGTTTTGTTAGCGGGTATTGAGGTTGTGCCACGATCTGTTCATATCATTAATTGGTTAGTCGCATTACTGATGATTGGGGGGAGTAGAATGGTCGTACGCTGGTGGTTGGCAGGGGCGGTTCATGCAAATGCAAATGCAAATGCAATACGTAATGTTGTCATCTATGGTGCGGGTTCATCTGGCATGCAAGTGCTTGATCAACTTAGTATAAAAAACGGCATGAAAGTGATAGGTTTTATTGATGACGAGCCATCGCTACATCGTCGGCAAATTCGGGATACTCGTGTGCACCCTTTTTCTCACTTAAGCCGACTTATTGAACGTCACGCTGTGAAGGATGTATTGCTGGCTATGCCATCGGTTTCTCGATCTCGTCGTAATCAAATTATTGCGCTATTAGAACCTTACCCTGTAAAAGTGAAAACGCTACCAACGTTGGCTGAAATTGCAGAAGGTGAAGTAACGGTTGACGATATAAGAGATGTTGAAATTGAAGATTTATTGGGCCGTGATCAGGTGTTACCTAATGAGTCTTTGATGGCGAAGAATATATACAATAAAGTTGTGATGGTGACGGGAGCGGGGGGCTCAATCGGTGCTGAGCTATGTCGTCAAGTGTTGAAACAAAAGCCCAAAGAGCTTGTTTTGTTTGAACATAGTGAGTTCGCCCTTTATGCAATAGAGCGTGATTTAAAAAAGCATTTGTCTAGCGGTGAGGTTGCCATAAAGCCAGTGTTAGGGTCGGTAACGGATAAAAATCGAATTTCATTGGCTTGTCAGTCGGCTAAAGTGGAAACGGTATACCATGCGGCTGCCTACAAACATGTGCCCTTGGTTGAGCAAAACCCAAGAGAGGCCATTAAAAATAACATTTTTGGTACGCTATATACCGCTGAAGCGGCATTAGATGCAGGAGTTAAAGACTTTATACTGATTTCTACCGATAAAGCAGTTCGGCCAACTAATACCATGGGAGCCTCAAAACGTATGGCAGAGTTAGTCTTGCAAGCGTTAAGTGACCAACATAAAGGCGGCTCACCAACACAATTCGCGATGGTGCGTTTTGGTAATGTGCTTGGTTCATCAGGTTCGGTTATCCCTTTGTTTAAACAGCAAATTAAACAGGGTGGTCCACTGACGGTGACGGATCCTAAAATTATACGTTATTTCATGACCATTCCAGAAGCGGCTCAGTTGGTTATACAGGCAGGCGCAATGGCGAAAGGTGGGGATGTGTTCGTGTTAGATATGGGTGACCCTATTAAAATATTGGAACTGGCAAAACGAATGATTCATTTAAGTGGGCTAGAGGTCAAAGATGACGACACGCCACACGGAGATATCGAAATCACGTTCACAGGGTTACGCTCAGGTGAAAAGTTGTATGAAGAGCTGTTGATTGGGGATGACGTGATGAATACGGAGCATGAGAAAATCATGAGGGCAAATGAAAGTATGATCCCTTGGAGTGATTTAAGTGTTCTTATAGATCGTTTAGAGCAGGCTATTATAGATAATAATGATATTGAAATTAGAGCGGTGTTATCAGAATCGGTTGCTGGTTATAAGCCACAATGCGGTATTATGAATGTGCTTAGCTAAGAAATTGATAGCATGTTGGAAAGGTGTTTTGAACCAGTTGCATAAAGATTGTCAACTTAACATTGTGATTAGGTGAAAAAATAGATAGAATACGCGGCTCTTTGATAGACCCGCATCCCGAGTGAGTGGAATTAAGAAATGAAAACATTTAGTGCAAAAGCAGAAGAAGTAGAACACGATTGGTATGTTGTCGATGCTGAAGGTAAAGCATTAGGCCGATTGGCGACAGAAATAGCGCGTCGTTTACGTGGCAAACATAAGCCTGAGTATACGCCGCATGTAGATACAGGCGATTACATCGTTGTTATCAATGCTGAGAAAATTGGCGTTACTGGTAATAAAGAAAAAGACAAGATGTACTATCACCATACAGGCTATATCGGTAACTTAAAGTCTATTTCATTAGGCCAGTTACGTGAAAAACACCCAGAACGTATTATCCAGTCAGCGGTTAAAGGCATGTTGCCGAAAAACACGTTGGGTAGAAACATGTTCAAAAAAATGAAAGTATTTGTTGGTGCTGAGCACACGCATCAAGCACAACAACCTAAAGCATTAGACCTTTAAAAAGAGTTTATTATCATGGCACAAACCCAATATTATGGAACCGGTCGTCGTAAAAGTTCAGTAGCACGTGTTTTTGCACGTCCTGGCAAAGGCGACATTAAAATTAATAACTTAACGCTTGATGCGTACTTCGGTCGTGAAACTGATCGTATGATCGTTCGTCAGCCGTTAGAAACGACTGAAGCAATGGAAAAGTTTGATTTGCTCATCACTGTAAAAGGTGGTGGAACATCAGGACAAGCTGGTGCCATTAGGTTAGGTATCACCCGTGCATTAATGGAGTTTGATGGTGAGTTACGCCCGATGCTTCGTAAAGCCGGGTTTGTAACACGTGATTCACGTGAAGTTGAACGTAAGAAGGTTGGCCTTCACAAAGCTAGAAAGCGTCCACAATACTCAAAGCGTTAATATTGCTGGAATATATAAGGCGCTTAGCCTTGATTGTTTTAAAAAAAACCCATTAAATAATGGGTTTTTTTTTGCGCGGGAGAAAAAAGTATGTGAGTGGCCTTTAGCTGTTTTTTTTAAGGGTTGGTCTATAATTCAAAGATAACTATTTAGGTATTAGCTGATGGCAGACTATAAAGAAAAGTATATGCGCGCACTGAAAGAGTTGGATGAAGCAGAGCATGAAGCTGCTGATAAAATTCAAGCGTTATATCAGGTGCTGGTGTCAATTTTAGGAGAGGTTAAAGGGCATCATAAGTCAGTAGATGAAGCTATCCATTCGTTGCCTAAAGCCTTGCCCAACAATGGGATGGTGCCAATTGATAAATTGAGTGTAATTAGGGCGTTGATGGTTCGTTATTTCGATAAAGATGATATGGGCGCGGCAGCCACAATCTTGAGTACATTATTATCTCACTTAAAAGTGTCTGATGATTTACACGAGAACATCGAGGCTCTAGAGGAAAACTTAGCGAAAGCTCGAACAGAAAAGGATTTGCAAGCCGTTACTCATAAAGTATCTAGAGAAGTTCTCAGAGCATTATCAGCTAATAAGGCGCCTTCAGATAGCGCCTCCTCTATGACGAGCATTAAGGCTGGTTTGTTGCTTCAGTTAGAAAAGCTAGAAGAGCTGGACTCTGGGTTGGCAGAGTCAATTAAGGTGGCTGGTTTGCATAATCTTCTTGAGAGAATGGATGACTTGCCTGGTCTTGGCTTTGTTTATAAGGAAACGTTTGATGTTTTAGGTAGACGTATTGTAAAAAAGAATGAGTTTATTGTTGAATTGTCAGGTTTGATTGAAACAGTGATGCATAAGTTAGCTGAGCTTTCCGTAGACCTTAAACAGGAAGGAATTAATGAAGTTGATGCAATAAAAGATCGTTGGCGATTAACTGAGTTAATGGGAGGGCAAATTAATACGCTACAAGATTCGGTGCTGCAAACCGAAAGCTTGAGTACATTGAAGTCATTATTAACAGAGCAGCTCGGAGAATTTAACCAAACGGTAACGGACTTTGCTGAATTAGAAGAGCATCGAGCAAATGAAGCTGAAGAGTATGCGCAGTCAGTTTCAAATCGATTAAAAAAGCTGGAATCAGAAGCAGAAGAGCTTAAGTTATCTCTTCTGCAAGCACATGAAGAAGCGCTAATTGATGTGCTAACAGGGGTTGCCAATAGGCGGGCTTTTGATGAAAGGATCAGGCTAGAATTTGAGCGATGGAAGCGGAATAAGGAGCCGTTAGTATTAGCGGTACTAGATATAGATCGATTTAAGAAAATTAATGACACGTATGGCCATTCGGTAGGTGACAAGGTGTTATGCACGATTAGTCAATTAATAAATAAGCAAGTGCGCAATAGTGATTTTTTTGGGCGAGTCGGCGGGGAAGAATTCGCTGTTATCTTTACGGGCAGTGACGTTGATAATGCAATAAAAAGGCTTAACCAATTTAGAGCGAGCGTGGAAGATTGTAAGTTTGGCTATCAAGGAAAGCGGCTTACCATCACGCTATCGGCCGGTTGTGCCTTATTTGCTGATGAAGACACACCTGATAGTGTCTATAAGCGAGCTGATCAGGCTCTGTACAGAGCTAAGGAGTCTGGAAGGAATAAATGCCTTAGTGAGCGTGAAATATAGTGCCATAGCTTTTTTGAGTCATTAATTCGCCGTTTTTAAGGAACTCATTGCTTGGTGAGTGCTTAAAAAGATATTTTCTTCACCAATTTTTTTAAGAAATTCTGTGTCCCTTAGTTTATCCATGACGGGGCCTTTGATTTCTGTTAAATGTAGTCGGATGCCAGCTTTTTCAAGCCGGTAGAGGATGTCATCCAATGACTCTAATGCGCTTGTGTCAATAAAACTAATAGAGCTGCAAATCAAAACAACATGGTTAATGGACTGGTTGTCTGCGACGAGTCTCATAATGGTGTCTTCAAGATAATTGGTATTGGCAAAATAGAGGTTTTCATCTACGCGAATAGCAAGAATCTCTTTATCTGTTTTAACTGTATGTCGATTGATGTTTCTATAGTGCTCAGTGTTTCCAACTTGTCCCACAATAGCGATATGAGGTTGGCTGCTTCTATGTAGATAAAGCCCAATAGACATAAGAACCCCTGCAATAATGCCACTTTCGACATCAATAACGAGTACCGTAAAAAAGGTAATAAGCATTGAAAAGGCATCCGTTCGATCGTAACCCCACGCTTGCTTGAGTGTGTGGATGTCTATAAGTGGTAGAACGGCGAGTACGATGATGGCGCCTAACGCAGCTTTAGGTAAGAAAAAAAATAAGGGCGTTAAAACAGCTAGGGTCAGGCCAACTAAACAGGCAGTAATAATTGATGAAAAAGGTGAGTTGGCGCCTGCTGAAAAATTGACCATGGATCGACCAAAACCACCGGCTACAGGATAGCCGCCAGCAATAGCGGAAGCAATATTAGCGGTGCCTAAACCAACCAATTCTTTGTTAGAATCAATTTTTTGTCGCTTTTGACTGGCCATTGATTTGGCAATCGAAATGCTTTCTAAATAGCCAATTAAGGCGATTAGTAGAGCGTTAGGAAGTAAGTGTTTAATTAACTCAGGGTTTAAACTGGGCAGAATAATATCAGGTAGCCCCGGGGGAATGTGGCCAATAATCGATACACCGTGTTGGCTATCCAAATTTAAATAGTAAACAGTAAGGGTGCTAAAAGCGACTGCGATAAGAGGACCGGATTTTGAAATAAACTGAACAACCTCCTCAGATGTTCCCCTTTTCTTTAGTAAGCCGACAAGCGGAGTTTTAAACCACCATAAAAGCAAGAGGCTGAATGTGCCGATAATGAGTGTTATTGGGTTGCTCTGAGGTGCTTGGGTAATGGTACGGTAAAATGTTTCATAAGCGGGTAGCCCACGCGGGATGTCCAGCCCAAAAATATGTTTCATTTGGCTTAATGCAATAATAATAGCGGATGCGCTAACAAAGCCGGAAATAACGGGGTGGCTAAGAAAATTTATAATGGCACCTAATCGTACCAATCTCATTAGCAGTAAAATAATGCCAACTAATAGCGCGAGTGTATGTGCGGCAGTGACCATTTCGGTTACATGAATAATATCAAGTTCAATGATAGTAGCGCCGGTCATTAGCGACATGAGTCCAACAGGTCCAACCGCCAAGGTTCTGCTGCTACCGAAAGCAGCATATAAAATAAGAGGAAGGGTGGATGAATATAAAGCGACCTCAGGTGGTAACCCAGCTAACATACCGTAAGCCATCGATTGTGGCACAAGAACGACGGCAACAATAATACCTGCAATTAAATCACCGCTTAGTTGGGCTTTTTGGTAGTTCTGCATCCATTCAGGTAGAAACATTCAGTGGGCTCCTATTACGTCGACATTGTTAAATAGTTGGTCGGTAGTTTTTTAGGTGGCTTTTGTTTTTAATAGAAGACACCTAGATGATATCTAATATATCAAAATCATATAAGCTTATGAGTATTATTGTTATATGTTGGCTGAAATAAAACTGTAGAGCTTGTGTGCTTTTAGTCACTTTTTTGTTGCAGCGCAATAAAAAAACAATGAAATCAATCAGTTAAGAATCTTTATTGTTGCTTTTATGTGAAAACAATGTATTATTCACATCAAGAACAAGGAGAGGAGGAAGTTTTTTCTTTAATACAATTAAAGAAAGAGCGTCAAAAAACAATAATAAAAATAAAAAACTGGGGGGCTTTTAGCCCCTTTTTTTTGTGTTCAATAAACGTAAATTTTTTGAGCTTGGGCAAGTTAGAGGTTTAGAGTTTGAATGCCTTGCTCGCTGGCCAGTAAGACGGTATCGGCAGAACGATTGGCAAATAGTCCTACGGTTACAACGCCTGAGATGTTGTTTAGAGTGCTTTCAAGTTTTATGGGTTCTAAAATATCTAAGCGTTGAATATCTAAAATAACATTGCCATTATCGGTAATAAAATTTTCTCGCCAAACAGGGTGACCACCTAGTGCGATAATTTCTCGAGCAACATAGCTTCTAGCCATTGGTATAACTTCAATGGGTAATGGAAAGGCGCCAAGCCGAGAGACTAGTTTACTTTGATCGGCAATGCATACAAAAAGACGGCTTGCCGCGGCAATAATTTTTTCACGAGTTAGTGCGCCACCACCGCCTTTGATAAGTTCTAAATTGGAGTTTATTTCATCAGCGCCATCGACATAAATATCTAGTGTACCGACGGTATTTAGGTCAAAAACTGGAATGCCCAGTGCCTGTAATCTTTCTGTGCTAGCTTCCGAGCTGGAAACAGCCCCTTCAAAGCGGTGCTTAATAGGGGCTAATAAATCAATGAAGTGATTAACGGTCGAGCCGGTACCAACGCCTATAATGCGGGAGTTTTTTACATACGGAATAGCGGCTTCAGCGGCTTGTTTTTTTAGGTCGTCTTGCATAATAATTGATTGGGCGCTGCTAGTTGAGAATTATCATTATGATATATCGCATTCAATGATAGGTAGGAGTTTTTTAGGGGCAATTTTAAGAGGGTGTACGCAAATAGTGTTTTGCTTTAATTGAAAAACAGCTTAAGCCCCGTTCGGTAATCACGGCGTCTAATGGTACATCCCAGGGTTGGGGTTTAATTTCTTCGATCTTTTGTACGCTATAGGCGATGCCAATTAAGAGGGGTTTTTTCTGACACAGTGGGTTGAGCATAAAGCTGAGCGTTCGATCATAGTAACCGCCACCCATGCCTACACGATGACCCTGATGATCAAAACCAACCAACGGAATGAGTATTGTTGATAAGAGTCTTGCAGGCAGAACGTGTTTAGTTGACGGCTCGAGAATATTGAAGCAATTATTTTTTAACTCATCGCCCCATGAGTACGGTGAGAATATAAGTTGTTGCTTGCTCAAAACAGGTAGGTAATGATTACTTGGCCCAGCTGAGCAGGTTTTAATGAATAAATTGAGAGCCGGCTCGCCATCGTTCGCGAGGTAACTAGCGATTTTTGGTGAGCGCATCAGCAGAGCCGTTTTTATGATTGACTGATTGATGGAGTAATCAAACTTGGCTCTATCTGATGATGAAATATTATTACGTTGTTGACGTAATAACTGTCTTAATGAGGTGGCTGTTTGTAACATAAATAAAAACGTTCCCCGCTAGCGCCGTATTAGGCTTCTACCTTAAACCGAAAGATTTAAGTGGGAGTCGGACATTTGCATTAGGCTTCTCTATAAGAGCATGCACATCAACAAAATGATCTGTCTTCCCGAGTAGGTAATTAGGTCCAAGGGCAATTCACCTTATCTCGAACACCGCAGGGAACGCACTAATAGTGTACCCCTAAGTTTAAAATTTAACATCTAATTTATACGACTTAAAGGAATATAGAGTAGCGTTTTTATGATTTAAAAATCAAATAAGAGGCGGCTATTGCTAGCAGGGAGGGGCTGATGGGGTTTAGTTGTTTGTTAGAGCATAGGCGTGAATTGAAAGGGCTTGATTTACTTGCCAAACGCATTGATGGCGAAGTCCAGCTTGTTTTGAAGAGCGTTAATTTTATCGCTGATGTCTAAAGAAAGGCCGCTTTTCTTTTGCTCTTCAACCAAAAAGTCATGTGTAATATTGAGGCCAGCCATCACAGCAATGCGGTCCATTCCTACGATGCGTCCAGATTGTTTAATGCTTTGCATTTTCTCATCTAAAAAACGAGCGGATGATTCCAGTCCACGGCGCTCTGCTTCAGAACAGCTGACGCGGTACTCTTTATCTAAAATATGTAATGAAATGGTTAAGGGTGCCGTCATGATTAGATTTCCATTAGTTTAAGTCTAGATATCATCGACTCAACACGTGTCTTTGCTTTTTCTGTTTTCTCCATCAACGCGCTACGTTGCTGGATAAGATCAGCTTGCTGACTCTTGAGGTGTTGGTTTTCTTCATGTAAGTTTTGACACACTTGTACAAGCGCATCAATTTTCTGTTCTAGGTGTTGCAAAGCAACTTCTGGGTTTTGTTCTTTATTCACAAGGTAAATAGTAGGTGTGATTGAGGGTGAGGTCAATACCGTGACTGATATAGTCGGTAAATTTTGGTGCCTAGGTCATGGAATGATAGCATAGCTACCTTAATCAATAGTTTGGAGTATACAGTGAAGCGTTTGGGTGAATATGATGATTTGCAGCTAATTTTAGACGAGCGTGACGCGAACATGAATGTGTCTGAGGCGCATGGTCTTGCGTCGGGCATGCTTTGTGTGCAACTCGATGCGGACTTTACTCGATGGGTGACGGCGGTCTTTGATACAGAAGATCAGTTAAAAGCATTAATGAATGAAGATAAACAAAGTTTAATAGGTTTATTTCAAGGAACGGCAGAATTACTGAAAACGGATGATTTTATTTTTGATTTGTTATTGCCCGGCGAGGAAGAGCGGATTGGTGCGCGAGCGATAGCTTTGAGTGAGTGGTGCCAAGGGTTCTTGTATGGTGTTGCCTATATGGGTGTCGGCGACGATAAAGATTGGAGTGATGATAGTAGAGGCGTGCTGAGGGACTTAATGGAGATTTCACGCTTAGATGCGGATAGTGCTGATGACTCTGATGAGCAGGCATTTATGGAGTTGCAAGAGTATGTAAGGATGGGTGTGCAAATTTTGATGCTTGAATTGCAACCCGTGGATGAGTCAGAAGAAGATAATGAGCCAACTATTCATTAACGTTGTACAAGGGGTTATCTAGTGCTTGAAGAACAACAAGAATTTGCTCGACGAAGAAAGCAGTTTTTACGAATGATTGGTGTGGGCAATATAGCGGTTATCGCTAGCGCATCAATCTTAATGCGTAATAGTGATGTTGAGTTTCCTTTTCGCCAAAATAGTGATTTCTTTTACTTAAGCGGTTTTGATGAACCCGAGTCAGTAATCGTTTTTGTACCAGGCAGGGTACAAGGTGAGTACGTTTTGTTTTGTCGCGAGTTTGATGAAAAGACCGCGCTATGGGTAGGTGCTAATGCCGGCTTAGAAGGTGCAATTAACGATTATGCCGTTGATGATGCGTTTCCGATTGATGATATTGATGATATTTTGCCGGGTTTGCTGGAGAACAAAAACCGTTTGTATTTCCCGATGGGCGCGCAGCCCGATTTTGATCAGCAACTCATGGATTGGTCACAGCAAGTGCGTAGTCGTTCAAGAGCGGGTGTTTCAGCCCCCGCAGAGTTTATTTCATCCGACCATTTGTTGCATGAAATGCGCCTTATAAAGTCGGCGTACGAAATTAAACAGATGAAAAAAGCCGCAAAAATATCTGTTGCAGCGCATATCAAAGCCATGCAGTCGTGCCGAGTGGGTATGTATGAGTACCAGGTTGAGGCAAGTCTTAAACATCAGTTTATGAGCCAGGGCGCTCAGCAAGAGGCTTACCCAGCTATTGTTGGTGGGGGAAATAACGGCTGTGTTCTTCATTATATTGACAATAATGCACCACTAAATGACGGTGATCTGCTATTAATTGACGCAGGTTGTGAATGGAAAAAGTATGCGTCTGATATTACTCGTACGTTTCCCGTTAATGGTGTGTTTAGTGATGAGCAAAAAGCGCTTTATCAATTGATTTTAGATGCTCAATATGCGGCCATTGAGCAAGTTAAACCGGGCAATCACTGGAATGACCCGCATGATGCTGCGGTTGAAGTTCTAACGCAAGGCCTAGTAGCACTTGGGTTATTGACCGGGCAGGTGTCGAGCTTAATTAAAAATGAGGCCTATAAGCCATACTATATGCACCGTACTGGGCATTGGTTGGGCATGGACGTACATGATGTGGGTGATTATAAAGTTGACAATCAGTGGCGTTTACTCGAACCTGGAATGGTGTTAACGGTTGAGCCAGGCTTGTATATTCAACCAGACGCTAAAGCAGTGGATCAAAAGTGGCGTGGTATCGGTATTCGTATTGAAGATGATGTTCTTGTTACGAAAAAGGGTCATGAGGTGTTAACGGATACCGCTCCTAAAGAAGTTGGTGATATTGAGCGTTTAATGAGAGCGTCGTATGGCGCTTGATTATGATGTAGTCATCATAGGAAGTGGCATGGTAGGTGGCTGCCTAGGCTTGGCATTAAGTCAAACATCACTTCGTGTGGCTATGGTTGAGGCAAGACCTTTCGTGGAAAAGCAAGCCGATGATGCCGGTAAACGAGCTATTGCGCTATCTTGGGGAAGCCGGTGTATTCTTGAGCAATTGAACCTCTGGCAGCAAATAAAGGATTGCGCAAAGCCCATACGCCATATTCATGTGTCTGATAAAGGTGCTTTTGGTAAGACGCGGTTGTCGGCTAAAAAACAACACGTAGATGCGCTAGGGTATGTTGTAGAGGCTGTAAAAATAGAGACGATTGTGTCGAATAATTTATTGGCTTCGACTGTTGATATTATGTGCCCGGCAACACTTGTCGATTACACCGTCAATGATAAGAATGTAGGTGTAACCATAGAACTTGATGGCAAAGAACAAGCGCTCTCATGCAAGTTATTAGTGGGTGCGGATGGCGGCTTGTCGGAAGTCCGTCAGCTAGGTGGGTTTGAATTGAAAGAATACCCTTATGATCAACAAGCCATTACGAGTTTGATTAAGGTCGAGTCTGACCAGTACGACGTTGCTTACGAGCGATTTACTTCAGAAGGGCCGATTGCAATGCTGCCGCACTTTGACGGGCTGTATTCATTGGTCTGGACCATGCCATCAACCTTAGCCGAGCAGGTGAAGCAATTGTCTGAGGATGCGTTTTTGGAAAGGTTACAATCTCGATTTGGCCAGTGGTTGGGTGAGCTATCAATATCGGGTGCTTGCCAAATTTTTCCGTTAAGTTTGTCTCATGTGCCTAACCCCGTATCGAGCCGTGTGGTGTTGATTGGTAACGCCGCGCACCAGCTTCACCCTGTGGCGGGGCAAGGTTTTAACCTTGGTTTGCGAGATGCGGCACTATTGGCGGATGCATTGATGACTGCAGGTAAAGACGTTGGCGTTGAGGACGTGCTTGAATCGTATGCAAGGCAGCGAAAAACTGATCAAGCGCTGATAACAGGCTTTACAGACAGCGTAATAAAGTTATTTTCGACCGATAATGCGCTATTGAGCGTATTGCGTAATAGTGGTTTGTTGATGTTAGATAAAGTGCCGATGTTAAAAAACCAGTTTGCACGACAAACGATGGGTTTAGGTTCTCGTTTTGCAAGGTTGAAAACGGGTTAAAGGTTATGCTTTTTATGAAGTTAAATTAAGTGTGAGCGTTTTCATAGTGGAGGCGAGCTAATGAGTGTTAGAACGTATCAAGTAGCTATTGTTGGCGGTGGTATGGTGGGGGCTACGCTTGCGTGTTTGTTAGCAGAGCAAGGTGTTTCTGTTGCACTGATTGACGCAGGAGATCCGACTGAGGCCTGGTCAGATGATAGCTATGACCTACGCGTGTCGGCATTAACATTAGCATCCATGAATTTATTTAAGTCATTCGGTGTTTGGGGTGATATTGTTCGGCTAGGTGAGCAGCCGATGGAAAAAATGTATGTGTGGGATCATTTCGCTAGTGGTGAGCTGGCGATTGATTCTGCTGATGCCGGTGAAATGCAAATGGGCTCGGTTGTTGAGAACCGTGTAACGGTACTTGCTCTGTGGGAAAAGCTACAAGCTTTAGACGCGTGTGACACGTATACGTCCACACAACTAGACGGGTTTTATATTGCTGAAAAAAACGTTGATATACAACTTTCAAATGGTGACCATATCAACGCTTCGTTATTAGTCGGGGCGGATGGCTCGAACTCTAAAATAAGACAATTGAGCGACATACCTACGTACGGTTGGAGCTACCAGCAAAAGGCATTAGTCGCAACGGTAAAGCCCGAGCAGTCACACGACAATACCGCATGGCAGCGATTTTTGCCTGAAGGGCCTTTAGCGCTACTGCCGTTGCGTAATGGGCTGGTTTCTATTGTATGGACATCAAAGCCTGAAACGACCGAGGCTAACTTGGCGCTATCTAATGCAGATTTTTGTGATGCGTTAGCTGAAGCGTCAGAGTATAAATTAGGTGGTTTTGAATTAATGGGCGCGCGTGGTGGATTTCCTCTCAAGCTCCAGTTTTCAACAGAGTATTGTCAACAGCGAATGGTGTTGGTTGGGGATGCGATCCATACGATTCACCCTCTAGCGGGGCAGGGTGCTAATTTGGGGCTACAAGATGCAATGGGTTTGGCTAAAGTCATCTTAAAGGCGCATGAATCAAAGCGCGATATTGGCAGTCGGCAAGTATTACGCCGCTATGAGCGCCAGCGTAAGGGCGATAATTTAATCATGATGGGTATGATGGACGGTTTTAAGCGCCTTTTCGGTGCAGATGAAACGCTGATTAAACTAACCAGAAGCTCAGGTATGGGTTTGGTTAATCAATCAGCCTTGTTGAAAAATAAAATCTGTCAATATGCGATGGGTGTTTGAGCCTCCTAATTAACCATTAGTAAGCCAGATAGGGCATGCGCATGTTCAGCAGCTGTTCGACCAAGAGATGTTAAGTAGCCGCCATCTGGTTGATCAGTTAAACCTTTTTCGAACAAACGAGCGGCAGCTAAAATAGTGGCTTTGCTTGCATCTTGATGTGTTTTTATTCCTTGTTCTGTATTGCTTAAGTCGTATTGGATAAGGATGTTAAGTTCATCAATAATATCTTGGTTGAATGTCATAATGTAAAGCCTCTAAATAATGCATGAGTTTAGTTAGAACAGTAACACTATTTTTTTGTGTGAGCAAAAGAGTCAAAGCAATTTAGCGAAAAGTCTTGTCGATGGAAATGGCTGTCTTAGCAAGGTACAATGTGCGATCAATTTACCTCTTTTGGGAGAGATCGGTTAATCACCGACGCCGAAGGCGCAATCCGTCCGGAATCGCTCAGGCAAATGGACCATAAGAGAGATCATTGTGTTTAATGATCAGTTGGCTCTGGAGAGCGGCTTAACCAATGAGTTAAGCCCACCGAAGAGGAAAGAGAGCAATTGCTCTTAAACTTTCAGGTTTTGGACAGAGGGGCGGCATGTGGTTTTCGCGTGCCGCCCTTTTTTGTTCAGAGGCAAAATTATGATTAAAAAAACAATTTTAAATAGCGCTCATCGTCAGTTAGGCGCCCGCATGGTGGACTTTGGTGGCTGGGATATGCCGGTTAATTATGGCTCGCAAATCGACGAGCATCATGATGTTAGAAACGGTGTTGGCATGTTTGATGTGTCACATATGACGGTTGTTGATATTCATGGGCCTCAAGCCCGATCATTTTTACAATATTTATTGGCGAATGATGTGGCAAAGTTAACGCGCCAAGGTAAAGCGTTATACAGCTGTATGTTGAATGAAGCCGCGGGCATCATTGATGATTTAATTGTTTATTTTATGGACGCTCAGAACTATCGATTGGTTGTTAACGCATCAACGCGAGAGAAAGACTTAGCGTGGATTGAACAGCAAGCTAAACCCTTTGATGTTACTGTTAGCGAGCGACCTCAGTTGGCAATGATCGCTGTGCAAGGGCCAAAAGCTCGTCAAAAAGTTTGCCCAATATTACCTGACCGATTAGGGCTGTCGGCGGCAGAAATTAAACCGTTCAGTGCCTGTTGGTTTGGCGAATGGTTTGTCGGCAGAACGGGCTATACGGGGGAGGATGGCTTTGAGATCATGTTGCCAGAAGATAAGGCCGAAGGATTTTGGAGTCAGTTGCTAGAAGTGGGTGTTAAGCCTTGCGGCTTGGGTGCGCGTGATACGCTTAGGCTGGAAGCAGGCATGAATTTGTATGGCCAAGATATGGATGAAGATAAGAATCCGCTAGAATCTGGCCTTGCATGGACTGTGGCATGGCAGCCAAACGACCGTGACTTTATTGGTAGAAGCGCGCTTGAGGCGATAAAGAAGCAAGGCTTAAGTCATAAGTTTGTTGGTTTGCTTCTAGAAGAAAAAGGCGTGCTCAGGGGACATCAAACAGTCGTTTTAGATGATGCTTCTACGGGTGAAATTACCAGCGGTGGTTATTCCCCCACAATGGAGCGCTCGATTGCGCTGGCACGAGTACCCGCAAACATTGGCGAAACATGTAAAATTGATATGCGCGGTAAATTAAAAGAAGCCACTGTCGTAAAACCTTGTTTTGTTCGTCAGGGTAAAATACAAATCGACGTTTAATTAATATTAATTGAAATTCTTATTCAAACGAAACTGATACCCGTTGGGTAAATTAAAGGAAAAATATGTCAAACACACCTGATGATAGAAAATATGCTGATTCACATGAGTGGGCGCTATTAGAAGCCGATGGCAACGTCCGTGTTGGTATTACTGATCACGCACAAGAATTGCTGGGTGATTTAGTTTTTGTTGAGTTACCAGAAGCGGGTCAAAGCGTTGATAAAGGCGACGAATGTAGCGTTGTTGAATCGGTTAAAGCCGCGTCCGATATTTATAGCCCAGTAACGGGTGAAATTATCGCCATTAATGACGCCTTAGAAGATAGCCCTGAAGCGATTAATGATTCGCCGTATGACGATGGCTGGATTTTTATTGTGAAGCCAACTGATGCGAGTGAGTTGAATGAATTATTGGATGCTGAAGGCTACCAGAACCTAGTAGAAGACGAGTAATAAGATGCCTTTTATTCCGCATTCAGAGCAAGATATCGAACAAATGCTTTCAGCCATTGGGGTGGGTAGCATTGATGACCTGTTTGATGAAATACCTGATGATTTGCGTTGTGGTGAGTTAGAAAAAATACCGGTAGGTATGAACGAAATGGAAGTAACGCGCTTGCTCCGCGAGAAGGCGGCGCAAGATGGTTTACCGCTTTGCTTCCTTGGGGCGGGTGCTTATGAACACCATATACCTGCTGCCGTTTGGGAAATTACTACCCGAGGCGAGTTTTATAGTGCCTATACGCCGTATCAAGCAGAAGCGTCACAAGGTACCTTGCAGTTACTGTACGAATACCAGTCCATGATGGCTAGTTTAATGGCGATGGATGTGTCTAATGCGTCGTTGTATGACGGCGCTTCAGCACTGGCAGAAGCGGTTTTAATGGCCGTACGTGCGAACAAAAAAACGAAGTCTCGAAAAATTTTAATGCCACTAGCAACGCACCCTGTTTATCGCTCGGTAACAGAGGCGATTGTAAAAAATCAGAATATTGAGCTGGTTAATGTGCCATTTGATCTTGCGACAGGTCAAACAGACTTAGCAGCATTGGAAGAGTTGTCGGCTGATGATTTTGCCGCATTAGTGATTCCACAGCCAAACTTTTTTGGTGTGCTAGAGAATGTTGATGCGTTAACTACATGGGCGGCGGCTAACAAAATCATATCAATTGCAGTCGTTAACCCAATGGCAATGGCGTTGTTAAAGCCACCCGGTGAATGGGGTGATACGGGCGTTGATATAGCCTGCGGTGAAGGGCAGCCTTTAGGTGTGCCATTAGCATCAGGGGGTCCCTACTTTGGTTTTATGTGCTGTAAACAACAGCACGTTAGGCAAATGCCAGGGCGGATTATTGGTCGCACAACGGACTTAGAGGGTAAACAAGGTTTTACTCTTACGCTGCAAGCGCGTGAACAACATATTAGACGTTCAAAAGCGACATCAAATATATGTACAAACCAAGGTTTATTGGTAACAGCAGCAACCATCTATATGTCGTTGCTTGGCCCAGAGGGGCTTAAAAAAGTGGCGCTAAATTCGCATAAAAATACTCAGTTGTTAAGCAATCGCTTGACGTCTATTAAAGGTGTTAAAGCGGTGTTTAGCGGGGCCACATTCCACGAGTGTGTTATACAGCTGGAAACAGACGTTAAACAATTAATTAACACCTTCGCGCGAGAGCACCATATTTTGGCTGGTTTTGAGGTGTCTGCGCATTACCCAGAATTAGGTAATGCCTTGATGGTTTGTGCTACTGAAACACGCACAGAAAACGACATTGAGCAGTTTGTAACAACGCTCGATACATTATTAAACGGATAGGGGAAACAACCATGGCGACGATTACATTACAAGGTAACGAAATTCACACAAACGGCGATGTTCCAGCAGTTGGTTCACAAGCGCCAGACTTTAGCTTAACCACCAAAGAGTTAGCGGATGTTTCGCTGGCCGACTACGCGGGCAAGAAAAAACTGATTAGCATTGTGCCAAGCCTGGATACCCCAGTTTGTCAGCTATCAACCAAAAAATTTAACGATCACGCTAAGAATCATCCCGATACAGTTGTTCTAATTGTAGCGGCGGATTTACCGTTCGCGATGTCACGTTTTTGTGGTGATGAAGGCTTAGAAAATGTTGTCACATTATCAATGATGCGTGACCGCAACTTTGCAAAAGACTACGGTGTATTGATTGATGATGGGCCGCTAAAAGGTATTACAGCAAGGGCGCTTATCAGTTTAGATGAAAACAATAATGTAATAACGTCAGAATTGGTGGGTGAAATTGCCGATGAGCCGGATTACGAATCAGCGTTAGCCGCACTATAAAAAGAGACGTACTAATATGCTGATATTCGAGCAATCGCACAATGGGCGAGCTTCAAACGCTCAACTGCCTCAAGATAGCGATACACTAGCATCGCTACCTGCGGATGCGTTAAGGGTGTCAAAACCTAATTTGCCAGAAGTCTCTGAGATGCAAGTGGTAAGACACTTTACTCGTTTGTCACAGAAGAATTTCTCGATCGACACGCATTTTTACCCGTTGGGTTCTTGTACGATGAAGTACAACCCGCGTGCCTGTAATACCTTGGCCAGCTTGCCAGAGTTTACAGGCCGCCACCCACTCGGACCTAGCTTGCACGGGCAAGGCTTTCTGTCGTGTATGTATGAGCTGCAAGGTATGTTGAAAGAAGTGACAGGTATGCAAGCAGTGTCATTGTCGCCAGCGGCAGGTGCTCAAGGTGAGTTTGCCGGTGTAGCGATGATTAAAGCCTATCACGATGACCGCAAAGATACTGCGCGATGTGAGATTCTTGTGCCGGATGCGGCGCATGGCACCAACCCAGCGTCTGCCGTTATGTGTGGTTATAAAGTGCGCGAGATTCCTACCGGTAAAAATGGCGATGTTGATATTGAGGCGTTGAAAGAAGCGATTGGCCCACAGACAGCGGGCATAATGTTGACAAATCCAAGCACATTGGGCGTTTTTGACCGCAAGATCAAGGAGATTGCGGGTATTGTGCATGATGCAGGTGGCTTGCTGTATTACGATGGTGCTAATTTAAACGCTATTTTAGGCAAGGTTCGCCCGGGTGATATGGGCTTCGATGTAATTCATATGAATTTGCATAAAACATTCTCAACACCGCATGGTGGTGGTGGTCCAGGCGCAGGCCCAGTCGGTGTGAGTAAACGTTTAAAACCATATTTGCCTGTGCCGATTGTTGGGAAAAAAGAAGGGCAATACGCTTTGTTAGATGAAAATGATTGCCCTAAAACAATCGGTAGAATGTCTGCCTTTGCCGGTAATGCCGGTGTGCTGCTGCGTGCTTATATTTATGCAAAAATGCTGGGCCGTGAAGGTATGTCAAGAGTGGCAGAATTTGCGACTTTAAACGCAAACTACTTACTAAAACGTTTAATGGAAGTGGGTTACGACGCGGCGTATCCAGATCGGCGAGCTACGCACGAATTTATTTTGACGCTTAAAAAACAAGCCAAAGAACTAGATGTTACCGCGATGGATGTGGCTAAGCGGTTACTGGATTATGATTTCCACGCACCCACAACCTATTTCCCCTTGTTAATTCCCGAGTGTTTATTAATTGAACCAACTGAAACGGAAGCTAAAGAAACACTTGATGGTTTTATCGACACGATGGCAAAAATTTTAGTAGAAGCTAAAGATGATGCGCAACTATTGAAACAAGCGCCATACACATTGCCGGTTAGACGGTTAGATGATGTTAAAGCGGTGAAGCAATTAGATGTGGTTTGGAATAATAAAACGGAATTAAACGGATGAGCGAATTAAGCCCAAAGAATGCAAGCTTCGTTGAAAAAGACGATAAAAAGAAACGATCACTTAAATCGGCTTTAATTTGTGGTTCGATGGCGTTTGATACCATTATGGTGTTTCAAGATAAGTTTAAAAATCATATTTTGCCGGATAAGGTACATATGCTGAATGTCTCTTTTTTGGTGCCTCAATTACGCAGAGAATTCGGTGGTTGTGCTGGTAATATTGCCTACAATTTGCATTTACTTGGCGAAGAAGCATTGCCTATGGCGACAGTTGGTAAAGACTTCGGTCCGTATGCTGACTGGATGAGTCAAAAGGGTGTCAGTCAAGACTATTTATCCGTGTTAGAGGATGATTACACTGGCCAAGCCTATATTACGACGGACATGGATGATAACCAAATCACAGCATTTCACCCTGGGGCGATGGGGCGTTCAGAGTTAAATCGAGTGCCTAATGATGCTGGTATTCAGGTGGGTATTGTGTCCCCAGATGGTAAAGCGGGAATGATTGAACATGCCCAACAGTTTGTGGACGCCGATATACCGTTTGTTTTTGACCCCGGCCAAGGTATGCCGATGTTTAGTGCCGATGAACTCAAAAAATTTATTGAACAAGCGACTTGGGTTACCCTGAATGATTACGAAGCGGCAATGCTTCAAGAGACTACAGGTTTGTCCCCACATGAAATTGCCTTACAAGTAGAAGCGTTAATTATTACAAATGGAGGGGAGGGTTCGTTTATTTATACCAATGGCAAACGAATAGATATTCCCCCTGCGACAGCAAAGGCTATTATTGATCCAACGGGCTGTGGAGATGCGTATCGTGGAGGTCTGTTATACGGGCTGATGAATGGGCTCGATTGGGAAGTAACGGGTCGTATAGCAGGTTTAATGGGCGCAATTAAAATCGCTCATGCGGGAACGCAAAATCATTCTGTAACATTGGATGAAGTTAAAGCACAATATCTTGAGCAATTCGGCGAATCGTTTTAACGCTGAACGGTATATGTTTAAGAGGGCTATGACGCCAACAGTTCTCTTTTTATTTTTGATCGAGGTTCAAATTCGACATCAAAAAAATCCCACTCAGTTAAGTTAATGAATATTTTTAGTGTATTAGGTAAGCAATAAGAATTTGCTGTGCTAGATCAGTTAATGGATTAATAGTGAGCGAAAGTTGAGTTTTAACAGCTAATAAATGAAAGAAGTAACTGGCGTATTGTTACGTGTTGGTTTGTTTTGAATGAACTAAATTGATTGATTATGGAGTGTAGTGAAATTTAATGAATGCGATAAAAGATAAAGTATGCCGTTCTATAGCATGAGGTTGTCAGACGGGGTTAGGTGATAAAGGGAATGCAACCAGTAATTGGTTGGCTTGCTTGGAGGCGCACGTTAATGCGAATTGCTGATATCTACCTGATGGCTGTAGGTCAGCTAGAGCAATAAACGTGGGTGCTAACTTGAGTCGCAGTATAAACGACTCAAGTCAGCTATTTTTATAACAGATCAATATCAAGCATTAAATGACTTGAAATATTGCTGCGTCGCAATAATATTGTTTGTCACTATCTTCTTGAAGGCATTAGTAATATGGCACAGGTCGGTTGGTGTTCCTTCCATTATCCGTTTATAAAAAATACCAGTTTCTTCAGTTGCCTTGGCAGTACCCTCTAGGACTGTTTCGTTCAGCTTGGTAGCTTGGCTGATAGTTTCTTGGGCTTTTGTTTGTACTTCATCAATAATCGACATAAGTTACTCCTTTTTAAATGATGCGGTGCACAATATCTCATGTGATTTCTTTGTTGTCAATTCTAGATTTGTTTAATTTGCAACATTAATGGGGGATATTAAGCCAAATTTGCATTTTTGAGTTTGAGCAAGCAGTCTGATGGACGATAAAGTCGTTATATGACATAAAAAATGGGCTTATGGGCACAAAATAAATGGGCAGTCTGCTTGGTTATATTTTATTTAAGGTGATTGTCTAGAAAACCTTAGCATCGCCAGTTATATAAGCGAAGGGGGTAACGATGTAGTCTCTTTGTAGCCGAGGAAAATAAAAAGTACTAAGAGGGGTAGCGGTGACCGAAAGGCAATAAGAAAGCGCCTATTGTTTTAAACAATAGGCACTCTTAATTTAAAAGAAAAAGTTAAGGTTACTATCTGGGACGACGGTGTGATTAAACAACATGTTTCTTTTAGCCAGTTTGAGGCTATCGCCTTCAATACGCCAAATATCATCACGTGATACCACCATGCGTTTTTCTACACCGTCGAGTCGGCTTCTAAGAACGGTCACAACGGATAAGGCATTCCACTCGCCGTCCACATCAGTAGGAAAAACTTCAATATTAGTGACCGTATGATTAATGGCGTTTTGTGGGTTTTCAGACCAGACGAGGTTAGTCGCGAAGCGTGCAATGCGTAGCTCTATTTGTTTTTTATAATCATTAAAAATATGAGCATCGAGTGGTTTGATGGCCTGCTTTTTTTCTTCACGTAAATATCTCGCAGGTACAGGCATATAGTAATGAATATCGTCTGCTAACATCGCCAACCATTGTTCATAATCTTCTTGGTCAAGCAGACGTGCTTCTTTATACAAAAGCGCTTGGAATGCTAAGTAAGTTTCGATATCAACGGTGTTTTTAAAAGGGAGTGAGTTACTCATCGATTTTGCCCTCTGTTGCGTTAGCTTCTTCGAGGTTGTTGTAGTTTGGAACGGCGCTCCAATCTTTTGCAGCCATCATTTCTTGCCAACGACGGTAGAAATACCGTTGATTTTGTTCGCCAACTAGGCCATCACTAATAACGCCAGGCATTTCAGGGTGAGTATATTCTTTACCCAGCCCCATGTTGGTGTAAACATCTTTTTGACGTGTTTGTAAGCCTCTGTTCTGTGACGTGCAGGCCGCAAAATTTTCGCCATCATCATTATCAAACATGCCTGCTGCGCCAAACGTTCGGCAAACATTATCGAGGACAGTTTGTTTTAATTCGTCAGACATCTCTTTATCAACCATCGCCCAAGTCCACATTTCCATTTTTCCAGGGCCTTTTGGGTGATAGACACGGAACCAATTAAGCCCCGGTAACATCTGCACATTAGGGAAGATAGTCATATTGATTTGTGAGCCCCAGAATTGTTTGCCTCGGGTGTCACCTAGGCGTGAAACAACCGTATCCCGATTCGCTTCAAGGTAACTAACGGGTAAACTTGGGTCTGGGTAAAACGCATAACCTGATTGTCCATCAAGTGATGAAATAATCGAATGACCGTTCATGCCGCCCCCTGCCATGGCTGTGGAGCTGTCCACTTTAGTATTCCCCAAAGAAAGGCTTTCGATATTCATTGATGTGGCAACGGTCATTACACCCGCGTGAGCCCAACCAATATGATAACCATCGCCACAGGCATTTTCGACAGGTAGTTTCCAGTTCACAGGGTATTCAACTTTTTGTGTTGACCCGATTAACTCAGTGCCTTCTGGCATCGCATCAAGCCACACATCTAAATACCATTTCATATCGCCTAAATAATCAACCAAGCTGGGTGCGTCTGGATCAAAGTTACCAAAAATTAGTCCTTTATAGCTGTCTACATGGCAAACAGGGTGTAGGCCAAATTTGGATTTATCCAATTCGTTATAATAGGCGTCTTCCTCTAAAGGGACTGATTGTAGTGCACCGTCAGCAGCAAAGCTCCATCCGTGATAACTACAGGTGAATTGCTTGGCATTACCTTTGTCAGACTTGCAAACACGATTGCCACGGTGAGTGCAGGTATTAAGGAATGCTTTGATAGATTGATCTTTCTGACGAATAACCAGCACCTCATCTTCGCCCATAAAGGTTCTGAAATAATCACCTGGGTCAGGTATTTGGCTTTCATGTGCTAAAAATAACCAGCATTTGCCAAATATTCTTTCTTGCTCCTGCTCATAGATATCTTGCTCATGAAAAATGGTTCGACTTTGTCGTCCTGTTTTATTATCAACGAGTTGGCTTACGTCTACTTTACTCATGCTCTTCCTCCTAAATTATTTATCGGAATAGATTCCTAAGAATTACTCCTGATTATGCTAATTCTAACAATTGTTAGGCTTAAGCTGAAGTATTATATTGAAATAAATTTTGGTTAAAAAATTTATAGGGTTCAGGCTGCCCATTGATATTGTTTTTTATGAAGGAGATTGACGCTATCAAAGGAATAGTTTAGCTTTAGCTAATATAAGAAGAGACTGAAAAAAAACGAGGAGCTTATGAGTACAAAAAAACAACTACATTTTGGCGCCTTTATGCGTCCGGCCAGCATTCATAGCTGTAGTTGGCGTTACCCAGGTGCATTTTCAGATGCTAACTTTAACTTTAAGCATCATATCCGTTTTGCACAAACCTTAGAGAAGGGGCTTTTTGATGCTATCTTTATGGCAGATCATGTTTCATTATTAAATATGCCTGAGGAGGCCTTAAAACGTAGCGCGACCGTTGTTTCGCTTGAACCGCTCACGCTATTGCCTGCTCTTGCGGCTGTGACAGAGCATATCGGTCTTATTGCGACAGCATCGACGACATATACGGAGCCTTACCACATTGCACGCAAATTTGCCTCGTTGGATCACATTAGCGAGGGCCGCGCTGGTTGGAATGTCGTGACATCAGCCAACCCGCTAGAAGCGCTTAATTTTGGATTAGAGGAAGCGGTTGAACATGATGTTCGTTATAGGCGTGGTAGAGAGTGCTATGAAGTGGTCACAAAATTATGGGATAGCTGGGAGGACGATGCAATTATTCAGGATACAGACAGCGGGATATTTGCAGACCTTGATAAATTACACCCCCCGAAGCACAAGGGTGAATTTTATTCTGTAGAAGGGGCGCTTAATGTTGCCCGGCCAGTTCAGGGCTGGCCGCTTATTGTTCAGGCGGGTGCGTCTGAAGCGGGGCGGCAGTTTGCATCTGAAGTGGCTGAAATGGTTTTTTCAGCAGCCAGTACAATACCAGCGGCACAAGAATATTATGCGGATATAAAAACACGCGCAAAGGCCTATGGCCGAGATCCAGATCACCTTAAAGTATTTCCTGGCTGTTTTGTTATTATTGGCGATACGTTAGACGAAGCCAAAAGTAAAAAACGCCAATTAGACAGCATGGTCGACCCTAGTACTGGGATGGGCTCTTTGTCAGTTTTACTGGGTTGTGATGCAAGTAAGTTTGAACTTGACGCACCACTTCCTGAAATACCTGAAACAAATGCGGGCCAAACTGGGCGACAAAAACTAGTCGATATGGCAAAAGAAGACAACATGACCGTCCGAGAGTTAGCCCAACATGTTGGCGGATCTTTCGGCTGCTTAGAAATGGTCGGCACTGTCTCGATGATTGCGGACCAAATGGAAGAATGGTTAGAGTCTGATGCCTGCGACGGGTTTAATATTATGTTTCCTTTTTTGCCTCAGGGTCTAGATGATTTTGTTGATAAGTTAGTGCCTGAATTACAAAAACGTGGGGTTTACCGTACTCGCTATGAAGGCAGCACGTTACGTGAGAACTTGGGGTTGCCAAGGCCTAAAAATCGTTACAGCAGCTAGAAGTTTAATCCGAAAATAAAGTGAATCAATGAATGATCAGATTGATTTACAACGGAAACTAATATCATTAATTGCTAATAAAGAGAGAGGCGTTGTTTTACTAGCATATATTTAATCGTTTTAGATAAAGGGAGGGGAGTTGGACTATTTACGGTATTACCTTGGCGCATTGGTTATTTTTATTGGGATTATTGGTTTTTATCTAGGTGGCCCATGGGTTTGGCTGGGTGCAAGTACTTTTATTCCCCTTATATTGATGGATATTTTTTCAGCAAAAGACCTCAGGGCGCGCACTATCTCAATGCCTTGGCTTGCTGATTTGCCGCTTCATATGCACTTTTTTTTCATGGTGGCCTTGTATGCTGCACTTTTCTATTGGGTCAGGGCTGAGCAAGAGTTTACGCAATCGATTCCTATTAGCTACCTCTTAGGCGCAATACTTTCCATGGCCTTATTTAATGTTGCGCCTACCGCTGGTATTGGCCACGAGTTACTGCATAGGAGAAACCCCATTTCGCGTTTCTTTGGTACGTTGGTCGGCACATTCGTTGCTGACCCTACTCGCGATGTTGCACACGCTCACACCCATCATATTCACTTAGGAACAGTTAATGATTCTGATACATGCCCTCGTGGTAAAACAATTTATAGCTTTGCCTTTAGCGCAACTTGGGGTAGCCTAAAAGATTTTTACCGCATGGAGAAAGCTAGGTGTGTTGCGATGGGTGAATCAATTCTTTCACCTAAGGGGCGTATATTTAAAGCGCTAGCTCAATTGGGCGGTTTATTATTAATTAGCTTCTTGGCTGCGGGTATGTATGGTTTTATTATTGTTTCAAGTAGTTTGGTTTTAGCGAAACTATTTATTGAAATGCTTAATTATTTTCAACACTATGGGATTGTTCGAGTCGAGAAATCTCCTAATCAAAGCCACCATTTATGGAATCACCTATCACCTATTTCAAGAGTTATTGCATTTGAAATAACAAATCATAATGATCATCATCGGGACTCGTATATTCCGTACTACGAACTGAAACCTCATCTAACTGGTCCACAAATGCCGAGTATATTTTTATGCTTTTTAAGTGGGCTCATTCCACCTATATGGTTTAAATATATTGCAAAACCAAAACTTAAGGACTGGGATCTCAACTACGCAACTGCTGATGAAAAAGAGCTGGCTCGAGCCGCAAATAAAAAAGCAGGCTGGCCTGATTGGTTAGCAAATTCAGAAGCCTAAATTCTAATAAAATTACGGAGGCTGTAGCCTGGTTTATTTGAAGTTTAGGCTGGGTAGTAATGGAACGTAAATGAGTTTGATTTACGTGGTAAATAACGTGCGCGCAAGTACATAGGGTCATGTTGGAATGTGGAGTCAGGTCAGGCCAGTCGTTCTTTATTCCTCAATTACATAACAATTACATAATAAGGATAAGCCAATGATAGCTCCGCAAAATGGATATGTTTCAACAAGCCAGCAAACAATCAAAAAAGTGCCAGTTTTGGTTATTGGTGGTGGTCCTGTTGGGTTAACACTGGCGATGGATATTGCCTCGCACGGTGTGGAAACAATTATTTTGGAACAAAGAGCGGCTATGGAAGCGCCAGATCCACGTTGCAATCATGTGTCGGCAAGAACGATGGAGGTTTTTAGACGGCTTGGTTTTGCTGAAAAAGTTAGAAATACTGGTTTGCCTGCTGACTATCCACACGATGTGTCCTATACCACGAGCCTTTTTGGTTATGAGCTTGGGCGGGTTAAAATCCCCTCAAGAGCCAATCGATTTAACGATGCGGGTTATGCAGACGGTGGCTGGCCGACGCCAGAACCACCTCACCGTATTAATCAATATTTTATGGAGCCAGTGCTGTTTAAGCATGCGTCTGAAAATGTTGAAAATTTAACTATTATGTCCAATTTTCGTGTCACAGACGTGAGCCCTTCAGATGATAAGGTTTATGTGACGGGTACTGATTTAGTAACCGGAGAAGCTTCAACCTTTGAAGCGATATATGTGGCGGGTTGTGATGGCGCTAGCAGTATGGTTCGTAAAACTTTAGGCATTAAGCTTCAAGGTGATGATAACTTAATGCACTCGATGATGGCGAGTATCACGGCCCCGGACCTTTTAAGCAAAGCAACGTGTAACCCAGCTTGGATGTATTGGGTGATGAATCCGACACAAGCCGGTTGTGTCATAGCGCTTGATGGTAAAGATAAGTGGGTGGTTAATGCTTTTTCTTCTACACAGTCTGATCCAGATACATTTGATTGGGAGGGGGCTGTACGTACTATTATTGGGGAGGATGTAGAGTTCACTATTGAGGCTAAAAAACCGTGGTCGGGTCGTCGCCTCGTGGCTGATAAATTTTCAGAAGGGCGTGTTTTTATTCTTGGTGATGCAGCGCATAATTGGTTACCAATGGCTGGATATGGAATGAACGCAGGCATTGCAGATGCCGCTAATTTAGCTTGGAAGATTGCCGCGGTCGTTAATGGGTGGGGGGATGAGAAATTACTCGATACCTTCCAGAATGAGCGTCAGCCGATTTTGGGCCAAGTGTCGTCAATTGCAATGAATATCCGCAAAAAAAATAATTTAAAGTTACCTAATTATATTGAAGAAGATAGTGAAAGAGGGCAGGCTGCACGTAAAGAAGTTGGCCAGTTTATGATGGAAACCGATAGCGCTCAATTTGCCTGCATTGGTTTAAATTTTGGCTATTTTTATGAGCAATCCCCCGTGATTGCTTATGATACAGGCACGCCCCCCACGTACACATTAGGAAATTATACCCCGTCAACGTGTCCAGGGTGTCGGGTCCCTCATACATGGATGGATGATGGTGCATCCTTATTCGACAAACTGGGGCCAGAATATACCTTGCTTTGCTTGGATAAATCTATAGATCTTTCTATGTTTGAGCAGGTATCGACAAGCATGGCGTTTCCTTTAGAGATTCTTAATCTACAAGGTAAAGCAAACACAGCAGTATTTGATTTTCCGTTAGTGCTGGTAAGGCCCGACCAGCATATTGCGTGGCGTGGTACACACTTGCCATCTGACATAAAGGGGTTGCTTAATCATATTCGCGGCTCTAGTGCGGCATAAAATTAAGAGCGTCAGACTTGATTGATTTTAGCTTTAGGCTACCTAAGCCCTCACGACTTATCCACCACAGGTCTACATCAATCGAGTCTGAGTATATTTAATTTTTCTCACCACCTGATTTAGGTAAACACGCCATAATAGCGGGATGTTGCCCTGCCAGTGCTTTGTCAATTAAACCTGGAAACAGCCCATTTAAACGTCCGAATAGTCGTTCTTGCCAACCAACAAAATGTCTAGCCTTCTTACTTTGTAAGAACGCCACGAACTCAGCGGCTACTTTTTCAGGGGTATCTATATTTGCTTTAATAGCAATATTAAGCGCTTCTGCATTCGCATCGTTGAAGGGTGTTTTGGTGCCACGAGGCGCGAAATAGCGAACATCAACCGTGCCACCATGAAGCTCTCGTCGTAGTGCTTCGGTGAAACCTTTTAAACCGTATTTGCTGGCGCTATACACGGTGAAACCCGCAAATGCTAAGCTGGCAAAGGCTGAGCCAATATTTACAATCTGGGTAGATGGTTTCGCTTGTAATAACGGCAATAATTGTTGTGTTAATAAAATGGTACTGGTTAAGTTAATATTAATAACCGAAGCGATTTTTTCCTCACTCATCGATTCAAAACGTGTAAATGCACTGACACCGGCGTTGTTAATAAGCATATCAAGGCCACCCGCACGTTGTTCACAATGTTCTTTAATGGTCTGCCGACCTGCTGAAGATGAAATGTCGGCGACTAGAACATCATGCCGGCCAGACAGTTTTTGGTTGACGGTTTCAAGGTTTTCTTGCTGTCGCCCTACTAAAATAAGCTGTGCGCCCAATTCAGATAACTCTTTGGCGATTGCGGCACCAATACCACTACCTGCACCTGTTAGTAGGATCACTTTATTGTTATACATCTAATCTCCTCTTTAATTTTATGGTCGGTGTATTAAAAGCTTTACCAGACAACTGTGGGTGTCTTGTAACTATACCCTCATTGTCATGTCATCGTTAAGTTGCTCAACTGCCTATAACAGCGGAGCAAAGAAAGGTACGTGGGCTTGTTAGCTTGAAAAAGTGAATCAAGAGAGCGAGCTCTTATTTTTGTGTCTAGGCTTTTTTAACAAAAATAGATTTAAGTTTCATCGGTCCAATACCAGTGATTTTGCAGTCGATGTCGTGATCGCCTTCGACTAATCGAATATTTTTTACTTTAGTGCCAACTTTTACCACGGCAGAGGATCCTTTTACTTTTAAATCTTTGATAACGCTCACCATGTCGCCATCTTTTAATAGGTTGCCGTTAGCGTCTTTTATAACCAGTTCATCACTATCGCTCTCGCTAGAGTCTTTAGACCATTCATGTGCACATTCTGGGCAAATATATAAACTGCCATCTTCGTAGGTGTATTCTGAATGACATTGTGGGCAGTTAGGTAAATCGCTCATAGTTGACTCTTAGTTGTCTGATTGGCAAGCTTTCATTATAAGGAGTTTGCGTTGTGTAACGATAGCTTGGGTTTGTAATCCCCCTCCCCATTAACAACCGAGAAGTTAAAAGTGGAAGATTGTTAATCTGCATTAAGTAACTGTCTGGGCAGTATGCCTCCAATAGCTGTATGCGGACGTTCACTATTGTAAAACTAAAGCTACTGCGTGGCCAAGAATTGAGCTTGTTCGACTGACTCAAAAGGTGTAAATCCAATCATTTCTGTCGAGCCGTTCGATTAAATTGCTTAATATACGCATTCTGGATGGGCTTTCCTGGCTGAATATAAAGTTATGTAATCTGCTTGTTTGATTGTCCAGTCTTTCAGTGTCTGGCTAATGTACTTGGGGTCATTATACCCAAAGCACTCCGTGGTGCAGGCTCTCGCAACGTATCGCTAACATAATTTAAATTTGCGATAAGTTTATGATTAGGAACAGAGAGTATGCGGACTTTATCATTTGTTTTGGCTACCACGGCAATGACGTTAAGGTGGTTTTTTTGACGGCCGAAGGTTGGTTTCTGGGCATAGCCTGAGTTGGGGTGGTTATTATATTGCTTCTAATGAGTTAGCGCGGTTAGTATCTGATTTTCACACGGTTAGCAGTGTTTTTTTAATAGATGAGATTGGGTAGCTGCTGATGCTGTATTTGATTGATTAATTTTTTATATTATTCGGTTATTTTTCCACGCAACTTTTTTAGTTGGCCCCGTTGGGTTTTATTATCGGCACGTTTTTTCTTGGCATTTTTACTAGGCTTTGTTGTTCGTCGAGGCTTTTGGATAACCATTGCGCTTTTTATAATATCTTTTAGGCGTTCTAGCGCGTCAACTCGGTTCTTTTCTTGAGTGCGGTATTGTTGAGCCTTGATGATGATAACGCCTTCTTTGTTAATACGGTGGTCTTGTTTAATGAGCAGGTGTTGTTTGACAAACTCGGGTAATGATGAGGCATTAATATCAAAACGTAAGTGAATGGCCGAGGACACTTTGTTAACATTCTGGCCGCCAGCTCCTTGCGCTCGAATGGCGGTTAGCTCGACTTCATCATCTGCAATAGTGATATGAGGGGTGATGATTAACACGTGCTTTATCTGGACTTCGTTAATTTGGCACTAAAAGTTGGTTTAGCTAATACGAGAAAAAAGGCGGTGGATAACACAGATGATGCGAATATCATGCACATCACCATAATTTGATAACGCACCGCAATCAGTGGTGATACACCCGATAATATTTGCCCTGTCATCATGCCGGGTAGTGATACGAGGCCGACGGCAAATAATGAGTTTATAACGGGGATAAGGGACGCATGAAGGGCAATATGGCGGGCCTCGATGTATAAAACGTTGCGATCTATTTCTGCGTTCATTCGTTCCGCAGCTAAGCTAACGCTATTCATCGCGTTGGCAAAAATCATTCCGGCCAATGGGATGATGAGCTGAGGTAAGTACCAGGGATCTAAATTAAGGACACCTTGAGTAATAATAAGCAGCGTAAAACCACCTCCAAGGGCAATAGAGAGAAAGGCGTATTTATATAGTGTGCGACGCTCTATAGGGATGGTTCCCAGTGCAATCCAACTCGAGGCAAACACCATAATAGCTAAAACGGTTATAACGATGGCGGCATTATCGGCATCAAAAATATAACTTAATAGATAACCGACTAGGAGTAATTGAACCAACATTCTGGCAAGGGCATATAGCGCATTACTTGAGCTTAATGACCATTTAAATAAAATGGCCAAAGCGAAGAGTACCGGAATAAATGACAGCGAGAGGTTTAGTAACGGGATGTTTTGTATTTCGTGTCCCATGAATTCGCCGTTATAAGCAGACCGTTATGAACGCTTTTCAGCTTGACGTTTATTTCGTGCACTTTGCTTTTGTAAGAATAAGGCGAGTTCCTTTTTTGCCCATTCGACAGCGTCAGCTTCGGATTTAAAACCCGCTTGAGTTTTTGAAATAACGGTTTTTTTCGAACTGGCTCGACGGACGATATCGGCTCTCCAAGTGTCTTTTTCTTCGGATATCTGGAAATCGTATTTTTTACTAATGCTCATAGTGTATATAGGGGATGTTGAGTTTAAGAATCTGTTTTTAACAAGCGAATTCCGTCTTTTTCGATACTGATAACGCGCTGTTTATATAAGCCACCAATAGCTTTTTTGAAAGCACCTTTGCTCATGCCAAAGGTGTCGGAAATAATGTCTGGGCTGGATTTGTCATGAACGGGTGCGAAGCCGCCTTTTTTCTCTAAATAATTAAGAATAATTTTGCTGTATTTATCGCGCGTTTCTTTGCCGCCTTGCAGGCTTAAATCAATTTTTCCATCTTCACGGACACGTTTAATAAAGCCTTTTTTAGATTGCCCAAAGCTCAGTTGTTGGAAAACATCATTGTTGTACAAAACACCCCAGTGGCTATGATTGATAATGGCCTTAAAGCCTAAGGGCGTGCTGTTGGCAATAATAAGGTCAACTTGTTGTTGTGGGGTGAAATCATGCGGTGCTTCATCGTCAATGAACTTGTCGACTTTTGATGAGGCTACGATGCGACCATCATTTTTATCTCGGTAGAGGTAAACGAGATACGACTTATCAACTTCCATTGGGCGGTGTTGTTCAGCAAAAGGAACAAGCACATCTTTTTCTAAACCCCAGTCTAAAAATGCGCCTACGTGCGTGCGTGCAACGGCTTTAAGATACGCGAATTCGCCAACTTTCGCTTTAGGGACTTTGGTGGTCGCAATGGGTCGATCTTCTGAGTCGAGGTAGAGGAAAACGTATAATTGCGAACCGACGGCTAAATCTTTAGGGGCGTGTTTGCCTGGCAGTAATACTTCGCCTAATTCTTTCGCGTCTAGGTAAAAGCCAAAGTCCAATGCCTTGATGACTTCTAATTGATATGTGTCGCCAACCTTTATCACGATATTTGCCTAATTCGGTGTTTAATAAAACAATTATACAGGTCGCAGCGTGTTTATATGATTAAAACAGAGCTGATGAATAATGGCGGTAACATCGTTATTTATTATCCCAGTAACGCTGCATTTCGTAATATAAAAATGAAGCAGTCCAAGTGATTAATACCAGCCCGGTTAATGACTCAAGGCCGGTTAAATGGCGTAAATCACCGATCGGTTGGATATCGCCAAAGCCTAGCGTGGTAAACGTAGTGAAGGATAAGTAGGTGCAATCCAGTAAGCTGCCGTCAAAATTACCCTCTAAATGTCCCCAGCCGTCGGCATGATGCATAAAATAGAATGCCAAAGCGAAGACCCAAACTTCTACCGCGTGCGCAATCAGCGCAGCAAAAACACCAAAAAGAATTCTAAATCGGTGCTTTAGCTTCATGGTGGGAATGTATCGGGATATGCGGTATAAAAATTCGTAATGAATAATGACCGCAATCGCAACGACAAAAGAGTTTAAAACAAATATATGAATCATCGTGTAGGAAAAAATAAGGCGTTAAATATTGAGGTTATTAATGGGTATGTTTTGATAACTATTAGTGTCGCTTTATCCCAGTTTATTGGCAGCAAAGTAGCTCGTTTTAAGCGTATTTTTTACCCACATATTGGCCCCGTCAAGTTGGGATAGTGGTCAAGTATCGTGTGACAGGCGGTGATGATAGTAGATTGAGAAGCTTGCTTGCATCACCTCGTTCAGTACGCCATGTTATATAGTTTTCGTGATCAATTCGCTGTTGCCATTGCTCTAGTAAAACAATATTGTGAATATCATCTTCATTACTAGTCATTACAGAGCTTATATAGCCTTTATATGCACGAGTGTCAGCAAGAGTGGCTGTCAAAAAGCTTAATAACTCTTCTCGGTTTTCGGGGCTAACATGTAAATCTAAAATAACATTAACAGACATGCCGGATCCTTTTTAATGATTTACTCTTAAGGGCCATTCAGTATATGCCTATAAATTGAAGCTCGCAATAAGCAGAAAGAAGTCTGAAATATTGACCATACTATCTGCCTGATAAGGGGTTGTATTGAGTGTTAGTAACGACGAGCATAGGTGTACGTGTGGTTATTATTAAGCTGCCTAGTAGGGTTTGAGTTTGACTTGCTTAGCGGTCCGTTAGTGTGAACATCGGCGGTCTGTAAAAAAGGGAGGGCTTTCATTAGTTAATGATTGCAGCTACATCATGCAGTGTTTTTTTTTATTGAATGCCACCTAGGGCTTAACTTTTTTCTTATTACTGATTGTTTAGATAAAAAAGGTTTCGAGATTAAAGGGCTGAACTGCCTTATTGCAAATAACCCCTTGAGAGCCATCACGGTTTTTGTATCTTCTTCCTAACTAAATCAATGTGAATGAGTAGCTGATAGACTTTTTCAGCATAAGATAACGGCGTTTTAACTTTATTAACTTCATTTTCTATGTGGGACAGTTTCTCCGCTAATCGCTGGCGTTGTGAATCGGTGATTGTTTGATCGTGAACTTGATCGTCAACGGCATGTAATTCTTCGTACCAACGGTAAATACGGGAGCTGATGCGCCAGCGATATAAAGGTGGCATGACTTTAAATAACGGGATTAATAAAGCTAATAAGGGAATTATCATGACGATGAAGCGGTCGATCATAATCGCTGTTCCAAACGGTAGATAGCGCATTAAAAAGGGTGGACCGCTTTTATAAAACCGGTCGGCAACATCGCTGATAGGCGCAGTTAGGTTACTACTATTTGGGAATTGCTTAGGGTTTGCAAAAACTCCAGATGCTTTATGGGTCTCTTCAATGGCTTGAAGAACCAGTATGGATAACGCGGGGTGGAAATCAGCATTCATTAATAAATTGGCGGTGGGTGCGAGTAAGGTTTTATCGCTAGCGGGTATGTTTTTTTGTAAGTTAATAACGCCTTCGGGCAAGGTGATTTTTGATAAAAATGGGTGTAATCGTTTATACGCCTCCGCTCGATTTAGTGAGGCTAGGGTGATAGAAGGCGTTTGAAGTAAATGTTGGATGAGAGGCGATTGAACCGAGCTAATAAAAAATGCAGCATCAACCTCGCCAGAGGTTAACTTCTGTGCAGCGGCTAATCCGTCGTCATTTAATAGGGTAAGGTTGCTCTCGTCGAGCTTATTATCTGTTAGTAGTAATAAGGCTAAACTACGTGTGCCGCTTCCTTCTTGACCGATGGCAACTCGTTGGCCTTTAAGGTCGGTTAGTTTTTGTACGTTAAGGTCTTTTTTATGAAAAATCCAAGTAGGCTCATAATATAAGCTGCCGAGTGATAACAAGGGCGTATTGGCGCTTGTCAGCCCTCCTTGTACAAAAGCTAAGTCGACTTCGCCGGCTAATAGGCGATCAATATTTTCAGCTGAACCAGCCGATGTATCGATATTCAGTGTGATGCCGTGTTTGGCTAAACGTTCTTTATATAGCTGTGCATAGGCATAGTACGCACCTTCTTTGCTACCCGTGCTGATGCTGATAGTCGTGGGCGGGGCGGGTTCTACAAATTGATAAGCAAGCGAAAAGCCAGCGATTAATAAAACAATACCAATAACGGTGGTGATGACAGAATCTTTTTGAGAGGTTCGTTCCGATGTTGGCATTTAATGCGTCCTTGTGATTACGGGTTGATTGATAGTTTCCAACAGTAATGTATTTTTGGGTTGCGTTCAAAGTCTTTTGATAAGGTTTGTCGGCTGATATCCTCAATGCTTAAGCCGGTAAGAGCGGCTTCATCTAATTTGAATTTACGGAAGTTAGTTGAGAAAATAAGAGTGCCTTTTTTTGTTAGCAATTTTGCTGCATTGTTAATGAGCTCAACATGGTCGCGTTGAATATCAAATACATTCTCCATTCGTTTTGAATTAGAGAACGTAGGGGGGTCGATAAAAATAAGCTCGTACTTTTTTTGCTCTTCAAGCGCTTTATTGAGCCACTCCATGCAATTAGCCCTTACCAATTGGTGTTTTTCTAAACTCAGCTTATTCAGTTCAAAATTATTTTTTGCCCAATCCAAGTAGGTTTTAGACATATCAACCGTTGTTGATGTTGTTGCACCGCCAAGGGCTGCGTGAACGGTTGCTGCGCCGGTATAGGCGAATAAATTTAAAAACTGTTTACCGTTTGCATTTTCACCAATCCATTGGCGAATAGGGCGATGGTCTAAAAATAAGCCGGTATCGAGGTAGTCTTTAAAGTTAACCAAAAAACGCGCATTGCCTTCTTGTATTTCATGGAAGCCGCCATCGGTGCCTTGTTTTTCATATTGTGTGCTGCCTTTTTGGCGTCGACGAATTTTAAGCGATAGCTGCTTAGAGGGTACGCCTAGAACTTCTGGCAGAACGGCTAAGGCATCGCGTAAGCGTTGAATCGACTTTGCCTCATCAATGGTTTTCGGCGCTTCATACTCTTGTACGTGAGCCCATTTTTTTTCGCCGTCATATATATCAATAGCGAGTGCGTATTCAGGCAAATCGGCATCATATAGGCGGTAGCAATGAATGTTGTTCTTGTTAACCCAGGGTTTAAGTTTTTTTATATTTTTACGTAGACGATTTGCCAGCATCGTCGCGCCTTCGCTCCATTCCCCCGGCGTCGGTAGGAGTGCTTTTTTTAGGCTGTCGCCAAGGTGTTGTTGCTGGCTTGCATGTTGGCCTTCAAAGTGACGTTCGGGGGTGACTGAAAAGTTAAAAAGCTTACAGGGAAGTGCTCCGTTAAATAGCTGGTATGACTTGTATGACTTGAGTGAAACGTTAAAGGCCAGCTCGGTATTGCCGGTAAAAATTGAAGCTTGCCATCCATTAAAACGAGCTTTCAAAATGCTGCCAATTTCTTGATATAACGGTTCGAGTTGTTTGATCTCACCGAGTCGTTCGCCATAGGGTGGGTTGACGACAAATAACCCAGGTTTCCATGTTTCGTCAGGTGTTACCTTTGACAAGGGCAAGCTGACGGCTTTTACGTGCCAAACGAGGTTAGCGGCTTTGATGTTTGCTTTAGCAATACCGGCGGTTTTTATGCTGATATCGGAGCCCATAATAGGCGGAATTTTATCGAGCCCTTGTTCTCGACGGTATTCAGCTTCTTTGATTAGACGTTGCCAAATGGCCGGGCTAAATTGTTTCCAAGCTAAAAACCCGTAATAGTCACGAAGTAAGCCCGGGGCAATATCGCCTGCCATCATGGCCGCTTCTGTTAGCAAGGTACCTGAACCGCACATAGGGTCGTATAGCGCACCGCCTTCGGCCGCGATTTTTGGCCAACCTGCGCGTATTAAAATTGCAGCGGCAAGGTTTTCTTTTAGCGGTGCTTCAACGGACTCAGCTCGATAGTGTCGGCGATGTAGGCTATCGCCAGATAAATCTAGGCTCAGTATTACTTTGTCTTCGTTGATGTAGGCGTTGATACGAATATCAGGTTGATCACGCTGAACGTTCGGGCGCTCGTTGGTTGATTCTTTAAATTGATCAACGATGGCATCTTTGATGACTTGCTCGGCGTAACGAGAATGGTTAATTTTTGATCGACGAATAGAAGCATCAATGGCAAATGTTTGCGATACATCAAAATGTTTCGACCAATCTACTTTTAAAGCACCTGCGTAGAGCTGTTCAGGTGTTTGCGCTGAGTATTTAGCAAAGGGTAAGAGAACCCGGTTAGTCAAGCGTGACCAAAGACAAACTCGCAAAGCCATTTCCATGTCGCCATCAAAATAGACGCCACCAGCGGCGGGTTTAACCTGTGTACTGCCAATTTGCTCCAATTCATCGGCCAGAATGAGCTCCATGCCTTTGGCTGTGGTCGCGAAATAACTAGCAGTTTGTGACATGAAGGGTTCCTTGTGGTTTCTATTGGTTACGAATGTCTTTTTCGAGCATTCGGCTGTTACCCATTAAAGGGTACGTAGTAACTTGGCTGAGGTGCTTATTCTAATTGTTTTCATGGCAAGGTAAAGGATGCAATAAGGGGCATGTGGTCAGATAAAGTGAGCGATTTTTGTTGCTCTACAAAGGCATTATGAGCCGTTAATTGTGAGCTATAGAAAAAATAATCAAGCGTTCTATCTGGTTGTTTAATATGCGTATTATTGGGGAAGTATGTAAACCAACGATGACGCTCTTTAGACTGAGTTGCCTCGAGCGTGGGTATCGCTAAGTGCTGTTGATACAGTGTCGTGATTGCTGAGCTCGCTTCATAGTAGGCTTGTTGCCCTGTCGCTAATAGAGGATAGCTATTGGGTGGCAGGAGATTGAAATCACCACCGAGCAGCCAAGGTTTCTTTGCTTGGTTTAACGATGTTAGGCGCTGGTTGATTTTTGTCATTTGTTTGTCCAGTGTGCCGGTTCCTTTGGCAAAGGCAGATAAGTGTGTGTTTAAAACGGCTAGTTCGGCTGCTCCTTTGATTGGTAAACGAACGTCAAGCAAGGCGCGCTTGAGGTTAAATAACTGAGTGATAGGGTCTTGCGGTATTAGGCTTAATTGAATGCGCGTCGCGGAGCTAATTTGGTACTTTGAAATGATGCTTAATTTTGTACCAACGGCGCCCATAATACGAGGGTGAGGCAGGTAAGCCGCTTGCCAATAAATACTGCTTGCATGGCAAGCATATTCGGCCGGTAATAAGGCGAGTAACTGGGCTAATTGGTCAGCGTGATCAGTTCGTTTGGCGCCATCATCAACCTCTTGTAACAGAATAATATCCGGGTCTTGTTGTTTAATGAGGCCGGCTAAGCCGTTTAAGGTGGCATTAATATCGCTTGCCGAAGGCCGTTCGTCGGGCCCTGTGCTATTGGGTAGGTCGTAGAAAAAGACGTAGTTTTTGCCCGCCATAAACTGGACGTTTTGATTGTAGACTTTAATAGATTGCCCAGCGGACAAGGTGGGTGCATTTTGAGGGCAATAAATGCGTTCTTGTTGGCTGTCGGCTGGGTGAAACGTGCTGAACCAGATAGCGGCAAAGATGCTAGCAAGGATGAGGCTAAGACAAAATAAGAATCGATAAAATAGCGTATTAAGGCTCATGGCGATATATGTGTTTGTGTGTCGCCAGTTAGGAATATCGCTATTTCAGCTTAATAGCAATGCTGTCTATATTATTGTGATGCAGGCGATTCTGGATTTTATCAACCATTCTAAATGATGTGTAGGGGCCCGATTTTACGCGGTGCCAAATACTGCCACTTTGGTTAACCGTTTGAACCGTCGACTCAATACCTAATAGTGCTAAACGGGCTTTTAGCGTATCGGCTTGGTTAGCTTTTCTAAAAGAGCCAATTTGAATGATAAACGTACCGGGTTTGCTTTTGCCTGTGCCCTCTAACCGACGCCGTTCCTCAATTTCATGCTCTGGGATAACGATTTCCATATCGGGCAATATTTGATAAAAATCAAAACGTGGCTTGTTGCTATCAATAGGTTTTTTTGCTGTTGGCGTTGGTTTTTTTACATCACGTACTTCGTTGTGAATGCCCGGTTTTTTTATAGTAGCGCTTGGCTCGTGGGTTGACTCTTCCATATTTGATAAGAACATCACGAAGCCGCCGATGAGTAGCCCTGTAATAAGCCACCAATACCCTGGGATTGGTTTCTTTTTAAGCCGGTTACGATTGCTGTTAACGCGGTGTTTATAATCTCTAGGCACTACATTGACTCCGGTGCGTTAACGCCCAGTAGTTGTAGACCATTTGATAGCACTTGCTTGGTTGCGTTAATCAGCACGAGTCGTGCTTGCATAAGTTGCATATCATCAACAATAAACTTATGAGAGTTGTAGTAACTATGAAACTGCGTAGAAAGCTCGCGTAGATAATGGTTGAGTTGGTGAGGCTCGTAGTGCTGGGCTGCCTGAGTGAGCTTTTCTGGATAACGGTTTAGAGTATCAATTAAAGCTGTTTCATGTGACTGAGTGAGTTTATCTAAATTATTTAGACCATCTGTCTCGGTGTATGTTAAGCCTTTATCAATGAGTAAACGCATGACACTACAAACCCGCGCATGGGCGTATTGAACATAAAACAAAGGATTTTCATTTGATTGTGATGTTGCTAAGTCGAGGTCAAAATCCATGTGTTGTTCGGCTTTTCGCATCACATAGAAATAACGAGCGGCATCGGAACCAATTTCCTTACGTAATTCTCTAAGTGTTACAAATTGACCGGAGCGAGTCGACATTTGCATTTTCTCGCCATCTTTATATAACACCGCAAATTGGACGAGTAAGACCTTCATTCGCTCTGGGTCTGCACCCATCGCTTGCAAAGCAGCTTTAACGCGTGGCACATAGCCATGGTGATCTGAGCCCCAAATGTCGATAATGTCGTAGCCGCGTTCGAGCGTCTGCAAATGGTAGGCGATATCGGATGCAAAATAAGTGGTTAATCCATTGTCGCGAACCACAACGCGATCTTTTTCATCACCAAAATGGGTCGACTTAAACCACCAAGCGCCGTCCTTTTGATACATATAACCAGATGCTTTGAGCTTTTCAATGGCTCGGTCAATGGCGCCATTATCCATTAATGAACGTTCTGAGAACCAGTCATCGTAATGTACGCCAAAGCCTTCAAGATCTAAGCGAATATCCCCTAAAATAGATGTCAAGGCAGTATCAAAAACAATACGGTAATGTTCATCGCCTAGGCATTCTTTTGCGCGAGAGATCAGTGCATCAATATGCTTTTCTTTGTCGCCACCGGCGGGCTCGTCAGCGGGTATCTTGTCAAAAACATCATTGGCTTGCGCGTAAAATGCGTCGCCACGAGTATCTTTAATGTTGGCCGCGATGTCGGAAATATAAGCACCCTTGTAACCGTTGCTAGGAAAAGGAATAGCTTCACCGCAATTTTCTAAATACCGTAGCCAAACGCTAGTGGCCAGAATATCCATTTGGCGACCGGCATCATTGACGTAATATTCACGATGTACGTCGTAACCGATGGCCGTGAGTAGGTTAGAAACCGTTGCGCCGTATGCCGCGCCTCTTCCATGACCGACATGGAGTGGACCGGTTGGGTTGGCGGATACGAATTCGACCTGAACCTTTTTCCCCTTTGCAATATTGGATGTTCCAAAACGAACACCTTGTTGCAGAATATCGCTGATAACCGCGTGTTGACTGAGCGGATTAATAAAGAAATTAATGAAACCTGGGCCTGCAATATTGACCTTCAGTACATCTTTATCGCTAGGTAATTGGTTGATGATAGATTGCGCTATTTGACGGGGGTTCTTTTTGGCAGGTTTCGCCAACATCATAGCGACATTACTGGCGTAATCACCATGAGAGGGGTCACGCGTGTGCTCAATTTGAATATCGAGTGTTATTTCTTCAGGCAGTTCACCTTGAGTTTGTAGTGAGGTAATGGCTTGCTGAAGCAAAGAGGCCAAGCGTGTTTTCATAGTCAATTAAATCGTCGAGTTGTGCGCTGAAGAGGTGTTAAATGGCTGACATCTGTGTCAACGTGTATTATCGCTTGTGAGGTAAAACTTGCAAGCCTAAGTGGTGGTTAAAACAGGTCAACAGGGTCAATGTCGATAGACCAGCGTACTTGACGTGAGGACTTGAGTTTTTGTAACTCGGGTAAGAGTTGTTTTAGAAACAGGTGACGTGGTTTACGCTGAGCTGATTCGATGAGTAGTTGATAGCGAAATCGCCCTGCCCTTTTGAGCATGGGGGCCGGTACGGGGCCTAATATATTGATTGCTTGAGTGTTGATACTCGCTATTGATTGCTTGGCATCATTTAGGAATGTTAGTACGGCCTGTTCGTTGATAGCGTTGACGCGTAATAAGGCTTGATAGTAATACGGTGGGAGTTGAGCCTGTTGTCTCTCAATTAAGGCATCTTTGGCAAAACGGGCATAACCGTGTTCTATAAGCGTATTTAATAAGGGGTGCTCGGGGTGGTGGGTTTGTATGAGCACGCGGCCAAGTTTTTCTTCTCGTCCCGCGCGGCCGGCAACTTGTGTAATGAGTTGAGACATACGCTCGCTCGCTCTGAAATCACAACTAAAAAGTCCAGCGTCAATGTCTACAATTCCAACGAGCGTAACGTTCGGGAAATGATGGCCTTTAGCCAACATTTGTGTGCCAACTAAAATTTGTGCGCCTCCTTCGTGTACCTTGTCGATCACCGATTGCATAGCATCTTTTTTTCGAGTGCTATCGCGGTCAATTCTACTAAGGGGAATGTTCGGAAAGAGCGAGCCAAGCGTTTCTTCAACGCGTTCTGTTCCAAGCCCAAGAGGGAATAGCTCGGCTTGTTGGCAAGAGGGGCAAGTGTTTGGAATAGCGTGTTCAACCCCGCAATGATGACACCTAAGTAAGTTAGCTTGTTTATGAATAACTAATCTCGAATCACAACGACGACATTGCCCGACCCAGCCACAGCTATGACACATTAATACCGGTGCAAAACCTCGGCGATTAACAAATAAAATAACTTGTTCGCCGCGTTCGAGAGTTTTTGTAATGGCCTTCAGCAGTGGTTTACTTAAATGGTTGTTGAGAGTTTGGTTTCGGCAGTCAATGAGTCGAATATCAGGCTTTAAAGCGCCTGCTGTGCGTTCTGGAAGAACCAAGTGGGTAAAACGGTTTTGTTGTACGTTATATAGGCTTTCTAATGATGGTGTTGCGGTGCCTAGTACGATAGGAATGTTGTAGTCTCTTGCGCGCATGATGGCGATGTCGCGTGCTGAATAGCGAAAGCCTTCTTGTTGTTTGAATGATGTATCGTGTTCTTCATCTAAAATAATCATCCCCGGTTTATGCATGGGTGTAAAAACAGCTGAGCGGGTGCCGAGTAAAATATTGGCGAAGCCTGCTTTAAAGCGTAGCCAAGCTTGGCTACGTTGAGTATCGTTGAGTCCTGAGTGAGAGGTGACCATTTGCGCAGCAAGTCGTTGTTTGAAACGATGAGCTAACTGCGGCGTTAGTGTGATTTCGGGTAATAAAATAAGCACTTGTTTGCCCGCATCAATAACGCGTTGGATAAGTTGCAGGTAGACCTCGGTTTTTCCACTCCCTGTTACGCCATCTAATAAAAAGACATGGAAGCCCTTAGATGCTTCAGAAACGGTATCAATAGCGGCTTGTTGGGCTGGATTAGGTTGAAACCCCGGTTTTTGTGTAGAGGTAGTGGTGCTTACGTCCTCTGGTGAAATAGTGACCCAGTTTTTCTCAATCATGCTTTTAAGTGGTCCGCGCCAGTCCCAATCAAACGAAGAGAAAGAGTCAATATCAACCGGCTGACCAATAACTTTTAAGTGATGCCAGAGTGTTGACTGTCGAGGGGAGCGTTTTAATTGCTTCTGCTCTAGCGTCAGGCCAGTATCTGACAATGAATATAATTGTCTGAGTTTGATACTAGGCGATAACCCAGATCTAATCTGTTTGGGTAAGGCTTGAGAAAATACCTCACCAATGGGGTGGTGATAATAATCTGCCGCCCACTGAAATAGCTTCAGGTCTTGTGCAGATAGCAAGGGTGAAGAATCGAGTAATTGATTAATAGGTTTAAGCTGTTTTTGCTTGAGCACTGTTGATGATGCAATGCCAACAATGACGCCTATTTTTTGTGTTTTTCCGAAAGAAACTAAAACGCGCTGACCTGTTTGGTAATCAGATCGGCTAGATTGTTCCGCGGGAAGATAGTCGAAAATACGGTATAGCGGGGTATCGACGACGATATTTAAATAAAATTTGGGCATCAAATTGGTGCAAGGTTTAATTGGGTTAAGTTAGCCTGAAAACATTAAATAAATCTACAAGGAAACGCTAACTTAATGAGTTAATTGCGGTTTTTATTTTATCCACACTTTCTGTGGATAACTTTGTGGATGGTCTATTAATAAGGCTCTTAAACGCTGATTTAAAAGGGCTGTCTTTAAATTGTAACAAAATAAACCAGTTTTATATAATCCTTATTAAACAATAAGTTACATAATTCAAGCGTTATTTTTTATATTGCGACGCAATATTTTTTTGTTACTGCTACGGTATTTTTTGCTTGTGTATAAAAAGTCTTTGTTTGCAAGGGGTTTGGGCGATAGTGACTTAAAAAAAGATAAATTGAGGTTGATATGTTTATGTTGGTGCATGGCGTAATATTAACTTGTTAAGGTTGATTTTTTTATCACTCACAGTGTGTGTTTTAATGGCTATAAGTAGCTGAGGGTTAGTACGAGTGTAGTGAGTGCTTGCTATTGTGTTTTTAACTAGGGTAAAGCAGAATAATGGCTTTCAAGTTTCATCGATACAGGGCCGTTTAGCGATAAGAGCGGGTACTTATTAATAGTTTTGAATTTGTAAGATAACGAATGTTATCAAGGTCTAATAGTGCAACAGAAACGTAAACAGCTGGAATATGAACGCTTAGTGTTGGTATATAGTGATGAGCTTTTTCGTTACGCGCTTTGGTTATGCCGTGATAAAAGCATGGCGGAGGATTTGCTTCAAGAGACGTGTATGCGTGCTTGGAAATCGTTAGATAAGTTGCGTGACACGTCATCCAGTAAAGCTTGGTTGATGACGATTCTGCGAAATGAGCACGCACGTCAATATGCTCGATACCGACCTGATATGGTGGATTTGGACTTAGATATGTTGAGTTTGAGAGACACAGACAATGATACAAGTGCCGATGCATTTGCTTTGAAGCAGGCATTAAATGAGCTAGCAGATGAATACAAAGAGCCGCTTTTATTACAAGTTATTGCTGGTTTGAGTTGTGAGGAAATTGCATCAGTCTGTAACATTACTAAAAGCGCGACGATGACGCGCTTGTTTAGGGCAAAACAAAAGTTAAGAGATGTACTAAGGCCTGATGAAGCCGTGGTAGGTGAATGATGAAATGCGATGATTTTAAATTTGAATATACGGTCGCTCCGAATGAAATTGGGGTGGAGGCGAGTGAGCACCTAGCATCCTGTGGGCAATGTCAATTATTTGCTGAGCAAGAAAGCGTGTTTGAGCAACAACTGAAAGGAGTTATTAATAGAGGGGTGCCGGATGGCTTAAGGCATTCGTTAAGAGAGCATGTCTATAAAGTGCGTTTCTGGAATGTCCCAAAAGCATCGCTTGCATTGGCGGCCTCGTTACTGGTAGCGGTGGGTGTGGTGACTATTAACCCAACGCAAAATCAACTATCGGCATTACCAGTTGACCAATTAGTGTATGAGCATTTTTCACACGATGGTATGTCATCAACGCAAGCTTCTCACCAACTGAATGAACAAGAGTTGATTAAAGTGAGTAAAGAACTTGGTGTGCGAGTGACCTTAGCTGAGAATATTAGCTTTGCAGAAAAGTGCCCAATTGGCGATAGTTATGGGCTGCATATGGTGTATCAATACCAACAACAGCCTGTGACGGTTATTTATATGCCTGAAATCACCTTAGATAAAACGATACCCTTTCATTATGCTGGCCTACACGGTTGGGTCAAGCCGTTAAAAAATGGCTCAATAGCGGTTTTAGGCGGCTCTACAATAGATATTCCCGACGAAGAATTTGCTGACAAAGCGATTGAGTGGCTTTAGCTATCGCTTGTTGAGTGATCTCTAGCGAGTACTAAATAAAAGGCGGGTACAACATATAGGGTAAATAAGGTGCCTATGCCCAGTCCGGTTGCGATGACTAATCCAATATCAAACCGGCTAACAGCGCCAGGGCCTGAGGCAAGCAAGAGTGGAATCATCGCGACAATCATTGAAATAGTGGTCATGATAATGGGTCTTAAGCGTACGGTAGCCGCTTTTTCAACGGCATCTCGAATAGAGAGTTTTTCAGTAATCTGTAGTTGATTGGCAAACTCAACAATTAAAATACCATTTTTTGCGACTAGTCCAATGAGGGTTATAAGGCCAACCTGAGTGTATATATTCATTGTTGCTGTCCCTAGCATAATAAAGGCCATTGCACTGGCTAGTGATAAGGGCACGGAGACTAGAATAATAAGGGGATCGCGCCAGCTTTCAAATTGAGCTGCTAATACTAAGTAAATAATCAATAGCGACATGAAGAAAGTTAAAACAAGTGCGCTACCTTGTTGTTTATATTGACGAGAACTGCCTGTGTAATCCCATTTGAAGCCTTTCGGAAAAGACCGTTGCGCCTCTTCTTCCAGATAAGCTAGGCCATCTCCCATGGTGACGCCAGGGCGTAATAACCCCTCAATCGTTAAGCTGTTAAGTTGTTGGAACTGTGTGCGTTTACCAGGCTCAACTTGAGTCGATACGGTGACGATAGAGTTGATAGGAACTTGTTTTCCAGTGGATGTTTTTAAATAAATGTCATCAAGTTTTTCAATATCTGAGCGGCTGAGGTCTGCCACTTGTGGGATCACCTTATAACTTCGCCCTTGCATACTAAAGCGGTTAACGTAACCTTCGCTAAAATAAGCCGACAGATTGCGGCCTATTTCTTCCATACTAATGCCTAAATCTGCTGCGCGATCTTTATCAATCACTAAGTTGTATTTAGGTCGGTCAAAGGCGATGCTTTTTTGTAAGAAAATAAACTTACCGCTTTGCATTGCCTTGCCAATAAGACCGCCAGCAACATCACTAATTTGACTATAGTCAGTGTCGGACATAACAACAAACTGCACGGGTAGCCCGCCGCCTGCGCCTGGTAAGCCAGGTCGCTGTACGACAGCCGTTCTTAAGCCGGTAATAGAGGCGGCCACTTTTTGCTGGAGCTCCGGCTGCATTTCCATTTGGCTGCGTTCGCGGGTGGACTGAGGGCCCAATTTGAGACCACCGAGTAATCTACTAGTATCACCACCTAGACCTAGCAAAATAAAGCTATGGTCATACTCAGGGATGTTTTCATAGAGAGCAGATAACTTTCGAGCTTGTTGCTTTAAAAAATCAAGTGTGGATGTTTGAGGTGCCGTTCCAATAGCAAGGAGTAAATTTCTGTCCTCGGTTGGTGCTAATTCCTTTTTTGACAGCAGGTACATTGGGTAAAGGCTTAATAAGACAACTAACGCGAATGCAATGGGAATTGATGGAGTCGATAATAAAGGTTGGATGGTTTTTTTATATCCAGCAGCTAATTTTTCAAAAACATGTTCGGCGTACTTTTCAAAACGACCAGCTTCATCAGAGCTTTTTAACACCCGTGCACTGAGCATAGGGGCTAGAGTGAGTGCGACAATACCAGAAATAAGCACGGCGGCGGCTAAAGAAAACGCAAATTCAGTGAACAATGTGCCCACTAATCCACCCATGAAGCCTATAGGGAAATAGACAGCGATGAGCGTGGTTGTCATGGCGATGATGGGTAGGCTGAGTTCTTTAGCGCCATCCATTGCTGCTTGAAGGCGCGGTTTTCCCATGTCGATATGACGATGAATGTTTTCAACCATCACGATGGCATCATCCACTACCAAACCAATTGCTAATATCATCGCGAGTAATGTTAATAGGTTTAACGAAAAACCAAACGCGAGCATAATAAATGTTGCGCCAATCAATGATAAAGGGACGGTGACAGCGGGAATGAATGCAGCGCGAATTGAACCTAAAGATAAGAAAATAACCATAATAACAATGCTGAGTGCCTCAACTAAAGTCACCCCAACTTCGTTGATGGAGTCACTAATGAATTTACTCGCATCATAGGGTAAATAAGCATCGAGGCCCTCAGGTAAATTTTCCTTGATATCTTTCATGGCGAGATTAACTCGCTGGGCAACATCAAGTGGGTTTGAATCAGGTGATTGATCTATCGTCATGAAAACGGCTGGTTTTCCACTATAGAGATTTTCGCTATCGTAACCTTCAGCTGCAAGTTCAATATCTGCTACATCAGCCAAACGAATCAAGGTATCGTTTTGCTTGCCAACAACAAGTGTTAAGAAGTCTTCTTCTTTAGCCACATCGGTTGTAGCACCCAAATCAATACTAATCAGTGGGCCCTTTGTTTTACCTACACTTGAGAGGTAGTTGTTTTGGCGTAAGACTTGGGTAATATCGTTTGCGCTAACGCCTAAGGCGACCATCCTTTTTGGTTTTAGCCAAATTCGCATCGCATAGGTGCTATTACCTAAGAGTTTCGCTTGGCCAACACCATCAATAGATTGTAATCGGGGTTGCACGACTCGCAATAGATAATCGGCTATTTGAGTGTCTTTCATGGTATCGCTAACAAACGCGATATAAATCAATGAGGTTGTGGAGCCGGTTTTAGACGTAATGATGGGATCTAATGCCTCTTGAGGCAATACGCTACGTTGACTGGCGACTTTGGCTTGTATTTCAGCAATAGCGGCACTGGCATCATAATTTAGCCGCATATGGGCTTCAATAGACGATCGACCCTGTGTGCTGGTGGCAAAAATATAGTCTATGCCCTCTGCTTGGGCGATGGCTTGTTGTAAAGGGCTGGTGATAAAACCTTTGATGAGTTCACTACTGGCACCAGGGTAGGCAGTGCTAACAGAAATGACGGTATCTTTGGTTTCTGGGTACTCACGTATTTCTAGCGAGGCTATTGAGCGCAAACCCAATACTAAAATAAGCAAACTAACAACACTGGCCAATACAGGTCGCTGGACGAATATGCTGGTAAAGTTCAAAGTGGTCCCTACTGTTTATTGGTCGTTAAAATGGTAACCGTTTGACCGTTTCTGAGTTTTACGTGCCCCTCATCAACGACCGAATCGTTTAGACTGAGCCCTTTAATTATTTGAACGCGACCATTTCGATGAGACCCTGTTTTAATGTTACGAAGCTCAACAATATTTTTGTTGTCCTGCTGTTTTACGATATAAACATTCTCACCATAGGTATTAAATAAAACAGCTGTTTCAGGTAGTGTTAACACGGGGTTGGCCTTTGAGATAACAGCACTCACTTCAGCGAACATCCCCGCCCTTAGTTTTTCATCAGGATTGTTGAGGGTCGCTCTAACCCCAATGGAGCGAGTTTCTTGGTGCAGGCTTGGGTTTATCGCTTGGATATTTCCTTCAAATGTTTCACCTGGGTAGGCTTGGACATGAATTTTTACCAGTTGACCGACGTTAAGCTGTGCAAAATGACGTTCGGGAAATGAAAAATCGGCGACGATGGGGGATAAGGATACAAGAGAGGCAATTTCAGTGCCTTTGTCTAGGTATTGCCCAAGGCTGACGAGGCGAATGCCGACTTTGCCAGTAAATGGAGCGCGTATTATCTTTTTGTCGATAAGGCTTTTTTGCGAAATGACAGCTGCTTTTGCGATGTCCAGTTCGGCACGAGCTTCATCATGGCTAGAGCGAGAGGTCGCTTTATTTTTTAATAATGTGGCTTGCCGTTTAAATTTTATCAGAGCTAGCTTTTCAGCTGCTATCAAGCCATCGAGGTTCGCTCTATCTGTTGAGGTATCAAGTTCAAGAATCAAGTCGCCTTTGTTAACAAGTGCACCAGAGTCTACGTGGAGAGCGGAGATGATACCGGCTATTTCGTTACTTAGGGTAATGCCTAATATAGGGTTAATGGTGCCAACAGACGATAAGGTGTTTTCCCACTGCTCTTCGATAACGTCGACGGTTGTCACCACTGGTGGCGGTGGTGCTTTGCGGGATGATTGAGCTTTATTGATTTGTAAGAACTTAGAGCCAAATAAGCCGCCAAATAACAACAAAACAAAAATGGCTAGTAAAATTATTTTCTTACTCAAGAGGGTCTCCGTAATATGGCTTGTTGGTTGGCAATGGGCTTATTGTACGTTGATCAATAGGTATGCTCAAATTAAATATTAGCAATCTTTAATACAGGGGAGAAAGCTGTTTTTTTTCATATAGAGCTAAACATTAATGGATATGATTAGTTAGGCATACTAGACTAGGATTTTAGCGTAAATGCACAGGTGAAAAATGAAAAGAATTAAGTGGTTGGGTATTGTTTTGGTCATGATGTTGTCGGCGTGTGCGCATGTTACAGAGCAAAAAAAACTAGAGCACTTAGAGGCTAAACAAAAGCTGTTTATGAAGGCGTTACGTTGGAAATCGTATGAAACGGCGGCGAGTGTTATCCGCTATAGAAATCCAGCGCGTCAACTAGCGCCTATTGATGGGTTGAGCAAGATTACAGTAACGTCCTATGATTTGATAGGTTCAGCGCCGAATGTAGAAGATGGCACTATCGTGGCTCAAGCCTTATTTGGTTATATTCAAAATGAAACTGGTCGGGTTTATCAAATTAAACATACTCAAGTTTGGTGGTTTGATGAGGAGTTGAAACAATGGTTTTTAGATAGCGATATGCCTGATTTTAAATTAGATTAAGTATTTTTATTGTCTAGATTTGAGAGCTCAGAGCGAAGCTTTATAGCTTTCTTGTGATAGTTTTCATACTCTCCAAAGTTCATAAACTGTTGATAATGTTTGTGGGTGCCTAAGGTCTTTTTAGCATGCTTAATGGGGCACCAATAGAGCTCAGTTCGGCCAATTATTTCTCTTGTGTAGGCAATAACAGCATTGCCATAACTGCAATAGGCACAGTTAAATTTTTCAAGAATATTTAAATAAGGTAGTTGTTGCCTATCGGCCATAAAATAATCACCCCGTTTAACTTTAGGGATTTTGTATAAAGGGAAGCAAATAGCTTGATAAAGCTCAATAGTGAGGTGCATGAAACTCAAAGGAACGATCATGCCGTAAATAAAAGGAATGGAGGCAATAGAGCGTAAACTACTGCGGCTTAGCCATTGTATAAGCCCCATTTTGAGTGCTTTTTGTTTGGCTAAAATAGCTTTCTCGAATTCTATTTTTGTGCCTTCAAATTTGTACATAAAATCAGTTTGTTGAGTTGCAATGAGCGCCTCGAGTTCTTTTTCGAGAGCACGAATTTCGTCGATGATGCTATTGATTGTTCTATTCATGGCGACTCCAATTTAAAGGGTAGTAATGTTGTTAGGTGCTGTAGATGTGAGTTAACTTGATTTTTTTCTTCATCAATAAAGTGCTCAATGGCGTGGCGAAATTCATTATGTAATATCATGTGATTAGACAAGGTCTTGACGGGTCTGAAACCACGTGAAATTTTATGCTCTCCTTGAGCGCCGGGGTCGAAGCGCTTGAGTTTATTGTTGATACAGTACTCAATGCCTTGATAGTAACAGGCTTCGAAATGCAAAAACTCATATTCTTGTTCACAACCCCAATATCGGCCATATAGCGTTTGATCGTCTCTAAAACACAGTGCAGCACCAATAAGCTTATCGTCTTTTTGAGCACAAAACATCACTAAGCTTTTTGGCATGTTTGACAGTAGTAAGGTAAAAAATGCCAAATTTAAATAGCCGTGCTGACCACTACGTTTTAAGTAAGTGAGGTGATAAAAACGATAAAACTCGGTCATAAGCTTCTCGCTAATATCAGTACCAATAACAGTGGTCATTGTAATATCTTGCTCGGTAATCGATAGTCGTTCTTTACGTAACGTTTTACGCTTGCGTGATTTGAATGTACTTAGGAAGTCGTCGAAGGATGTGTAGCTATTATTAAACCAATGGTATTGAATGCCAACGCGTTGTTTGCATTGAGACGCTTCAAGCATTGAAGAAAGCTCAGACTCAGGAAAAAGAACATGCCAACTTGATAAGCCCGCAGGGCTATAGGTATCGAGTATGAATTGTTTAACGCTTTTTATAATACAGAGTTGTTCTTGTTTGGACTGTATGCTGTGATGAAATGCTAAACGAGGCCCTGTTGATGGTGTAAATGGGATGGCTGATAGCAGTTTAGGGTAATACGGTAGTTGGTGTTGTTGATAGGCGTTTGCCCAAGCCCAATCAAAAACGTATTCGCCGTACGAATGTGTTTTTAGGTAACACGGCATCGCAGCGATGATTTTATGATCATCGCGCACAATAATATGTTGAGGCTCCCAGCCCGTAGAAGCTTGCGTACAACCGCTTTCTTCGAGAGCAGATAAAAAGCTATGCTGAATAAACGGGTAGTCAGTATCAAATAAAGCGTTCCAATCGAGCGCTGATATGCTTGATAGGCTAGGAAGGAAATTTATATTCATAGTGCTAAGGTTAACTAAAAATAAAGATTATTGCGCGAACCTTTTTTCTTGGGGTAAGGTCTCAATAGTTGTTGATATGATTGGATATTGAGTAAAAGCATATATAAATATACGAACTATTTCAGCACCTTCTTGAGTTGTTGGCTGTGTCGATAAACCTGTCGGCTTCTAAAAACAAAATATTGAGTGTATGTTGGAAGAACAGCTAGCGATGATGAGGTGGTAATGATACAGCTAAGTAAGATTTTTATTTATCCGATTAAGGCGTTACCGGGTGTTCAATTAAACCGTGTTACCGTAACCGATGGTGGGGCACTATATAATGATCGCCGCTGGGGTTTGGTGGATAGCCGCGGGGGGATGATCAATGGTAAAAATAATCGACGTATATTTCTTCTCAATCCGGTTTATGATTTAGCATCAGAAACGGTCAGCTTTATTAATAACGGTGGTATCGACCCCGTGTTTGAATTAGCCGATACCCGAGGCCTGTCAGCTTTCTTCAGCGAAATGCTTGGAAAACCTGTTTTTCTACAAGAAGATAAGCGACAGGGTTTTCCAGATGATTTAAATGCCTCAGGCCCTACATTAGTTTCACAATCATCATTAGAAGCTGTGGCCTCATGGTATCCCAACCTTTCGCTGGATGATGTTCGCGCAAGGTTTAGGGTCAATTTAGAAGTGTCACCGACACCTGCTTTTTGGGAAGATCAGGTTTTTCGAGACAAGCAGACGCATAAAAATATTCAAATAGGCAATGTTGCGATAAAACCATCTAACCCCTGTGCTCGTTGCGCGGTGCCAATGAAGCATCCAAGGTCTGGTGAATCGTATGATCATTTTTACGAAATATTTATCAAGATGCGTGAACAAACAAAACCCAGCTGGTTGGATACCGCGTGCTTTGATCATTGGTATAGGCTCAGCGTTAATACTAATATTGAACAGGAGTACTCAGGTAAAACGCTCGCCTTAGGAGATCCAGTCAGCACGTAGGGTTAGGCCAGTCGGATATGAAGAAATAGCCTAATTATATATTGTCGAAAAGCCGCCAATGGCATAGAGTGTCTATCATAATAATTTACGATGGATTGGGATATGTCGAATGAAAATGTCGTTCAAATAAAAGAGCGAAGCCAAACAAGCAGCTTAATAAGCGAGTTATTGGAAGAGCGTAAGCAAGTATGGTCTACCTATTGTGCGGTGTCAGGAATTGAAGAGCAGAAGGGGCAAAAGTCGATAGAAGAGTTATTGCAAGATTTCTGTCAGTTATCCGTTGATTATATTTCGTTGGGGCACTTTGGCGTTTACCAGCGGATTTTAGACGGCAATGAAAGGCGAAAGTCTGTGATGGCAGCAGCTGAACGTATTTATCCGAATATTTCTAAAGCAACGGAAGCGGTTTTAGACTTCAATGATAAATATCAGACACTAACGCCGGCGATGATTTTAAATAGTTTGGCTGCTGACTTATCATCAGTGGGTGAGCACTTGGCGAACCGAATTGAGTTAGAAGATGAATTAATAGGCGAAATGCTTGCCTAGACCGATCATGAAATATTGCCCTCAATGTGGCAATAAAACGGAATCAAAAACGCCAGCCGGTGATAATCAAGTTCGTGATGTTTGCGACTATTGTGACTTGGTCCATTACCAAAACCCACGAATTATTGCCGGTTGTATCCCCATTTGGGGTGATAAGGTTTTGTTGTGTAAGCGTGCAATTAATCCTAGAAAAGGTTTTTGGACTTTACCAGCTGGTTTTATGGAGTTAGGTGAAACCACCGAGCAAGCTGCAATACGAGAAACATTAGAAGAAGCAGAGGCGAGTGTTCAAGTGCAGGAGCTATATGCGGTTTTTAATTTGCCACATATTGACCAAGTTTATGTGATGTATCGCTCGGCCTTACTAAAACCTGAATTCTCCAGTGGTGTTGAAAGCTTAGAGGTTCGTTTGTTTGCAGAGCATGAAATCCCTTGGGATGAATTGGCTTTCGAAACAATGCGGATGTCGCTGGAATTTTATTTCGAAGATAGAAAGGCAGGTTTATTTAAATTTAGATCTGCCGATATCAACAAACCTTCACTTTGATAATTTGCCATAAGTAGGCTTGTTATGAAACGTGAACACATTATTCAATGCCTAGAACCCGCTGCAAGCCTTGAATGTTGGTCACACCAAAAGCGCGACGATGGTTTACGTAATGCGGCTGTTCTTATTCCGTTAGTTGAGCGGGATGAATGGCAAGTATTGTTAACCAAACGCACAGATCATTTGAACCATCATGCTGGTCAAGTGAGCTTTCCAGGTGGGCGCGCAGATGCAGTTGATGTTTCGCCCCTGCATACAGCACTGCGTGAAACGGAAGAAGAGGTAGGCATTCAGCCAGAACTAATCGAAATTATTGGTGTTATCGAGCCATTTTTAACGGTAACGGATTTTAATGTCGTTCCCGTTGTTGGGTTTGTACAACCCTCTTTTACGCTCGATATAGATGAGTTCGAGGTCGCGGATGTTTTTGAAGTGCCGTTATCAATTTTGGCGGACCAATCACGTTATCAAAAACGGGAAATTCTATGGCAAGGCGAAAAACGCGCGTACTGGGAGCTGATGCATAATGGTTTTCAGATATGGGGTGCGACGGCTGCCATGCTGTATGCTTTCGCAGGCCGTTTAAATGCTACTCGCCAAGGTTAGTGGCGTTGCGTACTTTCTTTAACTGACCGTAGGGCGATATTGGTTTTGTAAGCCTTGTAAAAAGTTTCGGAGCACTTGGTCTTTGCAAGCGCGATAATGCTTATGGTCTGTGCGGCGAAAAAAAGCACTCAGTTCATGTTTGCTAATAGATAAACCATTTGTTGATAAAAACGTTAGGACGTCTTCATTTTTCATATCGAATGCAATTTTAAGTTTTCGTAAAATAATATTATTGTTTAGTTTCGCATCGGGTTCGGGTATGGGCCTATCTTGTTTCCCGCGTCTTTCGATGATTAAGCCGTTTAAGAAGATTGAAAATGGGATGTCACCACAACTAGCATAAGCTTCATCGTCATCTTTTTTTAACCAATTGCTGACTTGTTCGCGGGTTACGCTATAGTCTGCCAATTTAAAAATATCGATCATCTTTGAATCATTAAAATCAAAGGTGTAGCGAAGGCGGCGTAAAATATCGTTATTGGTCACAAGGTTATCCTAATGTCATGGGTCGGTTAGAAATGGCTATTTTACAGTGAGTGGCAGCATTATCGAGATATTAGTTATTGTTTGTTTGACCTTGTTCTAATAGCAATAATTGTTTTTTTGTATTTAATCCGCCAGCATAACCGGTCAGCTTACCGTTGCTAGCAATAACTCGATGGCAGGGAATGATAATGCTGATGGCATTGGCGGCGTTGGCGTTAGCAACAGCGCGAACAGCTTTTTTGTTATCAATACTATTGGCTAGTGCCTGATAGGACAAGCTTGTGCCATAGGGAATGGTTTGTAGCGCTTGCCAAACCTGTTGTTGAAAATGGGTGCCAAGCAGTAATAAGGGTAGATCAAATTGCTTACGTTGTTGGCGAAAATAGCTATCGAGTTGTTCAATTGTCGCATTGATGACAGTTGAGTTTGATTCAAGATAAGTTGTCTTTAAAGCACTTTGAATGCGCTTATCAATGTTTTGTCGTGCTTGTCGATGCCGCCAATCGCATAAACAAAGTTGATTTTTAAATGAGCCAATCAATAATTCACCAACGGGACTTTGGTAATATTGAATTTTAATTTTATTGTCTTCTGGCATTACGTTATGGGTCAATGTTGTATTGAAGAAAATACTAAGATAGGCGCCTTTAGAGTTAGAGTTGAATAGTTAGCTTAAAGCACTCTCTGTCAGTGATCTATTAAAAAGCGCTAATGTGATCATTAGATAGAGATGAACCAGTAGATGTGCATTCATTAGGCTTCCAAGCTACGCGTTACAATTTCCAACACATCGTTAGATAAGGGATGGCGAGCCTGAATGCGAGCTAATTCAGCTTTAATGAGTTGTTGGCGGTTATGGTCAAATTTTTTCCAACGACTTAATGAATTGGCGAGTCGAGCAGCAATTTGTGGGTTGATGGCATCCAGCTTAATGATGTTATCGGCAATAAAGGCGTAGCCTGAACCATCGGCAGCATTAAAGTGTAGAGGGTTGGCAGAAGCGAATGCACCAATAAGGCTACGCACACGGTTAGGCGTTTTAATGTCAAAGTCTGGGTGTTGGGTTAGTCTTTTAACATCATTGAGGGTATTGCTTTTTTCTGAACACGCTTGCAAAGTAAACCACTTATCGATGACCAAGTCCTCACCTTTCCATTGCTGGTAAAAGCGAGTTAGAAAGGGGGTGCTTAGATCGTTATCTAGGTGACTTAGCTGAGTGAGCGCCGCCATTTGGTCGGTCATGTTTTTTGCGTTATTAAATTGATCTATGGCAAGGTGGTTTAAATTATCCGTGTCGCTAGCCATTAGAAAATCTAAGCATAAACTCTTAAAGCTACGTTGGGCAATATCGTTAGCGCTGATGCCTGCATTAATGTGGTGATTGGCATGGTAGTTACTAAGCCATAAATCGCTGAGGCTTATTGACAGTGCTTTTTTGATAGCTCGATGCGCTTGGTACAATGCATCAATATCGATCGTGTTCATTTGTTCAGCAAGATAGGCTTTGGCAGGCAAGCTGAGTAATAGTGATTGATACGCCAAGTCTGTTAGTGGGGTTTGTAAAATAGCGCGATATGCATCGATGAGTATGTTGGGTACGGCCGGAATTACTTGCTTTTTTTGGATGGCGTTAACGGCATTAAAAATAAGGGTGGTTAAGCAGTTTTGCCCTGCTTCCCAGCGATTAAATGGGTCGCTGTCATGTTTGAATAAATGAATGTTTTGTTCAAGCGACAAGGTTTGCTGAAGTTTTACTGGCGCGGAAAATCCTCGCAAGATGGATGGAATAGGTTCTGCTGGGATGTTTTTGAAGGTGAGGCTTTGCTCTGTTTCGGTTAATTCAAATACCGTTGATGTTTGTTCGTTATCAAGCAAAATTTCTTGCCCTGACGGGTCAATAAGGCCAATGCTGATGGGGATGTGAAACGCTTGCTTGTTAGCTTGTTTGGGCGTAGCTGGGCAATGTTGTTTGAAGCTGAGCGTGTAGCTTTTCTCGGCTGCGTTATAGTATGTGCTCACATCAACAACGGGAGTGCCTGCTTGACTGTACCAGCGTTTGAATTGGGTAAAGTTTGCACCATTAGCATCTTCTAGTGCGCTGACAAAGTCCTCAGTGGTAACGGCCTGGCCGTCGTGTCGTTCAAAGTAGAGGTCGCAGCCTTTCCTAAAGCCTGTTTCGCCTAAGAAGGTATGTAACATGCGAACGACTTCGGCACCTTTTTCGTAAATGGTTAGGGTGTAAAAGTTATTTATTTCTACAAAAGAGTCTGGACGAATAGGGTGTGACAGTGGCCCCGCGTCTTCTGCAAATTGATGAGTGCGCAACATATTAACGTCCTTAATGCGTTTAACGGCATTGGATGTTTGGTGGGCGGTAAATTGTTGATCGCGGAAAACCGTAAAGCCTTCTTTAAGGCTCAGCTGAAACCAGTCGCGGCAAGTGACTCGGTTACCCGACCAGTTATGAAAATATTCATGGCCAATCACCGCTTCGATATTTTCATAATCAGCGTCGGTGGCGGTTTCCGTGCTGGCCAACACAAACTTTGTGTTGAAGACATTTAGTCCTTTGTTTTCCATCGCGCCCATATTGAAATGGCTGACGGCGACGATCATGTATAGGTCTAAATCGTATTCGCGGCCAAAGGCCTCTTCATCCCAACGCATGGAGTTTTTGAGCGACTGCATGGCGTGTTGCGTTTTATCTAAATCGTGCTCTTCGACATAAACTTCTAGTGTTATTTCTCGCCCAGAACAAGTGGTAAATGAATCACTTAAGTAGGCTAGGTCACCAGCAACCAAGGCAAATAAGTAGCTAGGTTTGGGGAAAGGGTCGTGCCAACGGGCGGTATGTGTGGTACCGGTCACGTTTGTGCCAGTACGGTTGCCGTTTGAGAGTAAGATCGGATATTTGTTCTTATCGGCTTCGATTGTGACGGTAAAGACAGACATCACGTCTGGCCGATCTAGAAACCAAGTGATGCGTCTAAATCCTTCTGCTTCGCATTGTGTGCACAACATGGTTTTTGATTCGTACAAGCCACTTAATGCAGTATTTTTTGCAGGATTAATCCGGTTGCTTATTTCTAAAATAAACGCGGCTTTTGGTTTGTGAATGCTGAGTGTTTCATCTGTAAGCGTATATTGTTCGGGCGTTAGTGCTTTGCCATCAATAGCAATGGACTCAAGAGTTAGTTCTTCGCCCATTAATATCAGCTCGGGCAGAGTTTTTTGACATTCAGGATTGTGTTGAATATTGAGGCGCGTGTTAACTAAGGTGTCATCTGCCGATAAATCAAAGTGTAAGTCAGTGCTAGGAATGAGAAATTCAGGAACGGTGTAGTCTTTAAGGTAGATGGTTTTTTGTTCAGCGTTAGGCATATAAAAGTATTACTCGGATTTGAAGGAGGCATAGGCGAATAGCAGCCAAGCGATAAGAAAACAGCCGCCGCCAATAGGGGTGATCGCACCAAGTACTTTGATGCCGCTTAGGCTCAGAGCATAGAGACTGCCGGAAAAAATAACGATGCCAACGAACATAAACCAGCCCGCTTTTTGTAACAGGTTAGAGGTTTTTTGTCGCTGGGCAATGCCGATGATGATGAGCCCAATCGCATGCCACATTTGATAATCGACCGCGGTATGGTAAATGGCTAACGAATAGGGCGTTAGGCTGTCTTTGAGTGCGTGTGCGCCAAAAGCGCCAAAGGCAACGGCAAAAAAAGCGAGTGTCGCGCCCAATGTCATAAAAGGTGATTTAGTCATATGAATTTAGGTCTCTAATAAACGTGGCATTACTTCAACGAGATTACACGGGCGAGTTCGGTAATCGAGTTGTGCATTGATAAGCTTATCCCAAGCGGTTCTGCACGCACCTGAAGAGCCCGGTACACAGAAGATATAATGCCCATTGGCTACGCCGGCAATCGCGCGAGACTGCATGGTTGATGTACCTATTTCTTCATAAGAGAGAGTGCGGAATACCTCACCAAAACCATTGAGCTCTTTGTCCAATAAAGGTTGTACGGCTTCAGGCGTACCGTCTCGCCCTGTGACACCGGTGCCGCCGGTAGTAATAATGGCGTTGATGTTGGGGTCTGCAATCCATTCGGATAATTTGGCACGAATTTGATAAATATCATCGATGATGATCGCTTTTTCCACACAATAGTGCCCAACAGTGGTGAGCCGATCAACCAGTGTTTTACCTGATGTATCAGTTTCTTCAGTACGTGAATCAGAGACGACCATGATGGCGATGTTAAGGGGTACAAACTGGCGTGTATTAGTAGACATATTGGGTTACCGAATAATTAAGAAAAAGGCGCTATTATCGCGTTGTATATTAAGAAGTAGTGAGCTACGCCCCTTCGCGGCGTTGATAAGTTCAATGACATTATGAACAGGTGCGCGATTAGCTCTAGTGATGATGTCGCCTTTGCGTAAACCGTTGAGCCAGGCCTTAGAATTGCTGGCAACGTCAATCACCTTAATGCCCTGTTTAACGTTGTGTTGCTTCTTGCTATCAGATAAGTTTGATAGTTTAGCACCAGCAAGCTGAGGGTGAATGCGCGCTCCATCTACAAAGGCGATTTTACGTTTACCAATTTTAAGGGTGACTTGTTGTTGTTCGCCATTACGTAAAATTTGTAAGGTCGCTTTATCACCAACACTCAAAAGACCTAGGTTATTCCGAAGGCTAGAGCTATTCTTGGTTAATTTGCCATTCACGCTTAGTACAATATCGCCAGGGCGTAAATTTGCTTTTTCAGCGGGTGAGTTAGTGTCAACTTGGCTGATAATAACGCCATATTTGATGTTGAGATTAAACGCTTGGGACAGGTCAGGCGTTAAATCTTGCACGACAATACCGAGTTGGCCGCGATTTACTTTGCCAAATTTAACTAGCTGTTGCTGCAAGCTAATAGCCATATTGCTAGGTATTGCAAAGCCAATGCCAACATTACCACCATTAGGCGCGATAATAGCAGTGTTAATGCCGATCAGCTCGCCCCTAAGGTTAACTAAAGCGCCACCCGAATTGCCAGGGTTAATAGAGGCGTCTGTTTGAATGAAATCTTCGTAACCTTCAATGCCAAGACCGGAGCGCCCAAGCGCGCTAATAATGCCAGATGTTACCGTCTGGCCAAGACCAAAAGGGTTTCCAATCGCAATAACAAAATCACCAACGCGTAGCTGATCCGAATTTGCAATCGGTAGGTCGGTTAGTTTGTCCGCTTTTATTTGGATGACGGCCACATCGGAATCAGGGTCGCTGCCAACTATTTTGGCATTAAACGAGCGACCATCTCGTAGCGTCACAGTGATTTTATCGGCTTTGTCGATGACGTGATGATTAGTGATAATAAAGCCTTTGTTCGCATCAACGATAACGCCTGAGCCTAAACTTTGGGTAGAACGTTTTCTTGGTGCGTTAGGTATTTGGAAAAAACGACGAAAGAAAGGGTCTTGTAATAATGGATTCTCATGTTGTTGAGCCATACTTTTGGTGGCAATATTAACAACAGCAGGGGTCACTCTTTCCAAGGTAGGTGCCAAGCTTGGTAGAGGCTGACCCTCGACGAAAGCTGGAATAGCCGCATAGGATGCGGAGTGGTTAAGGATAACAAGTAAACCAATGAATAGGGCGTTTTTGAATGTGGACATAGTAGAGTTTTGAGGCTTATTGATCTACATCATCAGCGTCAACTTGACCGCTCATGCGACGACGAATATGTGACCAAGACATGCCAGTCGCCATAATGAAGCATAGAATAGTTTGAATGATGTAAGTCACGGCTTGGATGTTATCTGCAGCAACAATACCCCAATCAATGACCATCCAAAAAAGAGTACCAAAAAATGCGACAGCCAATGCAATACCAATGAAACCAAGAGAGCGCAAGGTGGCACGTATATAAACAACCCAGCCAATGATTAGGATCAAACCTGCAAAAGCCATAACAGGGGTAATGTCTGGAATTTTTATAATGGCCCAGTGGTAATACGATACGCCAGCAGGGTTATAGCTGAGAAATACAAGCAATGATGCAACGCATAAACGAATAAAAAAACTAGATGGAGAGAACTGGTTTGCTTTCAATGAGTAACCCCTAATGATCAATTTTACGTTACCGTTATTCTAACCGAAAAATGCTGAATTCTTAATGAACGTTCAACTTCGTTTAAAGAGAACGGACTTAGGACCGTGATGTGATTGGCAAAATGTGAATTTCTAACGGCGAATAAGCACCATTTTTGCGGCATGAACTACACTGTGTTGTGTATAACGTTAAAAGTTGATTAGACTAGGCTATATGAGCGCACGACGACATCAAAATAATCAAGATATTTTAAAGAACTTTATTCCTTTAAATACCTTGCCGAGTGCGCGTCTTACTAGTATTTTTGATAAGTGTCATGTTGAAGAGCTCGATAAAGGGGCAGTTCTGTTTGAACAGGGCGATGAGGCTAAGGAATTCATTTATCTTATTAGCGGCATGGTTAGTTTGTACGCGGGTGAAATGGAAATCGAGACTATCGTAACAGGCTCTGAAGTGGCTCGGTTTGCAATAGCGCATCACCTTCCTCGTAAGGTTAAGGCGGTTACTCGATCAAAAGCACGCGTCGTGCGTATTCCTACTCATATGCTTGATATGGAAACCCCTGAGGATAATGGTCAGACCTATATGGTTGATGAGGTGGAAGACCAAGGTGGTGACTGGATGACGACGATGTTGCAATCACCAGTTTTTCAACGATTGCCAGCGACCAATTTGCAAAAAGTAATGATGCAAATGGAAGAAGTCGCTTTTGCAGCAGGTGATGATGTTGTTAAGCAGGGCGATGAGGCGGATTTTTATTACATCATCAAAACGGGTGATTGCGAGTTAATTCGTCAAGCTTCTGACGAATCAAGACCGATAAAATTGGGTGAGTTACATAGCTGTGACGCGTTTGGCGAAGATGCCTTGCTGTCTGGTAACCCAAGAAATGTGACTGTTAGAATGAAAGGCAAGGGGCAAATGCTCCGCCTTTCAAAATCTAACTTTATTGCGCTAGTTAAAGAACCTGTTCTGCAATACGTGGATTTTGAGGAAGGGCAGAAGAAAGTAACAGGTGGTGCGAACTGGTTAGATGTTCGAAGTGTGGATGAGTATGAAGAAGGCTCCATTGAAGGGAGTGTCAATATCCCCTTCTTTTCTCTTCGAATGAAAATTCCCGAGTTACGTCATGATCAGCTACAGGTGTTAGTTTGTGCTAATGGACGAACCAGTGAAGCAGCCGCTTTTTTATTATTGAAATTTGGTTTCAATGCCTTAATCTTAAAAGGTGGTATGGCAAAATGGGGTGGCGAGATAGCTGTAGGGGACACGTTAGCTAAGGGATCAGTTTCAGCAGCCCCCGCGACTCTTAAAGAAACTGATGTGACAACGATCCCAGTTGCAAACACGAAGGCTGAGCAAAGCAAAATAATAGAGCTCGAAAAGCTTTGTGCGCAGTCCAACGAGAAGATTAACACGCTTACTATAGAGCGAAATAGTCTCCAGCAACAATATGAGCAGCAATCCAATTTAGTCTCAGAACTGCAAATGTCCTCTCAAACATTTGCGGATGAACTTGAGGCTATTCGTAGTCACGGTGAAAAGCGTGAAATAGAAATAGGTCAACTGCTAGCGCTTGAGCGAGAAAAAAGTGCAGCACTGCAAACTGAGATTGATCAATTTCATGAATCATTTGACGTTTTGAATGCGGATGTTTCCGTAAAAGATAACGAGTTAATAACGCTTAAATCGGCATTAGCAAATACTGAAAAGGAAAAAGAGGAAGCGGTTAATAAGCTTGGTCAGCAATTACTCGCGGCTAAGCAAGAAGTGGCTAACCTTGTTAGTCAAAAAGAATCAATAAACGCGAGTGCTGAAGAAGCAAGACGTGAAGTTGACCAGTTGTCTCAGTCTAAATTGTTGCTTGAGCAGCAAATAGAGCAATCTGTACAGGATTTAAGTTTAGGTGTCTCAGAAAAAGAAACGCGAATTAGTGAGCTCAATGCTGATCTGTACGAGTTGCGTTCAAGTTTAGCGGATGCCGAGCAATCAAAAGTAATTCAGGAGAAAAACCTACTTGAGCTAACGGCTGAGCTTGAGCAAGTGAAAGAGAGCGAAAAAAAGGCAATCGAAGCACTTAAGGTTGAATCGGAGGCCCGTGCCGAAAAGTTGGAAAACGAATTGAGGGGTTTGAAGCAAGAGTTAGCCGAAAAAACAATAAATTTAGAAGAGAAAGTAGGCAGTGTTCGCGAGTTTAAAACCCAAATTGAGTCTTTAAAAGAAAAAAACAAAAATGCTGAATCGATAGTTCTTGAAAAGAATGCCGAAATTGACGCCTTTACGGGGCAATTAAATGCGGCTGAGGCCAATATCACGACGCTTGAGCAGCAACAATCAGATTTTGCATCGTCATTGGCAGAAAAAGAAGCTGCGCTTGCTGATTCGGGTGAGAAACTGGCTTCCATCAATGACGAGCGTGCCGTTTTAAAGAAGAAGTTAGAGCAGTCTGATGATGAGTTGACTAGCCTGTCGGCAGAGCGCTCGGAATTAGAAAAGCGGTTGAATGAGGCGCTAGAATCAATCAACCGCTTGAAAAGCGATGAGCAGGCGGCTTTAACTCAAGCTGATAGCCTAAAACAGCAGAATGAAAAAGCAGAAAAGGCATTAGAAAAATCAGCTGAAGAGTTGAGGCAATCAGATGCTCAGGTTCAAAAACTTGAGCAAGAGTCAGAAGAGCTGAGTGAGCAAGTGAAACGTTTACAGGCTTCGCTAAACGAAATAAATTCTGGTAAAGCCACCGTTGAAAGTGAGTTAACACAGCGACTCACAGACTCTGATAATAAACTAACTAGCGTGTTAGAGAGTAAGCGAGAGGTAGAAAAACAGCTTGATAACGTAACAAACGAACAGGTGCATGCCCAACAAAAATTATTAGAGTTGGAAGCACAGTTAGAAGCGGGGTTAGATGATCGGCGAGAACTTAATGAGAAGTTAACCCAAGTACAAGAGGAGTTAGAACTTGTTCGCCAAGAAGGCGATGAAGAGAAAGCGGAATTAAGCGAATCGCTGCTACAAGCTAACGCCCGTTTTGAAGAAACAGAAGCGGTACTTAAACAGTTATCTGAGGAGCAGGCGATAGCTGTTCAGCAGCATCAACAACAACTTGCCAAGATAGAAAGTGATCTAGCGGCGACTAAGGATGCTAAATCAACGGTTGAATTGACGCTAGAAAGTGTTGAGTCCGAAAAAGAATTGGCTGGGCAGGCGCTGTTGGCGCTGCAAGCTCAGGTTGATAATGACTTGGGCGAACGGCAGCAACTGAAAGAGCAATTGGCTCAAGCACAACAAAAAGTTGATGAGGGGAATAAAGAAAGAGAGGAAGAGCGGGTTAATTGGGTGGCTGCCCTTGAACAATCGAAAGAACAGCTTGTTGCATTAGAGGGTTCGTCGATTGAGCGTTTAAAGCAGGTAGAAGAAAAACATGCCAACCAAGTGAGCGGGCTTGAGAGTGAACTTGAGCGGGTCAACGGTGAGAATTTATCTAGCAATGAAGAGCTTGCGTCAGCACATGCAGATAATAAGGTATTGCAGCAAAAACTAATGGATGCGGAAACCATCTTGTCAGCATCAACAGGAGATCAAAAAGCATTATTAGCGCAGTTAGATGAAGCGCGTACTGAATCAGCTGGATTTAAAAAAGTTATTGAGTCAAATCAGGCAAAACTTGATACGTTTGTAGACGTTAAAATAGAACTTGAGGAAGCGTTAGCTGAATCTAAAAACTTGTTTGAAGAGTCATGTGTTGCTACTGAAAAAGCTGAGCTGCGTTGTAATGAGCTATCAAGTGCTTTAGAGGCGTTATCATCGGAGCAACAGGCTGAAACTCGTTTATTGAATGAACAGTTGGCTGAGTTGGGCGATAGCTGTCAGCAATATGAGAAAGAAGTTCGTGTATTAGGTGATAGCCTCCAAGCAACAGAGGCGAGCTTATCTTCTGCTGTTTCTGAAAAAGAAGCGCTGTTGCTTCAATTAGAGGAGCTTGAACAAGGTAAATTATCAGATAGTGTGGTTGTACAAGCTCTTGAGCAAAAAATCACTGAGTTAGAACAATCGTTGCAGCAACTCGAAGAGGAAAAAGAGCGAGTCATTGCAGATGTTGGAAAAGGTGGTAATGAAAAGGTCGTTCAGTTAACAGAGCAGTTATTAGCTGCGCAGAATGAAACTAAGCAGTCGTTGAAGCAGTTGAATGAAGCGATGAGCGCTTGCGAGGCAGAAGCGAAAGCAAAGGTTGAACTTGCAGATAAATTAAAAGTGATGACTGATGAAAGCGATGATTTACGCCGTAACCTTAAAGACGCGCAAAGAGCCGCGACTAAAAATACCGACAGTAGTTTAGATCAGGCTCGAATAAAAGAACTAGAAAAGCAATTAAATGAAGCATCGACTATGTTGCTTGATTTAGAGATTAAAATGGAATCTGCCGCTGTAGATGCTGACGACGATTATAGTGAAGTGGAGACCGATGAGATAAAGGCGCTTCAATCAGAGTTAAACTTAGTAAGAGAGCAAACAGAAAAAGATATTCAAGCGATGCAGTTGAAAGTACAAAATAGCGAGAAAATGAATTTAGCATTGAAGAAAAAAATATTATCCATGCAAACTTTGGCGAATCAAGAAGTCTTGCCTGATGAGCCGCCTCAAGAAAAGAAAAAGGGCTGGTGGAAATAATAGAGGTTGATGGTGACAAGTATGTGCAAGCAGTAGAGGTTGAAACGCTTGCATGCTTAAGCTCTAGAGCGTTTGAGGTCGATCTGGGGGATAGGGGCGCTTGTAGTGGTTTTCTGTTGCGTGAGAAAGATATGACGTTGCGAGCTTACAAGAACAGTTGTCCCCATACAGGGGCTCCATTGAATTGGACACCAGATCAATTCTTGACGAGGGCTGGCTTATATATTCAATGCTCTATTCACGGTGCGATGTTTAAAACACAGAATGGAGAGTGTTTTGCGGGGCCCTGTACTGGGAAATTTTTAAAGGCGTTACGATTTATTGAAAAAGACGGAATGTCTTATATCGCTTTACTTGATATAGAAAAAAGCCCGTCAATTTGACGGGCTTTTTAAATGCTCTTTAACAGATTATTGCCTGCATGGAAGCTTAAGCTGAGTAGCTAAACGCTATTTTATTTTAGCTTCTTTGTACATAACATGCTGTCTAATGGTTGGATCAAATTTTTTGATTTCCATTTTTTCTGGCATATTACGTTTGTTTTTGGTCGTTGTGTAATAGTGACCTGTTTTAGCGCTTGAAACTAATTTGATTTTATCTCTCATTTTTCAGTCCTTAAACTTTTTCGCCACGTGAGCGAATGTCAGCCAAAATAGCGTCAATGCCATTTTTGTCAATTGTACGCATGCCATTTGCTGAAACGCGTAAACGAACAAAGCGATTCTCACTCTCTACCCAAAAACGATGGTGGTGAAGGTTAGGCTCAAAACGACGACGCGTTCTATTTTTCGCGTGAGAAACATTGTTTCCCGACATTGGGCGCTTGCCAGTGACTTGGCATACTTTAGACATGATAAAACCTCTATTAAATTTAATTGATTAGCAGCTTACTGCGAAACGGTGCGAATTTATACCAGAATAAATTCATCGAGTAAAGAAAAACCTAAATTTTAAGCTTCAATGGGGCCTTGTAAAATGAGTTAAATATGGCCTAGTTCAGCAAGTGAAGTAGCATTCCCTTTGCCGATGATTAAATGATCCAACACGCGAATATCAATCAAACTTAATGCCTTAATTAACTGCTGGGTAATATCTATATCTGCTTGACTAGGAGTTGTGTTGCCAGATGGGTGGTTGTGAGCAAAAATGACGGCAGATGCATTATGTTGCAATGTGCTTTTAACAACTTCCCTTGGGTGAACACTTGCGCTATCAATCGTGCCGAAGAAGAGTTCTTCAAATGCAATAACATGGTGTTTGGAGTCTAAATAGAGGCATGCAAAGACTTCGCGTTGTTGGTGGGCTAACTGACTTTTTAAAAATCGCTTGGTATCTTCAGGGTTATTGAGAATGCTTTCGTGGCTGATATTTTCCTTTAGATAACGACGGGCCATTTCTAGTACGGCTTGTAATTGCGCATATTTGGCGCTACCTAGGCCATGACCAGTGCAGAATTCAGCTTGCTTAGCGTGCATTAACGCATTGAGTGAACCGAATTGCTTTAGTAGAAGGCGTGATAAATCGACAGCTGTAACGCCTTGTGTACCGGTACGTAAAAAAATAGCCAGAAGCTCGGCATCAGATAAAGAAGAAGCGCCTCGATTCAGTAGCTTTTCGCGCGGCCGTTCCTGCTCTGGCCAATCTGTAATAGACATAATCAATCCTTGATAACGTTAATAGCGTGCGATATAGAGTATACATTGAGACGCTTGCGCGAAACGCTTATTCTTTACTGGGGTGTTAAAAGAACATAATGATCGTTGGTTTTAGTGTTGTTTACAGCATGTTTGTTCAGCTTTAGGGCGCTGTGGCTAAAATAGGGGAGCCGAAGTGCATTCGGTTTAAAGCTCTTGCTCTGTTGTATGACATAATATGATGTTGAATTTATCAATAAATAAAGTTTAACGTGAATAAATTACAGCATCGGCGCGTATTACTGGGTGTGACAGGCGGAATAGCGGCTTATAAGGCGGCGGAGATTCTACGTCAATGCCAAATAATGGGTGCGGAAGTTCGCGTCGTGATGACACCTGCCGCCACCGAATTTATTACGCCATTAACCTTCCAAGCCTTATCGGGTTCGCCGGTGCATACCCAGCTGCTCGATGCTGAAGAAGAGGCTGGTATGGGGCATATAAATCTGGCGCGCTGGGCAGATGTTATATTGGTAGCACCCGCTAGTGCAGACTTTATTGCACGTTTTGCATCAGGCATGGCGGACGATTTATTAACAACGCTTTTATTGGCATCGGAGAAGACGGTGATGTTGGCGCCTGCGATGAATAGAGCGATGTTTGATGACTTGAATACACAAAAAAATATTCGCCAGCTTGAATCTCAAGGTGTGATTATTCTTGGCCCAGCTGAAGGTGTTCAAGCATGTGGAGAAGTGGGCATGGGGCGGATGCTTGAGCCAGAAGCGTTAGCTGACGCAGTGGCAGAACATTTTCAGACAGGCGAGTTGGCGGGGTTGAATGTATTATTAAATGCAGGTCCAACGAGAGAGGCCATTGATCCAGTTCGTTATATTAGTAATCATAGTTCGGGCAAGATGGGGTTTTCATTGGCGCAAGCTTGTGTAGAAGCGGGCGCGCATGTCACGTTAGTGGCTGGACCTGTGCATATTCCAACGCCTTCAGGTGTAGAACGCATTGATGTTATCAGTGCAAATGAGATGGCAAAAGCGGTCATGTCAAAGTCTAAACAAGCCGATATTTTTATCGCATCAGCTGCTGTAGTAGATTATACGCCGGTTGAAATTGCAGACAATAAAATAAAGAAAAGCGCATCAGAAATGCAATTAACGCTGGTTAAAACAACTGATATTTTGACCAATGTTGCAACCGAAGATGAGTCAACATTTTGTGTGGGTTTTGCTGCAGAAACAGATAATTTGGAAGTGTACGCAAAAGACAAGCTAGAGAGAAAGTCGCTTGATATGATCGCGGCGAATTGGATTGGTCGAGACAGTGGTGGGTTTAACAGCGAATACAACGCTCTATCGGTCTATTGGGAAAATGGCTTTCAGGAGCTTGAGAGCATGCCTAAGCCTGAATTAGCTCGAGAATTAGTGGCATTAATAGCAAAAAGATATCATGAAAAAAATACAATTTAAATTATTAGATAGCCGCTTGGGGGAATCTATTCCGTTACCAGAATATGCAACCGAAGGATCGGCAGGGTTAGATTTACGGGCGTGCCTAGATGAGCCGTTACTGCTTAAGCCAGGTGAGACAAAATTAATCCCAACGGGTATGGCGATACACATTAACGACGCAACTTTAGCGGCCGTTATTTTACCTAGGTCAGGTCTGGGGCATAAGCACGGTATTGTATTAGGCAATCTGGTCGGGTTAATCGATTCTGATTACCAGGGTCAGCTGTTTGTTTCGTGTTGGAATCGTGGGCAGACAGCGTTCAATATTGATGTTGGTGACCGTATTGCACAGCTAGTGTTTGTGCCCGTGGAACAAGTTGAGTTTGAACAGGTTGGTAGTTTTGACGATAGCCATCGTGGTGAGGGTGGATTTGGGCATACAGGAAAAGGGTAAGCGGATGGTGAAAAAAATAACACTGGTATTAATGTTGCTGGTCATCTCGGCGGGTGGTGGATGTTATGTATACCTTAAGCAAATTGATCAACAAAATATTGAGCATGCTGAGCGGCTAATGACAGATGTGAAAAAGGCCAGTGATGCGTTGTCTGCAAAAGTACTGAGTTGGAGACGAGCCGTAGAAAGCTTGGCGCACGATCCAGCCTTGCTGGCGAGCATAAATGATAATGAGCAAGCACTTGCAAACTGGGTTATTGAGCATCAGTCATCGCTTGATGAGATGACGATGCTGCGAGTTGTTCGGCCAGGCGTAATGCACGTTGATACAGTGGTTAAACCACCGTTAGGTTATGCAGGTTTGGATCTTGTTAGACTAGTGGAGGCGTCTAATAAAATACAAATGCCAGAAGTGCATATGATGGGTAGTGATGATCGTCATATAGCTGTTGCTGCGCCTGTTATAGACGGAGATGAATTAAGGGCAGTAATGTTGGCTAGTTTTGATGTGGCTGCTTTGCAGAGTGCGTTTAAATCCGTCTTGGGTAATGAGCGGGGTGGTTGGCTAGAACTAAAGCAGGGGGGCTTAAAAATCTCGAGTATTGGCGCTGCTTCTCATCAAAACGGTGAGAACTTAGATAGTACTCAAATAGTGGGTACGCGTTGGCGAATAGTTATTAGGACACAAATGGTACAAGCTCCTATCACGGTAGGTGAGTTAAGGACGTATGTGATTAGCTTGTTAGTGGTTATTTTAATATTGAGTGGGTTAATCGCTGTCGTAACTGATAAAGAGAAACGCGAAAAATTGGGTAAATCGATAAAGACAAGGAAGGCTAAAGTGGAAAAAGAACCTATGGCGGTTGTGGAAGAACTCGTTTTTTTGACAGAAGATGGTGAGCTAGATCATAAAAAAATAGCGGAAACTATAAAAGAAAATGTTGAACATAAGAAAGAACCAACCACGAGTCCTATCTTTATGGAAGACACGGGGATTGAAGTGGTGACGCAGATGGATGTGCCGCAGTCCATTTTTAGGGCTTATGATATTCGTGGCATTGTTGATGAAACATTAACGGAGCAAGGTGTTTTCTTGATTGGGCGTGCGATAGCCAGTCAGGCGTTAAGCGTGGGTCAAAAGACGATAGCCATTGCACGCGATGGACGATTGCATAGTCCAAGGCTCAGTGAATCATTATCTAAGGGTATCCAATCAACTGGCTGTAACGTGATCGATATTGGGCAAGTGCCGACACCGGTGTTGTATTTTGCAACCCATCAGTTAGATACTCAATCGGGGGTGATGATTACCGGTAGCCATAACCCGGCGAATTATAATGGCTTAAAAATTGTTATCGCGGGCAATACCTTATCGGGCGACGCGATTCAACAGCTTTACCAGCGCATTTTGCAAGAAGACTTTGAAAGTGGTGAAGGTTCTTACCAAGAGGAAATGATGTTGCCTGAATATATTGGAGCTATTACCAGTGACGTTCGTTTAGGACGAATGATGAAAGTCGTGGTCGATTGTGGCAATGGTGTGGCGGGAGAGGCTGCACCGATGCTGCTATCGACATTGGGTTGTGAAATAATTCCTTTGTATTGTGATATTGATGGTAATTTTCCAAACCACCACCCTGACCCAAGTAAGCCTGAAAACTTGCAAGAGTTGATCGATAAAGTCCGTGAAGAAGAGGCTGAGCTAGGTCTAGCGTTTGATGGCGATGGCGACCGTCTAGGTGTGATCGATTCGGATGGTAATGTTATCTGGCCGGATAGGCAAATGATGTTATATGCAATCGATGTGTTGTCTAGGCAAGCAGGAGCGGACATTATTTATGATGTTAAATGCACACGGAACTTGGCGAAAGTAATCGCGAAGCATGGCGGTAAGCCGATCATGTCGAAAACTGGGCATTCGCTCATTAAGGCCAAAATGAAAGAAACTAATGCTGAGCTTGCCGGTGAAATGAGTGGCCATATCTTTTTCAAAGAGCGTTGGTTTGGCTTCGATGATGCCTTGTATACCGCGGCACGATTGTTAGAAGTTTTAACGGCGGAGTTTAGGTCAACAGCCGAAATTTTTGCCGATTTGCCTGATAGCGTTAGTACGCCAGAGTTAAACGTTAGCTTGGAAGAGGGTGAAAACTTTATCTTTGTAGAGCAATTACAGTCACAAGCAATATTTGAAGATGCCAATGTGATTACAATCGATGGCGTACGTGTCGAGTTTAAAGACGGTTGGGGTTTGGTGAGGGCATCTAATACAACGCCATCGTTAGTATTACGATTTGAGGCGGATGATGAGGTCGCGCTAGACCGTATTAAGGATGTATTTAGAGAGCAAATGTTGAAAATTAACGACAGTATTGCGTTACCCTTTTAGCCATACTATCTAGTCATTAGAGTTTAATAGCATTATGGAAAATAACAAAATTGACCCAATCGAAACGGCACGTGTTCTTAGCGAGGCGCTTCCCTATATTCAGAAATTTTCAGGTAAAACCATCGTCATTAAGTACGGTGGAAACGCGATGGTGGACGAAGAATTAAAAAGCGGTTTTGCGCGAGACATCGTGTTGTTAAAGCAAGTCGGTTTAAACCCAGTTGTCGTTCATGGTGGCGGGCCACAAATTGGCCGTCATCTAGAAAAACTAGGGATGAAAAGCCAATTTGTTGATGGTATTCGTGTTACCGATAGCGACACGATGGATGTTGTTGAAATGGTCCTTGGTGGTTTAGTCAATAAGGAAATTGTTAGCCTAATTAACCAACACGGTGGTTCGGCAGTAGGTTTAACGGGTAAAGATGGTGATTTGATTCGTGCTAAGAAAATTTCTGATCAGCAAGCGGCTTCAGAAGAGGCTTCAGAGTTAATAGATATGGGGCATGTTGGTCATGTCGAGAGCATTGATCCAGCCGTTGTTGATATGTTGGTTCAAGGCGATTTTATTCCTGTGATTGCCCCAATTGGTGTCGGTAAGGACGGTGCTTCTTATAATATTAATGCTGATTTAGTGGCTGGTAAAATGGCAGAAATATTGGGTGCTGAAAAGCTTTTGTTATTGACTAATACCTCAGGTTTGCTGAGTAAAGAAGGTGAATTATTAACAGGGCTGTCGATTGCTCAAGTCAATGACCTTATCGATGATGGGACAATTTTTGGTGGTATGCTGCCAAAAATTCAATGTGCGATGGATGCGTTAAATGGGGGAGTTAATAGCGCCCACATCATTGATGGGCGCGTTCCACACGTTGTTTTACTAGAGTTATTAACGGATAAGGGAATGGGGACCTTACTGGTTAGAAGTTAATCAGCTAGCTGATTAAAGCTTTCTACGAGTTGAGTGGTCTGTTCATTTTTACACGTTTCTTTTCCGCCTTTTGAGTCAGCGCAACGAATATCTAGAATGATGCTTGTCTGTTGCTCGTTGTTGATCCTAGTTAAAGAAAGCCCTCTATCTTTGCTAAGTTTGGGTGTTTTAGTGAGGATAAGTGTTTCTGAGCGGTAGATTATTTTACTGCCTGCTTTGGTGATAAACGAAATGGCGCGCTCCCATAAAGGGTCGCACGATTTTTCTTGACAGCTTAATTCACCTAGTAAAAGGCTTGGTATGGTCTCATTGTGAATTTTAGGACTTTCTCCTGTTTGTTTTTTCAAAGTGTTAAATCGACGCTTGTCGGAAATGAGCTGTTGACTTAGTTGTAATTTTTGCGACTCAAATTCAGTTATTTCTTGTTGGTTCTTATTGAACTGTTTTTGGGCTAGATCAATGTTTGAAATGTTCTTTTGTGGAATTGCTTTTCCGGCGCGTTCAAAATTTGCAGCGGCTTTTTGATGGAGAATCAGTTGCTTTCTCAGGGTTTCAGATTGCCCACTGGCGATAGAAATATGTGAATCAAGCATCTCAAATTTACTTTTTGCCAACGTATCTATGTCTTCTTCAGTACGATAAGTTTTCAGTAAGGCAGCATCCTTTGCTAATTGAGACTGTAGTAGGTCTTTTTGCGTTTCTTGTAAAGCAGCAATTTTTTTCAACTGCTGAATTTCTTCAGGGGTTTTAGCGGCATCTTTTACGGCTATGGTGCGGCCTTCTTGATTTAACTCTTCGCGTTCTCTCCTTGATTCTTCAGGTGGAACTTTGTCAGAAAAAGATATTTTTCCATTCTTATCTACCCATTTGTATAATTTTCCAGCCATCGCTGAATTAGAAAATATAAAGAAGACAATGCTTAATATTAAAAGGTTGTTTTTTTTCATTGGTTTTAACGTTTTTTTATCAAAAGATTTCAAGTAACCATTGGTATATGCTAAAAATATAGGTAGAGTTCTGTGTAACGGCTCATCTGGTTATTTAGCTGGTTTTTATTTATGAATTGCTAAATAGTATAGTTCAGAATAGAGCTATTGTGGAAATGCCAAGCCTAAACCTTTTTAACATTTAATACACACTGGAGTAAGTATGTCTGTCGATCAATTTCCTTCCACCTTCAATGCAAATGACACCGATCCGCAGGAAACAAAAGAGTGGCTCGAAGCACTTGAGGCGGTGATAGAGCATGAGGGGGAAGACAGGGCGCATTTTTTGCTTGAAACGTTAATTGAAAAGGCCCGGCTTGCTGGGGCAGATATTCCGTTTAGCGCCAGTACAGCTTATGTCAATACTATTAGTGTTCCGCAACAGGCGCAATATATTGGAGATACGTCTTTAGAACATAAAATACGATCATACGTGCGTTGGAATGCGATGGTGATGGTGCTGCGAGCTAATAAGGATACCAATGTTGGTGGGCATATTGCCAGCTTTGCTTCATCAGCTACTTTATATGACGTAGGCTACAACCATTTCTGGCACGCGGCGAGTGAAACACACGGAGGTGACTTGGTGTATGTGCAGGGTCATGTTGCGACCGGTATTTATGCTCGGGCTTTTATGTTGGGACGGTTGACTGAAGAACAAATGGACGGGTTTCGTCAAGAAGTTGATGGTGGCGGGCTTTCTTCTTACCCACACCCTTGGTTGATGCCAGACTTTTGGCAATTCCCGACTGTTTCGATGGGCCTAGGCCCTATTATGGCGATTTATCAAGCGCGTTTTATGAAGTACGTTGAAGATCGTGGTTTTGCAAAAACAGACAATAGAAAAGTCTGGGCATTTTTGGGTGATGGCGAGACAGATGAGCCGGAATCTTTAGGTGCTATCGGTATGGCTGGGCGTGAAAAATTAGGCAATCTTGTGTTTGTTATTAACTGTAATTTGCAGCGCCTTGATGGCCCTGTTCGAGGAAACGGAAAAATCATTCAAGAGCTAGAGTCTGAATTTAGAGGGGCGGGCTGGAATGTTATTAAAGTTATTTGGGGCAATCGTTGGGATGCGTTATTAGCGCGCGACACAGAAGGGCATCTTCGCCGCCGAATGATGAATTGTGTTGATGGTGATTATCAGACGATGAAGGCCAAAGATGGCGCATATGTTCGAGAAAACTTTTTTAATACACCTGAATTAAAAGCGATGGTCGCTGATTACTCAGATAAAGATATTTGGGACTTAAACAGAGGCGGACATGATCCCTCAAAAGTATATGCAGCCTATGAAGCGGCGTGTAAAGAATTAGAAAAACCAACCGTTATTTTAGCTAAAACCATTAAGGGTTATGGCATGGGCGAGTCGGGCGAGGCGCAAAATACGACTCACCAACAAAAGAAAATGAGCCATAAGTCCTTACTTCATTTTAGAGATAAGTTTGATTTGCCTATTTCAGATGAAGATGTTGATAACCTCGCTTATTTAACCTTTCCTGACGGATCGCCAGAGCAAACATATATGAAGAAAAAACGTGCAGATTTGGGTGGCTACCTCCCTGCGCGTCGTGAAAAGTCTGACTCATTGAAAATACCGGATTTATCAGTATTCCAGCCGATGTTGAAAGGCACCTCAGAAGGGCGCGAAATCTCTACAACAATGGCCTTTGTTCGGTTGTTAAATATTCTGTTGAAAGACAAGGAAATTGGTAAGCGTATTGTGCCTATCGTGCCAGATGAGTCGCGGACATTTGGCATGGAGGGTTTGTTTCGTCAGTTAGGTATTTGGTCGCAAGTAGGGCAGTTGTACACGCCACAAGACTCAGATCAGCTGATGTTCTACAAAGAAGATAAAAATGGCCAAGTGTTGCAAGAAGGTATTAATGAAGCGGGCGGCATGTGTGATTGGATCGCGGCGGGTACGTCATATTCAACCAGCGATGTACCAATGATTCCATTCTATATCTTTTATTCGATGTTCGGCTTCCAGCGTATTGGTGATCTAATCTGGGCAGCAGCGGACCAACGTGCGCGCGGCTTTTTGTTGGGTGGAACTGCAGGGCGAACGACGCTGAATGGTGAAGGTCTGCAACATGAGGATGGGCATAGTTTGTTATGGGCATCGTCTGTGCCAAACTGTATTTCATACGACCCAACGTTTAATTATGAATTAGCGGTCATCACACATGATGGCTTAAAGCGGATGTTCCAAGAGCAAGAAGACGTTTTTTACTACCTAACGGTGATGAATGAAAACTATGCTCACCCTGCCATGCCAGAAGGTGCGGAAGATGGCATTATTAAAGGGATGTATTTATTTAAAGAAGGCGCAGAAAAAAGTCAGTTACGAGTTCAGTTGTTAGGCTCTGGCACTATCTTTAATGAAGTGATAGCGGCGGCTGAATTACTACGGGCCGATTGGGGTGTTGAGTCAGACTTATGGAGCTGTACAAGCTTTACCGAGCTGGCGCGTGAAGGACAAGCGTGTGAGCGCGAAAATCGTTTGAAGCCGACACAAGAAAAACAAATACCTTATGTTTCAGCCTGTTTAAATGAGCGCCAAGGTCCGGTTATCGTATCAACAGATTATGTTCGCTTATTAGCCGATTCAATTCGTCCCTTTATTCGTAAACACTGTTCTATCTTAGGAACCGATGGTTTTGGGCGTTCAGATACACGTGAGAATCTTCGTCGTTTCTTTGAAGTAGATCGCTATTACGTAACCGTTACGGCACTAAGTGCATTGGCAGATTTAGGCGAAATTGAAGTAGCTGTGGTTGAGCAAGCCATAGATAAATATGGTTTAGACGCTTCAAAACCTGCGCCATGGTTAGTTTAGAGCGTGTGACAGGAGAATTTAATGAGTAATTTAATAGAAGTAGCGGTTCCAGATATTGGTGATTTTGATGCGGTCGAAGTGATTGAAGTGCTCGTCGCGGTTGGTGATACAGTTGAAGTAGAGCAGGCCTTGCTGACACTTGAAAGCGATAAGGCTAGTATGGAAATACCATCATCATCAGCAGGCATAGTTGAAGAGATTTTAGTTTCCGTAGGAGACTCAGTAGCTGAAGGTACAGTGGTTGTTCGTTTAAAACAGGCAGATGCGCCAGCAATTGCGCCTGCCCCAGTGACTCAAGAAACTGCGCCAAAGGTGGCTGACGAGAAGCAGGCTGAAGATATTAATATTTATGTCCCAGATATTGGTGACTTTGACTCAGTCGAAGTGATCGAGGTGAACGTTGCTGTCGGCGATGTGGTAGAACAAGAACAAGCGTTACTGACCCTAGAAAGTGATAAGGCCAGTATGGAAATTCCATCAACAGCCGCAGGAACAATTAAAGATATTAAAGTTGCTGTTGGTGATCAAGTTTCAGAAGGTGGCTTAATTATTGTTTTATCGGGGCAAACGAGTGCAGCGGAACCCGCTGTTAATAATTTAACGCCAGCGCCTCAACCAGCAGAAAAAATGCCAGCGAAGGCTTCTCCAAAAGCGGCATCGGTTGCGAGTGTTGCTTCGACACCTGTTATGTCTAAACCAGGGGGGAAGATTCATGCGAGTCCTGCTGTTCGTAAATTTGCAAGAGAGTTGGGTGTTGATTTGTCAGTTGTCACAATAGCTTCTGGGCCTAAAGGGCGGCTTCTAAAAGAAGATATTAAGAATCACGTTAAGAAAATGATATCGGGAGCATCAGCGCCAACTGGGTCATCAGGCTCAGGTATACCGCCTATTCCAACCGTAGATTTTACAAAATTTGGTGAGATTGAGGAAAAGCCACTCAGCAAGATTAAGCGACTAACGGGTACTAACCTGACACGAGCTTGGCTGAATGTTCCCATGGTGACGCATCATGAGTTAGCTGATATTACCGAGATGGAGGCATTTCGAAAATCGTTAAAAGCGGATGCAGAAAAACGTGGTGTTAAAGTGACGTTCTTAGCGTTTATCATGAAAGCCTTAGTGGCGGCGTTAAAGGAATTCCCCCAATTTAATGCTTCTTTATCAGCAGATGGTAACAGTCTGATTTACAAAAAATATTACAACATTGGCATAGCCGTGGCGACACCAAATGGTCTTGTTGTACCGGTCTTTAAAGATGTTGATAAAACCAATATTTTTGACTTGGCTGAACAGATGGGTGTGATCAGTAAAAAAGCGAGAGATGGCAAGCTATCGCCAAAAGAAATGCAGGGTGCCTGTATGACTATCTCAAGTTTGGGTGGCATTGGTGGTACTTCGTTTACACCTATAGTAAATGCACCTGAGGTGGCTATATTGGGAGCCACACGTGCGGATATTCAGCCTGTTTGGGACGGTAAAGAATTTGTGCCAAGGCTAATGTTGCCATTGGACATGACATACGATCATCGGGTGATTGATGGTGCTGATGCGGCGGCCTTTATGGTGGCGCTATCAGGGTATCTAAATGATATCCGTCGCGTGTTGTTGTAGGAGGCAAGATGGCTAATTTAATAGATATAAATGTTCCTGACATCGGTGAGTTTGACGACGGTGTGGAAGTGATTGATATTAATGTCGAAGTAGGCGATAGCGTTGCAGTCGAGGACAGTATTTTAACCTTGGAAAGTGACAAAGCGTCGATGGATATTCCAAGTACGTCAGCGGGAGTCGTTAAAGAAATAATGGTTGCGTTGGGCGATAAAGTCGTCGAAGGTGATTTGTTGGTAAGGCTAGAAAGTTCAGAAGCTATACCTAAGCAGACTCGAGCAGCGAGTGACGACACTCCAGTGGGAGCTTCTGTTTCAACCCCATCAGTTGCTTCAAGTAAAAGCGCTGACTTGCACGCAGAAGTATTAGTGATGGGCGCAGGACCAGGTGGGTATACGGCGGCTTTTCGCGCGGCTGATTTAGGCAAAAAAGTTATTCTTATAGAGCGTTACTCTTCATTAGGTGGCGTTTGTTTGAACGTCGGTTGTATTCCATCTAAAGCCTTGCTACACCAAGCACAGGTTATTCATGAAGCAGCAGACATGTCAGCTCATGGCGTCACTTTTGAGCCACCCAAATTAGATATTGACGGTATCCGTGGCAATAAAGAAAAAATCATCCAGCGACTAACGGGCGGCTTAGCTGGTTTAGCAAAACAGCGAAATGTAACCGTCGTGACGGGTTACGCAAACTTCGTATCAAGTCATTCTGTTGTTGTTGACAATGAAGGTGTAAAGCAAACAATATCGTTTGACAATGCCATTATTGCCGCGGGTTCACAGCCAGTTAAAATCCCTGGTTTTCCTTATGACGATAATCGCTTGATGGACTCAACAGGCGCATTGGCATTAGCAGACGTACCTGAAACGATGTTGGTGATTGGTGGTGGCATTATTGGCCTTGAAATGGCGACGGTGTACCACGCTTTGGGTTCAAAAATCAGCGTGATTGAATTGATGGATCAATTAGTAGCAGGCTGCGATAAAGATCTTGTTAAACCCTTACATAAACGTTTATCTAAACAGCTTGAACATATTTATTTAAAAGCAAAAGTAACCGCTATAGAGTCAACAGATGAAGGATTAAAAGTAAGTTTTGAAGGCGAGGGTGTGCCAGAGTCAGCGGTTTACGATCGAGTTTTATTGTCAGTTGGCCGGCGCCCGAATGGTGCTTTAATTTCAGCTGATAACGCCGGTGTTAACGTAGATGAACGTGGTTTTATTGCAGTAGATAAGCAAATGAGAACGAATGTGCCACACATTTTTGCCATTGGCGATATTGTTGGAAACCCGATGTTGGCGCACAAGGCCGTTCATGAAGCAAAAGTAGCGGCTGAGGTAATTGCCGGTGAAAAAGCAGCGTTTGACCCAATGACCATCCCATCGGTAGCGTATACCGATCCTGAAATTTCATGGATGGGGCTAACCGAAACAAATGCAAAAGCGGATGGAATTAAATACGAAAAATCAGTCTTCCCATGGGCGGCGAGTGGCCGTGCGTTAAGTATTGGTCGCGATGAAGGCCTGACTAAAATTCTTTGGGACCCGGAAACAAAGCGAATTTTAGGTGCAGGTATTGTCGGCACTAACGCAGGCGAGTTGATTGCCGAAGCCGTTTTGGCCTTGGAGATGGGGGCGGATGTTGACGATATGGGCTTGACTATTCACCCTCACCCGACCTTATCTGAAACCTTATGTTTTGCGGCAGAAATGCAAGCAGGCTCTATTACAGATTTATATATTAAGAAAAAATAACCTGGCACTTTAGTGATGGATATTGCTTTAAATTCCACAAAACATGGAGAGACAGGTCAGCCGCTCATTATTTTGCACGGCCTGTTTGGCAGTGCGCGTAATTGGCAGGGTATTGCTAGGCAGTTAGCAGACCGTTATACCGTGTATACACTAGACTTGCGTAATCATGGCTTATCGCCACATGCGGATGAGATGAGTTATTCGTCGATGGCGAAGGATGTGTTGGCGTTTATGGCGCTAAATAAGTTAGACGATGCGATAGTGCTTGGGCATAGTATGGGCGGTAAAGTGGCTATGCAGTTTGCCTCGTCATGGCCAGAAAAGGTTAGTAAACTGGTTATTGTGGATATAGCACCGGTGGCTTATACGCACAATTTTGACGATGTCCTAGTTGGTTTATATCACGTGCCACTAGACAGTGTGGGTTCAAGAAAAGACGCAGATAAGTACTTAGCTGAAAAGCTGAGTACGCCAAGCTTGCGGCAATTCTTACTGCAAAACTTGGTTACAAACACATCAGGTGGTTATCAATGGCGCATAAACCTTGCTAGTATTGAAGACAATATGCCCGATATTATGGGTTTCCCAGTCAGTGATACAGGAAAAAAATATACAGGTGAAACTCTGTTTGTTAATGGCGGTAAATCAACGTATATGGCATCACGTTACCGTGCTGCTACAGAAGAAAAGTTTCCAACAGCAGATTTTAAAACAATAGCAAGGTCGGGTCATTGGCCACATATTGAATCGCCAGAGGAATTTATGGCTATCGTTAATGAATTTTTAAGCTAATAAAACGTATAAAGTTTTACTTTTGCCAGCCGATACAAGCGGTATGAAAGCCATTATTCAAATATTCTTCATACTAATACTCGCGCTAATGAGTGCGACTGTCTGCGCCCAGCAATATCAAGCACCGGTTACGGACTCTCAATGGACGTTCTCAGGGAACAAAGTGGCTTGTCATATAACGCATGTTATTCCTCAATATGGTATTGGTGTTTTCGAGCAAAAATCAGGGGAGCGGGTTAATTTTGTATTAAAAGCTGAATCATATGTTCCGCCGATTCAAACCGCTATGTTGAGCTCTGTCGCGCCTCTTTGGATGCATGACGTGCCTTCATTGAGATTAGCGACGGTCAAAGCGTCAAAGCAAAAAGTGGTTGTAGATAGCAATGTCTCTGAGCGAATGTTACAAGAGTTATCTAATGGTCGTTTCCCCGAGTTTAGTTATAAGGCGACTCACAGCGAGCCGATAAAGGTCATCGTTTCTTCGGTAAACTTCCTAGATGTGATGACACAGTTTGAATCTTGTCGTCAAAACTTATTGCCATTTAGCCAGAAAGACGTCCATCAGCAACTATCTTTATTTGATAACCTTAGTACGACCATTACGCATAAGAATAGAAAACTGTTGAATAAAGCGGTGACCTACGTGAGAGAAGCAGGCGAGGGAGAAAGGATTGACTTGATTGATGGTACGGAGGGTTTTTCTGTTAAAGATGGCCGCCGCGTTTATGACCGCCGTATTCAATCGCTTCGTAAATTCCTAATTAATGAAGGGATGCCAGCAGATCAAATAATCGCGCTAGATGACCCAGAAGAACTAGATACGCCTGAGGGTAGTGTGCGCCTTAAAGTGGCAGGGCCAGAGCCGTTTAGTCATATTTATTTTAGGTCGGGCTCAATGAGTCTTAATAAACGTGATAATAAAAAATTAGATTATTTATTAGAGTTTATGCGCTTACAAAAACCAAACGGTACGTTAGTGCTGAAAGGCTACAGCGACAGTGAAGGGCCACGGCAGGCGAACATGATCGTTTCTAAGAAACGAGTTGAAGTTATTAAAAAATACCTATTATCGAAAGGCGTTAAAGCCAATCAAATTATTACAAAAGCTTACGGCGAAAGCAGGCCAACAGCGAGTAACAGGTACCCAACGGGTCGCCAATTAAATAGACGAGTTGATATTTCGATTTCGGGGTAGCGCAAAGAGGTCATTCTATCGGGTATAATTCGCACAATCTTTTTAAGTTGCGAGTTCCCTCATGTCAAAGCAAGAAGTCAATAAAGTAGTTTTAGCCTATTCAGGCGGGTTAGATACCTCGGTTATCCTTAAATGGTTAGAAGATGTGTACGATTGTGAAGTCGTTACATTTACCGCCGACTTGGGTCAAGGTGAAGAAGTAGAGCCAGCTCGTGCAAAAGCAGAGTCCTACGGCATTAAGGACATTTATATTGATGACCTGAAAGAAGAGTTTGTTCGTGACTTTGTTTTTCCAATGTTTAGAGCAAATACGATTTATGAAGGAGAATACCTTCTCGGCACCTCTATTGCACGTCCACTTATTTCTAAGCGCTTAATAGAAATTGCTAATGAAACCGGCGCAGATGCTATTTCACATGGCGCAACGGGTAAAGGTAATGATCAAGTGCGTTTTGAACTAGGTGCGTACGCACTGAAACCTGATATAAAAATTATTGCGCCGTGGCGCGAATGGGATTTGACCTCACGTGATACATTGATGGCCTATGCAGAGGATGCCGGTATTGCGGTTGATATGAAGCGAGGTACAAAATCACCTTACTCAATGGATGCTAACTTACTGCATATTTCTTATGAAGGCGATATTTTAGAAGACCCATGGAATGAACCAGAAGACGATATGTGGCGTTGGTCGGTATCACCTGAAAATGCACCAGATCAAGCAACGTACATTGAACTTGAATATAAAGCGGGTGATATTGTTGGAATTAATGGGCAAGCGATGTCTCCTGCCACCGTTCTAGCCGAGCTGAATAAGGTCGGCGGCGCAAATGGCATTGGCCGTGCCGATATCGTAGAAAATCGTTATGTAGGTATGAAAGCTCGTGGATGTTACGAAACACCGGGCGGCACTATTATGTTGAAAGCACATCGTGCTATTGAGTCAATCACCCTTGACCGTGAAGTCACTCACTTAAAGGATGAGTTAATGCCACGTTATGCCAGCCTCATTTATAACGGTTACTGGTGGAGCCCAGAGCGTGAAATGTTGCAAACAATGATCAATGCCTCTCAAGTCACGGTAAATGGGCGTATCCGTTTGAAACTTTATAAAGGTAACGTGATTGTTGTGGGTCGTGAGTCAGCAACCGATAGCTTGTTTGATGAAAACATAGCCACGTTTGAAGATGATGGTGGTGCGTACAATCAAAAAGATGCGGAAGGGTTTATTAAATTAAACGCATTACGTATGCGAATCGCAGCAAGAAAACATTCATAGTATTCAAAAAAACGCCCTCTAATGTGTAGAGGGCGATAAAAGGACTCTTAGTAGATTTGAGGTCGAGGAAGCAGCACAAGAAGGGAGGCAACTTGGATCTGCTTCATACCCTAGGGGTATGTGCTTCATTGAAATAAATAAAAATTCATTCAATTCAGCTCTAAGAGTTGAATAACAGTTTAGCGTGATCATTTAAATTTGGGAATGTGACAAATTGTCGCAAGCTATTAATACGGAGAGATTCTGGATTTTTCACCTTTGTTAAACAGATAAACGCCTAGTTTAATTAAATGGTTGGCTGCGACGATTTGTCACAATCCAACAGTTTCATATAGCGGTAGAATTTATTTTATTGTGAAAAAACAAAATAAAGGGGTTTATGAAACGGTATAAGTTAAGTTTATTATCAATAGTTATTGTTGCTGTGTCGGCAAATGCAGAAGAGGTGACGCTCCCAACATTGGATGTGGTTTCGTCGCCTATTACCAGCAGCAATACATTAAGTTCTTCAAGCGTTAGTGTTGAAGAACTGAAGGCTTTAGTGCCTGCTACTAGTGATACCGCGAGCCTTTTGGGTAATATTCCAGGCCTTAGTGTTCAAGGGTCTGGTGGTGTGTCAAGCCTTCCCGTTATTCATGGCCTTGCAGATGATCGTCTTCGTATTAAAGTGGATGGTATGGATTTGATTTCTGCTTGTGGCAATCATATGAACCCAGCGCTCTCTTATATTGATCCGAGCAATGTTGGCAGCGCTAAAGTATTTGCGGGCATTTCTCCGGTTAGTTTTGGCGGTGACAGTATTGGCGGTGCGATTATTGTTGATTCACCCGATCCCAAATTCTCTACAAACAATGAGGTGTTATTAACAACAGGGGAAGTCGGCGCCTTTTATCGCAGTAACGGCAACGTACGGGGTGGCAATATTTCAGCCACGATAGCCAGTGATAGTATGAGTCTGAAATATCAGGGCTCAACGGTCAAGTCAGATAATTATGATGCGGGCGGTAGTTTTAAACCAGCGGGTCTAGCAGCGGCAGGTCGGGGATATTTAGATGCTGACGAGGTCGGCTCATCCATGTACAAGTCAACAAACGAATCTATTTCATTAGCTTGGAAGCATGAAAACCATCTAGTGAAGTTGAAGTATGGAGAGCAAGATATTCCTTACCAAGGCTGGACAAATCAGCGCATGGATATGACGGGGAATGATAGCCAGCAAATCAATTTTAGTTATGAAGGCGAGTACGACTGGGGTACTTTAGACGCGCGTGTTTACCGAGAAAAAACTCGACATGCCATGCAGTTTGGTGATGATAAGTTGTTCTGGTATGGCCCTAATAGTACAGCGCCTGTTACCGATGGTATCGGATGTATACCTAGCGCTGGAATGAATGGCTGCGCAGCCGGCATGCCAATGGATACGGAAGGGGAAAATACGGGTGCCACCATTAAAGCAGACATTGCTTTGTCAGAGCAGGACACTCTTAGAGTGGGTATAGAGTTTCAGGAGTATCGTTTAGATGACTGGTGGGAACCATCAGGCAAAGGTATGTGGCCTGATACGTTTTGGAATATCTACGAAGGTGAGCGTGACCGTACGGCACTTTTTGCAGAATGGGAGGCGCAATGGAATAAAAAGTGGGTCACTCAACTGGGTGTTCGTGGTGAGCGGGTAGAGATGGATACTGGTGAAGTACAAGGCTATAACGCTATGTATACCTCAGAGGCTGCGGCCTTTAATGCAGCAGATAGAAGTACGACAGACAACAATATAGATTTAACGCTTTTAGCGCGTTACACCCCCAGCGAAACACGTACAATGGAATTTGGTTACGCAAGAAAAACTCGCTCAGCTAGTCTGTACGAACGCTATACGTGGTCAACAGGTGGTATGGCGATGCGTATGATTAACATGGCAGGTGATGGTAATGGCTATGTTGGGAATCTTGAATTAGATCCAGAAATCGCCCATACCATTAGTGCAACACTTGATTTGCATGACCCAACACAGGAAGAATGGGGCTTCCAAGTAACGCCTTACTATACTTATGTTGATAACTATATTGATGCAGCACGTTGTAGTGCAACAGCCGGTTACACGGCTTGTACGGTAGCGAACCAAACAGCAACCGATGCATTCGTTTACCTTCAGTTTGTTAACCAATCTGCTCGTCTGTATGGTGTTGATGTTTCTGGTTACTTACCGTTGGCGGAAAGTAGTGAGTATGGTCGCTTTACCGCAACAGGTGTATTGAACTACGTTCGCGGCAAGAATAAGACAACGGGTGATAACCTTTACAACATCATGCCATTAAATATAAAACTGGCCGTTGTTCAAAGCTTGGATAGCTGGACGAATACCGTTGAAGTTGAATTGGTGGATGATAAAAATAATGTTTCTGATGTGAGAAACGAACTTAAAACCTCATCGTATGGTGTGGTTAATTTGCGCAGCAGTTATAAATGGAAAGACATCAGTGTCAATGTGGGTGTTGAAAACCTCTTTGACAAGTTCTATAACGATCCTCTAGGTGGTGTTTATATGGGGCAAGGAAAAACCATGTCAGGCACAGGCGTTGATTGGGGGCTTTCTGTGCCAGGAATGGGCCGTTCAATATATGCTGGGGTCAACTATGCATTTTAGATAAGCACACATTGTCACTGTGTTTTTTAGTTTGAGTTATGCTTGTCTCAAACTAGATTAGCTGCCCAACTTTAAAAGTTAGGTGACTCATTAATATGAAGAATACCTCTTTAAAATAAATACCCTAGAGATAAACATGATGATTAGGGATAAAAAATGAAGTAAAGCACCCTTCTGAAAAGCGTTAATGTCTTAAGCAGGGTATGGCGTTCTTTATATATGTGGGAAGGTTCGGCCAATGTAACGCTATAGGTAAAGACTAAGCAGACTATGACACAACAGTAAGCAGAGGACTTTAATTAAAGTAGTTTATGGGGGAGCCTAGGTATAATCTGGGCTTTGAGTGTTTCTGCTAGAACCTAATAAACAGGTAAATTAAGTATGCTTGATGATATTTGTCTCGATTAACCTAATTATTGTTTGACGAAGGAAAAAGATGATGTTTTTATAGTGTGCAAACGTAGGGCTATCTATAGGAGGCTCTGTTTTTTTATAATTTAAAAGCAATTTAGGAGAGCACGTATGAAGATTGAAGCAGCGGTGGTTCGAGAAGGTAAGGGGGATTTCAAAATTGAAACCTTAGAGTTAGCCGAGCCATCTGATGATCAAATTTTAATTAAAATCGTTGGTGTTGGTTTGTGCCACACTGACTTAACTTGTCGCGATCAACTCTACCCGGTACCACTTCCTATGGTATTTGGCCATGAAGGTTCAGGTATCGTAGAAAAAGTGGGCAAAAATGTTAGTAAAGTTGTCCCTGGTGACCACGTTGTACTGACTTTTTATACCTGTGGTAAATGCGATGCTTGTCTCAGTGGCGACCCTACAAGTTGCGCTAATTCTTTCGGCCCCAATTTTATGGGGCGTGCTCTTGACGGTAGTTGCACAATTCATGATCATGCTGGTGACGAAGTCGGTTGTAGCTTTTTTGGTCAATCCTCTTTTGCTAGCCACGCGTTAGCCTATGAACGTAATACCATTAAAGTAGATAAGTCAGCCCCGATTGAGCTACTGGGCCCCTTAGGCTGTGGTGTTCAAACGGGTGCAGGCTCTGTACTTAATGCACTAAACCCACCTGCTGGTAGCGCAATTGCTGTCTTTGGTGCCGGTGCGGTTGGCCTTTCAGCTGTTATGGGTGCGGTAGTGGCAAACTGTACAACGATTATCTCGATTGACGTTAAAGAAAATCGTTTAGAACTGGCTAAAGAACTGGGTGCAACACATACGATTAATGCGGCAGAACTTGACCCAATTGAAGAAATTCAAAAACTAACGGGTGGGGCAGGTATTGCTTATGTACTGGAAACCAGTGGTGTGGCACCTGTATTGAGTCAGGCTATTATGTCATCTTGTGTTGGCGGCGAAGTTGGTATTGTCGGTGCGCCTGCCATGGGTACAACGATTCCTTTGGATGTTAACCACATGTTATTCAATCGTAAATTGCGTGGAATTATAGAAGGTGAATCAAACTCTGACATCTTTATTCCAAGGTTGATCAGCCTTTATCAGCAAGGTAAATTTCCGTTTGATAAATTGGTTAAGTTTTATGATCTTGATCAAATCAATGAAGCGGCTGAAGATTCAGAAAAAGGAACAACGCTAAAAGCTATTATGCGTCTTCCTCAGTAATAAATTTTAAGTTATTAAGGAAAACCGGCGTAATAATAACGCCGGTTTTTTTATGCCTGATGTTTTATCACGGAACATTATTATTGCTAATGCGTCTGTCGTTTTAATGGTGCTGACTTTATGCTGTACTTATTCATTCTCACGTTGTAATCTAACTTTCATTAGTTATTTAAAAAATTAAAACTTAGGAGATGATGAAATGTCCATTGAAAACAACTCTACCTCTAGCATTGATTGGCCCGCAAAGACGAATCATGTGCCGAAAGAAGTGTTTGAAAAAGAAGGGCTGTGGGAGCAAGAATTAGAAAATATTTTTTATGGAGAGGAATGGCACCCGATTGTTCATCGAGCAGAAATCCCCAACCCGGGTGATTATAAAGCGGCTCAGCTAGGTGAAATTAATGTTTTTGCTGTTCATGGTGACGATGGTGAAATCAGGATATTTCAAAACACCTGCACGCATCGTGGTACGTCTTTAGTAACTGATAGTTCGGGTAATAAGAAAGAGCTTGAATGCCCTTACCATCGCTGGCTGTTTAATTTAGAAGGTGACTTGGTCGGCTGCCCAGGTGAGCGTGAATTTTCGCCTGATTTTGATAAAAAAGATTATGGTCTGTTGAGCTTGCGTGTTGAAGCGTTTTATGGACTTTACTTTGCGACGATGAGTGATAAAACACCGCCATTGAAAGAATATTTTGGAGAAAGTTTTTATGAACCACTCCAACGACTTTTAGGCGGTGACGGTCGATTGAACTTAATAGGTTATCAAAAGGTCGTGTACGACTGTAACTGGAAGGCCTATTGTGACAACGATGGCTATCATGGTGCTTTGTTACATAAAGCCTTTGCGATGTTAAATTGGCAAGGTGGCAAAGGTACCCAAATTGTCACTAAGAATGGGCACTTGAGTTTTGATTCAGAACTGACGATGCCTGATCATGTAGATGCCTTAGAGGATGGCTCTATTTTAGATTTTAAAGGAACGGAGACAAGCAACGGTTCAATTGTTTTGATGTCTTTCCCCATTACTGTTTATACAAAACACATGGATATGTTGAATATCCGTTATTCTTTCCCAAAAGGGCCTAAAGGGGTAGAAGTTCATTATGCCTATTTCTCACATCAAGATGATGATGACGAGATGATTAAGCACCGAATCCGTCAGTCCAGTAACTTATTGGGGCCATGTGGTTTAATTAGTATGGAAGACGCTTCAGTTTTCTCGCGTATAGATAAAGGTAATAAGACTCAAGGTGATGCTATTTTCCAGAAAGGGGTGGAGGATGAATACGCTATTCCGTTGAAGGTAGGTCAAACAGATGAAACTGGAAATCTTGCCCGCTGGGAACGTTATAGAGAATTAATGGGTTTTGAAAGGAGAGCAAAATGAGTAAGGTTTCACCAGCAAATAAAGAGCTTATAGAGGACTTAAACAGCGAGTACATCGCTGCTTTGAACGATTTTAATATGGATAATTGGCTGGCCTGTTTTAGTCAGCAAGGGCAATATATTTTGACCTCTGAGGAAAACATACGCAGGCGATTGCCGATTGCATTTATGTTAGATGACTGTTATGCCCGTTTAAAAGATCGGGTTAAGCAAGTGATGGAGATCCAATATGACTCATCTGAACATTATCAAATGCGTCACTTTACCCAGTTAATATCTGCTACTGAGCTAAAGACAGGTGAGTTTAAGGCAAATTATAATTTCTCAGTTTACTATACGCCACGAGATACAAACCAGACTGAAACACTTTGTGTGGGTCGGTATGAAGATACGATTGTGATAGAAAGTGGCGCAGCTCGATTTAAAAAGAGAATAGCGATAGTTGATACTAACGTGCTGCCGCGTTATGTGGTTTATCCAGTTTAGCTAAATTAGCTGTCATAATAAAAAACCGAACAGGCTTAGGGCTTGTTCGGTTTTTTTGGTCAGGGTGATAGTCAGTTATTATGCGCTGGCAGCCTCATCCGTTGTTGCTTCACCAAGCCAGTCTGGCCAGCCAGCTGCCTTATTAGCCTCTCTAGCGAGTACTTTTTCCTCAGGCGTGGCACGAGTAAGGTCCCACTCTTTGAGTTTAGGTTGGGCAAAAAACTTAAACCAAATAGGTGGAATAAGGGCTGCATTAAAAGATAAAAACATACTAGGCCCTTGCGGTCCATCAGGGTTTGGTTTTAGCTCATAAAAAGGGATATATGAATCTAAATGGTGGTCATTATGGTTTGAAATTTCATAAGCAAGGGGGCGAATAACAGATGATAAATGATTCCAGATATGACGTGATTCATAAGGTTTGCCAATAACTCTCACTAGTCCATTATGCTGAAAATAGTTAAAACCTTCGGCAAATAGTTTGGCTAGCATTAACGCAAAAATAGCTATTCCCATGGCATAAATGCCGCCAAACCAAGTAATAACACCAATCAGTATAATAACTTGAACGATAGCGCGCACTAGACGCCCACTTAGAGACCATATGCTTTTATTAGTTTTTTTACACATTTCACGTTCGGCATGAATAAAGTCTTTATAGCTACCAAAAGATGCTCTAAACATGTAGGTATATATAATTTCACCTCGCCTCGCTGTATCTGAGTCCTCGGGCGTGGCGAGGTTAACGTGGTGATTGTGGATATGGGCAACATCACGCGTTGGATCTAAGAAAAAGGTTCCTAGTAAAGTAGCCAAATACCGTCCGAAGTCTCTACGGTGCATTAACTCATGGGTAATGGGTACGTTTGGCATCGCGCCTAGCAAACCCAGTGAGAACACCGCACCAACCATATCAATAACCGGGATAGAGCCAGTTGCCTGAACGGTCGTGTTGACCCAATGTACAAAGGTTGCATACAAGGCAATCATAAAAAACAGGTGCAAATAAAGTGGAATGTTGACGATAAACGGGTGGTTTATTTTACGCATTTTAAGGTCAGGCTTTGCTAACACATCTAGCAAGGTGATCGGCATTAACAGTCCAATGCCGGTCCAAACCCAGTGACCACCTAGGGCAAACCCCAAAATAGCAATGCAGACGATGACCGTCCCAAAGTAGTACCTCAAATAATCCATAATGATCTCCTTTTTATGTTTTTATATTTTTGTTTACGATAGCATGTTAACAAAATAACTAACATAGGTTATTATTTAATTTTCATAATGAATAAGAAGAAGATGCCTTTCTTTTTAAAAAATTATATGCCTATAATTAAATCAAGCATTAGTTAGGATTTCACCAACAAACGGGAAAGGAAATGATTAGATACAAAAAGTTAGGCTATGTAGCACTTGGGGTGACGGACCTTGAAAAATCGATTACTTATTATCGTGATTTAATTGGCTTGCAGCTTAATTTGCAAGAGGATGGGGTTGCTTATTTCTCATGTAGTGATGATCATCATAATCTTGTGTTATATCAAAATGATGTTGCCGGTTTAAAGCGCATTTCCTGGGAAGTAGAAAGTGATGCTGAGCTGGACAATGCGGCTAAAGTATTTAAGAGCCATGGGCTTGAGGTCTATGAGTTGCCGCGAGAAGCAAGCAAGGCCATATTTCAAGGGCGTACGTTACGTTTTATAGAGCCGAATGATGGCATTTGTTTTGAGCTTTATAGTCAGCAATATAAGCGTGGTGAGAGCTATAAACCGACTGTCAGTAAGATTGCTCGTTTAGGGCATGTAGTGGTTAGTTTTTCTGACTGGGATGTGTCGATTAAGTTCTTTAGGGATGTCATGAATTTTGATACCTCAGATTCTATCGATGGCTTTATTAATTTCATGCGTTGTTTCCCTAACCCTTTTCATCACACGTTTGGCGTGAGTAATGCGAAGTTAAGAGGTGATAGGCCGGGTTTGCATCATGTTAATTTTATGGTCACAGATATGGACGATATTGGCCGTGCACTTAACAGAATGCCAGAAAATGATATTCCTGTTGTTTTTGGCCCTGGGCGTCATCCACCTTCAGGCAGTATTTTCTATTATTTCCTTGATCCTGACGGTATGACAGTTGAGTATAGTTTTGGTATGGAAGAGTTTCCTGAGCATAACCCACGTAAACCAAGGTCACTAGAGCCTCGTCCAGATTCGGGTGATTACTGGGGTGGTTTGCCAAAAGAAGACTGGGCTAAGCGAGGTGATATTTTGCCTGCAAAACCTCAGTTAAAGGGTCAGTTACTTTAATAACCTCAGATTAGACTAAGGCAGGGCTTATAGTGGTTATTGATGTGCATACTCATGTTGTGCCTGAGTTTTTTCCGAAATATTTAGGAAAAAATTTAGCCACTAAATGGCCATCAATGGGCTGCTGTGACCAACCGCACCACCGTGCCGTTTTAATTGGGGGTAAAACATTCCGTGAGGTGAGCCACCACTGTTGGGATACAGGGCAACGGTTACTTGAAATGAAGGCAGAAGGGATTGATCAGCAAGTGCTGTCGCCCATGCCAGAGCTTTTATCTTATTGGTTTGATTTAGACGATGCGGTACGTATGTGTGAACATATGAACCATAGTATTGCCAGCATGGTTAATAGTTCCTCAGAATCTTTTTATGGCCTTGGTATGGTTCCCTTGCAAGACCCTAAACGGGCGGCTCGGGAAATGTCACGCTTACGCGCCGATTATGGTTTGCTAGGCATCGAAGTGGGTACGAATATTAACGGGCGGCCGATAGGCGACCCCTTCTTTGAACCCATTTTTGAAGCCGCTGTTGAGTATGGGCTATCTATTTTTATTCATGCACTCCATCCGGCCGGTGTGGAACGGATTATAGGCCCGCCAGCGATGTCCGCATTGGTTGCGTTCCCAAACGAAACAGCTTTTGCTGCAGCCTCTTTAGTGAGTGGGGGGATGTTAACTAAGTACCCCGAATTACGTATAGGGTTAAGCCATGGTGGAGGTGGCTTTGCCATGATGTTGCCTAGAATGATGCAAGGGTGGGAAACAATGGGGCGGCACCTATTTGCAGAGTCGCCGATAGATATTGCACGACGGCTCTACTACGATACATTGGTGTACGATAATCAAACACTGAAGTACCTAATCGACTCATTTGGCATTGAGCAGTTGATGCTAGGCTCTGACTACCCTTTTGTTATTCGAGAAAAATCACCTGGCAAGAGAATACAATCGTTAGGGCTTAGTGAGCATGATATGACGTTACTACAGTCTGTGAATGCACAGCGTTTTCTAGCTTGTTCTAGGTAGGCCAAGCATCAATTTGAATATGTCTAACCCCGATAATTTTTAAATAATAGTAATAACTTAAAGAGGAGTACTCCATGAAGATAGAAGCGGCAGTAGTGAGAGAAAGTAAAGGAGCATTTGAATTTGAATCGTTGGAGTTGGCTGAGTTATCTGATGAGCAGATTTTAGTCAAAATAGTTGCTGTTGGGCTTTGTCATACTGATTTAACCTGTCGTGATCAAGCTTATCCGGTTCCCTTGCCGATGGTGTTTGGCCATGAAGGGGCTGGTGTTGTCGAAAAAGTCGGTAAAAACGTGACTAAGGTTGAACCAGGTGACCACGTGGTGCTCACATTTTATACATGCGGCCATTGTGAAGCTTGTCTAAATGGTGAGCCTGCACGATGTGAAGCGGCTTTTGAACCTAACTTCTTGGGGCGAGCAGTTGATGGTAGCTGTACGATTCATGATCACTCTGGTGAAGAAATCGGGTCAAGTTTCTTTGGCCAATCATCTTTTGCCAACTATGCGCTTTCTTATGAACGAAATACTATAAAAGTGCCTAAAGATGTACCTTTGGAATTACTAGGGCCCTTAGGATGCGGTATACAAACAGGCGCGGGGTCGGTGCTGAATGCTTTAAATCCACCAGCGGGTAGTGCGATTGCAATTTATGGTGCGGGCGCAGTTGGGCTTTCAGCTGTTATGGGGGCTGTTATTGCAAATTGTACGACGATTATTGCAGTCGATGTTAAGGAGAATCGCTTAGCGCTAGCAAAAGAGCTTGGAGCCACGCATGTTATTAACGCAGCTGAGCTTGATCCCGTTGAGGAAATTAAGAAAATAGTAGGAGGGGCTGGTATCGCCTATGTACTTGAAACGAGTGGTGTGCCCAATGTGTTAGTTCAAGCGATCAATTGCTCAAAACCAGGGGGTGAAATAGGCATTGTTGGTTCACCAGCGTTGGGTGTAACGATACCTGTAGATGTAAGCTTTATGCTGGATAACCGAACGTTGCGAGGCATCATACAAGGGCAATCTAACTTTGATATTTTTATCCCACGCTTAATTGAGTTGTACAAGCAGGGTAAGTTTCCATTTGACAAATTAGTGACATTTTATGAATTTGATCAAATAAACCAAGCGGCGGCGGATTCAGAAAAAGGCACAACGCTCAAGGCAGTTATGAGACTGAAATAACGCTTAGTATATGCTTGAAGCCGGAGTTAGTAGTGCTCCGGCTTTTATACTCTTTCGAATAATAGTTAAAGTTTTTTTGAAAACAGAGTGTTTTGTTAATCGTGGCGCTGCACTTTTGCAGAGTGTTTATGCCTTAATACAGGCTTATGTATTTACTCGCTCTGTTAAACTTTCTTAAGATAATAATAAAAATTTTAAAAGGGGGTTGTATGCAATGGTTAAAGGTTTTATCACAACGTGTATTAGTGGCAGCGTTCTCTTTAATGTGTGTTTTTTCAAGCGATGTTTTTGCTGGTGGTGGTTATTTTTCATTGGGCTATGGGCACGTTGCAAAGCAAATGGCAGGTGCTGTTACTGCGGTTGCTGAAGATGCTTATGCTGGTGCATCTAACCCCGCTAAGTTGACGGCAACTAGTGATCAGCTTGAAGTTGGCGTAGAGTTTTTTAACCCACATAGGAAAGCAAAGCGAGAGGGAGCTGCAGGGTCGAGCGCTATTTATAATTTTTCTAGTAATAGTCGAAACTCTTTATTTTTAATTCCAGACTTTGCTTACTCTCAACAGTTGAGTAACAACGTGACGGTAGGCGTTACTGCGTATGCTAACGGTGGTCTGAATAGTGAATACACGGATACGACAGGTATCGCTGCTACAAATGGGAATCCTGCAGTTTGTGGCGCAAGCCCCGGTAATTTTTTTACTGGCTGTGGTGAAGCTGGGTTCGATTTAGCCCAGTTGATTATTGCACCAACGATTGCTTGGAAGGTGTCGCCTAACCATAGTATTGGGGTCTCTCCTTTGTTTGCTTTACAACGGTTTGAGGCGTTTGGTCTACAGGGCGTTGCTCCGTTGTCTAAGTACCCAAGCAAATTTTCAAATAATGGCCATGATGTTTCATTGGGAGCCGGCGTTCGAGTAGGTTGGTATGGTGAAGTGGCACCTTGGTTAACATTGGGCGCGGCCTATTCGTCGAAAGTTTATATGCAAGAGTTTAATGATTATAAGGGCTTATTTGCAGAAGGCAGTTTTGATATTCCCGCCAACTACAGTATTGGTGCTGCAATAAGGCCAAATGAGGACTGGATTATCGCGTTGGATATCCAGCGGATTGAATTTGCCGAAGTGAAAGCACTGAGCAATAGTGTGCTAGCTTCATTGTCGCCAGGTGCTCCGCCTATTGGTAGTGAGGCGGGTAGTGCATTTGGGTGGAAAAAAAATCAAACTAATTATAAATTAGGAATCAGCTATTTAGCTTCACCTCAATTAACGTTGAGAGCGGGTTATGCCTATGGAAAAAGACCCAATGATAATGATATAGATGCAACAACGCTTAGTGTGCTCACGCCGAATCCCATTCATCAACTTGCGTTAGGGTTGAGTTGGAAAACTCCGCAGGGTAATGAGTTGCATGTTGGTTTTGAACACTTTATCAAGGAAACATACCGGGGGCCTTCAGCGCTTTTTCCAGGGGCACGTGAGTCCGTTACACCGTATGTGAATGCTTTACATGTGGCTTACACATGGGCGCTGTAGCATTAAAATAAGGCAGCGAAACGTCGACAGTTTTCACTGATGTTATCAGCGCTAAAGATTTGCTCTACGACAGCAAGATAGTCAGCGCCATTACTGATTAAAGGCTTTGCGTTGTTGTGATGAATGCCGCCAATGGCAACCACAGGGATAGACAAGGCTGCTTTAGCATCGCTTAGGGTTTGAATCGTAGCCAAAGGAGTGCCGGGCTTTGTGGTTGAATTAAAAAATCGTCCAAACGCAACATAGTCTGCGCCCTGTTGTTCAGCGCTTGTGGCGAGCGACAAACTGTGATGACAAGTAACGCCAATGAAGGCATTTTTTCCTAAAAGTTGTCTTGCCTGTTGAATGCTGCTGTCGGATTGGCCAAGGTGGACGCCTTCAGCCTTACAGCTCAACGCGAGTGCTGGGTCATCATTGATAATCAGCGGTACATTATATTTTAAACAAAGCTGGTGGATGGCGTTTGCCCTTAATAATTTTTCATTAGCCGAGCTTATTTTATCCCGGTATTGAAGCAAAGCGATGTTGCCCTGAAGAGCCGATTCTACTTTGTTTAGTAATATTTCTGTTTTAGCAGTATCAGGCGTAATCGCGTATAAGCCCTTTTTAAGTAATGAGTTCATTTTTGGCTGCGATTGAGGAAGCGTTGACCTTTGCCAAATTGAATGGCTTGTTGGATAGCCTTATCGACATAAGGTTGTGCCAACTCGATCGCACTGGGTACTGAGTGACCTTTTGCCATTAAGGCGGCTATGGCAGACGCCAATGTGCAACCAGTCCCATGAAAATCACCGATTTGCCGAGCGCATTCGTATGTTGCGATATTCTTGTTTTGATGGAAAAGGTGGTTTTGAATAACAGAACCCGTGACGTGCCCACCGGTTATCAACACGTAGTTTGAACCACAGTTAAGCAGGGCTAAACCAAGCGAATCGATATCATTGTTTTTTTGTAGCCCGGCTAGTTGTGTAGCTTCAATCGTATTGGGTGTTAATACGGTGGTTAGCGGAAGCAGTTCATTTCTTATTGCCGAAATCAGTTCGATATTGGCGAGAGGCGTTCCGTCACCGCAAGCAAGCACGGGGTCAAAGACCACCGGAATTTTAGGGTATACGTTGAGGGTTTTAGCGATGGCCTTAACAGCATCGACCGAACCGGTTAAGCCAATTTTTATAACAGCGATAGGCACATCATTAAATAACGCCTTAGCTTGTTGAATAATGTCGTCGGCGCTTATTGGAATAAGACGCTGAACGGTATGAGAGTCTTGAACCGTTAAACAGGTGATAATTGAACAAGGGTGACAGCCAAAGTGCGTGAAAGATTCAGCATCAGCTTGAATGCCCGCGCCACCAGTTGGATCGTGACCGGATAAGCTGAGCACGATAGGTTTTTTATTTATATTGTTTGAGGATAGTGACAAAAACAGGCCGTTCCAGTTGGGTTTAAAAGGATGTTAGAGGAATAAATTTATAACAACAAGTGCCTGTTTAGTAGCAAAAGCGTAAAATAGCGGATTATTTAAAAATCAACGTACCGAACAATGGCGCAAACAGAAAAACATACACAGCTTTTAGACTTGTTAAAGCAGCGAATTTTACTGCTAGATGGCGCTATGGGTACGATGATTCAGTCCTATGGCTTCACCGAAAGTGATTATCGCGGTGAACGTTTTGCTGATTGGGCCAGTGATATTCAGGGCAATAACGATTTATTATCTTTAACTCAGGCGGATACTATTCGTGCTATTCACTTAGCGTATCTTGAAGCAGGCGCGGATATTGTAGAAACGAATACCTTTAATGCAACCCGTGTGGCGATGGCGGATTACGATATGCAGGATTTATCGTATGAAATTAATGAGCAATCTGCTCGTATTGCCCGCAAAGCCGCTGATGATATTGAAGCGAAATACCCAGATCGTGTGTGTTTTGTTGCGGGCGTTTTAGGTCCAACAAACCGTACGGCGAGTATCTCGCCAGATGTAAATGACCCTGCGTTTAGAAACATTACTTTTGATGAACTGGCTGAAGCCTATACCGAGTCAATTGATGCCTTGATTAAAGGCGGGGCTGATATTTTATTGGTCGAAACTATTTTTGATACCTTAAATGCGAAAGCAGCTTTATATGCGATTGAAACGTATTTCGAAACGCATAGCGTAGAATATCCGGTGATGATTTCCGGCACGATTACCGACGCATCGGGGCGGACGCTGTCAGGCCAAGTAACAGAAGCATTTTGGAACTCTGTCCGCCATATTAAGCCGGTTAGCATTGGCTTTAATTGTGCCTTGGGTGCGGAAGAGTTGCGTCAATATGTAGAAGAGTTATCGCGTGTTGCCGACACGTATGTCTCAGCGCATCCCAATGCGGGTTTGCCGAATGAATTTGGCGGTTACGATGAAACGCCAGAAGACATGGCGAGGCATATTCGTGAGTGGGCACAAAGTGGGTTCTTAAATATTATTGGTGGCTGTTGTGGCACATCACCTGAATTTATCACCGCGATGAAAGAAGCTGTGAGCGGTTGTGCTTCAAGGCAAATACCCGAGTTAGAGGTAGAGTGTCGTTTGTCTGGCTTAGAGCCGATGAATATCACCAAAGACTCTTTGTTTATCAATGTGGGTGAGCGAACTAACGTAACGGGGTCTGCGCGATTCAAGCGGTTGATTAAAGAGCAAGATTACGAAACGGCGTTAGATGTAGCGAGACAACAAGTAGAAAGTGGCGCGCAAATCATTGATATTAATATGGACGAGGGCATGCTCGAGTCTAAGTCTGCTATGGTTCGTTTCTTAAGTTTAATTGCTGCTGAGCCGGATATTTCAGTGGTGCCGGTCATGATTGATTCATCCAAGTGGGATATTTTGGAAGCCGGCTTAAAGTGCGTGCAAGGCAAAGCCATTGTAAACTCCATTAGTTTGAAAGAAGGCGAAGAAAACTTTATTGAGCAAGCAAAAACCATCATGCGTTACGGCGCAGCGGTTATTGTGATGGCGTTTGATGAAGTAGGGCAAGCCGATACGTTTGAACGCAAAGTAGAGATTTGTACGCGGGCTTATAAGGTGCTGACTGACAAGGCAGGGTTTCCAGCAGAAGATATTATTTTTGACCCTAATATTTTTGCCGTCGCAACGGGTATTGATGAGCACAACAATTACGCGGTCGACTTTATCGAAGCGACGAAGGTTATTAAGCAAACATTACCACATGCCATGGTATCGGGTGGTGTATCAAATGTGTCATTTTCATTCCGTGGGAACAATACCGTGCGCGAAGCGATTCATGCGGTGTTTTTATACCACGCCATTAAAGCTGGTATGGATATGGGTATCGTTAATGCTGGGCAATTGGCAGTGTATGACGATATCCCAGATGAATTACGTGAAGCTGTTGAAGATGTGATTTTGAATCGCGTACCCAAACAAGGTGAAAGCGCGACAGAAAATCTCTTAGAGATTGCAGCCAAATACCTTGATGGTGATTCGGAAGAGGCGGTAAAAGAAGCGGCAGAATGGCGCTCTTGGCCGGTTAAAAAGCGTTTAGAGCATGCGTTAGTTAAAGGCATTACTGAGTTTATTGAAGAAGACACAGAACTGGTTCGGCAAGAAGTTGATCGTCCCTTACATGTGATTGAAGGGCCATTAATGGATGGCATGAACGTGGTGGGCGACTTGTTTGGTGAGGGTAAAATGTTTTTACCCCAAGTGGTTAAATCGGCGCGCGTGATGAAAAAAGCGGTGGCCTATTTAATGCCCTTTATGGAAGAAGAAAAGGGCAATGTGATTGCCAGTAACGGCAAGGTGTTAATGGCGACTGTCAAAGGTGACGTGCACGATATCGGCAAAAACATTGTCGGTGTGGTGTTGCAATGTAATGGCTTTGAGGTGATCGATTTGGGTGTCATGGTGCCTGCGGATACTATTTTAAAGCAAGCGCGTGAACATAAGGTTGATGCCATTGGTTTGAGCGGTTTGATAACGCCATCACTTGATGAAATGGTGCATATGGCGAAAGAAATGGAGCGACAAGGGTTTAAGATGCCCCTAATGATTGGTGGCGCAACAACATCACGCGCGCACACAGCGGTTAAAATCGAACCGAACTATCACGGAGCGAGTGTATACGTGACCGACGCTTCTAGATCGGTGGGCGTTCTAACAAATTTGATGGATAAAGATGCGGCCAATGATTACCAGCAAAAAGTTCGTGATGAATACGCAGAAGTACGTGAGCGACATAAAGGCCGCCAATCAACCAAACGTCAACTGAATATTGAAGATGCGCGCAATAATGCCACAGAGATTGATTGGGCTAGCTTTACGCCTGTTAAACCGAGCTTCTTAGGTACAAAAGTACTCAATGAGTTTCCATTAGAAGAGATCGCTAAATTTATTGATTGGTCGCCATTTTTCCAAACATGGGAGTTAGTGGGCAGTTATCCAAAAATACTTGACGATGAAATTATTGGTGAACATGCGCGTGATTTATTTAAAGATGCGCAAGCCATGTTGCAGAAGGTTGTTGATGAAAAATGGCTAACGGCGCGCGCGGTGTTTGGGTTTTATCCAGCGAATAGTCGGGTAGATGACGTAGTGGTTTATGCAGATGAGTCGCGTACAAACGAAACAGCAGTGTTGCATCAGCTGCGTCAACAAAACATCAAACCGCCAGGGCGTAAAAACTATTGCTTAGCCGACACAGTAGCGCCAGAAAAATCAGGTATTAATGATTATATCGGCGCATTTGCTGTTACAGCAGGTATTGGTATTGAAGAGCACGTAAAAAGATTTGAAGCAGAGCACGATGATTACCAATCCATTATGATCAAAGCAATAGCCGATCGTTTAGCGGAGGCGTTTGCAGAATGCTTGCATCAACAAGTGAGAAAAGAGTATTGGGGTTACGCGGCGGATGAATCGTTAACAAACGACGATTTAATTAAAGAGACATACAAGGGTATTCGTCCTGCACCAGGTTATCCTGCGTGCCCAGATCATACGGAAAAAGCCACGTTGTTTTCATTATTAAATGCGACTGAAGAAGTGGGTATTGAGTTGACTGAAAGTTTCGCCATGTACCCAACAGCAGCAGTGAGTGGTTGGTACTTTGCGCACCCTGATGCTCAGTATTTTAACGTCGGCAAGTTAAAAAAAGACCAAGTGGAAGACTACGCGCAGCGTAAAGGCGAAAGTTTGGACTATATAGAACGCTGGTTAGCTCCAAGCCTTGCTTACGATCCAGATGATAGCTGAATTAACGTTTTATACAACGGAGGGGTGCCATCTTTGTGAGGATGCAAAAACACTTCTTCAGCAACTATTGAGTGATTATCCAGATCAATATCAAGTGGAAATAGTTGATATAGTCTGTGTTGACTCCTTAATCGAGCAATACGGAACGCGCATTCCCGTTATTAAACAAAATGGGCTGACTGCTGATTTAGGCTGGCCTTTTGATTACAAAGGTTTATTGCGCTTTTTGGGGGAAAATATTGAGTGACGGGAATAGAAAGTTTTCAATGATAATGGTGATTTTGAGTATTATCGCGGTGTTAATGGGTGTAGCTGTTTTTTATTGGTTATGCCAATTTGAGCCTTTACCATCAAGTTATTTATCCAGTCAATTAATGCTCGACAGGCTGCAGACATTCAATAAGGTTTATTTTTTCATTCAAAAGTTTGGTTAAAAAATAACAAATGTACTTAGATTATTTTGGTTTAAAGAAACAACCCTTTGGTATTACACCAGACACCTCTCTGTTTTTCAAAGGTGCTGAGCGTGGTGATGTGCTGGATGCGGTGTTATATGCCTTGAATTCAGGCCAGGGAATCATCAAAGTGGTTGGTGAAGTGGGTAGCGGCAAGACCATGTTATCCCGTATGTTGGTTAACAAGGTGCCGGATAATACAGTATTTGTCTATTTGTTAAACCCAAGCATAGAAGCAGAGCAAGTACTTTATGCCATCTCTTATGATCTAGGTTTACAAGTTGACCTCAACGATAAATCTATTCAAATACTACATGTGCTTCAACAAAAGTTATTGGATTTTTATCAAGAAGGAAAAAAAGTTGTCTTAGTGGTGGATGAAGCACAACAAATGCCCCTTAAAACCTTGGAAGAAATTCGCTTGCTGAGTAATTTAGAAACAGAAACAGAAAAATTATTACAAATCATTCTTTTTGGCCAGCCTGAGTTGGATGAACATATTGATACCCCGAGTGTTAGACAGCTTCGAGAAAGAATTATCTATAGCTTTTACCTCAGTCCGTTGGATTGGAAAATGACCGATAAATATTTACACTTTCGCCTTGAGAAGGCAGGGCATCAAGGCCGAGGGATTTTTGATAAGAATGCAATAAAACTATTAACAAAATATGCAGATGGCACGTTAAGAAGGCTAAATGTATTGGCAGATAAATCATTGCTGGCAGCTTTTTTACAAAAAAGCCCAGTAGTAAAGGTTAAGCACGTTAAGTTAGCATTAAAAGACAATATTAAAGGTCATAAAAAGTCAGAAGCTTTGAAATATGTAGCTTTAACATGTTTAGTTACCGTAGGTATTCTTGCTATGGCATATTTTTTTATACTTGTTAAGAGCCAAGGGTTCGCTGTGGAGACTGTGACGAGAATTGAAGAGGTGCCTAAAAAACGGTCAATTATCACCCATCAAAGCAACGCGGACGAGAAAAAGCAAATGGGCATTCAGGCAAGTTTATCGGACAACTTATTACAATCACGTCTTAGCGCTTTTAACTTATGGAGACAAACTACAAAAAACGTTTATACAATAAGGTTAATGACCGAACCTACTGGCTCTGCTAAAAGGGTTGAGAGTTTTATGCGTTCTGTATCATCTCCACGTATTGAAGATAAAATTTTTGTTAATAAGGCTGACGACAATATCTATATTGTTTACTACGATGGGTTTGAAACCTACTCTGAAGCGAATTTGGCGTTAAAAAAGTTATCGCCCGCTATGCGTAAATATAAGCCGTATATTGTTAATATTAAGAAATAAGATCAAATTGGTTTTAATTATTAAAATCAGTATGATAGGAACTAGAGTTAATTTTTTTATTAACTTGTATTTTTCATTTCATCGTCTACAATTTGTTTAAAATTAATAATTTCAAAGTGTGTTAACTAAATGAAATCAATAGCTCTTGCTACTTTTATGCTCCTTGCCTTATCGGCATGTAATACGGTTTCTTTTAAACCATCCGATCAACATATCCAGGAAACACCTAAACCGGTTGGCAGCCCTCCAAAGGTATTGGAATCTATTCCATTGCCTGAGAAACCTTCAGCTAAAAAACAAATGGAAGTATTTACGGTCGTTGTCAATGATGTGCCAGTACGAGAGCTGTTGTTTGCGATTGCGCGTGATGCGAATATCAATATCGATATAGTTGAAGATGTATCAGGGGAGGTAACATTAAACGCTATAGATCAGACGTTCGAAGAAATTTTAGAAAGAATAAGTCATCAAGTTGATATTCGCTATAGCGTAGTAAACACCATAGTGAAAATTGAGTTAGATGCACCATACATTAAACATTACGAAGTTAGTTATGTGAATATGGATAGAGGTAGCACAGCAACCATTGCGATTGCTACAGAAGTATCTTCTACAGGCGGTGGTTCAGGGTCGGAGTCTACCGTTGGTAATACCTCTAACACTAGTATCACAAATAATTCAAATCATCGATTCTGGACGACGATTGTTAATAATATTAGAAATATTGTTGGGCAAAACGACTCGGAGAATAACGCTACCGAAGAGGTGACTGAGGTCTTAGAAGGCACAACTGATGCATTAGTGGGTCAAGCTGGTGAAGGGCCGCCTGCTGAGGGCGATGAAACGGAAACAATGAGGACTAGTAGGCAGGCAGTTATGGCTAGTCCTGAAAGTGGAATGATTAGTGTTTTCGCAACTCAGCGCCAACACCGTGAAGTGGAAAACTACTTAGAGCTTGCGTTAGAGGGGGTTCAACGACAGGTTTTTATAGAGGCTACTATTGTTGAAGTTGATTTGAATGATGACTATCAGGCTGGTGTTGATTGGAGTCGTTTACTAACAAACCCCGCGGGCGACGGGTTTGGTTTTGAGCAAACATTAACCGGTAATAATCTATTAGATGCACCTACTACAGCACTTCAGTATGTAGCATCGGGTGATAAGTTTAATGTTACTGCAACGGTAAGGATGTTAAACCAGTTTGGTAATGCAAAAATATTATCAACACCAAAGATTATGGCACTTAATAATCAGACAGCCTTGTTAAAAGTGGTCGATAACCGCGTGTATTTTACGATCAATGTTGAGACTGAAACAAATGATAACAACACAATACGCACATTTGAATCCATTATTCATACATTGCCTGTTGGTTTAGTGATGAGTGTGACTCCTCAGATATCTTCAAGTGATGAGGTAACGTTAAACGTTAGACCCACTATTTCTCGTATATTGCGGTTTGTTTCAGACCCTAATCCAGCGTTAGGTGATGTGGAAAGTTTGATTCCTGAAGTGTCCGTGAGGGAAATTGAATCCATTCTACGAATAAAAAATGGGGATGTTGCTGTCATTGGCGGCCTGATGAAAGATAACCGCAGTAAAAGTACAGATGGTATTCCTCAGTTGTCAAAATTACCATTTGTTGGGGACCTATTTAGTTATAAAGACAATAAAGCGTCTAAATCTGAGTTGGTTATCTTCCTAAAGCCAATCGTTGCTAATAAACCGTCGCTCGGTGGGGAGTTTGCCAAATATAAACACTATATTGAAAATGCAGAAGAAAGCTCAAGGTCAGGTAATGCAAAATGAGCCTGTTGCTAGATGCCTTAAAACAGGCTGAAAAACAAAAGAACGCTGAAAGTACTAATGGTGAAGATCTACCAGAGAGTGAAGTTGATGAGATAGAGTTTATTTTAGATGAGCCTGTTGAGCAAGAACTTACTTCTGTGCCAGTAAATGAAATTAAGGTTTCTGAGCCCAAAGAAATTCCTTCGTTGGTTGAAAAGAAAATAGACGTTTCGATAGAAACACCAAGTAATGAAAATAAAAAAATACGTGAAGACAAAACGGATGGGCTACCTCTCGATTCGAGTTTAAATGTTTTTGCGGTTGGAAATGTGCCTTCGAGCAAGGGCCGGAATAAAAAATACACGTTAATAGGGCTAGCCGTTCTGGTTATTGTTTTACTGGCAGCCAGTATGTGGTATTTGTTTGAGAATGAGTCCACAAGTGATTTTTCTGAGCAGTTGATAGAAGGTGATCCGTTAATAAATGAACGTGAAGCATTGGAGGAGGTCAGTAATATGCAGTCAACTCCTACGCCACCTCCGCTGGCCGGTGTGACTAATAAAATAACAACACCAGTTGAAAATATTAAAAAATCTTCATTAGCACTAATATCAGAGGATGAGATTGCAAAGCCTAGCGCTAGCACGGGTATAAAAATTAAAAAAAGAATTATTTCAGTGGGTGTGTTTACTCAAATAGACGCTGCTTATAAAGCAATGCAACTTGGTAAGCTAGCCCAAGCAAAGTCTATTTATTTAAAAGTACTTAAATCAAGGCCAAACCAAGTAGATGCTTTATTGGGGCTAGCCAATATTGAAGTCCATGAAGGTTCGAAACAAAATGCAATAACACTGTATGAAAAGGTGCTTGCTAAAGAACAAACGAACGTAGTTGCACAGCTAGGGTTATTACAAATTTATTCAAATAAAGCACCATTAGCTAAACAACAGATATTGGAAGAGTTATCTAGTAAACATCCCAAAAACATAAGTGTTTTAAAGGCACTTGGGCAATCACTTTCTGCGCAATCTAAGTGGGCTAAAGCGCAAGAAATTTATTTTAAAGGGTATTCATTACAACCAAACAGTGTGTTCTTTACTTATAACTTAGCTGTTAGTTTGGACCAATTAGGTAAAGGGTCTGCGGCGTCCAGCTATTACGAAAAAGCAATAAATTTAAACAAAAATGCTTCTGACCCCGTTGATATAACTGCAATTGAAAATCGGTTGCAAGAATTAAGGGGTGCAAAATGAGTGACTCTCAGCCTAAAAAAAGGATAGGAGATCAGTTAGTTGATAAAGGTATTATTTCACTGGACCAACTTAAAATCGCTTTACAAGAACAAAAAATTTCCGGAAACCAGATAGGCAAGGTTTTAATAGATATGGGTTTCTTAACAGAAACTTTACTGAAAGAAGTTTTAAGCGATGGGGCACGTGATGAGAGCATTAATTTGGCGGAAGTGGTGCCAGATGAAGATGCAATTACCCTGGTTGATAAAGCATTAGCAGAACAGCTAAATGTTTTACCTTGTAATTTTAATGCTGAAAATAAAACGTTGCAATTAGCAATGGCTGATACGTTTGATATTTTAGCGCTAGATAAAGTTAAATCTCTTATTCCATCGAATATTACAGTCATGCCAATTTTGGCTGGTATTAAAGAGATACAAAGCAACATTGACCATTTTTATGGTTATGAGCTGTCAATTGATGGCATTTTAAGAGAAATTGAAACAGGCGAGTATGATGCCATTAGTCAACACATAGCTGTATCAGAATATACTCACCCACTGGTAAGGTTAGTCGATGCTTTTCTCACGGACGCGGTAAAACGTGGCGCTTCTGATATTCATTTTGAGCCTGAAGAAGGTTTCTTAAGGGTTCGTTATAGAATTGACGGTGTGTTACACCAAGTTCGAAGTTTGCATAATAAGTATTGGTCATCAATCGTTGTTCGTTTAAAAGTGATGTCAACGATGGATTTAGCAGAAACAAGAGCGCCACAAGATGGGCGGATTCATTTGAAAGTGGCAGGCCATCCGATTGATTTTCGTGTGGCAGCGCAACCCACTATTCACGGTGAGAATTTTGTATTAAGAATTTTAGATAGAGAAAAATCTATTGTTCCGTTGGAAGACTTAGATTTAGCAGAAAAAAACCGTCAATTATTGAAATTGATGATGGCTAGACCTGAAGGGATTATATTGGTAACGGGGCCAACGGGTAGCGGTAAAACAACAACGCTTTATTCAATGTTGAGTTATTTAAATAATGAATCAGTAAACATTATGACGCTTGAGGACCCTGTTGAATATCCAATTCCAATGATCAGGCAATCATCAATTGGACATTCCTCAAAAATGAATTTTGCTGATGGGATTAGGTCCTTAATGCGACAAGATCCAGATATCATCTTAGTGGGTGAAATGCGAGATTTAGAAACGTCTGAAATGGGCTTTAGAGCGGCTATGACAGGCCATCAAGTATTTTCTACATTACATACAAATTCAGCAATAGGCGCATTTCCGCGTTTACTCGATATAGGTGTATTGCCTGACATTATGGCGGGTAATATTATTGGTGTTATTGGTCAGCGTTTAATAAGAAGGCTGTGTAAATCATGTAAGTCTGAACAGCCTATTACGGACGTAGAAAAGAAACTGTTAGGCGATGGTGGGCAAAATTTAACGACTATATTTCATGCAGAAGGGTGTAAAAAATGTAATAACACGGGGTATAAAGGCCGAATCGCATTATTAGAAATTTTAAGAATGGATACGGATTTAGATGAACTCGTGGTCAAAAAGGTATCTCAACGTGAACTATTAAAGGCAGCTAAAGAAAAGGGCTATACCACACTCGCAGATGATGGGATTGCGCAGGTTCTTAAGGGTCGGACGACTTTAGATGAATTATCACGGGTTGTAGACTTTACCTCGAGATTAGCGAACTAATATGGCCACTTTTAGCTATAAAGCGGTTAGGCATGACGGCAAAAGAATTAGTGGTAGCCAAGATGCGTTAAATATCTATGATCTAGAATCAAAGTTAGAAAAAACGGGGACAGTCCTAATTACCGCAAAAGAAAGGTCTGCGGGACTATTTGCAAGAAAAAAAAAGATAACAAGGCGAGATATTATCGACTTTTATATTTATATGGAACAAATGCTCGAAGCAGGCATTCCAATTATAGAAGCACTTGTCGATTTTAGAGATGCATTAGAACCAACGCAATTTAAACACGTTATTAATTCACTAATTAGCCAAATAGAAAGTGGTAAATCATTGTCAGATGCCATGGCTGAATACGGTAAGGTGTTTAGTAATTTAATGGTTGAGCTGGTAAGGGTTGGTGAAATGAGTGGTGAATTGGTCTCAATTTTCGGAGAGCTTAAAACATCATTGATGTGGCAAGATGAATTAATTGCTAAAACTAAAAAAGTATTAATGTATCCGATGTTTGTTGGCACAGTTGTGTTTGGCGTGCTGTGTTTTATGATGATTTATTTAGTACCGCAAATGGTTGGGTTTATCACTGAAATGGGCGGTGAACTGCCCTTCCATACCATCGCATTAATTGCCGTATCGGAATTCTTTGTGGAGTATTGGTATATGTTATTAATAGCCCCAGTTTTGCTATTTATTGTTACTAAACTTCTTATTAATAAAAACAGTAAAGCCAGGCTGTTATTCGATAAAAATATTTTACAAATACCTTGGTTGGGCCCCATATTAAAAAAAATTATATTAGCGCGTTTTTCGACCAATTTTGCGTTGATGTACCGTTCTGGCATCGGTATTTTGGATGCTTTAAAGATTACCAAAGGCGTGGTTGATAATGAGTTTGTTGCTGGTGAAATAGAGTTTATCCGCTCACAGGTCACAGAAGGTGCGGGTATTGCCGATGCATTTTCTAGAACTGAGCTTTTCCCACCGCTTGTTATGCGGATGATTCGAGTTGGTGAACAAACAGGTGGCATTGATAAATCTTTAGTGAATGTCAGTTATTTCTTTAATAGGGATGTAGAAGATTCAATTGAGAAGCTGCAGAGCATGATAGAGCCGGCAATGACCGTTGTTTTGGGTGTTATTTTAGGCTGGGTAATGATGTCTGTGTTAGGCCCCATTTATGATTTGATTGGAGGACTAGAGCTCTGATGAATAAAAAATATGCCATTTATTTAAGTGATTCAACCATTGTGCTTTGTACCGTTGGTTCATCGGGCGTCGAGTTATTGCTAGAAGAGTACGCATCTAATCAAAATTTTGAAGAAAAATGTAAGACGATTCTTGAAAAATATAAAGAGACTAATGTCGACGTTTTTTTAGACTTGATTGGTGAAGAGTATAAACACGAGTCAATTCCGCATGTGAGGGGTAAAGATGGAGAGCTTTTATTAGCCAGGAAGCAGCAATCATTATTCCCAGGCGCTGATTTAGTATGGAAAACGCACGTTAAGCGTGAGAAAACAGGGCGAAAAGATGATGTTTACCTAATGATGGGTATGCAGTTGCCAAAAATGGTAAAGGACGTCTTTAGTCTATTGATTGAAAACGAATACGCTGTATCTGGTGTCTATTCAATATCTATTTTGGGAACAGAAATTCAGAAAGTGCTACCTGATCTACAGCAATACTTGACGATTTCTAGGGTATTAGGCAGGCAACAATCAGACCGGTCATATAGGCAAACATTTACTAAAAATAAAGAAATAGTCATTAGTCGGGTCACACGGGCAAAAGGTGGCGATATAGACGAAGCAATGGTTTCGCTAATGACTGAGATTGAGCGTATGCATCACTTTCTTAATGGCGCCAAACATTTGGGGGTAAACCATACCTTAAATGTTATAGGTGCATTGGGGGAGCATGAAAATCGTAAACTTTTAAGTAATAAAGCGGGTAACAATATTGAATTTAGGTATGTTGATCTTTACGAATTAGCATCAAAACTAGGGTTAAAACGACCTAAGTCGTTACACAGTTTACCGGAATTGTTAACAAATTTGGCGGTAACCAAACAGGTTAAACCACATTTTAAGCCTGAAGACTTGTGTGCAAAATTCCAACGAAATTATGTTAGCAGCCTATTGAAAAGAACATCGGTGGCGATTGTTTTATTGGCTGTTATAGGATCGGCAGGGTTATGGTGGGGTGCTCAAAACAGCAAAGAAGATGTTAAGTACTTACAGGCCCAAATTGAAGCGTTAAATAGTCAACATGAAGATATTGGCACGGAATTATCTGGAGAGGAGATTTCACCACAGTTAATGAAAAGCGTTGTCGATGCTTATGATGCTCTATCTAACAATCAATATGCGCCAGAAGATGCGTTGGGGGTGATTGCAGAAGCCTATATTGGTTTTCATGATATTTCTATCCTGGAAATTACTTGGGTGACAACAAAGTCTAACGAAAGTAATACTCAAGAAGACCAACAAGAAGCGTTGCTAGACACAATAAAGAAACCTAGGAAATTCGCGATCAAGTTAGGACTTCCTCCATCGTTAAGTGACAGAAAGTTGGTCAATCGTGTGAATAGTTTCTCAGAATCTTTGCTTAATCATGGAAAAATAACAGAGGTTGAGCAAACCTCCGCAACAATTAATATTCAGAGTAATGCCTCAATGGAAAGGACGGTTAGTACTGAATCTGAAAATGGAAAACCCATTGAATTTACCTTATTGCTCACGATGAAATTATGATTAATACAGAAATAACTAGTACCTGGCAGTCGTTTAAATTAGAGCTAATATTCCTAATGGGTTCGATCACTCTAGCACTGATTTTGGTAGTTATTTTCTGGGGTGATTATCAAGACGTTGTTACAGAGGAGCAGGCAATAAACCAACAGCATGAACAACTAAGTCATGATCTTAGTGATTATATTCAAGGCAAAGAGCTATTAAAAGAGGTGGGTGCATCGTTTAAAGCGTTAAAGGCTCAAGGCTTTTATGGCGATGAGGATAGGCTGGCATTAGTAGAAGCATTAAAGAGAGCGGCTAATAAACTTAAGTTAACCGAATTTAAATACACGATTTCACCTCAACATAAAATTGAAAGCGCAGGGGCGTATTTTCCAGCAGAATTAAATCTATTAGAAACGACCGTGATTATTGAAGCAGGGCTTTTGCATGATGCTGACTTAATTAGTATAACGAACGAGCTCTCATCGTACGCTAAAGAGGCATTTATTGTGAAGTCTTGTCAATTAACAAGAGAGCCTTCGGTAAACGTAACCGAATTAACAAAAAATGTTGGACTTGTTTGCAAGCTAGGTTTTTATAACGTAAAAAATTCAGAAGTTGAATCAGGCGATGAAGAGATAGACTTGGGTGATGATATATGAATAAACGACATGGCTGTTTAGTATGCTTTTTTTTGGTCGTGTTGCCAGTAACTAGTTGGGCGATAGGCGATCTAATGTTATCCATTCAGCAGCGCGCAAAAATCGATTTAATTCGTTCAAGCGGTGTTCAAACAATAATTGGCGAAACAACGCCGGTAGCAGAAATCAAAGTGAATGGTTTTTACTTTAATAGCAAAGATGGTCAACATAAGGGGACTGTTTGGGTGAATGGCCAGCAAGTAGGCAATGGATCATTAGACAAAAACAATATCGTCGTAAACGGTTTAAATGAATCCACAAAGTTAGTTGATTTGTCAGTAAAAGAGCCCAACATTAAAATACCGTTTAAGGCGGGGCAAGCATTAAATGTTGATAATGGTGACATTCGAGATGCGTTCCAATAGCAAACAAAAAGGCGCGGCGTTAATCATCATCATCACTATATTGGCGTTGATGATTTCATCCGTATTGCTATTTGGGCTAGATAAAAACTCACTTAATATCGCGCGGGATAAGAAAACGAGTAAGGCATTAGCTAAAGCGAAAGAGGCACTTATTAATTATGCGTTATTGTCAGATAGATTGCCAGCTTCGCCAGGTATTGGCTACTTGCCTTGTCCAGATAGAACAGGCGATGGTTTGGCCAATGAGCCGTGTGGCTTAACTGGAGAAAGTGCAGAAGGCTGGTTGCCATGGCAGACACTGGGAGAAAAACCACTCTATGATAAAAATAAAAGCTGTTTGCGCTATGTGGTATCAGGTAACTATAAGATAAACCCAGCATCAGTTTTAAGTAAGTTACCGCCTACTCAGGGGCATTTCGTTATTCATAATGCAAGCAACTCCGCTATTGTAGGTACTTCGTCCGCTAGCTATGCTTTGGCTGTTGTATTTGCTCCACATAAACTAGTGGCAGGTCAAAATAGAAGCATAGGTGGAGGCGCTAAAACCACCTGTGGTAGTTCATCAGTTGGAGCGCCAATTAATGCAGCATCTAATTTGTTGGACACACTTAATAATGTTAACAATGCAAACGGCACCTACACTGGCCCGGGTGTGCCTGGTAATAATGCATTGCCAACCAGCACAGCGTCTGTCTTTATGCAGGCAAATACACAAGCCAATTTTAACGATGCATTAATATGGATTAGCCCCCAAAATTTTGCAAACGTATACGCGAGGATGCCATGAAGCTTCATCAAACCAATCAACAAACAGGGTTCACTATCGTAGAAATAGCGATAGTTTTATTGATATTTGGGTTGATTGTTGGTGGCATTATGGGGCCGTTACAAATCCAGCTAGACAATATGGATCGTCGTGAAACGGTACAAACGATAGAAACAACTAAAGAGGCTGTTATTGGATTTGCCTTGAGAAATGGCCGAGTGCCATGCCCCGATACAACAGGAGATGGTCAAGAGAATAACCCAGGGGGTAACTGCAGTAGTGCTGGTGGTTCAGTGCCTTGGGTTACGCTAGGCGTTAACTCGGTTGATGCATGGAAGCAACCGCTCACTTACCGAGTGGATACGCGTTTTGCTGATAATACCGATGGTACAGGCTGCCCTGATGCCAATGTACCGGGTATTTCATTTGAAATGTGTTCAACGGGTAACATTACTATTCGGGCAACCAGTGCAGGTGCTTTAGTAGCGGCTAATGTACCTGTGGTTATTGTGTCACACGGTGATAATTGGGTGGCAGCAGGCGATGTAAATGAACAAGAAAACTCAGATAATGACGCTAGCTTTGTTGATAAAAACCATATAAATCAAGGGTATGATGATTTGGTTGGCTGGATAAATATCAATAACCTAATTGGTAAAATGGTTGCTGCAAATAAGTTACCTTAAAAGCTTGTACTTTAGAAAACATCAACTATCTTTAAGAATAACCATAGCAGGTTAATGAATTTAATTATTGAAGGTAAAGATATGAATACGAAGCAACAGGGTTTTACATTGGTAGAAATAGCTATTGTACTGGTGATTATCGGCTTATTATTAGGCGGTGTACTAAAAGGCCAAGAAATGATTAAGAGTGCTAAAGTTAAATCACAAATGCAGCAAATAGATGGTATTTCTGCGGCTTTTAATACCTACCAGGATAAGTATGGGGCAATGCCGGGTGATGATGCTAACGCGGCAGCTAATACAGGTGTCGCAGGTTTAGCTGCAGGTAATGGTAATGGCGATATTAGTCGTGCAGAGGGTAACGCCCGTGTATGGCAGCATCTTGAAGGCGCTAATTTACTTGCAGGTTATACACCGGGAGCAAATGGTCGTTTTTTAAATAAATACGGTCAGCAAACATTTGTCGATTCAAATTATGCAGGTTTATCAGGAGCTATTGTTTGTACATCCGTACCTAATGATGTAGCCGTAGAAATCGATCGTAAAATAGACAATGGTGATGGTGCTTCAGGCTCAATGCGTAGACATAATCAAACAGCTTATCCTGCAACGGCGGGTAATAGCTGGATTTGTACCGCTGCATAGTTTGGGTTGATTCTTACTTAAGTTAAAACGAAACCTTCTTAGTCTTTGACTTAGAAGGTTTTTTTATAAAATTAAATTATTCGAGCAATGACATGGATAACCGTCGACAAGATAAACGTTTACATTTGCCTGATTTACAAATTAAGGTAAAAAAAATTGGTTTGGCTGAAGGTGATAAGTTCATCAATTGTAAACCGGTTGATGTTAGTTTTAATGGGTTGGCTTTTTCGAGCGATAACTTAAAATTGGATTTGTTGCAGAAAATACAAATTCAGTTATCTTTCGGGCATAGGACGATAGAAGGCAGTGCGGTTATTTGCCATATTGAGAAAACACAAGGTCTGGTTCGTTATGGGGTTTTATATATTGATATAAAGCCTTCATTGGAAGAAACGTTCAGTTTGGACAGTCTAACATCAGCAATGATAGAAGATGTGGCTGTTAATATGGCAGATAATGCCGTTGTTGGTAGCGCTTTAAGTGAAGTAGATGAATTAATCAGGAAGGGACAAATTATACTATTTGATGGGGTGCAAGCCTTTAGGCTTAGGCTCGCAAGTATAGTGGGTGAGGGTTACCCATTAGATGAACTATTTGAGTTTTCGCCAAGCACTATGTCGGTAACTGTTCCATTAATAACTACTGATGGGGTTACCCTAGAAAAGAGAACGTTATCGCCTGTAATGTCCTCAGCTCAGCATAAAGTAGTATTTGAGGCGAGTGATGGTGAGCAATTCGATAGTATCTTGGATGTGCTGCAGAGCTTGAGTGATACTTTTCAAACGTTGTTGGCTAAAAAAACTTAGTATTTTAGCCAGCTGGCGGCATTTGCTCAAACTCGATTGTTTCAGCATCATCATTTAACCATGCCATTTTAGATCGAAAAAAATATTAATGGCAGGTTTAAAAGAACGGGTGTCATCTAAGGTGACGGCTTTTATAATCGCTAAATCAAGCATTGCATCAGCTTCTGAGTATAGAGGAGAGCCACATCGGTTACAAAAACAACGGCGTAAATCTTGGCCACTGTCACCTTTATCTATGTAAGGTGTCAACATCAACGCTAAATTGATTTGACGCGACAACTATATTCAAAGAATATGCTGTTCCTGAGGTTTTCTGGCAATGCGTGCAATGGCGTGCGGCAGACATAGTAGGGTCGCCAGAGATTTCATATTTGATAGAGCCAAAAAGTCTTTGGTCGGCCCTCTTTATTATTGAATAATTGTTCAAACAAATACGATACAACGATTCTTATAGACTAATACTTCACGCATAAGATGATGTCGGATAGCGCGGGATAATACAATTTTTTCGTTATCTTGGCCTTTGCGTTTTAGATCGTCGATATTATCGTTATGCCTGATGCGTACGATATCTTGTTCGATGATTGGACCAGCATCTAATTCAGTGGTGACATAATGGCTCGTAGCGCCAATGATTTTTACACCCCTTTCATGAGCTGAATGGTACGGTTTCGCGCCCGGAAACGCAGGTAAGAAAGAATGATGAATATTAATGATTTGATGAGGATAGTGATCTATAAAATTAGCACTTAATATTTGCATATAGCGAGCTAGAACCACGGTATCTATTTGGTGCTCGGCGAGTAAACCAAGCTGTCTTTTTTCTTGCTGCTGTTTGTTGTCGGCAGTTATGGGTATGTGATGAAAAGCAATGCCTGCATTTTCAGCAAGTGATTGGTAATTATTATGGTTGCTGATGATGAGCGGGATTTCAACGTCCCACTCACCTGACTGGTACCGAGAAAGAATATCGAATAGACAATGTCCATGTTGCGAAACGAAAAGAGCGAGCTTGGGCTTAACATCAGAAAATGCAATTTGCCAGTTCATCTTAAGTGCTGAACCAACTTGTTCTGCAAAGATTTGTTGGATGGACTCGCGGTTGATAGAAAAGTTATCTAACTGCCATTCAACGCGCATAAAGAAGTGTTTATCTGCCGTATCAACGTGCTGTTCTAAGTCAACAATGTTGCCGTTATTGTTAGCGAGAAAGTCAGTTACCTTTGCAATGATGCCGGGTTGATCAGGGCACTCTGCTAATAAGGTGGCGGTTGTTTGCTTGTTCAAAATGAGTCCCGTTTTAGCCGATTTGTTGTTTGTGTGTAAAACCCAAATTATTGAGCAGTTGGTGTGTTTTATGAATACGTTCTTTTAGTGAAGGTTCGCTGTAAGCTTTAGCGCTGGCATACCCCCAGATTGGGTTTGGCCATGCAATATCATTTTTATAGCGCACAATATGATGAAGGTGCAATTGGGGGACCATATTTCCTAACGCGGCAATGTTCATTTTGTCCGCAGCAAATTCTTTACTCAACGCATGACTCAGTTGTAAAGACTCATGTTGTAGCATTTGTTGGTCGAGTTTACTGAGTTGGAACGCTTCACTAATGTCCGCTTGCCGTGGAACGAGAATATACCAAGGGTAGTTGGCATCTTTACTTAGCAATAAAGCGCAAAGTTGAAAGTCTCCAAGGTAATGACAGTCTTCAGCTAGTTTGGGGTGTAATTTAAAGCTCATAGTTAAGGGGTCTCGCGTTTCCAGTGTCCAGATTTACCGCCTTTTTTTTCAAGCAATCTTACACCTTGAATAGTCATACCGCGGTCAACGGCTTTGCACATATCATAAATGGTCAGTAAGGCCACTTGAGTGGCATTAAGTGCTTCCATCTCCACACCGGTTTTTCCTGAGGTGCTTACCGTTGTTTGGCAGGCAATCCAGTTGTTTTGAGTGTCAGGCTCAAGTTTAATATCTACATGAGTAATGGGTAATGGGTGACATAAAGGCACAAGATCGGCTGTTTTTTTGCTCGCCATAATGCCGGCTATGCGTGCAATGCCAAGGACGTCGCCTTTTTTATTGTTCCCTTCAATGACACGCTGTAGTGTTGCGGCATCCATCTCAATAAAACCCTCGGTTACCGCAGTACGGTCTGTATCGGCTTTTTCGCTAATGTCCACCATGTGAGCATCGCCTGCAGCATTAAAGTGTGTAAGTTCAGACATAATCTAGTGCTTCGGTTCCTTTGTTAGCATGATAATATAATGAATTATGACACAATCAAATAGCCAGATGTATGAAGAAACCATGCCGATAAAAGTACTTTATTTTGCCAGTCTAAAAGAGTTGTTTGGGCGGAGTGAGCAACAGCTTAGTATAGATGGGCTAAGCACGGTTGAAGATGTTTGGAGGCGTGTTAGCGAGGGGTACGATGTGTCGCAGCAAGTTCTTTATTCTATTAATCAGGAGTATGCGCAGGCAGACTCGTTAGTAAAGTCAGGTGATGAAGTGGCGTTTTTCCCCCCCGTTACCGGAGGTTAAGTATGATTAAAATTACAAATAATGCGTTTGACCCATGGCAAGAGTTATCTACCTTTCAACTAGAAATGAGACGCGATGGTGAATATGGCGCATGCGCTAATTTTATTGGCACGATGCGCGATATGAATGAGGGAGATGCAGTCAACGGAATGTTTCTTGAGCACTACCCAGGCATGACCGAAAAACATCTGGAAAAAATAGTTCAAAGAGCGAAAGGACAATGGGATTTACTGGAAACCTTAGTCGTTCATCGAGTAGGTGAGCTGCTACCAAATGATCCGATTGTGCTTGTGGCCGTCTGGTCAGCGCATCGCAAAGATGCGTTTGAAGCAAGTCGTTTTATTATGGAAGATTTAAAAAGTAAGGCGCCTTTTTGGAAGAAAGAGAACTTGAGTTCTACTAACCAACGAGCAGAAAAAAACCGCTGGGTCAAAAAGAACACCAGCGGTTATTAATCAGAATAACCAGTTTTAGAAGTGCGGTTTGTCTTCTATGGCGTTGTAACGAGCAACACTCTCTATAATTTCTTTAGCGGCACCTTCAACACCTTCCCAGCCTTCAATTTTTACCCACTTATTCGCTTCTAAATCTTTGTAGTGCTGAAAAAAATGTGCGATCTGTTTTAAAGTAACAGTTGAAATGTCTTCATAGGACTTAACGTCATCGTACAAAGGCGTTAGCTTTGAAACAGGTACTGCCAGTACTTTGGCATCTTCACCGGCTTCATCCGTCATTTTTAAAACACCAATTGGGCGGCAGCGAATAACCGAGCCATTCATAAGAGGGATTGGAGTGATAACAAGTACATCGACAGGGTCGCCATCATCAGATAGTGTATGAGGAACATAACCATAGTTACATGGGTAATGCATTGCCGTGCCCATGAAGCGATCTACAAATAATGAGCCTGACTCTTTATCAACTTCATATTTAATCGGATCTGAGTGTGAAGGTATTTCGATAATAACGTTAATGTCGTGGGGTAAATCTTTCCCAGAAGGGACTAAATTAAGGCTCATATTGTTTCCTATATTTTTATATTCAGTTAATTGCTGTGCCGCATTATACAGAGGCTTATTGATTTAATTAAGTTTTCTACTTGCACCATTAGGGTAGGCGGAGTAAAAAAGACGAGTTGTTATGTTTTTATGGTTTTAAAAGAGCAGGTAAATAGAATAATCATCAGGAGAAAAACATGGAGTTGAGTCATTTATTGCCCCCTATCATAGGGTGTTTTGGTTTATACGCGGCTAAGTATGTGTACGGCTTAGTGATGAAGTACCCAGAAGGTGAAGGGCTGGTTGTAAAAATTGCTGAGCAAATTCATTTAGGCGCAATGGTCTTTATGAAGCGCGAATATAAAATGTTGGCAAATTTTGCAGCGGCCTTATTTGTCTTAACGTTTATATTTTTAGGTTGGGCAACAGCGCTTTGCTTCTTAGTGGGTGCGTTGGCTTCTGGGGCGGCTGGTTATATAGGTATGAATACGGCAACCAAGGCGAATGTTAGAACAACAACCGCTGCTCATACAGAGGGAGCGGAAGCTGCTCTCTCAGTCGCTTTCTTTGGTGGTTCAATTATGGGCTTGGCAGTCGCTTCACTCGGCTTGATGGGCTTAGGCTTGATGTATTTGTTTTTTGGACATGACCCAGAAGCATCACACGCAATTCATGGCTTTGCGATGGGTGCTTCAGTCGTGGCACTGTTTTCTCGTGTTGGTGGTGGTATTTTTACTAAAAGTGCGGATGTCGGTGCGGACTTGGTGGGCAAAATCGAAGCGGGTATACCTGAAGATGATCCACGTAACCCAGGTGTGATTGCCGACAACGTTGGCGACAACGTAGGCGATGTGGCGGGTATGGGCTCAGATATCTTTGAATCATACTGTGGCTCAATGATTGCGACAATCGCAATTGCTTCAACGATGTCTGCCGTTTTATTGTCAGAGCTTGGAGCGCAATCAAGCTTAATGTTTTTGCCTTTGGCATTAGCATCGATTGGTTTGCTTTGCTCAATAGGTGGTATCGTCATTGTTAAAAACAATGCCTCAAAATCTCCAGAAAAAGCATTACGTATGGGCACTATGGGTGCATCCGTTTTATTTATTATTGTTGCTTTACTACTTATTTTGATGATGGACGTGAGCAATTATGTTTGGGTTGCTGTTTTGGCAGGTGCGGTGGGCGGTATTATTATTGGCCTAGTGACAGAGTATTACACGGCCGGTGCGCCGGTTCAGCATATCGCGAAATCGGGTGAGACAGGCCCAGCAACAGTGATGATTTCAGGGCTGTCTGTTGGTATGCAGTCGGTTGCTATTCCAGCATTCACCATTTGTGGAGTGATTGCAGTTTCCAGTCATTTTGCTGATTTATATGGCGTTGGTATTGCCGCGGTAGGTATGCTGGCTACCGTTGGTATTACCATGGCGATTGATGCCTATGGCCCGGTAGCCGATAACGCGGGTGGTATTGCTGAAATGGGTGGCTTAGGTGAAGAAACACGTAAAATAACAGACTCGTTAGATGAGCTAGGTAATACAACAGCAGCGATTGGTAAAGGTTTTGCTATTGGTGCAGCGGCGTTAGCAGCGTTGGCGATTATTACTGCCTTTATTGAAACAGTGTCGGTACATGTGCCAGACTTTTCTTTGGAATTAAATGATCCTCAGGTATTGATTGGCTTATTTATTGGGGGTGTTATTCCTTTTGTTATTGCGGCGCTGACGATGACCGCTGTGGGTGATGCAGCCTTTGAAATGATCAAAGAGATTCGTCGTCAATTTAAAGAAATTGATGGCTTGCTAGAAGGAACAGCAGAGCCCGATACTGCTCGTTGTATTGACATAGCAACAACAGCAGCACTTAAGAAAATGATTGTGCCAGGCGTTATTGCGGTGAGTGCACCTCCTTTAGTCGGCTTTTTAATCAGTGCCGAAGCCTTGGGTGGCATGTTATCAGGCGCATTACTGTGTTGTGTATTGTTAGCGCTGATGATGGCCAATGCAGGTGGCGCTTGGGACAATGCTAAAAAGTACGTTGAAAAAGGGAATTTAGGCGGTAAAGGGTCAGATACGCACACAGCAGTGGTGGTGGGTGATACTGTAGGGGACCCTTTCAAGGACACATCAGGCCCATCGATGAATATTTTAATTAATGTGATGGCGATTGTAAGCTTGGTGATTGCGCCGTTATTAGGGTAAGCAGAAGGGTAAACGAAAAAAGCGGCATAAATGCCGCTTTTTTTATATGTTAACTTCTTTGTCTGGCCAAATGAAGCCGATGGATCGTTTAGGGGCCTCTTCTTTAATTTCTACTGCGTGACACAACATTTGTATATTGGCTTGATGGGCAAACATCACGCAATTATTTCCAGCCATTTTTCCTTCAATTCTAATGCCATGGAAGCTGACTTGAGATAGTTTTAGTACTTCAATTTGAATGCCGCCCTGTAGAATGGCTACAATGGCGGGTTGAAGGCCTTCTTCGAGTGACTCTCGCCATGATAGAGCCTCGTCCGCGATAGCTTTCATTAATACACCGGCACTTCTAAACTCGTTGCTTTCACGTAAATCAGGAGTATCGTCTTCGGAAAGAGCGCACGAATGTATTTGCTCAATATCTATGTTGACTAACTCTGAACCAAGCGATGGCCCCACGTTTATCTTCGGCTTTTTAGTTTTTGTTGGTTTGCTCATATTGTTCTCAAACGGTTTGTCTTATTGGTAAAGCTTACCACGATATTTGAGCCAGCTAGCTGGATATGACCCTCTAGGGTCATGGTGGGTCCAGTGGATAACGCCACTTTTTTTATTCCACTCATACTCGCTTTTAAAAGCAATTGGCTCGCCTTTTACTAACGGGTCCGCACGAGGAGCTAGGTTAATATTGTGCGCAACTAACACCGTTAATGCAGGTGAGATGCAAACAATAAGTTTTTGATGTCTGCTGCCATCGTTAGCATTAGTAAGTGTTTGGTAGTGGTGCAGAAGGCGCTGGCAATTTTGAGACATGCAGTGTTAGCAATGATACAGATTTTTTTAAAACGCCCGTTAAGCAATATATTATTAGATAATGTGTATGTTTTGGCATACGCGCGCTAAAATAATTAACCTTTTAAGGACCGAAATATATGTTGGAATTCCCTCAAATAGACCCTGTTGCAGTAAATCTCGGGCCATTATCTGTGCATTGGTACGGTTTAATGTATCTTGTAGGGTTTGTTGGTGCTTGGTTGTTAGGTCGATACAGGGCAAAAAAGATTGGTTGGCGTGTTGAGCAAATAGACGATTTGATTTTTTATGCTGCTATGGGCGTTGTATTGGGCGGCCGCGTTGGTTATGTGTTGTTTTATAACTTTCCGGCGTTCGCTGATAATCCACTTATTTTATTTAAAATCTGGCAGGGAGGTATGTCCTTTCATGGAGGGCTGTTAGGTGTTCTTATTGCGATGTTCCTGTTTGGTAAAAAGTATGGGCATCAATTTTTTGAAGTAACTGATTTTATTGCTCCCTTGGTACCGATAGGTTTGGGAGCAGGGCGCATTGGTAATTTTATAAACGGTGAGTTATGGGGTAAGCCCACAGACTTTATGTTAGGTATGTTAGTGCCGGGGCTAGGAGATATGCCGCGTCATCCATCACAACTGTATGAGTCTGCACTAGAGGGTTTCGTTTTATTTTTTATCCTGTGGGTATATTCTAGTAAGCCACGAGCCACGATGAGTGTGTCCGGTTTGTTTTTACTGGGTTATGGGGCGTTTAGGTTTGCAGTAGAATTTGTTCGTCTACCCGATGCGCACATAGGGTACTTGGCATTTGGCTGGTTGACGATGGGGCAAATTTTAACGTTACCTATGCTGTTGTTAGGTGCGGTGTTAATGATTAAAGCAAAGCAGAAGGGTTAGGTTAATGAAGCAATATTTGGAGCTAATGCAAGATATTCTTGATAACGGCATAGACAAAGAAGATAGAACGGGTACCGGTACACGATCTGTATTTGGTCGACAAATGCGTTTTGACTTGTCTAAAGGATTTCCCTTAGTGACCACAAAAAAACTTCATTTACGTTCAATCATTCATGAGCTTTTATGGTTTCTAAACGGCGATACGAATACGCGCTACTTGAAAGAGAATGGTGTGAGTATTTGGGATGAATGGGCAGATGGAAATGGTGATTTAGGGCCAGTTTACGGCCATCAGTGGCGATCTTGGCCAACACCTTCTGGCAATAATATAGACCAAATCAGTGACGTGCTAGAACAAATAAAAAATACGCCAGATTCTCGTCGGATGATTGTTAGTGCATGGAATGTGGGCCAGATAGAAGATATGGCGTTACCTCCGTGCCACTTATTGTTTCAGTTTTATGTGGCTAATGGAAAATTATCGTGTCAGTTATATCAACGTTCGGCTGATTTCTTTTTAGGCGTACCATTCAATATTGCGAGTTATGCGTTGCTAACTCATATGGTGGCGCAGCAAACAGGCCTAGACGTGGGTGACTTTGTTTGGACAGGTGGTGATGTTCATTTATATAGCAATCATTTTGAACAGGCGAATCTACAACTTTCAAGAAGTACGCTAGCGTTGCCCAAATTAAAAATAGCGAGAAAACCCAATAGCTTGTTTGACTACCGCTATGAGGATTTTGAGATAGTTGGTTACGAATCGCACCCGGGTATTAAAGCCCCCGTCGCAATTTAATGATTTCGATGATTGTGGCAATGGCTGACAATAGAGCCATCGGTAAAGATAACGAATTACTTTGGCACTTGCCGAAAGACTTTCAGCACTTTAAATCGGTCACTATGGGTAAGCCTATCATTATGGGGCGAAAAACCTTTGAGTCGATTGGAAAGCCACTGCCGGGTAGAAAAAACATTGTTATCACTCGTAATAATGATTTTGCTGCGGAAGGTGTTGTCGTGGTGCATTCGATTGATGCGGCGTTGCAAGAATCTAAAGAATTTGATGATGTGATGATCATTGGTGGCGCTAGTTTTTATCAGCAAATGCTCCCTAAGGTCAGTACCCTTTATGTAACGGTCGTGCATGGGCAGTTTGAGGCGGATGCTTTCTTTCCCGAATTAAAGAGTAAAGACTGGGAAATAATAGAGAACATTAAACACGATGTAGATGAGAAGCACGCTTACCCGTTTTCATTCATTACTTATCGGCGGATTTAATAAGGCTCTAATGAGGGGTCGCAGTCTAACGAGGTAATTTGTTCTGATCCGTCCAGTTTTATCGCGCTTAACTGACCACCCCACAAGCAACCACTATCCAAACAAGTGGCGTTATTTTTATTATTTAAGCCAAGAGTCGACCAATGGCCAAAAATGATTTTCTTGTTGGCGGTTTTCCGGTTCGGTACCTCAAACCAAGGGACTAATGTATCAGGGTGTTTTGAAGGAGCGCCTTTTTCTTTAAGATTTAGGCGGCCATCCGCCTCGCAAAAACGTAAACGGGTAAAACAGTTAATGATAAAGCGTAAACGATCATTGCCTGTCAGTGTGTTGGACCATTGATCTGGCATACTGCCGTACATATTGGCTAAAAATTGATCAAGTTGTTCACTCTGAAAAACCGCTTCTAATTCTTTTGCATATTTTTTAGCTTGTTTAAGTGACCATTGGGGAGGAATTCCAGCATGTACCATGGTGTAACCAATGGATTTGTCTTGATGTAGAAAGGGACGTGACCGTACCCAGTTAATTAGCTCATCAGCATCGTTGGCGTTTAAAATACTAGCAAATGTATCGCTACGATGAGGTTTTTTATGTCCACGGGCTGATGCTAGAAAGTGGCACTCGTGGTTGCCTAAAACGCTATGTGCACTATCACCTAACGAGATGATAAAACGTAAGGTTTCTAATGATTTTGGGCCTCGGTTGATAAGGTCGCCGGCAAACCAAACTTGATCTTCGTTAGGGTCAAACTTAATTTTATCCAATAAGCGACGAAGAGGGTCATAACAACCTTGTATATCACCGATGGCGTAGGTTGCCATAACTGTTCTTTAATGCAATGTTCTTGGGGTGGATAAAGAAAAAGGTGGAATCGTAGTGGTGAATTTTTCACCATCAGAATCCAGCATATGATAGCTCCCTTGCATGGCACCCACTGAAGTTTCAATAACAGCACCGCTAGTATATTGGAATGATTCACCCGGCTCTAGATGAGGTTTTTCGCCAACAACACCCTCGCCATGAACCTCTTGAACTTTACCGTTAGCATCGGTGATAATCCAGTGACGGCTTAGTAGCTGCGCTTCAATATTGCCAACATTCTTAATCGTAATAGAATAGGCAAAAACGTAGCGAGCCGCTTCAGGCTCGGAGGAAGAAGCGATGTAGGTTGTGTCTACATCGACTTGAATGTCTTGAAGTTTAGGGTCGCTCATGAGTTTGTTTTACAGTAATGTCCTAGGTAAAAAAATTGTTGATAGTAATAAAATAACCTTTAACTTCAAATGTAAATAACATCTGAAGTAAGATGGTGTTGAGCGATATTATCTAGGAAAACATGGTTTGAGAGTACATATTTTAGGTATTTGTGGCACCTTTATGGGCGGACTTGCCGTCATGGCTAAACGTTTAGGCCACACTGTCACCGGATCAGATGCAGGTGTTTACCCACCAATGAGTACTCAGCTTGAAGCAGAAGGCATTGAATTAATGCAGGGTTACAGTGCATCTAACTTAACGATACAGCCAGATATCGTTGTGATCGGTAATGCCCTGTCGCGTGGAAATGAAGAAGTAGAGGCGGTGCTCAATTTGGGCTTGCCTTATACATCGGGTGCACAATGGTTGGCTGAGCATGTTTTGCAAAATCGATGGGTATTGGCTGTAGCTGGCACTCATGGGAAAACAACCAGTAGTTCGATGTTAGCGTGGATATTAGAATGCGCGGGTTTAAAGCCCGGTTTTTTAATTGGCGGCGTGCCATTAAATTTTGGCATTTCAGCGCGATTAGGCGAGTCTGATTATTTTGTTATAGAAGCTGATGAGTATGACACAGCATTTTTTGATAAACGTTCAAAATTCGTACATTATCGACCAAAAACCTGCGTATTAAATAACCTTGAGTTTGATCATGCTGACATCTTCGATGATCTTGATGCGATAAAACGACAATTCCACCACTTAGTGAGAACGGTGCCCAATAATGGCTTGTTAATAACACCATTTGGTGACACTAATGTAGATGATGTATTAGAGCGAGGTTGTTGGACGCCAGTTGAAAAAATCAGTAAAGGTTTATTAAGTGATGCCATTTGGTCTGCCGATAATATTACAACAGGTGAGAGCGAATTTGATGTGTGTTATTTAGGTGATAATGTTGGTCGTATTCGTTGGTCTTTGAGTGGGCAGCATAATGTATCTAATGCACTAGGTGCTATTGCGGCAGCGGCTCATGTTGGGGTTACACCGGTGGTTGCGATCAACGCATTGGCAACATTTCAAAACGTTAAGCGGCGCATGGAAGTAAGAGCCGTTATTAACAATATCACTTTGTATGATGATTTTGCCCATCACCCGACGGCTATTGCTAGCACGTTAGCCGGCTTACGTGGCAAAGTAGGGGCGCAGCGGATTATTGCAGTGCTTGAGCCTCGATCAAATACCATGAAAATGGGGGTGCATAAAGAAACCTTGTTGCCATCGCTTGCTGATGCCGATACAGCCTTTATATACATGCCAGATGAAATAGATTGGCAAATAGAAATAGAACGTTATACCCGCGTTCACATTTTTAAAACAATGGACGCATTGATTAAGGCTGTGATGCTGGAGGTGACAGCAAATGACCATGTTTTATTTATGAGTAATGGTGGATTTGGTGGTATTCATCAGACGATTGAAGATTTACTAAAACAATAGAAGCACAATGCGAATACCCACAAGTAATGTCGCGATTTTTCCCTTATCAACGGTACTCTTTCCTGAAGGAGTTCTATCATTAAGGATTTTTGAAACGCGCTATTTAGACATGGTCAGTAAGTGTCTAAAACAAGATATACCCTTTGGCGTTAGTATGATTGCAGAGGGGCATGAGGTCGGTAAAGCTGCACAATGCTATGAGATTGGGACGCTGGCTAAAATTGTAAATTGGGATCAATCTGACGATGGTGTATTACTGATTGAAGCATTAGGCTGTCAGCGTTTTAGAATATTAGATACCGAGGTGTCTAAGCAAGAGTTAATAATCGCAAGTATTAACGTGCTAGATGACTTGCCAGTGGTGCCTGTGCCTGATGAATTATTAAAATTAACGGGCATTTTGAAGAAAGTGCTTAAAAGGGAACGAGTAAATATTTCACAAGATGCATCAGCATTTAATGATGCAAATTGGGTGGGTTGTCGTTTAACTGAGGTACTGCCAATGGAAGAGGTTATGCGTCAGCGACTATTGGAAATAGATGATCCTGTTGAAAGGTTGGATATGATTTTAGGGTTGTTTACCGAGCGTTAATTTTACATTCTTGCTATACCTTGTAGATCAGGTTTTTTCTGCTATATTTTAAAAAGTGGAACGAGTGTAATTAAGGACGTTTTGAAATGGGTGTAAAAGTTAAACAGTTTGCATGGTTAAGGGGTGTTATTGTTCTAATAATTGCCTGTTTTGCCTGTTTTGCCTGTTTTGCCTGTTTTGCTGGTTTTAGCCAAGCTAGTAGTCGTGATGATATTTTGCTAACGATAAATGAGGTGAGGGAACTTCTCGGCCAGCAAAATATTATATTGGTCGATTCTCGACCGCTTATCAATTTTAAAAGAGGACATATTAAAGGTGCAGTTTCAATTCCTACTGATGAAACGTATACAAAACATGGGCGTTCAGATTTAGTCGCATCGCTTATTGAAATGCGTGATTTATTGAATCAAGCAGGGGTAACGGAAGAATCTCAGCTGGTTGTATACGGCGATAAGAATATCATGGATATTTCTAGGTTATTCTGGGTAATGGAAACGTTTAATATTGAAAAAGTTGCTATCATGAATAACTCTTTTTCAGAGTGGAAAAAGCGTGGTTACCCAACTGATAAAGGTGTGCCGGCCACTGTAAAAACGAATGTTTACCCAACTTTAAAGGAAGAAAGGTTGGCAACGATGCTGATGGTTTTTGCTGCAATAAAAGATGAAAGCGAAGGCTTGATTGATGCGAGAAGTGAGCAAGAATATAGCGGACAGCAATCACAAACAGCAGTGTTAGGGCATATTCCATCGGCGGTTAATATTCCATGGTATAAAAACTTAACGAAGAATTATTCAAGCTTTAAGTCAATTGATGAGCTGAAAAGGCTTTATAAAGGAGTGATGACGAATAAAATGAATACGGTTTATTGTAATCAAGGAAAAGAGTCGGCCGTTAATTACGTGGCTATGCGCTTAGTCGGTGCAAATGTTCGTGCTTACGATGGCTCATGGTTTGAATGGAGTCAACATGCTGGGTTGCCTGTCGTTCAAGGTAAATAGTTAAATGGAATTTTTGTGCTGAAACTGCTTAAGCTATCTCACCTCTCGGTTAGGTATCAATTTGTTATTTTGATGATGATACTAGCGTCAGCGTTAGTCTGTTTTTATTCTGCCTTCACCTATTACAATGAAAAAGCGGAATACGCTGAAGAAGCAGCCAATGAGCTGAAAACAATCTCTCAAGTGTTGGAGAATGATTATGCGGCACTAATAATGATGGGCTTGCCGAGCGCGAGTATAGAGCTGATGCGTAAATGGAAGTCATTTCCTATTATTCAACATGTTGACCTTAAGGATGCCAATGGGAAGCCTATATTGCATTTTTCAAAACTAGCCGACCCCCATGTAGATATACAGACTGACAAGCCTCACCAGATAAGGGTTGTTGATGATTTGTTTTTATATGAAGACATTGTTAAGTTCCAAGGGGAAAAGGTCGGTGTCGTTAGTTATGCTATTTCTAACCAGAAATATGAGGTGTTGCTCAGTGAGTTGACGCAACTGATCGTGTTATCTATACCTGTTGCGTTAACGTTTGCAATATTTCTATCGCTTTGGTTACAAAGCATCTTTGTCTTTCCATTACAGCGTTTAATAGCAACGATTAAAGGTATTACGCAAGCTCAGACTTATTCAAAAAGTATTGTTATAGATGAGTCGGATAAGAGTGAGTTTGCCTCACTAGGTCGGCACTTTAATGCGTTATTAGAGCGTATGAATAAAACCCTAAAAGAGGTTGAGAAATCAAAAACAGATGCGCAGGGACTGGCTTATTACGATGAGTTAACGGGTTTGGCTAATAGACGATTGTTAACCGAGCACATGGAATATATTCTCGATATTTCTAAAAGAGAGCATCGGCATGGTGCTTTGTTGTTTATTGATTTAGATAATTTTAAAACACTGAATGATTCACGAGGGCATGCGGCAGGGGATGATCTATTAAAACAAGTAGCGGAGAGCTTGAAGCAGGTCTTTCGCGCTGCGGATACGATTGCTAGATTAGGTGGTGATGAGTTTGTGATCCTGTCAGGTCATTTGGAAGACTCAGAAGAGGATGTGATTAACCAAATTCACTCTTTAATGTTGAAGCTAAGGCATGTTTTGGGTGAAAAATTTATTGTTCAAGGGGAGAGTTATCACTTAACAGCAAGTGTTGGCATTACCACGTTTCCTAGTATGGCAGTCAGCCCCGAGATATTGATGAAACAGGCCGATACAGCAATGTATCGAGCAAAAGAAGCGGGTAGAGACGGCTATCGTTTTTATCAGCCAGACATGCAGGCAGTGGCGGACGCTAGGTTGCAGATGGAGACAGATTTACGATTTGCCTTGACGGCCAATGAGCTTGAGCTGTTTTATCAGCCACAGGTCGATGAGTTTGGTCGAATTTTAGGGGCAGAGGCGTTGTTGCGTTGGTTTAAGGTAGATGGAACGTCGATTTCTCCTGCTGACTTTATACCTGTTGCTGAGATGACAGGGCTTATTTTGCCGATTGGTGAATGGGTAATAAAAGAAGCACTTGGGCAATTAAAGAAATGGAAAATAGCAGGCGTTGCCTCAGATTTTAGACTGTCAATTAATATTAGTCCCTATCAATTTCATCAGGAAAACTTCGTCGAAAGCACAAAGCATTTGCTTAATGAATCGGGTGTGTCAGCAAATAATGTAACCTTAGAGGTGACTGAAGGTATCACAATTAAGGATATACAATCCACGATTAATAAAATGGAGAAGTTAACGAGTTTGGGCTTTAAAATTTCAATGGATGATTTTGGAACGGGCTATTCATCGCTAACTTATTTGAAGAAGCTTCCTCTGAGTGAATTGAAAGTTGATCAATCATTTGTTAGAGACTTGCATATTGATCAGTCAGATGCGGAAATCGCCGCGACGATTATTGCGATGGCGAAGAATTTAAACTTGGATGTGGTAGCAGAAGGGGTTGAGGAAGAGAGTCAATTGACGTTTTTAAGCCAACATGGCTGTCTTGTCTTTCAGGGGTATTATTTTTATAAACCTATGCCCGCTAAAGAGTTCGATGATTTATTGTTCGGAAATGTGATCGTTTTATAAGTTGTATTAGCGATAGAACTTGGTGTCAGCGAAACTTTAGTTTAGGGTTACTTTCAGTCTATTTGTGTTGAAATTTCTTTTTTCGGCTATAGGTAAGAAACAATTCCAGTTTTTAATGACGCGAACCTAAGGAACAGCTTTACGGACGGTTTAGGGTTTTGTAGAGGCCCCAGATGAGGACTATAAAGAGCACTATGAAGGGCCATTCATTTTGAAAACCACTGGGTATTAAGGTCGTCGATTTCCCAAAGAAAAAACCTGGTATTAAGTACAAGGGAGCCCATAAGGCTGAAGCGATAAGATTTGTGGGAATGTAATGCTTAATGGGCATGTCTAAAATACCAGCAACCAGTGGAATAACGGCGCGAATAGGGCCAATAAAGCGTCCAATTAGTATGCTAATGACGCCATACTTTTCAAAAAACTCATGGCCATTTTTTAATACATTTGGATTTTTTTTAAACCAAGTGACGGTATAGATTTTTTTATCGTAGTGTTTGCCTAAAGCAAAGCTTAACCCGTCACCAAAGGATGCGCCTGCTGCTGCCCAGAGCACGGTGCTAACCATCTCTAATGTGCCATTGCTGATAAGCGCACCAATGGCAAACATGATGGCTACACCCGGCACAACAATCCCGATAATGGCTAGAGATTCGACCATGGCGACTAGAAATACAGTAATGCCTGCCCAGGTGGGGTGCTGGTTAATTAGCTGAGTGAGCGTATTTAGGAGATCGGCAAACATACTAGGCGGTTGTTAGTCAGCTTGATTGCGCATAAAGTCTGCGGTATTGAAGAACGCTTGCATCAGCTCATCGTGCATGGGTTTTTCGATGTCCATTTTGTCGAGTGCTTGTTCCATGCAATGTAGCCACTGGTCGCGTTCTTTTATACCGACAGAAAAAGGTAAATGGCGTGCGCGTAATCGAGGATGACCAAATTTTTCAATATATAAAGACGGGCCACCAAGCCAGCCGCTTAGGAAAAGAAATAATTTATCTTCGGCCTCAGTTAAATCTGGTGCGTGCATGTCGCGAATAGTTTTCACATCTTTGGTGTTGTCCATGGTTTCGTAAAAAAACTTAACGAGCTGTCGAACGCCTGCTTCACCGCCTAATTTTTCATATTGGGTGAGCTTATATTGTTGCCCTGGTTTAATGGTCTCGATCATATTAATTCCTGAAATGCAGCGTTAGCAGCGGTGAGTGTATCGTCTATGTCATGTTGGGTATGAGCGGCGGATACAAAGCCTGCTTCAAATGCAGAAGGAGCGAGGTAGATACCCTGTTCTAGCATTAAGTGGAAAAATTGTTTAAAGCGTTCTTGATCGCATTGCATCACTTGGTTAAATCGACTGATATTGCCATCTTCAGAGAAGAATAAACCGAACATGCCGCCTACTTGGTTAGTGGAAAATGGGATATTTGCTGCTTTGGCGAGCCGGTTGAGCCCATCAAGCAGGTAGCTGGTTCGCTCGGTCAGTTGTTCATAAAAACCAGGTTGGCTAACAAGCTCTAATGTTACGAGACCCGCGGACATGGCTATAGGGTTGCCAGATAATGTGCCGGCTTGATAGACAGGGCCGTCGGGTGCGAGTTGTGCCATGATGTCTGCACGGCCACCAAAAGCCCCAACGGGCATGCCGCCGCCGATGACCTTGCCTAATGTAGTTAAATCAGGTTTAACGCCGTAGAGTTGTTGCGCACCACCAAGGGCGACACGAAAGCCACTCATCACTTCATCAAAAATCAACACGATACCGTATTGGTTACATAACTGCCGCAAACACTCAAGAAAACCGGCTTCTGGCGGTATGCAGTTCATATTGCCTGCGACAGGCTCAACAATAATGCAGGCAATGCTATCGCCGTTGGTTTGTAGTAACTGAGTGACCGCTTCGGTGTCGTTATAAGGAAGTGTTAGCGTGTGATCTGCGAGTGAAGCCGGTACGCCAGGTGAGCTGGGAACACCGAAGGTGAGTGCGCCTGAACCTGCTTTTACCAATAATGAATCGGAATGGCCGTGGTAACAACCTTCGAATTTAATGATGTTGTCTCGACCGGTGAATCCGCGAGCTAAACGGATAGCACTCATGGTAGCTTCAGTACCGGAGCTGACCATGCGCACTTTCTCAATGGATGGTACAAGTTGGCAGACTTTTTCAGCCATGGTGGTTTCGATAATCGTAGGTGCACCAAAGCTAAGGCCTTTCTCGGCTGCTTTTTGGACAGCTCTAACGACATCAGGGTGGCTATGTCCAAGTACCATCGGGCCCCAAGAGCCAACATAATCTATGTACTGTTTGTCGTTTGTATCAACAATATATGCACCGTTTGCATGATCGATAAATATCGGGTCGCCTCCAACGCCTTTAAAAGCGCGTACGGGTGAATTTACGCCACCAGGAATGGTTTGTTGTGCTTGCTCAAAAAGTAAAGAGTTGTTCATAGTCATGTTGGGTTATTTGAATAACTAAACATTATAAGCAATAAAGGGTGATTACTTGAAAAAATGAAGCGTTAGGCTATTAAAAATAAACTGAGCAATACGTCAGTTGATTATCGTTAGCCCCTTCTTAATTTGTAGGTTTGACTAAACTAAAAATGCTTGGCGGGAACAACAATCCCGCGACTGATAAAGTCATCAAGGATTGTTAGGCCGCCTTCAATAACAAGATCAGGATTTGGGTGCTGAAGGTCGTTTGCCAGTGTTGACAAAATTTGGCTAGTTAATAGCTTGGTATTGTTCGTTAATGCGATAAGCAAGGCGTGTGTCATTGATGTTGTTTCTAAAAAGCCAGTTCTGTTGTCAGCATTGCGGTAAACAGCAAGAAATGTTGGTGTCGCGGGTGCTTTTTTTGGCAAAAAATCAGGAGATATTTTGTGAACAGGATAGGTATAAGCGACTGCCAAAGCAGTAGAAGCTACCGTTAAAGCTTGATTGAGTGGGTCGTTAATGCTGGTGTTTTCTATTTCGTCTTCAGCAATTGAGATGATTAATTCGACCCACTCGTAATGAGCAAGTTCCAGTAAGAATGGGAAGTCTTTGATGGAGTCTGGGCTATCTGAGCGCTCGTTTTGTAAGTATTGAACAAACTCTTGTGATATGTCGGAAAAATAAGGGCTTTGACTTGGGTGACGACAATAAAAATCTCGGCAGATGTTTTCCCATTGTTGTTCAGAGCAAATTTTCTTAAGAACAGGAAATCCATCACTAAGGGTACTCGAAATATTGCTAAACAGGAGATCGCGATAGATGTTTATGCGGCGTTCTTCAATATCACTTGGTCTTGGTGCACTCTTAGGGTCACGAATGTAATTGGTGAACGCGTGCTGAGTTTGGATGAAAGAAGGCGTCTTATCCTGTGACACGCTGTTGACCTAGTTGGGACGAATAATTCAATTGGGCTTGATGAATAAGGTTAACTTCTTCGAGTAAGTCAGGCAGTGGTGGAATATTAAAATCACGTTCTAATAGGGTAGGAAACAGGCCAAAATTTTCGTAGGCTTTGTCGAGTAATTGCCATACAGGGTCTATTACTTTAGAGCCGTGAGAATCAATGATAATATCGTCGGCTTCATTATAATGTCCTGCGATATGTGCATAACTTATGCGGTCACCTGGGAGCTCTTCCAAAAAATTCTCTGCACTGTATTTATGGTTTACGCTGTTAACATAAATATTGTTAATGTCGATAAGTAACTTGCAATCAGCTTTTTTTATAACCGCGTTAATGAAATCAATTTCTTCCATTTCCTTACCAGGGGCAGCGTAGTAGGAAGCATTTTCTATGGCAATTTGTTCACCAAGAATATCTTGTACTTGGATAACTCTATCTGCCACGTAATCAACTGCTTCTTGAGTAAATGGGATAGGCATCAGGTCGTACATATGACCGCCATCACTGCAATAAGTGAGGTGTTCGGTATAAATTTTAATTTGGTGTTGCTTAATAAAGTCCCGTATATCGCGTACAAACTCAACGTCTAGTGGGTCTGGGCTGCCTATGCTGAGAGATAATCCATGTGCTACAAAAGAGAACTGTTCGGTTAATGCGCGTAATTGCTTAGCGTAACTACCGCCGATTCGTATCCAGTTTTCAGGAACGATTTCATAAAAATCGATATCGCTAGGAGGGTTCTCAGATAGCGGGCCAATAAAGGCCCGCCTTAATCCGAGACCTGCTCCGTGAACTGGAAAGGTATTAGTCATTGCTATGCAGAATTATTTATTATCGCCGCACTTACCTTCGCCACATTTAGCTTCTTTAGCTTTATCAGCAGCTTTTTCAGCGCCACATTTACCTTCACCACATTTACCTTCAGCAAGGACCATGTAACCCGTTTCTAGTTCAGTTGCGCCAAACGGGTTTGAATCTGCGCTTACTGCTGGAGCAAAAGCCATAGATGTGACAAATGCTGCACCTAAAGCGGCTACTAATGGTTTTTTTGTAGAGTTTTTCATAAGAATGTCCTTTGATTTTTTTATTAATTAATAACTGTAAATTCAGCCAACTTGCATCAAGTGCCGACAAGAGTGGAGCGGTTAACTATATGCGATTTAATAGACCAGGCAAAGTTAAAAAAACTTACATGGTTTTAAAATATTTAGGTAAATTTTGCTTAAACAAAGCAGGGTGTACTTAAAATGCATCAATCGGTTGTTTTGGAATTAAACTCGCATAAATCCTCTATAACGCATGAGCCGCAGCGCGGCTTACGGGCGATACAAGTATATCGTCCGTGTAGGATTAATAAATGATGAGCGTCTAACTTGTGTTCTTTTGGGACGTGTTTCTCCAGTTTCTTTTCAACCTCGAGAACGTTCTTTCCTGGCGCAATTTTGGTGCGATTACTAACCCTGAAAATATGTGTATCAACGGCAATGGTGGGTACGCCAAACGCAGTATTTAACACAACATTAGCTGTTTTTCGTCCAACGCCAGGCAATGCTTCTAGTTCTGTACGCGTTTGAGGTACAAGGCTATTATGCTGCTCTATCAACAGGTTACATGTTTTAATGATATTGCTACCTTTGGTGTTAAACAGCCCAATGGTCTTAATGTATTCTTTTAGGCCTGCTTCGCCAAGCTCAGCTATAGCTTTAGGCGTATTAGCGACAGGGTATAGTTTGTCGGTAGCTTTATTAACGCCTTTATCGGTCGCTTGAGCCGATAGAATGACCGCTATTAAAAGCTCAAAAGGGGAGCTATAGTTAAGTTCGGTTTCGGGTTCAGGAATTGCTTTACTGAGTCGCTCGAAGATCTCTAGGCGTTTAACTTTATTCATACGGGTAAGTACTCAACGTATTATTGTCCATTCATTATCGTTTAAAACCGCACTGGCTCGTGCTGGTTGAGGGACATTAAGAGCGATGGTCTTTTCTAGCTGAGGATTTGAAAAAGGGGTGTGTTGATTATAAAGCCATGTGTAATTAATGATGGCGTGTGATGCATCAATCATCTCAATGGATTGAACCTCATCAACTTGTTGGAGAACGGCTATAACTCTTGCATTACGAAGAGTATTGTCTCCCCAAGGTGAGCCAACTAATAACTTTTCACCCTCGCTAGTGAATTTTAGGTAAACGCCTGAGCGGCCTGACTCTTTACATAAGACAACCCCTGATGAAACGAGCGACTTTTTATCTGCACAATTCCACCCTGTTGCCTTTTTCCCGCGCGCATGTGGGTTATTAGTCACTAGGTTGATGGTATAGCCTGATGAGAGGTAAGAAGAGTCTAGTAGTTTTAAAGCTAGTGCTTTATCAAGGCTCGGTGCTTTGTGGCAAGCTACAAGAAGTACGCTTATTAGGAAAATGGGCAAGATTTTAGCGAGATGGTTTAACATATCGGTGTTCCTGGGAAGGTAAGTCGAAAATTTAATTATATAGCTAGCAGGTTAACAGATGATTGATTGGTCGGAAATAGAAACAGTTTTATTAGATATGGACGGTACATTGCTGGACTTGAGGTTCGATAATCAATTTTGGCAACGTGTTGTTCCAAGCTATTTTGCGAAAAGAGAGAATGTTTCATTCGATGAGGCAGTTGAGCACTTAAAGCCTATCTTTAAAGCTCAAGAGGGACTATTGAATTGGTATTGCTTGGATTACTGGAGCGAGGTACTAGACATTGATATAGCCAAATTGAAAGTTGAAACGCAAGAGCATATTAAGGAATTACCCCATACACGTGACTTTCTAAAGGCGGTAAAAATGTCGGGCAAACGTTGTGTGTTAGTGACCAATGCCCATGCGGACAGTTTGAGTATAAAAATGCAAAAGACTGGGTTGGTGGAGTTTTTTGATGCTATTGTTTCTGCGCACGATTTTGGTTACCCCAAGGAGCAGCAAAGCTTCTGGCAAGCGTTTTATCAACTAGAGCGGTTTGATAAGTCGAAAACGGTGATGGTGGATGACAGCTTAAGTGTGCTCAAAGCTGCTGACATATTTGGTATTAAATATATAGTGGCTATTACTAAGCCCGATAGCAGTGAGCCTCCACGAATTGTGCATGAGTTCACTGCCGTCGAAAGTTTAGGTGATCTTAAACCTCAGTAGCGATACGGTTACTGCCTATGTGAGCGGTTTTTTTGATTCGCCCGTGGTTTATTCTGATGTTTATTCGCTGAAGGCTTGTAGGTCTTTTTAGTAGCAGGTTTAATGTCCGGTAACGATGTGCCATCAATTTGCTCGAAAGGGATTTTATGTGATATGTATGCTTCTATATCGGGTAATGAATAAGCGTAGGTTTCACAAGCAAAGCTAATAGCTTTACCGCTGGCGCCTGAACGGGCAGTTCTGCCAATTCGATGGACATAATCTTCAGCGTCTTGAGGTAAGTCGAAATTAAACACATGGCTTACTGCTGGAATATGTAATCCACGGGCAGCCACATCCGTGGCAATTAATAAGGGTAATTTGCCTTCTTGAAAACGATTGAGGATAGATTGACGCTTTTTTTGTGGTACATCGCCGGATAGCACGGCATTATCAAAACCATTGCCGTCTAAGTATCGGTGTAAGCGTTCTGCATTGTGTTTTGTATTGATAAAAATAATGCCTCGCTCAGGCTTTTCATCCATTAAAACTTTAATAAGTAGCGGAATTTTTTCATTGTCAGCAGGGTAGTAAACAGATTCGACAACTTGTTTGGCGGTAATTTGTTCAGGCTCAATGCGAACCATCTCTGGGTTGTTCATGTGTTCGTAGGCCAGTTCCGTCACTTTGAATGAAAGCGTTGCTGAAAACAGTAAATTTAGACGATTCTCCGGTTGGGGTAGTCTGCGTAATAAATAGCGGATATCATTTATAAACCCAAGGTCAAACATTCTGTCGGCCTCATCAAGTACTAAAACTTCAACGTTCCTCAGGTTAAAGACTTTTTGTTTGAAAAAGTCGATAGTTCGCCCTGGTGTACCTATTAAAATATCAACCCCTTCTTCAATAGTTTTACGTTGTTTTTCATAGTCTGTACCACCGTATGCCAGACCTACTTTAATGTCCGTATGTTTGCCTATAATTTTTGCATCATTGGCAATTTGTATGGCGAGTTCACGAGTTGGGGCAAGAATAAGAGCTCTTACGCCTGTTTTATTATCAGCGGCCGCTTTAGTTAATAAGGTGTGGTACGTAGCGAGCAGGAATGCGATGGTTTTACCGGTGCCTGTTTGTGCTTGCCCAGCCACGTCTCTACCCAATAGACTAATGGGTAATGTCTGCTCTTGGATGGGCGTACATTTAAGAAAATTTGCTTCATTTAGGCCTTTAATTAAAGGTTCAGTTAAACCTAAAGAGGAAAATTCAGTATTGGTTAAATGGGTGTCTGACATAGATTTGGTCGCTCTTGAGTGAGGGGGAGGTTTCGGTAATAGGGATGGCTTGCCGCTTAATTAATTATGATAATCTTTGCAGCCGATATCGTACTCTATTATGATGTAGCAATGCATAGTATTAACCGAACGGAGATAAATAGTGAGTGAAAATGTAGTTCATACCACCGATGATAGTTTTGAACAGGACGTATTAGCGTCCGACCAACCAGTTTTAGTGGATTTTTGGGCTGAATGGTGTGGTCCTTGCAAAATGGTGGCCCCCATTCTTGACGAAATTGCAGATGAGTATGCGGGTAAACTTAAAGTTGTTAAGTTAGATATAGACTCAAACCCTGCCATGCCAAGACGTTTTGGTGTTCGAGGTATTCCAACCTTAATGGTTTATAAAGCCGGTGAAGTTGAAGCGACTAAAGTAGGCGCAGTAACTAAATCACAACTATCGGCTTTTATTGATAGCAACATATAATAAAGCATTGCCTTCGTCTTAATGGTAGACGGAGGCATTTTTTAATGCTACCTTAGGCCCCAAGTAATAACTTCTACGCACGCGAATTGCCGTGCAAGTAAAATCATAAAAAATCTATTTAAAATCTCTGTGCCGCTTGTGCACGTGTATACCTTCTTTTATTCCAACTACAAATTTATATGAACCTAACTGAGCTGAAGCGTAAACCCGCAACTGAAATTCTTGAAATTGCGAAAGAACTCGGTGTTGATAACACTGGACGATCATTAAAACAAACCACAGTATTCCAAATTCTTAAAAAAGTTGCTAAAAGAGGCGATGATGTTTATGGGGATGGAGTTCTAGAAGTTTTATCGGATGGTTTTGGCTTTTTAAGGTCCGCAGATGGTTCATTTTTAGCGGGGCCGGATGATATATACGTATCGCCAAGTCAGATTCGTCGGTTTGGATTAAGAACCGGTGACACGATATCAGGTAAAATTCGTCCACCTAAGGATAGTGAGCGGTATTTTGCCTTATTGAAGGTTGATACGCTTAATTATGAAAAGCCCGAACACGCAAAAAACAAAATTGCCTTTAAAGATTTAACGCCGTTATTCCCTAATGAACGCCTAACGCTTGAAATGGGCAATGGTACAACCGAAGATTTAACATCACGAGTGATTGACTTAGTATCACCTATTGGTAAAGGTCAACGTGGTTTGATTGTTTCCCCGCCTAAAGCGGGTAAAACAATGATTATGCAAAACTTGGCACATTCTATTGCTCATAATAACCCCGAGAGCCATTTAATTGTTCTGCTGATCGATGAGCGCCCTGAAGAGGTGACTGAAATGTCACGTACAGTTAAGGGTGAGGTTATTTCTAGCACCTTTGATGAACCTGCTACTCGTCATGTTCAAGTCGCTGAAATGGTTATTGAGAAAGCGAAGAGAATGGTTGAGCATAAACAAGATGTGATTATCTTGTTAGACTCTATTACGCGTTTGGGTCGTGCATATAATACCGTTGCACCGTCATCGGGTAAGATTTTAACCGGTGGTGTAGATGCTAATGCACTTGAACGTCCAAAACGTTTCTTTGGTGCAGCTCGAAATATTGAGGAAGGTGGCAGTTTAACCATTATTGCAACGGCGCTGGTAGAAACAGGTTCACGTATGGATGATGTTATTTACGAAGAATTTAAGGGTACGGGCAATATGGAGCTTCACCTTGAACGTAAAATTGCTGAAAAACGTATTTACCCAGCGATTAATGTTAATCGCTCAGGCACTCGCCGTGAAGAATATATTGTGGATGCGGATGTTCTTCAGAAGACATGGATTTTACGAAAAATCCTTAACCCTATGGACGAGATGGGCGCGATTGAGTTTTTATTAGAACGCTTTAAGAAAACAAAAACAAACGGTGAGTTTTTTGATTCGATGAAACGCTAGAATCGATTTAAATACCCAATAAAAAAGAGCTTCATTTGAAGCTCTTTTTTATTGTCTAGCCTCTTTTCTACAAGAGGCTAAGCATTCTTCTCTCGTGTGATGGCGCGGTGGCCGATATCAGTTCGGAAGTAGACATTGTCCCATTGAATTGAGTGGACAGTCTCATAGGCTTTTTTCTGTGCATCCTCAACGCTATCGCCTAGTGCACAGGCACATAGCACACGACCACCATTAGTGACAGTATTGCCGGTTTCCATTTTAGTGCCGGCATGGAAGGTTTTTGATTCACTGGTTTCAGCTGGAATACCGCTAATAACATCACCTTTGTTATAGTCAAATGGGTAACCGCCCGCAGCAAGAACAACACCAATAGAGGTACGAGAGTCCCACTGGGCCTTTATCGTGTCTAATTGATTATCAAGTGCAGCATTGCACAATTCTGTTAGGTCACTCTTTAAACGCATCATGATGGGTTGGGTTTCAGGGTCACCAAAGCGACAATTATATTCAAGTACTTTCGGGGTGCCTTGAGCGTCAATCATCACGCCTGCGTAAAGAAAGCCGGTGTAAGGAATACCGTCTTTTATCATGCCGTCAAGAGTGGGTTGTATGATCGTTTCCATGATAGTTTTATGCATTTCAGGCGTAACAATTGGAGCAGGCGAATAAGCTCCCATACCGCCTGTGTTGGGTCCTAAATCACCATTATCCCGCGCTTTATGATCTTGAGACGATGCCATTGGTAAGGCTTGATGACCATTAGCGATAACGATAAAGCTGGCCTCTTCGCCGACTAAGAACTCCTCAATAACAACACGGTGACCAGCTTCACCAAAGGCATTACCTGCCAACATATCATTCACAGCTTCAATAGCTTGTTGCTCGGTTTGAGCGAGAATGACGCCTTTTCCCGCGGCTAAGCCATCGGCTTTGACAACGATAGGCGCGCCTTTTAGGCGAATATAATCGCTCGCGAGTTGAATATCAGTAAAGCTCTGGTAATCTGCGGTTGGAATATGGTGGCGTGCTAGGAAATCTTTGCAGTAAGCCTTAGAGCCTTCTAATTGTGCTGCTAATTTCGTAGGACCAAAGCAGCGTAAATTATTAGCTTCAAATTGGTCAACGATACCCGCTACCAATGGCGCTTCAGGGCCAACGATGGTGAGATCGATATTTTCTTTGGTAGCGAAGGCGAGTAGAGCATCAATATCTTCTGCATTGATATTGATATTTTCAATACCAGCCTCTTGTTCTGTCCCGGCATTGCCCGGTGCTACGTAGACAGTTTGTACATGAGAAGATTGTTTTACTTTCCAGGCTAGAGCGTGTTCACGTCCACCGCCACCTACAATGAGTACATTCATTAATGAGTTCCTTTTTAGTGTCTAAAGTGACGCATGCCGGTAAATACCATGGCAATATCGTGTTCATTAGCAGCTTGAATAACTTCATCGTCACGCATTGAACCACCCGGTTGAATAACAGCACGAATACCCACTTGAGCGGCATTATCTAGGCCATCCCTAAAAGGAAAGAAAGCGTCAGAAGCCATGACCGAGCCAGCGACTTCAAGGTTAGCATGTTCAGCTTTAATTGCGGCAATTCGTGCAGAATTTACCCGACTCATTTGGCCAGCACCAACGCCGATGGTCATCTTGTTCTTAGCGTAAATAATAGCGTTAGACTTAACAAATTTAGCAACATTCCAACTGAATAGTAAATCTTGTAGTTCTTGTTCAGTGGGTTGGCGTTTGGTCACAACATTGAGCTCGGTATAAAGTTCGTTATCAACGGTTTGAACCAGTAGCCCACCGTTGACACGTTTGAAGTCATAGCGAGCTTGCTGATTGCTATCCCATGTGCCGCTGTCAAGAAGGCGTAGGTTTTTCTTACCGGCTATAGTGGCTAGCGCATCATCGTTTATTCCCGGAGCGATGATGACTTCAACAAATTGACGTTCCGTAATGGCTTCCGCAGTAGCAAGATCAAGAGGGCGGTTAAACGCGATAATACCACCAAAAGCTGATTCAGGGTCAGTTTGGTAAGCACGGTTGTATGCGTCTAGAATATTGTCGCCTAATGCAACGCCACATGGGTTTGCGTGTTTAACAATAACGCAAGCAGGAGAGTCATCAAATTGTTTAACGCACTCTAACGCGGCATCTGTATCGGCAATATTATTGTAAGAAAGCTCTTTCCCTTGACGTTGAGTGGCTGAAGCAATCGTGCCAGGTTGAGATACCTCTTCGGTAAAAAATGCAGCTTTTTGGTGAGGGTTTTCACCATAACGCATGATTTGTTTTTGTTTGAATTGAAGGTTAATGGTGCGAGAAAAATCGGCTTTTTCTCCATTTTGTTTAATTCCGCCTAAATAGTTTGCAATAGCGCCATCGTACTGCGCGGTATGCTCAAATGTTTTGACAGCGAAGTTAAATCGTTCAGCATCACCCATACCACCTGTTGCTTTAATGGAGTCGATGGTTTGTTGGTAATCATTAGGGTCAACAATAATGGTAACGTCTTTGTGGTTTTTAGCCGCGGCGCGAATCATGGTTGGGCCTCCAATATCAATATTTTCTACTGCCGTGGCTAAATCGCAATCTGGGTTGGCAACCGTTTGTTGGAAAGGGTAGAGGTTTACAACGACTAGATCAATGGGCTTAATATTGTTATCTTGCATCACGGCTTGGTCAATGTCACGACGTCCTAATATGCCGCCATGGACTTTCGGGTGCAATGTTTTTACACGCCCATCCATCATTTCAGGGAAGCCCGTGTAATCACTAATTTCAATCACGGGAATGTTATTTTCTTGAAGGAGCTTTGCAGTACCACCCGTTGAAATGATTTCAACCTGTAATTCATTCAGTTGTTGGCAGAACTCAATAATGCCAGACTTATCGGAAACGCTGACTAAGGCGCGAGAGATTTTTTTGCTCATGTGTTGACCCGTTTATCTAGTGTTGTGAGGCCAGTTTGGCCTTCCTGAAAACAGGGTATTCTATAGAAAAGCGTGTTTTTTTGCTGAGCTTTTTGGTCTGGAGGTCGAAAGTAATGGAGTGCTAAATATCAAGTTGATACGCGGCTAGCTTTTTTCTTAATGTGCCACGGCTTAAGCCCAGCATTTTGGCTGCTTTAGATTGGTTAGATTTTGTGTGATTAAGCACCGCTTCAAGTAAAGGTTTCTCTACTTCGCTGATGACTAATGCGTGCAAATCGACTACGTCATGCCCGTCAAGTTGAGCAAAATAACTTTCTAACGCTTGAGCTACTTGGTGGCACAGAGGTTGTTTTTGTTTGTCTAAACTCATGCTGCGTGATTTGTTGTTTTGGTATGGGTCTGAAGAATTTTATCTATAAAGTCCAGTTGTTGCTGAGGTTCTTGAATAGCAAAGGATTTCTTTACAAGCGGCAAGAGCGATGGGTTTAAGTGGTTAAAGTACCAAGCAATGTGCTTCCTAGCAATCCTAACGCCCATAATATCACCATAAAACTGATGAAGTTGAATAATATGTTGGCGGATAATAGATTTTATTTCTGAGATATCGGGTGCGGCTAGGTTTTCACCTGTTTTAATAAAATGTTCGATTTCTCTAAAAATCCAAGGTCGACCCTGTGCTCCTCTTCCTATTAATAAACCATCAGCATGGGTGTGATCTAACACCTCCAGAGCGCGTTGGGGTGATGTTATGTCGCCATTGGCAAATACCGGAATGCTGATAGATTTCTTTACTAGTTTTATGGTGTCGAATTCAGCCTTTCCATTGTATTTACAAGCTCGGGTTCGGCCATGAATCGCTAGCGCCTGAATGCCTGACTGTTCAGCTATTTTGGCGATAGTGGGTGCATTTTTATTAAGTGGGTCCCAGCCGGTTCTTATTTTAAGTGTGACTGGAATCTCGACGGCAGAAACGACCGTCTCTAAAATCTCTTTAACTAATGACTCGTTTCTTAATAACGCGGAACCTGCGGCGACATTGCATACTTTTTTGGCAGGGCAGCCCATATTGATGTCGATGATTTGTGCACCGTTGGATTGATTGAATAAGGCAGCTTCAGCCATTTGTTCTGGGTTTGTCCCTACAATCTGTACCGATCGAGGTTCATCCTCACCCGAATGATCTAGTTTTAATAAGGTGCGTCGATGATGCCGTAAATTGGGATTTGAAGCAGTCATTTCTGATACGGCTAAGCCCGCCCCTAAGTCACGGCAAATTTGGCGAAAAGGGCGATCGGTAATGCCTGCCATTGGAGACAAAATTAAATTATTTTTTAATGTGTAAGGCCCTATTTTCATAGTGATATCGAATCAATTAAACGCTTAGTTTGGCTCTTGCGACAGATTGAGTCAATATGTGGAATAGCTTATGGTAAAGATAGGTTTTTAATGTTGAAAAGATATTTCGAAACCAGAAGGCTCCTGCAGGGGTTTTTTGAAGGCAAGGTTAATCTGTTGTATCGCTTGAGGCGCAAAGTAATCATTCGTTTGGTTTGGCTCCAAGTAGTCATATTTTGTGAAAATTCCTTGAGCAATTTTCCCACCCAAACTAGAAGTTAAAATCACGTTGATGGTTGGAAAGGGTTGTTCGGCTAATGCTGCGTTTTTAATCGTGAGTTGAAGAGACAGAGTGTTAGCTAAATGAGGGTGCTCGCTTATTTGACGTTGAACTATATGGATTTCTTCGAGGTTTTTATAACCGGGGATGTGTAAATTAAATCTGCTGTTGAGTTTTTTGAAGATAGGTTGTAATTGTGTATTTTGAGTTAATTTTTCTGACTCAAAATAGGCCAACTGAGCAACAAATATCAATATTAATAAAAATGAAAAAAGAGTAAAAGGGATTTTACGATGCGAGGGTGTTTTCTGATTTTCCCAAATAGGTGTTATTGCTGAACTATCACTATTAGAAAGTTGTTCATTTTTTAAGGATATTGAATTATTGGTTTGTTTTGCGGTTTCATTGACGGGGGCTGCTCCAGAGGAGGGCGTTAGTTTGTTTTTGTTTGCATCAAAAATCTCGTGACAATGCCCACAACGAATGACCCCGTCTTTAGCTGTTAGCTGTTCTTCAGTTACTTGAAGTGTGCTTAAGCAGAAAGGGCAGAGCGCATACTGCATGGGTTAAGGTTTTTTAACGGCATGAAGGCAGACCCAGTTGTCCCTAATAACCATGGGGCTAAAGATAAATTCATCGTTGTAGGCGTTGATAACGTGCTGAGCTTGTTCACTGAGAATGCCCGATAGTAGCAAATGACCGCTGGGCTTAACTAGACTTGAAATATTATTGGATAGTTCGATTAGCGGTTCGGCAAGAATATTGGCAATAACAATGTCTTGAGGGTTATGAGGGTATTGCTCCGTACCATAAACGTGTACTTTATTGAGAACATTATTTTGTTCTGCGTTACTTTTAGTAGCCGTGAGAGCTTGTGGGTCAATATCAATGCAGGTTGCGCTATTTGCGCCCAATAGCAGGCCGGCGATGGCGAGTATGCCAGAGCCACATCCAAAATCGATAATGTCAGTGCCTTCAAGTTTATGATTGGCCAGCCAATCGAGACAAAGAGCCGTGGTAGGGTGGGTGCCTGTGCCAAATGCTAGGCCGGGGTCTAGTCTTAATAGTGTTGCATTAGGTTCGTCTATTTCATGTTCGGTTGAGCAAACCCAAAAATTTTCGCCAAATTTAATGGGGTGAAAATTTTCAAGCCAAACACGCTCCCATACTTGGTCTTCTAAACGTTGTATCGTTAATGACCAGCTATTTTGATCACTGATGTGCTGCTTGAAGTATTGCTCGGCTTGGCTTAGGTCGTGATGTTCATCGAATAAGCCTGTTATCGACACGTGCTGCCATAATGGGGTGCTGTTTAATGGCGGTTCGTAAATGGGTTGGTCGGCACTATCCGTCAAGGTGACAGATAGTGCGCCAAGGTTTTCAATTAGTGTTTCAACGGCGGGTGCTAATGCTTGAGTTGTAGCAATGGTCAATTGTTGCCATGCCATGCGTATTACACCCCAAGTTTCTTTTCAAGATAGTGGATATTGTAGACGCCAGAAGAAAAGTCCTTATCGAGAACAATGTCTTTTAATAGGGGAATATTGGTGTGAATGCCATCAATAACTGTTTCGTTAAGCGCTGTTTTTGTGCGGGCGAGAGCTGATTCACGTGATGATCCGGAAGCAATGAGTTTGCCAATCATGGAGTCATAGTATTGCGGGACGGTGTAGCCATTATAAATATGACTATCAAAACGAATGCCGGGACCACCAGGAATATGGAGTTGAGTTATTTTGCCAGGTGATGGCATAAATGTTTCGGGGTGCTCAGCATTTAGGCGGCACTCAATAGCGTGCCCAGAAATTTTAATATCATCTTGCGTATAGCTCAATGGCTCGCCTGCTGCAATTTTAAGCTGCTCGGCAACAATGTCCACGCCAGTAATGATTTCTGTAATAGGGTGTTCTACTTGCACACGCGTGTTCATTTCAATGAAGTAAAACTCACCATTTTCATATAAAAACTCAAAGGTTCCTGCGCCATAGTAGCCAATTTTTGCACAGGCTTTTGCGCAACGCGTACCGATTTCTTGGCGAACTTCTTCGCTGATACCAATGGCAGGTGCTTCTTCGATAACCTTTTGATGTTTACGTTGAGTTGAGCAATCACGTTCGCCTAAGTGAATCGCATTACCGTGCTTGTCTGCCAGGATTTGGAACTCAATGTGTCGAGGTGTTTCAAGGAATTTTTCCATGTACACCATATCGTTACCAAAGAATGTTTTGGCTTCTGTTTGAGTGAGTGAAATGGCATTAAGTAGGGCGGCTTCTGTGTGAACTACGCGCATACCTCGACCGCCGCCGCCGCCAGCGGCCTTAATAATAATGGGGTAGCCAATATCACGAGCCAATCTCAAATTACGATCATTATCATCATTAAGTGGGCCATCAGAACCCGGAACGCAAGGAACGCCAGCTTTTACCATCGCCTCAATGGCAGACACTTTATCGCCCATTAAACGAATGGTTTCTGAACGAGGTCCAATGAAGGTGAAACCACTTTGTTCAACGCGCTCAGCAAAATCTGCATTTTCAGATAAAAAGCCATAACCAGGATGAATAGCTTCAGCATCGGTGATTTCCGCGGCACTGATGATAGCCGGCACATTAAGGTAACTATCAGTGGAGGAGGGCCCACCAATGCAAACAGACTCATCCGCTAGGCGCACATGTTTTAAATCGCGATCAGCAGTTGAGTGAACAGCAACAGTTTGGATGCCCATTTCGCGACATGCGCGCAATATGCGTAAAGCAATTTCGCCGCGGTTAGCTATAAGAATTTTATCGAACATATTTTTCTCGTCGATGCGTTAAAAGTAAAAAGGTGTTTATTCAATGATGAATAAAGGTTGGTCAAACTCAACAGGGTGACCGTTTTCAGCCAAGATGGAAGCGACCACGCCTGATTTATCGGCTTCAATTTGATTAAGAATTTTCATCGCTTCGATAATACACAAGGTATCACCTTTTTGTACGGTTTGACCGAGTTTGACAAAAGCAGATGAGCCGGGGGAAGGGGCATCATAATAAGTGCCAACCATGGGTGATGTTATAACGTGGCCGGATAATTCTTCTACCTTGTTGGCTGACGGCGCTTGTGGCGCTGCACTTATTGTAGTTGTAGCAATAGGAGCAGGAGCTTGGGTAACAGCGACAGGTTGAGTTGAAGAATAACGGTTGATGCGTACAGATTCTTCACCTTCGTGAATTTCGATTTCTGCAATGTCGGATTCTTCAATAAGCTCGATAAGTTTTTTAACTTTTCTAATATCCATAATTAATCTCTTGGTAGTTGTGCTAATAAGGGGAGGGCTGCGTGCAGCGCTAATTCATAACTTTTGGGACCGAAGCCGCAGATAACACCGTTGGCAATATCTGAAAAATAAGAGTGCTGGCGAAAGGATTCGCGTGCGTGTACATTTGATAAATGGAGTTCAATAAATGGGGTGGCGCTTGCCAGTAAGGCATCGCGTAAGGCGATGCTAGTATGAGTAAAGGCGGCAGGGTTTAGTAAAATAACAGAAACGTTATCTTGTTGGCTTTGTTGAACCTTGTTAACTAAATCATGTTCGGCATTACTTTGATAAAAAAGCAGTTCATGTCCTGATTCATTTGCAAGTTGAGTTAGTTCTTTTTCAATGTCAGCCAGTGTTTGAGCACCATAAATCCCAGGCTCTCGAGTACCTAGCATGTTTAAATTTGGACCATTGATAACGGAGATGATTGCCATAAAAATGCTAACTCAAGATAATGTTGCACGGAATATGGGGATTTTGCCAAAGCTTTTGTTGAAAGTCTATAAAAATCATTAGTTCGCGAAAGATAAAGACAGTTATCTGCAAGTTAGAGGGAGTTAGTCTTTAGAAAGTTGGGTAGTAGCAAGAATTTTTGAGCGCTCTAAAAGACCTATCTGCTGAGCGATAATTTGACCCTCTGGATTAATAATGACAGAAAATGGTAGGGCGCCCATTGAATTTCCGTATTGCCTTGCTAGCTCAATGCCTTGCATTTCAGCTATCAAGTTGGGGTAGTTAATCCCCATTTCTAATGCAAATTGATTGACGGATACGTCATCATCAATAGCGACCCCAATAAACTGTAGGTTAGATGTTGCATACTCTTTTTGTAGCGCGATAAACTCGGGTATTTCCTCACGACAAGGTGGGCACCATGTTGCCCAAAAATTAAGAACGATATAGTTGTTGTCCCATTCTTTGATATTTCGTGTTTTTCCTTGGAGGTCGGGTAAAGAAAATTCAGGCCGCATTTTGCTGATAGTCTGCTGAACGGGTTTTCTTGAATGTGCGTTCTCTTCAATGCTATCAAAACTGAAGAACGTCAAGGTTACAATGACCACAACTGCGACGATAAGTAGTTTTTTTTTATGCATTTATTTCAGTGTTTTTAACCGTGTTAAAAAGTCATTAGGGCCCATATAACCTATCACTCTATTTTGTTTTAATTCAGCTGAATTTGTGTCGAAAAATAAAATGGCCGGAGGGCCGATGAGTGAAAATTTATTCAGTAACAATCTATCTTCGTTATCATTTTGAGTCACATCAGCTTGCAATAACATCACATTTTTAAGTGCGCCTTGAACGGATGAGTCGGTAAAGGTAAATGCTTCCATTTCCTTGCATGAAACGCACCAGTCTGCATAAAAATCGAGCATCGCAAACTGCTTGTTTTGAGCGGCGAGTTGTAAAGCGCTATTTAAGTCAGCACTGTTTTTTATTTTCTTAAAGGAAAGCGGGTGTTGCTGTACGGTATGTTTTTGATTGGTACTGAAGTTTGCTAGCGGCTTTAATGGATTACTTCCACCCGATGCAGCACCCACCATTAAAATGATGCCGTAAATTAACAAAATAGCCCCTATGCCTTTTGATAATTTGTGCCAGCCATTTGCGTTTTCTGGCAAACGCTCAACAGCTTTGAGATAAATGGCTGAAACGATAAGTAGCCCAGACCATAAAACAAGGATGATGCTAGCGGGTAGAATACGCTCTACGAGCCAAATAGCGACAGCAAGTAACATCACACCAAAGAAGTATTTGATCGGTTCCATCCAGTGCCCTGCTTTTGGTAATAGTTTGCCTGCCGATACACCGATAATTAGTAGCGGGATGCCCATACCAATGCCTAATGAGAATAGGGCAAAGCCGCCGAGTATGGCATCACCTGTTTGACCAATATAGATAAGCACGCCCGCTAAGGGCGCGGCAACGCAAGGCCCAACAATGAGCGTTGATAATACACCCATAATCGCGCTGCCCCACAATGAACCGTGCTTTTGATGTTGGGATAACTGCGAGAGCTTACTTTGGATGGTTGTTGGTAACTGTATTTGATAGAGGCCAAACATCGATAGCGCGAGTAGGACAAACAAGCCGCTAAAAAAACTGAGTATCCACGGGTTTTGAAACGTTGCCTGTAAATTGCTGCCGAACAACCCAGCTAAAATGCCGAACCCAGCGTACGTTAGGGCTGATGCAAACACATAGCTGAATGATAAATAGAAGGCCTTGCGTGTTGTGAGATCTTTACCGTGCCCAATAATAATTCCAGACAAGATAGGAATCATCGGGAAAACGCACGGTGTAAACGAGAGTAAGACCCCAAAACCTAGAAAGGTTAAGCAAGTAATCCAAACGGTGTTACTAAAAAGTGAATTAGCAATTTGATCTTGCTCAGAAATAGTGTTGTTTGCTGAAGTAGTTGGCGGGATACTCCCTTTGGTTGGCTGAAACGATAGGGTCACTTGTTTGTTCATTGGCGGATAACAAACCCCAATATCGGCGCAACCTTGGAAGGACACATCTATAGTGATGTCAGTCGCTTGCTTAAGGGGAGTGGCGAAAGGCACGGTCAGCGTTACATCGTTATAGTAAACAATGGTCTCGCCAAATATTTCATCTGTTTTGTGTTTTCCTTCTGGAAAGCTAATCGTGCCGACACTTATTGTGTTCGGCTGAATGACAGTGGCAGCAATTTTTTCCTGATAAAGGTAGTAACCTTTTGCAATACGCCAATTTAAAACAAGCTGTTGATCGTTATTTACCTCAGCAAAAAAATTAAAGGCGTCATCGGGTTCAAGTAATTCGTTTGACGGGGAGTTATTGAACCCACTAAATAAACTACCTAGGGCATCGATTGGCGTGGTGGTTATCGATTTACTTTCAGCTATGGAAAGGCTAGTAGGCGCTAGAAATAAAACACAAAGGTTGATAAGGATAGAAGCTAAACGGATTTTATGCATAAGTGGTCGGTTAAGTAGTTACGCTTACTTGGATATATAGAGACATTCAACCGTGTGCGTAGTTCATTATGAATCGGAAGTATTATAACGTTACGTGAGAGTGACAGTGCTCTTTTAACGGGCTAAAGACCAAGAGCTAACTGAAGTGCCAAATCTTTCTTTGTTTTTTATATTATTATTTAGAAGCTTATTGCCGCCGCTTTTTTACAAACTCCTCGTTCCTGTGTAAGCTATTTCACTATGAACCCTTTTTCTGTATTTTTATTACTTTTAATTATAGTACCGGTTGTTGAAATCTACTTTCTTATTCAGGTGGGTACGGCCATTGGTGCATTTCCTACGGTCGTGTTAATTTTGGCTACTGCTGTATTAGGTGCTTACTTGTTTAGAATGCAAGGGTTGGCGACAGTACAGCGGATACAAGCTATTTTGTCACGTGGTGAAATACCTGCAATAGAAATGATTGAAGGGGCCATGTTGTTAGTTAGCGGCGCATTATTGCTAACGCCCGGGTTTGTAACAGATGTTGTTGGGTTTATTTGCTTGATTCCCAGTTTACGACGAAAGTTTGCCGAGTTCGTTCTTGAAAGCCAATTTATTTCTCAAACGTCTTTTCAGGCAAAGGACCCGTTCCAGCAAACGGGTCGAAGGGGCGATAGCTTGGATGATAATATTATTGAAGGTGAGTTCAAGCGAGAAGATGAGCCTAGCTCAACAAAAAATGATTGAAAAATTTGGTTTGCTAAAGAACAACTTCAAACCCCTCAAAGTTAGGGTGCCCCAAATATAAGCCTTTCGTCTGGCCGGCTTGTGCGTGTACTTGTTTAAATGCGTCTGAATGTGTCCATGCATCAAAGGTTGCTTTGTCTTGCCATGTGGTATGGGATGCAAATAGCGTGTGGTCGTCAAGTTTCGGACCACGTAAAAGGTGAAATGACTTAAAGCCGGGAACTTCATTTAAGCGAGACTCACGTTTTCTCCATACCTCTTCGAAATCGCTTTCTTTTCCGAGAGTCACTTTAAACCGATTCATCGCAATAAACATATATATTCCTGATAAGTTAATGAGTTGATGTGCTCATTATGATGAAGTCAATAAAATACACAAGAGTTGGTATAAGTCATTATTTTTTTAAGAGAAGTATTAATAAACCTCTGGGTGAAATGCACACGTTTGCATAAAGTGTTGCGCTGCAATAAGTAAATCTATATAATGCACTGCAACAAAGATGGTAATGTTAACCAACCTAAATTAAAAGGATATTAAAATGTTAAATAATCTAGAAACTTTATTTGCTCCTGCTAAAAAATTAGCTGAATTAAACAAAGCACAATTCGAAAAAGTTGTTGCTGCACAACAAGCTGCTGCTAAAGAATATGTTGCTTTAACTGAAGCACGCATCAAAGCGGCTGCTGCAATCAAAGATATCGACAGTTTAAATGCTTTTGTTAAAGAGCAAGTTGAACTAGCTCAAAGCGGTTTTGAAAAGGTACAAGCTGATAGCAAAGTATTGATTGAAGAAGCTAAAACTTATAATGAAGAAGTGATTAAACTTGTTCAAGAAGGCAACGCTGTTGTGACTAAAGAAGTTAAAGAAACAGTTAAAAAAGCAGCTAAAAAAGCAGCTTAAAGTTGAAACAAACGGCTATGTCGTTTGAATGAGACTTGTCCTCCTTGAGGATGGTTTGACCGTAGTATTTAAAAAGACCGCTACCTAAACAGGTAGCGGTCTTTTTTTACGCTAAATTAAATGGGCCGCTTAGAAACGCTCTATATTATTTATGTGGCTGTTCATTTTAGTACAGGTTGTTACAGGAATTCTTGAATAGCGGGGTGGTTTGTTCGTAATTTTTCCTTAAATGCGCGGGTTTTATTTTCAGACCGTTCGGATCTTGGCAGGGTGATTTTAATATCATCAATAATGTTACTAGGCGCATTGGATAAAAATAAGATTCGATCGGCCAATTTATATGCTTCATCTAAATCATGGGTAACAAATAAGATAGTTCTTGGTTGTTCGCGCCATAGACTAAGCAAGAGCTCCCTAGCTTTTCTAGCAATGGCTTGATCTAGCGAAACAAAGGGCTCATCCATTAGTAATAAGTCGCTGGGTACACAAAATGCTCTGGCGAGTGAGACGCGTCGCTGCATACCGAGTGATAAGTGATTGGGGTAACTATGTAAATTATCGCTAAGCCCAAGGTGTTGAAGGGTCTTTTTGATGAGTGCTAATGAATGATTGTCGCCAATCGCTAGCTGAATATTTTCTAAAACGGTTCGCCATGGTAATAGCCGAGGTGATTGAAAAACATAACTGGGCGGAACAGTGTGATGACTATTGTTGCTGTTAATAGAGCCGTCAAAGTCTCCATCAAGACCTGCGATGACATTGAGTAAAGTGGTTTTACCGCAACCGGATGGCCCGATAAGGCAAACAAATTCATTACTTGAGAGTTCAAATGCGAGGTTTTCTATCGCAGTGAATTCTTCTCTACTTTCACCTTTAGGGAAACTTTTCTTTTTTATATCAACAACAAGTTGGCTCATAGGTCGGTTATTTCCAGCGTTGTGATCGTTGATCTAGGGGCTTTAAAATGGCGACCTCGATTAACTGAATAACGATAATGAAAGAGACGGTGTAAGCCATGATGCTGGTGATATCAAAGAGCTGGAAGAATAAATGAATTTGAAATCCCATACCATCACTTCTGCCTAGCATTTCTACGACTAAAACAATCTTCCAGATGAGTGCTAGACCTGTTCTGGCAGAGGCCATAATATATGGGTATAGCTGAGGTAAAATGACGTGAAACAAGGTTTTGTATCGACTAAATTGATAAGCTTTGGCCATTTCCATTAGCTGGTTATCAAGATCGCGTGCCCCTTCTCTTATCGTGACAATTACATTCGGTAGTTTATTGACAACGACTGCAATAATGGCAGCCGTTTCAACTAAACCGAACCAAATATAGCATAGGATAATTGTTACCAGCGCAGGCACATTTAGCAAGATAATTAACCAGCTATCAAAAAACACATTCAGGCTTTTATGCTGCCCGAGAATAAGCCCTATAGCGGTTCCTAGGAACATGGCAAGGAAAAAACTGATAGTTAACCGGTATAGCGTAATGCCAAGGTGTTGTAGTAGCTCACCGGTTTGAATGGCATCAATTAGGTTATTGAAAACCAACATTGGCGATGGCAACACAGGGCTATTTATTATAAAAGCAGTTAGCTGCCAAATTAAAAGCAGTAGCCCTAGTGAGAATGTTGAATTTAAGAATGAAGAACGTGGCATTGTAAGGGTTGATTTACGATAGCGGATTACGGGTGATTATCCCAAAATATCTGGGGGTCTAATTGTTTGACGGAACCAACCAGTTGTTCACCGCCGGTAACAGCCAATATAGAATAAATATTGGCGATGGCTTGTTTTTCTTCATCCGCAAAAGTGGTTATTCGACCTTTACAGTAATGGTTGCGTAGTAACTGCTGTGTCTGCTTATCATTTGTCCTTGTTAGGGGCAATATAGCGTTCCAATGCCGATTAGATGAGCAAAGTAGATTTGCCGCATCAGCACTTGCGGACAGAAAATTGTTCAGCTTTTTTGAATTTTTAACAGCCCATTGCTCCTTGAAAACATAGCCTATTATTGGCACGGTTTTATTGATACCTAGTCGACGTATGATTTCATGAGTATTTATAATCTCTCGGTAACCTTCCGCTTTTAATCGAGCACTGTAATGCCAATAATTGATAAGAGCGTCTAACTGACCTCGCTTAATAAGATTGTTAAGGAGTGGAGGGGCGCCAAAAACTTTATCGATATTTGTTTGCAGATTTATGTTTTCTTGTAAGGCTAAAGCTCGCAGCAATAACCAATTCTTATCTAACCCGCCCCCTGCGATACCGAGTCTTTTATTGGCTAGGTCTTTAATAGACCGAATAGGCGACTGATTTGGGACCATTAAAGAACCAGCGGAGCTTGAGTAAGGTGCAAATAAATAATGAGTGGATAGTCCACGTTGACGTGCAACCCATGTCCAATCGGAGACGATGATGTCGGCGGCATGAGCCTGTAATGCGATTTTACCAGCCTGACTGTTGGCCAAGGGTTGAATAATAAGCTCAAAGCCATTTTTATGGTCAAGCCTAGCTTTTTTAATAGTTTGTAAGGTCCAGTTAACAGTACCAAATTTAAGGACTGAAATTTTTATGGGTGTCTTAGCATCAGCAATGCCATCACTGAGAAAAATAGAAAGGAAAGCAAGGAAAAGAATAGTTGTTAAGGGTGTTTTATAAAATCGTTGCATTTATTCAAAGTGCCATGAGGGTCAATTAATGTACTGCTTATACTCAGTCTACCTCTTTATGTCATAAAGAAAAGCTAAATAGAAAGCGAAGCTTAACCTAGGTATAAGGTGATTAGTTTAAGTGGTTGAATCAACTAATCGTTGACCTATAAATTTAATGTGCGGTAAGGTGTATTAATTAATGAAATTAGCTGTAAGTTATTAATGCTAATGAGAATTATTTGCCCTTGATAATTTTATCAAATACTAGCTAACCTTTTGAAAAATTAGCGCTTCTAAAACAGGATTATAGTTTATTTACATGAGTGTTATATCACCTACTACAAATGCGAATACGTTAATTGATAAGTTCGGTCGTCAAGTAACGTATGTGAGAATTTCAGTGACAGATCGTTGTGACTTTCGTTGTGTTTATTGCATGAGCGAAGATATGGAGTTCTTGCCGCGCGAACAAGTATTAACGTTGGAGGAAATAACTCGCCTATCAAAAGCGTTTGTTGAATTAGGCGTAACGAAAATTCGCATTACAGGCGGCGAGCCATTAGTACGGAAAGATATCGTCAATATGCTAGCCGATGTTGCTAAATTAGAGGGGCTAGATGAGCTCGTTATTACAACTAATGGTTCGCAACTGATGAAATTAGCGCAGCCGTTAAAAGAAGCAGGTGTTAAACGAATTAATATAAGCCTAGATAGTCTTGATGCGGAAAAATTTAAAAAAGTAACACGCGTTGGTGACTTGAACGTAGTCCTTGACGGTATACAAACTGCGAAGAAAGCTGGTTTTGAAAAAATAAAATTAAACGCGGTGATCTTAAAAAATAGAAATCATGATGAGGTGAATGACCTGGTCCGCTATGCCATGCAGGAAGGCCTGGATATCAGTTTTATTGAAGAAATGCCATTAGGCGCCATCGATAGCCATTCACGAGAAGAAGCCTATTACTCAAGTGATGAGATTAAGAGCGATATTGAAAAACAGTTTGACCTAGTGGCTAGTACGAAAAATACGGGTGGTCCCGCACGTTATTACAGTGTGACGGGCTATGATAATTTAGTCGGTTTTATATCACCACACAGCCATAATTTTTGTGATACCTGTAATCGTGTGCGTGTCACCGCATCAGGGTTATTATTGTTATGTCTAGGTCAAGAGCACTCGATGGATTTGAAGCGAGTGTTAAGAGCGAATCCTACGGATTTAAATAAAGTGAAGCAGGCTCTTATTGAATCGATGGAGATAAAGCCTAAAGGGCATGATTTTGATATTACTGAACAACCTGTTATCTTTCGTCATATGAGTGTAACAGGCGGTTAAAGTTGAGTTAAACTATACGTTGATCAATAAACGAACTTATGCACTTTGCGTATAAGTTCGTTTGTTAACCTTATTAAAAATAAATAGAACCCACAGGAGGGTGTTATGCAGATGTCTTTAGTTATTGATGCAAATAAATGTACAGGTTGTTTGCAATGTGAAATGGCTTGTTCTTATGAAGGTGAAGGGGTTTTTAACCCAACTAAGTCAAGAATTAAAATTTTCCCATTTCATGAAGAAGGTATCTTCGTGCCTTACACTTGTACTCAGTGTGATGAAGCATGGTGTATGCATGCTTGCCCCGTTGAAGCGATTCAGCTAAATAAGACGACAGGCGCAAAAGAAATCGTTAATGACCTTTGTGTTGGCTGTAAAGTATGTACGATTGCCTGTCCATTCGGAACAGTTAATTATAATGCGGATAGCGGAAAAGTTATCAAGTGTGACCTTTGTGGCGGTGACCCAGAGTGCTCAAAAGCATGTCCAACTAGTGCGATTACTTTCCAAGATGCAAACTGGACAGGGTATGACAAAATGAAAGGCTATGCCGCGAAGGCGATGCCAGCAAAGTAAAACTCTTGTACGTATAAGAATAAAAAGTTGAAGAGATAAGGTATGTCTTGGACTAAACGTACGAAGGGTTAACTTTACGCGAAGGAACTTGGCGCATGAATGGCTAAAGCCATAGACATAACCTCCTGGAAGGTAAAAGTTCGCCAACATTTGATCTGCAAGTGTTGGCGAATGTCATTGATGAAATGAGTGGATGCTATATTAATAACCGGGGCTGCTTACCTAGTTATGGGAATACATAAAGTGTCATGTGTGTGGCGCTAGAGCTAGGTAAGTCCGATGAAAAACCGAACTCAACAATAAGCACAGGCAATACAGCCTATTTTCACGGCATGCTTACCGATAGCTGGGTTTGAAGAAATACTCTGTTGCACTTTCCTCCCCTAAAAAGAAGGCCTGCATTACCATAATAATTTTAGTGCTTAGGCCGTATGGGTGTAAAAAAACATCAATGGTATTGATACGCTAACTGCAATTAACGTTATCTTTAATGAGTAAAGGCGAGGTGTTATTTACTTAGAGTCAAATTTTTAGTAACTACGGACATGTGCTTGAAGGGTTTTATGATTGAAAAGCTGATCAGCTTGAACTCAAATTTGGAAATACCGAAACATTGACTTAATGTGTGCAAAGCAGCTTTTGTTAAGTGAAAGAGAGGGTTCTGGACTCTGGCGGTCAGTCAGTGACGTGTTATGACGTTATTTAAAGCAAAGCTATTTTCGTTGGAGATGGGGTTTTCCCGACAAGATTTTCTCACGCTATTGAACAGCCAAGATAAGTTACTTTACTCTCATGAAGGTGAGCTTATTGTATTTTCTTTTGCCAATCAATCAGTTGATATCTCTCTGGGTGAAGAAAGCATACGGCATTTTGGTTCAGCAAAATTACCCATGTTGCCGGTTACTTTTGATTTTTCTAATATGGGTGATAATGAGCAAGAAGAGTTTATGACATTATTCTTGCTTAAATTTCAGCGTGGTGGTGGCTAGCTAGTTCCATACGTTTTTTGATAGTTCAAAATAGCGCTTAAATGTTCTGCACTCTCAGATTCTTTAAGATAACTTATGATGTCCTCTAAGCAAATAATTGAGGCGACCTTAAAGCCATAGCTTTCTTCTACGTCATCTATCGCAGAGGTTTCTCCACGGCCTTTTTCTTGTCGGTTAAGTGCGATTAAAACACCCGATGCGGTCGCATTGGCAGTTCGGATAATATCGACAGACTCTCTAACAGATGTACCGGCACTAATGACGTCATCTACAATAATCGTATTGCCTTTGAGCTCTGAGCCAACCAATAAGCCGCCTTCACCGTGGTCTTTTACTTCTTTACGGTTAAAAACATAGGGTATATCTTTGTCAGACACCTCTGATAAGCCGATAGAAACAGCGCAAACAAGTGGAATACCTTTGTAGGCGGGACCATACAAAATGTCATAATCCATGCCTGAGTCAATCAATGCATGTGCGTAAAAATGCCCTAATTTACGTAAGCGGTAACCCGTGTTAAATAAACCCGTGTTAAAAAAATAAGGGCTGACTCGACCAGACTTTAATGTAAATTCCCCAAATTTTAAGGCGTTGCATTGTAGAGCAAATTCAATAAATTCTTGTTTGTAATCTTTCATGAGTCACTTATCGGTTTTTTCTGTAAACGAGTATTTTATACTTAAAGAGCGTAAGTTTTGCACAAACGATGAAGTTGTTTGCTTTAACCTCACTCCGTATCGGAATGGGCTGTTATGTTGATTTGATGATTGACGTCATCAATATCAATATTTAACTCAATAGGTTGGCAGCATACGTAGCAATCTTCGATAGTTTGATGGCTGCCTTGAGATGTATCAATCAGCGTGTCTATTTTTTCGCCACAGTACGGGCATGAGAACTGTTGATTAATGACTGACCCGTGCATTATGAAGGTAGAAAGTGTTCTACGGTATCATTTAAGAAGTTCCACCCTTGTTCGGTACAGCGATATGTTGACGCATTAAGTTGCAGCAATTCTTTATCAATTAACGAATCTAATGTTGTTTGTATACTGGAGGCCCCTAGCTGGGTGCGACATTGGTATTGATCCAGAGTAAAGCCAGTTCTTAAACGAAGGGCATTCATCATAAATTCAAACGGTAACTCAGTGGCTTTAACGATGTTGTGTCCGCCTATTACCGCCGGGGTGCCTGCAAGGTTTGTATATTCTCGCGGTTGCTTCTTTTTCCAATAACGAGAGATAGCGCCTTGTTCATTGGTGATTTTGCCGTGAGCACCAGCGCCAATTCCAATGTAATCGCCGAAGTGCCAGTAATTAAGATTATGACGAGATTGTTGCCCAGCCGCAGAATAAGCCGATACCTCATACTGACCGAGGTGCTTGTTGATTTGAGTTTGGCAGGCTGTCTGCATGTCCCAGATTAGCTCATCGTGAGGTAAGGCGGGCGGGTGTTTATAAAATAAGGTGTTTTTCTCAAGGGTTAATTGATAGTGAGAAAGGTGACCTGTTTGATAATTTAAGGCCAAATTTACATCGTTAACCGCTTGCTGAATGTTTTGTTGAGGTAAGCCAAACATCAAGTCGAGATTAATGCGCTCAAACCCTGCTCTTTGCGCTAATTGGATTGATTTATGCGCTTGTTTAGCATCATGAATGCGTCCTAGACTTTGTAGGTGACTATCATTAAAGCTTTGAATGCCAATTGATAAGCGATTGATGCCAATGTTAAAAAAAGCAGAAAATTTACCAGCTTCGGCTGTGCCAGGGTTGGCCTCTAAGGTAATTTCAATGTTGTCACTAATATTAAGTGTTTGATGAACGGCGTTGAGAATGCGCTCAATACTAGTTGCCGAGAATAAGCTAGGAGTGCCGCCGCCAATGAAGATGCTCTTTAGCGTTCTGTTAGGAACTTTTTGGGCCTCATTAGTAAGGTCTTTAATAAGCGCTTCTACATAATCCTCTTCGCTATCACCTGTTTTTTTTTCGTGTGAATTAAAGTCGCAATAGGGGCATTTTTTTACGCACCACGGAATATGAATGTAGAGGCTATAGTCTGATGAATTAGTTGTCATGCGGCTTGGCGAAATAATCGGACACTTGGGGCATAAGCAGGTTTAGCGCCTTAGCACGGTGACTTAAACAGTTTTTGATTGAAGCATCGAGTTCGGCTGACACGCATTGATGTTCAGGAACATAGAAGACAGGATCGTACCCAAACCCATTCTCACCAGACTCTTTATAAGCAATACGCCCTTCCCAAACACCATGAGCTATCAATGGCGAAGGGTCGTCGGCATGAGCCATAAAAACCATTACGCAATGAAAGCGTGCAGAGCGTTTCTCGACAGGGGTGTTTTCAAGTGCATTGAGTAATTTGAGTGTATTTTTTTTGTCATCAGAAGGTAATCCAGCGTATCTTGCAGAATGTACGCCTGGCTTGCCATCAAGTGCATCAACCTCTAGCCCTGAATCATCTGCGATGACGGGCAGTTTAGAAATTCTTGCAGCATGTCTCGCTTTAATGATGGCGTTTTCAATAAATGTCGTACCAGTTTCTTCAGCTTCAGACACATCAAAGCGTGACTGAGGAAGTACCTCAATCGCTTGATGTTTGAGAATGGCCTGAATTTCTTGTATTTTTCCCTTGTTACCACTGGCCAGTACGATCTGTTGAATCATTTTTCCAATGCGTCACGTTGGTGTTGCATTAATTCACTAATGCCCGTTGTCGCTAAATTAAGCATCGCATCAAGTTCTTCACGGCGAAATGCATGGCCTTCGGCAGTGCCTTGAACCTCAATAAAAGCACCGGCGTCGTTCATAATGACATTCATATCGGTTTCAGCTTCTGAGTCCTCAGGGTAATCCAGGTCTAGAACGGGTTCGCCGTTATAAATACCAACGGAGACGGCAGCGAGTTGTCCATGAATGGGGTTGGTTTTAATCTTCTTATCGGCTAATAACTTTTCAACAGCGATAGATAGAGCGACGAAACTGCCAGTAATAGAAGCAGTGCGTGTTCCACCATCTGCTTGAAGAACATCGCAGTCGATGGTGATGGTATACCCGTCAAGTGCATTAAGGTCCACAGCAGCACGTAAGGAACGACCAATTAATCGTTGGATTTCTTGCGTGCGACCGCTTTGTTTACCACGGGCGGCTTCGCGCCCCATGCGGCTGTGAGTAGAGCGAGGTAGCATGCCATATTCAGCAGTAACCCAACCCTGGCCCTTGTCTTTTAGAAATCTTGGAACACGACTTTCAACAGATGCTGTGCAGAGTACTTGAGTGTCGCCACAAGCAATTAATACCGAACCTTCGGCGTGAATGGTGAAATTAGTTGTTATTTTAACGTCACGGAGTTGATCGAATTGGCGTCCACTAGGTCTCATGTTTTTTTCCTAAAGCTAAAGATGTTGAATGAAATGGAATACGAGGTATTACACATTTAGAGATACGCGCATTATAGGGCAAGAAACGGCGTATTAGATGGTGGAATTAACGAATATTAACGATAGTTGGTGGCGTTCAGTAAGTCGTCGATAGTTTGAGGTCTTTTAGGAGGCGAGATTTGCATTGCCCAATCTATGGCATAGAGAATTTTTTCATCGATTCTATTTTTATACAGCTGATGTGCCGATGACCTATTTCTAAGTGTTATCGTATCTGATGAAGGTATAGGAGCTGATCGATCTAGGCAGGCGCGCATACTCGCGCCTATTGCATAGCAATCACTCCAAGGGCCTAATTTGTAGAGTTTGTCATGTTGTTCTGGTGAGGCGTAACCCCTTGTCATGCTATGTGAGCTGAGGTTTTGTTGACCTTTATATGAGAGCGCGGAACCAAAGTCGAGAATGAGCGGGTTATGTGGGGGTCGCAGTAAAATATTATCTGGCTTAATGTCGAGATGTAATAACCCTCTGTGATGCATATTCTTAATACACCTCATCACGGGTTGAAAAACGGCCAGCAAAAACTCGGTGGTGACTAAATTATCCGAGTCTTTTAACCAGTTACCAAGTGTTTGCCCATAGTCATAATTCATCACCAAATAAGCGGTATTATTGCTAAGAAAGAAATTGAGAACGCGAACAATATTGGGGTGTTTTATGGTCGTTAATAAGGTTGCTTCCTTCAGAAATAACTCGCGACCACGTTGAAACAAGGCTGCTGAATTAGCGTCAATAGGAGCTACATTCAGGCCATTACGTACAGTCAGATGTTCAGGCTTGTACTCTTTGATAGCAACTTGTTGTTGATCTTTGAGTTGACGAGCAAGGTAGACGGTGCTGAAACCACCTTGAGCCAGAACGCGTTCAATAATATAGTTATCCAGAACCAAGCCAGAGGCTAGCGACTGGGTGTCTGTCGTTGTGATGCTTGGACTTGATGAGAGAGAGTTTTTTGTCATCAGGGTATTAATCTTTTTAAAAAGAGCCTAATATTTATCGTTTGAAATTAAGTATAGGCGACAAAATGATAAGAAGTATGACAGCGTTCGCAAGTTGTGAGATGGATGTTGAAGGGTACACGTTGATTTGGGAAGTTAGAACTGTAAATCATCGTTATTTAGATATTTCACCTCGGTTGCCTGAAATATTTCGTAGCATTGAACCTTCTGTGCGTGAGGTTGTAGGAAAGCACCTAAAGCGTGGAAAGGTAGACTGCAACCTTTTTTATAGAAAACAAAAACAAGGTGAGGAAGCTATTGAGGTCAATGAGGCGCGCTTGAATCAATTATTAAAGGTAGCCTCCAACATTGAAATGAATATGAGTCAGTTTCAAGCGATATCAGCGTTAGATGTTTTACGTTGGCCGGGTGTGCAATCTGAATTGAGGGAGGATTTGGAGCCAGTGTATGAAGGTGCTATTTTATTATTAAATCAGGCCTTGGAGCAATTAGTTGAGTCGCGTGAACGTGAAGGGGCTGATATTCTCGATATGGTTGAATCGCGTTGTAAGCTCATTCAAGAGCAAATACAGGTTGCTAAAACACGTTTGCCAGAGGTGCAAGCGCAGATACGTGAAAAATTAGAAAAGAAAATAAATGATTTATTAGAGGAGCCAGAACAAGCTAGGCTTGAACAAGAACTGGTTTATTTTTTACAAAAAATGGATGTTGAGGAAGAGTTAGATAGGCTCGAATCTCACGTTAAAGAAGTTCGTAGAGTATTGAGTCAAACAGAGCCCGTTGGGCGGAGATTAGATTTTCTCATGCAAGAGCTTAATCGAGAAGCGAATACGCTGGGCTCAAAGTCAGCAGACATACAAACAACGAATGTTTCAGTTGAGTTGAAAGTGCTGATAGAACAGATGCGTGAACAAATTCAAAATATAGAGTAAAGGTAAAACGTGACGGTAACAAAAGGACAATTATTTATCGTATCGGCGCCATCAGGAGCGGGTAAAACGAGTCTGGTGAATGCGTTGTTAGAAAGGCTTTCAGGCATTGAGGTGTCCGTTTCTCATACGACAAGAGCACCTCGATTAGGCGAAGTATCTGGCATTGACTATAATTTTATTGACCAAACGGGTTTCCAGCAAATCGTTGATAAAAAGGGTTTTTTAGAGTACGCAACTGTTTTTGGAAATTCATATGGGACATCGAAGACCTTGGTTGAAGAGAAATTAGCTCAGGGTGTCGATATTGTCCTTGAGATTGATTGGCAAGGCGCACAACAGGTTCGCAAGGTAATGAAAAATTGCTGTTCGATATTTATTTTACCGCCTTCCAAGCAAGTGCTTGACGATAGGCTGCGAGGACGAGGCCAAGATAGCGAAGAGGTTATCAGCAAGCGTATGCGTACGGCAGTTGATGAAATGATGCATTATAGCGAATATGATTTTTTAGTCGTCAATGATGATTTTGAGACTGCATTGAGCGAATTGGTGGCGGTTGTTCAGTCCCAACGGCAGGTAATGCAACGAGGAAAACAGGCTTATTCAACCTTGATAAATCAGTTGCTTAATTAATAGTGAAAAATAGGGTATGATGTCTGGCTATTCAACATTATTTAATAAGGGGTCCCAATGGCACGTGTAACAGTTTCTGATTGTCTTGAAAAATTAGACAACCGTTTTGAGTTGGTACTATTGGCTTCAAGACGAGCGCGCCAGATAATGGATGGTGCAGAACCAAGTCTTGAGCAAGAAAATGATAAGCCCACCGTTGTTGCATTAAGAGAAATTGCAGCAGGAAATATCACAGAAGAAGTCTTAGATTTGGTTGATAACCCACCGATTGAAGAGTTGTTCATTGAAGAGGGCGACCTTGCTGAAAAATTGGCTACCGAAGAAGATTAGATTCGTTAACTAAGCTTAATTTGGAAATACTGTCTATTCGCCAACAGAGTTTTGGTGATAGACTCAAATGCTCATGATGCTGTCATGGGCATTTTTTATGTGTATTAGAAAATAATGGTAGATGGAAGCAGATCAAAAAAATCAAATTGAACTACCGCAAGAGGTGTTGTTGGCAGAATTGATGTCAACGTTAAAAGAGTACCTAGTTGCTAGTGAACTAGAGCAAGTTGAGCAAGCATATCAGCTAGCAAGCGAGGCCCATCAAGGACAGTATCGTTTAAGTGGCGAGGATTATATTTGCCATCCAGTTTCAGTGGCACTAATTTTAGCTCGAATGAAATTAGATGTGGACTGCATTATGGCGGCGATAATGCATGATGTGCTGGAAGATACAGACACAACGTTTGATGAATTAGCACAATTATTTAATGATGATGTGGCGGGTCTTGTTGATGCGGTCAGTAAGCTGACAAAAATAAATTTTAAGACTCGTGAAGAAGCCCAAGCCGAAAATATGCGTAAGATGTTTTTGGCTATGGCAAAGGACTTGAGGGTCATCATTATTAAGCTGGCCGACCGTTTACATAATATGCGCACAATTAACGTAATGAAGCCTGCAAGTAGGCGACGTATTGCTAAAGAAACATTAGATATTTATGCACCCATCGCGCATCGTCTTGGCATGCACGAGTTTAGGCTTGAGTTAGAAGATTTAAGCTTTGAGGCGATGTTTCCTCGACGTAAATCAATCATTACCAAAAGTATTAAAAAAGCCCGAGGAAATAGAAAAGAAGTTGTCGACAAAGTTGAAAAATTATTGATAGATAGGTTTTTAGAAACCAAGTTTCCGGGGCTGATCAGCGGGCGCGAAAAGAATTTATATAGCATTTATCGGAAGATGAAGCGACAAGCTATACCGTTTAACGAAGTGTTTGATGTATATGCCTTTAGAGTCATTGTGGAAACAACTGAGCAATGCTATCAAGCATTAGGTTTGTTGCATAATTTATTTAAACCTGTGCCTGGTAAATTCAAAGATTACATTGCATTACCTAAGAGTAATGGGTATCAATCGTTACATACTGTTTTGGTGGGGCCTTTTGGGGTGCCGATTGAGCTTCAGATTAGAACGGTAGGAATGGATAGAGTGGCTGAATCGGGTATCGCGGCACATTGGCTTTATAAGACAACAGATGTTGCTCATGATGCGCAAGTTAGAGCGCATGAATGGTTGAGAAATTTGTTAGAAACGCAGAAAAACTCTGATGACTCATTTGAATTCATCGATACGTTAAAAGTTGATTTATTCCCGACAGAAATCTTTGTATTTTCTCCCACAGGGGAGATAGTTAAATTGCCGAAGGGTTCTACGGCTGTCGATTTCGCATTTGCTGTGCATACGGATGTTGGGATGGCGTGTGCTGGGGCGAAAATTAATAGAAAAATGGAGCCTCTTCATACTGTTCTTAGAAACGGCCAAACAATAGAAATTATGACGAGTGACTTTGCCGTTTGTAACCCTAATTGGTTAAATTTTGTTGTCACCAATAAAGCAAGGCATGCTATTCGGAATCACCTAAAAGAATTTAAAGAGCGAGATGCTATAAAGCTAGGTGGGCAGCTGCTGAATGCGGAGTTTAAAAGCGCGGGTTTGAATTTTGATGATATTGACTCCAAGCAGTTGAAAGCCTTTTTGGATGAAGAGCAGATCGGATCACTCGATGCGTTGTTAATGGACTTGGGGTTTGGTAATCGAATGCCATTGTTAGTTGCTCAGCATTTAATTATGACCACAGGCGTTGAAAACCCCTCCATTGATATTGCAAAAGGTAAACAATCTACCGCAACGCTTAGTATTCATGGTGCGGATGGAATGCTTATCAACTTGGGTAGCTGCTGCAGACCCATTCCGGGCGATAAAATTATTGGTTTTTTTAATCCGGGCAGAGGCGTCGTCGTTCACCGAGTTCATTGCAAAAATACGAGAGAGTTTAAACGTAAACATAAAAATTGGCTGAGTGTTCAGTGGGCAAATATTGTAGAGGGTGAGTTTAGTTCAGATATTGGCTTGGAGTTGAAGAACGAACGGGGTGTTCTAGCTGAGGTTGCATCAACATTATCGTCGTATGATTGTAATATTGAAAATATAAAAATAGCCTCACGTTCTGAAGATGTGTCGAGTGATGTTTTTACGATCACGGTACGCGATAGGAAGCATTTAGCACGCGTTATGCGTCGCCTACGAAACCTTCCATCGGTGACAAAAATAGCACGAATCAGAAATTAATATGGATCAGGCATTAAGGAGGCGTTTTGCAAAAAATTGTTATTCATACAGAATTAGCACCACAAGCGATAGGAACGTATTCACAGGCTATTAAGGTTGATCAGACTGTTTATTTGTCAGGTCAAATTCCATTAATACCTGAGACAATGTTGCTAGTTGAAGGTGGTATTAGCGAGCAAATTGAACAGGTGTTGAAGAATTTATCATCGGTGACAGAAGCCGCGGGCGGCTCATTATCAGATATTGTGAAGCTCAATATTTATTTAACAGATATGGACGATTTTCCTGTGGTGAATGAAAAAATGGCCGCGTATTTTTCACAACCTTATCCAGCACGTGCAGCGATCGGTGTGGCGAGCTTACCCAAAGATAGTCGTGTTGAAATGGATGCTGTTATGGTGTTGAGTAACGACTGATTTACACAGGTTTAGTTAGTAGGCACTGATGGCACTAGAAAGTTGTTTAGATGACCTGCCAATTACCCATCTTAAGGGTGTTGGTGAAAAGGTGGCGGATAAGTTAAAGCGACTGGGTATAGTGACAGTCGCAGATATTTTATTTCACTTGCCTTTTCGCTATGAAGACCGAACTCAGGTGGTGCCGATAGGGTCGTTGAAACCCGGTAACGCTTGCTTATTTGAAGGGCAGGTTGAGCTTGCTGAGGTGGTCTATAGAGGGCGACGCTCGATGTTAATTCGATTGAGTGATCATACGGGGTTTATTACCTTACGATTTTTCCATTTCTCAAATAGTCAAAAAGAAGCGTTGCAGCGCGGCCAATGGTTACGTTGTTTCGGTGATATTAAATCGTCTAGTAAACTGGGTGTTGCGGATGTTGTTCATCCTGAGTATCAGCTGATTGCTGAGGCCCAGCGCGGTCAAATTGATCAGGGTTTATTAGCTGTTTACCCTGTTACAGACGGGTTGCATCAAGCCTCGTTTAGAAAATTAATAAAACAGGTATTTTTACTACTAGAACAAGGGGCAACAGTTCGGGATTGTTTACCTCAACAGGTTTTGCATGACGGCTGTTTACCGACCTTGGTCGATAGTTTGCAACAATTGCACTTTCCGCAAACCTTACCACCGCTAGATGCCAGTAAAACGCCCGCGTTTAAGCGCTTAATATTTGAAGAGTTATTGGCTAATCATTTGAGTTTAAGTCGACTTAAAGAAGGCATTCAAAGCAACGCCGCGCCGAGTTTTAGATCAGAAGGGAAGAATCAAAGGCGATTTTTAACATCATTAGGGTTTGAGTTAACGCGCGCGCAAAACCGAGTGAACCAAGAAATAACCGCCGATTTATCTAAATCGCGACCTATGCAGCGATTGTTACAAGGCGACGTTGGTTCAGGTAAAACTGTTGTTGCTGCTTGTGCGGCATTAGCGGCCACGGAGGCGGGTTATCAAGTGGCTATTATGGCGCCAACAGAGTTGTTAGCAGAACAGCACTTTAAAAATTTCCAAGCGTGGTTGCACGATATGGATGTTCAAGTAGATTGGTTGGTTGGGCAACATAAAGGCAAGGTCTACGATAAGATTACGGCGGATATTCGTGAGGGCCGTTCTAACATTGTGATCGGTACGCAGGCATTATTTCAAGACAAGGTGAGCTTTGCAAAGTTAGGCTTGGTTATTATTGATGAACAACATCGGTTTGGTGTGCATCAACGGTTAGCCTTACGAGATAAGGGTGTGGCAGGTGGTTTGCACCCCCACCAATTGGTGATGACAGCTACTCCAATTCCTAGAACGTTAGCGATGCTTGGTTATGCAGACTTGGACTTATCGGTGATTGATGAGTTGCCACCGGGGCGAACGCCGGTTACTACAACGGTTGTACCCGTGTCTAAAAGGGGGCGTATTATTGAACGCATCAATAAAGGGGTTGAAGAGGGGCGACAAGTGTACTGGGTGTGTACCCTGATAGAAGAGTCTGAAGCTTTACAGTGTCAAGCGGCTGAAGTGGCGGCTGAGCTACTTAAAGAATGTCTCCCTGGTCTGGCTATAGGTTTAGTTCATGGGCGAATGAAGGCGGATGAAAAACAAGCTGTTATGCAGCAATTTAAACAACAAACGTTGCAAATTTTGGTGGCTACAACCGTTATTGAGGTGGGTGTTGATGTGCCAAATGCAAGTTTGATGGTGATTGAAAATGCTGAGCGTTTAGGACTAGCGCAATTACATCAGCTACGCGGTAGGGTCGGTCGAGGGCAGCGTGATAGTCACTGCGTGTTGATGTATAAGTCGCCATTATCGAAAAATGCGAATGAGCGCTTGTCGATTATGCGCGAAACAACCGATGGTTTTAAAATAGCGGAAAGGGATTTACAGTTACGTGGGGCAGGCGAGCTGCTAGGTAAGCGTCAGGCGGGGTTTATGCGATTTAAAGTTGCGGATATTGAGCGCGATGCAGCGATGTTAGATCAGGTGGCTCAATGTGCCGACGAGATCCTGCATACACAAGCTGAATTGGTAGAGCCATTAGTTCACCGTTGGGTAGCGAATTCAGTAGAATATGCGCAAATCTGATTGGGTAGAATTGCGTTGAATACGATTAATAATTTTTTTGTAAAAGAACCCGCATGGCGTGAGCTAAGTCAATGGCCTTTGCGCACTATGCCAACACAGGTGGTTAATTGGCTGCTGGAGCCTAATTCGTTAACTAATCGGATGAAAAACACATTTCATGAGCCCTTTGGTGTTCAGGTGAGAGGGCAAGGTTTGGCTAAGCCTTATTTGCTTGATGCGCGATGTTTAAACCAGCCCCCCTATCGCTATACGCTCGTCCGGGAGGTGGTGTTGACGGTATCTAATCAGCCATTCGTTTTTGCCCGTACGACGTTGCCAGCAAAAGTAGCGCATCATCTACAAGACTTGACACACTTGGGGAATAAACCATTGGGTGAGGTTATTTTTAGTTACCCTGAACTAAAAAGAGTCAGGCTAGACTTAGCTAAAATAAGCATCGCCCAATTAAATCAGCAGACACAAAAGCTGTTGGATGGGCAGTCGTCTATTTGGGCACGTCGAAACACTTACCAGATTAACAAACACGTATTTCTCGTCAGTGAGTTTTTTCTACCGGCTTTGTTTAATAAACGATGAAGTTCCAATTAAAAAAATCAAATTTAGCAGCGTACTGGCTACTAACAAGAATGCATAAGCCCATTGGTAGTTTACTATTGCTTTGGCCAATGTATTGGGCGCTTTGGATTGCTAGTAATGGTCAGCCAGATATATTAGTTTTTATAGTGTTCACGCTAGGTGTCGTGTTGATGCGTTCGGCAGGTTGTGTGATTAATGATTATGCAGATAGGAATATTGATCCGCACGTATCCCGTACGAAGAGCCGCCCCATTTCCTCTGGACAGGTACATTCTACAGAGGCGTTACAACTTTTTTTCGTGTTGGTTTTAGTGTCGTCGCTACTGGTATTTTTGATGAATGCTCTTACGATTTGGTTATCATTAGGTGCAGTCTTTTTGGCGGTTTTATATCCTTTTATGAAGCGACACACGCATTTGCCACAAGTTTTTCTGGGTATGGCATTTGGTTGGGCGGTTCCTATGGTTTTTGCAGCTCAAACAAACTCAGTACCACCGCTCGCTTGGTTGATATTTGTTGCAACGGTGATATGGGCAGTTGTATACGACACCATGTACGCGATGGTAGACCGTGAAGATGATCTAAAAATAGGTGTTAAGTCCACGGCTATTCTGTTTGGGGATTTGGATAAGGTGTTGATTGGCTTTTTTCAACTATTGTTTTTTATTGCGTTAGTGATGATTGGGCAAAAAGCCCAGCTGGGCACGTTTTATTTTACGAGTGTTTTCGTGGCGCTAATGTTTGCGATTTATCATCAGGTTTTGATTAAAGATAGAGAGCCTGCAAAGTGTATGGCGGCATTTTTGAATAATAACTGGCTTGGATTCACGGTTTTTATTGGTATAGCGGCTGATTATGCGGCTAAAAACTTCTTCAGTTAGGCGCGAGCGAACGACCAAACTTCAACATGCTGTACACCCTGTTTTTTAAGTGTTTTGGCAATCTCGTTAGCGGTCGATCCAGTGGTAACCACGTCATCAATAATGGCGACTGAGTTTATATCTTTCACTGGGGTGTAATGAAAAGCATTTTTTAAATTCTTCCGTCGCTCTGGCGCTTTTAGTGTCGTTTGGCTGGCGGTATTAACGACCCGTTTAAGTGAATGTTGATTTAAAGGGGCATCCAAAGCCTTTTGTATATATTGAACGATGAGTTCTGATTGGTTAAAGCCTCGTTCTCTTAATCGTTTGGCATGTAATGGAACGGCGAGAAGCAGGTCGGGTTGTTTATTTAGTTGCGTGAAGTGTCGAGCCATCAATTTACCCATGGTTCTTGCGCAACTATGCCTGGCTTGGAATTTGAGTGATTGGAGTAAAAATTGTGCAATTCCCTCGTATTGGTATAGTGAAATAATTTGATCAAAGGAAGGCGGGGTTTTCAAACACCGGCCACAAATGGACGACTTAGTTGTCAGTTGGATATTGCAGATAGAGCACGATGGCGTGATGGGCTTTAAATCCTTTAAGCAATGAGAGCATAGGTCTAGCCCATTGTGCCCCTGTTGCTCACATATAAAACAGGTGAGCGGATATAATTTAGATTGAACTATATTTGACCAGTTATCTATATTTTCATAAATTAATTTTGACAACTTTTCCGCCTAATGTACCATTCACCCTTTATCTAACGTTGAAATAGGTGTTTTTCAAATGAGCATACCATCAGAAGCAATTAGTGAGCAAAAAAGAGCAAAGGTCAATATAGTAAAAAATACGTGGCCATTGAAAAAGATTCAAGCGCTTTTTGACTTGCCATTCAATGACTTACTCTTTAAAGCACATACTATCCATCGTGAAAACTTTGATCCGAACGCGGTTCAAATTAGTACATTATTAAGCATTAAAACCGGCGCTTGTCCTGAAGACTGTTCTTATTGCCCGCAAAGTGTTCGTTATGATACGGGGCTGGAGAAAGAGGCCCTGATGGAGATTCGAGCCGTTGTCGATGCCGCTAAAGAAGCTAAGGCCAACGGCGCGAGTCGGTTTTGTATGGGAGCCGCATGGCGTAGCCCGAAAGACCGTGATTTAAATAAAGTGACGCGAATGGTCGAAGAAGTAAAAGCGTTAGGAATGGAAACATGCGTAACGTTAGGTATGTTGGAAGATAGCCAAGCAAAACAGTTAAAAGATGCTGGCTTGGATTATTACAATCACAATATTGATACCTCTGAAGAATATTATAAAGAGGTGATTACAACGCGTACCTATCAAGACAGATTGGATACGATTGATACGGTGCGAAGCGCAGGGATTAATGTTTGTAGTGGTGGTATTGTGGGCATGGGAGAAGCTCATGATGACCGCGCTAAGATGTTGCAAACATTAGCAAATATGGAACACCCACCAGAGAGCGTGCCTATTAATAAGTTGGTACAAGTGAAAGGGACGCCATTAGACGATGCTGAGGAAATCGACTCAATTGAATTTATAAAAACAATAGCGGTTGCTCGAATTGTAATGCCTAAATCACAAGTGCGTTTGTCTGCAGGTCGTTCCGATATGACAGATGAAATGCAAGCGATGTGTTTTTTCGCGGGCGCAAACTCCATTTTTTATGGGGATCAGTTACTAACGACTGAAAATCCATCTGAAAGTGCAGATCATCAATTATTTAAACGGTTAGGCATTCACCCCGCGACGCCATAGCTTTTTATGGGTCAGTGGGATTTATCTAGTGAACTCGATGAACTAAAGCATCGAGAACTCTACAGGTCACGTCAGATTATTGATGGGGCTCAAGGGCCTACGGTGCAAATAAATGGAGTTGCTTTCGATAATTTTTCAAGCAACGATTATCTTGGGCTAGCCAATCACCCAGCGGTAATAAAAACATTCCAGCAAGCGGCAGAAAACTACGGTGTAGGCAGTGGCTCGGCGCATCTGATTTGTGGGCATAGTGCTGAACATCATGCGCTTGAAGAAGAGTTAGCCGAATTTACTGGGCGTGAGCGAGCATTGGTTTTTTCAACGGGTTATATGGCGAATCTAGGAGCGATAGCTGGGTTGGTTCAAAAAGGTGATGAGGTTTTTCAGGACAAGCTTAATCATGCCTCGTTGATAGATGGTGGAAGAATATCGGGTGCTGGGGTGAAGCGCTTTTCGCATAGTGATATGAGTCGTTTGCAGCAATTACTTGAAACCTCATCAGCTGATAAAAAACTGATTGTTAGTGATGGTGTGTTCAGTATGGACGGTGATGAGGCGAACATAAAAGATTTGGTTGTTCTGGCGGGAAAGTCAAAAGCTATGTTAATGATTGATGACGCTCACGGTATGGGGGTATTGGGTGAAAGCGGTGCTGGCTTAATTGAAAAGTATGGTCTTAGTCAGCAACAAGTGCCCATTTTGATGGCGACGTTTGGAAAGGCGCTGGGTACCTCGGGCGCTTTCGTCGCAGGTAGTGAGGAGCTAATCGAAACACTTATTCAAAAGGCGCGTACCTATATTTTCACAACAGCGATGCCGGCTGCTGTAATGGCCGCTACACGAGAAAGTTTGAAAATTGCTCAACAAGAGACTTGGCGTCGAGATAAATTAACATCTCTGGTCGTTAGGTTTCGACGCGGTGCAGAACAATTAGGCTTAAGCTTGATGCCCTCTGAAACGCCCATTCAGCCAGTTATTTTGGGTAGTAATTCAGCGGTACTGTCCGCGAGTAGTTATTTGAAAGAAAAAGGAATTTTGGTCGGTGCTATTCGCCACCCCACCGTTAGAAAATCAACAGAACGTTTACGAATTACCTTGTCAGCCATTCATTCAGAATCACAAGTGGATAACCTGCTACTTCGACTTGAAGAGGTTATTTGTTGATGAGGTTAAATATTCAAGAATCAGGTAAGGGCCCTTGCCTTGTGTTAATACATGGTTGGGCTATGAATAACTTGGTGTGGGGCGATTGGCTGTCGGATTTAGAAAAATCCTATCGTGTGATTTGCGTTGAACTGCCAGGTCACGGTGACAGTGATTATAGTCAACGCTGGACGATGACACAATTGCTTGAAGCAATGGCGGCGCAATTACCAAGTCGGTGTAGTGTGTTGGGTTGGTCATTAGGCGGTATGGTTGCACTGGCTTATTCGGGTAAATACCCGCAGCGAGTTAACAGACTTATTTTGTTAGCAAGTTCTGCTAAGTTTGTACAATCAAACCAATGGCGGTGTGCTCAATCAGAGGAGACGCTGAAAGCTTTCTCTAGGGGGTTATTGAGCAGGCCTTTAATAACGATTAAACGATTTATTAAGTTGCAAACACAAGGCTTAGCGTCATCTAAAAGACTCAATGACTTTCTCAGCAGTATTGTAAAAGTAAGTGATAAAGGGGTGTCTGAAGGGCTTTTTAGTGGCTTGGATGTGTTGTGTCATGGGGATTTTCGAGAATTATTAAAAAATCTCACTTGTCCGATGTTGATGGTGTTAGGCGAAAAGGATCAGTTGGTACCCGTCGAAGTGGCTGAGCAGTCCCTTCATATCAACCCTAATATTGATACATTGACTATAGAGGGTGCAGCACACGTACCTTTTTTGTCACACCGTTCTGATGTGTCGCAAGCACTCGATCAATTTATGCTGCCAGTTGAGCGTACATCGTGAGTATTGGTAAGTTACAAGATAAGACTTACAGCAAAGAGATGGTGCGTCAGTCCTTTGATGGTGCGGCACAAGGCTATAACGATTTCACATCGTTGCAGCGCTTAATCGGTGATCGATTAATGACGCATGGCGTATTAAAACAATATTCATTTAGTAGCGTGTTGGATATAGGCTCTGGTACGGGTTACTTAACTAATAAACTAAGTCATTTGAGTGGCGTTGATCAGTTATATGCGTTGGATATAGCCGTTGGCATGTTATATCAAACGCGGCATCATTTGGGCCGGTATCAAGCAAAGGGGCTTATTTGCGCCGATGCTGAATGTTTGCCGTTCAATGAAGGGGTGTTTGACATGATGACATCTAATTTGGCTTTTCAATGGTGTGAAAATTTGGAGGCGGTTTTTCGCCAGGCATATAGAGTGTTGCATTCAAGTGGCGCGCTGGTGTTTAGTACATTCGGGCCGACAACGCTATTTGAATTAAAAGAGTCTTGGGGTGCGGTTGATGAAGCTGTCCATGTGAACTCATTTGTAGATGTCGATGTTATACGGCAAAATTTGCAGCTGGCAGGGTTTAAAAATATAACGATAGTATCGGATGATATTGTTAGGTATTACGAGTCACCAAAGGCGCTCATGCGGAGTTTAAAGGGCATGGGTGCGCATAATATGAACCGAGGTCGTAGGCTCGGTTTAACGGGCGTTCAAACCTTTAAAGCGATGTTGAACACTTACGAGTGCTTGCGCACAGAGCAAGGGATTCCAGCTACTTTTCAAGCGGTTTATGTTTCTGCAAACAAGTAATGCGTTTAACAGAGGACTCAATGTCAACAAGCTTTTTTATAACCGGTACCGATACTGATGTAGGGAAAACATATGTGGCTGCAGCGTTAATCAGAGGACTTCGAGCGCGCCAGCTTAAGGTTTCAGGCTATAAGCCAGTTGCAGCAGGTGCAAAATGGGTGAATGGTCAGTTGCAAAATGATGATGCACTTAATTTAATGAAGGAGGCATCGCAAAAATTTTCATATCAAGAGGTTAACCCATATTGTTTTGAACCAGCGATAGCGCCGCATATTGCAGCAGAGCAGATGGGAGTAGAGGTACAGGAGTCAATTCTTCGGTCTGTATGTGCTAAACATAAGCTTCAATCTGAAGTTGTTATTATCGAAGGGGCGGGTGGCTGGAAAGTTCCGTTAAATAGGACGATGGGTTTTGATGACCTTGCATTGTCGTTGGGCGCTCCTGTCATTCTGGTGGTTGGTCTGAAGCTGGGGTGCATCAATCATGCGCTACTGACCGAAGCCGCTATTTTAGCTAAAGGCTGTCAAATAGTCGGTTGGGTTGGAAATGACATGAATGGTAATTTTGAAGAAATAGATGCAAATATAGCGACACTCAAAGAACAAATGAAATCTCGATGTATTGGCTACTTTGATTATCAGTCGCCTAAAGTGAGTGAGAGGCCGGTTGATCAAAGAAATGTAGAGAGTCTACTTGATTGTTTGAGCGATTTTCGTTAAATTGCGATGCGATATTGCCTAGATTTTTGATGGGCGAGAAAATTGAGGTCGAACAATAAAAAATAGTTCGAATATAACGATAAAATTGACGATATGGCTCGGATAAGTGCTGATCGTGTCAATATCTAGTTACTACTAAAGTACTAAAAATAAGGGAGATGTTTTCTGTGAATAAACTAAAGCAACTTTGTGCTGGCGGAGCTGCATTGACTTTTATGTCAAGCATTGCGCGGGCGGATTATGGGTTGAATTTACCTGTCGGTGTAACTGAGACTAGCAGACAGGTTTATGATTTGCATATGCTGATCCTTTGGGTCTGTGTCGTTATCGGTGTGATTGTGTTCGGTGCAATGATTTATTCGATGATCTATCATCGTAAATCACGGGGGGCTGTGGCCTCACAGTTTCACGAAAGTATGACGGCTGAATTGGTGTGGACGGTCATACCATTTATTATTTTAATCGTTATGGCTATTCCTGCGACTACAGTTCTAATCGATATGCATGACTCTTCTGAGCCGGATTTGCAGATCAAAGTAACAGGCTATCAGTGGAAGTGGCGATATGAATATATCGGTGAAGATGTCGACTTCTTTAGTACACTAGATGCAGCGAGTAACGAAGCGCGTCGAGTTGGTTCTGATATTGACCCAGCAACAGTAGATAACTATTTACTTAATGTTGATAAACCATTAGTCATTCCAGTCGGTAAAAAAGTGGGCTTTTTATTAACTGCAAGTGATGTTATTCACTCATGGTGGGTTCCTGATTTTGGTTGGAAAAAAGATGCAATTCCTGGGTTTATTAATGAAGCTTGGGTAAAAGTTGACGAACCCGGTGTATATCGCGGTCAATGTGCGGAATTATGTGGGCGTGATCATGGGTTTATGCCTATTGTTGTGGAGGTTAAATCTGAAGCTGATTATGCAACGTGGCTAGCGGAACAAAAAGCAGGCTCTACAGCAGAAAAAACAGCAGTAATTGAAGAGATTGACCCACTTGAATTGAAGAATATAGGTAAGAAAGTTTACACGGCGAACTGTGTTGCTTGTCACCTGCAAAAAGGTGAAGGTGTGGCGGGTATCTACCCTGCAATCACAGGCAGTGCAATCGTAACAGGCGACATTAACCAGCATGTTGATTTGGTTATGAATGGTAAGCCCGGCACCGCAATGGCGGCGTTTAAAGATCAATTGAGCGATACAGAGTTGGCCGCAATCATTACATACCAACGAAATTCATTAGGCAATAAAGTGGGTGATGCTATGCAGCCTATCGATATTGCAGCATTAAGATAATTAGGAGATTCAGATAATGGCGACTGTTACAGATTCACTTGACGATCATCACGATCATGGTCCAGCAAAAGGCTTAATGCGTTGGGTAACCACAACAAATCATAAGGACATTGGCACGCTGTATTTAATATTTGCGTTAGTCATGTTTATGGTTGGTGGCGCAATGGCGATGGTCATTCGCTTAGAATTATTTCAACCTGGATTACAGTTTGTTGATCCGGGTTTCTTTAATCAAATGACAACTGTTCATGCCTTAGTGATGATTTTTGGTGGGGTTATGCCCGCTTTTGTTGGCTTAGCAAATTGGATGTTACCGATTATGATTGGTGGTCCAGATATGGCGCTACCTAGAATGAATAACTGGAGTTTCTGGATATTGCCTTTCGCATTTGCGATGTTACTGGGAACCTTCTTTATGGATGGTGGAGCGCCAGCAGGCGGTTGGACACTATATCCACCGCTAGTGTTACAAGGTGGTAACGGTTTTCCATTTATGATTTTCGCCATTCATATGATGGGTATTTCATCTGTTATGGGTGCTATTAATGTGATCGTGACCATTCTAAATATGCGTGCACCCGGCATGACGTTGATGAAAATGCCCTTGTTCGTTTGGACATGGTTTATTACCGCTTATTTGTTAATTGCTGTAATGCCAGTATTAGCGGGCGCGGTAACCATGTTGTTAACAGACCGCTTTTTTGATACAACGTTCTTTAGTGCTGCGGGTGGTGGCGACCCTGTGTTGTTTCAACATATTTTTTGGTTTTTTGGACACCCAGAAGTATATATTTTGATTCTGCCAGCTTTTGGGGTAATTTCTGCAATTATTCCAACCTTCGCTCGTAAGCCATTGTTTGGTTACAGTTCGATGGTTTATGCGACATCATCTATTGCGTTTCTTTCGTTCATCGTTTGGGCGCATCATATGTTTACTGTGGGTTTACCGCTTCAAGGTGAGCTCTTCTTTATGTATGCCACGATGTTAATTGCGGTGCCAACTGGAGTAAAGGTGTTCAACTGGATTTCTACCATGTGGAAAGGTTCAATGACTTTTGAAACACCGATGTTATTTGCCATTGGTTTTGTGATTATGTTCACTATTGGTGGCTTTTCTGGGTTGATGTTAGCGATTGCTCCAGCTGATTTTCAATATCATGATACCTACTTTGTTGTAGCTCACTTCCATTACGTGTTGGTAACCGGTGCTGTTTACTCGATTATGGCTTCAGTTTATTACTGGATTCCTAAGTGGACAGGCAATATGTATAGCGAGAAATTGGGTCAATGGCATTTTTGGCTATCAACCATTTCAGTAAACGTGCTTTTCTTTCCCCAGCACTTCTTAGGCCTTGCTGGAATGCCTAGACGTATTCCTGATTATTCAGTTCAGTTTGCTGAATTTAACATGTGGTCTAGTATCGGTGGTTTTGCTTTTGGTCTATCACAAGTGTTCTTCTGCTTCATTGTTTATAAGACAATAAAAGGCGGGGAGAAAGCAACTGATCAAGTTTGGGAAGGCGCAGAAGGTCTCGAGTGGACATTGTCTTCACCTCCGCCATACCATAGCTTTTCAACTGCACCTGAGATTAAATAAATTGTATACGCCTAGTGCTTGCTAGGCAGGAATAAATATGAAAAAACAGCGGACTAAAAACATAATCACAGTAGCTATTCTGGTCGTAATAGCATTAAGTTTTTATGTCGGCTCGTTTATATTTCTAACCGATAAATAAGGTGTTGAATAAATGCCTTTTAATAATAAATAATTGGAATAGGTAAATTTATGTCTTCTGAAAACGCGTATTACGTTCCTCATGATGCTAAGTGGCCCATTATTGGTTCAATTGGCTTAATGTTGTTTTTTTGTGGTTTTTCAGCCCAGCTAAACAATACGCCATCAGCATCTATAGTCACTATGATTGGTTTTTTAGTCTTGGTGTATATGATGTTTGGCTGGTTTGGTGAGGTTATTGATGAGAGTGAGTCTGGCGCCTATAAAAGTAGTGAAGATGCTTCTTTTCGTGTCGGAATGATTTGGTTTATTTTTTCTGAAGTCATGTTTTTTGCGGCTTTTTTTGGTGCTCTGTTTTACATTCGTAATTTTTCGGTTCCTTGGTTAGGTGGTGATGGTTCGGGTGCCATTACGAATGAGTATATCTGGAATGGTTTTGAGGCGATGTGGCCGACCAATGGCCCAGGAGAGGTAGGCGGTCAATACGAGAAAATGGGTGCTTGGGGCCTGCCGGCAATAAATACATTACTTTTATTGAGTAGTGGGGTAACACTGACCTGGGCTCACTGGGGATTAATTGCTAATAAACGTAAACAACTTATCTTTGGTTTGATATTAACAGTTGTTCTCGGCATTGTATTTGTTGGCTTGCAAGCGCTAGAGTATAGCCACGGTTATCATGACCTGAACTTAACAATGGGAACAGGTGTCTACGGGTCAACCTTTTATATGTTGACAGGCTTTCATGGTTTCCATGTGACGGTTGGTGCAATTATGTTAACGGTCATGCTTGTCCGTAGTATTAAAGGGCACTTTACACCAGAGAATCATTTTGCTTTTGAAGCAACCGCTTGGTATTGGCATTTTGTTGATGTGGTTTGGTTAGGCCTGTTTGTATTTGTATACTGGCTGTAATTAACGTTAGAAATCATAAAAAGGCGCTACAGGGTAGCGCCTTTTTTATTGTTATTTAGTTGAAACTTGATCGACTGGGTGCTGAGCAGGTAGGAGTCCATGGGGCTTGATAAAACCAAGATAAGATGCAAGTAGTAAAGAAATAAATAGTGTGAGAGAAAGGCCAACTCGAATAGCTAATGATTTAACAACTTCCTTGGGGGCGGACTTTCTATTAGATAAATGATAGAGCGCTTTAAAAAGATTATAGATGATGAGACATAAACTTAAAACAATGAGGAGCTTGATAAGGGGTGGCATAACGTTGTTCTCAAATAATGAAACGTATATTGTGATTTAAACTCTTACTAAAACCAATGATAAGTTTATTAAATGCAATTTAAAGCGAATTATTTTTTATCAATGCTAGCTATTTTGATATTAGCGTTATTGATTAGCCTTGGTAATTGGCAATTAGATAGAGCGCAGGAGAAGCAGGCTATATTGGATTTACAGTCAGCCAGAATGAATTTGGACTCAATTGATATATCTACCCTACAATTGACTGATAATGACTTGCGCTATTTACCTGTTAAAGCCAGTGGCTGGCTCGACACGAGTCATCAAATCTTAATTGATAACCAGGTAAAAGATGGACGAGTGGGCTATTTTGTACTGACGCCAATGAAATTAAATGGATCTGAAGCGGTTTTGATTAATAGAGGGTGGGTTGCTGCAGGAGCAGATAGAGGTGTTTTACCTAATGTGGCTTTAACGGCCGTTGGTGCGTCAATAAAGGGTAAATTAGATCACTTTCCAAGCGTAGGCATTAGGCTTGAAGGAGCTGACGTGTTGTCAGAAGGTTGGCCATCTGTAACTCAACTTATCGACCTGGATAATGTAGAAGAACGACTAGGGTATCGCATTATGCCTTATCAGATTTTATTAAACCCAATAGAACCCAACGGCTATAATCGTCATTGGGTTCCAATGAGAATGGGCCCAGAAAAGCATCATGGTTACGCATTTCAATGGTTTGCGTTAGCCACTGCTTGGGTCATTATTTATTTTGTATTAACCATTAAACTAGGTAGAAAATAGAATGGATAAAGTAATAAAAAACAGATTGAAACTTATATTTATTGCGGGCATGTTTGCCTTGCCTGTGATCTCAGCATGGCTCGTATACAACAATCCACACTGGCTCGAAGGCGGTGAGACTAAAAACTATGGTGAGCTAATTAATCCGGCTGTAGCATCTAAGCTTAGCGATTATGTCGTCAATGGCTCAGAGATAGATATGGGCGACTTAAAAGGTAGATGGGTGCTCGTTCATTTAGATTTTGATGGTGTATGTGCGGAAAATTGTCAGAAATCAGTTCATATCGCTCATCAATTAAATGTACTGCTGAATAAAGATGCGAAGCGTTTAAAAAGAGTGTATTTAGATAAGTCGGATGGAATAGCGAGTGATCTTCTTACTAAAGCGCCTGGGCTGAACGTGTTTCGCTGGAATGATGAACTCATTGAGACATTAAAAAGCAAGGTAAACAACCTGTCCGATGGTGACATGTTGTTAATGGACCCATTGGGAAACATTATGATGCGATACCAACAAGATGCGGATCCTTATGGTATTCAAAAAGATCTTAAGCTGCTATTTAAGGCTTCTCAAATAGGTTAGCGATATGTTTAGGAACCTAACTATTTTCGCCATTTTACTGGCCTTACTCGTTGTTGTCTTAGGTGCATATGTTCGCCTATCTGATGCAGGGCTAGGTTGCCCAGATTGGCCTGGGTGCTATGGAAGTTTGATTGTTGATGCAACACAGAAAGGTCACGAAAAAGCGGCTGAAAACTTCCCTGAACGTCCCTTAGAAGTATCGAAAGCATGGAAAGAAATGATTCATCGTTACTTTGCAAGCACGCTAGGCCTCGTCATTTTAGTATTGACCATTATGGCGTGGAAACGACCGGAATTGGGGCAACGTGGTCTAACCACATTTTTATCATTATTAGTGATGTTTCAAGGCGCTTTAGGTATGTGGACAGTTACCTTATTGGTTAAACCAGTGATTGTTATGAGCCATTTGTTGGGAGGTTTGGCGACACTTAGTTTGTTATTGCTACTGTTGTTAAGAGTTAGACAAAAACGGTTGGCTAATGCACCTAGAGTAGGCCCTGTGAAACGATTAGCTGTAGTAGCCCTGGTGATTTTAGTGGTGCAAATAGCTTTGGGCGGTTGGACCAGCACTAATTATGCAGCATTAGCCTGTCCAGACTTCCCTACGTGTTTTGGTGACAACTGGAATCCACCTGTGGATTATAAAGAAGGCTTTGTTTTATGGCGTGGATTAGGGGTCGACTACGAATTTGGCGTATTAACTAATGAAGCACGTGCAGCCATTCATTGGGTGCATAGAATAGGGGCCTTGGTGACAACAGTGTTGTTCATCATATTGACTTATTTTCTTTTCAAGCTGAGTGCGCTAAAGGAAGCGTTGATGGTAGGCGGTTTATTGTTGATACAGGTCTTACTTGGGATATTGAATGTTTTGTTAAGTTTGCCACTACATGTTGCTGTAGCGCATAATGCTGTTGCAGCTTTACTGCTTCTTAGTGTGGTTTATGTAAATTTTCGGCTTAATAAAACAACATTATAATTAGGGTTTAACTTTGACTGAACAAACGATTAATCATTCAACGAATAATATGAACTGGAAAAGTTACTACGAACTATGTAAGCCTAAAGTAGTTATGCTGATTGTTTTTACTGCCGTGGTCGGTATGTTTTTGGCCGTGCCTGGTATGGTGCCTTGGCAGCCACTTATTTTTGGCACGATTGGGATTGGCCTTGCCGCTTCATCTGCAGCCGCTATTAATCATTATTTAGATCAGAAGTTTGATGCGAAAATGGCGCGTACAAAAGGGCGACCACTTCCGCATGGGGATTTGAACGGAAATCAAGTACTAGGTTTTGCTTTTACTATCGGTATCATTGCAATGCTGGTATTGATGTTTTTGGTGAATGAGTTAACCGCTTTTTTAACATTTCTTTCGTTAATAGGTTACGCGGTTATTTACACGGTTTATTTAAAGCATGCTACACCCCAAAATATTGTTATTGGCGGTGCTGCAGGTGCAGCGCCCCCTGTTTTGGGTTGGAGTGCTGTCACTGGAACGATTGACCCACATGCACTCTTATTATTTTTAATTATTTTCATTTGGACGCCCCCGCACTTTTGGGCCTTAGCTGTGGCGCGAAGGGATGAATATGCGAAAGCAGATATTCCGATGCTGCCGGTGACTCATGGTGCTGATTTTACAAGACTACATATTGTTTTTTACACAGTCTTATTAATATTGGTCAGCTTGCTACCCTATTTGACAGGGATGAGCGGGGTGCTTTATTTGGTAACGGCAGTAGGTCTAGGTCTAGGTTTTTTATATTACGCACTGCTTCTAAAGAAAACGGCAGATGATGTGATTGCAATGAAAGCGTTCAAGTATTCTATTGTTTACTTAATGGTGCTTTTTGCAGTGTTGTTGATCGATCATTACATCTAATTTTATGACTAATCGATTGGGCCTTTGAGTTTTTATTACTTAGTTTATATGCTTTATTAATGTCGAGTCTTTAGACTCCCGTCATATGAAAAGTATAGAGCCAAATAATAAAATATCAAAAGTGATGGTGTCATTAGCGTGGATTGGTCTTTTGGCTATGTTAGCCATTGGCTTTGATCGCTACTTTGAGCAGCAATCTAACCCTAATAAAGACCCTGTTGCCAGCTATACAGCTAATGGAAGCGCAGAGGTAACGCTTATGCAAAATAGGCAAGGGCACTATATTGCTGATGGTAAGTTGAACGATCATTGGGCTACATTTGTATTAGATACGGGGGCAACTAACGTTAGTATTCCGGCTAAAGTGGCTGAGGAAATGAACTTAACAGAAGGCCACCCGGAAAGAACGAGAACCGCTAATGGGGATATTATTGTCTATCGAGTTATTCTTGATTCGGTCGCACTCGGCTCCATTAAGTTAAATAACGTTGCGGCTCATATTAACCCTCACATGGATGGAAAAGCGGTGTTATTAGGCATGAGTTTTTTAAAGCATATTGAAATGTCGCAGGTAAATAAACAATTAACCTTACGCCTGAAACCTAGATAAATAACTTTATCGCCAATGTTGGCAATATTTTAACTAGGGCTGTATTCAATTAACTCTTGTTTAACCTTGTTCATCGCATTTTTTTCTAGCTGACGAATGCGTTCAGCGGACACTTGGTATTTATCGGCTAATTCATGCAAGGTGGACTTTTCTTCACTTAACCAGCGCTCAGCTAATATTGAACGACTACGGTCATCCAATTTATTAAGTGCGCTGTTCAATCGTGATGACTCATAAGCCTTATCGTTAGTCGTTTCAATAACACTGGCAGGGTCGTGTTCTTCTTTGGTAATGAAAGTGGCCGGCGTATGCGTGATTTCGTCGGCATCAGCATTGTCATCTTGGTGGCCATCAAACGCCATATCAAAATTACTTAAACGTTTTTCCATTTCGTAAACGGCAGATTTATCAACGCCAAGGTCATTAGCTATAGCGTCAGCTTCATTTTCATTTAACCACGCAAGGTTCTTTTTTTGTTTTCTTAAGTTAAAAAATAATTTGCGTTGGGCTTTTGTCGTCGCGATTTTAACAATGCGCCAGTTTTTGATAACAAATTCATGAATTTCGGACTTAATCCAGTGCACGGCATATGAAACAAGCCTTACGCCCATATCGGGGTCGAAGCGTTTAACGGCTTTCATTAAGCCAATACTACCTTCTTGAATAAGGTCTGGGAGCGAGAGGCCATAACCGCTATAACTTCTAGCAATGTGGATGACATAGCGCATGTGAGATAATACGAGCGTACGCGCAGCTTCCAGATCATTTTCATTTCTTAAACGATTTGCTAAGTCCTTTTCTTGCTCAGCAGTTAAAGCAGGCGTAGAAGAAACAGATGCAATATAAGCATCTAAGGATCCAGCTGATAGGTGATTAGGTAATGCCAAAGCGTGTGTCATATTATCCCTCCAATCGTGCAGTCAATTAATTTAGCACTCATAGTATAAGACTGCTAATTATAGCAAAAGTTCAGTTTATAAAGCAATTTAGAGGGTTTAAGCAGTCAGTTTTCTAATTCAGATAAATACCGACTAACCACTATCCAAGAACCGCTTATGCCAAGAAAAATAGAGAAAAGAATCCATAACATGGCGTGAGAAAAAGGCATGAATGTTAGGTTGAAAGCGCTATTGTATAAATTAGCAAGTGAGCTTGCTGGACCATCAATAAGCCAAATAGCTAAGTTAACGAGTATACAGGCGAATACACCACCAAGGAACCCATACCAAAACCCGCTATAAATGAAAGGGCGCATAATGAATGAGCGTGTTGCGCCCACGAGTCGAGTAATATCGATTTCATCTTGTCGATTTTGCAGTTCTAGTCTAATCGTATTACTGACGATTAATAGCACGGCAAGGCCGAGTAAAATAGTAATGATGCTGACACCACGTTGAGCAATATTGAGAATGCCGTTTAAACGATCAAGCCACCCCATATCCATTTGAACAAGTTGAATATCGTTTTGTTGTTTGAGTTCATCTACCAGTGATTTAAGTGCAACTGGGTTATTAAAAGTTGCAATGGGTGTTATTTGAATAACGTGAGGTAGCGGGTTGTCTTCAAGTACGCTGATGGCTGAGCCAAACCCGCTATATTGGCGGAATTCCTCTAAGGCAGCATTTTTATTAATTAATATCGCCTGCGTGATTTTTTCATTGTTGGCTAATGAGGTGGTTAATTGAGTTGCCTGTTCGAGGTTAACAGATTGATTAAGAAACAATGAAATATTGTTATTTAAATCAACCTGTCCGCTCAGTGATTTAAGGTTATTAATAGACACCAGTAAGCCAGAGGGAAGAGATAAGGTAATGGCGATAACGCCAACCGTCATCATGAAGTTAAACGGCGCTCTAGAGAAGCGTCCTAGACTGGCAAAGAAGGTGTGTAGATGAATGAGTAAGTATGAGCGTAGGTTGAATGAACGCATGGGCCTTTGAATATTACCGCGACGACTAGCCATCTTTATTCACCATTTCACCTTGGGAAAGCTGCAAGGTTCGATAACCCATACGCTGAATAAGCGATATGTCGTGACTAGCAACCAGCACGGTAACGCCGACTTGATTGAATTGCTCAAATAATTGCATGATTTCTTCTGATAAAGCAGGGTCTAAGTTGCCAGTGGGTTCGTCTGCCAAAATCATTGGCGGCCTATTAACCACAGCGCGCGCTATTCCAATACGTTGTTGCTCCCCACCCGATAAAGTGATCGGATAACGTTGTTCTTTACCAAGAAGGTTAACCTTATCAAGCGCAGCTCGAACACGTCGCTGAATCTCATGGCGATCAAGTCCTGCAATAATCAAAGGGAGGGCAACATTATCAAAAACAGTCCGATCATGCAGTAGGCGATGATCTTGAAATATCATGCCGATTTTGCGTCGAGCATAGGGAACGTTTCGTTTGGAAAGGCGGCCAATATTTTGGTTATCCAGCATAACTTGGCCTTGAGTGCTGCGCTCAAGTATTGCAATTAGTTTGAGTAAGGTGCTTTTACCCGCACCAGAATGACCCGTTAGAAAAGCCATTTCGCCTTTTTGCAATTCAAAATTAACATTTTTAAGTGCGTCGGCACCGCTTGAGTATCGTTTACTGACGTTAATAAATTGCAGCATGGCTAATTAAACGTTGTCGCTAGATTTTTCAAATAAAGCGTTAGTGAATTCGGTTGCATCAAATGGACGTAAATCGTCAATACCCTCGCCAATACCAATAAAACGAATAGGCAATTTAAATTGATTGGCAATGGCGAAAATGATACCACCCTTTGCCGTGCCATCTAGTTTTGTCAAGGTAATGCCGCTTAAAGGCGTTGCCTTGTCGAAGTGCTTAGCCTGTGCTAACGCATTTTGTCCCGTGCCGGCGTCAAGAACGAGCATTGTTTCGTGTGGTGCAGTTTCATCTATTTTTTTAATAACACGATTGATTTTACTGAGTTCGTTCATCAGATTTGCCTGAGTATGTAAACGGCCAGCGGTATCAGCGAGTAAGACATCAATTTTGCGAGCCTTAGCCTTTTCAAATGCATCATAAATGACTGAGGCTGAGTCAGCTCCCGTATGTTGAGCGACAACCTCAATATTATTACGTGTACCCCATTCTTGCAGTTGCTCAATCGCAGCGGCTCTAAAGGTATCGCCAGCGGCTAACATCACGCTCTTACCTTCGGCTTGTAGGCGTTTGGCCAGTTTACCAATGGTGGTTGTTTTGCCCATGCCATTAACGCCAACCACTAAAATCACAAACGGAGTATCACGTTCAGGTATGTTTAAGGTTTGCTGGTTGGGCTCTAGAATAGAGAGCATTTCTTGTTGCAGAGCTTGAGTTAAAGCCTGTGGGTCTGATAGTTGTTTGCGGGCGACGCGCTGGGTTAAGTTTGAAATTATTTTCTGGCTAGCTTCAATACCCACATCAGCACTTAGCAACAACATTTCGAGTTCTTCAAACAAATCATCGTCAATTTGTTTTTTCCCTAAAAATAAATGGCCTAAACCGCCAGTTAGTCCGTCGCGTGTTTTAGTTAATTGATTTTTTAAGCGGCCAAAGAAACCTTCTTTAGTTTCTTTAACTGAAGATCGCTCAGGAACATCGGTATCTTTTTTTTTGCCAAATCCAAACATGATATTGTGTCTTTCCGAGGGAACTTTATCGTAAAATCCCCGTTCTAAATTCGTTTATGGTTAGGTGAGAGCAAATGAGAAAGTTATCAGTAGCGGTTTTTATTGTGAATATTGTCTATTCACTAAACAGTTTTGCCTCGCCAGAAATTCTGCCTAATATGGTACACGAAAAAGTGCTGAAAAATGGCTTAAAAATACTGGTTAAGGAAGATCATCGTGCGCCGGTCATGGTGTCACAGATTTGGTATAAAGTGGGTGCTAGTTACGAACACGATGGCATTACCGGTTTGTCCCATGTTTTGGAACATATGATGTTTCAAGGAACGGATAACCTTGAGCCGGGTGAGTTTTCAAAAATAATTGCCGACAATGGTGGCCGAGAAAATGCGTTTACGGGAGCTGATTACACGGCTTACTTTCAAACAATGGAAGCGTCTCGGCTTGAAGTGAGCATGAAGCTTGAGGCTGAGCGAATGCAGAAGTTAAAACTGCAAGAAAAAGAGTTTGTAAAAGAGTTGCAAGTCGTTATGGAAGAGCGGCGTATGCGTACTGAGGATAAACCGCAGGGGCAAACCTATGAATATTTTAAAGCGTTAGCGTATACGAGTAGTCCTTATCGAAACCCTATTATTGGTTGGATGCAGGATTTAGAAGATATGAAATTGGTGGATTTGGCGGATTGGTACAAACAATGGTATTCACCTAATAATGCAACCTTGGTTATTGTGGGTTCCGTCGAAAAGGAACACGTATTTGCTTTAGCCGAAAAGTACTTTGGGCCTATTCCTGCAGCCGTTTTTAAGCCGATTAAGAAACGTATTGAAGTGCCACAACTTGGTATTCGTCGAAGTATTGTTAAGCAGAAAGCGAAGGTGCCGTATTTATTGATGGGCTATAAAGTTCCCGTGTTGAATTCAGTTGATGATGACGCTGATGTTTATGCGCTGGAAGTTTTATCAGGAATTTTAAGTGGGGGTAATAGTGCCCGATTAGCATCAAATTTAATACGCGGCTCGCAAGTGGCATCGAGTGCTAGCGCAGGTTATGACATGAATGCACGCTTGCCTACCTTGTTTTTGTTTGATGGTTCACCAGTACAAGGGCGCAGTGCAAAACAGCTTGAAGAGGCTTTACTAGAACAAATTAAACAATTGCAAACAAACTTGGTTGAGGAAAAAGAGTTGAACCGTATTAAGGCGCAAGTGATCGCGTCATCGGTGTATGAAAAAGATTCAAACTTTTATCAAGGGATGCAATTAGGCATGTTGGAAACAGTAGGTGTTGGCTGGCATAAAGCTGACGAGTATGTCGATAAAGTTAAGGGCGTGACAGCGCAACAGCTACGAGACGTTGCTAATAAATATCTTATTGAGGATCATTTGACCGTGGTGCATATGCAGCCAGAGGAAACTTCCAATGAGAATTAATCTAGTAACACCATTAGGCTTTGTACTCCTGCTGATCAGTGCGCAATCCATAGCTGTGCCAACTATTCAGCACTGGAAAACAGATAATGGCGCGAGCGTTTATTTTGTTCCGACAGACGGGTTGCCTATATTAGATGCCCAGTTAGTGTTTGATGCAGGGAGTGCAAGAGATGCCAATAAAAATGGTGTGGCTGCATTAACGAGTGCTTTGTTAGACCAAGGAGCAGCAGGACAAAGCGCACAACAAATAGCAGAAAAACTGGAGAGTGTTGGCGCGCAAATGGGGGTGTCTACATCGCGTGATTTCACGTCGATTAGCTATCGAAGTTTAACGGATAATACAGCCTTAAAAACATCATGGGCTGTTTTAAACGATGTGCTCAACAAGCCCGACTTTCCGGATGTGGATTTTAATAGAGAAAAAGAACGAACTTTATTAGGCATAAAAAGGCGCCAAGAATCGCCAGCAACATTGGCGCAATTAGCCTTATATCGTGAGATATATAATAACCACCCCTACGCTAATGCAATACAGGGTGTTGAGGAAACGGTTAGTGTTCTTAAAGTTGGTGATCTTAAGCAGTTCTATCAACAATATTATGTGGCTAAGAATCTTACGGTTGTTTTAGTTGGCGGTGTGACGAAGGAACAAGCGAAAATGATGGTGCACGAACTAGTTGGCCGCTTACCTGCGGGCGAAAAAGCAAGCTTGCTGCCCGAGGTTAGTTTGCAAGAGGAAGGTAAAACGATACATCAAGAATATCCTTCTCAGCAAACACATTTAATGTACAGTTTGCCTGTGTTAAAGCAAAACGACGCTGATTATTTTCCTTTATATGTAGGCAATCATATTCTAGGTGGCAGTGGTTTTAGTTCACGCATTGTTAAAGAAATTCGTGAGGAAAGAGGCTTGGCCTATAGTGCCTATAGTTATTTTCATCCGATGAGGCAAAAAGGTCCCTTTTTGATGGGCTTGCAAACGCGCAACGAAAAAGTAAAAGAAGCTTCAACGGCTGTTAAACAGACACTGGAAACATTCATTCAAAACGGGCCAACAGAGGAAGAACTAACGGCGGCGAAAAAGAATATTATGGGTGGTTTCGCGCTAAAGTTAGATAGTAATAAAAAACTATTAGCTAATGTTGTGGGTATTGTAACCAGTGGTGTACCGTTAGATTATTTAAACAGCTATACGCAAAAAGTAGCGGCTGTTACGCAAGAGCAAATAACGCAGGCGTTTCAACGTCGAGTAATCATGAGTAGTATGGTGATGGTAACGGTTGGGCAAGCGGTCGATCAAGAAAACTGATGGCGGCTAAGGGGAATCGCGTTCGTATTATTGGGGGGCAATGGCGTGGGCGCAAAATTGAATTTCCAAGTATTGATGGTTTGCGACCAACAACAGATCCCGTTCGTGAAACATTATTTAATTGGCTGCAACCCTATTTGCCGCAGTCTAATTGTTTAGACCTTTATGCGGGTAGTGGTGCGCTTGGTTTCGAAGCGGCCTCAAGAGGTGCGCGTCATGTGTTAATGGTCGAGCAAGATAGTAGAGTTGTGAAAGCATTACGAACGAACAAAGAGATAATGCAGGCAGCTAATGTGCAATTGATGCATAGGCCGGCGTTAGATGCTCTTAAAGCTAAACGTAAAGAAACGGATAGCTCATTTGACATCGTTTTTCTTGATCCACCATTTAATCAAGGGGAGTTGATTGAGTGTGTGAAACGTCTTGAGGAAAGTGGCTACTTGTCGGATGATGCCGTTATCTATTTAGAATGTGAAAGTACGTTAGCGTTAGATTTTCTGCCAAAAAATTGGCTTGAGCATCGACGAAAAAAGGCGGGTCAAGTGACCTATTATTTATATCAGCGAGAATTAGATGGCGAATAAAGCAATTTATCCGGGCACTTTCGACCCGTTAACAAATGGTCATATTAATATTATTAAACGTGCAGCCGAGTTGTTTGATTCGGTAGTGGTTGCGGTCGCTAAGAGCGCAGGGAAATCACCATTATTCGATAGCCAAGAGCGTCTAGATATGACGAAAAATGCGTTTTCAACAACGGCGAATGTTGAGGTGGTTTTTTTCGATGGCTTGCTCGTTGATTTAGCAAAAAAACACGGCGCTCGTGTTATCGTTAGAGGGATACGAAGTATCGCAGATTTTGAATATGAGTCTCAAATGGCAGGGATGAATAGGAAAATGATGCCCGAGTTAGATACGGTGTTTTTAAGAACGGATCCCGAGTGGGGTGATGTATCCTCAACGTTGGTACGTGATATAGCCCGATATGGTGGAAATATTAGCAACTTTGTTCCTGCTGAAATCGAAAAAATTATTTTAAATAAACTGAGTTAATTATGTCGTTATTGATTACTGATGAATGCATTAACTGTGATGTGTGCGAGCCTGAATGCCCAAATGATGCCATTTTTATGGGTGAAGAGATTTATGAAATACATTCTCACTTGTGTACGGAATGTGTTGGGCACTTTGATACGCCTCAGTGTGTAGAGGTTTGTCCGGTTGAATGTATCCCAAAAGATCCAAATAATAAAGAATCTCAAGAACAGCTTCTGCAAAAATATAATCACTTGATGGCAGCAAATGAGGCTTAAAATGATGAGAAAAACTTTTCTGTTAGTGGGTGTTTTCTTTACGTTAGCGGCGTGTCAGAACGTTTCAACAACATCACAAACACAGGCTATTGCTAGTGCTCACCCTGCAGCGACTCAAGCAGGGCTTGATATTTTAAACCAAGGCGGAAATGCATTTGATGCAGCCGTTGCGGTGAGTGCGGCCCTTGCGGTAGTAGAGCCTTTTGGCTCAGGAATGGGGGGTGGTGGTTTTTGGTTGTTACATCGGGCCAGTGATGGGAAGCAGGTGATGGTTGATGGCCGTGAAGTTGCGCCCTTAGCGGCCTCTCGGGATATGTATTTGGATGAACAGGGTGAGCCGATAAAAAATGCCTCGGTAAATGGCGCGTTATCGGCTGGCATTCCGGGACTACCTGCTGCCTTAGTACATTTGTCTGAAAAATATGGGCAATTACCATTGGCAGACAGCTTGCAACCAGCGATTAAATTGGCTGACACGGGTTTTTCGGTTAATGAGCACTACCAACGTTTAGCTAAATTTCGTCAGCCGGTGTTGGCTTCTAATAAAGCGGCAAGAGCGGTTTTTCTGGTTGATGGGGAAGCGCCTGAAGTCGGCACGCTTATTAAGCAATCAGATTTAGCAGATACGTTGGAATTGCTTGCAAAATATGGGTTTGATGGCTTTTACAAAGGGGAAGTGGCCAATAAGTTGGTTTCTGGCGTGCAGCAAAACGGTGGAATTTGGAGTAAACAAGATTTAGCCAATTACACAGTAAAAGAACGCGCACCGATTGTGATTGATTATAAAAACATAAAGGTAACAACGGCAACATTGCCATCATCCGGTGGTTTGGTTCTATCTGTTGCGTTGAATATTTTAGAACAATACGACTTAACCAGCATGGATGAAGCGACACGTATTCACGTTGTGGTAGAAGCCATGAGACGTGCCTACCGTGATAGAGCTTTATACATGGGTGACAGTGATTTTGTATCCGTACCAACGGATGAATTAACAAAAAAATCCTACGCACATAAAGTGTCAGCAGATTTGAAACTAAATGAAGCAACACCAAGTCAGCATTTGACAGGCCTTAATGAAATAGAGGGCCATGACACCACGCATTTTTCAGTAATTGATAGAGATGGAAACCGCGTAGCGGCTACTTTGTCTATTAACTATCCATTTGGGTCGGGCTTTGTACCGGACGGTACAGGCGTGTTGCTTAATGATGAAATGGATGACTTTTCAATAAAGCCAGGCACGCCAAATGTTTATGGTTTAGTGGGTGGTGAAGCCAATGCAATAGAACCGGGTAAGCGAATGTTATCGAGCATGTCGCCCACATTTTTTGAAACGAAGGAAAAAATAGGGGTATTAGGCACACCAGGTGGAAGTCGAATTATCAGCATGGTATTGCTCGGTATATTAGATGCCGAAAAAGGCAATAAGCCAGAGTCATGGGTGTCGTTGCCACGTTTTCATCATCAATATTTGCCTGATGTTATTCAATATGAACCGAACGGCTTGAGTGATAAGGTGATGGATGCATTACGGAAATTTGGTCATGAATTAGAATCTGTGGGTAGACCTTACGGCAATATGCAGGCAATTTTCAGAGACAAAACATCCAAAGAGACGTTTTCAGCGAGTGACCCAAGGGCATTCGGTAGCGCTAAGGTTGAGGTGACGAAGTAGGTTGTTTGTGTTACTGAGCCGGCATTAAGAGAAGTACTTGGAGAAGCAAGGGTGTGATCGATTAGGTTTGGTCATGGTTAAGGCATGATGGGTCTAGTTGAAAATGAGTTCGCTGGATTAAATATAACGAGCTAATGTCGTCGTTATAGTTTTCTGTGTAAAGTTAAAACCCTCGGTGTTTTCTTCTGTTTTAGAGAGTTTGTTGAGCATATTTTGAACCGAGCGATGCTAAAAGATAACGCATTGATATTAGCCCCAGTCTATCCTGATTGAGATGGATATAGCCGCTCAGTGCAATCGTTTTGCACACCAAGCAATCAACCCTGTGCGCCATCGGTATTTAAAAATGCTTCTGATTCTGACGGGGCTAGGGAAGGATGCCACTGTTAAAATTTAAAATGACTGATTCGAGGAAAGTAACGGTCAGGTTTGGTGACGCTTGTTATGTTGCCTATCAAATCCCCGTTAATTCACACAGACCATCTAAAACTAATTGGATAGGGCTGACGACACCAATAATTTCACCTCCCTCCATCACGGGGGCGCGCATTAAGTTATAGCGTGCAAATAAACGGGAGCAGTAGCGAATATCCATATCTGGGTGTGCGTTAATAAGTGGTTTCTCATTAATTTCATACACATTGACGCGGTCCGGTGCTCTATCTTTTGCCAGCACGAGTCTGGCAATAATGCCCGCATTGATCACGCCATATTCATCATGTTCATTGAATTTATTAACGAACAATACAGAGGTGGTATTTTTTTTCATCATTCTAATGGCTTCAGTAATCGTAGCTGTTCCATCAATCATGTGGAAATCTGTTTTCATTACATCACGTACTTTTATTAATTTTTTATCAGTCATAGGTCGCTCTCAATGGATTGTGTAATTTCTTTTGCTTGATGTAAAACGCCAATGGCATCTTCAACGTCAATTTGTAAGGCGATGCCGCTGCCGGGTTCTTCGTCGAATAAGCCTGCACGGGAGATTTCTTCAATAATTTTTCGGCACAAGTGTTCTTCAACCAAAAACAATAAAACGTCACGCTGTGTTTCTAGGTTTAGTCCAAAAAATGTTTTCTGTTTTTTGATGCCTTCACCGCGAGCATTGTTGATAATAGTCGCGCCTGTTGCACCAACTTCTCTAGCGGCTTTAAGCACTTTGTCGGTTTTGTTGTCGTCAACAAAGACGATAATAAGTTTAAAATGCACTCTATTCTCCTTCTTGGTTTGTTTGCTTGAGCCGTGCTCGATTGTTTATCCAATCAGCAAATTGAGCGTATGCGAGTACGGCCATAATGGGGAAAAGACTGGCGAAGGCAATAAGGCCAAAGCCATCTAGTAAAGGGTTCCTGCCGGGTATGCTTGACGCTAGACCAATGCCAAGGGCAGTGACTAACGGTACGGTAACGGTTGAGGTGGTAACGCCGCCAGAATCATAAGCCAGACCGATAATGAGCTTTGGTGAAAAAATGGTTTGGATAATAACGATGATATAGCCTGCGATAATGAACACGTATAAATCTATGCCCGTCACAATTCGATAAGTTCCTAGAGAAATTCCTACAGCAACACCAATAGAAACAGCTAGCCGTAGATACCACGCCTTAATCGTGCCACCAGAAATTTGTTGTGCTTTGATGGCTACTGCGATTAATGCGGGTTCTGCTAAGGTGGTTGCAAAGCCAATGCAAGCGCCGAAAATATACACCCAATAATAGTCTTGCCAAGCAATAGAAATGCTTTGGTCGGTAGAGGGGTTGATGAAGTTGGGGTTGGTTAATTGCTCAGCCATGGTTGTTCCCAGCGGGAAAAGAGCTTTGTCTAAACCAACAAGAAAAAAAGTCATGCCTAAGATGACGTAAAACATGCCCGTCACAAGGTTTTTAAAGTGGCTAAATGGCTTTCTAATAACAACCAATTGAAAAAAAACAATGACAAGGATAATGGGTGTTACATCTCGAAGTGTGCTTAATAAAGTGGATAATATTTCGTTTAATAAGCTCATTATAAAATCATCCCATAGGCCATCACGAATATCATGGGAGTGAGTGAGGCAAAGGCAATGAGGCCAAAGCCATCGGTCATGGGGTTGCGTCCCCTAATGGCTGAAGCCAAACCAACGCCAAGAGCAGTGACTAACGGTACGGTGATGGTAGACGTGGTAACGCCACCGGAATCATAAGCGATGCCAATGATGGCGTCTGGTGCAAAGAAAGTCATGATCACAACACCCATGTAGCCCGGGATGATCAAATAATGCAGTGGCCAGCCACGGATAATTCTTAGCACGCCTAATAAGATGGCAATACCCACCGAGAAGGCGACAGTAAAGCGAAGACCAAATGCATAGTCATTTTTTGCAAGTTCTGTTTGCTCAATCATACCGCCGTCAGCAGCGATACGCGCCGCTTCATCAGCGACTGCAATTAAAGCAGGTTCAGCGGCTGTGGTACCAAATCCTAAAGAAAAGGCAAATAAGAGTAACCAAGATATGCTGCCTTTCTTTGAAAATGCGTAAGCCATGGTTTCGCCAATCGGAAAAAGGCTTTTTTCCAGACCTTGTATGAATAAGGTGAGGCCCAGCACAACAAAGGCCGTACCAACGGCAATATCTCCCAAGTTAGGAATAGGTTTATGCAGGATGAATAGTTGAAAAACAAAAATCACCACAAAAATAGGCAGTAAGTCCATAAAACTGCCAAATAATTGCCTAATAAATTTATTCTTTACTTGAAACAAATGCGCTCTCCTTAGGCTTATAACTTTATAGGAATTACCGAGCTATGCCCAATAAAGAATAGAGTTTTTTCATAAAGGAGATAACGTTATAAATCGAAGAGATTTAGCGTTGGCAGTGTGGACAATAAAAGGTAGACCGTTGTGCAATAACGATTTGCTTGATAAGAGCATTGCATGTTGGACAAGGTTTATTGGCACGCCCATAAACGTTAAGTCTTTGTTGGAAATAACCCGGGTTGCCACTACTGTTAACGAAGTCTTTTAATGTTGTTCCACCTTGCTCAATGGCAAGAGTCAAAATGTTTTTAATGGCTGAAACTAAATTTTTGAGCCGTTTTTTAGAAATATTGTTGGCTGCACGTTTAGGGTGAATGCCTGCTTGAAATAGTGCTTCACTGGCATAGATGTTACCAACGCCTACAACGATGTGCCCATCCATAATAACGCTCTTGATGGGCGCTTTTTTCAATTGAATCTTTGGATAAAAATCGTCAATATTAAACAATTCGGATAAAGGTTCAGGTCCTAAATGTTGAATTAATTTATGCTCATCAACGAGGGATGATGACCATAAAAATGACCCAAAACGTCGAGGGTCTTTGTAACGTAAGCACGTATTGTTGCAAAAAATAATGTCGATATGTTCGTGTTTTTCAGGCTCAGTCGCTGCGTCAGTAATACGTAAGCTACCGGACATACCAAGGTGAATGATCAAGGTGCCTTTATCGGTATCCAGTAATAGATATTTGGCGCGACGCCTGACTTGATTAATGCTAAGTCCGGGAAGCAAGGTTGAAATTTCTGGGCTGACAGGCCAGCGTAATTTGCCTTGTCGCACAATCACTGTTGATACGTGCTGACCCTCGATATGGGGCGCAATGCCGCGACGGGTTGTTTCAACTTCGGGTAATTCAGGCATCGGGATCGCCTAGCGTAGGTAATGTCGTCATCTTCTTATATTTTGCCTGGCTAAACGTATACGCTAGTTTATTAACAGTTGATATTAAGATGACGTTGTTTTGTTGTTCAATGAGTTTAAAGTTTAACGATGGACCTTCACTGAAAGAAATCATCACTGGTTTACCAGGTGTTTGGTTGACTATGGTATTCACGTTAATGGCGCGTGCAAAGCGCCATTCATCAAGTAACATTTGAACAGCATCAGATGATAGCTCAACGGAAGGAGTCTGCGGGTTTTTCCAGGTATTGTCTGCTTGACGCTGTAGTGTTATTTGCGGTGTTTGCAAGCCTGTGATTTGATTGCTATCTGGTAGCAATCGTGTGTCTATATAAGCATCAACCGGGGCAGTTAGGTGGTGTAAAAAGGTGTCGTCTAATAAAAAGAGCTGTGTTTCATGGCTAACGTAGCGGCGTGAGTGAACGCTTTCAGTGTTGCCAATGTTTAACGTCTCATTGTTAAAAGACAGTTGCGCCACTGGAGTGTTTAAGCCGAATTTATCAAGTGAGGTATTGTCTAACGGGTAAGTTACAGCTGGGACAATTTGGGATATTTTAAGTAGTCGCTCAATTTTTCCTGCAAGCGCTAAGGCTTCTACAGGTTTTATGATAAACCATTTGTTTTTAACGCGTTGTAACTCTATGGTTTGAGCTTTTTTGCGGGTTATTTTTATATGTTGAATAGCATTGATATCTAATGCAGTAATAGGGCTGATGGGTGAATTTTGTTGGCCTGGTTTTAGCCACGTAATAACACCTAAGGCGATGAGAATAGTCGCAAGTAATAGGTTGAGGATGAGGCGGTTTTTCATGGTTTAACGTTTTTTACGTTTAACCCAAATGACAAGGCCGCTGATAATAAAGAGGCTGGGTAGTACAAATAAAAACCCCAAACCAAAAATGAGTGACCATGTTTCATCTATTTCTAAAACAGTATCAGGCGCTGTTTTTGCTGGAATATCAATTAATGAGTCGTCGTGGTTTAACCATTGAACCAGGCTTATGCCGAGATCTAAATTAGCCCCATTGCCAAGAAAAGAATTAGATAAGAAGTCAGCGTCTCCAATAACAGCAACTCGTTGCTGCTTAGCTAGGTCGTTTGTATGACTTAGTGTATAGCCGATGGTAATGGGGCCTTGTTTCTCGTCAGTATTTGGATTGAATTTTATTTGCCCTTCAATAGGGCCGGTTTCTGTCCAAGAGCGTTCTAATGTAGACAAGAAAGGTTCGGCTGTGTACTTGTTATTGCCTGAAACAAACAAACCAGCAGCACCGGGAAATAAACTCATCGCCTGTAGGTGTTTCGTGGCCAGATGGTCTGGGTACTGTGTCACTAAGGCAAAAGTAGGCTCATCTATACCGAACAGTTGCGTGGTTGCGTCAACAACCGTGCCGGGTAGCAGCTCAATGCCAAGCTGTTTTGTTAAGGGTTCGACAATGGCAGATTGGTTGGGTTCACTGAGTAATAATAAGGGTTTACCACTAGCGAGGTAGTTCTCAATAATAGTCACTTCGCCGTTGAGAAACTGAGCTTGTGGGTCAGCTATTACTAACAATGAGGTGTTAGTCGGGATTGATGGTGTGGCCGCTAAATTTATTGTTTGGCTATTAATACCTTTGTTTTTAAGTTCGGCTGCAAATACGCCAAAGTCAAAGTTTGCTTGGCCAGCTGGATTTCGTTCGCCATGACCGGTTAAGAAAACTACCCAACGCTGATCACTATTAGCGAGCCGTTGCAGTGCATTTGTTAATGCTTGCTCGTTGAGTTGTTGAAGAGATTCACGCTTATCGTTATATCGAATGATCAATTCACCGTCACTGGTGATGCCCTCTTCACGTGCCTGATCAGGACGCATATCAGGGTTAACAATATTGAGCGAGACGTCGGTTTTATGATGCGCGTATTTTGCAACGAGTTCAGAAATTTGCTGACGTAAAATGTCGCTTTCAGACGCGTAAGCAGTTATTTCAATGGGTTTGTTTAATTTTTTTAGGAGTTGAATGCTGGGGCTAGATAATGAATTTCTACCGTTAGCGGTCCAGTCTGATTGAGCTGTATATTGTGTGCTTAGCCATGCCAGCAACCCTATCACGCCGAGAAATAACAGCGTAAAAGCGATGTTTTGTAATCGAATATATTGATGTGCTTTGCGTGAGATTTTCATTTTTGTAAACGGTCGTTATCTAATCGGCGAATACTGAGGCTTAAAAAGCCAACAATAAACAAAATAAAGTAAAAGACATCGACGGTACTGACTAAGCCTCGAAGTAAGTTTTCAAAATGACGCATGATGGAAATGTATTCAAATAAGGCGCTGCCGTTACCGCTATTACTACCCGCCCAATCAATAATCCAAAGTAATAACAAAGCGCCAAAGCTACCAACAGCCGCAACCGTTGGCTGAGAGGCGATAGCAGACATGTAAAGCCCTAAGGCATTAAACGATGCCATGAGTAACACCATAGCAAGCAGGCAGGCGAAGAATTTCCCTAGGTCTAAGTCTCCGACTGTTAATAATGATAAGGGCATGAGTGCAATAGAAAAAAGAATGATCAATAAAAAAGTGAAGATGGCGAGAAATTTCCCAATGACGATTTCGCTCAGGCTGATCGGTGCGGTGAATAAAAGGCTGATTGTTTTATTACGGCGTTCATCGCTAATCGTACGCATGGTTAGCAGCGGGATAATCAACAATAGAATGACGGCGGCATTGCCAAAAAGTGGTGCAACGATGAGGTCGGTAACACCGGGCGCGCCGGCTATACCGACAAGTTTGGGTTGTATGGTTAGATAGTAATCAATTTGGGTTAAAAACATGTATGCCAAAATGAGTTGGGTCACGCCCAGTATGGTCCAAGCGAGTGGCGATAGGAATAAATTGCGTAATTCGCGCCCTGCGATGGTCAAGCTATTCATGGTGATTTGAATCTTGGGTAATTGAAAGGAATATATGTTCCATATCGTGTTTTTCAGGTATTAATTCAAGCAAACCCCATTGCTTATCAACGGCCAGTATGGCGATTTTTTCTGAAATATTGGAGTCTTGGTGATGACAAATACGGTATTGCTGTTGCTCTAATTCCTCAATGCCTGTGACGTGCTCAATAGCATGTATGGCCTCTAATTCAGGTGGCTCACGGAAGCGTACCAACACGCTAGAAGACGTCATTCGCTGTGATAGGCCTTCGATACTCTCATTTAAGACGAGTTTGCCGTGATGAATAATTTGTACGCGACTGCATGAGTGCTGTACCTCAGGCAGAATATGGGTGGAGAGAATGACGCTATGTTCTTTACCTAATTCACGAATGAGTTCACGTATTTCTAGAATTTGAATGGGGTCGAGGCCAACGGTGGGTTCGTCCAAAATAATAACGGACGGGTTGTGTAAGATGGCTTGCGCAATACCCACGCGTTGTTGATAGCCCTTCGATAAGTTAGCAATTAAACGACTGCCCATGTCACTAAGGCCACATTTTAATTTACCGCGAATAACAGATTGTTTGATGGCTTTTTTACGTAAGCCATGGAGCTTGGCGCAATAATTTAGAAATTCGTCAACGGTTAAGTCTGAGTAAAGGGGAGGTATTTCTGGTAAAAAACCCAATTCTGCTTTGGCGAGTTTTGGTTGATCAATAATGTCATAGCCATTAATTTTAATTTCACCTGCGGTAGGGATTAGGTTGCCACAAATCATTTTCATGGTGGTTGATTTTCCAGCGCCATTTGGGCCTAAAAAACCAAGCACCTCACCTTTATTGAGCGAAAAGCTGACGTCATCGACAGCGCAATGATCGCCAAATTGGCGAGAGAGGTTATTGACTTCGATTAGTGTGTTCATCGACAAAGTATACGTGATGTTGTTTGGCTAGTTCCGCGAAAGAGTCTAATACGAGTCGGTACTGCATTCAAGCAACATAACGGAGTTAAATAAAGGTGATTGTATTGTTTAAGCGTGTAAAAATGAGCTTTTTATCAGTAGAGATTCCATCATGTTATTAGGCGTAGATACCGGCGGTACCTTTACCGATTTTGTATATATCGATGAGTCAGGCGTGCGCATTCATAAGGTGCTTTCCACCCCCAGCGCACCTGAAAAGGCCATATTGCAAGGTATTGCTGATCTAGGCGTTGATGATAAAAGTCTACGGATTGTTCACGGTTCAACGGTAGCGACAAATGCGGTACTTGAAAAAAAAGGCGTGCGTTGCTGTTTTGTGACGAACCATGGCTTAGCGGATATGTTAACGATTGGTCGTCAAGCTAGGAAGGAATTATACAACCTGAATCCCGCCATAGAAGAACCGCCCGTGCCATCAAATTTGTGTTTGGAAACAGGTGGACGCGTGTCAGCACGGGGCGAGTTGATTGAACCACTAACGGAAGAGCAAGTTGCACAATTGGTTGCGGCTATCAATGAATTGGCGCCAGAATCGGTTGCCATTAATTTATTGTTTTCCTTTTTAAATGATGAGGCGGAAAAGCGCTTGGAAGAGGCAGTGCCTGCCGGTATTTTTGTTTCACGTTCGTCGACAGTATTGGCTGAATATAAAGAGTACGAGCGTGGCATGGCAACATGGCTTAATGCTTATGTTGGCCCGTTGGTCATGGGTTACCTTGAACGATTGACGCAGTCAGTTAAAGCATCGTCCGTATCGGTGATGCAAAGTTCGGGTGGAACCATTGCTGCTGAGCAAGCAGGTGAACAAGCAGTACGTATGCTACTGTCAGGCCCAGCAGGTGGTTTGATGGCAGCCTTGCATACTGGGAAACTAGCTGGTTTTGAGCGGCTATTAACCTTGGACATGGGTGGCACTTCGACGGATGTGGCCTTGTTAGATGGTGCGGTTTCATTAACAAATGAAGGTAAAGTTGAGGGCTACCCTGTTGCTGTGCCGATGGTTGATATGCATACGATAGGAGCCGGTGGTGGCTCAATAGCCTATGTGGATATAGGCGGTCTTTTGTGTGTCGGGCCAGAATCGGCTGGCGCATCGCCAGGTCCCGCCTGTTATGGCAAAGGAGGGGAAGCAGTGACCGTGACCGATGCTAATGTGTATTTAGGCCGAATCAGCCCGAAAAATTTCCTTGGTGGGGACATGAGGTTGGATAAGTCCGCTAGCGATCAGGCAATCGATTACCTGGCTTTGCAGCTTGGTTGTCAACCAATAGAAGCCGCAAAAGGGGTGATTAAATTAGCGAATGAACATATGGCTCGCGCTCTGCGGGTTATTTCAGTTCAACGTGGCGTGGATCCAAGGCCTTATGCCTTGATGACCTTTGGCGGTGCCGGAGGCTTGCATGTGTGTGCGCTAGCCGATGCATTAGGGATGAAAACCGCTATTGTTCCCGTTAATTCAGGCGTGCTGTCTGCCTTTGGCATGTTGGCAGCGCCACGTTCGCGTGAGTTGTCTAGAAGTTTGTTAGGCAAATTATCAGATGAATTAACCGAGCAAATTGAACAAGGCTTTGCGACCCTGGTTGAAGCTGGTCAAGTTGAACTTGTGGCGGAAGGGCTTGCATTGGACGATATAAAAGTGAGGTACGTGGTTGATTTACGGTACCTCGGGCAATCGTATACGTTGTCGATACCTTGGAATAATGTCAGTAGCGTAATAGACGATTTTCACCTAATGCATAAAAACCGTTATGGGCACGAGTTGGACTTAGCTGTTGAGTTGGTCAATTTACGAGTTACTTTATCTGGTGATATGCCAAAACCAAGTTTAGCCGTAAAGCAGGCTCGCCTAAAGAAGGATGAAATACCTTTTGAAGTTGATAAAGGAATGCATATTTATCAACGAGAAGAGTTGATGGCAAACGATATTATTAATGGAGAAGCGTTGATCGTTGAGCAGGTAGCAACGACCTATCTTGCGCCGGATTGGCAATGTGAGATCGATCATATTGGTAATTTGATTTTAGCAAGGCTAAATATAAGCAAGCTTTAAAACTCCAACTTATCCTAATCTCAGTGACAAAAAGCATTGATTTGGCGAGTATAAGTGGTTAGCATTGTCTTGGAATTTAAAAATAACAAGTGTTAGTTTGCTTTATTGAAATCGTTTCTTCTGCAGTGGTTTTAATTCAAGGTTAACGTTAGAATTGAGAGGTCCTGCAGTACAAGTCTCACAATAAAGGGAGGGGAAATATGTCTCTAAAAAATAACGAAGAAACGGTTAAGCAGTTTTGTGCTGCATGGGATGAAATGGATCTGGGTAAAATCTTATCATTAATGAGTGAAGATGCCATTTATCATAACTTGCCGTTAGAGCCATTAAAGGGGCATGAACAGATTGCTGGTTTTGTAGAGGGCTTTTTTCAGATAACTGCGACGACGAAGTTTAAGATTTTAGCTTTGGTGGCAGATGAAAAACGTGTTGTGACTGAACGGGTGGATACATTTGGTTTTAAAGATGGATCAGTAATGAAGGAACTGCCTGTGCTAGGAATTTTTGAATTTGATATTGATGGGAAAATAAGTGCGTGGCGTGAGTATTGGGACTTGCAAGATTGGGTTAAGCGTGGCGGACCCGCGTTATAACAGTTGTTAAAATAATATTAAGTGACGAATTTTGTTTTTCAGTGGTGAATTGTGTGATGGGTTTTAAATGCCATCATTTAAAAAGTGTATTAAATGTTTTTATAAACTAAAAAAGGAAGAGAAATATGAGTTTTGAAATGGTTGAAAAAATGATCCCTTCAGGGGAATTAGCAAGTAACTGCATTGTTGCAGGAAATCCTAAGAACCCACCTTTATTGTTATTACATGGTGCAGGGCCAGGTGCCAGTGCAATGTCAAATTGGGAAAAATGCGCGCCGATTCTGGCAAAAGACTTTTATGTGATTGCGCCCGATGCAATTGGTTTTGGTAAATCAGAGGTTCCAAAAGAGGTTCCGACTAAAATTGCTCGATGGATGGGCTATCGCGTTGAGCAAATCAAAGGCTTGCTAGATGAGTTAGGTATTGAAAAGACACATATTATTGGTAACTCAATGGGTGGTGCGCTTGCGATGCAATGCGTTGTTGAAATGCCAGATCGTTTTGATAAATGTATGTTGATGGGTGCTATTGGTGCACCATTTGAAAAATCAGCAACATTAACTCGTATGATGACGTTTTATGATGACCCAAGAAAAGCACGTTACCGCGAATTGATTCAAAGTTTTGTTTATGACCCAAGTATATTCGAGGACTTAGAAGCAGTAATGCAAGATCGTTTTGATAAAGCGATGGATCCGAAAATTCGCCCTATTCAAGAAATTATGTTTAAGGCGATGAATGAAGAAATGAACACAGTACTGGTTATTCCTCCACCTATTCTGGCATCGATGGACCATGAGTGGGCGATTGTTCATGGCCGCCAAGATAAAGTTGTGCCATTAGAAACCAGTATGTATTTCTTGGAGCATTTAAAACGTGCTGAACTTCATGTGTTGGACCGTTGTGGACATTGGGCACAAACACAACGTTGGGATGGCATGTACCCTATCATTATGTCTCACTTCTTGGGTAAAGAAATCAGGTGTTAGATCAAAAAATATTAGAAACCTCTGCGCTAGCGCTTGATAAAGCGCTAGCCAGCGGTGAGACTATTCCACAGTTTTCTCAGCTTTATCCTGAAATGACGATCGAGGATGGTTATGCAATTCAGGCAGAGTGGACTAAATTAAGGTTAGCGCAAGGTCGTGAAATTGTTGGTAGAAAAATCGGGCTGACATCTCGTGCGATGCAGCAAGCATCACAAATAACGGAACCTGATTACGGGACGTTAATGGACGATATGGTGTTTGCTGATAATTCTGAAATTCCATTTGATCGTTTTATTGCACCCTTGGTTGAAGTGGAAATAGCCTTTGTCCTTGGTAAGCGTTTAGAAGGTGAAAATATCACCTTAATGGACGTATTGAAGGCAACTGACTATGTCTGTCCAGCGGTGGAAATTGTGGACTCACGCGTTATACGTGTTGATCCAGAAACAGGCAAGCGTAGAAAAGTATTTGATACGATTGCAGATAATGCTGCCTGCGCAGGCTTAATTACCGGTGGGCGACCTGTTAAGCCAATGGATGTAGACCTTAGATGGATTGGTGCTATTGTTGCGCGCAATGGCCTGATTGAAGAAACAGGTGTTTCCGCGGGTGTGCTTAATCATCCAGGTAATGGCATTGTTTGGTTGGCAAAACGTTTTGCACCGCATGGGATATCGCTCGAACCTGGACAAGTTATATTAGGTGGCTCATTTACCCGTTTATTATCAGTCGAACGTGGAGATACATTCCATGCTGACTTTGGCACCTTGGGTAGCATCGGTTTCCGTTTTGTCTAATTAAATATTAAGAGGTAGAGAAATATGTCATTACCGATGACAAAGAATATATTTAAACAGGCTATTCAAGCGGATAAAAAACAATTAGGCGCTTTTATGGCGCTGGCTGATTCAACAGCAGCGGAGCTGATGGCAACCACGGGTTTTGATTGGCTATTGATTGATAGTGAGCACGGCCCGAATGACATTAAAAGCATTATGCATCAATTACAGGCGATGAGTGCTTATGATGTTAACGCAGTCGTGCGACTGCAAGACCATGATGTTGGCGATATTAAAAGGGTGCTTGATGTGGGCGCGCAAACGTTGCTTATTCCTATGGTTGACTCTGCTGAGCAGGCGGAACAATTAGTTAAGGCTGTACGCTATCCGCCTAAGGGTATTCGAGGCATGGGTGGTGCTTTAACGAGAGCAACCCGCTGGGGAAGCATCAAGGACTACCTTCAACATGCGGATGATAATATTTGTTTAGTATTACAAATAGAAAGCACTGAGGGTATTGCCGAGCTCGATGCTATCACACAAGTTGACGGCGTGGATGCGGTTTTTATAGGCCCTGCTGACTTGGCTGCTGCTATGGGTTATATAGGGCAACCGGGGCATCCAGAAGTGTGTAAGGTGGTTGAGCAATCAATACAGCGCGTTCATGAGTTAGGTAAACCGGTGGGTGTTTATTGCGGTGACCCAAAACAAGCAGAGCGTTATCAACAAATGGGTGCAAGTTTTTTCTTGATAGCCGCTGATACCTTGTTGTTGAAAGGGGCCGCTGATAATTTATTAGAACGCTTTAATGTAGACTAATTTTAACCCTGTTTAAAACTAAAAAAGCTTATGACTGTATGGCCATAAGCTTTTTTTATATCTTGAGATATCGGCTAGAAAAAGATACTGATATTGTTCGATAAGATCGTACTTTGATCCAATAAGACAGTACGTTTGGCTATTTTAAAGCCTAGGGCGTTATCTGAACGACGTAGTACGTCGTGGCGTTCCCCAGCAAATAAATCCACCTGCGTTTCCAAGCGGTTACGATAAACAATAAAAGATGAGCACACATTTAATGTATTATCTTCTTCACCCTCTGTAATAATAACGTTTGAAACGGTGTGACGCGTACGAGACGCTGGATTTTCAGACCAACTATAATCACTGAGCAGTTTTCTTAAACGTCCATTCATCGTGGTTTTATCGTCATCAAAGTGAGCAAACTCATGTTTATTGGTGTATTCAGGTAAATCATTCGATCTTACTTTACCGTAGCGTTGCATACGGTTACGTCTAATGGGCATGTAGTAATGGATATCGTCATCCAATAATGCAAACCAATCTTCGTATTTAATGTTGTCTAAAAGTAGCGCTTCGCGGTAATAAAACTGCTGAACCTCGTGTTGTAATGCAAGGTCAGCCGCAGGGCTTGAAATAATGTTATCGATGTCAATGAGTGAGGCCATAGTCGTTTCCAATTCAAAAAGTAAAAGTTAGGTCAATGATAGAATCTTAAAGCTAAGGCTTTAAGGTGTCCCAGCTGGGTTCCGTCATCATTCTTAGCCAATGCTGATAAAAACCTCTAGCTGCGTCTTCACTATAAACGCCACCAATGCGCCCAGAAAAATCAGGATGTTCGGTGGTTGAATCACCTAGTCCCATTTGAACATTGAATTTGGTTTTTCTGGCTTTGTTACCTCTGAAAACCTTTTGAACCTCAATCCAGTTTTCGCCATCGTCTTGCTCAAAAACACCACCAGTAGAGAAGGTACGAATATTTTGTTTTCTGAACTCTTCTTTAATGTGCTCTGGCGCATCGGCGTCGACCACAATAAAGGTCCAAATTTCAATGGCATTTGGACCACGAGGATGCCACGTACGGATCGTATTAATGCCAGGCAAAAAGGAGCACGTTGGGAAGATGGTCATGTGTTGCCCCATCATACGTTGGCCAAACATACTACTCCCCATACGTTTTGAAGCAGCTTCAGCTTGTGGGCTGGTGGTGACATAATCAGTAACAATAGGGCCCATGATGGCCTGTAAAAGTCCAGGCTGATCAACAAAGTAACCTGTACCGTGACCACCCCACTTAGCTCGAAACTGGTTACCTTCGTTTGGAATTTCAATATCATTGAGGGCAACGCCTTCGGGTAGACCGGCTTCAACACCCGATAAATGAGACATGGTGCCAGCGTGGTACATATCACTACAAAATTGTTCAGCGGCTAATTTCCAGTTGGCGGGTATGATAGATTTTTGCATGCCGCCAATCACTTCTGTACCTGCTTCAGAACGGTTGAACATCACGTCAATATAAGGCTTTGAGTCAGATAAGTACTCGTCTAGTGATGGCGCTTCTTCGTCCCAGTTAGCAAAAATTAGCCCACGGTAGGTTGCTACGCGTGCTTGTAAAGGGCTCCATTCATGCTTATCTAAACGGTCACAGTGAGCTTGTTCTTCAAATGGCACATCTATCAGTTCACCCGAAATATCGTGTGCCCAACCGTGGTAAGTGCAGACAAAAGCTTTGGCGTTACCTGAATCATCACGGGATAATTTCATGCCTCGATGACGGCATTGGTTTAAGAAGACTCTAAGGCTAGCGTCTTTTTGGCGAACCAAGAGAACAGGGTCTTCACCCATGTATGTGTTTAAAAAGTCGCCAGCATTAGGAATGTGGTCCTCATGGCCTAATAGAATCCATGATCGAGCAAAAACGCGCTCGAGTTCTAATTCATATAACGCTTCATCATTATAAATGCGGGCGTCTAAGGTTCCGTTTTCGTCACTGACTAATTTCTTGATATCGTCGTTAGACCACGTTGAGTTACTGTTAGCTTCTGTATTCATCGCTGTTTACTCTCCTACTTGAATTATCTGTTTTTTTTTGAAATCCTTTTTTTGATGCTAAATAAATAAGACAAGGTAATCAATCCCCCATATAGTGTTAGCTGTGTTTTGTTAATACAGTCGCCATTAATTCTGATTTACATCATAAAAGTAGCTATTTTAAATAGCTTATAACCTTATTTAGGACTCCAGATTTTGATTCAAAGTATTCCGTTGTATGTTTGGTTGACGTTGTTAGCATCTGTTTTTCATGCTTTTAGTTTTACTTATACAAAGCAGTTTTTAGTGCATTCTTTGAATCGTCAGAAATTGGCTTTTTATAGTCAATATGCAGTGGGTTTCTTGGCTCTATTGCTGTTGCCTTTCGTCAACTTAGAGCAGCTTTGGGAACAATTCTGGCTAATCTTATTGATGTGTGGACTCGTTTTATTAGGGCAAACGAGTTATCTCAATGCGATGCGACACGGTGATGCGTCATTTGTTGTACCGATGTTAGGTTGTAAGATCTTTGCAGTGGCAGCCTTGTCGGTTGTGTTCTTTGAGCAAACGTATCCGCCGAGTGTCTACCTTGCAGGTTTGGGTGCATTTGTCAGTTTGTTTTTTTTAAATGACGGTAAACTGCATGGCTCGCCATTGGCGTTATTTTTTGTATTGTTAACGTGTGTCTTTTTTGCCTTAGCCGATATTATTGTGATTCAGGTATTGAAAAATGGAATGGGCTGGTTAGAGCTAGCGGTTTTTGTTTTTGTCGTCCCTGCCGCATTGTTAATGCCCTTGTCGCCTATTTTGTTTAAAAATGATTGGAAAGTAACGAAACCTTTTGGCAAAACACTATTTGTTTACGCGCTGACACACTTCATAGGGCTGATTATTTTGATGTATGCGTTTAAGTTATCGCAAGAAGCAACGATGATTAATATCGTCCAAGCATCAAGAGGGTTTATTGCCGTTGGCGTTGTTTATGTATTAGCCCGATTTGGTTTTAGCCAAATGGAACAGTTAACACGTCGTCAACTGATCAGTCGTTTTGTAGGCGGCTTACTGATGTTTGGCTCGTTAACGGTTGCCATTGCTGGCATCTGAAATTATAGGGTTATTAAGCCAGTTGTATAAGATTGAGCTGACAGTTGGAGTCTGCCACTGTTTGATAAAATAGAGACTACTGAGAGTGCAGTTGACTACACATGTAATAGCTGCGGATGAGCAGCTATTACATGTTAGTTTGACAAGTTGTGTTTGTCTGTAACTTAGAAAAAGATACTGATATTGTTCGATAAGATCGTACTTTGATCCATCAAAACGGTACGTTTAGCAATTTTAAAGCCTAAGGCGTTATCTGAACGGCGCAAGACGTCGTGTCGCTCGCCGGCAAATAAATCCACCTGCGTTTCTAAGCGGTTACGGTACACAATAAAAGATGAACAGACATTTAATGTATTGTCTTCTTCGCCCTCGGTAATAATAACGTTTGAAACGGTGTGACGGGTACGAGATGCTGGGTTTTCAGACCAACTATAGTCACTGAGCAGTTTTCTTAAACGCCCATTCATGGTGGCTTTATCTTCATCAAAATGAGCAAACTCATGTTTGTTGGTATATTCAGCTAAGTCACTTGCTCGTGCTCGGCCACGTCGTTGCATAGCATTTCTTCTAATCGGCATGTAGTAATGGATATCGTCATCCAATAAGGCGAACCAATCTTCGTATTTAATATTGTCTAAAAGTAGCGCCTCGCGGTAATAAAACTGCTGAACCTCGTGTTGTAGTGCAAGGTCAGCCGCAGGGCTTGAAATAATGTTATCAATGTTAATAAGTGAGGCCATCGTTAGTTCCAAAATTTTATAGTTAGGTTAATGATAAGGTCTTAACAAGTCATAATGTTAAGGCTTTAAAGTGTCCCAGCTGGGTTCTGTCATCATTCTTAACCAATGTTGGTACATACCACGTGCTGCATCTTCGCTATAAACGCCGCCAATGCGTCCAGGAAAGTCAGGGTGTTCGGTGGTTGAATCACCCAATCCCATTTGAACGTTTAGTTTGGTTTTTCTGGCTTTATTACCCCTGAAAAGCTTTTGAACCTCAATCCAGTTTTCGCCATCGTCTTGTTCAAAAACACCACCGGCAGAGAAGGTACGAATATTTTGTTTTCTAAACTCTTCTTTAATATGCTCAGGTGCATCGGCATCGACCACAATAAAGGCCCAAACCTCTATTTCATTTGGACCACGAGGGTGCCAAGTACGGATCGTATTAACGCCCGGTAAAAAGGAGCAAGTTGGGAAGATACTCATGTGTTGCCCCATCATGCGTTGACCAAACATACTGCTACCCAAGCGTTTTGAGGCAGCTTCAGCTTGTGGGCTGGCGGTAATATATTCGGTGATGGCAGGCCCCATGATAGCGTGTATTAGACCAGGTTGGTCAACATAATACCCTGTGCCGTGGCCGCCCCATTTTGCGCGAAATTGGTTGCCATCCGTTGGGATTTCAATATCGTTAAGTGTGACATTTTCAGGTAAACCAGCGGTAATGCCCGATAAATGCGACATGGTGCCAGCGTGGTACATATCGCTACAAAATTGTTCAGCAGCAAATTTCCAGTTAGTTGGGATAACCCACTTCTGAATGCCACCGATGGCTTCTGTACCCGCTTCAGAACGATTAAACATCACGTCAATATAAGGTTTTGAGTCAGATAAGTACTCATCTAATGATGGCGCTTCTTCATCCCAGTTAGCAAAAATCAGCCCGCGATAGGTTTCAACGCGTGCTTGCAAGGGGCTCCACTCTGATTTATCTAGGCGGTCGCAATGGCCTTCTTTTTCAAATGGTACGTCGATCAATTTGCCTGAAATATCGTGTGCCCAGCCGTGGTAAGTACAAACGAATGCCTTGGCATTGCCGGCGTCATCACGGGATAGTTTCATGCCTCGATGACGACATTGGTTTAGAAAAACGCGCAGGCTAGCATCTTTTTGGCGTACAAGTATCACTGGGTCTTCACCGATATAGGTGTTTAAGAAATCTCCGGTATTAGGGACATGGCTCTCGTGACCTAGCAGGATCCATGATCGAGCAAAGACGCGCTCAAGTTCCAAGTCATATAACGCTTCATCGTTATAGATACGGGCATCTAAGGTCCCATTTTCGTCACTGACTAATTTTTTGATCTCATCGATAGACCAAGTTGGTGCGTTTGTACCTTCTTTATTCATTGGAGAATGTTCCCTATGTAGAATTTTTCTTAAAATTTTTTTAAATGCAACTCCTCAGAATATATTAAATACATGCGTTAAGCAATTAATACAGTGTTGGCCAAGTTTGGCAATGAGGCTTTAATAGCGCTAGCTAAAAGACGATAAATCATTGCATTAGAATTATCTTGTATTGGGTTATTTCTAATGTTAATTTCTTGGTCGAATCAATTCTATGTTGTTTGCTGGTTATGATTGACTATGATCAATTTATAACTGAACAAGTATGGGTAGAATAAAGCATTTAATAATTAGGCTAACGTCTCAAAGGGAAAACATATGAAGCACATTAATCATTTTATAAACGGTGAGTTTGTATCGGCTGTAGACGGCCAATTATTTGAAAAACGCTCGCCCGTTGATCGGCGTATCATTGCCCAAGTTTCTGAAGCAGGGCGTGATGATGTTGATCGTGCAGTTAAAGCAGCCAGGGCAGCGCTCGATGGTGAGTGGGGGCTTTTCACTCTGGAGCAGCGTGTCGATATGTTGTATGGAGTTGCTGATGAGATTACTCGACGTTTTGATGATTTTGTTGAGGCGGAAATGGCGGATACAGGGCAACCTAAAAGTATTATGACGCACGCATTTATTCCTAGAGGTGCGGCGAACTTTAAAATTTTTGCCGATGTGATTAAAAACGTTCCTAATGAGTCATTTCAAACAACAACACCGGATGGTTTAGGTGCGCTTAATTACGCTATTCGTGTGCCAAAAGGCGTTGTTGGTGTTGTATCGCCTTGGAATGCACCCTTTTTATTGATGACGTGGAAAGTAGGGCCTGCGCTGGCTTGTGGTAATACGGTGGTGGTTAAGCCATCGGAAGAGACGCCATTAACAACAACTTTATTGGGCGAAGTGATGAATAAAGTGGGTGTGCCAAAAGGTGTGTTTAATGTTGTACATGGTTTTGGACCTGATTCAGCGGGTGAGTTTTTAACACAGCACCCAGAGGTAGATGCGATTACATTTACCGGTGAAACGCGGACAGGAGCCGCTATTATGAAAGCGGCATCAGAAGGGATGCGAGATGTTTCCTTTGAGCTTGGCGGTAAAAACGCAGGTATTGTATTTGCTGATAGCGATTTTGATAAAGCGGTTGATGGGATATATCGCTCTTCATTTTTAAACTCGGGGCAGGTTTGCTTGGGGACAGAGCGCGTTTATGTCGAGCGCCCAATTTTTGATAAATTTGTGGAAGCACTTAAACAAAAGGTTGAAAAAGTACGTCACGGCAAGCCGGATGATGAAAGCTGTAATTTTGGCCCAATGATTAGCCATGAACACCAAGCGAAGGTACTGTCTTATTATGCAAAAGCGGTTGAGGAAGGTGCGACTGTTGTGATTGGAGGCGGTGTACCAAAGATGTCTGATGAGTTAAAAGAAGGTGCTTGGGTAGAGCCGACTATTTGGACTGGCCTAGGGGAAGATGCCTCTGTCATGAAAGAAGAAATCTTTGGTCCTTGTTGCCATATCACACCGTTTGATGAAGAGCAGCAGGTGATCCAATGGGCCAACGATACAGAGTATGGATTATCTACAACCGTATGGACACGAGATTTGTCACGTGCTCACCGGGTAGCCGCTAAAATTGACGTTGGTATTACTTGGATTAATAGTTGGTTCTTGCGTGATTTAAGAACGGCGTTTGGTGGCTCAAAGCAATCAGGTATCGGGCGTGAGGGCGGTGTTCATTCCTTAGAGTTTTATACTGAAACTCGGAATGTTTGCGTTAAGCTGTAATTAAACAACCGAGGTACCTCATGGGTACCTCGGTTAACGGCCTTAAGGCTTAAATTAAACCTTCATGTTTAAGTGCTTCTTGTACAGCAGGGCGAGCACCAATACGTTCTTGGAACGCTTGAAGTGATGGCCAAGGTGAGGCATCAAATTCGAAATATGGGTGCCAGCTTAAGATAACGAATAAGTAAATATCAGCGACTGAAAATTGATCGCCTAAAAGGTATTTATTGTCACCCATTGTGCCGACTAATTGAGTCAAGCGGTTTTTATAGCCATCTACAATAATAGCTTTTGCTTCATCTGGCATAGCAGGGTTAAACAAAGGTGCAACACCTTTATGTAATTCTGTTGATAAAAAGTTTAACCATTGTTGTAATTTTGCGCGCTCAAATGTGTCAGCTGCTGGTGCTAGGTTTTTTTCAGGCGCAAGACCGGCAATGTATTGGACAATTGCAGGGCCTTCAAATAAAAATTCGCCACTATCAAGTTGTAGCGCTGGCACATAACCACATGGGTTAATATCAAGATAGTTATCACCATTCTCAAGGGTATGAGATTGTAAGTCTACTTTAACAAGCTCAGTCTTAGCCGTTAAACCAGCTTCATGAATAGCAATATGTGGAGATAAAGAACATGATCCTGGAGAGTAATAAAGTTTCATACGAGTTATTCCTATAGTCATAAATTAATTAAAATACCCGAAAATAAATTTGGGATATTGTCTACTGAAGCATATGAATGCCAAACATTATTGTAACGCTGTTCTTTGATTATTGTTAAGTAAATGCTAATGTATTGATGCTTTAAATAATTACAAATCTAAGGGGAATAGTCTAATGAAAGGGTTACGTATTTGGATGGTCAGTGTAGGTGTTTTTTATATATTAAATTTAGTTTTATTGTGGCCATCACTTTGGGCGCCGCAATTACCGGGGATGTATCCGGGTGTTAACCTCTATCAAGAAGAAATTGTGTTTCAATTGCTGTTAGATGCGTGGTTGATTGTAGGGCTTGGCTTGGCGGCTATTGGTGTGGTATTGATTGGTGGGGCACGTAACCCAATGCGCTACTACCCTGCGCTAATTCCTGTGGTACTGATAACAGAAACAATTTTTGGTATTTGGGATATATACAGTGCGATGAACCATGAAGAGGTTGTTATAGCCGTCATTACTTTGGTTATTCATGTCATTATTATCGTCACGGGTCTTTGGGTATGGAAGAAGGCATCAATCTTGGAAGTATCTGGATAATGTTTAATAAACATTTATATTTTTGTATGGGGTAGCTAACGTGCGCGCTTGTTGTCATGAGACTAAAGAGGTCAGTGGCGCTACCTATAATGATCCTGTGTGTGGGATGAGTGTTACAAAAGATGCTAAATACCATATGCAATATAAAGATGAGTGGTATGGGTTTTGTTGTGAAGGCTGCTTAACAAAATTTAGTAAAGACCCAGAAATGTATCTGTCGGATAAGCCGCGCCCAGAGCCGGTTGCTATTCCCGGTGCTAAATATATTTGTCCAATGTGTCCGGGTATAGAAAGCGATGGTCCAGATATTTGCTCTAAATGTGGCATGGCATTAGAACCAGAAGCATTTGTACCACCTTCTACACGGACGGATTACATTTGCCCTATGCACCCCGATGTGGCAGAAGAAGCGCCGGGCTCATGCCCGATTTGTGGAATGGCTTTAGAGGCAAGGACGGTTGTTCTGGAGGGTGATAACCCAGAACTAGACGAGATGAGTCGACGCTTTAAAATCAGCCTTATATTTACCATTCCATTATTTATTATCGCCATGTCAGAGATGGTAGTGGGTGAGTTTTTTTTAAAATTTGCATCTGCTAAAACCTGGCAATGGATACAGTTTTTATTAGCATCTCCAGTTGTTTTATGGGCAGGCTGGCCATTTTTTGAACGTGCGGTGCAGTCTATTAAGACGTGGAACCTTAATATGTTCACATTGATTGGTCTTGGCGTAACGGTGGCTTGGTGCTATAGCCTAGTGGCTGTCTTTATGCCGACGCTATTTCCCGAATCGATGCTGAATTCGCACGGTGTAGTAGCAGTCTATTTTGAAGCGGCTGCGGTGATTATTACCTTGGTCTTATTGGGTCAAGTGTTGGAATTAAAGGCACGGGGTCAAACCAATAAAGCAATTCATTTGTTAGTAGGTTTGTCACCTAATACGGCGCGGCGTATTAATGCGCAAGGTAAAGAAGAAGACATATCATTGGATGATGTTGTAGTTGGCGATGTTTTACGTGTTCGGCCGGGTGAAAAAATTCCTGTAGATGGTGCGTTAATCGATGGCAGTAGCTCAATTGATGAATCGATGGTAACCGGTGAGCCAATTCCTGTGGAAAAATTAGCAGGGGACTCGGTGGTTGGTGGTACGGTTAATGGTACTGGAAGTTTTACCTTTACTGCACAGCGTGTGGGCAGTGAAACGCTGTTGTCACAAATTATTCAAATGGTTAGTGAAGCACAACGAAGCCGTGCGCCGATTCAACGTGTGGCGGATGTTGTTGCATCGTGGTTTGTACCTATTGTGGTGAGCATTTCAGTCATTACTTTTTTCGCTTGGTATGGTTTAGCAACAGAGTATGCGCTGAGTTTGGCCGTCGTTAATGCGGTTGCTGTGTTGATTATCGCTTGCCCTTGCGCGTTAGGCTTGGCCACACCGATGTCTATTATGGTGGGTATGGGGCGTGGAGCTAACATGGGTGTGTTAATTAAAGACGCTGAAGTGTTAGAAGTAATGGAAAAAGTGGATACCTTGGTGGTTGATAAAACGGGAACCTTAACTGAAGGAAAACCGAGTGTTACTGAGGTTAAATCTATAGGTGATATGACCGATGATGAAGCGCTTATATTGGCGGCTAGCCTTGAAAAAGTCAGCGAACACCCATTAGCAGAAGCGGTTGTACGTGCAGCAAAAGATAGTGCTTTATTTGAGGTGAGTAAGTTTAATTCAACACCTGGAAAAGGTGTTTCTGGCGAAGTAAACAGGCAAATGGTCTTGCTGGGAAATCTACGGTACTTAGATGATAATGCGATAGATACTAGCCGTTTAAAAGCACCGTTATTATCGAATAATAAGCGCGGAGAAACGGCACTATATATGGCCGTTAATAATCAAGCCAGTGCTGTCATTTTTCTTAAGGATGAAATTAAATCTTCAACTGAAGAGGCAATAGCCCAACTTCATAAAAACGGTATAAAAGTGGTGATGCTAACAGGCGATCAGCAGGGTGCAGCTGAACAAGTCGCGCAAAAGTTGAGCATTGATGATTTTAGAGCAGGCGTTTTACCGGCTGAAAAGGCGGGTGTTGTTAAAGAACTGCAAGCCGCTGGGCATATTGTTGCGATGGCTGGGGATGGTGTTAATGATGCGCCCGCACTCGCGCAAGCAAATGTAGGTATTGCGATGGGTAATGGCTCTGATATCGCTATTGAAAGTACCGGTGTTGTACTCGTAAAAGGTGACCTAAGGGGCATTGTTCGTGCGCAAAAACTCAGTAAGGCGACGATGCAAAATATCAGGCAAAATCTTGTGTTCGCATTCCTTTATAACAGTTTAGGTGTGCCCGTTGCGGCAGGTGTGCTGTACCCTTTTGTAGGCATTTTACTGTCGCCAATGATTGCCGCTGCTGCGATGAGTTTAAGCTCAGTATCAGTGATTGCTAATGCATTGAGGTTGAAAAGAGTGAGGCTTTAATCAAGGTGGTTAAGTAGCTCATTTAAGGGTGCGGGTTTAGCAATATGGTAGCCTTGAGCATAATCAACACCGAGTTGTCTTAGCAGCTGAAAAATTTCTTCGCTTTCAACAAACTCAGCCATAGTGCTCATGCCCATGACGTGACCAATCTCATTGATAGACCTCGTCATGGCTAAGTCAATAGGATCAGTATCAATATGGCGAATAAAGCTACCGTCTATTTTTAAATGGTTGACGGGTAATTGTTTTAAGTAAGAGAACGATGACATGCCAGTGCCAAAGTCGTCTAACGAGAAGGAGCAACCTAGCTCATGCATATTTTGTATAAATTCAAACGCCAGTGCTAAGTTTTGAATAGCCGATGACTCGGTTATTTCAAAACAGATTTTATTGCAATCAATGGCGTATTGTTTGAGGTGCTGAGTGACGTAGCTGGAAAGGTTCTCATCAGACAGCGATACGCCGGATAAATTAATACTGCATAATTTAGTTTTGGCTAAAACATTCGGGTGTTCATGGAGCCATTTGAGTGTGTTTTTTATGACCCAATGATCGATTCGATGAATCAGCCCATAACGTTCAGCCGGGGGTAAGAAAGCGCCAGGGCTAATGAGTCGGCCATGCTCATCTTTTATTCTCAGTAAGACTTCGTAATGAAGAAATTCGCCAGCGCCGGGGTTAGTCGGAACAATTTTTTGTTGATAAAGAAAGAATTGGTCGTTATTAAGCGCTGTATTTAACCTATTGACCCACTGAATATGGTGTTGAGGGATATCAGGTGGATGCTGGACGTTAGAAATATCCATTTCAATAATACAGTTCCTGCCTTCTTCCTTGGCTTTATAGCAAGCGGCGTCAGCAACAATTAAGGGGTCGTTTTCAGTTTGAGGCCCTGAAGAAAAATGTGCGATACCCATACTGGCACCAATGTTGAATGTTTTATTGTCGCAGGTGAAGCGGAATTTTTGAATGGTGGATAAAACCTCATTAGCGACTTTTAACGCGGCATTTTTCGGGCATGCTTCCAGCAAAATGGCAAACTCGTCGCCTCCAAGCCTTGCTAATGTATCTCGGCCTCGAACTAAAGGCGACATGATGGACGATAATTGTCTTAGTAGTTGATCACCCGCTAGATGTCCGCATGAGTCATTTACGGTCTTAAATTGATCGAGATCTATGAAGATGAGGCTATGTCTAATATTGGCTTCTTGAGTTCCAGTGAGGCAATTTAATAAGCGCCGATCAAATTCGCGTCGGTTTAGTAGGCCGGTTAATGTGTCGTGAGAAGCTTGGTGTTTTAATTGGTTGTTTAAATTATAAGCCGTTGTAATATCGTTAATGGTGAAAACGAGTCCTAAGCGCTCGGCCTCTTTATTGGTTATAAATGTACGCGACCATTCAATCGTAGACTTGCTGCCGTCTTCTTGCTCAATAAAGGCAACCTGTAGGTCGGTTTCAATAGTTGTGTTATTGATGTTAGTGAGCTCAATAGGCAATGATTCATCAGTTTTTAATATTAAAATATCGTTAATGGATTTTTTAATATTTGCTTTAGGCTGGGTTTTTAATAAATCATCTATAGCCGGGTTGGTATAGTAAATGACGCTGTCCAGATCGGTAACGATAACGCCTTCATGCAACGACTTCATGGTCTGTCTCTTATACACATCTGACGCTGCCGACGATATGCAGTGTGTAGATC
>CAJXTU010000002.1 GCA_913060865.1 uncultured Cycloclasticus sp.
CTCCCGTAGGAGTCTGGGCCGTGTCTCAGTCCCAGTGTGGCTGATCATCCTCTCAAACCAGCTACGGATCGTTGCCTTGGTGAGCCATTACCTCACCAACTAGCTAATCCGACATAGGCTCATCTAATAGTGCAAGGCCCGAAGGTCCCCTGCTTTGCCCCGTAGGGATTATGCGGTATTAGCCTGGTTTTCACCAGGTTGTCCCCCGCTACTAGGTAGATTCCTATGCATTACTCACCCGTCCGCCACTCGACGCCTGCTAGCAAGCTAGCATCGTTTCCGTTCGACTTGCATGTGTTAGGCATGCCGCCAGCGTTCAATCTGAGCCATGATCAAACTCTTCAGTTTATATTTTTCGACCTCTTAAATGGAGGTCTAGATCTTGCTCAATATAGAATTAAACGTTTACTTCAATTTTAAAACTAAAGTGTGTTCAACCTATATTGATTATTTTTTAATACGACTTAAACAATCAACACAAGTGCCCACACAAATTACTTGATAAATTTTTAAAGAGCGGGTTCAAACTTGGTCTGAACCGGGCCGGCTATTATAATCATTTGCCTTTAACTTGCAAACTAATTATTAACTTTCTTTATTTAATAGCCAGCTGTTTTTTTACTGCTTTCTTCCTTTCATTCAGTCGCTAAAGCTGACCGCTTGGCTGGAAGAGAGGCGTATTATAGGGATCATCGCTTAATGGTCAACTGTTATTTAACCTGTTTGTCTTAATATAGCCTAAGCTATTGTTATTTTAGAGAATTTTCTTTTCCCTACTTGGACAAGATACTCCGATCCACTTTCTAGAGCCATTTGTCTAATACTTACCTGTATTTATGTATAGACCGTCGTAAAGGCGTCATTCAAAACTCCCGTGTGATAAAAAATACCGCTTCCAATTTGGTCTTCTGTCCAGGTTGTTACAGGTCTATCGCGTTGCGCTAAATAGCCAAGCCCACCAAACGTTTCATTTCTGTTACCCGAAGGGTCAAAAAAGTAAATCGTGTAACCTCTTGTTACCCCATGTCTTTGCGGCGTCACATCAATCTTCACCCTATTCTTACCCATAACATCGGCTGCTTTAAGCACGTCGTCCCAACTATCCATAAAGAATGCAAGGTGATGTAAGCCATTAATGGGGCCACCAACAAAAGCAATATCATGTGGCGTATTAGAGACTGATAGCCAAGTCGCCATCTGACGGTCTCCCTCAGGCCCTACCAAAATTTGTTCTACTAGGTAGAAGTCCAACACATCAATCATGAACTTAGTGTTTTCTTCAACCATATTGACCCCATTATCAAGGTCAAACTCACTCATCAATAATGCGTGATCAAGCCAATGTACGCCAGCTCCAACCAAACCATCAGGCCAAGGCTCTGGGTTGACTGTCCCTACGTCTGTACCGACATATTCTTTGTCAGCATATAGATACATTACATGACCACTGGGTATATTGAACTTTAAACAGCGACCGACAAATGGCAGCGCGTCTTTAGCAATATCTTCTACTGCAATACCGTAATTTGTAATGCGCTGCTTAAATTCATCTAAATCTGCATTATTTTCTACTTTATAACCAATATTAAGAATGCCTGCTTTATCCGCTTCGGTAAGAACGACAGAATACTTATCCCATTCATCCCAGCACTTTAGGTACACATTACCCTCTGCATCCTTATGCGTGATTTTCATTCCGATAACATTCACGTAATGCTTTATGGATGACTCCATATCCAGCACCCTAATATTAATATGACTAATTCTTAAAACACCCATAAACTCTCCTTTTATATATCACCTTGATATAAATTATTTTTGTCAAATTTATGCTCTCAAAAACAATCAGAAACCACCTTGATTTAAATCAGAAAAGGCATTCAAAATAACGTTGAATGCCTATAGAGTGCTTTTACGCACAAAAAATATTGATATTAACTAACGATAGTTGGGAGAGGAATGGGTGAATCTAGGTTAAAAAAACCTAACCGAGACTGTATGGTTACAGCGTAAGTTACTTTGTTTTTTTTAAAATATTTTTTTGTAATTTTCCAATAACATTCATACTCAGCGCACTAGTTGGAAAAACCCGACAGGCTAAAGCACAGCCAGCGTTTTCCTCCTCTATGGACACATGGGCACGGCTCATTTTTTTTGTATGATACGTTCCTTCCATTATTTTTACTTTGCAAACACCACAGCCGCCTCCATGACAACCGGATGGAATCCCCTTTTTTCCCATTTTGGACATAGCCGATAACACATGTTGTTGTGACGTACAGTTAAAGCTCTCACCAGTATCTAGTAAAGTTACTTTAAAAGACTCTTTCACCACAATCGATTCCATTAATTATTTAACCTCACACATACTACTTACTCTATAAAAATTTCTAAATTTCAGGGGTATACATATCTGAAAAAAAGTAATTTTTCTCAAGGCTTTTATTAGCAATAAGAAGATCAGCAACAGCCTTCACCATAGCAGGCGATCCTGCCGAATAAGCTTGCCATTTAGACATATCATTTGGCATTATACGATCAACAACTTCTGTAATTAAACCCGTGTGTCCATCCCAGTCTTCTTGATGAGATAACGCAGGGTGATAATGAAATCCAGTGTAATTTTTAGCAAGCTTGTGCATATAGTCAGATTCCAACAATTCATCCTCTTCACGACAGCCTAAAAAGTAATGAACCTCCCGATGAGCCAAATGATCAGATTCATCCAAATAATGAATCATCGAACGAATATAGCTCGCACCCGATGCACCTGCTACAAAAATTACATTTCGATCACTATCTTCTCGTAAATAGGCCTCACCCATTGGCATATGCAATTGAATAGAATCGCCTTCTTTCAACGAATAAAGATAAACCGAACCCACACCTAGCTTATCCTCCTTAACCAACAGTTCAATCTCACCCTTTCTGTTAGGTGATGAAGCAATTGAATAATATGAAGCTTTTTCTGAATCAGGCAACAGAACCGCCAAGTATTGACCCGCCTTAAAATAAACCGACTCAGGCTGAGTCAGCTTAATCCTAAGTAAAATAATACCCTTACTAATAGGTGCGGAATAAACGACTTGCCCACTATGTGTTACTTCCATTTAAATTCTCTTTTTGACGATTAAAAACCGCACGTCATGCCCGTGTGGCTTATAAATACAATGCGGGGAAAACCCCCAATAACTACAGTAATGGATGCCCGGACAAACCAAATTGAGTACGACCATAAGACACCATATTATCTTCATAAATTTGTCCCAAATGAATATACACCATGAAGGCATCACGTGCTGCTGTTTCAAGCGGGTCACCACTGCCCGTTGCAGAAGCTCCTAATAAATTCATAGCATGAAAAGCTAAATCAGACGCCTCCTTACTAATATACGCACGCCATGCGCCCATTTTATTTTTTTCTTTTTCACTCACCAACGGTGTCCGTGCTGTAATCCACTCTTCTAGCTGATCAACATACTTCTTATTCATGGCCTCAATGGCATCCAGCTTAACCATCACTTCAGCAAGGTTACGTTGCGCAATCGGTGACTCTGACTCTTTCATATTATACAAAATACGCTGCCTGCCCTCCATGCGCACTTTTAAATCTTTAGTAACACGCTGCGCGATACCCGTTGATATCGCTGGAAAGCCTAAGCAAAAGAAAGCCATAAAGGGTGCATTAAAAATCGGCTCATCCGAATAATGCCCACCAACCGGCTCCCCCTTATTCTTCACCTTAAGTACAGGCAGCACATGGTGCCAAGGTACGAACACGTCTTCCACCTTAACGCTGTGGCTACCCGTACCACGAAGGCCAAACGGGTTCCAATCTTCAATTACCTGAAAGTCTTTCTTGTTAACATTCACCAAACAGGGTTGTGGATCCTCGCCAGGCACTTCAACAATCGCGCCTAAACCCATCCATTCATCCCATAGAATTCCACTGCCAAATGCCCACTGACCTGTCAAGCGCACACCACCATCCACGTATTCAACTTGACCTAATGGCATAAAAATATCACCCACCAAGCCATCGCTGTCATACACTTCTTGACGCCCTTTTTCATCTAAGTAGGCAACCCATTGCTCATGCAAAATAACAAAATACACAAGCCATGCAGCCGAGGCATTGTAATTCGAGACTGTTCTTACAATTTCAGAAAACGTAAATGCACCCATACCTGAGCCACCATATTGCACGGGGCGGAGTACTTTATGCATTTCTTGTTGATGCACATAGTTTCTTAATTCTTGTGAGAAACAACCCGCTTTTTCAGCCTCTGCCACCATGGGCTCAGCTTTTTGTCCAATCAACTCGGCCCTTCTAATCCACTCATCATGCGAAACAATAGCCACTAGTCCCCCTCCCTTTCTTATTTTATTTGTAATTCCACTTTTGATAATAAACAGATAATACTCATTACTCTAGTTTTTTAAAACAAACTAACGTCAATACTCTTGAATTCATAATAACTTTATTTGATGATATCACCTTTAATAATAAGAAATAAAAACGATTAACCAAATGGAGAAGGCTGTGAGTGAGCAAAAAAAATCTGTAAAAAAACCGATGACTGGGGATGAATATCTTGAAAGCCTAGATGATGGAAGAGAAGTTTATATTTTTGGTGAACGTGTTAAAAATGTCACGACACATCCCGCCTTTAGGAATTCTGCCCGCATGACCGCTCGCATGTACGACGCCATGCACGATGAATCCAAAGCCAGTATATTAAGAACATCCACCGATACTGGTAGCGGTGGCTATACACAACCTTTTTTCAAAGCACCAAGATCTGTTGATGACCTTGTCGCTTCACGTGACGCCATTGCCGAATGGCAGCGTATCGGCTATGGCTGGATGGGGCGCGCACCCGATTACAAGGCCAGCTTTATTGCTTCTATGGGGGCTCTGCCTGAATTTTTTGGTGAATACGCAGGTAACGCCAGACATTGGTATAAAGAATCACAAGAAAACCTACTCTACTGGAACCACGCCATTGTTAACCCACCGATTGACCGCCACAAGGGTGCTGCAGAAATTGAAGACGTGTGTATTCATGTCGAAAAAGAAACCGACGAAGGGATTATCGTCTCTGGTGCAAAGGTCGTTGCTACTAACTCTGCATTAACCCATCAAAACTTCGTCGGTTTATACGGTGTCCCTGTTAAGGACCCTAATTACGCAGTCATTTTTACCCTGCCAATGAACTCACCCGGGTTGAAAATCATCTGCCGTACATCGTATGAATACGCAGCAGGCGCAATGGGCTCCCCTTATGATTACCCACTTTCTAGTCGCATGGACGAAAACGATTCCATTCTCGTTCTAGATAAGGTCTTAGTGCCTTGGGAAAACGTTTTTGCCTATCGCGATATAGACGTTGTTAACCGCTTTATATTTGGTTCTGGCTTTATGCAGCGCGCACTATTCCACGGCTGTACTCGTCTAGCCGTAAAACTAGATTTTATCACGGGCCTATTAATGAAAGCTGTTGAAACAACCGGTGCCGATCAATTCCGAGGCGTACAAGGCAGAATTGGCGAAGTGCTCGCTTGGCGTAATCTATTTTGGAGCCTAACCGATGCGATGGCGCGAAACCCATCTCCTTGGGGAGATAACGGCGCGCTACAAGTTAACGCAGAAGCATCCAGTGCCTATCGTGTTTTTGCGCCGATGGCATATCCCATGATTAAAGATTTGATTCAAAAAGATCTTGGTGCAGCACTTGTCTATTTACCCTCTCACGCAGCTGATTTTAAGAATCCTGAAATCAGGCCTTTCTTAGACCGTTTCGTGCGTGGATCAAACGGTATCTCAGCTGAGCAACGGGTTAAAGTTTTAAAGTTATTATGGGATTCAATCGGCACAGAGTTTGGTAGTCGTCATGAATTATACGAACGTAATTACGCTGGGAACCATGAAGACATTCGCTTACAGTTGCTTGGCGGTGCAAAAATGTCTGGACTAGCTGACGAATTAACAGGCTTTGCGGATAAATGCTTAGGCGAATATGACCTTGATGGTTGGACAGTACCAGATTTAATTAACCCGGATGATATTAGCATTCTGAAAAATAAACTTTAAACTGAATTTGTTAAAAACACGTCCATAGTTAAGTTATATAAAAATATTAGGCACAATAAAAACCCCGCAAAAGCGGGGTTCTTTATTCACTCCTTTTTCACTCTTAAACCCTACAAGTTATATACATCCAGCACAGTATCAACCATATCGTTATGTAAAGTAATTTTTCTATAACATATCTTCAAGCCATCAGCAGTTTTACGTAAGCGATGCTCTTGAACACCGAATGCTTCACGCGCTTTTTTCAAGCTATAACAATGCGTTACCCAAGATGAATGAACAACGATCTCACCCGCATCATTTTCTGACACTCTAAAGTTTGTATTAATGTGGCACGTTCTTGGTAGCGGTGTTGTCGCAAAAGATAACTCTGTACGTATTCTAAACACTCTATCCTCAAGCCCTGAGCGTTCACTGTAATAAATCAGTGAAATCTCACGTGCTGGATCACTCGTTAGGTTATATTCGTCAACCCATGCTGGCATCCAATAAGTAGCGTCTTCCGTATATAAATTAATCCACTCATCCCACTGTTTATGATCAAGAGCAGCCGCTTCATTGATAATTACTTCAATTGCTTGATCTTTTGTAGAAACATCCATCTTATTTCTCCTCTGCTTGTGCTTTTGTCATCATTTCGGCCCACTGTCTATGCTGTGCGATCATTAAACCTTCATCTTCAAGGTTAATACCACATTCGTCTGGGTTAACGCCCACACTCTTAGCGAAGTCACTCGCGCCATTAACAATATTTTTAGCACCTCGAGACATATCACTCCACTTTGCCTTCTCACCCATAAAGCCTAATTGACTATTATAAAAAGCCGTCAAATCATCTGGCGTGGCCATACCTGTCGCATTAAAGAAGTCTTCGTACTGACGTATACGACGTTCACGCGCTACATCGGACTCCCCTATTGGAGCAATACAGTATGTTGTTACTTCTGTTTTATCAACGGCTACTGGGCGGAAATGACGAATTTGCGTGCTCATTTGATCCATAATAAAAACATTCGGATAGAGGCATGTATTACGTAGGTAACTGCCCATAAAACTTCCTCTATCTTTACCAAATTTTTCAATAATTTCAGGCATTCTACCACCTACATGAAGCGGCCTATCTGTTGGGTTAGGTAGTTCCCCATATAGCGTCACATGACCATTACCGTATGAAAAATAACCCGCAGGCATTTCGGTTGTTCCACTGGCTAAATCACCCACCGCTACAGGCTTTACCTTATCAGCATCACCTTTTAGCTTTGCTCGGTTAGCAATAGTCATTACATAGTTACCGTGAATGGCTTCTAAATGATAACCATCTACACCATTTTCAGCTTGGAGCTTCCAGTTGCCATCGTATGTGTATGTTGTGGCACCCGGCAAAATTTCTAGGCCTTCATCTGACTGGTCAACTAAAAGGTCTATCATTTGCTTTGCATCACGCAGATATTCTGCAAGAGTACAGGCGTTATCATCTAGCACACCAAAAACAAACCCACGGTAGCTTTCAATATTCCCGATTTTTTGAAGCCCTAAGTCATCCTTACTAAAAGAATCACTATAACCAACATTACCCTTGTGTTCACCACAGTCCATTAATGTTCCATCCAAATTAAAAGACCACATATGGAAAGGGCAGGTTAATGATCGCTTGTTACCACCAGCCGTATTAACTAACTGTGCCCCACGATGCGTACAGGCATTAATAAAACCATGAATTTCGCCTTTCTTATCACGCGTTATAATCACCGGTTGACGTCCCATGTACGTCGTAAAAAAGTCACCGTTCTCTTTTATCTGGCTTTCATGGCACAAATACATCCAATTTTTTTCAAAGATGTACTTCATTTCTAATTCAAAGATTTCTGGGTCTGTGAACACCTTCCTATCAGCACGATAAATACCTTTCTCTTTATCGTCCATCAAGTAATTTGCAAAATCGATATTATTTTGTTTGCTCATCCTTTTATTCTCCTTTTCTTACCTTTATTTTATATAGGTAAGTATCATTAATATTTCAATCAACCAACACTATCGTGTATATCTCAAACTATATCAATATAATTTTTCTTCAACATGACTTACATCACTTTAAAATATAAGTAACTCAATTTTATAACACACTCATTTTAAGCCTACCCAACTTTCAACTTCAGCAAGCATAACTACCCTCTCATTATGCTTGTTTAAAAACTGCTTAACAAAAAAAACCAGCTTTCGCTGGTTTTTTTTGTTTTACCCGACTTAAGTTTGCCCTCGTTATTATTTACCAAATGAGCGCATATATTGAACACTAAACTGTTTCTTTTTAACTAAATTTTCATCAACGATGCCTTTAAATTGGCCTGTTGTACAATGCATTGATTGTATATCCATAATTCCAAATGAATCATCAATAGATACGCCACTACCTTTATTTATCGGTAAATGATGATCTGGGTGTGCTTGACCGATGCTCCATGATTTCCAGTATTTGCCTTGGCGATCAAATGTAACCGTGCGGGGCAGTGTAAAGGTTTGCGCATCCATATAGTGAACACGTTTACCCACTGGGTGGTTAGAATCTACGGGTACAGACTCGACAACATACACTTTTCTTAGTGAATATGTCACATTAGGGAAACAGCCACCTTTACCGTGGTATGTTGAATACTTATAACCATCCGCTTCTTTATATTTATCGGTACGTTCTTGTTTCGATGCATCATAAAAAGGCATCAGCATTGTTCTAGTACCTTTGTATGTCCAGTTCATATCAGAAACACGGCCGTTATAACCTTCGAAATCCTCAATCATTAAATCAGAACCCAAGAATGAGTCTGTTGTTTGACCCGTCGCTAAACGACGCACACGGCGTTGAAAGCCAAGATACAACCAAGAATTATCACGTTTCAAGTCGTTTTTTGAGCGGTGAATCAATAATTGTGTGTTTTTAACGTCAAATGGTTCGGCCACATTTAAATAAATCGCACGAAACAACCCACCAGGGTTAGGTGAAACCTCTGGTACTGGGTCTTGACTGACTCGATGCGCAAAATTCATAAAGTAAAAATTAAACTTAATGTTACGTTCAATTTTACCCGTATTCATATTTTTATAGGCCCAATAAAATGGAGATATTGCTGCGCTATCTCCCCAGTTATAGCCGTACTGAAAATTCCAAGCTAATTTTTCACCTGCACGTGGATCATCTAAACTTGGCTCCATTGGGAATGCGCGACCGGCCATGTAACCTTCTATTTGCCCCGTTTTTTCACCTAATTTAACGTTTTTTGCACCTGCTTTAGTCGCATCGATATACCTTTGGTTAAGAACAAAATCCATTGGCTCACCCACGGTAATGTCTACCCAGCCATCTTTAATGTGCTTAATCATGCCTTTGTCAAAAACACTGGCATATTTATCCACATTGTCTTTATTAATCACTAAACCTGCTACTACGCCTTCAACTGTTGGAAAGCCTTTAGTATATGGTTTAAATGAATTCTCAATATCTATATCCGTTACCGCTGATGCGCTTGCAGCAACACTTAATAAAGCAGCCCCAAGTAAACCTTTTGTAAATTTCTTCATTTTATCAATCTCCTTAAATCTTTTTAACTTTGTAGGAAAATACAGTGACGCTCAACTGAACGCCACTGTCATCATTCCTAGAAGCGGTAACGTAGTGTTATTTGAATTTCGTCTTCATTACGTGCGGTACCAATCGGCCCATCAATAAAGCGACCTAATGGTTCAATACCGCCTAAACCGGCTTCACCTGATGCTCCACCTGCATGTATTGGGGCGGTACTATCGGTATAGGGGGAAAATGGACTACATTTAGTACAGTCAGCCCACTCAGCTGGTCCTCTGTCAAACTTAATGTTTGCACCCACTTGTAAGCGCCAGTTATCATCAATTAGCCAGTCCATAGCCGGTGATACTACATAGGCTTCTGCACCCCAGTCATAGGCTTGAATCACTTTAAAGCTGAGACGATCTTGCATCCACCAGCCTTGTAACAACAAGGTTGAAATGTAGTTATTTTCTCTATCTGGTATACCCGCCTCACCAAACGCACGTTGTACACGATTATGCTGAAGGATATGTTGACCAAACGTTTGGAAAGACAATAAGAACGCTTTGTTTTTATTGATAGAGCGAACAAAGAAATTATGATCCGCACCAATCACCCAACGTGCCACTTCAGACTCAGAGAACAACCTTTCTTGTGTTGAGTCAGCAAACTCTTCGCCTTTAGTCCACGCTCCCTCGACTCTGATCGCTGTATCTAGCGCTTCTGAATAGTAGTCTAATGATCCACCTACCAAGAACACGCGTGGGAAGTGTATATCGAATGAAATCAGGTGACTGTAGTACTGAGATTCAATGTTGTCGCCATAATTACCGCCTGTCAGCACACTTCCAGTAAATGGGTTATCCGAAGGAATACCCGCTCTTAAAGAAGGCAGTTGTGACCGCGTATAAAAAGCATTTAATGAGAAGCCAATATCCTTATAAACACCTTCAAACTTCACACCTAATTGTGAATTTGCAAGTGACCATTCTGGCATATCTGCTTCACGAATACCCAGTACTCCAGGCCCAAAGTTTGTTGCAATTGAAGCATCGTCTGGTGTTACACCCGCAAACACTGAGGCTGTACAACCTTCTTCCCAACATAGGTTTAATGAACGGAACAGCTCACCCGCACCTAATATTTGGTTCGGTGTACCAGATTGACCTAGTTTACTCGGGCGGAATTTATCGAATATCCAAACGAATTGAAGATTCATATCGTCTAACAAATTATTCGCACCAAACTGCCATTCAGCCGTTGCCATCCATAATGGGATACGGGTGTCTTCAAACTCGTCGTAAATATTGTTTCTTGAATAATCGATTGGGTTCAAGATATCCAACACACGAAAAAGATCCGTACGACCCCATACTTCTTGTTTTTTACCCACACTCAAGTTAAATGTTGTGCCACTATCCATATCGATAACTGCATTGACATATAACTCACGTATAAAATCCCAACGGTCGTTAAAATCGGAGTAGCGAAGCTCATTCAAGCTATCATCCATATAACCATCTAGACAACCGCGTGAATCTTTATCACAAGGGCGTACCGGCACCGCTAACTCAACACCATGGCCTTTAACCGTATGTCGGCTTTGGCCTAAAATTTCTAAACCCTCGTTACGCAAACCTTCTGTGGTTAAATTGCCTAATGGAATACCCCCACCTGGTGCGACATTAAATGTACCAGTAGCAGGAACTACAGGTGTTAAAAATACTGCACCACCCGCACCATCACCATATTCATCTGAATTCAGGTCATACACACCATCATAAGTCGCCCGGAAGGTACCATTAATACTGACCTCACTAAACGCACCCATATTACCGAGTAATTTTGTGCCTTCTAGTTGAAGTGTATTACGAAATTTTGACAAGCCAACTTTATTACGAAAGTACGTTGCATTTTCAACGAAACCACTAATTTCTAGTGTGTCGTCACCTGTATCGATTGATGCTACAGCTTGTTGCGATATCGACAGGCCGCCAACCAGCCCAGCGAGTGCAAAAGCGGCTGCTAATGGCTTAAGGTGCCATTTGTTATTCTTCATAATTTCTCCCTATCCCTTATTTAATTATTATATAAAGAAAGCTTACATAAGCTTATTCTAATGTTGCTTTTATACTATTCCGTGCGAAATTAGCAACGTATTTCGCGCATCCTTTTAGCCATATAGGCCAAGCGATTACCTCCCCAACAATTCTAACAACATTTATTTTTCTTGAATAAATTTAGGTTTAAAGGTCATCACCCATGCCGGCACAAGAAACATCGCAGCTAACGCATTCAGCAATAACATTACAATTAACAACATCGCCGCATCTGCTTGAAAGCGCATGGTAGATAACATCACCCACATAATAACGCCTGCTACTAATGAGAACGCGGTAAAGCCAATCGCCACACCGGTGGTGTTAATCGCTTGTTTAATAGCCCCTTCAAAATTACCCAATTTACCGTATTCTTCTTTAATTTTATCCATTATATAAATAGAATAATCCACGCCAATACCGATACCCGCGGCCAAAATGGGGACGGTATTTACATTAATACCCAAACCCACGATTCCCATATAGGCGTAGGTTAAAGTGGTTGCGAAGCCCATTGCTAGCAACATCAACCAACCTGCATGGATAGACCAATAAAACACGGTTACAAATACTAAAATTAGCAAAAATACCAATGGAATCACTAAAATATTGGTCTGATATGAAGCCTCGTTAACTGCCGCTGTTACGCCGATAAGGCCGCCAGCTAAATGCAGTTCAAGTCCTTCAATTTGAGCTGCGGCACTTTTACTCCATTCCTTCGCCATGTAAATAGCGCGTCGAATCGTTTCCCCTTTATGGTCTTTATAATAAAAAACAATATTGGCATTTTGCTCATCTGGATCAATAAACTCCAATAACGCGCCCGGAATGGGGCTCGACATCATATACGCGAACATCAACCCGCCCATTTCCATTTCATCCTTTGGAAAAACCAACCAACGAGGATCATCATTACGAATAATACGGCTAGCCTGCGTAACTAAATCTGGCAAGCCTTTAGTTCCGCCTAGATCTGGGTCCGTCATCATATAGTTTTGAAAATCTGCCAATGCTTTTACCGCTTTAGGGTCTTTTAAACCATGGGGCTTAGTTGAATGAGCCAACACAAACATTTCTTCAGAGCCCGGAAACGCTTCGTTAATCGCTTTGGACGAGATATTGTAATCGTGGTCAGCATACAGCAAGGGTGAACCTGCCTCAGATTCACCTATCTGCACTTTTGAACTTAAATAGCCACCACCAACTACTAGGGCAAGTGAAACGAATAATGTGTATAAAGCACCTTGGCGTGTACATGAAATTTTTGACACGACTGGGAATAACTTTTCTAACAACGGATGCGCTGTTGATTTCACACCTCTTTGCGGAAGAATCTCCAACATGACAGGCAAGAAAATCAGTACCGTAATAATCACACTTCCAGCCCATAACGAGGCGTAAATGGCTAATTTATCGTTAATAGGCACCGAGCCTAATGAGATAAGCAATAAACCAATCGCATCGGATATTACACCTAAAGAACCGGGCCGAAATAGGCCTTCAAACGTATTTCTAGCCGCCTCTTGTTTATTACCACTTTCACCTAACTCAGCGTAGAAACGTTCTACAATTTGCACGCCGTGTGACATCGCTCGTGCAGACACAAGAAATGGCACGACGAGCATTAAAGGGTCTAAGTTATAACCCAATAAAGATAGCATGCCCAAGCCCCACGTCGTGGTTAGAGCAATACCGATGAACGGTAATAATAAACCGTAGAATTTTCTAAAATAAGCAACTAGTAAAATTAACAAAATCGCCAAGGTATAACCAAAAATTTGAATGACTTCGCTAACATATGAGGTAACCCAGCCAACCAAAACAGGCTGACCTGTAGCATAAATAGTCGCACCACCAACTTTCTCTTCATCACGAAGTTTTTTAACTGCATCAAAAACCTGTTCGTAATCTAGATCACCTTCATTAAGGGTACCTTTGATTAACGCTGACTTTAAATCAGGTGATACTAATAGGCCGTAAACACGTGGATTTGAGGCCACCTGATTTTGCATTGTTTGTAATTCTTGCTCAGAATAATGTTCTTTAAGTGGATCGTAATATGGCGCCGACTTCATTGAACCATATTCATTTAGCCACACACGACGCGTATTCCTATGCGTTAAACTATTAACCAAGTTATGATTAATAGCCGGTAAGGCATCGACCTTGTCTGTTAACCGTTTGATCCTAGCCAAAGTATCATTGGTGAAAATAGTTCCCTTCTCCACCTTAATTGACACAATCACTGTATTCGCGCCACCAAATGTTTCTGTGAGTTTATTGTGCGTTTGAATATACTCATGCCCTTGGGGCAATAAATCTGCAAAGTTTGAGACCATTTTCACCGCTGGAATTTGCATGGCAAAAAAGGTACTAATGGCCAAAATGATAAACGCCGTGATTTTTGGGTGAGCAAACACCACTCGATCAATTTTTTTTAGTTGATTTGTTATCGCACCCACAATTACTCTCCTTCCTTGGTATTAGCAGCAACTAATCGCCCTGAGCCATCATCAATTAATGACTGAAGCGTACCCGCTCCACCACCCAAAACCAGCTTGTTATCACCTAAAGTGGCAATTGCTCTTAGATAAAAACGAGCTGAAACTGCAGTTGAACGACTCCATTTGGCCACACTATTATTTACCATATCCCTTTCTAAAAACGTGCCAAAATCCCCTACTGCGTAGACACCCAACTTACTCGCTGATAACCCATAAATTGGCGCAACTGTTCCAGTCTCTTCTTTCGCCCACGTGTTTCCACCATCTGCTGTATGAAAAATAACACCGCTCGAACCACCTACCCAGCCAGACTCGCTATTTAAAAAGACTACCGCTAGTGGGAAAAAATCATTGGGAATAGGCTCTTCTTTTGGTAACCAGTTTTCACCACCATCTTCTGTCGTATAAACACTACCAAACTCACCCACGATAATGCCATGCCGCTCATCAAAGAATTTCACATACGTAAAAATAAGGTCTTCATCAAATGTTGTCTGCTGCCATGTTTCCCCTTGGTCTGCGCTGCTTAACAAGGTACTGAAGCTGGCTGCAACCCACAATTTATTATCTGGGCCACAACTGAGAAACTGTGGCGCTTCTTCCGTACCCAAGTTATTAGCTTGCCATGTTCCACCCTTATCGCTTGAAACCCAAACTTGTTTTTCGGCTGAAACCGCGGCTTGTATGCCATTTGGACAGATAGCAGCACCGATAAAAGAAGGCATATCTGCTGGCTGCTCCCTTTTCCAGGTTTCAGCCCCGTCACTGGAATTTAGAATAAAACCAATACCAGCCAATAGAACTTCATCATCCAAGCTTGCTGCAGCTTGAATCCGATCCGTCCTATGAATAGGTTCTTTTTTAGCATCCTCAACACCATCTAACACTAACGGCGCTTCACAAGCGACTAGCGTTAGATAGGCCAATATTCCTAGTAATGCACGAAACCCCATTTCCATCCTCGGTAAAATTAATTTCTATAAATGATGCATTTGTCGTGCCAACATAAAACCTACGAGTTGGTACAGTAAATGCTCATTCTCATCATTAATCAGTGGCTCTATGCATTGATGCTTACGCACTTGATTAAACGCAAAGAAGACAGATGATTAAATGATGATTTAGTAAATCATTAAATCATTTTTTAATCAAATAATGATTTAAGTCATTATTTATAAAGCATCCTTATTTTATCAACGCTTACTAAATCACGGGAGGAGCTTATGAAAGCAGCTATCTATTACGGACCCGAAGACATTAAATGTGGCAAAAAACCCGACCCTAATATTGAAGAACCTCATCAAATTTTAGTTGAAGTAGAGGCTACCTCCATCTGTGGTTCAGACTTGCATTTGTATCGTGGTGCGATGGACCCATTTATGGAACGTGGTCATTCACAGATTGGCCATGAATTAATTGCTCGCGTTAGCGAAGTAGGTAATGGCGTTGGAAAATTCAAAGTTGGCGACCGCGTATCCATGGCTTACTCGTGTTCATGCGGTGAATGTTATATGTGTGAAGTTGGCCAAACGGCACATTGTGAAACCACCCAAAAAGCCGTGTATGGTTTTGGCGTACCCTTTGGTGATTTAAACGGCACCCATACTGAAGCTCTTATTTTGCCGCATGCAGAAGGACACGTTATTAAAGTACCTGATGCTATTGACGATGCCAGCGCACTCACACTGTCATGTAACTTACCATCCGCCATTATTGCTAATAATCTAGCCGATATTAAGCCCGGTGAAAACGTTGCAGTCATTGGTTGCGGTCCAACGGGGTTATTAACCATGGACATTGCCTTAGGCAAATCCGCTGGGCAGGTCGTTTGTATTGATCAACTCGATTATCGCCTTGCCGTAGCAGCAAAAAAAGGTGCTACAACCATCAATTCATCAAAAGAAGACTGGAAAGAAAAAGCCCTCTCTCTAACGAATGGTCGAGGGTTCGACAAAGTCATTGAGGTGGTCGGGTACCCAGAAACACTTCAGATGTGTTTGGATATCATTCGCCCTGGTGGCACCATTGCGGCCATTGGTGTTTTCTGTGACCAAGAATTTAACCTAGTTTTGGCAGATGTATTTTTACGTGACATTAGCCTACATATGAATGGCTTTGCAAATGTGCAACCCTATATGTGGGAAGGTATTCGATTGATGGAACGCGGCGTTGTTAATCCTGCTGAATATTTTTCTCACGAATATAAGCTCGACAATATTGACCAAGCCTTTAAAACATTCTATGAGAAATCAGACAACGCATTAAAAATGATGATTCGCCCTTAAAGATAATTTCGATTTATTTAACCCTTTATCCCCTCTATAAAAACAGAGAATAAAGGACATCTTAGGGACAGCAAAACTTTACCTATACAGCAGATGATTTTGAGTGATCATAATTTCGATGAGATTCAATATTCGCAGGAACCAAGCCTAAAGGTTTTTGAATACTTAGATTATGGGCATTAATTTCGTCATACTTCAAATACCACGCTTTGTGCATTTTATAAAAAGGTATTTCTGGCCATAGATGATGAATAAGGTGGTAGTTTTGATAAACCATTAATGGCGTCAACAACCCCTCCCAGCCCATACGCATCGTTGTTGCCATATATTTATCTTCTGCTTGGCTCACTGTTGCGGGGTGGTGCGGTAAAATAACAAACACTACTGCAATTAAAAAAAGCGAGATACGAGAAGGAATAAACCACAGCATAAATATTTCATAGCCATAACCTAAATACAACGCTGCAGTAACAAAGATGATTAAGGACGTGTAATAAGCAATTAGACTTTTAGCATGCTTTTTCATCACTTTTTGGCCGTATTTAAAAAAGTAATAGATATAGTACGTATCAAAACAAGACCACTTAAAAGGCACCTGCCACCAAGTCGCCTCATGTTCAAATCTGTCGGGATCTTTTTGCCCATTGGTATGAATATGATGCTGATTATGCACCCAACGAACCGGTGCCATTGGTGCATACGGAAAAAGAAACAACAAACCAATATAACCTATCCACTCATTCAACCACGAATACCGCGACAATGAACGGTGCGCACTATCATGAATTACGCTGAAAAGACCATAGGTTAGCAAACCGTTAATGATCGCTCCCTGCCACATAGTGATCGTACCGTTTGTCGCATAAATCCATGTCAAAACGATACTTGGCAAGATAAAAAGAAACATTAAGGTGGTTGGTATTGCAAGTACTGGCGATTTCAAGCAATCTTGAAACGCTTGCTCGCTATGTGCTAATTCTTCTGCTTTCACTATCGTATTCTCCTAAATGAACGTAACGTTCTCATTATTTTCTAAGTAGGTCAGCTAACCCATCTACTTAATATTAGTTAATTCTTAAGTATATATAATTATTCTATAATATACAGGAATCTGTAAACAAAAAAATAAACTTTAAGCAAACTTACTTTACAGACAATAGGTTTTTAGAAGCATCTATTACTTTATAAATTACCAATAGTGTTCTTCACCTATTTAAACAAGCATAAAAAAAGCACTCCAAGAGTGCTTTTTTATTAAAAAATTAAGCTATGCGCTTAATCAGGCTGGTTCAACCGTATGTTTCGAATGATCAAAATTAATATGTGATTCAAGGTTAGCAGGAGCTACGCCAAACGCTGTTTGAAAGCTAACATTTTGCGCATTAATTTCATCATATTTTAAATACCAAACCTTATGCATCTTATAAAAAGGTATTTCTGGCCATAGGTGATGAATTAAATGGTAGTTTTGATAAACTAGCAATGGTGTCAATAGCCACTCCCAGCCCATACGCATCGTTGTTGCCATATATTTATCTTCCTCTTGACCCACTTTGTTAGGCGCATGCGGCAAAATAACAAAGACTACTGCAATCATAAATAAAGCGATACGACTAGGGATAAACCACAACATAAGCAACTCAAGCCCATAACCAAAATATAAAGCTGTTATAAAGCCCGTTATTAGTAATGTATAAAAAATAATAAGAGCTTTAGCATGCCTTTTTACAACCCTCATTCCATACTTAAAGAAGTAATAGATATAGTACCCATCAAAGCAAGACCACTTAAACGGCACTTGCCACCATTTTGCATTATGCTCAAAAACATCCGGATCCATTGGGCCATTAGCATGAATATGGTGCTTATTATGTACCCATCTAAGCGCAACCATCGGTGCATAAGGGAATAAGAAAAACAAACCAACTGAACCGATAGCCTCATTGAGAAACTTATTACTCGATAAAGAATGATGAGACGCGTCATGAATAATACTAAACATCCAATAACTTAAAAGCCCATTTATTATAGCCCCCGACCATAAGGGTAAAACCCCGTTCAGCGCATAATACCAAACAGTAATAATACCAGACAGGGAAAATATAAAAATCAGGGTTGTTGGGACAGCCAAAGCGGGGGCTTCCCTAAGTGACTCGAAATATTCTTCACTCGTTGCTGGGTTTTGTGTGCTCATAATCTCTCCTGAATTAAATTCATTTATATTTATAGCTGCTAATTAGAACAAGTCTCAAACTAATAAATAAGTGTCAATATTTGACACGGCCATGTCATTTTGTGACAATACCTACCGGCCATTGCTTAGAGGAATTTGTGACCCAGTCGATTATACTCCCTATTAGCTATATACAAATAGCTATTCGAGAATTGTCCAACAAAGGCATTACGCCTGAGCAAATTTTAGACGGCACCGGCCTAAACACTGATTCGTTACAAGCTGATGACTATGTCTCATTAGAGCAATTCATTAACGTTATTCTTAACACAAGAAAACTAAGTTATAACCCTGCAATTGGCCTAGTACTGGGCTCCTTATTACACCCCTCAACCCATGGACCCGTTGGCTGGGCCGCTATCAACAGCCCTACATTATCGGACGCCATCAACATTTTTCAGCGATACAGTCAAATACGGACACCCTTCATTTTGTATACAACACTCACTCAAGGCGACGAATATATCATCCGTCTAACACTAACCGACAATCTCAAGGCTGCCCATACTATTTTTATTGAGGCCATGCTGATGTTATTGCAACATATTATTGAGTTTATACTCGGGAGACCAATGACAGAGGCCTGTTTATATATGAATAGTTTCACGCCAAGTTATGCCGATAGTTACCAGCAATACTTTCATTGCCCTATTCATTTCAATTCTGGACACCTCGAAATTCGCCTTCCTTTGTCATTAAAGGATACCCCGAACCCCAATGCTGACAAACACATGTACCAAATTGCACTAGAACAGTGCCAAGATGCCTATCATCAGCTACAACGCGATATAAATATTAGCACCGAAGTATATGATTACATATCAGCAAACTTAAGCTGCTCACCAACACTTGCACATACGGCTATACAATTTCGCCTTACCCCTCGCACACTCACTCGGCGACTTAAAGATCAGCAAACTTCTTTCCAAAAAATAAAAGATGATGTCTACGCATTTCAAGCCAGCAGTTATTTACGTAGAAGCGCGATATCCATAGATACTTTATCCGTTATTTTTGGTTACAGCGACCCTGCTAATTTCAGACGAAGTTTTAAACGTTGGTTTGGACAAACACCTCAGCAATATCGACAACAACACCAAAAGCACTAATAATTCGATTAAATTTCTTCGTCTATTTTACCTAACCGATAGGCTAGTTGTGGGCGAGTCATCCCCAAAGCTCTTGCAGCTTTAGATAAGTTTCCTTCAGAACGTTTTACAGCCTCTTTTAATATAGTCTCTTCAATCTCAAATAAATTATTTTGTGCATCAAAGAACATCTCTACAAACTGGTTATAAACGCCCTTATTAACGGTTTTTAATTGGCCACTGTTATCAACACTTAACTCGGGCGCTTGTTCAATATTCATCATCGCAAAAAGGTGCTTAAGCTCCACCTTGCCGCCATTATCACAAAGCAGCACACCTCTTTCTATTACGTTTTCAAGCTCTCGGATGTTACCAGGCCACTGGTAAGCTTCAAGCTGGACCATTGCATGATGCGTGATACCTTTAATGTCTTTATGATATTTAGCCTTATATTTGGCAATAAAACTGTCTGCCAACAAAGCAATGTCGCATTGCCTATCTCTTAAAGGCGGAACAACAATAGGGTAAACATTTAAACGGTAAAATAAATCCCGTCTAAAATGATCTTTTTCAACTTTTGCAAGTAGATCTGCATGGGTAGCCGCTACCACTCGCACATCAACAGAAATAACCTTACTGCCCCCTACCCGCTCTAACTCACCTTCCTGTAGAACACGTAATAATTTCGCCTGCGCTGAATAAGACAGATCACCAATCTCATCCAAAAATAGCGTTCCACCGTTAGCTCGTTCAAAACGACCTTCTCTAGATTGATGTGCACCTGTATAGGCACCCTTTTCAACACCAAACAACTCGGCCTCTAGTAGGTCCTCCGGTATCGCTGCACAATTCATGGCTATAAAGGGCTTATCAGCCCGACTACTCTTCCTATGTAAAGCGCGAGCAAACAATTCTTTACCAACGCCCGTTTCACCTAACAATAAAACCGTTACTGGGCCTTGCACCGCCTTTTCTAATAGGCCAATCGCCTCTTTAAATGGGGCGGATTCCCCAACAATGTGATCATCTTGTTTATCGTGCTCATCAAGCCATGAACGTAAACTCACCACTTCATCACGTAAGTCCAGAAATTCATCAACAATACTATTTGCCTCATAGTATTGCTTCAACTCCTCAGCATTGCCCCACTCATCTAAAGGCTTACCTACGATAATGCAATGGTCATGACCACATGCACGACACGCCTGCTCTACAAAAAGAATCGGTTGCCCAGTAAACTCTGAACTGTAACCACTGGCATACCCCACTTCCATCCAACAAACAGGGTCCTCAGAAAGTCCAAAAGCCTTTTGATGCACCTCGCTTTCGTAAGAATTCTCCCAGCCTAATTCCATGTAAAACTTTTTGGCTTGAATATCTAGCTCAAACTGAGTGGTTGTAACACGAACAATACCTTCAAGCTGATGCAACTGAGGACCCACTAAAAACTGATCCTTTTCACTGGCATTAGGGCGCAATTTTCTCGCCAGTTTAGCATCTTCAACACCTGCTTTATAACCGGTTCGCATAATGATGCCTTTCGCTCTATCTACACCTAATGTTTCTATCAACTCTCGCCGCATAGAACCGAGAGCTTCACTGTGTAGCAGCAACATTCGTTGCTCGCCTAACCAAATATGCCCAGTATCGGGTGAAAATCTGATGCGTTCTTTTAAGTCATCACTAGAGGGGTACTGCTGCTGCTTAATTTTATCTACCATTGGGCATTACAAATTATCAAAAATAGTAACGGTAAGCCTAAACCAAAAAATTAATCATTTCATTAAATTTTAGCCTTTTTCATCATTTAATTAAGTCAATCAAGCCAATCATCTAATTCCGCACCCTTCAGTTCGTTAATTGCGTAATTATTAAAGTCACGATAAACACTCCAATCGTGTATTTTTTGTGGTGCGGATGCTTTCGTCTCCTCTTCAGCCAATTGACTTTCGTATTTTTTTAGCATCCCCTCACTGTATTCATTACATTGTTGAAGAAAATCTATAATGATGGATTTCTTATCTGCTAACGATAGCGTGTTTTTAGTCATTTGATTCTCACTTTAAGATTGACGGTGTTTTTGTTTAAGGATATGGTCAATTCCTTTTTTACAATAATAAAACACCATGAAGAAAAAAATTATTGTTGCCATCACTGGCGCAACGGGTTCTATATACGGTACCCGCTTACTTGAAATCCTGCAAACAGTTGATGACGTGGAAAGCCACCTTATTCTATCAAGCGCAGGCGCCTTAACGGCAAAGCATGAAATCGGTATAAATAAGCAAGCCATAGAGTCTCTTGCAGATGTTGTTCATAACCCTAAAGACATTGGCGCAACTCTTTCAAGTGGTTCGTTTATTACTCACGGCATGGTCATTGCGCCTTGTTCCATGAAAACACTGGGCTCTATCGCAAACGGCATAGCCGACAACTTGGTATCACGAGCAGCCGACGTTATTTTAAAGGAGCGCCGCAAACTTATACTAATGGTGCGCGAAACACCATTAAACCTTGTTCATTTAAGAAACATGACCACCTTATCTGAAATGGGCGCCATCATCGCGCCACCCGTCCCCGCTTTTTACACCCAACCAAAAACGATTGACGATATTGTTAATCATACTGTTGGAAGAATACTGGACACATTAGATATATCTAATGTAAATTATGTTAGACGCTGGCAGGGCCTTTCAAAATAATAATCACCCAGCACCTTAATTACACTGCAAAGAGGAACTTATGTTAAGCAGACGCACATTTATCAAATCCGCATTGGCCACTAACGTTGCCTTATTAGCCACCCCATCTCAAGCGCTTCAACACGTCTTAACCGGCTCCGAAGAGATACCCTTACTGGTGTTTGCTGATGAGCATTCACTCAATTCAAAGCACTTTATTTCCAATGTTGCCGAGCGTAAGTCTAATATCGATTTAGATATTGGCCAACACTTTGAGCTACTTAGAGAATTTTGCAAAGAATCACCAAGGGGTCAAGTGTCAGGTTTAACTAGAGATTCAGATTTTTTTGCACTTGAACAGATCGCAAAAGATTTTGGGTTTTATACCCAATATTCGGCCACCCATCATTATTCTGGAAACACGTTAACGCACGAAGTATCTAGCTCAAAAGACTCTGCAGAGCTCATTACATCATCGCTTAAAAATGCAAAGGACCAATGGCCTCAATGGCTCGCTAACCATATGCGCGTTTTACCACGAGGAAATTCACAACTCGTCACGAAAAAAACACAAATCACCTTAGCTAATACTGACCAGCATGACTTTTTAGTTTCTTGGTCTCTCAGCTCAAATAAACATATTTAATTCTGGAATAAACATGACTAAACCACTCCCACAAGGTATCACTTTAGGTCAGCTTAATGCGGCAGTAGCCGAGATCGAAAAAGTCGTTGGCAAAGACTATGTTTACTTAGACGACGTAAAAGAACTACGAAGCTACCGTGACCCATACAACACAACTGACGATGCTGATTTTGCACCATCTGCGGCCGTAGCGCCTCAAAATGTTGAGCAAATTCAAAAAATTCTAGCTATCGTCAATAATTATAAAATTCCTGTTTGGACTATTTCAACGGGTAAGAACTTTGCTTATGGTGGTCCTGCTCCGCGCAAGCCTGGTTATATTGTCCTTGATTTAAAACTCATGAATAAAATTCTTGAGGTGAATGAAAAGCATGGTTACGCCATTGTTGAACCCGGCGTGAGTTACTACGACTTATATAACCACATTCAAGAAAAAGGTTTAAAACTTTGGATCGATTGCGCAGCACCCGCTTGGGGCGGCATTGTCGGCAACACATCCGAACATGGCGCTGGTTACACACCCTACGGTGACCACCTCTTAATGCAATGTGGTATGCAAGTCGTTCTTGCCGATGGCACCATTGTTGAAACAGGCATGGATACCACAGCAAACAGCAAAACAGGTGGCTTGTATAAATATGGTCAAGGCGCTGCCATTGACGGTCTATTTACCCAATCTAACTTTGGTGTCATTACCCGTATGGGCATTTGGTTAATGCCTGAACCTCCTGGCTACACACCGTTTATGATTACCTTGGAAAATGAGCACGATCTTGAAACGGTGACCGATCTCTCGTTACCGCTTCGGGTCAACCAAGTTATTCATAACGCCCCGATGACGGTTGATTTACTATGGGAATCTGCGATGTCTGTTAGCCGTAGTCAATACTATACGGGTAAAGGCCCTATGCCAGATAGCCACCGCAAGAAAATGGCTAAAGATCTCGATTTGGGCATATGGAATTACTACGGCGCTGTATACGGCCCAGGCCCGATGATGAAAAATAATATGGATGTTATCAGAGATACATTTGGTAGTATTCCAGGTGCAAAATTTCATTATGACGACACCAGAAAAGGTGACCCTGGCTGGGATTATCGCGTTAAGCTAATGAAAGGCACCCCTAATATGACTGAATTCAGCTTACTTAACTGGATCGGTGGTGGTGGCCACATCAACTTCTCTCCTATCTCTGCTGCTGATGGCAAGTCGGCCATGAGGCAATACGAAATGATTAGGAAAAGGTCTCACGAGTATGGTTTTGATTACATTGGCGAATTTTTAATTGGCTGGAGGGATCAACATCATATATTTATGCTCATGTTTGACCGTATGAGCGCTGAAGAAAAGAAACGGGCACATGACTTATTTGCCATCTTAGTTGATGATGCCGCAGCCCTAGGTTATGGCGAATACCGGACACATTTATCCTTTATGGATCAAATAGCCGGCACCTTTTCTTGGAATGACAACGCGCTTTGGGATACTCATCACGCGCTAAAAGACGAATTGGATCCAAATGGTATTCTCTCCCCTGGGAAACAGGGTATTTGGCCAAAAAACTTAAGAGGTAACTCATGAACAAGCATCTTTTAATTTTCGCCAGCCTGTTATTCCTCACTGCTTGCGAGCAACAGGCTACAGAACCCGAAACTAGTCCAGAATCATCCGCTGAAAAAGCGACTACCATGGTGCCCGAAGCATCAGCAGAGTCAACCTCAAGTTATGTACCGAGCAACCGCTCTGGGAAGGTTATTTTCGCTCTACACTGCGCTGGTTGCCATGACCCTGGTAATGCACATGCGGCAACAAAACAACTTGCTCTGGTACGTGGCAAAGATTTAGCCGTAATCATGCAACGTAAAGACTTAGTGCCTGACTACATCAAACATATCGTTAGGGATGGTCTACTAGAGATGCCTCCTTTCCGTCCAACGGATATTAATAATGCCGAACTGGATAATTTAGCAAACTACATTGTCGATAGCGCTAAAGCATACACACCTGAGGAAACTAAATAATGAGTACCGATAAAAAACCCTTATCCGCCACGGCCAGAGCTGTTGGTGAACGTATTGGTAGCTTACGTGACTTTCTAGAATTTTTAGAAGAAAACGGTCAATGTATCACTTGGACCGATGAAATAATGCCTGAGCCGGACGTTCGCAATATTGCTGTTGCCGCCGGTCGTGACTCGATGAATGGCCCTGCCGTTATTTTCAATAATATTGCCGGCTACCCCGGCAAAAAATTGGTACTAGGCGTACACGGTAGTTTCACTAATTTAGCGCTCTTATTGGGCCACCCGAAAGGCACCACCATTAAGGAATTGTTTTACGACATTATTTCTCGTTGGGGTGATGATAAACCACTGCTTGATTTTATCGAGCCAGAGGCTGCACCCGTCAACGAAAACCGTATTACTGACAATTTCAACCTTTACGACTTATTACCGCTGTATCGTATTAATGAATATGACGGTGGCTTTTACATAGGCAAAGCCAATGTTGTTAGCCGTGACCCACGGGATCCTGATAACTTCGGCAAACAAAATGTGGGTATTTATCGCATTCAGGTGCAAGCACCGGGCGAGTTCACCTTGTTGTCTATTCCTGCTCATGATATGGGTCGTCACATCATGGCAGCCGAGCAAGAGAACGTTCCTTTAAAAATCTCTGTTATGCTTGGTAATCACCCAGCCATGTGCATGTTTGCCGCAACGCCTGTTGGCTATGAGGAGTCTGAGTTTGCTTATGCTTCACAAATGATGGGCAGCCCGCTTCGCCTGACAAAATCAGGTAACGGCATGGACATCCTAGCCGACTCAGAAATGATTATTGAGGCCGAGCTGATGAATGGTGTACGCACACTCGAAGGGCCATTTGGTGAGTTCCCTGGCAGTTATAGCGGCGTTAGAAAAATTCCTCGTTTTAAAGTGACAGCTATTTCACATCGTAATGACCCTATCTTTGAAAATATTTATATTGGTCGAGGCTGGACCGAACACGATACATTAATTGGACTAAATACCTCTGCACCAATATACGCACAGCTTAAAAAAGACTTCCCAGAAGTCGTCGCTGTCAATGCCTTATACCAACATGGTCTTACCGGTGTTATTTCCGTTAAAAATCGATTTGCTGGCTTTGCAAAATCTGTAGCGATGCGTGCCTTAGGCACTCCTCACGGCACCATGTACCTTAAAAACTTAATTATGGTAGATGATGATGTTGATCCTTTCGACCTGAATGAAGTTATGTGGGCATTATCAACACGCACTCGTGCTGATGACACTATTGTTATCCCCAATATGCCGTTGATTCCTATTGACCCTGCTGCAGAAGTTGCTGGTAAAGGCCATCGTTTAATTATTGATGCAACGAGCTTTATGCCACCTGATAAATTGGGTTCTGATTCAAAGATTGTTACCCCGCCAGCTGGCTCAGAAATTGATGAAATTGCCAAGGTTATTCAACTATTACAAAATGGAGGTCAGTCATGAGTACGTGCCCACGCTGTCAATCGACAGAAGATAAGATTCGCGCCGAACATAAAGGCCTCAATGCTCAAGGTGAACTCGTTTGGACTATTTTTCATTGTAACGCCTGTGAATTTACGTGGCGTGATAGCGAACCTGCATCAACCATCGACTACAACAAACGTGAAGCCTTTTTTAGAGTAGACCCTGAAAAACCGTATCCCGTGATTATGCCTCCGGCTCAATATAAATAGGTTTATAGATCATGAAAAATATTATAGAAAACCTTGGCGCTTTATTAGGCGCTGATAACGTCATTAGCCTGTCAAACAAACCAGCAGAATATCAATTTCTACCAGACCGTATTAACAACGCCGATCGTGAAGTTATTGCAGTCGTTACACCCAGTAATCTTGATGAGCTGCAAAAGCTACTCGTGTCCTCAACCGACAAAAGCTATTCACTTTTCAACTTATTAAGCCCTGGAGAAATTAACACGGCTCCAATTCCTGAAAAGGGTCCCATTGTTGTAATTGATCTTAAAAAATTAAACAGCATTATTGAAGTAAACACCAAAGCGGCTTACGCACTTATTGAGCCTGGCGTGAGCTATGCTCAACTAAACCAATACCTAGAAACAAACAACATTCCCTTTATCGTTGATTTCGACAAAAACTCAACCCAGTCAGTTTCAGGCGGCATCAGTAATAGAAGTTATGGCTATACACCGTATGGCGACCACCTCATGATGCAGTGTGGAATGGAAGTCATGCTTGCTAGCGGTCGCTTAATACGCACCGGTATGGGTGCGATGCCAGATAGTGAATCATGGCAGTTATTTAAATATGGTTTTGGTCCTTATGTTGATGGTACCTTTACTCAATCTAGCTTAGGTATTATTACTAAAGTAGGCATTTGGCTTATGCCCAAAGCTCCAGCTTATAAACCGTTTGCACTTCAACTACCCAATGAAGCAGCAATGAATCAAGCTGTTGAAATTATGCGTGGCATGAAAATCAATATGCTCGTTCCTAATACCGTTACTGTTGCCTCTGCACAATCAGATGCGCTGCAATTTTCTAATGATAAACTAGAAAAAGTTGGCAATAATGATGAAGCCGCTAAAAAGCACCAGTTAGGTACCTGGAATATGTATGGCGCTTTATATAACATGCCCGCTAATGTTGATTTCTTATGGCAAGCCATTAACAGCGCATTCGGCCAAATTGAAGGGGTTAAATTTTTAACTCAAGAAGCCACTGCGAGTAATCCTGTCTGGGCTCAGCGTGAAATGAAAATGGATGGAAAGTTTAACGCTATTAATCCACACCTAGCCGGCTATTCATCCATTAATGTGCACTTTGCCAGCCCAATAGACGGTGAAGATGCCGTCAAGATGGATGAGCTACTGCAAAAAGTCAGTAACCCAGCTGAGCTAAACATCATTAGCCAATTTGCTCTTACTTGGCGCACCATGATGAATCAACTACAAATTCTATATCCTACGGGTAATGCTGAAAAGCTAACCCAAGCTCGTCAACTCGCGAAACAGCTTATCGACGATTTTTCAGCCCAGGGTTACCCTACCTGCCTAGTCGACGCGGATATGCAAGAAGCCGTTGATGCCGTCAGCCTAGACGGACTAAAAACGCTAAAAAAACGTGTTAAGAAAGCACTCGACCCGCAGTCTGTCTTTGGTTAATAGCTTATAGCAAAGGTCATCGCTGAATAATTTGGTAAAACTCCTTTCACTTGATTATTCAGCGTACTTCCACCCCCTAGCAAGCAATTTTTTTATGTTAATAACCCTCTTTCAACCCTTAAATATTAGGTATTTCTTATGATTAAAACCTACGACCTTTGGATCAATGGCACGCAAACAAAACCCAGCAGTGGAAAATACTTTGATGTGCTTAACCCCTTAGATGACAGCCTTTTTTGTAAAGCTGCTGAATCTAATGAAGCAGATATCAATAAAGCCGTTGATGCGGCACATGCTTGCTTTAAAAGCTACCGCAAGTGTTTAGCAAAAGACCGTGAAGCCATGCTTATGAAAGCAGCCGACTTACTCGAAAGAGATCGTGACGAGTTTCTAGAGTTACTCATCGATGAAGTCGGCTCACCCATGAACAAAGCACAGTTCGAAGTCAGTCAAACGATTGGCCAGCTACGTGCAGCGGCGGGTACCGCTCGTCGCATTACTGGGCAAACCATGCCGTCAGACACCCCTGGGCGTTTAAGCATGAGCGTGCGTAAACCATTAGGTGTTGTCGCTGCTATTACACCGTTTAACGTACCCTTATTAAAAGCGGCAAAATTAGTCGCCTCACCTTTAGCAACCGGCAATACTGTTGTTTTGCTAACATCAGAAGAGGCACCTGCTGTCTCCTTCCGTTTCGCTAAACTGATGGAAGAAGCAGGCTTTCCAGCCGGTAGTTTAAATGTAGTGTCTGGCTTTGGTGTTGATGTCGGTGATTTCCTTACCGGCCACTCGCTAGTGAAAGCAGTTATGTTCACAGGCTCCAGTGTTGTTGGTAAACACATTAGCGAAATTTGTGGCCGAAATATGAAACCTTGCGTGCTTGAGCTCGGTGGCAAAAGCCCTTATATCGTGTTGGCTGATGCGGACCTTGGCCTCGCTGTACAAAACGCCATTATGGGGATGTTTTTCTATCAAGGACAAGCCTGTATTGCGTCCAGCCGTATTATTGTTGAAGCGCCTATCTACGATCAATTTATTGAAATGTATAGCGCCGCAGCAAAACAATTATCAATGGGAGACCTACATGATATGTCGACTATTTTAGGCCCTATCATTTCACCCCGCCAACGTAACCGAGTGCGCTCGCATATTGAAGATGCTGTCGCAAAAGGTGCAACGCTCGTTACCGGTGGTGAATGGGAAGGCAATCGTTGTCAGCCGACCATTCTAACTAACGTCACCGACGAAATGACCGTCTGTCGTCAAGAAACATTTGGGCCAGTTACCTCTATTTATTCTGTAGAGAGCGCCGAGGAAGCGCTAGAGCTCGCAAATGATACACATTACGGACTGAGTGGTGCTATTCACACCAACGACCTCAACAAAGCGTTAACGCTCGCTCACGAGGTTGAAACCGGCATGATACATATCAATGCACCAAGTGTTTACGATGAGCCTCACGTACCTTTTGGTGGTATTGGCGATAGTGGCTTCGGGCGTGAAGGCGTTGATATAGATATTGACGCATTAACACAGTGGAAATGGATCACGATTCAATTACCCGGCTACGATCAAGCACACTAGCTCGCAACCTTACTCATATTACGTATTAACTTAAAAAACAATCAAAGGACACACATGACAACTAAACATGAATTATGGATAAATGGTGAACACACTCAACCAGACAGCGGGAAATATTTTAATGTTTTAAACCCACTCGATGATTCCGTATACTGCCAAGCGGCCGAATCAAATGATGCCGACATCAACAAAGCCGTTGAAGCCGCACATAATTGCTTTAAAACCTACAGTAAAACATTAGCAAAAGATATCGAGGCAATGCTATGTAAAGCCGCTGACTTAATGGAAAGAGATCGCGCCGAATTTGCTGATATTCTGATTGATGAAATCGGCTCTCCGATGAATAAGGCAAACTTTGAAATCCAATATGCTATTACTCATTTACGTGCTGCTGCAGGCGTAGCACGCCGAGTAACGGGGCAAACTATGCCATCGGACACACCGGGCCGTATTAGCATGAGTGTACGTAAACCCTTAGGCGTCGTCGCTGCGATCACACCGTTTAACGTGCCATTAATTAAAGCGGCAAAATTAGTCGCCTCACCCTTAGCAACTGGCAACACTGTTGTACTTCTTCCATCAGAAGAAGCACCAACACTGTCTTTCCGCTTTGCTCAACTATTACATGAGGCCGGTTTCCCTGCTGGTTCTGTCAATGTTGTATCAGGTTTTGGTGTTGATGTTGGCGATACATTAAATAGCCACCCATTAGTTAAAACCGTTATGTTCACTGGCTCTAGCCGTGTTGGTAAACACATTGGTGAAATTTGCGGCAAACAAATGAAACATGCCGTTTTAGAGTTGGGCGGCAAAAGCCCTCTAGTTATTTTAAAAGATGCAGACCTAGAGCTGGCAGTCAAAACGGCTGTTTTTGGCATGTTCCTATACCAAGGACAAGCCTGTATGGCATCAAGCCGTATCATCGTTGAAGAAGGTATCTATGATCAATTCATAGCGGCTTATAAGGCTGCCGCTGGCCAACTATCAATGGGCGATTTACGTGAGATGTCTACCATTCTTGGCCCTATTATTTCTCAACGTCAACGTGACCGTGTCCGCAGGCATATCGAGAATGCGGTAAGCAATGGTGCAACCATTGAAACTGGTGGTAACTGGCATGCTCATGTATGTGAACCGACTATTCTTACCGGCATCACAAAAGAGATGGATGTGTGCTACGAAGAAACCTTTGGCCCAGTCACCTCTGTCTACTCAGTTAAAGATTATGACGCGGCACTTGAAATGGCGAACGACACGCCTTACGGCTTAAGCTCAGCCATTATCACTAACGACTTAAACAAAGCCTTAGATTTTGCAGAAAACATTGATGCAGGGATGGTTCATATCAATGCCCCTACTTTATATGATGAGCCACATGTTCCTTTTGGTGGCACAGGTGATAGTGGTTTTGGACGAGAAGGTATCGAAGTAGATGTCGATGCGTTAACTGAATGGAAGTGGATTACCATTCAACTGCCTAACGCAGACGCTGGGCACTAAGCTCTTAAGCTTTATCGAAACAAAAAAGCAGCCTACGGGCTGCTTTTTTTATGTCATCGGTTTACTATTAAGCCTCATGCTTATTAAAAGGACAACACAATGATCAAATCTGCCAGTGACTTTATTGCTGAAGCCCAACAACTATGTAATTGCATTGATGTCGTTACGGCTAAAAAGCTAGCTGACCAAACAGACAGCGTCATTATTTTAGATGTCCGTGAGCCACATGAGGCCGCTGAGGCAAAGCTTGAACGTTCCATCAATATTCCTCGCGGTTTATTAGAAATGAAAGTTCAAAACCATTGTACCGAACCTACAACCTTGATTTTAACGCATTGCGCGGCAGGCGGACGAGCCTCATTAGCAGCCGCAAGATTACATGAAATGGGCTATTCCAATGTACATGCCGTTACAGCAAAATTTGCAGATATAAAAAAGATTTTTGACTAATTGCTGATAATAAATAGATTACCAACTTATAAACACTAAATATTTAGTTATCTAACTGATGCCTTTAGAAGAGAACATACTCTCCTATCAGCCTGAACATCAGGAAAGAATATATGGGTAGAATTACATCAATAATCACAGATTAAAAACAACACCTTACTTTTTCGCTTTTTTTATTTGCTCATAATAATTATGAGCATAATTAGCTAAAATATTTTTCCTTTCTTTTTCGTCTACCTTTAAAGAAACTAAGCCCATTCTGGCTAATTCAATACTCGCTTCTATTGTGTCTGACACCGCGGCAGACGCGCCAAGCTTTAATAGCTGACTACATTCTGAAGAATTACCGCCTCGAACATAAATAGCTAAATCTTGGTTAGACTCCCGTAAAGAAGAAACAATTAGTTTTGATGTTTCAAGGTCATTGACCGTTACTATCACTATATGCGAACCTCCAACGCCCACTGAATCAAGTAACCCTTTATTACAAACATCCCCGTAATACACCGGTAAGTTATTGGCTTGCGATTTTTTTACAACGTCAGGGTCCATATCAATGGCAACAAAGGGCCTTCCTGCCAGTTTTAGTATATCCCCTACTCTATGCCCAACGCGGCCAAAACCAGCCAATATTATTGGTTGTAATGTTGGCACTGCAATAGAACCTGTTGGCGAGAGCCGTTCTTTAATCAACATTTTCTTTGCCCAATCAGCCAGTACCGGGGTGATAAGCAAGCTCAGCAAAATAACCAGTAACAGTTGCTGGTGAATGGCTGGTTCTAAAATTCCTGAATCTAATGATAAGGAAAACAGCACCAGTGCAAATTCGCCGCTTTGAGCCAAAATTAATGAAACCGCTAAACTTTTTTTCCTGCCTAAACCGAACAAATAGGTTAACGGGAATAAAATCAGTATTTTGATGCCAACAAGCAAAACAACTAACCCAACTGAAAATAATGGTTTTTCAATGAGCAAACTTAGGTTTAATGACATGCCCATTGACATAAAGAACAAGCCTAACAGCAATCCTCTGAACGGTTTTATCTCAGAAATTACTTGGTGTTTATAGGACGAATCAGACATCAACATCCCCGCTATAAAAGCTCCCATCGCCATTGAAAGGCCAATGCTCTCGGCAATCAACGACACGCCAAGCACCATTAAAATAGCTGAGGCAGTGAAAACTTCTGGGATTTTGGTCAGCGCTATTCGATGAAGAATAGGGTGTAAGAAATAACGCCCAAATAGAATAACCACCACTAGAATTAATAATGACTCCGCCAGCGCCAAACCAATGTCATCACCAAGACTAAACTCTGGCAAACCTAAAAGTGTTACAAAAGCCAATAAAGGCACTACAGCCAAGTCTTGTAGAAGAAGAATTGAGAACGATGTTCTACCGTACGTAGACTTCAACAAATGTTGTTCACTCAGTAGCTGTAAAACGAACGCTGTAGAGGACAGCGCTAACGCTGGCCCAATAATAGCCGCCGCTTTAAACGGTATCTCAAATACGTAATAACTAATTGCTACTAGGGCTAAGCCTGTTATCACCACTTGAAGCGTACCTAAACCAAAGACCATCCGCCTCATCTGCCATAATCGCGACGGTTTAAGCTCGATCCCAATCACAAATAAAAGAAAGGCGATGCCTATTTCGGCAAAGTGGCTTATTTCAGTTAGGTTATTAACCAAGCCTAAACCTGATGGACCAACAACCAAGCCTGCAATCAAAAACCCCGGAACAGCGCCGAGTTTCAATGTCTGGCATACCGGCACCACCGCTACCGCAGCCACTAGCAAGATAATTAGGTCTTCAAGATAGGCTGATGACATACCTACGCTCCTTCTATGTAGCCTGTTTTCGGCAACACTTTAAAATCAAGTACCCAACAATACCAGATGCAAAAGAGCCCAGCAGAATGGCCAGTTTGTCGGTATATTGAAAGAGACTAGGGTCTTCAAATGCAAGAGATACGATAAATAAGCTCATCGTAAAGCCTATACCGGTAAGGATTGAGACCCCATATAATTGCATCCAATTGCTTTCGTCAGGAAGTGTTGCTAATTTCAGCTTTATGGCTAACCAACTAAAGCCAAACACACCCAGCTGTTTACCCAAAAACAAACCTAGCATAATGCCAACCGGAACTGCTCCAGACATTTGATCCAACGAAATATCCGTCACATTGACCCCAGCATTAACGAACGCAAATAAAGGCAATATAAGGAAAGCCACCCAAAAATGTAAGCCATGTTCAATTTCTTTCAAGGGCGAAAAAATACGATTATTTTCATCCTTTCCAGTTATTGGAATGGTGAAAGCAAGTGCAACGCCTGCTAGTGTTGCATGAACCCCCGACTTAAGAACACTGACCCACAAAACGGCACCTACAATAAAGTAAGCTGATTTTTTACTAACACCTAAAAGGTTTAAACAAATAAGAACAAGCAATGCTGCTGCCGCTACTGTTATTGATAGGGTAGACAAATCTGCTGTATAAAAAACGGCAATAATGATAATTGCACCCAAATCATCAATAATAGCTAACGCCATCAAAAACACCTTAAGCGAAACAGGAACGCGATTGCCTAATAAAGATAAAATGCCTAATGCAAAAGCAATATCAGTTGCCGTTGGTATGGCCCAACCATCTATAGCGACAGGGTTATCTTTATTGAAAAAATAATAAATAACGGCCGGAACAACCATTCCACCAAGCGCAGCAAAACCGGGTAACGCTATTTGCCTTATTGACGACAAATGCCCTTCTAATATTTCACGCTTCACCTCAAGCCCAATAAGCAAAAAGAATATAGCCATCAAACCATCACTCACCCAGTGTGAAAGTGACTTATCAAGCTCTAGTGGGCCGATACGAATTTCCACAGGTATGTGTAAGAAATATTCATAAACGGGCGACATAAAGCTGTTACTAAATAAAAGTGCTAAAAAAGTTGCCAGAATTAATAAAATTCCACTCGCCGATTCTCTTTTTATAAACTCATCTAACATGCTTAACTCTCCTATATAACAATCATTTCGACAGAATATTATTAGCCGACTTTATAACCGCAGACGTAATAACATTTGATATGTGCCTTTCAACAGTAATTGCATAAAAGCTCTCTTTGATTTTATTAACTTCACCTATTGATTTAACTTTATATTGCTCTTCAACTTCTGCTTTAAGAACCGTAGGTGCTATAAAAACACCGACACCCTCTTGACCAAACGATTTCATTAACGCGCTATCATCAAATTCAGCCACTATTTTGGGATAAATACGTGCCTCACTGATCCATTGATCTAAATCGGCCCGCAGTTGGTTACCCATACTGGGCAGCAATATAGGCATACCATTCAAACATGATGGAAAAGATCCATTAAACCGATCTATCAAGGATTTTGTAGCAAAAAAACTGACAGAACACTCGCCCAATTTATGGCTAAACCCACGCGTACTAACAGTAGACGGAATCGGGCGATCAGCGATCACTAAATCTAAACGATGAACCGCCAACTCTGCCAACAGTGTATCTAACCCTGTTTCTTTGCAAATCATTCTAGTGGGTTCAGGCATTTGTAATGCGGGCAGCAATATACGTTGAGCAATCGCTTTAGGAACAACATCTGCAACACCTACACGAAATTGCAGGGCACGTGCTTCAGGCCCGCTTTTCAATGCTTGCTCAAGCTCACTGCCTAAAGAAAATATCTCATCCGCATAATCCAACACCAATCGACCTGTTTCGGTCATTTCAATATTTCGTCCAACTTTTACAAACAATTCAACAGATAAGCTTTCTTCCAAAAGACTTAACTGCCCACTAATCGTTTGCGGTGTGATATTAAGCCGCTCACTGGCCCTCGCTATACTTCCTTCTTTAGCGACAGTCCAAAAATACCTTAAGTGTTTGTAATTCATATCAACGACCAAATTACTCTCTATTCTCGATGAGTATAGGCTATTAATCGAATTTTACTAACTATTTGATAGCTCTTCTATTACAAATGTTAAACGACGAATTGATCAGAATATTATAAAAGTAGTTCTAAAGGACCTTTAGTTTCCACTAACTAGGTGAATTTAAACAGTCCTTAAAAAATCAGCTAAAACTTTCAAGTGGTTGCAACCCATTTACATTAACTACCAAAACCAAGGATCCGCACGAATTATTAAATGGCTAAGCAACATATTTCATTAGAAGCGTTGAAACTAATGGCAGTTGTTTAATAGCGTCATTACGGTTCATCCCCACGCTTGTGGGGAACGCTGCCGCTCGTTAATGCCAAGGGTAATGCTGGCCGGTTCATCCCCACGCTTGTGGGGAACGCGCTATGTACCAGCGGTTTAGCTATGGCGCACTCGGTTCATCCCCACGCTTGTGGGGAACGCCTTAAGCCAGTGGCTTTCATTATTTGATCATGCGGTTCATCCCCACGCTTGTGGGGAACGCGTTGCTTGATGTGGGTAAACTGACTAGGAAATCGGTTCATCCCCACGCTTGTGGGGAACGCTCTAATTCGGGCCCAATGCTTTTCCAATACCGCGGTTCATCCCCACGCTTGTGGGGAACGCTTGAAAAGCTATGCGGTGAACTAAGGGACGGCCGGTTCATCCCCACGCTTGTGGGGAACGCTTCAACGCATCTTCGATCAGTATCGGCGCGGCCGGTTCATCCCCACGCTTGTGGGGAACGCCCAAGGCGATTAAAACCGAACTGGCCGCACAACGGTTCATCCCCACGCTTGTGGGGAACGCTAATGAGCATCAATTTGGGGCAAGGGGTAGACCGGTTCATCCCCACGCTTGTGGGGAACGCCATATAATTTAGCCACGTGGGTTCGGTTATAGCGGTTCATCCCCACGCTTGTGGGGAACGCCTCAGCGGTTTCGTTGTAATAGACCATTAAAATGGTTCATCCCCACGCTTGTGGGGAACGCACCATCAGTAGCCTCATCGCTTTTAACAACGCCGGTTCATCCCCACGCTTGTGGGGAACGCGAACAGCAACAACGGCGGCGGATGAATACACGCGGTTCATCCCCACGCTTGTGGGGAACGCGCGATGGCTTTCTGTTCTAAATGAAGTGTTCTCGGTTCATCCCCACGCTTGTGGGGAACGCCTCAACTAGAGCGCTCACTAACTGCTCACTATCGGTTCATCCCCACGCTTGTGGGGAACGCTTAAGCCGCGTTGGTTAAGCGCAAAGTTCAGTCGGTTCATCCCCACGCTTGTGGGGAACGCCTTAAGCCAGTGGCTTTCATTATTTGATCATGCGGTTCATCCCCACGCTTGTGGGGAACGCGTTGCTTGATGTGGGTAAACTGACTAGGAAATCGGTTCATCCCCACGCTTGTGGGGAACGCTCTAATTCGGGCCCAATGCTTTTCCAATACCGCGGTTCATCCCCACGCTTGTGGGGAACGCTTTACCCGTTTGCTCAAACTCGTCGTAAAGCCCGGTTCATCCCCACGCTTGTGGGGAACGCGGTAGTGGTTAGCTCCCGGTGCTACGGATTCCCGGTTCACCCCCACGCTTGTGGGGAACGCTTTTCTCAACGTCCATTTTTAGCCAGGTACTCCGGTTCATCCCCACGCTTGTGGGGAACGCAGAATAAGCGGCTTAATTTAAGAATCAAAGAACGGTTCATCCCCACGCTTGTGGGGAACGCGGGTTGCTGTAACCGCTGTATTTGTAGGCTTACGGTTCATCCCCACGCTTGTGGGGAACGCAGTTATTTAATGATTACATTGTGTTGCCTTCTCGGTTCATCCCCACGCTTGTGGGGAACGCAAGCTACTATCGAAGAGCTGACTCCCTTAATACGGTTCATCCCCACGCTTGTGGGGAACGCTGTATCAAGGTGGCTGCAATGCGATGGACGCCCGGTTCATCCCCACGCTTGTGGGGAACGCATTAACCCATGTTTTGCAACGTTTGCATTTACCGGTTCATCCCCACGCTTGTGGGGAACGCGTGAGCGGGTGACGGTTTGGATGGGTGATGCGGCGGTTCATCCCCACGCTTGTGGGGAACGCCTGGGGTTTGATCAAGCCTTAGCCGATCAAAACGGTTCATCCCCACGCTTGTGGGGAACGCTCACACGCATGGATGATACTAAAAACATAAGACGGTTCATCCCCACGCTTGTGGGGAACGCTTTTGCTGGCATTGCCCATAATGGTTTTGTCGCGGTTCATCCCCACGCTTGTGGGGAACGCGATCAGCGAGGAAGGCACATAAGCAAATCTCCCGGTTCATCCCCACGCTTGTGGGGAACGCTTTAGCGAACTCGTTTGTGTCGTTATTTAGCTCGGTTCATCCCCACGCTTGTGGGGAACGCATGACCGACCTAACCCGCGAACAAGTAAACACCGGTTCATCCCCACGCTTGTGGGGAACGCTAACTAAAATCCTTCTTAGACATTATTGACTCCGGTTCATCCCCACGCTTGTGGGGAACGCGGGGGTAAAATTGGTGGGCCGTCTAAATTCAACGGTTCATCCCCACGCTTGTGGGGAACGCCCCTGCCGGACAGGGAAGAGATTGAACGGTCGCGGTTCATCCCCACGCTTGTGGGGAACGCCCCAGTTTGACCGGAGAAATTGTGTCGTCTAGCGGTTCATCCCCACGCTTGTGGGGAACGCTTGAATATCGGCCAGCATATAAATAGCGGTATCGGTTCATCCCCACGCTTGTGGGGAACGCGCCAATAGCGATCACTCCATGTCGTGCGCCATGCGGTTCATCCCCACGCTTGTGGGGAACGCAGCGGCCTGACAAGACGGCCATGTCGATAAAGCGGTTCATCCCCACGCTTGTGGGGAACGCCGAAACGGGGCTGCAAATATTAACTAAGCAGCCGGTTCATCCCCACGCTTGTGGGGAACGCAGATGATTCACTAAATGAACCAAGCTGTATAACGGTTCATCCCCACGCTTGTGGGGAACGCATAATCTCGCCATACGAGCCATCAAACACAGTCGGTTCATCCCCACGCTTGTGGGGAACGCTCGTTTGGTAGCTGTATGTCACCGTCAATAACCGGTTCATCCCCACGCTTGTGGGGAACGCTTGCTAAGTCGGTTTTAGGTCTACTGCTTGCTCGGTTCATCCCCACGCTTGTGGGGAACGCCAAGGCGCTCAAATCGGACTCGTTACATTTCACGGTTCATCCCCACGCTTGTGGGGAACGCTAATGTTTTCGGCGCAAACGTTGTGTTAGTAACGGTTCATCCCCACGCTTGTGGGGAACGCCTGTTGCGGGTTCTTCACCGACTAATGCAGAGCGGTTCATCCCCACGCTTGTGGGGAACGCTAACACTTTGAATATTCAACACACTAGAAACACGGTTCATCCCCACGCTTGTGGGGAACGCTAGGTTTTGGTCGTCAAAATAAGGGATGGCGGCGGTTCATCCCCACGCTTGTGGGGAACGCTTAGGTATTGATGCGTAGTCGGTAATGAAACCCGGTTCATCCCCACGCTTGTGGGGAACGCACTCGTAGGCATTTCCGGTATCTGGCTCATACCGGTTCATCCCCACGCTTGTGGGGAACGCCTCAATACCGCCTAGCGCATCACCAAAGGTCGCGGTTCATCCCCACGCTTGTGGGGAACGCAGCGGGTTTTTTATGTCCGCAGCTAGTGGCTGCGGTTCATCCCCACGCTTGTGGGGAACGCTCATCAATTAGAAAGGCGCCAAATATAGGGTACGGTTCATCCCCACGCTTGTGGGGAACGCTCTTGCCTGAGCTATTTCTTGATCTGTTAGCGCGGTTCATCCCCACGCTTGTGGGGAACGCTCTTATTGTACATAATTGATTTACCGAGTAATTTTAGACCAGTTACTGGTTACCAAACAATAAGGTTAAATTTATATTATTTTGTTAAAGATCATTTTCATCGTCTATAGGCAAAAATGAAACCATTCTTAGCCCATCTAAATCGACTGGAATTCGCCTGTTTTCACCCAATGTTTGAAAATCAAAACCTGACTCTGTATTTGTTGCCCATGCCATAACAATATTGCCATCTTCTTGTTGCTGCTGGCATTGCTGCCAGATCATTTCTCGCACACGCTGTGATAAATCACCTACATATACACCTGCACGAATCTGTAATAACCAAATCGCAAGCCGACCTCTCAACCTAGGTGGTATTGCTTCTGTCACAACAACTGTCATGGCCATAATTTAATCATTTCGATGCCCTTCATCGCCAATACCTTTTGCTAATGGAATTGCTGGTGGCACGGATTCTTTAGGTGGCTTAGGCGGAGAAATATCACCTGCAGCTAGGACATCTTCAATCAATGGAATGATTTTTTTCAGTATTTTTTGCTCTCGAAATATATCACGACAAGCGAGCCTAACTTGTTTATCTGGCGCATAAGGATTTTTTGATGCAATTTGAAAAGCTAACGGAACAACTGAATCAAATTTATAGATGTCCGCTATGTCATATACGAATGATAGCGGTTTTCCTGTGTGTATAAACCCAACGGCAGGCGCGTAACCTGCTGCCAATACAGCTGCTTCTGTTATCCCATAAAGACATGATGTTGCGGCACTTATACATTGGTTAATCACATCACCTGCCTCCCAATCTTTCGGATCATAGCGCCGACCGTTCCACTTTACGCCATGTTGCTTGGCTAATATTTTGTATGTGCTGCGTACGCGTGCACCTTCAATACCTCGTAACTGATCCACACTTCTACGTTGTGGTGGTTCCTCTCCAAACCGTAAAGCATACATTTTACGGACTACTTTCAACCTTAGACTATCGTCTAGGGCTAGTTTTGCTTGATACAACAATCTATCCGACCTCGCCCCTCCCGGTTGACCTGATGCATATAAGCGAACGCCTGCTTCCCCGACCCACACCAAAAGAGTGCCAACTTGCGCGGCTAACCTAACTGCTGCATGTGAAACTCTTGTGCCTGGCTCAAGCATAATGCAAGCAATACCACCTACAGGAATATGGGTCCGAATACCTGTTTTATCAATTAAAACAAATGCACCATCTTTTACGTCTACCTGACCGTATTCAAGAAATATCATCGAAATGCGGTCTTTCATAGGTATAGGTTTTAATGCAGTAAATGTCATTTATTGTTTAAATATTTCTTAATTAAGTACAAGGTTAAGCCTTAGCAATTGACAAAAGCCCGCAGCCAAAAGCTTTCGCTGGGCCGATGCCTTTCTGTAACTGCTCAAAAAATAGCTCAGGCTCTGAAATCGTTAATATCCCCTCAAATAAAACGGGTTGAATCTTACCGCTACGCTTTTCTTTCACTTTACGAAAATACAAAACAGGTTCTGGCTGAATGATTAAAGAATCCAATTGTGCAAAATCATGTAATTTACGTTCTAACCAGGCTTGTTGCTGTTCTTCATGTAATAAAGGTACTCGAACTGTTTTGGTAAACGTCTTACCCTTTTTTTCTACTGTGCCTTTATCGCTATCTTTAATGGTTTTTATAGGATTAACCCGTAAACGAAAACGTAATCTCTGGCCTTGCGTGAAAGCTGGATTATAGTCTCTCATACCCAGAATAGCCGGACTACCCTCAGATAATTGCGGTGTTGTTGCCGATTGCAATAATATTTTAGAGCCTACACCTTTTTCTAAACTTTCCACACGAAACAGAAAGTCTCTGTTTTCATTGTCACGTTCTGGGAATAAACGCCATAAGGCTTGATGCAGTTCATAGCTATTTTTAGCCAGCGTCCAGGGAATATGAATTTTACTAAGATACATTAGCCGCTCCTTTTGTTGTCGTCATAAACACTTTACGACTGGCAAACTGTCGTGGCTGGTGAATAATCGGCACATCGCGCACCCTTATCTCTCTAGCATTGTTACTATATTCTTCACTATAAATAGTCATCGTTATTTCGCTATTCTGAGCAAGTGCCATCAAAGCCGTTTCAGCCTGCATTTTTGTTTCAAATAACGGACGCGTAATAGGACAACTACGCCTGCCTAAAAAAGGCGTATAAACAGGTTGCTTTATGGCCTTTTCAATATCTGATAATGAAATAGCCGCTTGTTCCTGTGACCAAATGGCAACCGTATAGCAGGCATCTTGCCAATATTCGCGCCATGTTTGAATGGTTTCATGGCTTTTTAAGCCTTGATAATGAACACGTGCATTTTTAACGGTATGATAATCAGTCATTTTCTGCATGTTTATTTTGTGACCATACTCATCAATTTTCTGATCAACTCGCACCGCAAACGCCACACTACTTGCCAAGGCTTGCAGTCCTGCCTTATCTGTTCGGTCTACGCCCAAACAAGCGCCCAACAAGCCCAATAAAACACTGCGCCCAGGAAATAACTCAGAAGGCCGCAAGCCTTCAAAGGTTTCTTTCCCCCACGCCTGCAATGGACCTTGTAGCTTTAATATTAGAAATTCACGCATGATATTTCCTCGCTACATTCAAGTATTTTGACCATTAGCACGTACCCAGCTTTCTAACTTTGGTAAAGAGACTTGTTGTTTTATATCCTCTGGCAAATCAATAGCTTCCAAAGAAAATTCTGCACAACGTTCAGTCAAACCATAACCACGATGTACTTTATCCCAATAAGCATTTAATTCTTTAATCGAGGGTTCACGAAAACCACCGTTATGAGCTACTTTTATTGGTTTTTCAAAAGCATTTGCCAAAGAAATAGGCTGATCTGAAAAACTGACCAATGCAACATCCGCTAAATTATGAGCGGCAAAGCTTTGTTGTTTTGCACTGGGGACTTCCGTTGCTAGCATATGTAAAACGTGCGCTGCAATCTCTAAGGCCTGTTCACGGCTTGCATCACCTAAATTTTGTTGTAATTGTCTGAGATTCAAACTGGCGTAACGATAAAATACCCCTGAAGAAAATTCTTGCGTGTCTAAATGACCCGAGCCAAGCTCTTGTAGATCGTCAACGGCAGTAAACCAGTCTATATCGGCATCAACAGCATGTGTTGTAATGGCATGAGCTACAGCTAATGCGCCATCAATTTGACCTATTTCACTCATCAAGCCAGAAGTTGCCATACGCCCTGATAAAGCAATATCTAACCCACTTGCTAAAGCTTGTCGAAATGCAATGCTGTCTTTTTCCACTTGTTTCTGTAGTTTTTTAGGGTCAATGCTCTCCATTTCCATTGCTTTGACCTGATCACAAAAATAAGCGACTTCCTCTAATACCCATGGTGCTACAGCATCATTTTCTACTTTGGTTTCCGAATCTAATTTTTTTCCACTGATTAACTCAATGGTTTTTTCAATCAGCTCTTTATCAAACCGTTCACTTAGTGCTTTTAGGACATATTCTTTCAGGTTATTTTTCTCAGGATCCCATAGATGTTTTGTTCGGATACTGGGTGCCCCTAAATGCTGCCGATAATAATCGCTGTGTCGCATCGTCCGCTTTAAACTTTGACTAGATACTCTAACTCGGCGTTTGCCCCCAAAAACAGCCGATTTCTGCATATTCATATCATCACGATTTAAACATGAGGGGCTGTGTGAAATTAAAATGTGAAAATTAATAAAGTTCTCGTTCATGATTATTACTCCTTGTTTAAGCAGTTGCTTTGGTTTTAGCGTTCGTTTGGTAATAGAAAAAATCTTCTAATAGTTTACGTTTAGCAATATCGTTCCAGTAATACAGTGTTTTAGCCATATTCAGCCAATCTATTGTAGGGTTTGCCTGCTTTAATAAGCGTCGTAACTGAATAAGATCATTAGGTTCTTCAGAGCGAATTACCATAAACAGACGTTTTTCGTTAATCTTGGCTTTCGCCAGAGCTTTGCCTAAAGAGTCGCCATTCTCTGTATGGCTAATCATGGGCAAACAAAATAACAGACGTTGTAGCTGTTGATTGCCTTTTTCACCTTGCAAAGTATGATAGAAAGCAGGTATTTCAATTAAATCACTGGGCTTAACCGCTCTTTTTAATTCGGCTTTAGGGCCAGGCTTTAGATTTTGATAGCGTTGATAAATCGCCAGAAAATCCGGCAGTTTGTTTTCTCCTTCACTCATTTTCTTCTCCTTGTGGCTCTAAGTCTTTTAAATATTTCTGTAAGGAACGTCTAGCCATCGCTAGGGCTTTTAGCATTTTGGGTTCTTGTCGATAAGGGGTTGTGGCTTGATTAAATAATTCTTTAACAATGCTTTTTAGTTGTTGCTGTAATGCGTCAAGATCATCTTCAGGCGCTTCAAAGTGTACCTGTGCCAAACTTTTCTGCATTAAGCTTTCAGTTTGCTGGTAATAAATAGCCTCCACAGGATCGCATAGGTTCACTCCAGAACCATTCACTTTATCTTTTATGCCCACAGCAAATAGGTACAAGGCTTTGCGTAATGCTGTTTTATAAGCCAACCCATTCTGAATAATTTGCTGAATAACTTCAACATGTTCAGTCCAGCCTTGTGCCAGACTAAATAAATCATGCCGACGCTCCAGAATAGTGGCTTGATTATTTCGATAGCCTCCGACAATTAATTGCATTTTCGCTGACGCAATAAATTTTCTCGCCTGCTTTATCACTGGGGCGGCTTGCTGACCACCTTTATCGCTTTGCTGATCGACTACTAAACGGCTCATATGTGTCCAAGTCGGAGCATTCGTAGTAAAGGATGGAAATTTTTCCTCTTTGTTGCCTGCTTTAATGGTAAAAATGCGGGACGATAAAGGATGCGGCCATACGCCTTCAATGGTGTAGCTGAATTTCTCCTTATTAAATCCAGTATAAACTGGCTCATTACAACCGCAGCAACTGCATCGTTGTTGCTCGGAAGTGGCTTGCAATAACTCAAAATGCGCAGGTTGCCACAACAAGCCTCTCAATAAGCCTATGGCTGAAGCCTGTATCGTATCGCCTTTATTGATCGGAGTTAAATAATTGGGTACTTGATCCTTAGTGGTTTCATACCAAGGCATAATTGACGTGATTGTTTCTTCTGTTAGGACATTCAGCCAGATAGTTTCTCTTGGCGTTTTGCCTTTAATCAATAGCGTGATGGGTGTACTGCCCCGCAAACTACCTTTAAAGCCGCCCCCCATACTGGGACAGTTGTTTGCCGCGTTAAAAAGCGCAATCGCTACACAACCGTGACATAAACCTTCGATTAAACCTTGTGGATTGACAAAGGTTTTATTGGTTCCATCGGCTACCCCGGCCATTAGCTTATTCATCGGGGTTGCATCCGTGGATTTCACACCACGAAACTGCATAAACGGCGTCTCAGGATGATCAAGATCGAACCAGTTCAGTTTATCCTGAACAGCCGCTTGATAAACCTCAGGCGTTAAAGGTTGGTTGACATATTTCCCCAAGGCTTTTTTATTTTCAGGTGTAAATAAAGTTTGTGTGATTGCACTCAATAACTGCAAACAGGCCAGCTCCATATCATCTCGCGGCAAATAAATATCACCCTCTTTTTCCCCACAAAGCAATTGTTGTAGGGTGATTTTTTCATAAATGCCTTGATTCTGAATGGGTATCCAGGCAGCTGTTAATAAATTCATATCCTTTCCTCTGATGTTTCTATTCGACTCAAGCCAGTCTCTGGTTGATAAGTAAACTCATAATCGCCGACAACCCCCATAAAGTGTTCTATTGCTATTTGTTTCATTTCCAGCCAAATAACGCCCTCTTTATCAGGCTTGTCTAATCGCTCGTATTTCCCCCAACTCGCAGGTACAGCAACACTATTAAGGTTGAGTGTTTCAAAATATTTGGCTTCTTCTAGTGTTTCTATAACATCGTCGTTTAATAAGCATTTATGGCCTTGTTGATTGCGGTAACATGGCACCACACTAAGGCTCATTTCACCATCTCGGGTAAGTGCCATCACATTACCATCGGTATCATCAAGTCCTGGGTTGTCTCTGACAATTCTTAATGCGTTATAACGACTTGCTTCACTTTCTTGTTCAAATTTTTCAAAACTTTTGATAACAGCTTCTGGCTCATCTTCCCATTCTTCAATTTTATAAACAGGCTCTATCCAATCTCGATACGCTTTAGGAAAAACAACAACATTTTCTGCCTTCTGTAAAAGCTGCTGTGTGCGCCACAAAAATCGGCTACTGCCATAAATTAATTCATGCAATTCATAATCATCCGATTCTGGTAGTAACACGGTACAGTAAGGATTTTTATAAGAATTTGGACGATGACGCTGATGGCGATGCAAACGCCCCATACGCTGAAACAATAAATCAACCGGACAAAGCTGAGTCACCAACCAGTCAAAATCTAAATCCAGTGATTGCTCGACTACTTGTGTCGCCACTAACAAATGTCCTTTGTTTCTAGCCTCTTTTGGCTGAGGTTCTGCGCCAAATAAGTTCAATACCACTTGTTCTTTTTGCTGTCTATCCCTAAAAGTAAAACGTGAATGAAACAGTAGTATTTGATCTGCCGTTAAATTATCAATGCTTTGTATACGTTCTAATAATATCTGATAAATAGCTTGTGCATCGGCCACGAGATTACAAACCAAACAGACCTGAGCACCGTCAACCACTGCTTGTAATAAACGCTTGAAAAAATTGTCGTCGGGTAATAAACGGGGAAGTTTTAGCAAGTCTAGCTGAACATCTAACGGTTTAGGCTGTTGATCAGGCAATTTCTTTAAATCAAAACATTCTGTCTTGCTTGCATGACATTGAGTGATTAATGGATAGGCAACGTTATCATTATCTAACGAGTTCCCCCAGGCTCTATTCAGTTGCTGTTTTTGATGAAAGGGCAAAGTTGCCGATAATAAAATCGCACTGCCGCCAGCCAAGCGTTGTTGCGTTAATACCGCCTCTAATAAACCATACATATAACTATCGTAAGCATGAACCTCATCAATAATTAACACACTACGACCGATACCAAAACCACGTACAAATTTATGTTTAACAGGCAGCACGGAAACCAGCACTTGATCTACCGTACAAACGCCTATCTGCCCTAAAAATATCCGCTTACGACTTTGCGATAACCATAACCCACATTGCACCCATGCTTCTTCCTTGCCTTGAGCTGGTTTAGATTCACAGGCTTGTTTTAAATCGATAAACGTCTGCTGATAGCTAGCTCGACCATGCGCCAAAACCACATTCGTTTCTTGAGCAAATAATAAAGGCGCGGCCTCTTCCAGTCGTTTTAACATGGCATTAGCCGTTGCTTGCGTCGGCAGTGCAAAAACAATACTTTCCGCTTGTCCTAATGCCAATAACTGCCAGGCATAAGCCAGTGCCGCTTCTGTTTTTCCTGAACCCGTCGAAGCTTCGATTAAGGTTAAGTTTTGCCCTTGATGTAAATCATTCACTAAACACTGCACTTGGCGCGGAGAGTTTCCTTTTAATAGCGCATCAATATTTTGATAAGGTTTAATTTCTCCGATAATACCCGAAGCTTTTAAGGTATTTTCAGCAATCAATAATCGCTGCTGATACCATAGTTTGAGTTTTTCAATGTTTTCGCAAGGTTGATTATCGTAATAAAAAAAATCTGATGAACCCAGCCAATCACAAACCGAACAAAACCCCGCCAGCATCGTTGCTGCACTTTGTCCGTTTTTTGTCGTATCAAAAATAGGGGGTGAATGATCTAAGCCGATACCAACGGGGCTTAAAAATAAATCGGCTAAACACGTTAACCACTGTAAACGCGCCTCTTTGAGTTGTTCGCGTAAAGGCTCTGATACTGCGCCAGGTAACTGGTAGTTATCATTCCCTTTTTCATAATCATCAGGAACAACGCCGTGATGCCCCGCGACAGGAGCCAGCCAACTTAACCAAGATTCCCATTCATCATTATCATCAAAACAAAAATCATCGTCACCCTGATCGAATCGTTCATTGTTATCCTGATAAAACCAGTAAAGTCCTGCGGAACCATGATAGTAATTCTTTATTTGATCCGTGCTAAGTTTCGTCCCCAAATTGCTTAATTCAGGATTAACCTGCCTCCATGCTTCTGGCGCTTTGCGCTGAAAACGAAGATCAAATTTTCCGTAATCATGCAAGGCAATAAAAAACATCATCCAAGCACGAGCCTGTTTTTCTGATAAACATGTTGATGTTATAAAACTACGCCTGATACTTGGGCTGCTCCTCCACCAAATATCAGCTACTACTACTACATCCAGACAATGATATGGCAGCAAATGATAAGCTACACCCGTGCCTTCATTAGCTTTTGCCTTGCCCCAATATTGATAGTAAAGAGCTCCTTGATCACCCACGCGTAACAATCCTTGTATCCAATGGTCTAACTTGTGTCCCTGTTATATCTCAAATTACGAGTGTCGTGGCATATTTTTTAATGAGTATCACACTTTGAACTCCGTGTGCCCAAGCAGTCACTCTTCATCAAGCAACTTATATACGCTCGACACCTATGCTTTTTACCCGTTTTCGCTACACCTAATATTCCGCATGTTGGCAGTTCTACTGCCTATTTCAACATCAATAACCCCATGTTTGCTGCATTCACCAGCCACGTTTTACGTCCATTCTATATGTCGTTATTTATTTGTATTGAAAATAGTGTTGATCTTGCTTTTACGTTGCTCAATCAACGCGACTATTTTTTTAATAGACTCATTTTCGCTCTGCTGCTGACATTCAGATGCCAATTCAACTGATATTGTCGAGAGTGTATTCGCCATGTCTACACACCTTTCCCTCACGAGTTTAAATTTGATGCCGATGTCTTCAGCAAACTGTTCCCAACGTCGTGCAATGATCCAATCAGGTCGGCCTTCCCCGCCTATTTTCATGGCCATTTTTTGAGCTAGGTTAGGGTAAATTGCTGTGCTCATCAGGTCATAAAAGGGGGCTAGTAACGGCCCTTCTGGTGTTAGCATGAATGAAACATTTTTACCGTGAGCATCCGCATTGCCAATTAAGACATTGAATATGACCCAATTCAGTAATTCGTTTAAATCTTTGGCTGGCTGAATGCTATGGTTTCGCACTAATTCAAAACACGCCTTTAGGCTTGGGCCGCCTTCTTTTTCATATTTGTTATTAGGGGGAATGGCCATTGCCTGACAAAAGTCTTCTTGAGGTAATCGGATGAGGTCACCCTGCTTATTACGAATACGGTCATAACGTGTGATGAGGTATAACGGTACTGCTTTATGTAAAATTTGTGTTTCGGGAACGTTTAAGCCTATTCTTTCGGCCAATTGCATGGAGAAATATTCATTCTCAACGGTATTAGGGTAATGCACCATTGGCGGTTTTAAAATATGACTACTGGCCGCCACGCCTCTTGGTATGCTGATCTCATTCCCATCATAAAAAACGGGTAATTTATGCTGTGCGCCTGCAAGCGATAGCCTAATATCTTGTTCACCCGCCATCATCGGCTGTGAAGGCAAATCAGAAATTAATTGATTTAATGCCTCATCATCAAGTTTTTTATAATCCTTATGCGTTTGCAGTATGGTTCCTTCAGGGAACAAACTTACAGCACCCGCACATTCCCCCCCTATGGCTTCTAGTAGAGCAAAATCATTCTTTTCTGACAGGCCTAAGCTTTTCGCTATTAAATACCTTATTTCTGCTTCAGGTAATAAATTAGCGAAAAAGGGTTTGGCAAATTCGTCATGATAAGGCTCTGCACGTACAGGGAGACTTAATGATAACGGCTGTGAATCATGCCCTGCCACCCAATCTGGATGGTACTTAAATACAAAACGTCGATCATCATCTAGGCTTAGTTTCCCTACGCGTTCCGTTGATAGGTACACATCCAGCACTTGGCTCACGATGTTGTGCCTGATGTTTTATTGGCTAAAGCAGTGTGTGTCCAACCTCGTGGCTGAATAGCCAGCTCCAAACCCAGGCTGTTGAGCACTTGCAATACTTTACCCAGTTCAACCGTTGGCTTACCGTTTTCCAAATCAGATACAAAGCGCACACCCACACCGCATAATGAGGCAAATTCAACTTGTGTCGCCCCTTGTGATTTTCGTTGCTGACGAATCACATCACCCAATGATTTAGCGCTTAATATTTTCCCGTTCGATAATGGTTTCATCTTTTAGATGCCTTTGTTAACAAATATTCCCGCTCGGTAAATATACATAACAATTCAGCCTGGCACAACAAATTATTCCCTATCGGGAATATTTAACCTGATACCCATGTTGCTTTAAGTAATAAATAATGGATGTTTGCTAATACCTCCACGAGGTTGGGCTATTATTTTTCTTGAACGGTTATATATTTAATCCTTTCTGCCCTGGCAACCACTTATCAACCACCAACTGAATACGCCCAAGACCTAGGTTTTTAACCCACTTTGCACTGGCATCTATCGTTGCCCATGTTTTGATTGCGCCTTTGAGCGTGGTGACGGTTGTAGCGCCGCCCTGAGTGACTATATCAACGTGTATAGTTGCGCCATCGGCTACCATTAGTACTTTTTTAACCGCGCCTGCTTCGACCAACGCTCTGATTGTTTTTTCATTCATTATCGTTAAACAGTCCGTGCTGTTCGTGAATGATGATGCTTTCCTTTTCACAGTGCTGACGTATCAGCATTTCAATCATATTGGCAACGCTACGGTGCTCACGGGTAGCCGCTTCTTTAATGGCTTCTTTTATGGCTGGATCAACGCGTAAGTTGAGTGTGGTTGTTTTCTTTGGTGACATTGAATTTTTCAATAGGCTATTATTAATGACAATGTAACGCATTTGTAATGCTAGCCATAGTTTTATTTATATCTCCACTTGAATAAATTATTTACTATTACTACCTAGGTTTAATTAATCGTAAAGGAAGCGACATCGGATATTGAAAGTAGCTGCGTATCGGTTAGTGTAGGAATTAACTTAATATGCTTATCAAACTTTGCAGACCATCAATTGGCGGCTTTTCTAGTGGAGAACGTTTTAAATTTTCTAATACCATTGCGCCGAACCGTTGCTTGGTATTTACCATTATCGAGTGTTCTGATGTAAGCCATTACAACACCCCCACAAAACGAATAGATCGGGGCATCAAGAACCCATGGTTAGGTGAATTATAAGTTTAGTGTTTTTTGCTCATTGAACAGCCTCATAAATTAATAAGTTATGCAGAATTTGCGTCTTCTGCCTTTCGTATTAATTTAATTTGACGGGCAAGTCTTTTGAATTCCTTGTATGACAAGGTCTTGGAGTGGTGGGTCGTGCGCGATTCGAACGCGCGACCATCGCATTAAAAGTGCGGTGCTCTACCGGCTGAGCTAACGACCCTCCAAGAAGGCGAGAATGATACCCGATTGCTGAAAAAAGGCAAGCCGAATATGCTTTTTAAACGTGTATTTCATTCAAACACAGTTCGTTTAACTCATATAACGCGTAGGGTCTTCAACCTTGGCTTTATTAAACCCTTGCTGACGTAAGCGGCATGACTCACACTCGCCGCATGCCTCACCATTAACATTGGCTTGATAGCAGGAAACTGTTGCGCTGTAATCAACATTCAAGGCATCACCTTTTTGTATGATTTGCGCCTTACTTAAATTGATTAACGGGGTATGAATTTTAAAACCGCCCTCCTCTACACCTGCCTTTGTGGCTAAGTTCGCTAAGTTTTCGAAAGCGTCGATAAATTCTGGACGGCAATCTGGGTAACCAGAATAATCCACTGCATTGACACCGATAAAAATATCCCATGCCTCGATCACTTCTGCCCACCCTAATGCTATAGAGAGAAATACTGTGTTCCTTGCTGGCACGTAAGTAACAGGGATACCTGAGCCGTGCTCGGTTGGTACGTTTATCTCGTCATCTGTTAGCGCTGAGCCGCCAAACTCGCCCATTCCTAATTGAATGATTTTATGGTCTGCTACCTTGTACGTTTTAGCTAAACGACTGGCCGCTTCTAATTCTGAATTGTGCCGTTGCCCATAGTCAAAACTAAGTGCATAACATTCATAACCTTGTTCTTTTGCTATCGCCAATACGGTGGCTGAATCCAGACCACCCGACACTAATATAACTGCTTTCTTTGTCATTATTTGATCGTTAATGCTTGTTTACTTACCCGGCTCATCGCCCCATAAATACTTGTGTAACTGAATTTGAAACCTCACCGGTAATTTATCACTTAAGACCCAGTTAGCAAGATCAGTTGCTTGAAGCTCACCTTGTACAGGAGAAAACAAAACCTCACACTTTTCTGTTAGACCATGTTTTTGCATATGCTCTTTTGACCATTGAAAGTCGGCCTTATTACAAATAACGTATTTAACTTGGTCTTGCTGACTTAAGTATTGGTAATTTTCGTGAAGGTTTTTATCACCCTCGCCAGAAGCTGGCGTTTTTACGTCGACAACTTTAATAACACGCTTATCGACTGTTGAGATATCCAGCGCACCGCTAGTTTCCAATGAAACGTAATAACCCGCATCACATAACTGATTCATCAGATCATGTATGCGTTTTTGCGCTAATGGCTCTCCACCGGTGACATTTATATAGCGCGCACCCAATTGAGCCACTTTTTGCAAAATATCATCAATACTCTGCGTTTCACCACCATGGAAAGCATACTCCGTATCACAATAGCCACAGCGCAGTGGACAGCCTGTTAGGCGAATAAACGTAGTTGGCAAGCCCACTGTTTTACCTTCACCTTGAAGCGAGTAAAAAATTTCGGTAATACGTAAGGTATCTTTCGGCATGACAATTAAGACTAAAAATTAAGAACGTATTTAGTGTTTTTCTTGGCTTAGTCGGTCAAGCCTTTTCTTTGCAAGACTGGCTACTGTTGTGCCAGGGAATGTCACAGTAACCCTTTCTAAGGTTTCGCGCGCTTGCTTCCACTGTTTATTCTCATATTGAATAAAGCCTACCTTTAACATAGCGTCTTTAGCTTTTGAGTGAGAAGGATATTGCAATACCACCTTGCTAAATTCTTCTAAAGCTCGTTTAAAGTCACGGTTAACATAACTCGCCTCACCTAACCAATACAAGGCATTGGGTACGTAAACACTATTTGGAAAAGCTGAAACGAACGATGAAAAATCAACAATTGATTGTTGGTAACGACCTGATTTTAAACTTGAAAACGCCTTATCGTACGCAAGCTTATCTTGCCCATTCAACTCATTAGCTTGATTAATTATCGGCTGGGACGCTTGTGCTGAAGCACCCTGACTAATAGTTGATGAGGATGCTTGCCCTACCAATGTCGACGGAACCTTACCTGACTCTAATTGTACGATGCGCCTATCTGTATCAAGGTATAAATCACGCTGGCGTTTTTTCAGTGTTTCAATTAAATAAGACTGCTCTTCTAATTGCCCACGCATCTGCTGCACTTCCCGCTGAAGCTGTTCGAGGCGGTTATACATGCCTACCATGCTAGACGAAGCAACCGACGTAGAAGGTGCTTGCGCGCGTACATTTCCATCTATAACAGGCGGCAGAGCTGCCGAAGCAGCTCCACTGACTATGCTTAGAGCAACAAGTTGCCCGACTATTTTTTTACTAATCAATGTGCTGGGTAAATAAGCTCAACGCGACGATTTAAATGCCAAGATGTTTCATCATGACCTAATGCCACTGGTTTCTCTTCACCTAATGCAACAGCCTCTGTTTGATTGCCTGAGGCTCCTTGTAGAGACAATAAGTTTTGAACTGTTTTTGCACGCTTTTCACTTAAAGCCACGTTGTATTCACGTGTTCCACGCTCGTCCGCATGACCTTCAACAAAAATTGAAACACCAGCATTTGACGCTAAATAGGCACCATGTGCGGCTAAGACAGCTTCATATTGAGGTTCAATCGCACTGCTATCAAACGCGAAATAAATAACTTTTGTTGCTAGAGGGCTAGAAGGGTTATCTAGCGGATGGCCTACAAAATCGCTTCCGTCACCCATGCCTGCGGTATTTGCACCACCAGTTACATCGTTAGTACCGTTTATTCCGCTCGTCGTGCTTTCATCATCGCCAAACATGCTACAACCTGCTAATGCAGTCGATAATAATAAACTCATCATTACTTTTTGATATCTCTTCATTTTACTTCCCCGGTTACGTTTAATATTTAGTGAATTAAGCCCATTGCAACAGTAAATAAAATTTTATTTACTGTATCTTAAAAGGTGACCACGCTGGCTCTCTTACCTCGCCACCCTGTAGACGCAGTTTTTGCCTTACTTTGCCATCCGATGATACCGCAGCCAATATGGATTTCAAGCCATCATTGGTAGAATATAAAATCATACTCCCATTTGGCGCATAGCTTGGTGACTCATCTAATTGGCCATTGGTGAGAATACTGGTAAACCCTGTTTTTAAATCTAAGGTGGCTATTCTATATTGACCTTTCACACGTTGCACCATCGTAATGAATTTGCCATCTGGCGAATAGCTAGCACGCGCATTGTACGAACCTTCAAAAGTGACCCGAGCTGCCTGCCCCCCATTAACGGAAATACGGTAAATTTGTGGTTTACCGCCACGGTCCGAGGTAAATATAATTTGACGCCCATCGGGCGACCAATCTGGCTCTGTATCGATAGCATAACTTCTTGTTAAACGACGAAATGAACGAGTAATCACATTATAGATATAAATATCCGCGCTACCGTCTTTCGACAGTGTTAGTGCCAATTGAGTCCCATCAGGTGACCAAGATGGCGCGCCATTAATGCCTTTAAAAGAACGTAGCTTTTCACGCTGACCTGTTCTTAGAGTTTGCGTATAAATAGAAGACCGCCGCCCCTCATATGAAACATAAGAAATTTTGTCGCCTCGTGGCGACCAAGCCGGTGACATAATCGGTTCTGATGAAGTCACAATGGTCTTTGCCCCGTAGCCATCAGCATCCGCTACTTGAATTTTATACTCTGGCTTACCATTCAAGCCGGGCATAGAGGTAACGTACGCCATCCTTGTGCTGAATGCGCCTTTTTGCCCTGTTAATTTCTCATAAATTAAGTCACTAATGCGATGCGCCACACCCCGTAAACTTGATCGATTAGCAGGAATACTAAAGCCTGTTAATTGCTCGCCTTTATAAACATCAAATAATTGGAATTGCACAAGCAACTTACCACTAACATCGGGGATCACTTTACCAACGACGAGATTGTCTTGCCCTAACGCCTGCCAATTACGAAAGTTAACCTGCTCCGCCGTCGAAGGTTTATTCAACATATCAACACGCGATAAAGGTTTAAACCGCCCGCTTCGAGCCAAATCATCACTCACCACTTGAGCAATATCCACGGGCAAACCACCGGCGACCTGCGTCGTTGAAAAAGGCACGACAGCAATAGGTTGCGCCGATGAAACGCCTTGGGTGATCTCAATTTTCAACGCTTCAGCCATCGCTGAGAAACTTAATAAGGCGCTGATTATTAGCCCTACTTTTATAATTTTTTGCATGCTTCGCTAGCCCCCTGGCCTAAAGTAAAATTCAAGTGTTCTAAAGTAATTAAACAAACTCGGATCATTCGGCAATGGTAAAGGTGCTGCCTTTCTGGTTGCAAGTTCAACAGAGCGATCAAAAAAAGAATTCCCGCTCGACTGAATCACTTGCGCGTCAACCACGTCCCCACCTGGGATCAAACGAACACGCACAACACAAGATAACCCAGAGATATCGCTCGGCGGCTGTATCCAGTTACGCTCAACTTTCTGCCTAATTAAATCGGTATAACTCGCCACTGCTGCTTGGGCACGCATTTGCTCTTCTTCTTGTGCCGCTTGTTCACGTAACGCTTGCTCTCTATCGGCTTGCTCTTGTGCCGCTTTAACTTTTGCCGCTTCTAATTTTTTAGCTTTTTCTCTTGCTAAGCGTTCTTTCAATTTTTTGGCATCTGCCAGCTTCTTTTTCTTCGCCGCGTCAGCTTTTCTCTTTGCTTCTAATGCTTTTTGTTTTTTTATTTTCGCTTGCTTCGCTGCTTCGTCAGCTTTTTTTTGAGCTAATTTCTTCTTCTCATCAGCTTGCTTCTTTTTCAAATCAGTAATTTTTTTCTCTTCAGCTAAACGCTTCTTTTTTAAATCATCTAGGCGTTTTTTTTCTTTTAGCTTTTTTTGTCGCTCCAGTTCTTTGAGTTTATTTGCTTCTGCTTTTATTTTAGATTCATCAATAGTGGTTGCTTTTACGATATTAACCGGTGGTTTCGTTTCCAGCTTCTTCTCACTTAAATTCACACCAAACACAAAAAAGCCGATCAGTGCTAAATGAAAAATAACCGATAAAATGACCGCGGTTGGATACTTCTTAAATAAACCCATAAACGTTATATTGATTAATTACTAGGGTCGGTTAACAAACCAACACTGAGTACGCCTGCCGCTTGTAGCGTTGTCATCGCACGGACTACTTCACCATACGCTACACCTTTATCACCACGAATCATCACCGGTGTTTTCGGTTTATTTCGCAACACAGCAGCCACTTTTATTTGTAAGGTTTCGGTTGAAATCGGCTTATCCGTATTCTCTCCAACATCTAAAAAATACTGCCCTTGCTTATCTACGGTAACAACCAGTGGCTGATTATTACTGTCATCCACTTGCTCTGCATCTGCTTGTGGTAAGTCTATTTCAACCCCTTGCTGGATTAACGGCGCGGTAATCATAAAAATAATTAACAATACCAACATAACGTCGATATAAGGCACCACATTAATTTCGCCAATCGGTCGGCGTTTATTGCTACGCGCCATTCTTTTTCTCATTCATGCTGATGTGCGCCTGGCGTTGCAACACGGTCGTAAAATCATCCATAAAGGTTTCATACCGCGTAGCCAGTCGATCAGCATTGGTTGAAAAACGGTTATAAGCGACCACCGCAGGTATCGCAGCAAACAAACCCATCGCTGTGGCGACCAACGCTTCTGAAATACCCGGTGCAACTAAGGCCAATGTTGCTTGCTTCATGTTACCCAATGCTTGAAACGAACTCATAATACCCCATACCGTTCCAAACAAACCGACATAAGGACTGGTTGAACCGACGGTCGCTAAAAAGGGTAAATGATTATCCAGTAAGTCCATTTCTCGCGTGTATTGTGCCTGCATCGCACGTCTAGCACCCTCTACCACGTGCATCGGCTCCATGCCTTCTTGCAAATTTAAACGTTTATATTCTTGGAACCCCATATGAAAAATACTTTCCATACCGCTTTTATTATGGTGATCAGACCCTACCTGGCGAGATAACTCGTTCAGATCTATCCCTGACCAAAAACGCTTCTCGAACGTTTCGGTCACTTTGAATGCCGTTTTAAATTCTTTATATTTAGCAAAAATAAATGTCCATGATACAAACGATGCCATCACTAATATCAGCATCACAAGCTTTACGACAGGGCCTGCCTGCGTTATCAAATGAACAATGGATAAATCTGTGGTCATATTAGTGTCTCTATCATTTTGGTTGGAATGGCTTTAACTTTCATGCTGTTTGCATCTAGGCAAGCGACTTTTATTACCGCTTTGTTTATTATTTCACGGTTCTCGTCTTCCCGTATGATCGTTTGATGAAAAATCAACGAGGCGCGCTTTAATTCAGCCACCTTGGTCATCACCAGCAAATTATCATTAAACCTTGCTGGTTTTAGGTAATCCATTTGAACGGCCCTTACCGCAAATGCCACACCCTGTTCGTCAATTAATGCACCTTGTTCAAAGCCTTTACTGCGCAAAAACTCGGTACGTGCCCTTTCAAGATATTTCAAGTAATTTGCATAGTACACAATGCCCTGCATATCGGTATCTTCATAATAAATCCGAATAGGCCATTGATGATCACTGTGCATCATAAGATCGTTTGAACCCATTTTTTATTCATCTTCGTCTGAATCAACTTGGTTTTTAGCCGGTGGCTTTAAACCCAAGTGTTGATACGCATGACGAGTAGCCATTCTGCCTCTTGGCGTGCGCATTATATAACCCTTCTGAATAAGGTAAGGCTCCAACACATCTTCAACCGTTCCACGCTCTTCACTTAATGCCGCTGCCAAACTATCCACACCCACTGGGCCGCCATCAAACGTGTCTATCAAAATACTTAACAAACGACGATCCAATTTATCGAACCCACTTTTATCAACCTCCAGCATTGACAGTGCTTTGTTTGCAATATCAGCGGTAATCACGCCATCGCCTTTTACATCGGCATAATCTCTCACCCGTCGAAGTAAACGGTTAGCAATTCTAGGCGTTCCACGTGATCTAACAGCAATTTCTCTGGCACCCTCAGTATCTGAGCGCAGCGCTAAAATATCCATTGAACGTTGAACAATATGTGAGAGATCATCATCATTATAAAATTCTAATCGCTGGGTAATGCCGAATCGATCACGCAAAGGTGAAGTAAGCAAACCGGCACGCGTTGTTGCGCCGACCAAGGTAAATGGGGGTAAATCTAATTTGATTGAGCGTGCAGCGGGGCCCTCGCCAATCATAATGTCTAATTGATAATCTTCCATCGCTGGGTAGAGTATTTCTTCCACCACAGGGCTAAGACGATGTATTTCATCAATAAATAAAACGTCACCTTCTTCAAGGTTGGTTAATAACGCTGCTAAATCACCGGCTTTTTCGAGCACGGGCCCAGATGTTTGACGTAGGTTCACGCCCATTTCATTGGCAATAATATGCGATAACGTTGTTTTTCCTAAACCTGGTGGACCAAAAATTAACACGTGGTCCAACGCTTCCGAACGTGCGCGAGCAGCCGACATAAAAATTTCCATCTGCTCACGAATAGCAGGCTGACCGATATAGTCTTCGAGGCTTTTAGGCCGAATAGCCCTGTCTATTGCTTCATCATCCAGCAAATTATCAGAACTAATGAGTCGATCACTTTCTATCATAATGAGTGCTTATTTTTTTGCCGCTGATTGTAAGGCAGAACGAATAATTTGTTCACTGCTTGCGTTATCACTCGCCACTGCCCGCGCTCGCTTTTCTGCATCTTGAGGCTTATAACCAAGCGCTACTAGTGCACTAATAGCCTCTTCAATAGATGAGGTTGGTTGAACGCTAACACCCGAAGGTACATTCGTGGCACTACCTAGCTGGTCTGGAAGACGATCTCTCATATCGATTATAAGTCGTTCGGCGGTTTTTTTTCCAATACCGGGCAAGCGCACAAGAGCAGCCACATTGTTATCGCTCACCCATAAACAGAAATCGTCGACACTAACGCCCGACAAAATACCCAGTGCAACCTTAGGGCCCACACCGTTTACTTTAATCAAACTTCTAAAGAGTGCCCGCTCTTGTTCTGTTAAAAAGCCATATAAAATATGTGCGTCTTCTCGTACGACAAGGTGTGTACGTATGGACACTTTTTCGCCCAACGCCGGTAAATTAAAAAAGCTCGACATGGGTGTTTCAATATCGTACCCGACGCCATTTACATCAATAACAACGTGCGGTGCCTGTTTTTCGTGCACTGTACCACGCAAAAAACCAATCATGCCAATGCCTTTGCTGATGCTTGATTCGTTTGATCTGTATGGAAATGGCACAGTGCGACCGCTAACGCATCACTGGCATCCATTTGCGGATTGCCTTGTAGTTTTAACAAAATTTTCACCATATGTTGAACCTGTGTTTTATCCGCACCGCCCTTTCCGACTAATGCTTGTTTAATCTGACGAGCCGCATATTCAAAAACTGCAATCTCATGGTCGAATACCGCACAAATGGCTGACGCTCTCGCTTGTCCTAACTTCAATGCAGAATCAGCATTACGGCCCATAAACACTAGCTCTACTGCCATTTCTTGTGGCTTGTAATGTTCAGTAATTTCTCGAACACCCAAGTAAATTTTCTTCAGTCGCGCGGGTAACTCACCACCACCGGTTCGGATGCAACCACTGTCAATATATTTAACTTCTCGCCCCAACACTTCTATAACGCCATAACCAGTGGTTCGTGAGCCGGGATCAATTCCTAATATACGCATACGATGGCTTACTCAGCACTGTCCATTAATTCATCGGGGAAGTCAGCATTTGAGTAAACGTTTTGCACATCATCCAAATCTTCCAATACATCCAATAAACGTAGAATTTTTTCCGCGTCTTTCTGACTAACCGGTGATAAATTATCTGCCCTCAAGGTCACTTCAGCCTGTTCATGTGGAAAGCCCAATTCAACCAAGCCATCACGTATAGCCATAAACTCTTCCGGTTGCGTCAACACTTCAAACGAACCGTCATCATGCGTGATAACATCATCCGCACCCGCCTCTAAAGCTGCTTCCATTAAGCTATCTTCGTCTAATTCATTCGACAGATTAATCACACCGAGTTTTTGAAACATGTAATCGACCGAACCACTGGTACCCAAGTTACCACCCGCTTTACTAAAGGCGTGGCGAACTTCTGCTACTGTTCTGTTTTTATTATCTGTTAAGCAATCGACAATTACCGCTGTGCCAGCTGGGCCATAACCTTCATAACGGATTTCATCAAAGTTTTCTGAATCAGTCGTGCCACTGCCTTTTTTAACCGCCGTTTCAATGGTGTCACGCTTCATATTGTTAGACAGCCCTTTATCAACAGCTGCTCTTAAACGAGGATTATTATCTGGGTCTGGGCCACCGGCTTTTGTTGCTACGGTGATTTCACGAATAAGTTTAGTGAATAATTTCCCACGCTTCGCATCCTGCGCACCTTTACGAAAACGAATATTCGCCCACTTACTATGACCCGCCATAACCCAACCTCTTCAAGTAATATTTAACATGAAGAGTGTATCACTACCGCGAATTTTGATTAAGTGAAACCGATACCAATTACCTTGAGATTCGGATGCACGTACCATGAACTAAAGAAAGCGTTATTTCTTCAGGGCTTACCTCTGCTGGAAAATACACACCGCTTATTTTTGCATTAAAGAAACTACTGCCTTCCAACTGACAATCACTCAAGTCAACCCCTCTTAAGTCTGCATTCTTGAAATAAGCTCCCGATAAATCGAGACCATTTAAATTAGCGCCTTTTAAATCAAATGCACGAAGTTTCGCATTTGTTAAATCAACCTCTTTCCCTGCTTGTCGAGCGCCATTAAATTCATCAATTTTATCCTCTTGTAAAAAGCTGTACATTTTATTTTGTTTTTCTTCCGGCATGATTTTCAACCTTAATAAGCAAGTATGTAAAACTAGTGTAGTCCATCAATCAAAAATAACTATGTTTAGCTTTTACCCCCTTACGGCGGGGCTCTTTTCAACTTTAATCACAACACAAATGAACCTCCACTCTCACTCTACAGAACGCAGGTTTAAGAATTTCAAATCCCAGAGAAAACAACAGCAAATTGAACTACAAACACGTAACAGAGCTTTATTTTTAAATAAACGTTTGTTATTTTTAGCAAAGCATTATTGATACTCAACAGCTCAACTTATATTCCATAAGCCCTAGCGTAAACAGTGTTAAAATTCTCAAAGACCCACTTTCTACACATCAGGAAAAACATATGACCCGTTTATTTGACCCCATAAAAATTGGTGCGTTTGAATTGCCAAACCGTATTGTCATGGCTCCTCTTACCCGTAGCCGTTCAGGAAGCAGCCGTATTCCTAATGCGTTAATGGAAGAATATTATGTGCAGCGTAGTACAGCCGGCTTAATTATCAGCGAAGCAACAGCCGTCTCACCGATGGGCGTTGGTTATGCGGATACCCCAGGGATTTGGTCTGATGAGCAGGTGGAAGGCTGGAAAAAAATCACCGATGCTGTACACACAGCAGGCGGAAGGATCATTATGCAGTTATGGCATGTTGGGCGAATTTCTGATCCGATATTCCTTGATGGTCAATTGCCAGTAGCCCCCAGCGCCGTGCAACCTAAAGGCCATGTTAGTTTAGTTCGCCCAGAAAAACCTTTTGTGACACCACGTGCATTAGAGTTGAATGAAATCCAAGACATCATAGAACAATTCCGCCATGGTGCTGAAAATGCTAAAAAAGCAGGGTTTGACGGTGTGGAAATTCATGGCGCAAATGGTTACTTACTAGATCAATTTCTTCAGGACAGCACGAACCATAGAACGGATAATTATGGCGGCAGCATAGAGAACCGCGCTCGATTTATGCTGGAAATTACTGATGCCGTTATTTCCGTCTGGGGTGCAGATCGGGTTGGGATGCACTTAGCCCCAAGAGGGGATGCACACGACATGGGTGACTCTGATTTACTGGGTACATTTAGCTATGTTGCAAAGGAACTGGGTAAACGTAAAATTGCTTTTATTTTCGCCCGTGAGCGTGTTAGTGATGAGTGGTTTGCAGCTAAATTAAAAAAAGCGTTCGGTGGGATTTATATTGCCAACCAAGGGCTCACAAAAGAAAGCGCAAGCTCTGTATTAAATTCAAAAGAAGCTGATGCAGTCGCATTTGGCCAGCTTTATATTGCCAACCCAGATTTGTTGGAAAGATTTCAAACTAATGCACCACTCAACACGCCCGATCCAACAACTTTCTATGCCGCTACCAGCAAGGGATATACCGATTACCCATTTATCTCAGATATAACATAAAGCATACGCTAAATTGAGATTCTCTAGCATCCAGCTCATTATGGGTAAATCAGAGCACCTGATGCAAGAACGTCAAAAACTTGGGAAAAGTGCAACTTAGGACAGCCGTTTTAACAAGCTATGGCGTTTTTTAGAGCTGACTAACCAAACTCATTTCAAGTTATCCGACTTCTTGGTTTCTTGAAAGTTACCCACCCCTTGGTTTCTTGGTTTCTTGGTTTCTTGGTTTTTCGGCCCGCTCGCTTTGCTTGCTACCGTTATTTCGCAAATCAGCTCAGCTCATAATCTGCCTCGTTTGGCATATTGCACTCCTTTACGGAAACGGGTATCAACCCATTTTCTGCAAGCAACCAAACCCCACAAATCTCTTTGTTCTTTAACCTACAATTAAGTCTTCGCTATATCACCCTCAAGCCTGTTAATTTAGTGAGAACACCCATCATTACAATTAAAACTATTATTTCTTAAGCATAAAAAAACCCCGCATAAAGCGGGGTTCTTAATCTTACGACGTGGAAGTCGATTTACATCATACCGCCCATTCCACCCATGCCGCCCATGCCGCCCATGCCGCCCATGCCGCCCATATCAGGCATGCCACCAGCAGCAGCGCCTTCTTCAGCAGGCTCATCGGTAATCATGGCTTCTGTAGTAATCATTAAACCAGCAATAGATGCAGCATTTTGAAGTGCTGTTCTTGTTACTTTAGCTGGATCAAGAATACCCATTGCAATCATGTCGCCGTATTCGCTTGTTGCCGCATTGTAACCTTCGTTACCACTGGCTAATTTAACGGCTTGAAGAACCACTGATGCTTCTTCGCCTGCATTAGTAACGATTTGGCGTAAAGGCGCTTCCATCGCACGTAGCGCAATTTTAATACCGATATCTTGATCGTGGTTCGATCCTTTAACTTCGCTAACAGTACCTAATACACGAATTAACGCTGTACCACCACCAGGAACCACACCTTCTTCAACCGCTGCGCGTGTTGAATGTAACGCATCTTCCACGCGAGCTTTTTTCTCTTTCATTTCAACTTCTGTGGTTGCACCAACTTTAATAACAGCAACACCACCGGCTAATTTAGCCATACGTTCTTGAAGTTTTTCTTTATCGTAGTCAGATGTTGCATCGTCGGCTTGTGCGCGAACTTGCGTAACGCGTGCTTCAATATCAGACGCTTGACCAGAACCATCAACAACCACTGTGCTGTCCTTAGTAATGGTTACGCGCTTAGCAGAACCTAAATCTTCAAGTGTTGCTTTTTCAAGTGTTAAGCCTACTTCTTCAGCAATGACTGTACCACCCGTTAAAATAGCAATATCTTCTAACATCGCTTTACGACGATCGCCAAAACCTGGTGCTTTAACCGCTGCTACTTTAACGATACCGCGCATGTTGTTAACAACCAATGTTGCTAATGCTTCGCCTTCGATGTCTTCAGCAATAATTAATAGAGGACGACCTGCTTTTGCAACGCCTTCTAAAATTGGAAGTAAATCACGGATGTTTGAGATTTTTTTGTCGTGTAACAAAATAACCGGTTCTTCTAGATCAACACTCATGTTTTCTTGGTTGTTGATAAAGTAAGGTGATAAGTAACCACGGTCAAATTCCATGCCTTCAACCACATCTAATTCGTTTTCAAGACCTGAGCCTTCTTCAACGGTAATAACGCCTTCTTTGCCCACTTTATCCATTGCTTCTGCAATAATTTCACCAACAGATTCATCTGAGTTCGCTGAAATAGTGCCCACTTGAGCAATCGCTTTAGTATCAGCACAAGGAACAGATAGTTCTTCAATCGCAGCAACCGCAGCCACCACTGCTTTATCAATACCACGTTTCAAATCCATTGGGTTCATGCCAGCCGCTACCGACTTCATGCCTTCAGCTAAAATAGCTTGCGCTAATACAGTCGCCGTTGTTGTTCCGTCACCCGCAACATCTGATGTTTTAGCGGCAACTTCTTTAACCATTTGCGCGCCCATGTTTTGGAACTTGTCTTTTAATTCGATTTCTTTTGCAACAGACACACCATCTTTAGTAATGGTTGGGCCGCCGAAACCTTTATCTAAAACAACGTTACGACCTTTAGGACCTAAGGTTACTTTTACTGCTTTTGCTAAGATGTTAACGCCTTCAACCATTAAGCTGCGTGCGTCATCTCCAAATTTAACTTGCTTTGCCATGTTTCTTTTCCTTATTTAAATTTTAAATTACTCAACAACCGCAATGATGTCGCCTTCGTTCATCACCAATAATTCTTTGCCGTCTACTTCAACTTCTGTACCTGCGTACTTGCCAAACAATACGTTGTCGCCAACTTTTACAGACATTGGGCGTGTATCGCCTTTGTCATTTGTAGAGCCATTACCAACAGCAAGAATCTCACCGCGGCTTGGTTTTTCTTTTGCTGAATCTGGAAGCACGATACCACCTGCGCTTAATGCTTCTTCTTCAACACGTTTAATAATGACGCGATCACCTAATGGACGTAAATTCATGTATCAATCTCCTAATTGTTTAATACGATTTCAATAAATAGCTATACGGATATGGGGCGACGATTGTATAAATCAACCCCATCCATACAATTAAAATTCATTCTATTTTGCTGGTGAGTTAGCACTCAACCACAAAGAGTGCTAATAATAGCCTTTGCTTGCTAGCTGTCAAGCAATGGATACAAAACTCAGTTAATATAATTGCAACAAAAACGACCCCCAAATACTCATGAACGACGACCAACTATTAAGATACAGCAGGCAAATTATGCTGCCTTCGATTGACATTGAAGGCCAACAAACACTACTCGATTCACGTGTACTTATTATTGGCATGGGCGGGCTAGGTAGCCCCGTTGGGCTTTACCTTGCAGCAGCAGGCATTGGGCACATGGTTATTAGCGACTTCGACGACGTTGACCTATCTAATTTACAACGCCAAGTTGCTCATACAACAAACAACATTGGACTATCCAAAGTTGAATCGGCCAAACAAACGTTCCACGCAATCAACCCGCTAATTAACATTACAGCCATCAACAAAAAGCTAGAAGGCGATGAGTTATTAGAACAAGTTAAACAAGCCGACCTTGTTGTGGATTGTAGCGATAACTTTGAAACTCGCTTCGCCATTAATGATGCGTGTGTTGCCGCTAAAACCCCCTTAGTCTCCGGCGCTGCTATTCGGTTTGAGGGACAAATTTCCGTGTTTGATTCACGCGACGAAAAGTGCCCATGCTACAACTGCTTATACCCACGCGATGGCGCGGTGGCACAAAGCTGCTCTGAAAACGGCGTAATAGCACCCATCACAGGCATTATTGGAAGCATGCAAGCCTTAGAAGCCATTAAGGTTTTGACCGGCGCAGGCAAATCACTACAAGGCCGCGTGTTATTGCTCGACGGCCTATCAATGGAATGGCAAAGCATGCAACTACCGCGCAACCCAAAGTGCCCAACTTGTTCATAATTTAAAGTCGGATGTACCGTGCTATGTCAAAAAAATTAAGGCGATAAAAGGTCCACGTTTGACTCTTAATATCACAATACATGGAAGTACTATCCACTTATGTGCCATTAATACGTGATTAATAAGCACCGCTTATTAACACTGTTAGGCTCGTCTGTTATTATTCGTGCAATTGTCTTGTTTATTTTTCGTGGCGGTTGCAAAATTTGGTTTGGGTTTGTGGCGGTAATTTCTATCATGCTAAACTCGTAATGTCGGCGGTGTAAAATCGCCTAACAAAAAAATCAAGCGGCGGACAAAAGAGGCGCTTATTTTGGCGTTATGTTTTCTCCTGAATATTAACTACCCTTGCTATTATTGAAAGTAATAGTAATAATGATCTTATGAAATCTCTTACCAAAAACCTTATTACAGGCGTTGGCAGCTTGCTTAGCATTTTTCCTAACACTAATTACGCCCAATTAGTGCCTAAGCAAACAGCGGCTGAGCGCATGCGGTCTCATTGGGAGAATACAGGTAGTTATATCTCTAAATCTATAGAGCAATTCGGCAATGAGCAATCGAAATAAAAATAAATCCGTAAGCGCCAAAAAAACACCACAAAAACAAGTCACAAACCAAGTTACCCATCAACAGTTTAGTGGGCCAATACCGCCTCCTTCAATTTTAAGTGGCTACGATAGTATCGTGCCCGGTGCCGCAGAAAGAATCCTACGAATGGCTGAGGAAGATGCTTCGCACCAAAGAAATATTGAGCATCTAGCTATAACTTCAACTAAAAGCGAAGTAAGACTTGGTCAATTTTTTGGCTTAATCGTAAGTTTGTCAGCACTTGCATTAGCTGGCTTTGCCGTACTACATGACCAACCATGGGTAGCAACACTTCTAGGCGGCGGCACTCTTGTCGGTATTATTTCAGCCTTTCATCAAAAATCTAAATAAACATAACAAAAAAATCAAGTCGTTCGCTATGCTCACTGGGACGCGCAAAGAGACGCGCGCGTCTTACTTAAAACGTTATGTGCCGTAATGGTATCGGAGCTGTGCAATTAGAATAGTGTCATATTGATGTTTATAAACGATCCTATGTTCATCGTTTATACGCCGTGACCAATATCCAGATAATCCATGCTTTAAAGGTTCAGGTTTGCCAATACCTTCTTGAGGAGTTCTTTGGATATTTTTAATGAGTAAATTAATACGTTTAAGTATTTTTTTGTCGGTGGTTTGCCAGTAAAGGTATTCTTCCCAAGCTTTTGTTGAAAATGTTAACTTCACTCAATAAGCTCTCTTTCAGTTCCGTTACCAGTTTCAAGCTCGGCCATGGATTCTAAAAGGCTTCTAGCATTTGCAGGGGATCTTAGTAAATATGTAGTTTCCTGCATGGCGTTATAATCTTCTAACGACATCATAACAACAGGATCTTCACTTTTACGTGTAATAATAATTGGTGCGTGATCATTACAGACACGCGCCATTGTCTTTGCTAAATTTGCTCTAGCAGCGGTATAACTTATTGCATCCATGTGGAACTCCAAAGTGTTCATGTACATTAATTGGTACATCATAGCGTATTGGCATATAACAATTCACTCAAATAAATAAATAACAGTTGGTTTTTGCTCCTTCGTCGCTTATTTTAAGCAAAAATTATTTTCCGCTTAGCAAAGCGTTAGCACTAATTTAATAAAACCCAAATTAATCAAAGGCAATAAACAATGGAATTAAACGTATACCTTTCTGGTGAAATACACACCGATTGGCGAGAAAAAATAATAGCGGGTTGCGAAGAAAGCGACCTTTCAATTTCATTTTCGTCCGCCGTAACAAATCATGAAGCAAGTGATGGCGCGGGCGATGTATTAGGCGCTGAAGACAGCGGTTTTTGGCGCGATCATAAATCGGCCAAGGTGAACGCGATACGCACTAAAACATTAATAGAAAACTGTGATGTAGCGATTATTCGTTTTGGCGATAAGTACAAACAATGGAATGCTGCGTTTGATGCCGGTTATTGCGCTGCATTGGGTACGCCCTACATTACATTGCATGCCGAAGATATTATTCACCCGCTTAAAGAAGTAGATGCCGCAGCACTCGCATGGGCTACAACGCCTGAGCAGGTGATTGAAATTCTAAGCTATGTCGTTAGCACAAAATAAAAGTTAAAATTGAGAAAAACATAAGTACTTGCTTTCATCTGCAATAAACCTATACTTGAACTAATTCAATAATTTACTGACTATAATAAGCATTAAAAACAGACTAGTAGGAGAAACATCATGAAATGGGAAACACCAACATATAAAGATTTACGTTTCGGTTTTGAAGTAACGATGTACATCTATAACCGATAGATAAAAATTTTCATTAAAAAGGGCTCCTATTAAGAGCCCTTTTTAATGAAATAAACTAAATAAATTTATGTTATAAAAAACTTCTTTTACCCTTTGCCAACGTTAGCAAGCCGGACCACTGCCCCTTCATTTCACCATCTAAAGTCATCATTTTTAATTCTAATTTATAACCAACAAGCTGTTGCCCATTAGAACCAAATTGACGATTAGACGATAATTCAGAACGTACAACATAGTCGAAACTTGTCGCCGATGTATCGACCAACCTTAACAACCCAGAGTTCAGTAATGTTTCGGTAATGCGATCATAAATATCTTGCATCCTTATACTTTCATTATCTGTATTATTTCTTAATTTAGCCAAAATCAGTCGGGGCCTCTTATTGCCCCATGTTTGTACCAGGCTGGAAGATAGCATTTTATTAGTTACCGTTTCTGCCAGCTCAGTATAATCAGCCATAGTTAGTTCAGCAGATAGGTGCCCTTTTTCACCCGACCCCACTATTGACACATTCGACTGGCCTCCAGTTATAAGAGGGTTAGTCTGGCAGGCAGACAGAACAGCCGCTACCGCTAATAAGGTTGAAATTTTTAAAGTTTTCATAAATATCCTATTTATTTAGTCTGAAGTTTTAGTCAAAATTGAGCATCACTTTATCGGTCAGGGTTGCTTTTTTCTTGGTGAATAAAGAAATCATCAGGTAATCTAACAGTCATCGTTAAGGTGTATGCCTGAGGTGTGACTCCAAGTGTTTGGAAACTTTTTATTTCCCTTGGGCCTAAGCTAAAACGCTTCCAAACTGTATTTTGGTTTATGCTGAAGCCTTGTTGATCCTCCCAAGAGTACATGTATTCCAATGAATAACGGTTATTAGATAAATTTTGCACTGATACCTCTGCGCGCTGAAGCTGGCCCACTGAACCAAAACGAACATCAACTAGATCTATCTTTCCAACCAAGTCTTTTGAGCCAGCAATCAATCGAGCACGTGCGTGCGCTGTACTAACTGTATTTTGCTGATGATTTCGAACAGTCGGGTGTTGCCCAATACTGTCAACAGTATTACACGCTGTTAAGAAAATACAGCCTATCAATATACATATAGTTTTCATTTCACTTTCACCCACATTTTGTCACTACTAGCCGTATATAACGTTTTATTTAACGATCTTGCATAAACGATATTATGACTACCTTTATCAATCTTGACGAGCTTACTGCTCAGACGTTTACCTTGCCTATTATAAGTGGCGATTTTAATCTGCGAAACAGACTTAGGGACGTAAAATCGTGCAGCCATTAATCTTGATGGTAATGTTGTCCAAGAACGCGTATCAGGGTGGACCATTTTATCCCGTTCAGATTTCACCTTATTAACCAACGAACCAAAAACTCCTGCACTTTGCGCAGCTTGATTCCAGGCATGCCCTTCGACAACATTACGTATAACCGTCGTCATCATACGTAATTGTGCTAATGGCCCTGCTTCTTTTTGATGGCGCAACGCTAAAGCCGTAATATCGGCTACTTCAGAGAGTCTAGCCCAACGTTTACCAGTCGATGTTTGTGCCTCAATACGATATACCTGAGAGTCTACTGCCTCATAAATAGGTAACTCAATAATTGTTGGCGGCCCAAACCCCAAGCTAAGGTCAAATTTCAGAAGTTTTTTCTCGGGTGCAAAACCATCGCCTGCGATAACATGAACCAAACGACGCTCCGTAGACGCGGGCTTTTTAATGTCCTTAATAGCTTGTTTAATAACATCACTTTTAGGATTAAGCTCAAGCGCCTTTTTGTAGGATATTCGAGCATTATCTCTAAGACTTCTATCTTCATAGCTATCCAGCTCTTGTACTACGCCTGCAACATAAAAACCGAATGGATTAACAAATGCGCTGGCTACTTTAGATGCTTGCTTATTAGAGCCTTTGTATTGATTTTTTATTATTGAACCAAAACCAACATTTGCCAGCTCGGCTCCTTTTTCTTTTTGCTCTTTTTCCTCTTTAGCTATTTCTTTTTTCGCTTCACGAATTTTCTCATCAAATGCTTCTTTTTCCATGTTTTGTAAATCAATCGCTCGCCGTGTCACGTTATACGCATTACGGTCACCTTCTAGCAGGTAGGCTATCGACTTGTAATTAAGCATCAAGACACGTTCAAAACCAACACCTGGATACTCACCCAACTCTTCATTGCCACTGATTGTTGAGACACCCGCAGATCCTAAACCTGATAAGAAGCTTGAAACACTACCCCTCTCTTTTTTAGCCACTTGAGATCTTTCTGCACTGGAAAAACTTGCTTGGGCCAACGTCACATCTTCTGCATCCAGCGCCATCAGCCCCAGCTCTAAATTAGCCAACAAATCAAGTTTATTTGGATCCGTAATACCTTTTTGGCGTAATTTAATCGCTTGCTCAACCTCTCCAGATGAAATCATATTTTTAATGGCTAACATATCTCTTGTATAGCCTTCGTAAGCAACCTTTCTATTGGAGCTTACCCCTGCCTTCAATGAAGCAGGCTTTGTCGCAACACTTTTTTCTGTTGTATTTTTTACCGCAGCGTCACCTACTGCACTCACCGCTTTTGAAAATGACGATAATGCATCAAAAGCAAACAAGCTTGTAGAAAAGCAAGCCATACAGATAATAAAAATACGAATTATTAATTTATTAGAATTCATAACGATTTGCTGGCTCTCTGAAATTAGAAATTTGGCCGTCTAACGGCGGGGGCTGGCTTGCTTTCAGCTTGTTTTTCTCGACGCCCTATGGGGACTAACTCACCTTTTTGACGAGCCGATAAATCATCACTGATTTGAGTCGCTATTTCAGTTGTTAACAGGTCCAACAAATCATTTACTGCAAGCGCATGACTATCTACTTTCTTAATCCTTTCATTAACCCTCACCTTAATAGCACTAGTTAAACGGCCAGAATGGACATCAATTAATCGAACACCAGCCTCCACCGTACCAAAGTAACGTATTTGAATCTCATTGGTATAAGGCACTTCTTTTCTTTCTGTACGAATCAGAAAATCATCAATAGCAGCATGAATAAGGTAGTCAGCACCCTTCAATTCGGTTAGCGTACTGTCAGGTGCTGAACCCGCTGCAATCGAAGTAAACGCTTTTTCATCCAAAATCTGATCAATCTCCTTACGCTCCATAATATCGAACTCTGGAAATTGTGATAATTTAATCATCAAATCATTGGTAATACGCGCATCATTAATCCCCACTAATTGCTGGTTATTACCGCGAGGATTTATTTTAATTTTCCCTACCGCTAACGTCAGCACCTTCCCGTCATTCTTTGTCGCATCACCACCCGTACGTTGTGGAGCTATTGATGCCAACCCTTGCTGACTAAGCCGACCTTTAGAGCGCTCCTGTCGCTTTAAAATATCACCTGTTAACAAAGCGATTCCATTTACCGCTACTTTTGAGCGAGCATCCTCTACCTCAGTTAACTCAACAGTACCTAGCTCTGCTTCTGCCACACCTAGTTGAACACCTGTATCTGGGTCAATGATCGCTTCGCCTGGGCGAACGGCACGAAGTTTTTCACCAACAGATAAACCACCATCGGTACCTCTATTGATGTAAGCAACACCTGACACAATAGCAGCCACCTTGATAGGGTATATGGCATTCATTAAATTAACAGTAACCTGGTCAGCAAATGTATCTGCAAGCTCAGAAATAATCCTAGTATCAGAGCCCGTTTTCTCTACCGATTGACTCACAGAAATTTTACGTGACTCCATAATATCGCCAGTGCGTGCATCAACAATACGCATATTGCCGTCAATATGTCCTGCCTGTGATACAAACGTACGAGAAGAACCCGGCAAACGGGCTGTTCGCTCTTCTATCGTAAAACTAGCAACACTCCCAATAGCAATATAATCAGCACCTTTTAACTGGCCCATCGCTGACACCATATCTCGGTTCTCTGCCATCGCCTGTGCTAACTGCTCATTAATCAATTGGTCGGTTTCTTGGCGGTCAATTAATTGAAAGCGTTTAGTTTGTGCTAAACGAGAAATTAAAGTGTCAGTAAAAGCGGGTATGTGTAAATTAGCATCAATACCCGTCGAAGCCGTAGAATGAGCTTTAACAAGGCCAACAGCTAAACGAGGCCGCTGAGCAGACTTACCCTCTATATTTGAACCTCTATGTAACGAAGGTGCCGTTTTTCCAGATACTAAACTGCTTTCTTTTTTCTGAGCTATAGCTAAATCATCGACTTTAAAATCACCTTCAACTACTGAGAGAACGGAGAACGTTTTCTGAACCTGGCTTACTTTAGCCAGGCCAACCTTTTTGCGTAATTTGCCAATTGAAATGCCCGAAGCATCTTTAATGTCTTTGCCCTCACGAGAAACCGTATAGAAATCACCAACGGTGACTTGCTCATTACTACCCCGGTTCACAACCCAGGGGTCGGCGCTAATTATTTGCGCTGGAAAAATCATATCCAATACACTAACCGCCGCTTGCTGACCAAGGTGATCAAACATTGAATATTCATCCTGCGTAGGTTCTTTTCCTGTAAACGCAGTTTCAGAAATTTTAGTACGAAGACTATCAGCACCAATGATACGCCCCGTAACTGTAGCTATAACTCGCAAACGTAAGCGTGCATCCACCTGATTTTTAATCACTACGCGATGGCTATCACTGAATGGAACCGCTGTCTTTTTTAGTGAACCCGTTTGCTTCTCAAGCACAGCATAAACAATATAATCTGCACCAACAGCTGTACCCAGATTCTTAAATTCTTTAAGGCGATCATTATGATCTGCTGCAGAACTTGCTGCAGCTATTGTCCAACCATTAACATCCGCTAAATTATCGACCGTTTCCTCGATCACCTTATCCAGGTCTGACTCTTTTGTATCTGCACCAAATTGTTGCTCACGGATAACATGACGCAACGCACTACGTTCTACAATATCAAAACGTTTAGTCCCCGATAGTTGCTCAATTAAGCGCGCAGCCAAACCATCTGGCAAAGTACGAATATTCCCTTGAACTGTACGGTCAGGGTGAAAGTCTCCTTGACCCATGACGGCAATTTTTACTTTATTTTTCTGTTGTTGTAACGTTTCAGGTGACGCCAGTAATAGTTGGCTAACTAACAACAACATTAATCCTGTTGTTACAAAAAAGGTGTTTTTCTTCAATCCATTCATAACTACTGCCTTCCTAGTCTATTGTGGTTTACGGACAATATCGCCTACTCCAATCGGGGCGTTTTCTGGGTCTTCCTCAGAAACGATTGCTCCATAGCTTGCTTTGGGATTAATTCTAACAATTTCAATTGTTCCAACAAACTCCTCACCAGAACCAAGAGACTCGCCTGTATCAGGGTCAATTAATTCTTCACCTGCAAAAAACACTTCATATTTTTGACCTTTTTTCAGACCACCATCTTTACCGCGATTAATAATGACTTGATTTTTACGTGTTCGCTTAACGACTTTCATAGGGTAAACAGCATCAACAAATTGGTCGGCCAAATTCGCCGACACCTCTTTTGCCATTTTTGTAAAGTGCGTGTTATTGGGCACCCCACTCTTGCCATTCACAATGATTGATTTTGTTGCAAATGAGCTTTTAAGGTCGAAAGTTGATACCACCTGCCCCGACGCCGTATCGACCATCTGAGCTGTTAGGTGAATTAAACCAGAGTCTTGTCGTTTGTACTTATCATCAAAATTTGGTAGTGCTTTATGAGAACGATAAAACTTGAAGTTTTGTACCTTCGGCAAAATAAGATAGTGTGCATTAGACATTGCCCCTGTTGTCGCGGCATCGCCTTTGGCTAGATCAGATTCGGCAAACTTTTGCTCTTCCCTAATGTCAGCCATCACTTCTTTATTGCGGCTCAGTACTCGAAACTTTCTTGTATTACGGAACGAACTTTCCAACTCAGCCCAAAGCAACTCTAAATTCAGGTGTTTGCGGGAGTACTTACTGACTTTTTCACCAACTTTAGGCTCTTTAATAGCCACAGCAGGCTGATCAGCCGCCAAAACATTTTGCGTAAAAAGACAAGCCAATAAGGCAACAAAAACAAGCGGTAAAAAAAAGACTTTTTTTATCAACGTAACCATCCCCAGAATGTAAGTTAGTAAGTAACAAAACAACGGACGAATAGCCAACCAATTAAAAAAAACCTTACCTCTCTATACAAAAAAATCCGTAAATTAAGGCTTCAACAAGCAACAAATTCATCCATGAGCTCATGAGAATACCAGATAAAAATATGTTGTCAACACATTGGATTAGCCATCAGCATAACACCCAAATCATGGCGCTCAACTGTTAAAGTTTCGCATGCTAAAACCATTTACTCCACAGCCAGACTTGTTCGTTTCAAGCGCAAATCTTAACCATCCTGCTCTACATGCGCTTGATAATACTGATTCTTTCTTGATTGGCCACCGGTTGAACAGATATCTATTTAATTTACCCTTCAAACACAGTGCATCCAAGCCATCCGCTGCCAACATTGTTTCGCAGTTTGCTGCTGGGGATGCGGTATCGTTTGTCCGACGTTCAGCTGGCTCAGTGCCTACACAGAGACTTATTGATTCGCAAGTTTTGTCACCTTAAACTTGGCACGACCGTTCCGGAGGCATCAACGTTAGGCTAATTTAGCAATAAACTGGTCGGGCATAACTTATGCTATCAAGTATTGCGTGAGATCAATCGTCAGTTTGAGGCCAAGAACATCATTATGACCGAAGGGCGAATCAATATTATCAACACCACACCGATAGAAACCGCTCAATCAGGGCGAGGCATAAGCAAAGATACGCACGTAAAGTGATATTCAAAGGCTGGATGGTCTACAAAAAAGACAGTCGTGACCGAACTAAACCTAGTTCGCCTTCTCCGTTCATACTAGGGTAGATGAAGATGGTTTTATTCACCTTTGAAAAATCACCTCTGGTAATGTCCATAATAGCTAGGAACGAGACACTCTACTGCTTGGTGGCGGGGCTGCTTTATATGCGGATGCCGCCTACAGCTCAGAAGAAACGCGAGACACGTTGAAACGCTGTAATATTGACATTTAGGTTCAACGTAAAGAACTGCGAATAAAGGCCATCATGTCCGCATTGCGGTCACACGTGCAGGCGGTGAACGTCCCTTTGCAACATATAAGCGACACACTCGGTTCACATAGGGCTTGCTAAAAATATCACCGCCTACGATATCGCTGTGATGGCATTGAATACTCGTAAAAGTACGACATTTCTAGAGTTGTATGGCTTAATTGATTCGACTAACCAGGATAGATGCGTCTATAGCACATAGAAAAGCCAGAAAATGGCCAAAAGCACCTTTGCTAAAAGCTATATTGACCAGCTTTATCCGTAACCATTGAAAATAAAATCGAAACTCAACATTGATGATAAAAATCAGTAGTTATACTGGGAGCTAACCTATTTAAACAATTTCACATCTTAAAAAAATGTCGACACCAACAACTTATTTCTTATAGAAAATTCAATTTCAACTATAATCGACGCCATCTTCAACATGCCGAAAAAGTAACCTCCAAATAAAAAGACTCTATCTATGCAAATTCGTGTTTTAGGTTCTGGCGCTGGCGGCGGTTTTCCGCAGTGGAACTGTAGCTGCCCAAATTGTAAGGCTGTACGCGCAGGAACCATTAAAGCCTCTACGCGCAACCAATCATCCATTGCGGTGTCATCAGACGGCGAACATTGGGCGCTGTTTAATGCTTCCCCCGATGTACGCGCACAATTAGAAAACTTCCCCGAAATTCACCCAAAAAACAAAGTACGCGGCACCGGTATTGAGGCCATTGTGATGTTCGATTCACAAATCGATCACGCCACCGGTTTATTAATTTTGCGTGAAGGCGACCCACTGACCATCTATTGCACTGATATGGTGAAGCAAGACCTCACCACTGGCTTCCCTATTTTTAATATTTTGGAACACTTTTGTGGCGTTGAGGATCACCCTATTCCATTGAATGGTGATGCGTTTACCATTCCAAATATTGATGACCTTGAGTTCACCGCGTTGCCATTAAAAAGCAAAGCGCCGCCGTATTCGCCGCACCGTAACGACCCGCACGAAGGTGATAACATTGGGATGATTATTCGCCAAATTTCAACCGGCAAAACAACCTTCTACGCCCCGGGCTTAGGTGTGATTGAACCGCACGTTGAGCAAGCAATGATGCAAGCAGATTGCGTATTAGTTGACGGTACATTCTGGACAGACGATGAATTAGCTTCCGTTGGCAGACCCTTATTGGCTCGTAACATTGGGCATTTGCCGCAATCGGGCAAAGGTGGCATGATTGAGTTTTTAGACACGCTGGATAAACCGCGCAAAATCCTGATTCATATCAACAATACCAACCCAATTCTAAATGAAGAATCTAAAGAACGCGATATACTGACCCAACACGGCATTGAAGTGTCGTTCGACAATATGAATATTGAACTGTAATCATGACAGAACAAACACCTTGGTCAGCAACAGAATTTGAAATGAAAATTCGCGATATGGAGCGTTTTTACCATATCAATCATCCGTACCATGTGATGATGCACGAAGGCACACTCAACAAAGAACAAATACGTGGCTGGGTCGCAAACCGTTTTTATTACCAAGTGAACATCCCACTAAAAGACGCGGCGATTATGGCGAATTGCCCCGATAGAGACACTCGTGCTCAGTGGGTTCAACGCATTATCGATCACGATGGCGCACCCGGAGAAATCGGCGGTATTGAAGTGTGGTTACAACTGGGCGAAGCCGTTGGTTTAACACGCGAAGAAGTATTATCTGAAGAACACGTACTACCCGGTGTTCGCTTTGCTGTGGATGCCTACGTTAACTTTGCGCGCCGAGCCGATTGGCACGAAGCAGCCAGCTCATCATTAACTGAATTGTTTGCGCCAAAAATTCATCAGCAACGGTTGGATAACTGGCCCGAACACTACCCTTGGATTGATTTAAAAGGTCTAACTTATTTTCAGAAACGACTCAGCGAAGCGCGGCGTGATGTTGAGCACGGCCTTCGCATTACGCTTGACTGGTATAAAACCCGTGAACAACAAGAAAAAATGCTGGGCATTTTAAAGTTTAAACTCGACATCCTTTGGACAATGGCTGACGCGATGCACATGGCCTATATTCATAAGATGCCACCGTACCACACGGTAAAATAATGAGCTTACTAACCGACCATGCTTTACAAATAGCGCCAGGCTATCGCTTGCAATGGGAAGAAGCACAAAACATGTTTGTGTTACTTTACCCAGAAGGCTTAATTGAACTAAACCAAAGTTCAGCAGAAATTTTGCAGGTTTGTGATGGCACAAAAAAACTAGCTGATATCGTTCACGTATTAGAAACAAAATTTGAAACGACGGGCTTAGAAAGCGACATTGTTAACTTCTTAACTATTGCATTAGATAATGGCTGGCTTACTCAACGCGCCTAGCCCGCCGCGCTGGCTTTTAGCGGAGCTAACCTACGCCTGCCCATTGCAGTGCCCATACTGTTCTAACCCATTAGATTACGCCAACTTATCTAATGAACTTTCAACTAACGACTGGAAACGCGTGCTCAAGCAATCACGTGACATGGGCGCGGTACAACTCGGCTTTTCCGGTGGTGAACCGCTGGTTAGAAAAGACCTTGTAGAACTCGTCGAGTACTCACACGAACTGGGTTATTACATTAACCTCATCACATCCGGTTACAACATGGACGAGGCGAAAATTATAGAACTGAAAGAAGCAGGCTTAGATCATATTCAAGTTAGCATTCAAGCCAGTTCGCAAGAATTAAACGATTTTATTGCCGGCACAAAAAGCTTCGAACACAAAAAGTCGGTGGCCAAACTGATCAAAAAGCATGGCTACCCAATGGTGTTATGCGTGGTTTTACATCGTCAAAATATTCATCAAATGAAGGATATTTTAGACATGGCCATTGAGCTAGGCGCCGACTTTGTAGAACTTGCAAACACACAATATTATGGTTGGGCACATCACAATCGCGACCAGCTCATGCCAACGCAAGAGCAGTTACAAGCCGCTGAAGCGATTGCTAATGAGTATCGAGACACTCAAAAAGGCAAAATGAAAATTTATTACGTTGTGCCTGATTACTACGAAGGCCGACCAAAAGCCTGCATGAACGGCTGGGGAACAACATTCCTGACTATCGCACCCGATGGTGTCGCGCTACCGTGCCACTCAGCACGCCAATTACCTAACTTCGACTGCCCGAATGTTAACGATTCATCCATAAGCGACATTTGGAATAAATCCAAGGCGTTCAATTATTTCCGTGGCGATGATTGGATGAAAGAGCCGTGTAGAAGCTGCCCTGAAAAAGACAAAGACTTTGGCGGCTGTCATTGCCAAGCTTTTTTATTAACCGGCGATGCAACGAATACTGATCCGGTTTGTGATTTATCGCCGTTGCATCACACCGTAACCGATGCGATAGACAAAGCCGCGCAAACAAACCAAACGGTTCAACAACCGCTGTTATTTAGAAACAGCAAAAACTCTAAATTGTTTAACCACTAACTAAACTCGTTTCAAAAGGAATCACATGAAAGTAACTGCCGCCGTTGCCTGGAAAGCCGGCTCACCCTTATCTATCGAGGTTATTGATTTAGACGGACCTAAGCATGGAGAAGTACTTATCCGTCATATTGCTGCGGGTGTTTGCCATACTGATGCCTTTACCTTATCGGGCGATGACCCTGAAGGCATATTCCCAGCCGTACTCGGGCACGAAGCAGGTGCAGTTGTAGAAGAAATTGGCCCCGGCGTGACGTCTGTACAAGTCGGTGACCATGTTATTCCGCTGTATACGCCAGAATGTGGACAGTGCAAATTCTGTTTATCCGGCAAAACCAATTTATGCCAAGCCATACGCGTCACACAAGGTAAGGGCGTTATGCCAGATGGAACGTCAAGGTTCTCAAAAAATGGCCAGCCTATTTATCATTACATGGGGACCTCTTCTTTCGCCGAATACACCGTATTGCCCGAAATATCATTGGCTAAAATTAACAAAGCCGCACCGTTAGATAAAGTCTGTTTACTCGGTTGCGGTGTCACCACAGGCATTGGCGCGGTACTAAACACAGCTAAAGTAGAACCGAGCAGCACGGTGGCTATTTTTGGCTTGGGCGGCATTGGCCTAAGTGCGATTCAAGGCGCGGTTATTGCGCAAGCTGAACGCATTATCGCGATAGATATCAACGAAGATAAGTTTGAATTTGCCAAACAACTCGGCGCAACGGACTGTATTAATCCAAAGAATTTTGATGACCCCATTCAAGATGTATTAGTTGATATGACCGATGGCGGCGTTGATTACTCATTTGAGTGCATCGGCAACGTTAACACCATGCGTTCTGCACTGGAGTGCTGCCATAAAGGCTGGGGCGAATCGGTTATTGTTGGCGTAGCCGGTGCTGGGCAAGAAATATCCACCCGTCCCTTTCAATTAGTAACAGGCCGCGTCTGGCGCGGCACGGCTTTTGGTGGTGTTAAAGGTCGCAGCGAATTGCCTGAATATGTTGAAAAATACATGCGCGGAGACATTAAAATAGATGAAATGGTCACTTACACCATGCCATTACAAGACATTAATCGCGCCTTTGATTTAATGCACGAGGGGAAAAGCATACGCTCGGTTATTATTTATTAAATAATAACCTTCCCTCAGCTTGTTAATACAAAGCGATCGGTTGCTGACACTAAGGCATCAATCATTTCATCGCCGTGCGTTAAATGTGTCGCATGAGGCAATTCAATAAAATTAGCGTTAGGAATCGCTTGCGCTAAGGTAAACGATGACTCAATAGGGCACATATAATCTTTTCTGCCATGGATGATCGTGCACGGTATGTCCAATAAACGAATCGCATTATCAACTATTTGGTTTTCTTTAATAAAATAACGGTTCATTCCGTAATGCGTTTCAATTCGGGCTTGCGAAATAGCGGTATCGGGCACCTCGCCGTCTAACTCACCCGCATTAAAAGCATCACCTAACACCACTGCACCGCCCCACGCATCCCATTCACGAGTTGTCTCTTGCTGAACCTCTTTATCATCAATATTCAAACGTTGATAATAGGCACCCAACACATCTTTACGTTCATTGGTCGAAATATGCTGGGTAAAACGGCTCCATGCTTTTGGGAATAGGCGGCTAGCACCGTCTTTAAAAAACCAATCTGCATCCATAGAACGCGCTAAAAACGTGCCACGGAGAATTAAACCCAACACCTTTGAAGTATGCATTTGAGCATACAAAAGCGCTAATGTAGCCCCCCACGAACCACCAAACAATAGCCATTTTTCAATGTTTAATTTTTTACGAATCATCTCCATATCCGTTATCAAGTGATGCGTTGTATTACGTGTTAAATCACCTGATGGACGAGAGCGACCCGCTCCACGCTGATCCATTAAAATAATATGGTACTTTTGCGGGTTAAAAAAACAACGATGATGCTCTTTACAACTAGACCCCGGCCCACCATGTAAAAAAATAACAGGCAAGCCATTAGGATTACCCGATTGCTCGTAATACACCTCATGCCCATCGCCTGTTTCAAGCCAGTCGGTAGTAAATGGTTCTATTTCTGGATACAAGGTATTCAATATCAACAATCCTTTAAATTCATCGTTCAAAGCTGATTAGCATCAGCAAGTTTCAGCTTAGATTACGCTATACTAAGTATTTTTAAAACCTTACTTTCCATGTTTGATTTCCTCATTATTGGCGGCGGTATTATTGGTTTATTAACCGCTAAAGAGCTGCAAAAAACCGGCGCTAAGGTTGCTATTATTGAAAAAAATAGCCCCGGTCAACAAGCGACTTGGGCTGCTGGTGGAATTTTATCGCCTATGCGGCCTTGGCTATATTCTAGCCCTGTTAATGCGATCAGCTCACTCAGCCAAGTAGTCTATCAACAACTATCAACTGAACTCCATGATGAAACAGGCATAGACCCTGAATGGGTGTTGTCGGGTATGTTAGTGCTGCATGATGATGAAATGGCTCAAGCGATTCAATGGTGCGAACAAAACGATTCGCCTATTGAAGTACTAACCGTCAACGAGTTAAGTCGCCAATTCGGTCATTTAAAACCGTTGGGGCAAACTGCTATTTATCGTAGCGATGTAGCCACTATTAAGCCACACAAATTATCTGCTGCTTTAACACGGTATTTAACCGCTAAAGGTGTCAGCTTTTATAACAGCCAAGAAGCCAAGCAACTTACCTCAACAGATCAGACCATTACCGGCGTTCAGCTCGCTAACTCAACCGTTAGTGCGGGTGAATATATTATTTGTGGTGGCGCATGGAGCACACAATTAATACCCGATGTTTGCCCTAAGCCCATTATTACCCCCGTTAAAGGGCAAATGCTTTGCTTTCCTCCCACTGAACTTTCTAACCTTTGCATGGTGATGGATGGCAACCGTTATATTATCCCCCGAAAAGGTGGGCGAATTGTTGTTGGTAGCACGCGCGAAAACACTGACTTTGATGCCAGCACGACACAAGCCGCCTATGACGATCTTAAAGGTTTTGCTCAGCAGCTTTATCCCGCACTGGCTAACATTGAACCCGATGCGCATTGGGCGGGGTTAAGGCCCACTTCGCCTCAGAGCATTCCCTATATTTGCCGAGTAGAGCCCTTCAATAACTTAAGCCTTAATGCCGGACATTATCGTAATGGTATTGTTACTGCGCCTGCGAGCGCCGAACTGATGGCAGATATACTATTGAATAGAATCACCAAAATAGACACCGAGCCCTACAAAATAACGCGCTAATTTCCTCGCTAAATACCCTATGCTATACTGCAAAAACGGGAAAAAAGGTGATGCTTATGATCGAAAAAACAAACAGACAATCCGTTAAATATTTACTGAGAGAACATGGCATTGCGCCGACTCAACAACGTATTCAAATTGCGGACTTTCTATTTAGTAAACAACAACACGTCAGCGCCGATCAAATTTTATCCCACGTTCAAATTGGTCACCCGCCTGTTTCAAAGGCAACGGTTTATAACACGCTGGGGTTATTTGCTAACAAAGGCTTATTGCGAGAAGTTATTATTGACCCAAACAAAGTTTTTTACGACACCAATACCGAGCACCACCATCATTTTTATAACACCGATACCAGCACATTAACCGATGTTAAAGATGGTGACATTACTATCAATAACCTGCCTACACTACCCAGCGGAACTAATTTTCAATGCGTAGACGTGGTTATTAAAGTTCGCAACCAGTAAACAACTTGTCGAGCTTTCATTAAGCCCCTATACTTTCACGTTCTTTAAGCCGATGTAGCTCAGGTGGTAGAGCGGCTCATTCGTAATGAGTAGGTCAGCGGTTCGAATCCGCTCATTGGCTCCAATTTAATCAATAACTTTCAAAACTATAACCTTTAAGTATTTAGACAGTAAGCCTGCGTCCACTTCAATTCGACATGAGATATTTTCACCATAAATTAAAGAGAGTGTAACGATACTGCATCATAAGGAAAAACCTTAGGATTCACCTTCATTCGTTGTCGAGTTAAACGAGGCTTTTTGAATGAAAAAGGCCCTAGAGTATGTGCGTTCGCTAACCATTTTTTAGTATAAAACTAGTCGATATCGTTAAGCCTTGCTTTCATTAGAAAGTAATACTCTTTTCAATATTTTCCAGCGAAACATCAATAAGGTAACGAGTACAGCGGCGTAAATAAGTGGTTCTGTGTAATCCAGTTTTGTTAACCAAAAGAAGTGAACAACGCCCATAATCGCTATTAAATACACTGTTCTATGCAGTAACACCCACCATTTCCCCAATCGGCGCATCATGCCTGCCGTGGATGTTATCGCTAGCGGTATCAGCATTAAATACGCGAATAAACCTAGCATGATATATGGGCTTTCTGGCACATCTTCCAGCATATTATCAAGGCTTAATGACTGATCTAAAACGAGCCAAACCAACAGATGTAAAGTGGCGTAAAAGAATGCGAATAAACCAAACATGCGCCGGAAGCGTACCGGCAAACTAGACTTGAATAGCCGTTGTAATGGCGACATCGCCAACGTAATTAACAAAAAACGTAACGCCCAATCACCTGTTATAAAATGCAACGTTTGAATAGGTTCGGCGCCCAATGAGTTATTAAACCCATCCCAGATTATCAATATGAACGGTATTAAACAGACGTTAAAAACAGTTGTTTTTAATAGGGTTAGCTGATCTTTAGAGCACTTTTTTTTCACCACTTAAATCATACCTTCTTTAAAAAAATTGCCGAAGGTTCATGCCTTTATATAAATGCGCTACTTGTTCACCGTAACCATTAAATAGCTCCGTATCACGTTTGGGGGTAAATAATGGTGCGCCGATCACCCTTTCTCGGCTTTGACTCCATCTTGGATGAGGTACTTGCGGGTTTACGTTGGCGTAAAAGCCGTACTCATGTTTCGCCGATTCGTTCCATGATGTTTTTGGCATATGCTCTGTGAATCTAATTTTAACGATGGATTTAATGCTTTTAAAACCATATTTCCACGGCACTATTAAACGCAGTGGCGCACCGTTTTGATTCGGCATTTCTTCGCCATACAAGCCGGTTGCCATGAGTGTTAGTGGGTTCATTGCTTCGTCCATTCTCAGCCCTTCGACATACGGCCATTTTAGTGTACGGCTTTTTTGCCCCGGCATTTGCTCGGGGTCATAAAGCGTTGTGAATTCCACATACTTTGCTTTTGACGTTGGTTCCATTTGCTTGATCAACTCGGCTAATGAAAACCCAATCCACGGTACGACCATTGACCATGCTTCTACACAGCGCAAACGATATATACGCTCTTCGAGTTGCTGGCGCTTTAAAATATCTTCCAAGTCATAAACACCTGGCTTACCCACTTCGCCTTCAACGGTTACGCTCCAAGGCTTGGTTTTAAGCAAGTGCGCACGCACGGCAGGGTCACCTTTCGCTGTGCCAAATTCGTAGAAATTATTGTAGGTCGTTACGTATTCATAAGGCGTTGGTTTCTCTTTAATTGAAAACTGACTACTCACGTAATTTTCAATCTTATTACCCGCCCATAACGTGCTGGGGGCTAGGCCACCCGCAAGCATTAAGCTTGAACTTTGCGCTAAAAACCGCCTGCGTGAAGAAGATATTATTGTTCGGCTTTTATCAAAATCATCTTTGGGCGTTACATCGTTATCAGTGAGAGACAGCGGCTTTTTAATAAGCATTAGAGTTCCTTTGTTGTTATTACTTAAAACGATAGACCTCATCGTACCGTAAAACCTTTCAGACAAAAAAACGGGGCCAAGGCCCCGTTGTTAACATAAAACTATGTCTTTTAATTATCTTTATCATTAACCTTTATACGTTTTGGCAATACCGCCGGCTTCTTTGGAATAATCAATTCAAGAACACCTTTCTCGTAATTTGCGCTCACTTTATTTTCATCTGTTGTATCAGGTAATACAAAGCGTCGATAAAAAGTACCGTTGAAACGCTCCACACGTTTATAGCCATCTTTCTCTTCTTTTGATTCACTAGAACGCTCACCCCGAACAGTTAAAATGCCGTCCTCCATCGTCACATCAATCTCGTGTGGGTCTACACCCGGCACATCAGCATGAAGAACAAAACGTTCATCTTCTTCTTTAATATCCACTGCTGGTGTCCAAGTTGAGGTTGAAGAAACACTGTCTTCATCATCTGAAAACCTGCGGCTTAAATCGTTTCCATAACGTCCTAAAAGGTTCCATGGTTCATATCTTGCAATTGCCATATCAATTCTCCTATTTAAGTTATTTACAGTATTTAAATAGGGATATATGAGCATCTTTTCAAGCCTTATCTTGCGCTTTTTCGTGGTTTTTAATAAAGAAAACCGCTGCTGCCGTGATAAAACATAACGAACCAAACACAATAAAGTTCACATCTAAACCAAGCGATGCAGCGACTAAAGCACCCGCTAATAACGGGCCAACAATAGACCCGATCCGTCCAATACCTAACGCCCAACCCACCCCGGTAGAGCGAATATGGGTTGGGTACATATAACTGGCAAGAGCATTCAAGCTAACTTGACCACCTACAACGAAGAAACCTGCAAAAAATGACAGTATCATTACCATATTGAGTGACGAACCAAACTGACCTACGGCCATCATGCTTATTCCAGCCAATATAAAGCATATCGTTAAGACCCTTTTTGAGCCCCAATAAGCAATAAACTTAGCTAATACAAAAGGAGCAAGTGCCCCACCAATATTCAAAATGACTACCGTTTTAGTGGCCTCACTTAACTGGTAACCTGCCTCCACCAGTAAAGTGGGGATCCAACTATATAAGAAGTAAGCCACCATTAAGTTGCAGAAAAATACTGCCCATATCAACAAGGTGTCAATATGCCTTCGCTCCATAAACAGTGCTTTAACGGGAAAGTGTTTTTCAACGGGGTGATGATGAAAGACGCTATCTTGCTTAATATCGTGCCGACGCTCTATCTTTTGTGCAATGGTACACAGTAACTTGTCGTTATCATTCTCGTGCTCTACTAAAAACCGAGGTGACTCAGGTAAGAAGAAAATTAACACTGGAACCAGCAATAAGGGCATTATTCCACCCACGTAAAACAAAGAGGCCCAGCCATAAGCTGGAATAATTTCGGACGCGACTAAGCCCCCAGTTATGCCACCAATTGGCATCCCAAGAAATATCACGGCTATAGCAATATTTCTATGCCGAGTCGATACATATTCGGTCATCAGCGCCATAGCATTTGGCATAGCACCACCTAGCCCAAGACCAGTGAGGAAACGTAGCAAAACAAGGTCATCATAGTTATCTATAAAGCCCGTCAACAAGGTACATAAACCAAATACAAACACGCTGAAAATAACAGCATAACGTCGACCAAACTTATCACCCATTGGCCCTAATATTAACGCGCCCAACATCATGCCGAACAAGCCCGCAGAGAATACATAACCTAGCTCACTTTTAGGTATCTCAAGTGCCGCGCTAAGGTTGGGCGCAGCAAAGGCGATAGCTAATACATCAAAGCCATCAAAAATTATAATTAATGCGCAAAAAAACATCACTAATCGTTGGAAGCCACCTAAGGGGTTTTCTTCAATAATAGCGGCCATATCTAATGCTTTTTCACTCATGATGCTGCTCCCGAAGTGTTTTTAGCGTTCATCAATGAGGCATCAACTATCTTCATCACCGTATCCATTTCTTCGATGTTTCTTGGCGCATAAACTAACGCAATGGTGTCAGGAATAGGCCCTCTTCCGGCCAGTGGGTGCTGCTCGCCCCATTGGCTATCTATGACTGTTTTGAAATCTTCTTCAGATAGGGCAACATGTAAACTACCATCATACGCTGGATGAATATGCGCAAACTCTCGCCCGATCATAAAACCGTTAGCACAATTACACGCTTGGTCTTCATTTAGCCAAAGCGCTTCAGCACCCGGTACCGAAATAATGCTGGGGCGGCGACTCACGTCATCAAAGTGAAATAGTTTATCTTTAAATAACTGGTGACACTCAGCACTGGGAGTTTGCGTTAATTGTTCATGCGGGTTGGTATTCGTTGTTTCTGGACGTTCCCCCTCCCGGGTAGATATGTTCAACATGTTTTGCCTTATAATTTAATCTAACAATAACTTAGCTTACACTAACTCATGAGTCGTTATCGACCCCCTGCACCACCAAAATCGCCTTATATTACTAAAAAAGGCTTTGAAAAATTACAAGCCGAAGAGAAAGCCTTATGGCTAAAACGCCGAGAGGTTGTCACGGCCTTATCTGCTGCTGCTGCTGAAGGCGATCGCTCGGAAAATGCAGAATACATCTACCGTAAAAAAGAGCTACGTGAACTTGACAGACGCATTCGCTATTTGCAAAAACGGCTTCCTGACCTTAACGTGGTATCTGAAAAACCAAGCACACTGAATCAGGTTTTTTTCTCCAGTATTATTACCTTAGAAGATGACGCCGGTAATGAAACAACTTACCGCATCGTTGGGCCGGATGAAATAGATCATCAGCCACATTACATTAGTATGGACTCGCCCGTTGCCAAAGCCTTATTTAAAAAGCGGTTGGATGATGAGGTGGTCGTTAATACACCTGCCGGTCAAATCTCTTACCTTATCATTGCCATCGGCTATGAATAATTCTTTATGCCCTTGTGGCTCGCTTATAGCCTATTCACAATGCTGCGCCCTGTTTATTAATACTTCGCTACTGCCACAAACAGCTGAACAGCTGATGCGTTCTCGATTTACTGCCTTTTATTTAAATGAACACACGTACTTGCTTGATACCCACCACCCTAGTCAGCGTGAAGCGGGTGAATTAGAAGCCATAGAGAAAGATCAATCCACCACTGATTGGATTAAGCTGATCATTCACCGAACACAACTTGGGCGTAAAAATGACTTAACGGGCACCGTAGATTTTTCCGCTTATTTTAATCAAGAGGGTGATTTTTTCGAGCTACGTGAGTCCTCAAATTTTATTCAAGAAAACTCACAATGGTTCTACCTTGATGGCGAACCACATATTCAACGCAGTGAACTTAAGTTTAAAAGAAACGACCCTTGCTGGTGCAACAGTGGGAAGAAATTCAAGCACTGCCATGCATCATAAAATTCAAGTTGTCACTTGATTACTCAACTCATCGGCGCATAATTAATACACATGTTTACAATAACAGATAATGAGTAAGCACCCAGATACTAAATCGCCAGTGCCTAGTGAGGCATTACCCGCGCATCGAGTTTTAGATAGCATTGCTATTCCAACTTTTGCGATCAATAGCCAACATGAGATAACGCATTGGAATAGAGCACTCGAGAAAGCATCAGGCCTTCTGGCCGTGGATATGATCGGCACTAAGAATCAATGGAAACCCTTTTACCCAAACCCACGACCTACCTTGTCCGACCTTATCGTCGAAGGGGCAAAAGACGAGCATGTTTCACAGTTTTATACTAATAAATATCAACGATCTAACCTGTTAAATAACGCATACGAGGCCGAAGACTTTTTTCCTAACATGGGTATGGGGGAATGGCTTTCTTTCACCGCCGCGCCTATTTTTGACGACGATAACAACATTATCGGCGCAGTTGAGACCTTAACTATTATTAGTGATCGAAAACATGCCGAAAAAAAGCTCATGGATAGTCAGCATAAATATCGCGAGCTAAGCACGCTTGACGATTTAACTCAGTTATTTAATGCACGACACTTTTTTGAAAAAGTAGAAGAAGAGATCAGCCGTAGTGACCGATACAGCCAAGCACTATCTATTTGCATGCTCGATTTGGATGATTTTAAAACCATCAATGACACATACGGCCATCAGTTTGGAAACACTGTGTTGACTGAGTTTGCTAATATTATAAAAAGAAATATTCGCCATGTTGATATGGCCTTTCGATATGGCGGTGAAGAGTTCGTTATTCTATTTCCATTTGTTATAGCTCATAGTGCGCTGACCGTGGTTGAAAAAATTCTCACTCAACTTGAGCACGTTGACTTCAAAGCAGACAATGGCGATATTGTTAATATTACCACCAGTGCTGGTCTTGCTACCTATTTTGCTAAAGAAGGCCAAGATAGTTTTATTAAGCGGGTTGATAAAGCCATGTACCACTCAAAATCTAATGGTAAAAACCAAATCAGCATCGCTGAGTAAGCGTCTTTTAAACTAAAAAACTCTATTCATGGTTAAACATATTGTTTTATGGACTCTGCACGATAATGCCGAGGGCAACACTAAGCAACAAAATGCATTATTGGCAAAAAACCGCTTAGAAGCATTAAAAGAATACATTACCGACATTATTGAAATCGAAGTGGGTATCACCCATATTGGCCAAGGCAGCTCTGTAGATATGGCGCTGTATTCCACTTTTGAAAATGAAGCTGCGCTTAAACGCTACCAAGCTCACCCTGAGCACCAAAAGGTATTACCTTTCATTACGTCCACTCGCCACGTTATTGATGATGAGGTGTCACCCGTATGAATTCTAGCGACTTCGGTTTATGGGCTATGCTAGCTTTTTGGGCCAGCGCCATTGGTGGAATATACCTGGCAGTGCAATGGGCCAACAAGAAAGGTAAAAAAAGCCCTGCACCACGTGACGTGATGATTAAATCGCTCGATAAACGGTTAGCTGAAGGTGAAATAACGCCGGAGGAATACCAACGGCGATTAAAAGACTTATAAGCCTTACTAGCCCACCCACTTTCTCGCATTCCGGAACATTCTTAACCACGCACCATCTTCACCCCATTCTTCAGGTGACCAACTATTTTGTACTGTTCTAAAACAACGTTCTGGATGCGGCATCATAATCGTAAAACGCCCGTCATCTGTCGTTAAACCCGTAACCCCTTGCGCTGACCCATTCGGGTTAAATGGGAACTGCTCGGTCACCTCACCTTCGTGATCAATATAGCGTAAAGCAACATGGCCTTTTTCATTCACGTTGACATATTCCGCCCGGCCTTCACCATGCGCTACAGCAACAGGCATTTGCGAACCTTCCATTCCTGTTAGTAAAACAGAGGGCGACTGCTGAATTTCAACCATCGCCACTCGCGCTTCAAACTGCTCAGATTCATTTCTAACAAAATGAGGCCAAGCCTGAGCACCCGGAATAAGTTCGCGTAAATTAGACAGCATTTGACAACCGTTACACACTCCTAAGCCAAACGTATCGGTGCGATTAAAGAAGTCGCTAAACGTCGTGCGAGCACGCTCGTTAAATAAGATCGACTTCGCCCAACCTTCACCGGCACCTAATACATCACCATAAGAGAATCCACCGCACGCCGCCAAGCCAACAAATTCAGACAAATCTTTCTGCCCTGAAATAAGCTCACTCATGTGAATATCAATCGATTCAAAGCCTGCTTTATCAAAAGCCGCCGCCATCTCCACATGCCCATTAACGCCTTGTTCGCGTAATATCGCCACTTTTGGACGCTCATTTGAGGAATCTAACTTACTAACTATGTTTTCCTTTGGGTTAAAACTTAAATGGCTAAATAACCCTGTGTCTTCATTATTAACAATTCGATCAAATTCTTGTTGCGCACAATGAGGGTTATCTCTTAACGACTGGAGTCTGTACGATGTTTCCGACCATGCCTGTTGTAAATCGGCACGCGACTCCTCCAAAACTGTTTCCCCAGCCTGCGTTACAACGATGCGCTGAAACGAATACGCTGTGCCTATAACAGACACGCAATCGGCCATGCCTTGCTGTTTAAATGCTTCTAATACAGAAGCTTCATGTGCTTTAGACACCTGAATAACAGCACCTAGCTCTTCATTAAATAAACAACTAAGCACATCGCCTTCAATATCTACGATTGCACCACAACGACCTGCAAATGTCATTTCACATAAAGTCGCCCATAAACCACCATCTGAGCGATCATGGTAGGCCATCAGTTTTCCGTCTTCATTGAGCTGCTGTATTGTGTTAAAAAAGCCTTTGAACACATTAGCATCATCTAAATCAGGTACAGATTTGCCCATCATTTGTTGCGTTTGAGCTAGCACGGAACCGCCCATACGGTTTTTACCGGCTCCTAAGTCAATCAAAATTAAACTATTATCAATGTCTGTTTTTAACTCTGGCGTGAGCGTTTTACGTACATCTTTAACGGGAGAAAATGCTGTAATAATGAGTGAAAGAGGTGAACTCACTACTTTTTCATTACCGTCTTCTTTCCACGCCATTTTCATCGACATAGAATCTTTACCCACAGGAATCGCAAGTCCTAAGGCTGGACACAATTCCATGCCCACTGTTTTTACCGTATCAAACAAGGATGCATCTTCACCCGCTTCACCGCAAGCCGCCATCCAGTTAGCAGATAAGCAGACTTCATCTAGGCTTTTAATGTTTGATGCTGCTAGGTTTGTTAACGCCTCACCTATCGCCATTCTTCCTGATGCGGGGCCATCAATTAGCGCCAATGGTGTACGTTCACCCAACGACATGGCTTCGCCTGTGTAATGATTAAAACCACTCGTCGTTACGGCCACATCTGCCACTGGAATCTGCCAAGGGCCCACCATTTGATCACGCGCAACTAAGCCCGTTACTGAACGATCACCGATATGGATAAGGAATGATTTGTCCGCAACGGCTGGAAAACGCAAGACGTCAAAGGCAGCCTTTTTTAAATCAAACGCGTCTGCATCGAAGGCCGGCACATTGCTTTGAACATGACTAACAGAACGTTCCATTTTTGGCGGCTTACCAAATAATAACGACATGGGTAAGTCGATGGGTTGGTTATCAAACAACGTATCATTCAATACCAGTTGTTCTTCAGCTGTCGCCTCACCGATGTGGGCAAATAAACAGCGTTCACGCGCGCATAACTGTTTAAACTCTTCTAATCGGTCGGCTTTTAAGGCTACAACATATCGCTCTTGCGATTCATTACACCAAATTTGCATCGGCGATAAACTGCTATCGGCGCATAAAATATCGCGCAGTTCAAAACGGCCGCCTAAGTCACAATCGTGAATAATTTCAGGCACCGCATTAGATAAGCCACCCGCACCCACATCATGAATGGAGATAACGGGTGTGTTATCACCCATTGCATTACACGCCTCTATCACCTCTTGGCAACGGCGTTGCATTTCGGGGTTTTCGCGTTGAACGGAGGCAAAATCTAACTCTTCAGAGCCTTCACTAGAGGTTTGTGAAGAGGCCGCGCCACCGCCTAAACCAATCAACATAGCAGGCCCACCCAATACGATAATGGGCGAACCGGGTTCAATTTTTTGCTTTAACGCGTGCATTGGACGAACTGAACCAACCCCACCTGCGAGCATAATCGGTTTGTGATAGCCTCTTGCTTTTTGCTTATTCGTTTCCGGTACATCTTGTTCAAATGTTCGGAAATAACCAGTTAGGTTTGGGCGCCCAAATTCATTATTAAACGCTGCTCCACCAAGTGGCCCTTCGAGCATAATATCAAGTGCTGACGCAATACGATCAGGCTTGCCGATACATTGTTCCCACGGTTGTGAAAATTCTGGAATATTAAGATGTGAGACTGTAAAGCCGGTTAAACCTGCTTTAGTACGCGAGCCTCGACCAGTTGCGCCTTCATCACGAATTTCACCACCGGAACCCGTTGCCGCACCAGGGTATGGTGAAATAGCCGTTGGATGGTTATGTGTTTCTACTTTCATTAAGTATGGCACGTGCTCTTCCACAAAGTGGTACGAGCGACTGTCAGGATCGCGAATCAACACATCCGCATCACTGCCTTCTGCCACCGCCGCATTATCGCTGTATTTTGAAATAATCCCTTTCGGGCTGTGCTTGGCGGTATTTTTAATCATGCCGAACAAGGTTTCTTCTTGTTGCTCACCATCTATTTCCCAATCAGCATTGAATATTTTATGTCGACAATGTTCGGAGTTTGCCTGCGCAAACATCATCAATTCAATGTCATTCGGGTTCCTACCTAGGGCTGTGAAATTATCAACCAAATAATCAATTTCATCGATTGATAAAGCCAATCCCATTGTTTTATTAGCCGATACTAAAGCCTGCTTGCCCTCAGCTAAAATATCAACAGACGCCAACATACCCGGAGCGGCATGAACAAACATATCATCAGCTTGTTGGCCTTCACGCAATACACGTTCCGTCATGCGATCATGTAGCAGCTCACCCACTTCTACAAGCTGTTGTTCGGTAAGCTCACCTTGTACGTAATAAGCAATACCACGTTCCAATCTATTGATTTGTGCTAGACCACAATGCTGTGCAATATCCGTTGCTTTGCTTGACCAAGGCGATAAGGTACTGGCCCGTGGCACAACCAATAAGCGCGTTCCTACATGCTCAATACCATCACTTTTAGGCCCATAGGTTAAAACACGTTTCAGCGTATCTAAGTCGTTGCCTGACAAAGTCCCCTCTACATCAGCGAAATGAATATACTCTGCGCTAATATCGCTAACCTGCTGGACTGTTTGTGTGATTTTATTTAATAAGCGTTGTTTACGAAAAGCGGATAACGCTTTGCTGCCAATGAGTTCAAGCATGTGGAGTCTCTTTACTTTTAATGTTTGTTGTTATGTCCCAAGGACATTAATTTCATATTGGTATTTAATTCGACGTTCACCCTAGCGGGCAACCATCTCATCCATGTGTATAAATGACACATCACCCAGCTAACGTACACCAGGGTAAACCTTCGTCTTGGTCGATAACGTTTAACCAAGCCCGATCACACTCAATAGCCTGACTCACACTGTCTAGTACGAGTTCATGACTATTATTCTTTTCGCTGACATGCGCCAATACTAAGTGCTGTAAGCGGTCTGTATTTAGGCGCTGCAATAAACCAATCGCCTGTTGATTATCTAAATGCCCCCAATCACCCATAACACGTCGTTTTAGTGATTCGGGATAAGCCCCATTCAGCAACATATCTCGGTCATAGTTACACTCAAGCAACAACGCATCGCAATCCATTAATACATCAACCATATGTTGCGTGATAGAGCCGGTATCGGTCATAACGCCTAGCTTTAAGTTATTCGACCGAAATACGAACTGTGTCGGTTCACGTGCATCATGCGGCACTAAAACAGGTTCTATTGAAATATCACCTAATTCAAAACTTTTATGGCTATTAAAGCATTGCACTGAATCAATGTTTTTGATCATCGCGCCCGTACCATGACTGGCCCAAACAGGAATATTGTAACGACGTGCATATCGAGCGACACCACCCACATGATCACCGTGCTCGTGGGTAACAAGAATCGCACTAATATCTTTTCCAGAAACGCCCAAGCGCTCCATCCGTTTGTCGGTTTCCTTTATAGAAAAACCATTATCAATCATCAACGTAGTCTCGTCGAACTGGACCAGTGTAGAGTTACCCCGACTACCGCTACCTAGCGATGCAAATCTCAAGGTGCAAACTGATCCAATAAATCTGTTAGCAAGGTTTTAGAAGCCAAGTTATCTATACGAACTTTTTCCTCATCCAACACACGAATGGCAATACCACCTTCGGCACGTTTTAGCTCCAGCACATACACCTCGGTGTCAGCCTTTTTCCAAAAAGATAAACTTGAAAGCATACTGCTTGAGCCATCATCTTTCGCAATATTTAAATAAACCTGATTTGATTGGCGGTTTTTATCTTCAATGTCATAGCCTTTCTCATCCAGTGCGCTGATTGTTTTACGCCATGCATTACGCAAACTATCACGGACGAGCAGATAGCTATCCACTCCATTTTGTATTAGCTCAGCACTCGGCTGAAGGTCACTTAACGGTGTTGTTTCAACAACCGCAGTATCCGTTGGCATTTCAATCCTTTTTTTCGCGCCACCATCATATTCATCTTTAATCGTTCCGCCCGACAAACCTGGTGGCACTTCTAAAGAAGGTAACTCATGGGCTTTTTTATACTCATCTCTTTGATCTATAAAAACATCATCGACTGAAGGCATCAGCCCGCACGCACCCAATAGGCTTGCTAGCATGACGGTTGATGTTAATCTAACTATTGCTTTAATTTTCATTATTTTAACTCTTTAGGTTTATTCGGCGGCCAGCATGGCTTTTTTAACGACCTCTTCATACTCTGGGCTTAGCCACGTCATCGGTAAACGAATTCCTTTTTCGATTAAGCCTAACTCATTGACCGCCCATTTCACCGGAATCGGGCTCGATTGAACAAATAAATCATGGTGCAAAGGCTGGAGTGTTTTGTCGATAGCTCGGGCGCCTTCAGCATCCCCCGCTAATGCTTTGATACACATTTGATGGTTTTTTGCGGGGGCGACATTACCCGTTACTGTAATTGACCCTTTGGCGCCCATTAAAATTAAGTCACACGATGTTGCATCATCACCCGAATAAACAGCAAAATTATCATCGCTTAAATCAATCAAGGCTTGGCCGACCGCCAGGTCACCCGTCGCATCTTTCACGCCAATAATATTTGGAATATGTTTCAGTTGTGCAACTGTTTCAGGCAGCATATTACACGCCGTTCTTCCCGGCACATTATATAAAATTTGTGGAATATCTACCGCTTCGGCAATGGCTTTGTAATGTAGCACCAAACCTTCCTGCGTTGGCTTATTGTAATAAGGCGTTACCAGCAAACAAGCATCGGCACCTGCTTGAGCTGCACAGCGTGTTAAATCAATCGCCTCTGTTGTTGAGTTTGCGCCCGTTCCAGCAATCACCGGTATGCGGCCAGCGGCTATAGTGACTACCTGACGGATGATTTGGCAATGCTCTTTTTCATTTAACGTTGCGGACTCACCCGTTGTTCCCATTGCGACGATGGCATCAGTGCCTTGTGCAATGTGAAATTCAACTAACTGGCGCAAACTCGGCTCATCTAGCGAGCCGTCTTCATGCATAGGGGTAACGAGTGCAACAATACTGCCTTGAAACATAGTTGAGTCCAATTTTAACGAAAATTTAATGACTATATTTTAAATAGCCACGGTCAGCGGATCATTATACATACATCAATGCTGCAACTAAAAACCAGTCTGCTAAAATACTGTCAAAATCAGCCACTTTATAAGGTCATTTCACATGAATACTGTAGAACTCAATCAGACTGTGCCAGAATTTTCTTGCGCCACAACCGCCGAAGAGGCATTAACGCTAAGCAGCCTTAAAGGCAAAAACATCGTCATCTACTTTTACCCTAAGGACAACACTCCCGGTTGCACGCAGGAAGGGCAAGACTTCCGCGATGCCTACAGCGAGTTTCAAGCCGCTAACACTGAAATTTTTGGCGTCTCTCGTGACTCTGTTCGCGTCCATACCGGCTTTAAAACAAAACATAATTTTCCATTCGAACTGATCAGCGATCCTGATGAGTCTTTATGTAAACTGTTTGACGTCATAAAGCTTAAAAAGCTCTACGGTAAGGAACATATGGGCATTGAGCGCAGCACCTTCCTCATCAATACCGACGGTGTATTAACTCACGAGTGGCGCAAAGTTAAAGTAAAAGAACACGTCGCTGAAGTATTAACCGCCGCAAAGGCTCTTAATACTTAAAACCGAAATAAAGGCACAACCTTTTCTACCCCTCTCATAGCCTCAACAAACCGCGCGGCTTGCTGCGCGGTTTGTTGACTTAATTGATCACCCAATAAATAGACATATTTATCCGACACGACTACTTTAATCGTATCCGCTCTATCGATGATAGCCGCGTGTAATAACTGATTAACGATCGTTGCGCGAAGTAAATCATCGTCACTTTGCTCTGTTTCACTCATCGGTGTTGAAACACGAACTTCATTATAAAACCGGTTCACGGTACTGCATTCTTCTGCTGTTTTTAAATTGAAGCGCCGTCTATCATTGGCCGCTTTTTTAGAGGCTTTTTCTCCGCATACTTGAGCATTCGACGGCTCTACATGGTTAATATCACCCTGCGTCCACTGTAAGTGCGCCGCATCAAGAACTAAACGCTGAACTTTGTCTTTTAGCTCCTGGGTTGTTGCTTGCCCAGCAATCAGGACTGAATTACGGTTTCTAGAGACAATAATATGGGTATTTTCCCTCAGCATCTCATTGCGTAAAAGAGCGGACTCAACATTGAATTCAAATGCCGCATCTTTTAACTGACCCTCTACACCGGTAGCATTATCTTCAAAAAATCTATCGGTAAGGGCTGATAACTCAAATGCCTGAGCAGAGGTTGTAGCAAAAATTGACGCGCAAAAAATAGCTTGCAACAGTTTCATGGGTGTCCTTTGTAAATTTAAATTATTCGATCTGGTTATTTGCTGCATTATAACGAGTTGGCCATGCCACTAAAACCGCCTGTACCAAAGTTGCGAGTGGAATTGCAAAAAATACGCCCCAAAAACCCCATATACCGCCAAAAAACAAAATGGCGACAATAATCGCGACGGGGTGAATATTAACCACTTCTGAAAACAGCAACGGCACCAACACATAACCATCTAGTGCTTGAATTATTAAAAAAATGCTCATCAAATAAACAAACTCATTTCCCCACTGCCACTGCACATAGGCCACCAATAGCACGGGGATCGTCACCACCGTTGCGCCAACGTAAGGCACCAGAACAGACAAGCCCACCAAGAAACTAAGCAACACGGCGTAGTTTAAACCTAATAAACTAAAGGCAATAAAGCAGACTACCCAAACAATTAAAATCTCCCAAATTTTACCTCTAACGTAATTGGCAACCTGTTCATTCACAGTCGACCACACTTCTGTCGTCAAACGCCTATTACTAGGAAGAAAACTAGCAAACCATTGCGTGATTTCTTGTTTATCCATTAGAAAAAAGAACACCATCATGGGCACCAAGAGTAGGTAAATAATTAACGCAACAACATTTAAGACTGACGCCGCCGAAAAGGATAATAAACTCTGCCCATATTTAATCGCCTCAGAACTAACTTGATCAAAAATCAACTTAACTTGATCTTCGGTAATAAAATTGGGGTATTTTTCTGGTAACGCCGTAAACAAATGAACACCTTGATTGAGCATCGTTGGTAACTGCTGAGCCAATTGAACCGTTTGTATTGATAGCAAGGGAATAAGCCCAAAAACCATGTATGACAACAGCGCCATAAATAAACTAAACGAGGCGATGACCGCCAATTTTCTAGACAAGCCCAGTGTTTGAAATTTGGCGACCATACCTTCTAGCAGGTAAGCAATAACGATGCTCGCCAGCACGGGTGATAGAACATCACCAACCCACAAAATAGCTAAAAGCCCAACTAGCAATGTGCCTACCAAGGCTAATGCTTCAGAGTTTCCCAGTACTCGATTAAACCATTGTTTTATATTTTCCATAGAGCGCCTACTTAATTCTTAGATCATCACTTGTTACTAGCCAACCCGCCCAACATTACCCACTCCGTGAGCCAACATATAATAAACACCATATTCACAAACCCTAATAACGAGCTAACCCACTTAAAGTATTCAGAGGGTACAATGTAGGCTAACCACCTGCTAAAGCGAAGTCTTACATATCATAACCTGATTTCCTTGACCTCATCGCCAACAAAAATATCACTAAAACCGTTCAATGCAGTCCTGCCAAAGCAGATAGACACAAAGAGCTTTAATTGATAGTTGCTAAGTTCTAGCTATATTGCAATGATATGCAAGCCACCAACAAGACCACGGGCAACCAAAATCAAATAATAAACCACATAAAAGACTTTAATAAAACAATCCATAACCAACAGCATATAAAAGCCCGATTAATATTTTAGCAGCGGTTATTCGCACTTTCCTCATACCCACTTCTTGCTAGGTTAATACCAATAGCGCGTTTAGCTAGTATAGTCTTAAGCTCGATAAAACTTTACAGCCCGCCAAAAGATAACGAAACTTATCACTCTAAAATGACCCAACCATTTTAATGTTTTCCTCTTCCAAAAAAGTTATTTATGCGGCGCTTATGGGCAACCGTCTTATTTCTATCACCAAATTTATCGCCGTCTTCTATTCCGGGAGCTCCGCCACCCTATCAGAAGGGAGGGGACATTCCTTAGTTGACACGGGCAACATAGATTTACAGATCAAACAGAACTGTCCGCGCGTCAACCTCAAACGTGTATTCATTGAAGCAGAAGTATGGAGCACTCTTACAGCGGAACACCAAAATAATTAAGGGTTTGATTATTGATGAACGATTTAGCACGAACACTAAAAGAAGCCCAATGATGTCTATCATGTAACGACAACCAACTTGAGCTTTTTAATTAATAATAAAGATATTAAGAAGTGACAAACTTTTCGCACCGTTGCTGCTTGGCATTTATGGCGAACACTCGACTAGTTAACTGCACTTTTTCGCAGGTTTATTTGTAACAACAAACCCCCAACAATCAGCGCAGCTCCAATTCCTAGCGTTACCGTAAACGGCTCATCTAACCATAAAGTAGATGACAGGATGCCCATTAATGGCACCATTAAAAATCCTAACGAAACAGTCATGGCGGGTAAAATTTGAGTCACACGCATTGAAGCCCACTGCGCCAATGCTGTCGCCATCACCCCGTTATAAAGTAAAATCATGATCAACTCTGAACTCCAAATAACAGGCCGTGTCGTTGAAAACCAGGCATAAGGAACTACAATCATTAAGGCCACTATAATCTGCCAAGGCGTTAGCTCCAACACACTACCTTTCCATTGATGCTTCCTGATATGTAAAATTGACAACGCCCACACCAATGCAGCCACTAATAAGAGCACATTTCCCTTTACCACCGAGGCATCACTCCAGTCAAAACCCAGCGGGTTAAATAACGCTAACAAACCACAAAGCCCAATACCGGCACCCACTAGTTTAAGTCGAGACATTGGCTCTTTTAAAAAGAAATACGCGCCAGGCGTAACCCACAACGGCGTGGTATAAGCTAATAACGCTGCTCTTCCAGCATTCACTTCGGCTAGCCCTACGTTTATTAGGGTGACAAAGATGGCAAACTGCATCACACCCACGCCGAAGACAATGGGTATATCCTGCTTATGCGGCCATTTCAAACGCCCCAAAAATAACAGTAAAAGTGAAATCGCAACTAATGCAATACTCAACCTAGCCGCCGTAAACCATAGCGGATCTATTGACCTTAGGCCAATCTTCATAATGGGCCAATTTGACCCCCAGATCACTACAACCAACACCAGTAAAAACCAAGCGGAAGATAATACCTTTTTCACAAATTACTCATCATTTTATAAAACTGCCTATAGCATTGCACATGGCTCACCTATAATGTTAAATCATCAACCATTTAGTGATTAATATGGCTAGATTATCAATAATATATCCAGAACACACCCTGTTTACTTGTAACTTACCCGTACGAATTACCGACATAAACTACGGACAACACCTAGCGCACGACAAACTCATTTCAATGCTGCATGAAGCACGTGCCCAATTTTTCCTTCATTTTGGTATGCAAGAATCGAATATTTCAGGCTTAGGCATTATCATGGCCGACCTATCCATTTGCTATCAAGCTGAAGCATTTCACCCTGACCTACTGATGATTGAAATCGCACTCGTTGACCCTAGCCGTTGTGGATGCGATATGGTCTACCGAATAAGTAAAGATAATGGACAGACTATCGTTGCTACCGCAAAAACAGGCTTAGTTTTTCTTGATTATAAAACAAAAAAAGTAGCCTCTATGCCTAAAGATTTTAAGCAACTGCTGTCATAAAACCGACTTATTACCTAACCCTATTCTTGCGGCAAGCCTCAACTGACCGTAAACATCTCTGCCTGCGCGATAATAAGAGGCCAACTAAATTTTCTAGTTCCGCATAAAAAACAGCACAGAAACATAATTTTTGAAGCAAAATAACCCTCTCGTCAATATGCGTTACAATATCCACGCTATCATTAGCCCTAATTTATTATATTCATTACACTTAAAACTGATTTGTCGATCCAACATAAACCCACCACATACAAATTACGCGAACTAGGTTTATCTTCCGATAAGCTAGACCGACACGCCGTTTCAATTACCGACCGCTTGGTTAACGCGGGCTTTCAAGCGTACCTTGTTGGTGGCTGCGTTCGAGATTTATTACTGGGTATGCACCCCAAAGACTTCGACGTTTCGACTAATGCAGAGCCTGAAGAAATTCAAGCGCTTTTCAAAAATTGCCGATTGATAGGTCGGCGTTTTCGATTGGCACACATTCATTTTGGCCGACACGTGATTGAAGTTGCGACGTTTCGTGGGCCTCATATCAAACACGATAAAAACGATAGCCACGCCCATAAAGATGGGCGTTTATTGCGCGACAACGTCTACGGCACTTTAGAAGAAGACGCATGGCGCCGTGACTTTACCGTTAACGCCTTATATCTAGACCCGAAAAAGAAAACCGTTATAGATTATGTTGGCGGCATTAAAGACCATCAAAACAAAGTGCTTCGCCTTATGGGCGACCCTACAACGCGCTTTAAAGAAGACCCCGTTAGACTCATTCGTGCTGTGCGATTTAAAGCGAAATTAGACTTCCAGATTGATAACGACACGGCTGAACCCATGCAAAGCATGGCACCTTTATTAAAGGATATTCCAGCCGCACGTTTGTACGATGAAATTCTTAAGCTCTTTTTAAACACCCAAGCCAGTCAAGTTTTCGAGGTGCTCCGTCAATACGGTTTATTCGAGGCACTCTTTCCCCAAACTGAGCTATGCCTTCAAAAAGCTGATTCTGACGCACCATTACTGTTGATCAAACAGGCGATGGAAAACACACAGACTCGTTTAAAGAACAATCAACACGTCACCCCCTATTTTTTGTTGGCCACCTTGTTATGGGAGCCTGTTCGGCGGCTCAGCGAGCAAAATAGAGCGTCCTTTAGCAGTGACACACAAGCCATCCACGCCGCCGCTAATGAAGTAGTGGCGCACCAAGTTAGCCGTATCGCCATTCCAAAACGCATGACAACACCAATGCGTGAGGTATGGGCGCTACAACCGCGTTTCCATAAGCAAGTCGGCGTGCGTTGTTTACGGTTTTTAGAGCACCCGCGCTTTAGAGCCGCATACGACTTTATGCTCCTCAGATCACAATACGGTGAAGTCGACCCGGCAATTGCTGACTGGTGGACGCACATACAAACCTTAGAGCCTGCCGAGCAGAAACTAATGACTCGCCCAAGCCAATTCAAACACAAAAAAACACCGCGCAAAAAAGCAATTAAAACCCCACCGTCTGATAGCTAACATGGTGGCTATCGCTTATATTGGACTCGGTAGCAATTTAGCAAACCCAGTCCAGCATATCCTGAGCGCTATAGATGATATTCGCGCTATGAAAAATTGCTCACTTAAGCTAACCTCACGCCTTTATGAAACGCCACCGATAGGGCCGCAAGATCAACCCAACTATATAAACGCAGCCGTTAAAATTAGTACCTCTTTAAAACCTTACGAGCTATTAGCGACCTTACAAACTATAGAAAATCAGCATGGCCGAACCCGAGAGACCGGCAGATGGGGCGCAAGAACACTAGACTTGGATATTTTATTATATGACAGCATCATTTCTAATGACCCAACGTTAACGCTTCCTCATCCAGAGCTACACAATAGAGCCTTTGTTTTATACCCGTTGCTAGATTTAGATAAAGACCTAGAAATTCCAACCCTCGGCAAGCTTCAGCCTTTGATTAAAGCACTTAATGAAACGCCACCGCGTATTATCCACTCATCCATAATTTAACCCGATGAATGCTTGAAACCTATAGCCGTATCGTGCAAAGTTCTCCTCTCATCAATATAAATACAGTAAATCTTGGAAAAACAAAGTTTAGAAACATCTCTACCCCCTAAATTCATTGTTGTAGAAGGGCCAATAGGCGTTGGTAAAAGCAGCTTAGCGCAAAGACTTGGAGAAAGTTTTGCTTGCGATGTGGTTAAAGAAAAAGCCGATGAAAACCCTTTTCTTGAGCACTTTTATACCCACACTAACCAGTCTGCTTTACCGGTTCAGTTACACTTTTTAACTGAACGTGCAAAACAGTGGAATGAATTAAGTCAAAACGACCTTTTTTCATCCGGCGTGATATCAGACTTTATGCTCGAAAAAGACCGTTTGTTTGCCAAACTTACTTTAACAGACGAGGAATTTAAGCTTTACGACCAAATGTACCAGTCTCTTGCTATACAAACGACCAAGGCGGATTTAGTCGTCTACTTACAAGCACCGGTTGATGCGTTACAATCTCGAATTAAGAAACGTGGTATCAAGCATGAAAAAAACATCAGCGGAGAGTACCTGCAAAAACTATCGGACGCCTACACTAAATTTTTCCATCATTATGATGCGGGTCCCTTACTCATCGTCAACGCAAGCGATATTAACCCGGTAGACAATGATGATGACTATGAACAACTCCTTAAACATATCTGCGCCACACGCGCTGGTCGCCACTATTTAAACCCTCTTCCTATTTTATAATCGCCTTCTGAGATCGACATGAGCCAACATTCAACAACTAAACAAATCACCAATACCGAGTTATCGGCCATGAAAGCACGTGGCGAAAAGATCGCAAGCCTTACCGCATATGATGCGAGCTTTGCTCACATTCTCGATACTGCTGGCGTTGAGATGGTGTTAGTTGGCGATTCGTTAGGCATGGTTATTCAAGGGCAGTCCAGCACTATCCCCGTCACCATAGAAGAAATGGCATACCATAGCAAAATGGTTTCTCGTGGTTTACAGCGTGCCTTACTGGTCACTGATATGCCCTTTATGAGCTATCCCAATCCGCAGGTAGCCGTCGATAATGCGGCTATTCTTATGCAACAAGGTTACGCCAATATGGTGAAGCTTGAAGGTGGACAAAAAATTCTCGATAGCGTTCAACACATCGTCAACCAAGGCATCCCCGTTTGCGGACACTTAGGCCTGCTACCTCAATCGGTTAACCAGATAGGCGGTTATCGCGTTCAAGGTAAAGATGAAGCCCAAGCGAATATTATAATTGAAGATGCAAAATGCCTCGAGCAAGCCGGTGCTAGCGCTATCGTTGTAGAGTGTATTCCGGCTTCTTTAGCCAAGCAACTAACCGCTAGCGTAAACATTCCCATTATCGGCATTGGCGCGGGAGTGCATTGTGACGGACAAGTTCTCGTTAGTTACGATATGCTTGATATTACCGTTGGCAAACGCCCAAAATTTAGCAAGAACTTTATGCTCGAAGCGGGTAATATTGCCGACGCTGTTAGCGCTTATGTACACGCTGTTAAAAACAGTGAATTCCCCGCGGAAATACATTCTTTCTAGTTATGTTCGTTATCCATACCATTAACGAACTGCAAGACGAACTCAGGCAACGCCGGCAAGCTAATCAATCCATCGCGCTTGTTCCCACGATGGGCAATTTACACCAAGGGCACCTTCAATTGGTTAGCACTGCGCAACAGCACGCCGAAGCTGTTGTTGTCACTTTATTTGTTAACCCCACACAATTTTCTGAAAATGAAGATTTAGATAATTACCCCCGAACATTCCAAGATGACTGCCAAAAACTTGAACTACTCAATACGGATATTCTCTTTGCGCCTAGCATTGATGAAATATACCCATTAGGTGGCGAAAATACCTCTCATGTGCACGTACCCAACATCACAGATGTGCTCTGCGGCGCTTCACGACCGGGGCACTTTGATGGCGTTACGACTATTGTTTGCAAACTATTTAACATGACTCGGGCAGATGTTGCTATTTTTGGTGAGAAGGACTTCCAACAGCTCGCCGTTATTCATCGCATGGTCGATGATTTAAATATCCCTATTCGCATTATTGGTGAACCCATCGTTAGAGAAGCCGATGGTTTAGCGATGAGTTCTCGTAATGGCTATTTATCTAAAGAAGAACGACTGTTAGCCCCTCGCCTTCATCAAATACTACAATACATTAAACAACTCATTTTGGCTGGTGAGGTTGACTTCAACGCAATCGAGAGCCAGGCAAAAATTGATTTAATCGAAGCTGGTTTTAAACCTGATTACCTGCATATTTATCAGCGAAACGAACTTAAACCAGCCACTAAAGGCAGCAAGGAACTCATTATTATAGTGGCGGCCGTTTTGGGCTCTACAAGACTAATAGACAATATACACGTCGATTGCACATAAGTACCCAATCTAATTATCATGAAAAAAATACTACTCGCCCTTATCCTCATTCTGAGCGCTGGCTTTTCTTACTCCGAGGAATCAACAGCCACGGCGACAGCCAACACCATACACATAGCCAGCCCTGAAGAACTAGGCCTCAGCTCTCCGCGGGAAACATTTACAACATTCCTGCACAGCATGAATGATATTAAACGCGGCAAACCAGAGCGCATTGATAAAGCAACGAGCACTCTAGATTTATCCGCTATAAACCCGCTTATTCGAGAAGAAAAAGGCCGTGACCTTGCGTGGATGCTATTGGAAGCCATTGATAAGACTAAAATCGTTAAGCTTGATACTATTCCGGCAAAAAAAACAGCTAGCCCTTACGTCTTTGCGCACTATGAAAATGGCAGCATCAGTCTTGTTAAATCACATAATGAGCGCTGGTTGTTTAGCCAAAACACGGTGTCATCTTTGCCCGCCATTATCGATGAACTTGCGTCTAAAAAGACACTAAAAATTGATGATGAAAACGCTCAATATATACCGTGGCATATTCAATTCCGCCAACAGTTACCCGATTCACTTAGGACCCGCTCTTTCCTGCTCGAAAACTGGAAGTGGCTAGGTATTTTACTCTCCATTGCCCTAGGCGTTATTGCTGACAAGGCCACCTCATTTATACTGCAGTTATTCGTCAGAAATTTCCGTAGTAAAACTAAAACTCAAGCGTTTAAAGATACACCTGAGGACATGCTCAGACCTTTGGCCATGCTTGTTATGGCCGCGATTTGGTGGGCAGGCTTAAACTTACTCGCGTTACCTGATCAAGCGATGATTATTTTACTGGTTGCGGTCAAAATACTCGCAGGTATTGCAGGTGTTTGGGGTGCGTATCGACTCGTTGACTTAGTCACGCTTTACCTACGTTACCAAGCCAGTAAAACGGACAATAAAGTAGATGATGTACTCGTTCCTTTAATCAGAAAAACACTAAAAGTTTTCGTTACCGTTATTGGCATCACCTTTATTGCATCTAATTTAAATTTAAACGTCTCTAGTCTTCTGGCAAGTCTCGGGCTCGGTGGCTTAGCCTTTGCTTTGGCGGCTAAAGATGTCGTGCAAAACCTATTTGGCTCTATTACTGTTATTTTGGATCAAACTTTTCATAACGGTGATTGGATAGTCGTTAATGATATAGAAGGCAGTGTTGAAGAAGTTGGTTTAAGAAGCACTAAAATTCGAACCTTTTATGACTCGCTCATTACACTTCCTAATTCTATCTTCATCACTGCGAAAGTAGACAACATGGGGCAACGCCGGTACCGTCGCCTTAAATGTAATGTCTCACTAACGTACGACACCCCACCGGATAAAATTGAAGCATTCTGCGAAGGGGTGAGAGAAATCATTAGGTTACATCCCTATATGCGAAAAGATTATTTTCATGTTTACCTGAATGCACTGGGCGCATCTTCATTAGATGTTCTTGTCTATGTTTTCTGGGAAACACCCGATTGGAGCACTGAATTGCGTGAACGCCAACGGTTCTTATTGGATATCTTGCGCCTTGCAAAAACTCAACAAATAGACATGGCATTTCCAACTCAAACGTTACATTTATTAACACCTAGTGACACGCAAAACCCTATAAATGACGCACGTTCAGAGTCTAACTCACCTTCTGTAGACAGTCTTTCAGAACAGTCCAGAAATGCTGCTAAAAACATTGTGTCAAAATCCACAGGTTTAGACATCAAGCCCCCGGCCGTAAAATTCTAATTAATATTAGAATTTTCTAGCCATATGATTTTTAACACATTATTGCAATCGCACATTCTTGTTGATGAAAAACAACATATCAGGCATAATTCTCACCCTTTTAGTAAAACCGCTTAAATCTTATGCGCTCAACAATGCTACAAACAAAGTTACATAGGGCTACTGTCACGCACAGTGAACTGCATTATGAAGGCTCTTGTGCTATTGACGGAAGCCTACTTGATCTTTCAGGTATCCGTGAATATCAACAAATTGATATCTATAATGTTAATAATGGTGAACGCTTCACCACGTATGCTATCCGAGCTGAAGATAATACCGGTATTATCTCTGTCAACGGCGCCGCTGCACGACGAGCCTCTGCAGGTGATATCTTGATTATTTGCGCCTACTCAGAGTATAACGAAGCTGAATTAGCAACATTCAAGCCCCGTTTAATCTATCTCGACGATAATAACGGCGTCAAAGAAACAAAAAATGCTATTCCTGTTCAAGCAGCTTAAGCATTAACATTCACTAAAGCCCGATATCTTCATCGGGCTTTTTTTATGCCTTAAATACACCCCTAGACACCACCTCAAACGAAGCGTGTTTTCACTCAACAAACTCATTGCTCTCATCATACTGTGCCTTTCGCCTTTTGTTGCGATGGCTAATCAACCTTTAGTTGCTGACGTTAGCTACGATAGCGGTGTTTACAGCTCTAGCCTGTCTGCAAATATACATGCCCAACGTAACGCTGTTTATCAGTTATTAACCGCTTACAATAGCTTAAATACCTTCAGTCGACTCATTTATAAAAGCCAGTTATTATCAAATGGGAATTTATTAATCAACATTCGGCACTGCTTTTTCATTATCTGCTTTGACAAACGGCTCACGCTTTCGCTAAACGTATCGACTAGCGCCGTTATCGCTCATGTTGTCCCTGAACACAGTGATTTCAAATCTGGCTTGTTGAAGTGGCAGCTATCTGACAGTCAAGCCGGCACTTTTATTAGATTTTCTGGCAAACTTGCTCCCGACTTCTGGGTTCCACCCATCATTGGCCCTATATTGATAAAAAATAAGCTTAGAAGTGAAGCAACGTACAGCTTTAAACAATTAGAGCACTTATCCCAGGCTAATAATGATCCGCAAAAAAAGGCGCCCTAAGCGCCTTTTTATACCCGCTAAACTGACTATCTCTCGACGGGAAACCCAGATTTATTCCACTGCAACATACCGCCTTTCATGTTCTTTACATCATGAAAGCCTAAGCCTTTCAAAATAGCAGCGGATGTTGTACTTCTAGCACCTGAACGACACACTAAAATAATTTCCTTGTCTTTAAACGGCTCCAAATCCTCCAACGTATTGGGGATAGACTTCATTGGAACTAGACGGCTTCCTGCAATATGCCCTAGCTCACCAACAAATTCTGCATTTTCTCTTACATCAATAATAATACTATCGTTACCGGCTTCTTCAATTCTTGCTTTTACCGAAGCTGGATCCATTTGTAGCACTTGGTTGAGCTCAGCAACCATTGGGAATTTTATTAGGTCATCGTCAACTTCACTTTGGTTGATCTGTAGCACCTCTTGAATTTTTTCAGGGAGGGGTAAATTCAAATTTTCCATAATTTCAATATATTGTTCACGCGTTTTTCCTGAAATTCGTGGGTTAGTTGACTTTTCTTGCCCAACCGTTGACTCTGTATTACCGCGATAATCATGCCCGGGAAATAAAAGCGTTTCGTCAGGCAATGTAAATACTTTATTGATAATTGAATCAAATTGTTGACCCGCATCTCCACCCGCAAAATCTGATCGCCCCGTACCTTGAATCAAAATTAAATCACCCGTCAAAATACGGTCTTCATTTACATAAAAGCTAACGCTATCGGGTGTATGGCCTGGCGTATGCAGTACTTTGATTTTAATATTACCTACAGTTAACTCATCACCATCTGTATAGCGTTCGTCGACACTCGGTTGAGGTGATAATTCATGCATCATCACGTGGCATTGCGTTAGTTTCCTCATCGCTGTACAGGCAGAACGATGATCCGCGTGCGTATGCGTATCTGCTACAAACTTTAGCTTAAGGTTATGATAGGCCAGTACCGCAAGGTACCGATTTATATTGCTCTCAATCGGGTCGATAATGACTGCTTCACCAGCGTCTAGATCAGCAATTAGATAGGATTTACATTGAATATTATTCAGTTCTTGAAAAAACATAATCTTATCTCCTTTATTCTATTTATTTATTAGCTTATGCGTATTTTAACTTAACGTTTTTTTATAGTCATTGATTTATATCATTAATATCTGACAACCAGCCTATCTCATGAGCTGTTTTACTGCCTATAACGCATTGCCGTAATGAATCTGGCATCACCGATTCATTCACACTTATGGGAATTTTACCTGCCATGATTTCTGCTTTTGATTGGTCATAACGTGAATCAGGATCTGCAAAACCACTGGGATATATGGGCTGCCCCGTTGTTAAAGTATACTTATCTGATGCGCCAACGGTATGTAACATCTCGTGCGCAATCACGACATTATTCTGTTCTTGATAGTTGCCCGAAGCATAAGCATTCACCACACCTATCAACCCTTTTTGAAGCCCTAGTGAATGAGCTAACTGGCTACTATCATCGACCTGGTGATAACGGACAAAAATATTTACGGTACTTTTATCACTGTCAACAGCGTTCTGATAGGACCAAAGCCTCAAGCGCAAACTCCAAAAAATAACCTTCAACACATTTCCGTTGGTTGGCGGCAATGGTGGCTGAGATATCACAAGCGGTTTCACACTAATAGCAACAGGATCAAAGTCGTACTCACTATAAACGGCCCACTGTGTTTTAAAAAAAGTACCCACAGAACGATAGTTTACTTCTGTTAAAGAGTTAATGTACTGCTCCGTTAGCACACTGCCATCGCCGTTAATCGGGTAAATAGAAACCTGCAGTGATTCAGTCCAAGCTGTGCTTTCTAGCCGCTGTAACTTACTGTAAAAAGCTACAAAGACGAAAACACTTAACAGCAATATAACCCTTAGTGCTTTCATATTGAGTGTAATCTTGGGTTATATTTGCGATATTTTTTAAAGAACATATAATTATCATTCATTGCTTTACGAGAATCTCTCATGTTAATTGCCATTATTCTGCTCATATTAGTGATCTCGGTATTTTTTTACTACAAAAATAATAATTCAAACAAATCCCCTAATCAGCGTAATACACCTATAAAAACCCAACAACAGAAGCTTCAATCAATGATTGATTCAAAAAGATACTGGGGCTTTAACATCGACTTCATTAACGAAAACCAATGCTGCGAGGCAGCCTTGCAGGCTGCTAAAAAACCATTCCCCATTAATAGTGTCCCTGCACTGCCATTAGATAATTGCACAAAAAGCATCTGTCGTTGTAAACATGCTGGCTTAGTTGAAAAAAGAAAACCTCTCCAGCAGCGACGTAAAAAAAATGATCGGCGCGATAACATTAGATTTGAAGAAATCTCAGACCGACGATCACATACGGACCGACGGTCTGATAATTGGGTGCTACGTAAATAAAAAATCGATGTTTTAAGGCTGCTTAACTGCGTTGCATCTACTTAAAATTTCCTGGCCCGGCATACCTGCGTTTTCCCAATATAGAATCAACTCTACACGACAGGTCTGAGGTTCAATTGGATCCAGAACAGGCGACACTGTATCGTCAATCGTACGATGAACTATGGGCACTGCTTTTTCCGACGTTAATGACCCCAACACTAATCGATCACTAAAAAACAGCTGCATTTTTTGCCTAAACGCATGAGGCAATGTTCATTTAGCGTTCGTTATCGGCCCTGCAATCGACGCTGCACCAAATGTATCATGTCCTTGGGTACGTTTAAAAGCGAGCAATTGCTTCTTTACATTAAACGTTTCTATTTGAGCATCAAACCACAACGATGTATCAATGGCGGTGTGGCTCTTCCATTCTTTTAACGTAATAAGAATAATTTTGTCCGCGCCCTAATTCTAATAATTTATCGACCGCCTGCTGTTTTTAAACAGCTCCACATCATCTATTGCAAATATAGTTTGCACTCTATGCAACCAAGACAAAATCTCAGTCCATAGAAAAAGAACTGGTTTATAATAAAAATTAAATCTACCCCTCCTAACAAAGACATGACATTTAAAACTGCTGATCTATGCGATGATTTTTCCGACACCATACAAGTTGCAACGCCCATGTTTCAATCTTTTGGTGGTAATAGCCGCTTTAGCGGATCAATTCAAACTGTAAAAATTTTCGAAGATAATGTACTGGTACGTAATATGTTGTCTGAAAAGTCTAATGGTGACGTATTAGTAGTTGATGGTGGAGGTTCTTTACGCTGTGCGTTACTGGGTGACATGCTGGCAGAAATGGGCTATAAAAATGGTTGGTCTGGCGTTATTGTTTACGGCTGCATTAGAGACTCTATCGACATCAATAACATGCCTATTGGAGTACGAGCCTTACAAACTAATCCGTTAAAAAGCATTAAGAAAGGCTGGGGGGAGATAAAAATATTCCCGTCACTTTTGCGGGCGTCACGTTTAACCCCGACGACTTCTTATATGCCGACGAAGACGGTATTATTCTTTCAAAACAGGCATTAACTTAATTATGGGACACCGACTTTCTAAAATTTACACCCGTACCGGTGACTCAGGCACCACCGGTTTAGGCGATGGTAGTCGTGTTGAAAAGGACTCTTTACGCGTTGAAGCTTACGGCACTGTTGATGAGCTCAACAGCCAAATTGGGCTCGTTATTGCGTTTGGCCTTGATGAAAAAATAGCCAACCAACTACTCGATATACAACACGATCTATTCGACCTAGGTAGCGAGCTTTGTGTCCCCGGCTATAGCGCTATTTATGATGCAAACATTGAAGCCTTAGAAAAAATACTTGATGAACACAACGCAAAACTCCCTGCCCTAAAAGAATTTATTTTACCTGGCGGTAACCTTCCCGCAGCAAGCTGTCATATCGCAAGAACGGTCTGTAGGCGTGCTGAACGCCTTGTCGTTAGCCTAGCTAGGGAAGAAAACATTAACCCACCTGTTGTAAAGTATCTCAACCGATTATCTGATCTCTTATTTGTTTTGGGTCGAGTCCTTGCTCGTCAAGATGGACAAACTGAAATTCTCTGGAATAAAGATCGCCAAACCACTAATGACAAAAAATAAATGCAAATACAATTAGCCAACCCACGAGGTTTTTGTGCCGGTGTCGACCGCGCCATTGAAATAGTAGAGCGTGCTCTAGAACTATTAGGTGCTCCCATTTATGTTCGGCACGAAGTGGTACATAACCGCTTCGTAGTAGAAAATCTAAGGAAAAGAGGCGCTATATTTGTTGATGAGCTAAACGAGATTCCTGATGGCTCTACCGTTATCTTTAGCGCCCATGGTGTATCAAAGGCGGTGGAAGATGAAGCGAAACGCCGAAAACTTAATATTTTTGACGCAACCTGCCCGTTAGTGACCAAAGTCCATATGGAGGTTGTTAGTAATGCAAAAAAAGGACGCTACGTTGTTCTAATTGGCCATAAAGGCCACCCAGAAGTTGAAGGCACCATGGGGCGATACGAACAACAAAACCCAAATGCCAGTATCCTGCTCGTTGAGTCACCAGAAGAAGTCGCCTCTTTGAGCATCCCTATTAATGTGGAACTTTCTTATGTAACGCAAACCACGCTTTCTATGGATGACACAGAATCAGTGATTGATGCTCTACAGGCAAAATTTCCACGAATTTCAGGACCTAAAAAAAGCGATATTTGTTATGCCACACAAAACCGGCAAGATGCTGTTAAAGCACTCGCCGCTAGATCAGACTTAGTCTTAGTGGTTGGCTCTCCCAATAGTTCAAATTCAAACAGGCTTCGCGAGATCGCTGAAAAACTAGGAAAGCACGCATACCTGATTGACGGCGCAGAAGATATTGATAAAAGTTGGCTCAATGGCGTAGACAATGTCGGCGTCACCGCCGGTGCCTCAGCACCTGAAGAGTTAGTACAACGGGTGATCGAACAACTTAAAGCATGGGGCGGCACAACGGTTACGGAACATGACGGCATTCAAGAACAAGTCACCTTCTCTTTACCAAAAGCCTTACAAAAGTAGTTTTCTTTACAGCAATAAAAAAGCGGGCTTAAAGCCCGCTTTTTTATTGCTCAGAAATCGCTCTTACATGCGTTCCCAAATAGTAGCAATGCCCTGCCCACCACCAATACAAAGTGTAGCTAATGCATACTTACCTTGAACACGTTCAAGTTCATGCAATGCTTTAACAACGATAATATTTGCTGATGCGCCAATAGGGTGCCCTAAAGAAATACCACTACCATTTACATTCACTTTATCCATTGGTAGTTTCAATTCACGACAAACGCTCAATGCTTGTGCAGCAAATGCTTCGTTTACTTCAAACACATCAATATCAGCTATTGTTAAGCCTGTAGCTGCTAAAATCTTCTCAACGGCAGGAACGGGGCCAATACCCATAATTTCTGGCGCAACACCGGCGTGTGAATAAGCCACTAATTTAGCCATTGGCTTTAGTCCACGTGCTTCAGCCGCCTCTTTAGCCATTAGCACCATTGAAGAAGACGCGTCGTTAATACCTGATGCATTTCCAGCCGTAATTGAACCGTCTTTTTTAAACGCTGGGCGCATACCCGCCAGTTTTTCAACAGTGACGTCTGCGCGAACGTGTTCATCCTTATCAAAAACTGTCACACCTTTACGCGTTTTAATTTCAACTGGAACAATTTGTGTATCAAAACGACCCTCGGCTTGTGCACGCGCTGCATTTTGATGACTTGTTACCGCTAATGCATCTTGATCTTCGCGAGAAATGTTGTATTTATCAGCTAAATTTTCAGCTGTCATCCCCATATGACCTGTGCCAAACGGGTCAGTTAGCGCAGAAATCATTAAATCAATCATTTGGCCTGCCCCCATTTTTTGACCCCAACGTGCGCCAGGTAATGCATATAATGAATTGCTCATTGATTCAACGCCAGCACCAATAGCAACGTCATAATCACCTAACATAATACCTTGTGCGGCATCTACGATGGCTTGCATGCCACTACCGCATAAACGGTTAACGGCAACACAAGATGTTTCACATGGAATACCCGCTTCAATTTGAGCAACACGAGCTGTGTAAGGCGCTCTTTCTTCTTCCGGTATCACGGTTCCCATCACCACCATGCCAACTTCTGCTGGTTCAATACCCGCTCTAGCAACACTTTCTTTCAAGGTTATCGCCGCTAACGCACTAGGAGCCACTGATTTTAAACTTCCACCGAAATCACCAATCGCAGTTCTAACAGCGCTTAGTACGACAACTTCTCTTACTTCACTCATGCTTCTCTCCAAGTTTTAGGTTATTCTCTAAATATAACAACTTTTCGATTATAGATGCATTGCAACAAGAAATCACCACATAACATGAAAACTCAATACGTTACTAGCTGCTCCACTACAGGGTTACACCATTTAGCCTATACCGATTGGGGCGACATAGAAAACCCTGACATCCTTATTTGTTCACATGGGTTAACCCGTAATAAACATGACTTTGATGTGCTAGCAAAAAAACTATCGATTAAACGAAGAGTGATCTGCTTTGATTTACCCGGTCGTGGTGAAAGCAGTTGGCTTAATAACAAATTAGCTTATGACTACAATCAGTATACTGTTGACGCATTGATGATCATCGCCAGAACAGGCGCAAACAAAGTGAGTTGGCTAGGCACATCGATGGGTGGGTTATTAGGTATGGCACTTGCCTCGTTAGAAAACTCACCGATTAAACAGTTAATCCTTAACGATGTTGGACCTTTTATTCCCAAGTCTGCACTCCTGCGTATCGCCGATTATGTTGGCAGCCCACCTTCTTTTGACACAACCGAAGAACTCGAAAGCTATATGCGAACCATCTATGCTGGCTTTGGCGAATTAACAAACGAACAATGGAAGCAGCTGGTACAGTATGGACAGCGCGTATTAGATAGTGGTCAATTTACCCTTAATTATGACCCCGGCATAGCCCAAGCATTTAAAAGCAAGCCACTTGAAGACATTGATTTGTGGCCCGTATGGAACAATATTGAACAACCAACCTTAATCATACGTGGTGAGAACTCTGATTTATTAGAACGGCCAACAGCCAAAAGAATGACCGAAACCCACATCAAATCAGAACTATTAAAGATTCCAAATACTGCCCATTCACCCGCCCTTATGAATAATACCGACATTAACGCCATTGAACGCTGGCTCGATAAAGCCGAACCAAACAGCTTTATCGTTTGAGTGAGACTTATGCCCCTTGGGTATAAAGCCGAACCAAACAGCTTTATCGTTTGAGTGAGACTTATGCCCTAACGCTTAACGCTTATATTTTTAGTTCTAAGCCATTTAAAGAAATCACTGCGAACTAAGTCTTTCCCAGTTAATAGATAATCCAAGGTGTACCTATTAGCCAAGTTCGCCTCTAAAAACACCCTATGTTCCGGCCTCATACAAAATAGGACCTCATCATCTTCCCTCAATGACAAATCATCAGCCGGTAACACTTTAATGACCTTCCCACGTCGGTGAACTAATGGAATCATTTTCAAGAAATCTTCCCTATCTGCAGGATCTCGATAAATATCACCCAAATTAATCTCTTGGTTTTCGAATAATTTCACATAAACAGCCGGTGCTTTCTCCTTATTGATTGTGTATGTTCTTAGCATCGGCAAATGACCACCCACTTCAAGAGCTAATCTGTTCGTTATATCTGCCAGTTTTGTTGGATCATTTTCATACAGTAATCGTAAGTGTGCAAAAAATGACTTTAATAAGGGCGCCGTCAACATAAACAACACCATTCGCGCGATCACTAAACTCGGTTGTAAAATAAAATCTACATCTGCTCTCTTGAAAAGCACTTCATTCACATGCCTATTTTGTCGAACAATAGAAAACAATGAGGCGTTTTCTCTATTCGCTTGATGCACCATACTCAGGTTAAATGTATCGTTGTCTGTGCCCGCAATTAAGCCAACGCAATCCAATAGGCCTGCCTTCTTTAAGTTCTCTAAATTTGCTCGACCCAATACAGCGTGATCGGCAATGTCCTCAATCTTTTCAACTAAGGGCTCTACCACGGTTATATCAATACCCTTTTCTGATAGCTTCTTATAAACAACATTACCCATCCGACCGTGTCCACACAAAATCCACTTACCACCTTTTAATGGGCAAATATTTCGATCTAATGTCACCCCAGATTCGCCAGACATCCATTCGTTTAACGTCTGTATCGTTGGGTTATAAATGATTAAACTGAGATAGCTTGCAAAAACACGAAATGGGTCGACGACATGGGTATCTCCACCAATAGCAAGAATTTCACTTTCATTATCCGCGGATGTGGAGCGACAAATAATTTTAATATCCGGCCTTAATATTCTGGCCGATACGGCTACTTTTAAATTAGCTTCTTCATCATTGGATAAAATTAAAACCCCAACGCATTTTTCACTTTCTATACCAGCCCCTAATAAATATCGCGGAACTCTTGCGTCCGCGCAAAGCCCTAAAACTTTAGTTGGGTAATCTCGCAGATCGAGTGCTTTAATTCGCTCATTATCTAACTCAAGCACAACCGCAGAAAACCCCGCTTCGGTCAAACCACGTAATATGAGGCTGCCGGTGTCACCGAAGCCACACACTAAATAATACTCTCTAGTTTTTTTTCTAACGGCTCTTATGAATTTTTCTTCTGCAAAGGCAGATTGCAAGTGAGGGTTTTTTAATAATGAAATAATTTTCCCGACCGTATAAAGCCAAGTAATCACACTGATATAGAGACAACAAATCGCCCAGACTCTTTGTGCATTACTGAAAGGTACTGGCAACTCACCAAAACCGGTCGTCGTTGCCGTATAAGCTAAAAAATAGTAGGCATGAAAAAATGACATGTAGGTTGTTTGGCCATTTGCATCTGGCAGGCCAGGGACCAAAACCATTCCCAAAATACACACCGCATACACCGTTATGAATACGATAATAGGCGTGCGCATATGGCGCAAAACTATAAACGATACCCTACCCAGTGATGAGTCAGACATAGAGTTAAAATCTATCGACGGGACATTAGTGTTTCAGATACCAATATCACCACAGAAATGACATTAGCAATGAGTGCTCCCCCCGATAAGGACACAATCACAGATGTGTTATCGGTGGTTAACCCTGTGCCAGAAATTTGCGTTACATAACCCCAAACAAGTGCGGCTGCTATCAACTGCAAGTTAGCGACTATACTGGTGGATAATAAAACGGCACCTACTTGGGTTCGATCACCCAACTTAAGTCCCATTGCAATAAGGTTAACGAAGATTGTTGCAAATAGTTCGTAGATATTATGGTGCCGGAAATCATCAAGCTCTCCCATAAAAAAGCCAAAGTTGAGTGTCAGCGCCAAAACAATAAAGAAACTAAAGACCACTTTTTCGGCATTCATGCTAACTCTCCATTCGTTATATTTAGTGTAGAGTTAGTTTACCCCTAAGGCCAACGTAATCAAGACCCTATTAATGAATAATTTAGTCCTCGTCTACAGGCTTATTTTTTTCAAGTGGTAAATTTGGTGACGGCATTTTAACCATCTGAATACGTCGCACACAGTCTTTTATTATCTCAACTCGACGTTCCTCAGAATAAGCAGTCCACGAGGTAATTTCATTCAGTAACCGTCCGCAACCAAGACACATATCGTCTTCGTTTAATGTACACAGTCTGACACAAGGCGATTCCATAAATTATCCTACAAGGTCGTTAACGTAAAAAAGCCACCGTTTTAGCGATGGCTTAAATACTGACAGAAAGTACCTAACATATCAGGCACTCATTTATTAATAACTTAAAGCTAGCACGATTTAGCTAATACAAATGAACCTGGTGCTGCTTCTAATTCAGGGTATTTATCTGTCCCTAACTGAATTGGTGCATCAACGGTTTTATCACCCTTGCTTTTTAGCCATGCATCCCAATGATTCCACCAGCTACCGGGCACTTCTTCAGCCGTTTCTAGCCAATGATCAGCCCCTTTCCCTAGCTCACCATCTTTCCAGAAATGACGTTTATTTTTACTGGCTGGATTGATAACACCGGCAATATGGCCACTGGCCGATAATACAAATTCCACTTCACCCTTCACCAACTCTGATCCAATGAACGTTGTCTTCCAAGGAGCAATATGGTCTTCAATAGCCGATAAGAAGTACACTGGGCAATCAATTTTACCTAAGTCGATATCCACGCCACATAGTTGAACGCCTTTAGGTTCAGCCAATTTGTTTTCTAGGTACATATTACGTAAATACCATGTGTACATAGCTGACGTCATATTAGTTGAATCGGCATTCCAATAAAGAATGTCGAATGGAGGCGGTGTTTTACCTTTTAGGTAGTTATTAACAACGTAGCTCCAAATAAGGTCGTTAGCACGTAGCATTGCAAATGTTGTTGCTAGCTGCTTCCCTGGCATCACACCACCTTCTTTTAATTTATGCTCAAACTGCTGTACTTGAGATTCATCAATAAAGACGCCTAACTCGCCAGGATCAGAGAAATCTAATAACGTAGTGAAAAATGTCACTGTGGCAAATGGTTTTTTACGTTTAGTGGCTAATACCGCCATCGTTGTTGCCAACATGGTTCCACCAATACACCAAGAAACACCGTTAATTTTTTTCGCGCCAGAGATGGCTTTAACTGCATCAATGGCTGGAATTGTACCTTCTGAAATATACTCATCCCACGTCACATCACCCAAAGTCTCATCTGGGTTACGCCATGAAACAATATACACATCATTACCTTGTTCTAAGCAATAGCGAACGTATGAATTATGCTCCGATAAATCCAAAACATAATACTTATTAATACAAGGAGGAACGATTAAAATCGGACATTCATTCACCTTGTCAGTCATTGGTTTGAAGTGAATTAATTGAATTAATTTATTTTCAAATACCACTGAACCCGGTGTTGTCGCCAAATTCTCACCTAAGGTGAATTTTGACTCATCCGTCATGCTGATACTTCCTTTATCCATATCTTGCATTAAGTTTTCAAGGCCAGCTACCAAATTTTGACCTTTGCTATCGATCGTTTCTTTCAGTACTTCAGGGTTTGTTAATGCAAAGTTTGAAGGTGACATCGCGTCTATAAATTGACGTGTATAGAAATCACATTTTTTCTTTGTTTTCTCATCTAATGTTGAGTCTTCAACCATGCCGGTCAACCAACGGCTAGACAATAAATAAGATTGCTTTAAATAATTATGTACGGGGCTTTCCTCCCACTCATCGCCTGAAAAACGACGATCACCACGTTCTGGCTGTACGACCGATGAACTCGCAGGGTTGAACATATTGACCCAAAGATTAAACTGGTCTTGATAAAAACCAGACATTGTCTTAACCCACTCTTCAGGGCTTTCCATTGCACGCGTTATAATCGTATTCCAAGAATTCGCAAACTGCGCCATCATTTCCTTTGACTCATTAGCAGAAAAGTCTTTAAACATAGTGTGACCTCTGCTGGCCATCTTCTCGAATAACTCTTGTGGGGTTTTATCGTTCATTCAATTTCGCCTTAAAAATAATTTAATTTATATTGCAATGCCGCATTGTAGACTTTTTTCCCTCTTTTTGCTAGAAGCGTTAAATCCTACTCCTTATTCATCATGATTTTTCTCTGCTAATAATTCACCACTGTCAGACCATGATTTAAACACTCCAACACGCTCCCCTTTGTCTAAATACCCCGATTCACGTTTTTCACCATTGGGCCAGTACGCCGTTAGCAAGCCATGGTAATCACCACCAACAACGGATGCCTTCAGCGCAATATGCCCTGTTAAATACCACGAAATATGCTCGCCCTGCATAACACCTTGAATAAAATCTGTCTCTGATATTTTAACGCCTGATGGATGCCAAATCGTACGTTTCCCATGCATTAGCTCACCTAGGTATTCGCATTCCTCTACTAGCTTTCCCTCATCATTTTTTTTAACTTTGCGTGTTACTTCTTCAGCCATCATCGTTCCTTTTTTGTTACAGATACAAAAAACGCGCAAAAATTCGCGCGTTTTTTTATTACATTTAAAACTGATACCTTATTTTTTCAACGTACTCAACCCAGTTTGACTCGCAAAGTAAGCCGCTAAATCAGCCATATCTTCTTCACTCAGCGCCGCTACCGAGGCTTTCATAATAGGGTTATCGCGCTGACCCGATTTATACGCTTTTAACGTATGAAGCATATAATCTGCATGCTGCCCTGCTATTGTCGGAAACATCGCACTAGCACTAACCCCATCAGCACCATGGCATGCAGCGCAAGCCGTTGACTTTTCTTTACCCGCTTCAATGTTACCCAACGCTAACACACTCGCAGGCAGTGTTATAAGCATGACAGTGGAAATTATTTTAGTTAATTGTTTCATTTTCTTCCTCTATAGACCTGTTTTTAAAATGCTTACTTACCGTCTTGTTCAAAGTATGCTGCGATATCTTGCATATCTTGATCAGATAAATCGACAACATTTCCGTACATCGTTTCATGAGTCCGTGTGCCGGCTTTATACGCTTTCATGGCTGCCACCAAATAACCGGCGTGCTGACCACCCAGTTTGGGTACATGATAAGTAGGGTATGCATTGTTATAATTTTTTACACCATGGCAACCTAGGCAAGTCTGCCCTTTAACCGCCCCAACACCAGCATCTCCAGCCGCGTATACCGCTGCAGAAAACGGCATCCCAACTATCAATAAACTTGCTAATAATCGCTTCATCTTTTTCTTCTCTCTTATTTTTGCACAATCTTTTTAATTCTACTGAAAACAGAAACGTAGTGCTAGTATTAACCATTTTATCCTACTGATTAGTCATTCAACTCTGTTAAAATTTCTGCTTCAATTTAATCGTAAAAACACCTCATGGCTAACATCACTATTTACACCTCTTCATTTTGCCCGTATTGCGTACAAGCTAAGCGTTTGTTAGATAAAAAAAATATTGCGTTTCATGAAATATCCATCGCCAGTCATCCCGAGAAAAGAGCTGAGATGATACAAAAAAGTCGGCGAACAACCGTTCCGCAAATTGTTAACGGTGACACACATATTGGTGACTGTATGGAAATTTACGAACTTGAAAGCGCTGGAAAACTTGACGACTTACTTGCCTAAATAACCGTGGCGAAAGAAAAGCTAGCTCTAACAAAACAACGTTTAGACACTTGGCTATGGGCTGCTCGCTTTTTTAAAACGCGACGATTAGCAACAGAGGCTATTTCGGGCGGAAAAGTACACCTCAATGATCAACGAGCTAAACCGAGCAAGGAAGTTCGTGTTAACGATGAATTACAAATCAACAAAGCAGGTTACCGTTGGGATGTAACCATTATTGGCTTAAATCCACAACGTCGCCCCGCCAAAGAAGCTCAACTTTTATACCTTGAAAAAGACGACAGCGCGCAACGAAGAAAAGCCCTAGCCGCCCTTAACAAAGACATTAATGCCTCGGCACCTCAATCAGAACGTCCGAATAAGAAACAAAGACGACAAATTCATCGTTTTAAACAAACTGATTGATCCTACGAGACTTATATACACGATGGTGGAATGGGTAACCCGGCGTATTTATTTGCATATTTTAGCGGCCCACCTGGAAATAATTGATAGAGATAGATAGACGCACCTTTCTCAGCGCCCAGCTTTTTCTTGATTGCTTGTCCAAATAAGCGTGCATTAGGTTGATGATTAAATTCATCATAATAAGCCTGCATAAAATCAATAATTTCCCAGTGCGCTGCCGTCAATATTAACCCGTCTTCAAGAGCCAATGCAGCGGCTACATCTTTATTCCACACAGCTCTGTCTTTAAGAAAACCATACTCATCACGGGCTAATTGCTCCAACATCAATAACAAGACCTCACCGGGTTATTATGTTCAACTAAGTCGACAAAACCAGCATAATCCACATACTGAATATGCTTATAACAGCGTGCAACGTCAATCCCTCTTGCCTGCATATCGGGCATTAATGCATAAATAGCGACACCGTTAATAGGTTTAGACAAAACAGAGGGTAGGGATGTAGCCAGTGCCGCATACACAGCGTCTTCAATCAATAAAATCACATCGTCAACCGACACCGTATCGATGCAGTTTATCAACGCGTCACCTTTTTTATTAACAATATATAACATCAGAAACTAAACACATGGTCCGCTGCATTTATTTGCTTTTTTATCACTTCACGGGAGATTGACTTAACACTAATCTCCAGTTTTTCTTCGACTAAGCCCCATACTTCCATTGACTCCTTCTCAACCCACACATCATTGATATCATAGATCGGTAGAGCATTTAAAATTGGGAGTATGTTTTTCAAACCCACGCCTTCAGGACACTGGTTTTTTACTAACGCATTAACCCCTTCACCCTCAAACAACAACACTACCTTTTGGTCAAAAGCCGCTGCCATTAATGCCATATCTAAGAACTCTTGGCCACACACATTCCCTTGAAGGCTTTTGTTAATAATAAAAAACAATGTTTTCACCTTAAGCACCAAACGTAACATGACGATCTGACTCTATAACCGCCTCCATTAACAATCCTAATCCTGCAATTCGAAACCCATCGGCCAACGCATTTTCATAACCGCCTACTTTTGATGCTACCGACTGCTCTAGCAGGCTTCTTCGTTGAGCGGATGATACACATACAACCAAATCCACTCCATGTTCAACCTGCAGCCCACTCCACCTTTTCACAATATCTCTTTCGTCGCCCGGTGGTCTTGAATCTCGATGCGCGTTATAAACACCATCGTGGTAAAAAAAAACACGATAGATCTCATGACCTTTATCTATAGCCGCCTGGATAAAGTTCCATGCTGTATCAGCAGCTTGGTATTGGTAAGGACTCGCATTAATTTGAATAGAAATTTTCATTTAACTTACTTTTAAACTCAATTACACTGAAACAGCTTATGAACACTCACCATAATATCACGCGCATACGCCGTTTTCTTACCATGCTTTTCGCCTCGGCATTTACTGTCATTATTGCGGCGAGTGCTTTTGTTTGGTCTAAAGAAAGCATGGCAAACAACCGGATTAAACTCCCAGATATTGGCAACACCTCAAATATTATCATCTCTGGTGAATTGGAAAAGAAACTCGGTAAAGCGTTTCTTAGAAGCATCCGTCGAAGTATACCACTCAGTAGTGATCAAGAAATTAACGACTACGCCCAACAACTTGGCGACAAAGTCGCTAAATTTAGTGAGCAACCTGACCGACAGTTTAATTTCTTTGTCGTCAGAGACTACCGAATTAATGCGTTCGCTGGCCCTGACGCAAATATTGGACTGAACACTGGCCTTATCCTAGCGGCAGAATCAGAAAGTGAATTAGCCTCTGTTGTTGCGCACGAAATAGCCCACGTCACCCAGCAACATTTACAACGCGCGATTGAAACAGCCAGTCAAATGTCTCTACCGAGTGCCGCTGCAACACTCGCTGCAGTTGTTTTAGGAGCTACTGTACCGGGTGTTGGCCCTGCTGCCATTTTGGCGGTACAAGCGGGGCAAGTGCAAAAACAAATAAACTTTACCCGAAGCCACGAAGCTGAAGCAGACCGAGTTGGCGTACAAAACTTAGCCGATGCTGGCTTTGACCCAAGAAGCATGCCTGTTTTCTTTGGTCGGCTTCAAACTGCGACAACCCAATACGGCCAAAAGATTCCAGAAATATTACTCACCCACCCCGCACCTGTTTCGCGAATTTCAGACACCGCAGCGCGAGCTGAAAAATTTCCTTATAAACAAGTTGAAGACTCACAAGATTTTCGTTTAATTCGAATGAAAATTCGCGTTAATAAACAACAACAAACATCAACTAATGAGCTGATACAGGCACTAACAGATGAATCGAAACAAGGCACTCCAGAGATCAAAGATGCTGCGCGTTACGGTCTCGCCCTCGCCTTAATGAAAGATAGGCAGTTTGAAAAAGCTCGCGTTATTTTATCAGCGCTCAATAAACGCAACCCAACTCAACTCCATTATTTAACTGCCCTCGCACTCAATGAATATCGAGATAACAAACCTCAACGCTCTTTAACTTTATTCCATCAAGCAAGGCAACAATTCCCTCAAAGCCGCGCCGTTAATTTATTGTATGCAAAGGTTCTGTTACACAATGGCAAACCACAACAAGCATTAACCCATTTAAACGAAGACTTACAACGCTACGAGCCTACGCCTGATGTTTACGACCTACTCTCTATCGCTTATGGCCAGGTTGATAACTCAGTAAGAGGTTTCCAGTTTAGAGCTGAATATTTTTTCTCGCTAGGCTTAACTAAAGATGCCATTATTCAGCTTGAACAAGCGCTACGCGCCGCCGATAATAACTTTTATTTAAGCAGTCAAATTGAAAACCGCATCAATCAATTCCGAGCCGAACTTAACGCCCCACGATTACTATAATTTTCAGATGACCGATATAAAAGCACCACCAGGAATTATTAAACGGCTTGCCGTTGTTGTATACGACCTACTGTTATTGATAGCCATTCTATTTTTAGCCACACTGGTACTGTTACCTTTCCAAGAAAACAACTTGTTCCAACCTAACTCATGGCAATACTCTGTTTACCTTTTAATTGTCAGCTTCTTTTTTTACGCTTGGTTTTGGACTAAAAGCGGTCAAACATTAGGGCTGCTTGCATGGAAACTACAGGTGACAGATGAAAACGGCAACAATATCAGTTGGCAGCAAGCATTAATACGCTTCACCGTTGCTATTTTTTCTTGGGGATTATTTGGCTTAGGCTTTATCTGGGTTCTGTTCAATAAAGACCGCCTTACGTGGCACGATATCGCCTCACATAGCTGCCTACGCTGGAAACAAACTAATTAGCTAGCCCATACGGCGAATAGTAAACATAGCCGCTGACAAGGCTAAAAAGAACGGTAACGAGGCCGCTATCACAGGGTGTAAACCGTATAACACGCCGACATTCCCAAACAACCTATCTACTAAGTTAAAACCAATACCAATCAACGCACCAATCAATATTCTCGTTCCCGTACTACCCGCTCTATTAACACCTAACACCATAGGAATGGCGATCAGTAACATCACTAAAATAACGAAAGGGCGAACTAACTTACTCGTGATAGCCACCACGAAACGCGTAGAATCTTGCCCATTATTATCCAAAAACTCAATATAACTCGCCAAACCGATAATAGATAAACGCTCAGGCTTAACCACAATAACATCCAGTAGCCCTGGGTCTAACAATGACTCTAATTGCGCTGAATCCGAGTTAGACACATTCACAGTCTGGTCGGTAATGGTTGTTTGATGTACGTCCTTAAGCTCCCACTTGTTATCAACAAAACTAGCCGTCGCAGCCTGTGTGGTATATTTCAGTTCATTCGACTCGGTCATCTCATAAATACTGACATCTTTAAGTTCTGATGAATTTGAAATTTCACGAATATTCAAATAAGCATCGCCATCCCTCGTCCAAAAACCATACTTTGTTTTTAATGCAACTTGCTCATTTTTTGCGGTGAACTTTAACATTTGCGCGGCTTGCTCACTAACCGGCGCCACAAATTCACTGACTAATAAAGAAACAACCATCAGCACCACACCGACGCGAAGCGATGCAAAAATAATCTGCCAACGGCTAATACCTGCCGCCCTCATTGCTGTTAATTCATAATTATTCGCCATGCCACCCAGCGTGATTAACGCACCTAATAAAGCCGCTGAGGGAAGTAATTCATAAAAATTCCGAGGCACAATGAGTAGCAAATATTTAAAAATCTCAGCAAGGCCATATTGGCCATCGCCCATATCATCCAATTCATCAGCAAAGGTAATCACCAACACCAGCGATAATAAGAATAATAATGCAATGCCGGTGCTTTTTAGCATTTCAACGGCAATGTACTTATTTATAACCTTCATTTTTTCAACAATAGCGTCTTTTTAACGTAACTAAAACCGAGCATTTTGATAACCATAACACCCGCCAGCCCAATCATTCCAAGATGCACCCACCAAACCCCAACCCAAGAAGGTATCACTCCTTTCACCAACCATGAGTGGGACAAATTCATAAAGTTCTCAAAAATAATATAGACCAATAAGGCGATTAACAAATTTCCATACATCCCCGCCCTAGGCGAGACTTTGCTAATAGGAACTACCAATAAAGCAAAACTAATCAGCGCTAACGGTAATGACCAACGCTTTTGTAGCTCACTAACCGCCCGCGGTGAATCCATGTCCATCAACTTACTCGTCGACATCTCTTTTGTACCAAATTTTACTGTCGAGTCAGATTTTTCAGCAACTACAACGCCGTATTGCTTAAATTTAGTCACCTTATAATCTGCCTGACCAGGTACTCCTTCGTAGCGATTACCATCATTTAAAATAATAAAGCGATCACCTGTTTCGGGGTCAACCTTAATTTCACCGCTCTTAGATGCGGTAATACCTAACTTCCCATGCTGACGGTTTTGAATAAAAACATTATGCATTTTGTCGTCATCGGTAATTTTTTCAACGTAAAAAACCAAATCGCCACGGCTGTATTCGTTAAAACGCCCTTCTGCAATACCACGAATGTCCAAGTTTGATTGATCACTCGTTTTAACGCGTTCAATTTCCTGCATGAGCATTGGCGTTACCATCAGCGATAAGTAAAGCGTTAGTACAAACAACGGTATAACAAAAATAAAAATCGCTCGATAAATTCTCGTTAACCCTACTCCCGCAGAAAATAAGGCCGTCATTTCATGGTCTCGATACATTCTGCCCAACACCAATAAGATCGACAACAGTAAAGCCACAGGAAGAATTTTAATCACCAACAGCAGTGTGTTAAACGTAATTAACGACAACACTGCATCAGTTGATAGCTCGCCAGCGGTCACTTTAGAAAACAGCCGAACCAACCGCTGACTTAGTAAAATAACCGACAAGACTGTCATAACGCCCAACATCATTTTACTCAGCTGAGTAATAAATAATCGATCAATAATTTTTAATTTAAACACAGACATCAAGGGTGTATTTGGCTTATAGTTAAGGCTACGTTATAGCTCTATGAGACGCGTATAATGGACATTTTTCTTCCCACTTAAGAGTAACGCACTCATAAAATAAAAATTTATACCCTTTAGGGTATTAGGCTCTAAAATCTATACAGATTATGCTGGCCTATCCTAACGGAAAAACCAAACAAAAACATTAAAATCACCGAGGTCACACCATGCAATTTGTTTCAAAAACGGGTCAAATCGATAAACTGTCAACCCCCTGTCTCATTCTGCCCGTTTTCAGTAAGGGCAAGCAGGCTGAGCTAACAGACCTATTCGATGAGTTACACGGCAAACAAATTACCACTGTATTAAAACAAGGCGATGCGACAGGCAAACCCGGTAATACTCTGTTACTACAGATGCCTGCTGGCAGTAAAACTAAGCGCGTACTCCTAGTCGGATTTGGTGAACAAGGCAAAACAACGGCTGACGATTTCAATAAAGCCATCGCTGCCTCCATCAACACACTTAAAAGCCTGCCCATAAAAGCGGTTTGCTCAGCCTTATTAGCCGTTGAGGTTCATGAAAAAGATACTGACTGGAAAGTACGTCAACTTGTGCTCAAATCACGTGAAATGCTATACCAGTACACAGAAACACTCACCACATCTGCACCCGATTCTCATACATTAGAAACGTATCAACTACTGGTAATGGCCGAGAGCACAACAAAAACCATCAACAAGGCCGCAGCAACCGCCAGCAGTATTGCCAACGGCATTGATAGTGCAAAAAAACTGGCCGACTTACCCGGCAATATTTGCACACCCAGTTATTTGGCAGATACGGCAAAAGCGCTTGGAAAACAACATTCTGCACTTAAAGTAACCGTGCTAGATGAAGCAAAAATGGAAAAACTCGGCATGGGGTCCTTATTGTCTGTATCGCGTGGTTCTCGCCAACCCGCCAAATTGATCACCATGGAACATAACGGTGGCCCTAAGTCTCAAAAACCTATCGTTATCGTTGGCAAAGGTCTCACCTTTGATGCCGGCGGCATTTCAATTAAACCCTCATCGGGTATGGATGAAATGAAATATGACATGTGCGGAGGCGCCAGTGTGTTCGGCGTAATGCAAATGTGCGCCGAATTGAACTTACCCATTAATGTCGTTGGTGTTGTCCCTTCATCTGAGAACTTACCCGATGGTGATGCCAACAAGCCGGGTGATATCGTCACCAGTATGGCGGGGTTAACCATTGAAATTCTTAATACCGATGCCGAAGGCCGCTTAATCCTATGTGACGCGCTCACTTACGCCGCAAAATTCAAACCCGACGTTGTGATTGATGTAGCGACCCTAACCGGCGCCTGTGTTGTAGCACTAGGTAAGCACGCAACCGGCTTATTGGGCAATAATGACGAACTAGCGAATGAACTACTGGGCGCAGGCATTAAAGCAGGCGACAAAGCTTGGCAATTACCCCTATGGGATGAGTACAAACCTCAATTAAAAAGTAATTTTGCTGACCTTGCCAATATTGGTGGACCCGCTGGTGGTACGATTACAGCTGCTTGCTTCCTGTCACGCTTTACCGAAGATTACAAATGGGCGCATCTTGATATTGCTGGTACTGCTTGGAAATCGGGCACCGACAAAGGCGCAACGGGTCGCCCTGTTCATATGTTAAGCCAATTCATTTTAGATCGCTGCTAGGCAAGGCTTCTCAAAATGACCCGAATTGATTTTTATGTATTGCCTGATGATAGCGTCGATGCGCAACATATTTTCGCCTGTCGACTTGCTCAAAAAGCCAGCAAACAGGGTCACCGCGTTTACATCCATACCGAGTCTGAAAGTCAGTCTAAAAAATTAGATGAGCTACTATGGTCATTTTCAGCCACCAGTTTTGTACCTCACACGATGAAAAGCGATGAATGTGCAAACACCCCTGTTTATATCAATCACAGTGGCGACCCTTTGGATATTCACGACGTGCTTATTAACCTCACGCCCAACACACCAGACTGTTTTGGGCGATTTGAGCGATTTGCAGAACTCGTCAATCAAGATGAGTCCGTTAAACAAGCTGGGCGAGAGCGCTTTAAATTTTACAAAAGCCGGGGGTATCCCTTGCAGACTCATAAGATTTAATTCTTATAATCGCTGCCACTTTCTTTTTACGATAAAAAGCACCTAAGGCATATGCTTCATTAAGCAGATAGCAAACATCTGCCAAATGAGACTAAAAACGATCCAAGAAAAGGTCGCCCAACTATCGTTTGCTTCCCATAAAACTCATTTAGTATTGGTAAGTGCAAAAAAAAAGGGGGGGGGTTGAAGTCAAAACCAGCATTTATCTATGCCTTTGACTTATTTCTCCCTTTATCGCGTTTTGAATTTATATATATTTGGACTAGTGTACGCGTTGTTTAACGCTTAGCGAGTTTAGCGCACACCCAAAGAAATATAAATTCATGCCATTAGAGTCCCTTTTTCTTTAGTTCGTTTTTTAGTCTCGCTTTGCGGTTGGCTCTTGAACCGCTTAGTGAGACTTATGCCTTAGGTGCTTTTAGGCATACAAAAATAACGAACGCCCAGCGGCATCGAAATCTATAATCAATACCTAAACCCTAAAGCTGACAACAAGCAGCCATTTGCTTGCAAGGCATTTTCAGCAATAAAACTTGCTTACCAATAACCCCCAAACCCCCAACAAAGCTATAATACTGCCTCTAAAAATCAACACCTGCACACACGATGGATAAAACATACGCCCCCCACGACATAGAATCTCGCTGGTACAGCCAATGGGAAAAACAAGGCTACTTTGAACCTAAGGGAGGCGATAGTGCCTATTGCATTATGATCCCTCCCCCAAATGTTACCGGTAGCTTACACATGGGCCATGCGTTTCAAGACACCATCATGGATTCGCTCACCCGTTATCACCGTATGCAAGGACATAACACGTTATGGCAAGCCGGCAGCGATCACGCGGGTATTGCTACCCAAATGGTAGTAGAACGCCAACTGAACGCCGAAGGTAAAACACGTCATGATCTTGGCAGAGAACCGTTCGTAGAACGTATCTGGGATTGGAAAGAACATTCAGGCAACACCATTACGCAGCAATTACGCCGCATGGGCACCTCTTTAGATTGGTCACGCGAACGCTTCACCATGGACGAAGGCTTGTCAAAAGCCGTTAACGAAGTATTTGTTAAATTGCATGAAGAAGGACTTATTTATCGCGGCAAACGCCTCGTTAACTGGGATCCTAAATTACACACAGCGGTATCCGACCTTGAAGTTATCTCGCAAGAAGAACAAGGCCATATGTGGCATATGCGCTACCCTCTTAGCGATGGCAGTGGTGAACTGGTGGTAGCTACAACTCGCCCAGAAACCATGTTAGGCGATACCTGCGTAGCCGTTCACCCATCAGATGAACGTTACCAACACTTGATTGGCAAGACTATCAACTTGCCTCTATGTGATCGCGAAATACCTATCATTGCCGACGATTATGTCGACCCAGAATTTGGTACAGGTTGCGTTAAAATTACCCCGGCCCACGACTTTAACGATTATGACGTGGGGCAGCGTCACAATATGCCGCTCATTAATATTTTCACCGTTGATGCAAGCATTAATAATGAAATGCCTGAAGCCTACCGCGGTTTAGATCGCGTTGAAGCGCGTAAACAAGTTGTTAGTGATTTAGATGCCCTAGGTTTATTGGTAAAAGTTGAAGATCATCGACTCATGATTCCTCGTGGTGATCGCTCGGGCGTTATTATTGAGCCCTTACTCACCGATCAATGGTTCGTCAAAGCAAAACCCCTCGCTGAACCTGCCATTGAGGCCGTTAAAAGCGGAAAGATAAAATTTGTACCTGAAAATTGGGACAAAACCTATTACAACTGGATGAACGATATTCAGGACTGGTGTATTTCTCGCCAAATTTGGTGGGGCCACCGTATTCCTGCCTGGTACGATGAAAACGGCAATATTTATGTTGGGCGCAATGAAGCCGAGGTCCGCGAGAAAAACAACCTAAGCAACGACACCCCGCTTAAACAAGACGAAGACGTACTCGATACCTGGTTCTCATCTGCCTTATGGCCGTTTTCCACCCTAGGCTGGCCAGATAAAACGCCCGATCTCGATACTTTCTACCCAACCAGTGTATTAGTAACAGGGTTCGACATCATCTTCTTTTGGGTCGCTAGAATGATCATGATGGGCCTAAAATTCATGGGCGATGTACCATTCAAAGAAATCTACATCCACGGCTTAGTACGTGATGCAGAAGGTCAAAAAATGTCTAAGTCCAAGGGCAATGTCCTAGACCCCATCGATTTAATCGACGGCATCAGCCTAGATCAACTCGTTGATAAGCGCACCAAGGGACTTATGCAGCCCAAAATGGCCGCTAAAATCGAAAAAGACACCCGTAAACACTTCCCCGATGGCATTCCCTCTTTTGGCACCGATGCCTTGCGCTTCACCTTTGCATCGTTGGCGTCTACAGGGCGAGACATCCGATTTGATTTAAACCGCATTGAAGGTAACCGCAACTTTTGCAACAAGTTATGGAATGCTACTCGCTATGTCTTAATGAACACTGAGGGAGAAGACACGGGGCTTGGTAATGACAACTGTATTTATAGTTTGCCAGATCAATGGATTGTGTCACGCTTACAAAGAACCGAAGCAAGTGTGATTGCTTCTATTGAAAAATACCGTTTCGACTTAGCCGCGCACGCCTTGTATGAATTCCTTTGGAACGAGTATTGCGATTGGTATCTAGAGCTTTCAAAACCTATTTTACTAGATGATAATAGTTCTGCTGAACAAAAACGCGGTACGCGCAAAACGCTCATTCGCGTACTAGAAGCCGTGCTCCGTTTACTGCATCCTTTTATGCCGTTTATCACCGAAGAAATTTGGCAACAAATCGCTCCATTGGCAGGCAAAAAAGGCGACACGATTATGCTGCAAGCGTATCCAAAACCTGATGAAAGCAAAATTTCACCAACCGCTGAAAATGATATGCAATGGGTGATGGATTTCGTTATGGGGATTCGTCAAATTCGCGGTGAAATGAACATTCCACCTAGCAAACCACTACCAGTGCTGTTAAATAACTGCTCAGAAAGTGACCTAACTCGTTTAGATAACAATAGGCTTTTAGTGAATAAGCTGGCCCGTTTGGAGTCCATTACAACGTTAACCTCCACAGACGAAGCACCTCAATCAGCCATCGCCCTCGTTGGTGATATGCAAATCTTAATTCCAATGGCAGGGCTAATTGATAAAAACGCCGAATTAGAACGTTTAAATAAAGAAATCGAGAAACTTGAAAAAGAGGCCGCTCGCATCAGCGGCAAACTATCCAACGCCTCATTCATCAACAAAGCGCCCGCTGCCGTTATTGAAAAAGAAAAAACTAAACAAAGCGACATCTCAACAAAACTTAGCAATTTGAATGAGCAAAAAGAAAAAATCTCGACCCTATAAATAGCATTAAGGTAAGTAACCTAGGGCCGGCAGTAGTTCGTCGGCTCTAGCTAGGTAAAACCATCTTAACAACACCCATAACCAGAAAAATAAACAAAAGAGCCAATATAAAACCCGTCATAATAAAAACCTTCGGGTTACCATGTTGGAAATCTCGTTTTCTTCGCGACTCTTTTGATACACCTAAAAAAGACAACATCGTACTACCCACCATTTGCCAAAAAGAAGGCGCTAATTCATCATTCTGTTTCATTTAATACCCCAAGGTTACTAGGAGTATAGATTTTAACATTCTCTTTTCATTATCTTCTTCAGAAAATACTCTCTATCAACACAAACATCTAAATAGATGCTTGTGTATAAGACCTTACCCACTTCCCTATACCTATTTAAAACAATAAATAGTACGGACTCCCTCCCCTAAAACAGGCATTTTTTACTATTTAAGACAAAACCCTTTCCAACAAAAAATGTGAGACAATCAAAAACAATTTTAATTAACCCCACCCGTTCAAACATGGTCAAAAGCACTCCAACTCTCAGCATTGTAATGCCCTGTTTAAATGAAGCAGAGAACCTCGAAGCCTTACTACCCCAACTAATATCTCTACAACCAACCGCTGAAATTTTAGTGATCGATGATGGTTCAACAGATACCTCCAAAGCTATCTGTGAGCAACATGGCGTTAAGGTCATCTCTCACCCTCATTCATTGGGTAACGGGGCATCAATAAAAACAGGTGCACGCAACGCAACCGGTGAGGTTATTGTATTTATGGACTCCGACGGACAACACAACCCAGAAGATATCCAACGCCTACTGTATAAACTAAATGAAGGCTATGACATGGTCGTGGGTGCAAGGCAACCTGATACTCATGCGTCCAAAAAGAGACAATTCGGTAATGCCGTGTTCAATAAACTGGCCTCTTTTATGACCGGCCAAAAAATAGAAGACCTCACGTCCGGCTTTCGAGCCGTTCGTGCAAAACATTTCAGAAAATTTTTATACCTTCTACCCAATGGCTTCTCATACCCAACCACTTCAACTATGGCGTTTTTCCGTTCAGCCTTACCCGTTGCGTATATTCCAATAAAGGCAGGCAAACGAGAGGGTAAAAGCAAAATAAAATTACTGAAAGATGGCCTACGTTTTTTTATTATTATCTTAAAAATTGGCGCGCTCTTTTCGCCCATGCGATTATTTTTACCCACCAGCGTCGTGTGTTTTCTTTTCGGCGTCATCAATCATATAGACAGCTATATTTCATCCGGTACATTTAGCAATGGCAGCTTATTACTGTATGTCGCCTCTGTGTTCATTTTTCTAATGGGGATATTGTCGGAGCAGATTTCCTCTTTGCATTATAGAAACACAGATAAAGAATAATTCTTTACCTCAAGCATTAATGAAGCCTTCAGCCCCATTAAAAGTCTTGATGCTAACGTCAAGCTACCCAAGGAATGCTACTGACAACAGCTCCATCTTCTTACGCTACCTTGCTAAAAATTTAGCCAAACAACGTGTCAATATTCATGTTTTAGCACCCGACCACCCACTTATTCAAAATACCAGCCTCGATAAAGGCGTAAAAAACCACTGGTTCAAATACCTTCCAAAACAATGGCAACGGCTGGCTTATGGTTCAGGCATACTTCCCAATTTAAAAAGAAACAAACTCCTTTATTTACAAGTTCCTTTTTTCTTAATCAGTATGTTTTTCTCTTTATTTTTCTTATGCAAAAAAATAAAGCCTGATGTTATTCACGCACACTGGATTATCCCCCAAGGGTTTATCGCTATCATTGTCGGCAAACTTTTAAATATACCTGTCATCGCCACAGCGCATGGTGGAGACGCTTTTTCACTTAATGCCAGCCTACTGAGTCGATTAAAGACATTCACCCTAAAACGATGCAAGTGCTGGACTTCAAATACGTCTGCTACTGCAAATGCTTTTGGTGTCGCCAGCGATATGCCAAAACCAATCATTATCCCAATGGGCGTGGATATCGAACGTTTCCAATCTGGCCATGCGGATAATGTATTAGGCACTGACACTAGAAAAATAATCTTATTCGTCGGCCGACTGGTTGAAAAAAAAGGCGTCAAATACCTGATTGAAGCCTTTTCAATGCTGCCTAAAAAGACTCAAGATGAATCCATTTTATGGATTGTTGGAGATGGTGATGAACGTAAAAACCTTGAATATCAGGCCCATAATTTAGGCATCAAAAATATAAAATTCTGGGGACAAATACAAAACAAACACCTGCCAGATTTTTATGCAGCCGCTAGCATATTCGTAGCTCCCTCTGTCATAGATTCAAAAGGCGATACCGAAGGACAAGGGGTTATTTTACTAGAAGCAATGGCGAGTAAAACGCCTATTATTTCCACTACTACAGGTGGAATACCAGAAGTTATTACGCATAAGGAAACTGGGGTTCTTGTTGCACCTAGTAATTCAAATGAGTTATCAGCCGCTATTGAGTATATATTTAACAATAATCATACCGCTCATGAATACACTGAAAATGCATTCATTAAAATAAACAGGCCTTATTCTTGGGAAGTTATTTCTGATCAGTTTATCCAGCTTCCCTATAAGATCTAATTACATTTTTCGCCATATACCATTAATAATTTCCTAATGGGACGCAGCACTTGTTCCATGCAAGTACACTAAACCCGACAAATACTTAACCACGCTCCTAGCTAGCCAATAGGGTAAAATTTCTTTTAGCAAAATCCAATTGAGCACTCCCACCATCGGCCAAACTATGGGTTTCGTCAATAAAACCAATAGTTTCAACCCACCTTTTGAGTACCTTACATCCGCTTTCGCAAAGTGCATCTTTTCATATGCTAATGCATGCTTTTCAATAAAAAAAGTTGATGAATACATACCACCTTTATACAACTTCCCGACTACAGAGTTCAGAGAAAGATCACACTTATGTTCAACAGAAGAATCTTTACAATAACGTATTTCAAATTGCTCACTAATAAGCCTGAGTAACAAATCTCTATCCTCAAACCCATATTGAGTAAACGCCTCATCAAATCCACCGACCTCTATAAAACTTTTTCGCGTCATCATGCAGTTTGCCGTGGTAAAAGACGCCAAATCGCCTTCGTTAAACAACTTTTCTCGCCTTAACCCTACCTCATTCTGATATTTACCCCAAAAAGATGCTGAATTTACATAAATATTCCCACAACTGACCGATACATTAGCCTCACTTAATGTTGCAATATGAGATGAAAGAACATAACTATTTTGCAATACGCAATCTGAGTCCAGAATATATACTAGACTCCCATTCCCCATACGAACCCCTGTATTACAAGCCGCCCCACGGCCTTTATTAACAGCATGTCGATGGACCGTTATTTTATCGCTTGGTATGTTTACACCTTTAAGCGAAATCTCTTTCTCTGATCCGTCATCAACAACATTAATATGAAAAGACCAGCCCGATGGTAACCCTTGTGAACCCAAAGAATTAACGGTTTCTATAAGAAGAGAATCGTCGTTATAAACAGGAATAACCACATCAACTGTATTCATTAATAGCACCTTTACAAAGTTTCAACAGCTTTCTAGCTTGACATGAATAATGATATTCTTTAAATATATCCCTATTGCTATCTAAATCATTTTTCTCACGCCCCATTACTGACAAAATAGCCTGACCCGTGCTTTTCTTATCGTACCCACAAAACCACCCCTTTGCCTTAGAGGCTAGTTTAGATAACTCAACATCCGGATGAGCAATAACGACCCCTGGCACGCCTGAAACCAATAGTGGAAACAACTTTCCTGTCACCGTTCCTTTTTGCCAACTATTCGGTTCCAGTTCTTCCAAAACTAAAACCCCTACAGATAAATTCATCTCACTTTCAAGCTCGTTCGCGGGAATAGCTGGGCGCACCTCAACAAAACCATCAAAATTATTTTCTACCAACCACTCCTCCAAACGCCCCGAATAGTCCTTTATCAACCTAATTCGCAAGGAAATATTATGCTCCTCACTCAAAGCATCTAAAAATAACTTTAACGCACCTAGTCGATGCTCATAAATTGACCCTGCATATAAAAAACAGGGGTTTACGTCTTCCTCTTTCTCAATGAGGGCAGTATCCGAGTCAACCCAGCCATTATAAATATATTCAAATTCATGCTGATACTTATCACTCAAATAGTCAGCAAGCACTTTTCCCACCGTTAAACATAATGCTGCTTTGCCTATTATTACCTTTTCAATATAGCTATTAAACTTTATTAATGGCTTAAACGAATATGAGGCTGGCAACTGAAAACTATCTCTCAAGTCCAAAATCCAGGGTATCTTATATTTACAGGAAAACCATAGGCCAATCAGCATTGCCCCAGCTGGGCCGTACGTACTAATCAAAATATCTGCCTTTGAGCAATGAAACATGACTCTGCGATTACGAACAGCACGCCACCAATGTAGAGCAGACACATCAAGATACGGAAAAGGCGAGTGAATAACCTTTCTAGCCTGCCCACCCTGCCCACCAGCGCCAGCATTTTTTTTAACTGACTTGGATTCAAAAACTACAACCGTTTCACCATACTCACCTATGTACTCGTTATCGTCCAAACCGGGCGTCACAACACAAATATCAATCCCCTCTAAACGAAGGTAGCAAACCAACAAGCGCCAGCGACGAGCGGCAACCATCAGCTTATGTTCGTAATGCGTAGCAAAAAGCGTTACTACCATAATTCAACCTCCGTCATCACGAATTTAAAACAAACAACTCAATGCTCTAATTTACTAGATTGAATCTTATTTACAATTTTTAGTGCGGCATGTCCATCACCATAAATATCACCACCCAAAACTTTAGGTAATTTCATCTCCATTGATGCTGCAATAGCCCCTGCATCATACCCCACTAACCGATTAACGCCCTGCTCAACTAATTCAACCCACTCTGTTTCAGCGCGCAGTGTCACACAAGGGACTTGATGAAAATACGCCTCCTTTTGGATTCCACCACTATCAGTCGCTATTAACCGTGCATTTTTCTCCAACATCGTCATATCAAGGTAGCCAACAGGCTCAATTATACGGATGGGTTCTTCAACTTTAATATCAAATAGCTGTAATTGTTTTTTTGTTCGGGGGTGCAAAGGCAAGATAACGGGAACTGAAGAACTGGACAGACCTCGAATAATAGATGATAACCGTTGCTCATCATCCGTATTTTCTTGGCGATGTATCGTTGCCAAAACATACTCTTTAGAACTTAATGACAAAGCCTCTAAAATTGTACTTTTTTGCTCCGCTTTTTTAGAAAAGGCCAAGGCAACATCATACATAACATCACCCACTTGATGAATGTTGGATCGATCAACACCCTCTTTCAATAGGTTGCTCACCGCAAGATCTGTTGGAGCAAATAATAACGTTGCAATATGGTCTGTTAATATTCGGTTAATCTCTTCCGGCATATTACGATTAAACGAACGTAATCCAGCCTCAACATGTGCCACGGGTATTTGCAGCTTAACAGCCGCTAAGGCAGCAGCTAATGTACTATCCGTATCACCATATACTAATACCCACTGAGGCTTTTCAATCAGCAGTAATTCCTCAATTTTCTCTATCATACGGCCCGTGTTCTGACCGTGTGAGCCACCACCAACAGCTAAATTATAATCGGGTTTTGAAATACCCAACTCGTCAAAGAACACATCAGACATATTCGCGTCGTAATGCTGACCCGTATGAACAAGCACCTCTTCTATAGCTTGCCCGCATTGTTTAAAAGCAAGAGAAACCACAGATGCCTTAATAAACTGAGGTCTTGCTCCGATGATTGTTATAATTTTAATTTTATTCCCTTTATATACTTCGTACTATTTATAACAAAAAACATACTCTATTTTGGTAAGCACCTAAAAACACAACGTCATTCAAAATACGAAGTAGAACACTCACCATTTCAATTGGGTATTAATCCTAAGTAAAACTTTTTACTGTTTTTATTTCCAAAAAAACTATTATGCCAAAGCAATGTAAAATCTCCATCAAATTGCTTGCACCTACCTTTTAATAGTTCAAACCTTTCAAACGCCTTTTTTGTATACCCTAACCCTTCGTACCCATCAGAAATTACTGAACAATCCATCGCAACAAGTGGGCGCTGCTTAACGTTTAACGGAACTCTATTAGTTAAGTCAAACATTGTGTATTCGTAACACACACCACACCTAAAGCCAGCCCTATCAGCAAAACCTAACGAGCTATCGTAAGTAAATCCATTATCATCCCATAGTTTTGGCGTTACCGAAGCGTCATACCTTAGGTAATGCTGTCTACCCCCACTATGTTTAACACCTAATTTATGATAAACACACTTTAATATATCTGCCGACATTCTGAAGTTTTTAGGAAATCTAAATGTTTCATACCCTGGGTGAAAGCCTATTTCGTGCCCTCTTTGAATTATTTTAGTTAGTAAATTGCGCATTTTATCTTCAGTAAATCCATGGACAGACTCATAAGAAGTAGATGTTTGCTGAGGGATAAAGAAAAAGGCCACTCTATTAGTCTCTTTATCATTTACATCCATAATCCATTTGATATTATTTCGGTACTCATCGAATTTATCAGAACCAAACTTCTTAAATACATAGTTCATAGCATCTAGAAAAGCCAAAGGTACATTCCTATCATTTAACAACTTATCGCCTACCCGAAAGACTGTTCTTTTTAGCGAATACCCCGCCGTATCTATAGGGTGATCGACGTCACAACTAACAAGGCTCCTAAAGCGTCGCTTTTTACGCTCCAAACTTGGCCACAATTGGTGCATACAAGCCCAAAGAATTTCTAAATATTCATTCACTATTGGGCGATCTAAAAAGTTAGCCTTAAAGGCTACAGACGCGCTAGCAGGAAAGCGGTCGTGCTCGTCGCGGTCTTGAGTAATCAATTCCTCATAACGGGATAACATAAAAAATGCCGAGCCGAAAACATCTAGATTTAAATGCCAATGATTACCTTCTTTAACCAACCCAGCATGGCCATAAAGCACAGGAAGCATATCTTCAACCAGACTTACATTTAAACCGTCTTGAACTGTCTTCCAATCGTGCAAAGGCAACTCTGGCATAGACCCTTTCTTTAGCCAATTTTCATCTGCTTTATGAAAAAAATCCGCATTGACAGTCAAGTTCGTATCAGCGCCAAGCATAGAGAACTTTATAATTGGTTCATCATGCACAGTCACATTAAAACCTAAACCCAAAAACTCATCGAGCATTACATCTAAAATATAGCGCTGTTCATTCAGGCAAACCTTAGGAATAGATACATTAACCATCATGATTGTTTTTTACTCAATCCACGCAAAAAACTCACCACTTTAAGCAACTTAGAATTTGTTTTTGAAATAGATAAATAGGGTTTTTGAACAGCCCCAAAACCTCTAAAAAACCTTTCCACCGACTCAAGCATTGATCCTTCAAAATCAAACTTTTGGGTTACTGTTGATGAAAACTTTATTGCCTCCCACATACATAGACTCGTTGCTCCACTATTCCTTAGTTTAGGGTCCCCACCCCCCATCAAATAGTACGCAGAATTCTCATCCCAAACAATCAAAACACCCGCATGGTTTTGACCATTATTGTCCTGAGCAATAAACACTTTACACTGCCTACGAATATTCGCCGCATTGAATATATTCATTACCAAGCTTTCATTGTAAGGCAGAGGCTTCCCCTGCCTACTAAAGGTAAGTTGATTAAGTTTAATAAACTCTTCGATTCTTAAGTCTGTTCGCACCGTTAGATTAAACTTATTTGCCGCTTTCTTTATATCTGTCTTTATATTTGCCTGAGTGCCAGACCACACTTTATCTAAATCTGACAAATCATCAATAACATACGTATACCCAGTGGTCTGCTGAAAGCCTTTCCAATAAAAGGGCAACCAATTTGTTCGGCCGTAGTGCCAATTTTGCTTGAAATAATGATACTTTGGTAACTGCTCGATTAGCTCTTGCATTAAATTTTTTTCTTGAGCTAAAGCCTTGCTATAGTTAGCCTTAGATTGTTTGATCCAAGGACCTGAATTTTGAGTTAATGGAGGCTGGGTTAATAATGTAAAGCCATAACGCTTTTTAACAAAGTAGGGCTGACTAGCAATAATTTCACCGTTTTTTTCTACTAGACACACATCCCAATTGGAACCACAGACTAAGTCCAGCCACCAAGCCTGACTAAAAATCGGGATGGATTTTTCTATTTCACAAAACGCTCTATATTTTTTAACCTTAGTCATAGGTAATTATATTTTTTTGCGAAATGCCTATTTGAAAAGAGTTCATTCTTATAGTAGGCCAATTAAGGCCCCCTTTTGTGTATTTAAAATACGTTGACTTAGCTCGTATAACCATTCCAATCCAGTGCTGAAATTTTGTCTTCTAACTGGGATAACACCTCGCCCGCATATGAGTTTTTCTCTTCTATTAATATCGGTGCCCGCATAGAATTTTCCCTTACTTTTATATCACCCCCCAAAAATTCATGTACTCTAGTAAGTACGAGATTAATCTCATTTAGTTCGTTATAACTTAGCGTTAATACATTAGCTGCAGAAAACATGTTTTTATCTTTTTCAATTTGTTGCTCAACAAAATAAACCTGACCAACAATTTGCTCAACGGCTGTCAGTTTTTTAAGGCTGTCGTGATTTTCAGGCATCAGTGACCACCACTTACAGATATCAACATTAACCTTTTCTCTTGCTTTCAATATTGACTGGGAAACGTAGAGAGGGTCACGTTTAATCCATATGAATTTCGCCTTAGGGAATATTTTAGACAACACCCTCATCCGTAAGGCAGCATTCAAATTTTTAAATACTAGAGGCTTATCATGGTAATTAATTATAGAGGTTATCTCTTGTCTTATCTCCCTTATAGCCTTGTCGCTAATATCACCTTCATCTACAAAATGACGATCTTTAGGCATCCAGCGATACCAAAAACTTCCACACTCGCTAGGTGCGTGAGCACCATACTTTGATGTGTTTCCATGTTCAGCCATAAAATTGTTATGCGGCTTACTCTTAAATATTTTTCGACTGAGCCAAACCCCAAAAAAAATATTCCTATGTAAAGAACAAGCCAAATTATCTATATATAAAACATCTAATTCATTTGTAATGACCTGGTATAAAATTGTCGATCCTGTTCTCGGAGCGCCTATTATAAAAACAGGCTGATGCTTTAATGCAAGCTCGGAATAATGAGAAAAAACTTTCCTCTCAAATACAGAAATAAGCGGGGATAGATAAGTCACCATGATTCTTAATAACTTAGTTAAATAGAGCTTTGGGTTAAGGTATTTGCTATGCATTGTCTTGAAAATTGTATCGAGTGGTTATCCATAACATCAATAAGTAATGACTACCTATAATACCAACGATTAACCACAGGAGTTGATCTTGTGACACCCCGTTAATGTTCGGTCATAACGAGTAAGCTCATCTGTAAAAAGCACATTTTGACCAAGCACCACTCTTAATACTCATCAATTTACCAAAAGAGCGCTCCTCCATATCCTCTATTCGACTCATTATCAACTCAAAAGTTTAGCTTCGAAGTATTGGATATACCCTATTTTTTTAAGGCCGTAACTTGATATCCATTCATTAAAAACATGGCTACCATTGCTTTATAACTAACCAACTCTTTATTATCTAAGGCTTTATTCACCTTAGAAAGCTCCCAAAAATGAGCAATTGTACTAATTTTATTTCTTCTTATTGCAAGCCTGAAATTCAGCTCCTTGAAAAAAGGCAGGTGTAGCTTAAAATCCATTAATTGCCGCTCATTCCAAGGTAATGAAAAATACACTGTTTTGACTTTACTTAACTTCAATTTATTAATCACTTTTTGGAATGTTATATAAGGCATATGCTCAAAAACCTCAAAAGCCAATACAGTATTGAAGTTACCTTCAATATAATTAAAATCTAATGCACTCTCGCAGATATCAGGTTTTTTGTCCGCATCAATATCCAACGTTGTTACATTCCAATTCCTTTTTTTTAACAAGCTGGAGAGCAGTCCTGTCCCAACACCTATTTCTAAAATAGTGTCTTCTCGGACACAGTTATCATAAACGGTTTTAGCTTGATGATAATACCAACTAAAATGCATTTCATTTTCAAGTCCATTAATCCAATCTGCACTATAAAAAACATCGATACCATCAATTTTCTTACTTGTATACTTCACTACTCCCCCCAAAAAAATCTAAAATAATAAACACCATTAGAAGGCAAGTTGCTAAAAGAGCTATTTTTAACATTAACTTATCTTTTTTCAAAAAACTTAGCCATTCAAAAAATCCTGTTCCGACTATACGCAGCATCCATAGCCATAGCCCAAAATAAACAACAAAGCCTGATATCGAATAAAACAATACAGCACCATCACTTCCCCCTACAACTCCTCCAATCAGTAATGAAGAAATCCTAATAATTAAAAACAAGACTTGCGCCAACAAGCCACCCTTCTGGTTATTGGTAAGTGAAACTACAATAGATAACGGCGATACAATAAATTGTACAAATAGCCAAGGAATCATCCATTGAACATAAACACCAACATAAGACCACTCTTCCCCAAATAAAAAGACGGATAAGTCTTTTGCATAATAGCCAATAATTAATAATGGCAATAGCGTTAGCTTTATTAGCTCACTACTTGATTTGAGCAACAGACCAGCCAAACAACCATCATTTAAGGCTAAAGCAGCTTTAGAATGGAAGACTTGGCCGATTGACGAACTTATTAAGCTTAGTGGGGTTTGTAAGGCCCTATTTGCAAGTAAATAAAACCCGGCTACTCCTGTTGAGAATAGTGAAGCAAGTATTATTGGCGGCAACATCCTACTGCTTGCATTTGCTAAAGCTGCAAGGGTTGTATACCTAGGGAAGTTTTTATAAACCCTCGATTTCTGTTTAAGTCGCCTCCAACTAACTCGTGATAAAAGCCCAAAGTCCAACTTATATGCCACACGGATTAACCTTATTAGACCAGAGCTTTGGCCAGCCACCCCTCCTAAAATCAGCCCCACTGGCCCAAGCTGAAAGAGCCCTAAACCAACTTGCGTTAAGACACTTGCAATTCCTTGCTGTAATTTTGTATTGGCTATATCGCTAAAGTATTGTCTCCTGATAGCCCAGTAATTAAACACTTGGTACATGCCTGATAGAAATACGCCTACTGGCACAAGCCATAGAAATGGAGAGATTAACGAGGTATTTAACCAAACTGGAATTTGCTGAAAAAAAGCAGCTATAAAAACAACCAGACACGTAGTCGTTATAAAAACACACAATACACATAACACAAGAACATTTGCTGCACTAGCATTCGTACGAGCCTGAGGAATGGCTAATTCATATCTAAAACTAGCAACGGTACTGATGATTCCTAATATGGATGCATAGACAGCCAAGACACCAAACTCTTCAGGCGTATAAAGTCTTGTTAGAATGGGAATAGCTAATACCATTATTAGCTGCCCAACGGCCGAACCACCCACTAGGAGCGAAACATTATGAGCCGCACTCCCTTTTGGTAGGTATCTAGAAAAAAACCGTCTCATCATTAGATAAAAAGCTTTGTCTAGATGCTAATTAAACAGCTGTATTATTGTTTCCATTTCCACCTTGGTTAAAAATGGATTCATAGGTAAGCTCAATACCTCTTCTGCCGCGCTTTCTGCTATGGGGAAGCTTCCAACTACATATTTAAGCGATTTAAAACACTCCTGCAAATGCAATGACAACGGATAATGTACTGCTGTTGGCACGCCGCCCTTATTAAACTTTTCTTGTACTCGCCCGCGATTATCGACTCGCACCGTATATTGTGCCCAGGTGCTAGTACGCCCCTTTTTTACACTTGGTGTCGTCACGATACTTTCTAAGTTATTACTATATTTTTGCGCCACTGCCTGCCGAGCTTTTATCTCACCCACATAATGAGGCAACTTTGCCAATAAAACCGCTGCCTGAATCGTATCTAACCGCGCACCCAGTCCAATATATTTATGGTGATAGCGTTTGTTTTGCCCATGCACCCGTAACGTTTTTATTTTTTCGGCGTATTCATCATTATTGGTTAAAACCGCGCCCCCATCGCCATAACAACCTAGTGGTTTAGACGGAAAAAAACTGGTGGTATATATATCGCAATAATGCACCTCTGCTTGGTTTTTATAGGTCGCACCAAATGACTGCGCACCATCGATAATGACTCTTAGATTATGTTTGTTTGCAATGGCACTAATTTCATCCATATCCGCTGGTTGCCCATACAAGCTAACGGGCATGATAGCTTTAGTTTTTGATGTAACAGCTGCCTCGATTTTACTGGCATCGATATTAAAGGTGCTTTCTTCAATATCGACAAATACCGGCACCGCTTTCAACAAGGCTATTGTTTCTGCTGTGGCTATAAAGCTGAATGCTGTTGTGATAACTTCGTCACCGGGCTGTATATCAAGCGCCATCATGGCTAACAGCAATGCATCTGTTCCGCTTGAGCAAGTAATGGCGTGATTTGCGTTAGTAAACTTTTCTAGCTCACCTTCTAACTCTCTAATCTCATCGCCCATGATGTAGTTAGAGTTATCGAGTACTTTTTGAATATTTGCATCAATTTCTGTTTTGTATAATTGGTATTGATGCTGAAGATTAGCGAAATCAATTTTCATTGGGGGACATCTTCTATTTTTACTGCATCGTTTATCAATTGGTACACTTGCCCCGTATGAGCGCATGTTGTTTTTACTTTGCCCTGCATTGATAAATCGAGTTTTTCACCGTACTCACTCATCCAGCCAATTTGTTTAGCTGGGTTGCCTACCATTAGCGCATAAGGTTTTACATCTTTGGTTATTACTGAACCTGCGCCTATAAAAGCGAACTGCCCAATTGTTACACCACAAACAATGGTGCAGTTTGCACCTAGGGTTGCACCTTTTTTTACATATGTATCCAAATATTCGTCTTTTCTTTCCACCAGAGATCGGGGGTTATATACGTTTGTAAATACCATGCTTGGGCCACAAAAAACCCCTTCTTCCAAGGTGACATTATCGTAAATGGAAACATTATTTTGGATCTTACAATGGTGACCAATAATCACTTTGTTACCAACAAAAGCATTTTGACCAAGAGATACATTTTCTCCAATTTTTGCACCACCACACACATGCGCCCAGTGCCAAATACGCGAACCTTTACCTATTTGTGCACCTTTATCGATAATGGCTGTTTCATGTACTTTAATATCCATATGATTATTAATACTCCAAAGGCAGAGACACTGTTTTTCCATCTCTTGCTGATAAGTAAGCCGCTATTAGAACTTCTAATGATTTAAGCCCTTCTCGCCCATCTGTTTCTGGCTCTTCAATGCCCCGCATGACATCAATTACATTTTTATAATACAAAGGGTGTCCAAAACCATAGACTGACGTTGTTTCATAGTTAGCTGTTTTCACTTGTTCATCATAATCTTTAGGTTCTTCAAACTCCCAGTGTTGTATCTCATTAACCGCCATTCCTCCAATGCGAACACTGCCTTTTTCTCCTAGGATCGTTATGGAACCTTCCATGTTTTTGGGGTATGTCAGCATGGTGACACTCATTGAGCCTAGCGCACCACTTCGCCAACGAACATTCATTACCCCGGTATCTTCCACTTCTATGTCACGCGTTGTGCTCATCATGGCTTGAACTTTGTCTATAGGACCAATTAACCAATCAAAAAGATCCACATAATGACTTGCTTGATTCATAAACGCGCCACCATCAAATTCCCACGTTCCACGCCATTTTGCTTGGTCATAATATGACTGTGGCCTTGTCCAAAACACATTGATATGGACCATGTGGATTTTTCCGAAACGCTTTTCTTCTATGGCTCTCTTTAACAGCTGTAATGTTGCATTTTGACGATTCTGTTTAACAACAAACAAATGCACACCTGCCTGATCACAGGCTTTAACCATATTGACGCCATCTTGCCACCGCGTCGCCATGGGTTTTTCGGTTATTACATGCACCCCGTACTTAGCTGCTAGCTCAGCTTGCTCTGCGTGTAGGCCACTAGGTGTGCAAAGAGACACAACATCTAACTCTTCCGCCTCTAATAGCTCCACCAACTGCGTATAACCACTAACATTGTGCTTATTCATATATTGGCCGAGTAACTCATGATCAGCATCGCACACTGAAACCAATTCTATGTTTTCCGAATGTTTTTCAATAGCTACCAAATGGTTGGCCGAAATTCGCCCACAACCCACTACAGCTACTCGTATTTTTCTTCCATTAATCTTCATGTGACTTTGCATCTATTATTCAACATCCAAAAAAGAGGTATAAGAAACTGTAAGTCAGCATATAAAAAACCACAACAAATATCTAATTCATAATGAATAGTTGCACCGAAGAGATAATAGTTATTATCATTTAAACTTAAATTTACTGCACAAAACCTTATTTTCTACTAACATTAAAGAAGTATCGTTTATTATGTATTCAATATAGGGAATTATTCGACTTAACATGGCTGTATCTGGTGAAAAAGTTTATTTAGGTGGCTTAGCTAGGCGCTTAGTGCTTGACGGTTTAATTACTGAAGAAGCTGCTCGCAAGTATTTTGACGAAGCGAACAAGAAGAAAAATCCGCTCGTTACCTATCTTGTTGAACAAAAAGTTTTAGACAGTCAAACCATTGCTCTTTCTGCTTCTGAAGAGTTTGGCGTGCCATTGTTTGATATTAATGCTCTTAATGACGAGGTTATCCCAAGAGGCTTAGTCGACGAAAAACTCGTCCGCAAGCATCATGCACTGCCAATGTTCAAGCGTGGCAATAAATTGTTTGTTGCTGTATCTGACCCGACAAATCTTCAAGCATTAGACGAGATCAAGTTTCAAACGAGAATGAGCACCGAGGCCATTCTTGTTGAAGAGGATAAATTAACACGCGCCATCGAAACTGCAATGGATGAAGATGGCGCATCAATGGACGATTTACTTGATGACGATCTTGATAATATTGATTTCGATGATCCCGATGCAGAGCCTATAGACGATATTGATAGCGACATTGATGACGCCCCAGTCGTTCGGTTCGTTAATAAAATCTTGCTCGATGCGATTAAAAAAGGCGCCTCAGATATTCATTTTGAGCCATATGAGAAGAGCTTTAGAATCCGAACACGCCAAGATGGCATTTTGAAGGAAGTTGCTTCACCCCCAATGAACATCTCAAACAAGTTGACCTCTCGCATTAAAGTGATGTCTCGGATGAATATTTCTGAACGCCGTATTCCGCAAGATGGCCGTATAAAAATGGCCTTATCAAAAAGTAGGGCTATTGATTTTCGTGTTAACACTTGCCCAACCTTATACGGTGAAAAAATTGTTTTACGTATTTTAGACCCAACCAGTGCGCAAGTTGGTATTGAACAATTAGGGTTTGACGTTGAACAACGGGAAGCTTTCCTTACCGCTATTAAAAAACCTTACGGTATGATTTTGGTAACCGGGCCGACGGGTAGTGGTAAAACTGTAACTTTATATACCGCGCTGAATATATTAAATGAACCCGATATTAATATTTCAACCGCTGAAGACCCGGTTGAAATTACAGTGGCAGGTATTAACCAAGTTAATGTTAACCCCAAAACCGGCCTCACCTTCGCTGAGGCATTACGCGCCTTTTTACGACAAGACCCAGACATTATCATGGTGGGTGAGATTCGAGACCTAGAAACGGCAGAGATTTCAGTTAAAGCTGCGCAAACCGGTCACCTTGTGTTATCTACTTTACACACTAACGATGCACCACAAACGCTGAATCGTTTAAACCAAATGGGCGTTCCTGCTTATAATATTGCCTCTTCGGTATTACTGATTATGGCGCAAAGGCTTGCTAGAAAACTGTGTGGTAAATGCAAGCAAGAAGAGCAGCTTCCCAACGAGCTACTCATTAAAGAAGGCTTTAGCGAAGAAGATGCAAAAGACCTGACTACTTTTAAAGCTATTGGCTGCGACCATTGTGTTAATGGCTACAAAGGCCGCGTGGGTATCTTTCAGGTTATGCCTATATCCGAAGCCATGGAGAATCTGATCATTCAAAACTGCTCAACAAATGAGCTTGTAGAACAATCAGCCAGTGAAGGGGTTTTAACACTTCGAGAATCCGGCCTGAGAAAAGTTAAAGACGGTATTACCAGTATTGAAGAAATAAATCGAATCACTAAAGACTAAAAAATTATGGCATCTAGCGCATCTAAAGTTACTTATATATGGGAAGGAACCGATAATAAAGGCAACCGTAATAAAGGCGAAATTAACGCCCGAAGCGATGCGATTGTAAAGGCTGAACTACGCCGTCAGGGCATTCGTCCAATTAAGGTTAAGAAAAAACCAAAAGATCTGTTCGGTAGCATGGGCCAAAAACCCATCGTCCCTAAAGACATCGCAATTTTCAGTCGTCAATTAGCCACCATGATGGCCTCCGGCATCCCACTTGTACAATCCTTTGATATTATCGGCAAAGGACATGAAAAACCGGCCATGCGGGATATGCTCGCCGACATTAAGTCACACATAGAAGGCGGCTCAACCTTAACAGAAGGTTTAAGTAAATACCCATTCCAGTTTGATGATTTATTTTGTAACTTAGTTGAAGCCGGGGAACAGGCTGGTATCCTTGAAGAGTTGCTGGTCAAAATTGCTGAGTACAAAGAAAAAACTGAAAGCTTAAAAGCTAAAATCAAAAAAGCGCTAACGTACCCCATTGCAGTTTTGGTTGTTGCTGTTATTGTTACGTCCATTTTATTAATATTTGTTGTTCCACAATTTGAAAGTCTATTTTCAGGTTTTGGCGCCGACTTACCCGCCTTCACCCAAATGGTCGTTGAGTTATCACGGTTTATGCAAGAATGGTGGTGGGCAGTATTTGGCATTATTGGTGGCGTCGTGTTTGTTATTATGCAAATCAAAAAACGTTCGCGTAAATTCAATCACCTTATCGACAGAATGATACTAAAGATGCCGATTATTGGTGACATTATGAACAAAGCGGCTATCGCTCGTTATGCTAGGACCCTCTCAACCATGTCTGCTGCTGGTGTTCCTTTAGTGGAAGCGCTTGAGTCTGTTGCCGGCGCAACGGGTAATATTGTTTACTCGGAGGCTGTCTTACAGATGAGGGAGCAAGTCGCAACGGGTATTCAGCTCCAACAATCCATGAAAAACGTGGGGTTATTTCCGCATATGGTTGTTCAAATGGTAGCCATTGGTGAAGAAGCCGGCTCGGTCGAAAGCATGCTTGGAAAGGTAGCTGACTTTTATGAAGAAGAGGTGGATAACGCCGTGGATTCATTGGCCAGCCTCATTGAGCCTTTGATTATGGCTATATTAGGTGTATTGGTTGGTGGGTTAATCATTGCCATGTATTTACCCATCTTTATGTTAGGGTCTGTTTTCTAGCGAAACTCCTGATCGACTGATATGAGTATTATTCAAGCGCTTGAGCAAAGCCCTGTTTTTTTTCACCTATCAATCGGTATACTTGGGCTTTTAGTGGGGAGCTTTCTTAATGTAGTCGTTTATCGTCTACCTATTATGCTACAAAAAGCTTGGCGCCAAGAATGCTTAGCATTTCTTGAACAGGAGGATTCTCAACCTACAACATCAGAGGTATTTAATTTATCTCAACCACGATCTCGCTGCCCATCTTGTGGACACCCCATTAGCGCTCTCGACAATATACCCGTTATCAGCTATCTCTTTTTAAGGGGGCGATGCAAGAGTTGCAAAACCCCTATTTCAATACGCTATCCTAGCGTTGAATTAACCACCGCCCTTTTATCCATCATTATCTCTGTTCAATTAGGCCCATCCATTCAAACGGGTGTGGCGCTATTGTTCACTTGGGCATTAATTTGCTTAACCCTAATAGATTTTGACACTCAACTACTACCCGACTCGATCACTCTACCATTACTTTGGTTCGCTTTATTTGTAAGCCTTTTTAATGTTTTCGTAACACCGGAAACAGCTTTAATCGGCGCGCTAGTGGGCTACCTTACTCTTTGGTCTGTGTTTTGGCTTTTTAAATTAGCCACCGGAAAAGAGGGCATGGGATACGGAGACTTTAAACTTCTAGCGGCTATTGGCGCGCTATTAGGTTGGGAGATGCTTCCTCAGGTTATTATGTTGTCTGCTTTTGTTGGCGCTACTGTGGGTTTAATACTCATCGCCGTCAAAGGGCGGGACAAAAACACTCCCATACCATTTGGCCCTTACTTGTCTATTGCCGCTTTTATCGCATTAATTTGGGGTGAAAAAATCAATACTACCTACTTAACATTTGTTGGCTTGTAGCGCAGCATGCTAACTATTGGACTAACAGGCGGTATAGGCTGCGGCAAAACAACCGTCACACAATTGTTTGAAAAAAGAGATGTTCCTGTTATTGATGCTGATGTTATTTCTCACGCCATCGTACAACCCGCTCAACCCACACTGCTGCTTTTAAAAAACACTTTTGGCAAGCAAGTTCTTTTGGCGAACGGCGAACTCGATAGAAAATACTTACGCGAACTGATCTTTAACGACCCGAGTAAAAAAGAAACATTAGAAGATATTATGCACCCGATCATTTATACAAGGATGCACAATGAGCTCGCTAAATTTGATTCCCCCTATGGTATTCTGAGTGTCCCACTCTTATTAGAAACAAACCACCAAACCCAAGTTGATCGCGTTTTAGTGATTGATTGCCCAGAAACAGATCAGATTCAACGTGTAAAAACCCGTGACCAACTAAGTGACCAACTAATCAACTCAATCATGAACGCCCAATGTTCACGTTCATTACGCATAAGCCTGGCTGATGATATTCTTATTAACAACAAATCTTTAGCAAGCTTAGATACAAAGGTGCAAAAGCTTCATGAATTCTACTTACAAATGAGCGCTGGAAAAAACAATTAATATCCTGCAAAATAGTAACTTTAAAGTCTAATTACGCGCTTGTGTCTGAACAAATAACATACGAATTACCGCTTAGCGAACGTATCCGTACTTTTCTTCGATTAGAAGATTTATTTGAGCAAATGCTGCACTTCTCTCAACACGATGGCGAATGGCAAAACAGGGCAGAGCTAGGCTGCCTATTGGATATTATTGCCATTTCAAGCAGAACTGACTTAAGAAATGAAATTACAAAAGAAATTGAACGACATACAAAGTCTTTTGTTATCTTCGCTCAAAACCCGAAAGTAGACCGTGAAAAGCTTGAACAAAGCATCGAGCAACTTAACCAACTGAATCGACAATTACTCTCTTCTAGTGGAAGAATCGAACAGGTTTTAAGCCGTATTGATCTATTGAAATGCCTAGCTCAACGCCACAGTATCCCTGGCGGCACCTGTGACTTCGATCTTCCCGTCTATCATTTTTGGTTAAACAAACCTCTAAACACTCGTCGAGAACAAATTCATAGTTGGACCTCTCATTTAGACCCGATTCGTCAATCTATTTCTTTACTTTTACAGTTCATTCGGCAAAGTGCCAACCCTACTCAAAAAATAGCGCACTCTGGCTACTATCAACAAAGTTTAGATGGCAATCAGCCGGTACAATTGCTGCGCGTTTCTTTGAATCGAGAATCTAGTTTTTTTGCCGAAATCAGTGGCGGAAAACATAGGTTTACCGTCCGCTTCATGCAGCCTTTTGAGTCTGAAAGACCTAGTCAAACAAGTAACGATATTGACTTCACCTTAAACATTTGCCAGCTCTAAATGATACTTAAAACCGTTAAGTGCCCAACGTGCCAAAAAGAAATACCCTGGGATAAGACATCCCCATTCAGACCATTTTGTAGTGAACGCTGCAAGCTAATTGACCTTGGTGAATGGGCATCCGAGAAACACGCGATTGCTGGAGAAAAGGTTTATTTACCTGACAACGAGGATTATTAAACATATAAAGCACGCCTCTTTATAAGGCTTAAACTTCTTAGAAAGCTCTAATACCTGCCACACCCATCGCCCCTTTCGATTGTGCTTGATTGATATCTTCGGGCCCAAGGCCGCCTAGAGCAAAAACGGGCAACCATGCATGATCAGCCAAACGCTCAAATTCCCCCCAGCCTAATGGTTCTACATCCACATGTGTTTGTGTTTTACAAACCGGCGATAATACTGCAAACAACACACCTAAATCGCTCGCCATCTGTAACTCTTCTTGGTTATGACAAGATGCGGCAAACAAGAGCCCTTCTGGTAAAGTAGACTTGTTTTTTATACCACTCATATCGCTAGCCGTTAGATGCACACCTTCTGCACCTATTTCTAACGCGTCTTCTATAGGCGCATTAACAAATAAACGGGCGCCCTTTTCCTTGCACATCTTTATAGCTTCCTCAGCTAACCCTTTATAACGCTCTTTACTAAACGATTTCGCACGCAACTGAAACAGCGTATGCCCACAATCAATCAGTCGCTCTAAATGACATAGCATGGCCTGTTCGTTGCCTATACTGTCATCGATTATTGGATAATAACGCGGTAAATTCAGTGCTTCAATAATAGTTAAATTGGCGACTGGAAACGAAGAGCGCTCTAAATCGGATGTCACGACCCATCTAGTAGGTTGACCTTCCATGGCGCATACATCACCTTTAAAACTATCCACTATATACACATCAAGGCAAACCGAGAGTTCACTATAGTCATGCTTTATTTGAATAAGCCGCGTTGCTGTTAAGACGGTTATATTCAACTCTTCAAGCAACTCCCTCCTTAAGGCTTGCTTGCTATCCTCACCCAACTCAAGCTTACCGCCTGGAAACTCCCATAAACCACCTTGAGGTACATCGTGGGCTCGTTTAGTGACCAGCACTTCGCCCCGTTCATTTTTTACAACGCCAACAGCTACTTTAAGCATGCTTGATTAATCGATCAGCGTATTATTTTAGGAACGGTATTCTGCATTTATTTTGACATAATCGTACGATAAATCGCACGTCAAAATGGTGGAAGAGCTGGCTCCTTGAGCCAAACGAATTCGAACAAGAATTTCATCTTGATTCATTTTTTGTTGCCCTTGCTCTTCAGTGTAATCGCTCGAACGCTTACCAGATTCAACAATACACAGATCGTCTAAATAGATAGAAACGGCATCAACATCAATATTTTCGATGTTTGCCCTCCCTACTGCGGCTAAAATTCGCCCCCAATTAGGGTCTGAGGCAAAAAATGCAGTTTTTACCAAGGGGGACTGAGCAACCGTATAAGCAACTTCTTTTGCATCGCTAACATTTTTGGCTTGTTCAACACGCACTTTAATTAACTTAGTCGCCCCTTCGCCATCTCGTACAATCGCTTCGGCCAAAAAGCAGCACACTTCTTTTAGCGTTGATAAAAACACTTGATACCTTGGATCATCGGGTGAATTAATAGAGCTGATATCCACAGCACCTGTTGCCATCAATACAACGGCATCATTCGTTGAGGTATCACCATCTACCGTAATACTATTAAATGAAACATCAACCGCTTCCTTAAGCATTTTATTCAGCATTGGCTCACTAATAGGCATATCTGTAGCGACATAAGACAACATCGTTGCCATATCTGGCCTGATCATTCCAGAGCCTTTGGCAATACCGGTTATTGTAATCTCGGCACCATCCAACTGTACTGTGCGAGAACAGCCTTTCTCAGAGGTATCCGTTGTCATGATGGCTTTGGCCGCTTTTGGCCAATTATCTTTGCTAAACGAATCAATTGCCGATTGCAGGCTGCCTACTAATATATCAACCGGCAATGGTTCACCAATCACACCCGTTGAAAATGGTAATACCTGTGTTTCTCTCGCATTCACTTTTTTAGCTAATTCAGCACAACATGTTTGGGCCGTTAATATGCCTGCCTTTCCCAGACCTGCGTTTGCGTTACCTGAATTAATTAATAAATAGCGAGCCGACTCTTCAGCCAAATGTTTTTTAGCTAAGACAACAGGCGCAGCACAGAATTTGTTGTTTGTAAAAACAGCCGCCACATGCGTTTTCGGGTCTAATTCAAAAACCGTCAAGTCATCACGATCTGTTTGTGAAATACCTGCTGATGATGTTCCAATTCGAACACCTGTTATTGGTTTTAGTTTTAAAGCGGTAACACCTCCAACAGGCATCATTAAGCTCCTAATAAGTTTTTATTCAAAAAAGACAGAATAGTCATTATCAACGCACGTTTCGTTCATTAAACAAATAACAGCGATACTTTGACGCTGTTTACAGCTTACCGTGACATTGCTTGAATTTTTTACCCGAACCGCATGGACAAGGGTCATTACGGCCGACTTTTTTATCTGAGCGTTTAAATGGCTGAGATTTATCCTCTCCATCACTTTTCTGTTCTTGCCCTAAGGCATTTGCATCTGCGTGCTGAAACTCCATATTTTGTTGAACCCGACGTTGCTCATCAACTGCTTGAACATCCTCTTCAGCACGAACTTGGACCTTAGTCACCAGCATAACAACTTCGCGTTTTAAGGCATCTAATAACGAGGTGAACAACTCGAATGCCTCACGCCGATATTCTTGCTTAGGGTCTTTTTGTGCGTAACCCCGTAGATGAATTCCCTGCCTCAAGTGATCCATCGCACTTAAGTGATCTCTCCATAATGAATCTAGCGTTTGCAACATCACTGACTTCTCAAAATGTCGTAGAACTTCTGCACCTGCTAAAATTTCTTTTTTAGCATAATCATCCACGATATTTTTTAAAATCAATTCACGCAGGCCATCTTCATGCAGGTTGTCATCTTCGTCTAATAAGTTTTTAATATTGAGCTTGAAGTAGAACTCATCTTCAAGCGCTGCCTGCAGTCCATCTATATCCCATTGCTCCTCCATCGATTGCGGAGGAATATATAGATCAATTAATTGATTAACAACATCTTCACGAATTGAAACGATCGTATCAGCAATATTTGCCGATTCCATGATCTCATTTCTCTGATCATAAATAACTCGGCGCTGATCATTGGCCACATCATCGTACTGAAGAAGTTGCTTACGAATATCGAAGTTATGCCCTTCTACTTTTCTTTGTGCATTTTCAATCGCTTTGCTTACCCATGGGTGTTCAATAGATTCACCTTTTTCCAAACCCAGTTTTTGCATTAAGCCTGAAACCCGTTCTGAGGCAAATATTCGCATCAAACTATCTTCTAAGGATAAGTAAAAACGGCTAGCTCCTGGGTCCCCTTGACGTCCTGAACGCCCCCTAAGTTGATTATCAATACGTCTTGACTCATGACGTTCCGTACCAATAACACGAAGACCACCTGCATCTAGAACAGCTTGATGCTTTGCTTTCCAATCATCAGACAAAACATTTTCATCATCCTTACCACCCAAAACAATATCTGTTCCACGGCCGGCCATATTAGTCGCAATGGTTACCGAACCTAATGCGCCTGCGTTTGCAATAATTTGCGCCTCACGTTCATGCTGTTTAGCATTGAGGACTTCATGGGGTACTTTTTTTTCAGTTAACCGGGATGAAATATACTCGGACACTTCAATCGACGTTGTACCGACTAATACCGGTTGCTTACGCTGAAAGCAATCCTCAATGTCTTCAACAACAGCTTCGTATTTTTCTTTCGCTGTTAAATAAATAAGATCACCAGCATCTTTTCGCGCCATATTCCGGTGTGTTGGAATAACAATCACTTCCAACCCATAGATTTGCTGGAACTCAAATGCTTCAGTATCAGCTGTCCCGGTCATTCCCGATAACTTCTTGTACATCCTGAAATAATTCTGGAATGTAATAGAAGCCATCGTTTGATTTTCACTTTGGATCTTTACCTTTTCTTTTGCTTCAACCGCTTGATGAAGCCCTTCACCCCATCGTCTGCCAGGCATCGTTCTGCCGGTAAACTCATCAACAATAACGACTTGGTTGTTTTGAATAATATAATCGACATCTTTTTGGTACAACGCACTTGCACGTAATGCAGCATAAACGTGATGCATGAGGCCAATATTTGAAGCATCGTACAAACTTTCGTTTTCGCTTAACAAACCACTGGATGTTAAAAGCTCTTCAATTTTTTCATGCCCTAACTCGGTTAAAAAAACTTGCTTTGACTTTTCATCAACCGTAAATTCGCCGCCTTCTTCGGACTCAACTTCTTCTGTTAAACCTTTAACTAACTCGTTTAGTTTTAAATACAGATCACTTTTATCATCAGTTGGGCCAGAAATAATAAGCGGTGTTCTGGCTTCATCGATCAAAATTGAATCGACTTCATCGATAATGGCATAATTTAATTCGCGTTGAACTTTATCTTCAACACCAAACGCCATATTGTCCCGCAGGTAGTCAAAACCAAATTCGTTATTGGTACCATAAGTAATATCCGCAGCATAAGCCTCTCGACGCTGCTCTGGACTCATCGCATTAACAATCACACCCGTTGTCATGCCTAAAAAGGAAAAAAGCTTACCCATCCACTCAGAGTCACGTTCGGCTAAGTAGTCATTAACCGTTACCATATGAACGCCTTTACCAGGCAGCGCATTTAAATACGCAGATAAGGTTGCAACTAATGTTTTACCTTCACCTGTTTTCATTTCAGCAATACGCCCGTCGTTAAGCACCATACCGCCAATTAATTGCACATCAAAATGACGCATACCTAAAGCACGCACACCTGCTTCTCTGACAACGGCAAACACTTCCACAATTAATGATTCAAGCGTTTCTCCTTGATCAAGCCTACGACGAAACTCTTCGGTTTTTGCTTTTAGCGCCTCATCATCAAGTGCTTTGATTGACTCTTCAATGTCATTAATTTTTTTGACCGTTTTTTGCTTTGACTTAACTAATCGATCATTTCGACTGCCAAAAACTTTTTTTACAATATTTGAGATCATTACGGATAAATTTTAGTGTGAAACGAAAAGCCAAATGATACCGCATATAGCCAAATAACGCGTGTTTTTTACCGCCTTTACAAGGCAAATTCCTTATAGGTATAACGCGTTATGATGAATACGGAGAATACTTATTTTTCGGCTAGCGAGAGCTATAGAGATATTGACGAGGATTGACTTTTTTACCATGCCGCAACACTTCAAAATGCACATGTGGCCCAGTCGAATGACCTGTTGAACCCATCTTGGCAATCACATCATTCTGCTTCACCACGTCGCCCTGTTTGACAACGATTTCTTTGTTGTGCCCATAGCGCGTAACATAACCTGAACCATGATCAAGCTCGATTAAATACCCGTACCCACCTTTTTTTTCAGCCCAAGTCACCAAACCCGATGCCGCTGCTAAAACACTAGTACCACTTTTACCCGCAATATCAACGCCATGATGAAACTTTTTCTTACCTGTAAAAGGATCTGCACGGTAACCATAGTAAGACGATAGCCAGCCTTTTGCTACTGGCAAACCTGCTGGACGAACTTCTTTTGACAGCTTCTTATTTGCAGAAAAAACATCCAATAACTGCAGCTGTTTTTCACGCAATGATAACTGTTCACCAAGTACTTGAATATCGTGCAATAACTGGCTTTCTGTAAAACTTTCAACCTGACCGTCTAACTCAGCACTACCAACAGCCGGCACTTCATCAAAATTAAACTCTGGGGAATTAATGTTTGCTTTTTTTGCCAAATGCTCACCGACTGCGTTCAACCTTGTTAGTTGTGCTTGCATTTTCCCAACTCGCAACGCCATACTATCTAGCGTATTGGTCGTCTTCTCACGCATACGTTCAAGCTCCGAACGCTGGGTCATTAAGTCGTTGATCAACTCTTCTGATTGCTGGGTAACGTTTATGTCAGCGGCTTTAGGCATATATAAATATCCCGCTAACAACAAAACCAAACCAGCCATTATGCTGATGATTGTTTTTATATGACTCTCAGAAAAACTGATCGTTTTCTTTTTACCTTTTGTTAACAGTATAATTTGCATATTCATTCTTTATAGTAAGCGTAATTACTTATGTTTAAACAACCATTCAAAAACAAAAACTTACCTTTGAATGGCTTACAGCATATTCAGCAAAATCTAAATCAACAACGACTACTTCTTCTGCAGGTCCAATCTGCTTTACCTAAAGACTTGGCAACTCATTGTTTACATATCACGGCCAGCAAGAAAAACGTTACCCTATTTACCGACTCTTCCGTTTGGGCATCTAAATTACTTTACCTGCGTCAACTTATTTTAAAGACTCTTTCTGATTACTCGGGAGCACCTGTTCACACTTTAAAGATTAAAGTTTTATCCAAGCAACGTGACATTAATCAATCAATACCTAAATCACCTTCTAGGACTGCGCTAAAGGTTCTTTGTGAGGCCAATAATGCTGAGCTTACCGATAACCTAAAAATATCCATGAACAAACTAATCAAGACACTACAAAAAAATAAACTATCTAAATTATAGTTAACTGAGCATCCATTGTTTCACCCAAACAATAAAACTATACGTCTAGGTTTTAAACCGATGCCGGCAAGGGCTCCATATAAGAGATAGGAAACTCATCTTCTTCTTCAAAGGTCACTTCTTCCCATGCATCTTCCTGCACAAGCAACTTTCTCAATAATTTATTATTAAGCTCGTGCCCTGATTTATGACCATGGAATTGACCAATTAAACTATGACCCAGTAAATATAGATCTCCAATCGCATCTAAAATCTTATGTTTCACAAATTCATCTTCGTAGCGTAAGCCATCTTCATTTAGCACTCTGAAATCATCAACAACAATCGCGTTGTCCATACTGCCGCCTAGGGCAAGGTTACGTTGGCGTAGCATTTCAATATCTTTCATAAAGCCAAACGTGCGCGCACGACTAATTTCTTTTACAAAAGAGGTTGAAGAAAAATCAATCGTGGCTTCTTGTATACGCGACTTAAAGACCGGATGGTCAAACTCAATACTAAAGCCTACTTTAAAGCCTTCAAAAGGTACAAAACTTGCCCACTTATCGCCATCATCTACCCGCACTTCTTTTTTAATACGGATATAACGTTTTGCTGCATTTTGTTCTTCTATTCCCGCAGATTGCAGTAAAAAAACAAACGGACCTGCGCTGCCATCCATAATCGGAACTTCAGCGGCACTTAAATCAATAAAAATATTATCAATGCCCAAACCTGCTATTGCAGACAACAAATGCTCTACTGTAGATACCCTGACACCATTTTGAATCAGTGTTGTTGATAGTTGAGTATCTCCCACATTTTCGGCTTTTGCAGGAATAACTACGGCTTCGTCAAAATCCACTCGACGAAACACAATACCTGCATTCGCGCCCGCTGGACGCAATGTTAAATAAACCTTTTCGCCACTGTGTAAACCAACACCTGTAGCACGAATCACATTTTTCAGCGTTCGTTGTTTAATCATTTGAAACTCCCAAGCAGATAACTAAATTAATTTTTATCATTATTATGTCGAGATCTTAACACATTATACGATTTAACAAAAAACAGCCCATCAACACATTCTTAGCCTTTACCGCCCTCAAACCACTTATTCCTGGAGGGCGGTGTTATACGCCAGACTAATCAGCCTGTCTTCTAAGAAAAGCGGGTATATCTAAATAAGCAGGATCCATTGTGTTATCTAAACCACTCACCTTTTGTGAGACAGACTCTAGTTTTTTGTCACGCATAATAGTCGGGATATCAAAGTCTTCTTCTTTTAGTTCAGCCACCTTAATTGACTCTCTTTTAACTTGCACAATAGGTGTTGGCTCTTCAACCGCTGCCACTTTGCAGCCTAAACCTGTAGCGACAACCGTTACACGCATTTCATCTGATAGATCTGGGTCAATAACCGTACCTACAACAACATTGGCATCGTCTGAGGCGAAGTCTCTAATCGCTTGGCCAACCTCTTCAAACTCACCAATAGACATATCTAAACCGGCTGTAATATTGACTAAAATCCCACGAGCACCTTGTACATTAATATCTTCTAATAATGGACTATGAATAGCGGCTTCCGCTGCTTCACGTGCTCTTGATTCACCTCTGGCACAACCCGTCCCCATCATTGCATCACCCATTTCAGACATCACCGTTCTAACGTCAGCGAAATCGACGTTAATCAAGCCTGGGCAGGTAATCAACTCAGCAATCCCCTGAACTGCACCTAACAAAACATCATTAGCCGCTTTAAAAGCATTCAACAAGGTCATTTCTTTACCTAGCACATGCAATAGTTTTTCATTAGGGATCGTAATTAATGAATCAACATGAAGCGCTAATTCCTCAATACCTTTTTCTGCCAACAGCATTCTTTTCTTACCTTCGAATGGGAATGGCTTGGTTACTACAGCCACCGTTAAAATACCCAGCTCTTTAGCTATTTCAGCCACAATCGGCGCGGCACCTGTACCTGTACCACCACCCATTCCTGCAGTGATAAACACCATATCTGAACCGGCGATTACTTCTTGAATTCGTTCTCTATCTTCAATCGCTGCCTGACGACCGATTTCTGGGTTAGCACCTGCGCCTAGACCTTTAGTACTGTTATTGCCTAATTGCAAAACCGTTTTAACGGGTGTATTTTTTAACGCCTGCGCATCGGTATTTGCACAAATAAACTCAACACCATCTATTGCACTACTCACCATATGATTTACCGCATTACCACCACCGCCACCGACACCAACAACTTTGATGATTGCGTTTTGTGTGTGTGCATCCATTAATTCAAACATATCAATTCCCCTATATTAATTACTCGTATTTAAAAATTTAATAAACTGTGTTGTTAAAAATTACCTTGAAACCAACTTTTCATCTTTTCCCACATCGCTTCAAAACCACCTTTCATTTCACTACCACTAGCTAAACTGTTTTGCTGACCAAACAATAATAGCCCTACACCTGTTGCATAAATTGGGTTACGCACCACCTCACTTAACCCAGATACATATTGCGGGTAACCTAACCGCACAGGCATGTGGAACACCTCTTCTGCCAACTCAACCAAACCTTCTACTTTTGCGCTTCCGCCCGTTAATACGATGCCGGCAGCGACAATATCTTCGTAACCCGATCGCCTCAACTCGGCCTGCACTAACATCATTAATTCTTCATAGCGTGGCTCAATTATTTCTGCCAAATTTCCACGTGAAATTTTCCGCGTAGGGCGATCACCTATGCTCGGCACATCGATCATTTCATCTTCTTGAACCAGTTGCGTTAGCGCACACGCATACTTCAACTTAATCTCATCAGCGTGCTGCGTGGGCGTCCGCAGTGCGACAGCAATATCGTTTGTTACTTGATCACCAGCAATAGGAATAACGGCTGTATGGCGTATAAAACCATCACAAAAAACGGCTATATCTGTTGTTCCACCACCAATATCAACCAAACAAACACCTAGTTCTTTTTCGTCATCCGTCAACACCGAACTACTAGATGCAAGTTGCTCTAAAATGATATCGTCTACTTCCAAACCGCATCGACGCACACACTTAATAATATTCTGTGCTGCGCTCACCGCTCCGGTGACGATATGCACTTTCGCCTCTAGCCTAATGCCTGCCATACCCACTGGTTCTTTAATGCCCTCTTGCCCATCAATAATGAATTCTTGCGGCATGATATGCAGGATTTTTTGGTCGGCAGGAATAACAACGGCTCTCGCCGCATCAATTACCCGCTCAATATCAGATGGAATCACTTCACTTTCCTTAATCCCTACGACCCCGTTAGAATTCAGGCTACTAATATGACTGCCTGCAATTCCTACAAAAACTGAATTAATCTGACAACCTGCCATTAACTCAGCCTCTTCCACCGCACGTTGGATTGAGTGCACCGTTGATTCAAGGTTCACAACAACACCTTTTTTTAATCCACGCGAACTGTTTGTTCCAATACCAATTACATCAATTGTTCCATCAGGGGTGATCTCACCCACGATGGCTGCTACCTTCGACGTTCCAATGTCTAAACCAACAATTAAATTTTTATCACTGTGTTTCTTCATCTTTCCTAACTCTTAGTTGGTTGACTTTTATTCATTGCTAAAGTGGCTTTTTTTACCATCGCCTCATCAAACTTGTATCCAGCCTTCCATGTTACTGCGACACCATTTGGGTAGCGTACGTCCACTTCATCCAAGTGCTCTATCAAGCCCCCTTCGATGGATGCAAGAAGTAGCAATGACTTACTTATTTTCTTTTCCGGTAACTCGTATCCAGCTTTAATTTTGACTCCGTTACCCAACACCGCAGACCAACTACCGTGCTCAGCTAAGGTCAGTTTTTCCACAGAAAGGTCCAAAATGTTTATCGATTGATCTATCTTTTTTTGCTCCGCTAATACCACCTTACTATGATCATCTACTCCTGATAGGCGTGGCAGCTGTAGCGAAGAATTATCAAATTCTGGTTTAAATATCTCTCCATTCACATTTAATAGTGCCGTTTCATTCCATACAGCAACGGGTCTCTGCTCTTCAACAATCAACAAAATCGTATCCGGCCAAACACGTCTAATATGTGCTTTTTTAATCCACTCGATATCAGTTAATTTGTTAATAATGTCTGCCGTATTCATCGAAAAATAGCCCGTTTGTACTAGCGACGATAATGACGTCGATATATCTTCATGCGCCACATAATTTAACTCACCGCCAATACGCACATGCTTAATAGGCATTGTGGTGGGTTTATCCAACCACGCTGTTAACTGCCAGACAATGATGACAGTCAATAACAAAAGCACCCCGCTTTTAGCCCATGACTTAGACTGTTCAAGCAAGTTGCCAGCTAACTCTCTCATGCCAGCCCCCTGATTAAACTCGTTTCAAGAATTCGCAAAACTAACTCTTCAAAACTCATACCCGCTTGCTTCGCCGCCATAGGTACTAAACTGTGGTCAGTCATACCGGGCACCGTATTTATTTCAAGCAACTGAGGCTGACCGGTTTGATCTAACATCAAATCAACTCGCCCCCAACCTTCACCACCTAAGACTTTAAATGCTCGAACCGATAAAGCCTGCAATACACGTTCTTGCTCATCACTTAAACCACATGGGCAATGATATTGCGTGGTATTGGTCGTGTACTTAGCCTCATAATCATAAAAATCATTCGGTGTTTCCAACCTAATCAGCGGCAAGGCCTCATCCGCTAAAATTGCTACGGTAAATTCTGCCCCTTCGACCCATTGTTCAGCCATCACCTCACAGGCAAACGTTGATGCTTCTTTATACGCCTCATGAAGCTGCTCTTTGTTGTCGGCTTTCGCCATACCTAAACTAGAACCCTCCAACGCTGGCTTTACCATCACTGGAAACCCCAATTGAGTTGCGCAACGCTCCACATCTTGGTTACTTTTTAATTCCATCCATTCAGGTGTTGGAATATCAGCACCTAACCAACAAAGTTTCGTTCTTAATTTATCCATACCCAGTGCCGAGCCCAATACACCGCTGCCCGTATATGGAATACCTAACAATTCCAAAGCACCTTGTAATTGACCATCTTCACCACCACGACCATGCATAATATTAAAAACGCGATCAACACCCATTCTTTTTAAATCATCTAAATCCGACACTTGCGTATCAAATTGAACTGCATCAACGCCCTGCTTTTGTAGAGCAAACAGAACGGCTTGCCCACTCAATAAGGAAATGTCACGCTCGGCAGCCTTACCACCCATAGCAACCGCTACTTTGCCGAAACTCTCTGGCGATTTAAGCATACTCATTGCACCAATTCCTCGCCGATAATACGCACTTCTGTCTGCAATAAAACACCCTGCTTTTCTTGCACTTGAGCCCTAACATACTCAATCAAACTTTCAATATCTTTTGCCGTGGCATTACCCGTGTTCAAGATAAAATTTGAGTGTTTTTCTGCTACTTGTGCACCACCTATTGAGTAGCCCTTCAGTCCAGTTGCTTCGATCAAGCGCGCCGCATGATCACCTTCTGGGTTTTTAAAAACAGAGCCCCCACTCGGTATATTGGTTGGCTGTGTTTTCGCTCGTTTTGCCAATAAACTACGAATTTTTTCACGGCTCTCTTCATTGCCACCCGCTGGAATATCCAAGTAGCATGCGACAAACCATTCATCAGCAGCAACCGACACAAAGCGATAGCCTATTTCAAACTCACTTGCCTCGCGTTCAATTAACTCGCCACGCCGATTTAATAACAACACCCTGCTGACTAACCCCCATGTTTCGCCACCAAATGCGCCTGCATTCATTGCTAATGCACCGCCCATCGTCCCAGGAATACCCGCTAAAAATTCTGCACCTGATAAGCCTTTTTCTGCCGCCAATTTAGCAACTAAAGCACACGGCACGCCTGCCTCGACTTTCAGCACCCCATTAGCTGTTTCTTCCATTTGCTTTAAACAACCTCGCGTATAAATAACCGAGCCGCGCACGCCTCCATCACGAATCAATACATTACTGCCCAAGCCTAACCACAAAACAGGTTCATCGGCTGACAGTGATTTTAAATAACGCTGCGTGTCTTCTATGCTCGTCGGCTTATACAAATGATCTGCAACGCCACCCACACGCCATGATGTATAGCGAGCTAAAGGCTCCCTGTCCATCAGTTGGCCCATCGGCAGATTCGTTGTTTTTGTCATCGCCTGCATCGCTCCTTAAGTGTCCTGATCTGATTTTTGCTGATTATTTAACTGCGCTTCCAATTTTGCAGAAGCCGCGCCGATATCACCTGCACCAGACGTCAACACAATGTCATTGGGTAATAAGACTCCTTTTAAAACGATCGGTAATTGCTCAATGTCTTTCACAAAGATTGGTATCAATTTCCCACGTTGGCGAATCGCCTTGCTCAGCGATGGCCCGTCTGACCCAGCAATTGGTTTTTCACCCGCGGCAAACACATCAAGTAAAACCAACACGTCCACTTCGTTTAACACCTCAACAAAGTCTTCAAACAAATCGTGCGTTCTTGAGTAACGATGGGGTTGAAAGGCTAACACTAACCTTTTGTTTGGCCAGCCTTCGCGTACCGCTTTAATTGTTGCCATCACTTCACGTGGATGATGCCCATAGTCATCAACCAACAAAGCTGAACCATTATCTAGGTTTATTTCTCCATTAACTTGAAAACGACGGCCGACCCCTTTGAACTGATTTAAACCTGCTGCAATTGCCTCATCAGACACACCTAATTCACTCGCTACTGCAATGGCAGCAAGCGCATTTAAAACATTATGCCTACCGGGCATATTTAAGGTTAATGGTAGAAGCTCATTCGTATTCAAACGTTTTAAATTGAAATGTGTACGCAAACCTTCTTGTTTTACATCCAGCGCTTGAAAATCTGCCGTTTGATCTATGCCATAAGTTAAAACTGGCTTACCAATTGAAGCCGATAATTCGCGTACATTTTCATCATCAACACACAGGACGGCTAAACCGTAAAATGGTAGCTGATGTAAAAATGAGTTGAAAGCGTCCTTAACTTGTTGAAAATCACCGCCATAAGTTCCCATATGGTCTTCATCGACATTGGTCACCACGGCGATCATTGGCTGAAGATGCAAAAATGAAGCATCACTTTCATCCGCCTCCGCCACCAAATAATGGCTTTCACCCAATTTAGCATTGGTTCCTGCGCTGTTTAGTAAACCACCAATCACAAAAGTAGGGTCTAACTGCCCTTCTGTCATCAGTACTGCCAGCAAACTCGTTGTGGTTGTTTTCCCATGCGTACCGGCTATGGCAATACCAAACCTAAATCGCATAATTTCAGCGAGCATTTCTGCACGAGGAATAACCGGAATACGCTGCTCATTAGCAGCCAGCACTTCAACATTATCTTTTTGCACTGCGGTTGATGTCACCACCACATCGCAATTATTTATATTCTCCGCCACATGGCCGATATAAAGACTCGCTCCTTGATCAACTAAACGTTGCGTTACCTTACTTTCACGAATATCGGAGCCTGACACATCGTAGCCAAGATTAATCAGCACTTCAGCTATGCCACTCATACCCGCACCGCCAATACCAATAAAATGTATCCGCTTCAATTTTCCGAAACCTAAATGCGCTGAATAGTGTTTGTGTGTATTAGGCATCATAAGGCCACCTCTAAACATGTATTGGCAACCAGCTCTGTTGCCTCTGGTTTTGCTAACGATCTTGCCATTGAACCCATCTCGGCTAACGCTTCATGATTCGACAACAATCCTTTTAAAGTTTCTGACAGTGACTCTGCTGTAAAAGCGTCTTGCGGCATCAATACCGCGGCATTTTCATCTGCAAGGTAGGCTGCATTTTTAGCCTGATGATCATCAATCGCATGGGGCAGCGGTATTAAAATTGAAGGCAAGCCCATTATCGCAAGTTCAGAAATCGTCATCGCACCCGCCCTGCAGATCACAATATCCGCCCACTGGTAGACTGCCTGCATATCATCTATAAACTCGCGTACATCTGCTTTCACATTCGCTTCGCTATATCTTTTCTTCGCTGTTTCAATCGTTGCCTTACCGGCCTGGTGAATAACGTCTAAGCCCAGTTCTTCTTGTAGACCTTGCAGTGCCGCCGGTACTGTTTCATTCAAAATTGAAGCGCCTAAACTGCCACCTACTATTAAAATATTTTTACCCTTTATTGCTCGATCAACACCCTGGTTGAGCAGTTCTTTGCGTACAGGGTTACCCGTAAAAATTGCTTTTACCGCTGGATCAAAACTCTTAGGAAATGCTTCTAAAACTCGTTTAGCAAAGCCTTTTAATACTCTATTTGTTGTACCGGGCACTCTATTTTGCTCATGAATAACCAAGGGTTTACCATGCAGCCAACTCATCAGCCCACCAGGGCCTGAAGCAAAGCCACCCAAACCCAACACCACGTCTGGTTGTCGCTGACGAATGATATTTGAAGCCTGATAACAAGCCTTGAGCAACATAAAGGGTGCCAACAATAAACTAGCGATGCCCTTGCCTCGCAAGCCCGACACACTCAACCAGTCAATGGCGATTCCCGCCTCTGGCACCACACGCGCTTCAATACCTTTTTTTGTACCTAACCAACTCACTTGATGCCCTGCTGCTTGCAGGTAATCCGCCACGGCTAACGCAGGAAACACATGCCCACCGGTTCCACCGGCCATAATCATTATGCGTACTGCCATGCCGACCTCCCTTTCAATTGAGCGACATAATCTTGCTGGGTTTCATGATGAATACGACACAACAAACCCACTACCATACACATAACGATCATACTACTGCCGCCATAACTCATTAGCGGTAACGTTAAGCCTTTCGTCGGAAGCGCGCCCATGTTCACAGCGATATTCACAAAGGACTGCAAGCCAAGCCACACACCTAAGCCATACGCTGACAAGGAATAAAATCTTAAATTCAGCCGCTCTGCCGCCTTGCCCATTTGAAATGCGCGCCAGATCAATAAACCAAACAACAAAATAACAGCACAAGAACCAACAAACCCTAGTTCTTCGCCTAACACAGCAAAAATAAAATCGGTATGTGCCTCTGGCAAATAAAATAATTTTTGAATACTGCTACCCAAGCCCACACCAAACCACTCGCCGCGCCCCATTGCGATCAGTGATTGAACTAATTGAAAGCCTGATCCTAAATGATCCGCCCAAGGGTCCATAAACGCTGTGACACGCTCCATTCTATAAGCTGACGAGCCAATAGCTACCACACCTAATACAAGCCCCATTAATACTAATACGACAAATTCAATTAAGCGCGCTCCACCCAAAAACATCATACAAACCACGCTAAAGCCGATCACAAACGTTGCCCCAAAATCTGGCTCGGCTAAAAGCAAACCAAATACAACCCCTAATGGCAACATAGGTCTGACCAAGCCTTTGATTGACTCACGCACAACATTCACGTGCCGTGTTAAAAACCCCGCCATATATAAGATACAAATTAGCTTCACAATTTCGGACACTTGAAGTCGAGCCACGCCTAAATTAATCCAGCGATAACTTCCGTTAACCTTCACACCAATCCCCGGTATAAAAACTAAAACAAGCAAAGCAATGGCCACCAAAATTAAACTTGGCCCGCTTTGTTCCCACGCTTTCAGTGGAATATTTGCCATAACAAACGCCATCAATAGGCCTATAACAACATGGGCTGCTTGACGTGCGGGATAATGCCAAATATTTTCAAACATTCTATCGCCAAGATGTAATGATGCTGACACCACCATCACGTAGCCAATAGATAACAAACTGATCGCCGCAAACAACATCCAACCATCTAAGTAATAACGACCTCGCCTTGGCGCAAGTACAGAGTCTGCTGCAGTCGACATCATTACACTCATGACTTAAGCTCCTTAACGGCTGCTATAAATCGATCACCACGCTGCTGATAACTGGCAAACTGATCCAAAGATGCACAGGCTGGCGACAATAAAACCGTATCTCCTTTAATCGCATGTTGTGCTGCTAATTGCACAGCTTCTTCTATAGTAGTAACGAATTTATACGGTATTTCAGCAACCGCCTCTTGCTGAAACCTTTGGGCATCGCGCCCCATCAAAATAACCAATGAAACGTTCGCTTTAATACCAGCAGCCAATGAACTAAAGTCAGCGCCTTTGCCATCGCCTCCCGCAATAAGAATAATAGGCGCATCCAGCCCATTTATCGCCGCTAAGCAGGCCCCTGGATTAGTTGCTTTTGAATCATTTATCCATGTGACACCTTTAATGTCTGCCACCCATTGCGTTCTATGCAACAGCCCTGGAAACTCAACGAGTGCTTCTTTTTGAGCCTTTCGTGGAATCTTTAATTCATCAGCCATCGCAATAGCTGCTAATGCATTTTGTACGTTATGCGTCCCTTTAATTTTAAGCTCAGAAACCGGCATAATAACGTCATCGCCTTGCGACATAACATCACAACCATTTATCGACACAACACCATAATCACCCTGCTTGGGTTGATCCAAACCAAATGAAATGGCTTTACGACCTAACGGTAATGTCGCTGATTTCACAATATCATCTTGACGATTTAACACCGCCACGCCATCACCAAAAAAGATACGCTCTTTCGCTTCGTAGTACGCAGCTACACTATGGTAGCGGTCCATATGATCGTCACTAATATTCAATATGGTCGCAACATTAGCTTTCAGTTGAGAGGTTCTTTCTAGTTGAAAACTAGACAGCTCGAGCACGTATAAATCTGCCGGTTTTTCCGATATAAGGTCTAATGCTGGCACACCTAAATTACCGCCAACCCTCACATCCCAATTGACTTTTTTAGCCATTTCACCCAGTAACGTAGTCACCGTGCTTTTTCCATTCGATCCGGTAATGGCTGCCACCGGCGCATCAACGCATACAGCAAACACATCAATATCACCAAAAACGGGAATTCCTTGTTCCGCGGCCGCTTGAATTTCTTCCTCGTCTAAACTAATACCTGGGCTAACGATAATATGTGTTGCAGCCTTAAATACGGCGTGATTAAAACCGCCCGTAAATACCGCAATATCACGATAAGATTCTTCAACCACCTCTAAACAAGGAGGCGTTTCGCGGCTATCAATAACGGCCACTTCAATATGATTCTTCTGAAGGAACTTAATCACCGATAAACCTGTCACACCAAGACCTACAACGAGTACGCGCACACCATCTTGATCAAGCCCCAAGCGGGCTAAACCTAAACATGGATGGTGATATTCATTGTGCATCAGCGTTTCCATTACCTTAATTTCAAAGTGGATAAGCCGATCAACACCAAGATAAAGGTGATGATCCAGAAACGAACGATAATTCTTGGCTCAGGCCAGCCTTTTAATTCAAAATGATGGTGAATAGGCGCCATTCTAAAAATACGTTTGCCAGTCAATTTAAAAGAGATAACTTGTAAAATAACCGACACCGTCTCCATCACAAACACCCCACCCATGATGACCAGCACTAACTCTTGACGCACTAGTACAGCTAACACACCTAAGGCTGCTCCTAACGCTAACGCACCGACATCACCCATAAACACCATCGCTGGGTATGCGTTAAACCATAAAAAACCTAAACCCGAGCCGACGATGGCACCGCAAAAAACTACTAATTCACCCGTACCTTTTAAGTTCGGAATTGATAGATATTGGGCAAATTGATAATTGCCAGATAAGTAGGCAAAAAGCCCTAACGCACCTGCAACCAAAACCGTTGGCATAATCGCCAATCCGTCCAAACCGTCTGTTAAATTAACCGCATTGCTGCTACCCACAATAACCAAGTAGGTCAGCGGGATAAATAACCAGCCCAATTGAACACTCACGTCTTTAAAGAAGGGCACAAATAGGGTCGTTTCTTGCGGCGATGTCGCTGTGTAATATAAGAAAAATGCGGCTCCCAACGCGATGATTGATTGACCCAAATATTTTTTACCTGCTGATAAGCCTTTAGGGTCTTGGAGTGCTACTTTTTTATAATCATCAATAAAGCCGATGACGCCGGTTAGCAATGTAACAAGCAACACCACCCAAACATAGCGATTAGTCAGGTCGGCCCATAATAATGTGCTAGCGCCCACTGCTACCAAAATTAACGTACCGCCCATTGTCGGCGTACCCGCTTTTTTAAAGTGCGTTTCTGGGCCATCGTCACGTACTGCTTGGCCTATTTTATGAAACGTTAGCTTACGGATCATCGCTGGCCCAACTAAGAACGCAATAAACAACGCCGTTAATGTTCCTAGAATAGAACGCATGGTTAGGTATTGAAATACCCTAAAACCACTGTGATATTCGGATAGCCAATCAGCAAGTATTAGCAACATTCGTCGTTCTCCATTAATGTTATTTTTTCGACTACCTGTTCCAAATTCTGTGAGCGAGACCCCTTTACTAAAATCACTACCTCTGAGCCTATCTCACGCGCCAAATAGTCAGTCAATGTAGATTTATTCGAAAAATGAACCGCTTCTCTGTCTGTTACTTGGGGCTGTTCATTAAAAGCAGTTACCGCGTTTTTCATTTGCTCCCCAACGGCTAAAAACCGACACACATTACTATTAAAAACTTGAAGACCTAGCTGCCTATGAATATTTGCACTATCAGCACCTAATTCGGCAAAATCACCCAACACCACCCAAACCGGCTGGGTAATATTTATCAAGCAACTCATCGCCGCATCGAATGACTTTGGATTGGCGTTATAGCAGTCGTTGATAACCACACTGCCCGCCAAGCCCTTTAACGCTTGCATACGTCCCTTTACCGCCACCAAACGCCCCAGCCCCTGTTTAATATTAGTCAATGGCTCGCCTAAACTAATCGCCGCACTTGATGCGGCGAGCGCATTTAATACGTTATGTTCGCCAATAAGGTTTAGTTGAATATCAATATGTTGTTGCTGGTAATTTAGAACAAAATTTGTCTTAAATTGGCCGTTTATCATGCCTGTTTTCACTGATTTTATATCGGCCCACACATCTGCTTTGTCTGACCAACCAAAACGTATCAGCTGCCTTTCTCCGAGCAATGCTAACCACTGCTCCAACCAAGGCTCTTCTTGATTCAAAATAGCAACACCGTTTTTACCAAGGCCTGAAATAATTTCACCCTTGGCCTTAGCAACGCCTTGAATATCGCCAAAGCCTTCTAAGTGCGCCATGCCGACATTGTTTAAAATTGCCACGGTTGGTAACGCAATATCACATAAATGAGCAATATCACCCTGGCGACTAGCGCCCATCTCAATGACCGCAACATCATGCTCTGGCGTTAACTTTAATAAGGTTAATGGCACGCCTATTTGATTATTCAAATTACCTTCTGTTGCCAATACCTGTTTTGAAAGCCCTAAAATACTGGCCAACATTTCTTTCACACTGGTTTTACCATTACTGCCGGTAATAGCCACTAATGGAATATCTAATTGCTCACGTTGCGCCTTAGCCATTACCGTTAATGCTTCCAACGTGTCATCAACTTTTACATACGGTATTTCAGCGGCAACATCGTTGCTAACAACAGCAGCTACCGCACCCTTATCACGCGCTTGAGCAACAAAATTATTTGCATCAAAATTCGCACCCTGCAAGGCGACGAATAAATCACCATGCCGAATGTTTCTCGTATCTGTACTCACCGAATTAAAATGCACGTTTTCACCCACAAGGTGACCACTCACTGTTGCTGCTAATTGCTGGAGACTCATCACTTGCATTGACCCTCTCCTGCATCGCTCATCAACCTTGCCTTCAACGCTTCTTGCACCTGTGTAACATCACTAAACGCTATTTTGTTGGCTTGTATTTGTTGATAATTTTCATGCCCCTTGCCAGCCACTAAAATAATGTCACTACGACCAGCCGTCTCTATGGTTTGTCGTATTGCTTGTTCACGATCAAGAATAACGCTGGATTCAGCACCGCTTCGCATGCCCTTCTTAATCTGCTCGGCAATATCGGCAGCTGATTCAAATCGTGGGTTATCACTCGTAATAACGACACTATCGGCTAAATCTGCTGCAATAGCGCCCATAAGGGGTCTCTTAGCTTCATCTCGATTGCCGCCACAACCAAAAACAACCCGTAGCACACCATCGCAATGTTCACGTAAACTCAACAAGGCCAGCTTTAAAGCCTCTGGCGTATGCGCATAATCAACAACAACCGTTGGTGAAAGCTGGTCCTTAGCCACTTGCTGCATACGGCCAGATACGCCCTTAATTGAGGCGACCTTACCGACTGCGTCATCAAACGAGTCGCCCAGCGCAACCAATACCGCCAACGTTGCCACTAAATTATCTATATTAAAAGCACCAAATAAGGCCGAATGAATACATGCCGTTTGGTTATTAAAAGACACCTCAAACATTAAGCCTGTTGATATAAGCTGCTCATTTGAAATAACCCAACAATTTTCAATTCCATCCTGCTTTGTTGAACGTGAAAACGAATAAACCGTCACCCCTTGAGGTAATGCCTGAGCAATACGCTCACTAAATACATCATCTCTATTTAGCACAACAAACTCTAATGAAGCACACTTGAATAACGCTAACTTTGCCTCACCATAAGCGTCTAACGTTTTATGGTAATCAAGATGATCGTGGCTTAGGTTGGTAAATACCGCCCCTTTGAAGTCGATCGCATTAACCCGCCCTTGATCCAAGCCATGCGAAGAAACTTCCATTGCAACCGTTTCAACCCCTTCGGCCAATAAGCTTGAAAGCTGTCGTTGCACACTGATCGCATCAGGTGTGGTGTTAATCGTTTCATTTAAATGCCCAACCGCGCCCCAACCAAGCGTACCAATAACAGCACTAACTGGCAGACTTGTACTTTTTTTAGAGTCTAGCGCCTGCGCGATAAAGTGACTAACCGATGTTTTGCCATTGGTACCTGTAATGCCAATCACGGATAACTCACGTGACGGATAATTATATAAACGTGCAGCCATCGTACTAATGTGGGCAGTTAAGCTTGCCAGTTCAATTAAAACGACACCTTGATGTTTTTTAACTCTTTCTGCTAAAAAATCACCGCCTGATGCTGGGTCATAAATAATCGCTATCGCACCCGCTTGTATTGCTTGTTCAGCGTACTTTAAGCCATGCACTTGTGAGCCTGCCACGGCTACAAATACATCGTTTTTTTGGATATCGCGAGCATCCACATGCAAGTCTGCAACATACAAGTCGGCATTCATTTTTGCTAAACCTTTAAGCAAAAACTGTAGCGATATTAATGAAACGTTCTGTCTGGCAGGCATCATTGCTTACCTCTTTCAACTGAAGCCAACACCGTTGCCTTTTCTATATCATCTGGCGCAATATTCATTAATCGTAGCGCACCGGCCATTACTCTAGAAAATACAGGCGCGGCAACCAAACCGCCATAATAATCGCCGGCTTTTGGCTCATCAATAACAACAACCATCACTAATTTTGGGTCATTCGCAGGTGCCATACCCGCAAAAACACCTAAGTATTTATCTTCTGAATAACCACCCGCAATCGCTTTTTTTACCGTCCCTGTTTTACCAGCCACGGAATAACCATGAACTTTTGCCCTTGGTGCGGTCCCCGTCCTACTCACCACGCCTTTCAACATTTCACGCACACTTTTTGCTACCGATGAATTCATCACCCGCACGCTCTCAGATGTTTGCGTATCAAGCACCAAAGACACTGGCTCTAACAAGCCATCATTAGCTAGAGCTGCATACGCATGTGCCAGCTGTAATGCCGATGCTGATAAACCATATCCAAATGACAAGGTTGCTGTTTCAATCGGCCTCCATTGCTCGTACCCTACTAATTTTCCTCGCGCTTCCCCCGGAAAACCTAAGCCAGCAGTACGGCCAAAACCTAAGCCATTCAACATTCCCCAAAGACTCTCTGGCGGAATGCCCAACGCTATTTTTGCCGATGCCACATTACTCGATTTCAAGAGCAACGTCGCCAAATCAATTTCACCGTAATTACGGTGGTCTCGCACCTGACTACGTCCCACTTTCATATACCCTGGGTTAGTATCGATAATCGTTGAGGTATTGAATACACCTGACTCCATTCCGGCTGCCACGGTAAACGGCTTCATTGTTGAACCCGGCTCAAACACATCTACAAAAGCCCGGTTACGCACATGACTCGCTTTAAATTTTGAGCGATCATTTGGGTTAAATGCTGGTTGATTAGCAACCGCCAGCACTTCACCCGTTTTAGGGTTTAATAGCACTAATGAACCCGACATTGCGTTTTGTTGCGCAACAGCCGCCTTCAGCTCTCGGTACGCGAGGTACTGTAAGCGCCTATCAATTGATAATTGGATGTCCTGACCAGGAATTGGTGCGCGAATATCGTCAACATGCTTAACCATTCTGCGCTTACCATCGCGAAGAACACGCTCAACACCCGCTGTTCCTTTTAGCCGTTCATTCAGCGCTAATTCAAGCCCCTCTTGCCCTTCGTCATCAATATTAGTAAAACCTACGAGGTGCGCAGCCACTTCTCCATCGGGGTAATAACGTCGATATTCTTTTTGCAAATACACGCCCGGTATTTGCAATTCGTCAATTTTCTCGGCTATTTGAGGATCCATATGTCGACGCAAATAAACAAAGCGTCTTGACGCCACTTTCTTTAGCTTTTTATCTAACGCCTTAACATTGAAACCAAGTAACGCTGCTAATTCACTTTTTCTATCTTCTAAACTTAGCTCCTGCGGATTTACCCAAACCGAACTAACTGGCGCACTAATGGCCAACGCATGTCCATCTGCATCTGTTATTTTTCCACGATAAGCGGGCAATTTGATATCACGCAAATGCACCGCTTCCCCACGCTTTTGCAGATAGCTATTATTCAAAACCTGCAAATCAATCGCCCGATAAATAAGCGCACACATCACCAACATGAAGCACGCCAAAATAAATCGACGACGCCCTGCTAGTTCAGGCACAACGATCTTTTGTGCTTTATCGTTAGATTGTTGATGTCCGTAGTTCATTTAACCTTTATGTAAACTATTTGTTCCGGCTTTGGTGTTTGTAAATTTAATTTTGTACGAGCGAGTTTTTCTATCCGACTATTTGAGGACCAGGTGTTTTTTTCTAGCTGCAAGCGACTCCATTCGACGCCCAGCCTGTCTTGTTCACGCAACTCTTTTTGCAGCTGGTTAAACTTTAAACGGGCGTCATATTTCACATACACAACAGCCATTGCAGACAACATCACTAACAGCAAAAAAAATAGCGACATACCTGCTAACCCTTGATCGGTCATTACAATTTCTCCGCGATGCGTAACACAGCACTACGGCTCCTAACATTACTCGCCACTTCATCCACAGATGCTTTAATTGCCTTGCCAATCGTTTTTAGTAAAGGTTTCTTAGCATCCAACGGCATCGGTAAGTTGCGCGGCACCACCTCGCCACGGGACTGCTCACGCATAAATCGCTTTACGATACGATCTTCCAGCGAGTGAAAACTAATCACAGCCAAGCGCCCTCCCGGTTTAAGGGTTCCTACTGAATTTGCCAATGCTTCTTCGAGATCATCTAGCTCTTTATTCACCTTAATTCGAATCGCTTGAAAACTTCGAGTGGCTGGGTGCTTGCCCGGTTCCCGTCTGGTCACTATGTTTTCAATTAATTTTGCTAACTGAGCCGTTGTTTCAATCGCTTTTTCTTGTCGCTGAATAACAATCTCCGCCGCAATTCTTCGGGCAAATTTCTCTTCGCCGTAAACACGCAACACCTTCAACAACTCACCCTCTTCAACTCTCGATAACCACTGCGCAGCCGATTCACCTTGAGTGACGTCCATTCTCATATCCAAGGGTCCATCATTCATAAAACTGAAACCACGCTCCGCCACATCTAACTGAGGCGATGACACCCCAAGGTCGAGCAAAATCCCATCTACCTTTCCATACCACTGTCGATCAGCAGCTAACTCATTCATACACGCAAAACTACTATGCGCTAACTCGAATCGCTCATCTGTTAACAATTGTTGTGCCTGAGAAGAATTCAAAGCATCCATATCCTTATCGATAGCAAGCAACTTCCCTTGAGGTGACAAAACCTGCAAGATTGACCCGCTATGTCCACCACGACCAAAGGTTCCATCGATATAAACCCCATCAGTTTGTCGTATCAGCCCATCTATCGCTTCATTTAATAAAACTGGCTTATGTAATGCTTTACCAGACATTAAAGCGACAACGTTCCCAGTTCAGGTGAAAGATCACCCTCTTCTGCAATCTCCTCTTCAAACCATACGTCACGTTTAGTGACCCACGCTTGCTCATTCCAAATTTCGAACTTATTTCCTTGTCCAATCATGACTGTCTTTTTGTCCAATTCAGCAAACTCGCGAAGTGGCGGCGAAACAAGCACTCGACCCTGCCCATCCAGCTCACATTCTGTGGCATGACCAATCAACAAACGTTGTAAACGCCTAGCCTGCTTATTAAGTGTTGGTAATTTTATTAGTTTGCGCTCTATATCTTCCCAAACCGGTAGTGGATACAATAAAAGACTATGTTCACGATCAACCGTCATCACCATTTGCCCATCACAAGAGGCTTTCAATTGCGCACGATAACGCGTAGGGATAGACAATCGCCCCTTTGCATCCAACGTAACGTTATTGACTCCTCTAAACAAACCCATCCCCTTATCGTCTATTTTCCCTTTTCTACCACTTTGCCCCACTTTTTTGCACTATAAGGATGAAAATACCACTCTGTCAAGCTTCCTTTTCCATAAATACTTTCTTTACGAACAAACACTTAGCTACATTTTTTACAAGATTTTAGAGAGCACGTTAAATTACACAATAAAGGCAATAAAAATCATGGGGTTGAGGCGCTTTATTAAAGAAAATACTAGAAATAGAATTATTATGGCGGCTTGACAAAGAAACGCGGCTGATCAAGCACTATAACGGCAAGCACTGCCAAATAAATAACAACTCAATGATTAATAAGAAGTTTTTTAACTTATCTTAATCAATCACATTCAAAAAATACCCGCAGAGCTTTTAGCCACATAAGAATTACAATAAACGACACCGTGTCACTTGCTTGTCACACACAAACATTACGATTTAATGCACTTATTAAGTTAATGAAACTAGCAATCAAGGAGATAGGGCCAACATGGATATGTATTCAGTAGAAAACTTTAATTTAAAGGGCAAAAAAGGCTTAATTATTGGTATTGCAAACACCGAATCCATTGCATACGGCTGTGCCAAGGCGTTTAAAGCATTAGGTGCTGATTTGGCAATAACGCATTTAAATAAAAAGTCTATATCATACGTTGCGCCCATTGCCGAAGAGTTAGGCGCTGATATTCTTATGCCCTGTAATGTTCAAAACTCGGGGGAACTTGAGGCTGTTTTTGACACCATTAAGCAGCAGTGGGGACAATTAGATTTTGTCCTTCACTCAATTGCCTTCGCCCCCAATATTGATTTACATGGACAACTAATTGACTCCTCATCTGATGGCTTTTTAATGGCGATGGATGTTTCCTGCCATTCTTTTATCAGAATGAGTCGTTTAGCAGCCCCTTTAATGACAGAAGGCGGCTCGCTGTTTGCCATGAGTTTTTACGGTGCCGAAAAAGTTGTTGAAAATTATGATTTAATGGGCCCTGTGAAGTCGGCCCTAGAAAGCTCCGTTCGTTATTTAGCCAGCGAGCTCGGTCATAAAGGTATTCGTGTCTATTGTATATCGCCCGGGCCCGTCAAAACGCGTGCTTCATCGGGCTTAAAATCCTTTGACAAGTTAATCAGTGATACGATAATTCGAACACCGACTCAACACTTAGCAACCATTGCTGATATAGGCAAAGCGACAGCTTTGATGGCAACCCCAGCAGCAACTATGATCACAGGGGAAACCATTTTCATTGATGGCGGGCACCATATTATGGGGTAACTCTAGTATCAAACTCACTCATTTTCACATTCAAACGTTAGCAAAAGGGTTTATTAATGAGCAACAATACCATCTCAAATTTTTTCTCACCTCAAACCGTTACCGTTATTGGCGCTAGCCCCAGAGAAGGCTCACTCGGTCTAATTATCCTCAAAAATCTATTGGAAGGCGGCTTAGTCACCGACAAGCTGACAGCCGTTAACCCTAAATATAAAACGATTCTAAGCACCCCATGCTATAAAAGTATTACCGACTTACCTGATGTGCCAGATTTAGCCGTTATCGTTTCACCTGCCAAAACTGTACCCGCGTTAATACACCAGCTGGGGCAAAAAGGAACCCAATGCGTGGTCGTGATCAGCGCTGGCTTTTCTGAAGGTGAGAGTGCTCACGGTAAGAAACTAGAAGAAGAAATGCAAACCGCTGCCCGTGATTATGGCTTACGCATTATAGGGCCCAATTGCCTAGGCATTTTGTCACCCATTAATGGTCTTAATGCGAGCTTTAGCCACCTTATGCCTAAAAAAGGAAAAATTGGTGTCATCTCACAATCTGGCGCCATGTTAACGTCAATTATTGACTGGGCTTGTGGGCGCGGGATTGGTTTTTCTCATTTGATTTCGTTGGGCGACATGAATGATATTGGGTTTGCTGAGATGCTAGATTTTATGTCAGCAGATCCAGACACAAATGCCATTTTGATTTATATGGAATCGGTTCATCAAGCTCGTCGCTTTATTTCTGCGGCAAGGGGTGCAGCGCGTACTAAACCCATTATTGTTTTAAAGGTTGGGCGTTCAGACGAAGGCCGGCAAGCTGCCGCTTCACACACAGGGGCTTTAGCAGGTTCCGATGAGGTGTATGACGCAGCCTTTAATCGCAGCGGTTTACTCCGTGTAGATGTCATGAGTGAACTATTTTATGCGGCAGCCTCCTTAACCGCGATCAAACCCGTCAGGGGGGAACGTTTGGCAATCGTCACTAACGGCGGCGGAATGGGCGTTTTAGCAACCGATTCATTGATTCATAATGGGGGGAAACTGGCAAAACTATCCCCTGACACACTAGCTATTTTAAACACTAAACTACCCCCAACGTGGTCACATGGTAACCCCATTGATATTATTGGTGATGCTGGGCCAGAGCGCTATACCGATGCCATCAAAGCGCTTGAGAACGATAAAGGTATTGATGCTGTATTAGTTTTAAATTGCCCGACGGCCGTCGCATCAAGCCTAGACGCTGCCCAAGTTGTGGCTGACATTGCACAAAATAGCAACAAATGCTTACTCACTAGTTGGGCAGGATGTGCCACGGCTGAAAAAAGCCGAGCACTATTTGCTAAGCAACATATTCCAACCTATGCAACACCAGAAGCTGCTGTTAACTCCTTTATGCATTTGGTCCGTTACAAACGCAATCAAGATAACTTAATGGAAACACCCCCCGCTCTTGCGGCGGATTTAACGTTTGATTCTGACAAAGCCTGGGGGGTTGTCGCGAAGGTTCTCTCTGAAGGGCGAGAGTGGCTCAATGAACTGGAGGCAAAGGCTGTTTTACAAGCATACGGCATTCCAACGGTCGAGAGTCAACTAGCAAAATCTCCTGAAGAAGCCGCTGCTATTGCGGAAAAAATGGGCTTCCCTATTGTTATTAAACTATTTTCCTCCGACATTTTGCATAAATCAGATGTTCATGGGGTTGCTCTAGATTTGCAAAGCTCCGAAGCCGTTCAGCAGGCCGCTGTCGATATTGAAAAAACCACTAGAAACATACGCCCCGATGCAAAAATTGAAGGCTTTACGGTTCAACGCATGGTTAATGCCAAAGGTGCTCATGAGTTAATTTTAGGTGTTTTAAATGACGATACATTTGGCCCCGTTTTACTGTTTGGTCAAGGCGGAACCGCTGTTGAAATACTTAACGATAAGGCACTTGCTCTACCCCCACTAAACCTAAAGCTAGCGAAGGATATGATTGCTAGAACAAAGGTTTATCAGCTATTAAAAGGCTATCGAGACCAAGACCCCATCAACATGGATGCTTTACAACTAACGTTAATCAAACTCTCTCAGATGGTGATTGACCTTGACCATTTAGCAGAGTTAGACATTAACCCTTTATTGGCCGATAAGAACGGTGTTATTGCGCTTGATGCAAGAATCAAAGTCTCTCTCAGTAAAGTATCAGGGGCAAAGTTACTAGCGATTCCACCTTACCCACAAAAATATGAAGAACTGGTTCGGCTTAGTTCAGGTAAAACATTCCAAATAAGACCGATTAAACCGGAAGATGAGCCCGCACTGATAAAGAACTTTGAACTGTTAACAAAAGAAGAGATTCGCTTTAGATTTTTTCATGCCATTAAAGAAATGAACCATTCAATGGCTGCCCGTTTCACACAAATTGATTATGACCGCGAAATGGCATTCGTTGCAACAGACCCCAATGGAACACCCGATTGGAAACTACATGCAGTTGCCCGTTTAATAATAGACTCATCGGGTGATTATGCTGAATTTGCATTGGTTGTAAACCACTTGGTCAGCGGCCAAGGCCTTGGAACTTTATTAATGTATCGACTTATTTCTTACGCTAAAAAGCAAGGTCTAAAAGGCCTTTATGGGGATGTTCTAAAAGAGAACGAGGTGATGATTTCTATCTGCAAGAAAGTTGGGTTTACAGTTCAAACGAAAACTGAGGATCCTAATATCATAACGTGCGAACTACGCTTAACTTAGGCTATAACGATTTAATAACATTAGAAATATGTATAGCCTATAGTCAATTACTGAAAAACTCTTCTGCTCATTGATTCTGAAGATTAAAACAATAAAGGCAATACGGACGAATATTACCTCAAGCCGTATACTTTAGCTTAACGTCTAATACTTAGGAGTACCGATGGAAATTCGCGCGATTACTTTTTTTACTCAACTTCCGGCTCATGCCAGCTTGCAACAGATGCAACAACACATTGCTCCATTGGGTAAACAGGCTATGCAGATTAGGAAGCTATTTACTGAGGCTGGCTTTGCCGTACAAAGTTTGCGGCTAGCAACTCAACCCTTGGAGCAGCTGTTGCCCCGCGGCGCCACCACCGAGCAGTTAGCCACATTTGCACGGCAGTATGAGCAAACTGCTAGTGAAGCGGGTTTTAAACATATGGCCTTAGGCACGCTCGGAGCCAGTTCGACAACGGGTGATAAACGTCTTGATACCGGCTTACTCAAACAACTACTAGCTAGATTACCTGCCGTCATTAGTGCAACTGATTGGGTATTTACCTCGGTACAACTTGCAGACCAAACAGCGGGATTCAAAGCAGAACTTTTACCACTGGCCGCGCAAGTGGTGATTGATAACGCACCCATGAAAGCGGACGGTTTTGGGAACCTACGCTACTGCATGGTTGCCAACATGCCCGCATTTAGCCCTTTCTTCCCCGCAGCTTGGCACGACGGCAACTACCCGTCTGCATTTTCAATCGCCATCGAATCCGCTGACACCGTAGTAGATTTATTAGAATCAATCGATGGCGCTGAAGAACGTTGGTTATCTGCACCTGCCTTAACCGCCAGTTTTAACGCCCTAGGTGCAAAGCTTGATAGTTTAGGAACCAAAGCAGCTACCTGCAATGGGTTGGAATACCGAGGCATTGACATGACACCCTCACCCTACCCAAGCATCCCCCGCTCTTTCGGCCGCATAGTGGAATTACTAACTAACGAACCCTTTGGCGGACCAGGAACAATATCAGCAGTCGCTCTAATCAAACAAAGCCTAGATGCAGCAGAGTTTCAACGGGCAGGTTATTGCGGAATCATGCTATTGCCATTAGAAGATGCCGTACTGGCAGAAAGCGCCAAGACTCAAGGTTTCGGCATTTCAACTCTATTAGCTTGCTCCGCAGTTGGAGCGACAGGCCTAGATGTTATACCTGTTAGCGGTAACTTGCCACAGAATCAAGTCGAAGGGTTAATGCGCGACACAGCCCAGTTGGCCATGGCCTTGGACAAACCATTAACCGTCCGCTTACTACCCATACCCGGACTGCAAGCAGGCGAGTTAACGAAATTCAATTTTGATTATTTCGCCTCGACACGGATATTTGAACTGCCCGGTCATTGATAACGTCCAAAAACAAAATGAACGCACCTAAGATAATCGCGTAATTTGAAATGGAAGGGCTTGAAATGGTGGTCATGGGTGGACTTGAACCACCGACCCCAGCATTATGAATGCTGTGCTCTAACCAGCTGAGCTACATGACCATACTTTGAAGGCTGTGAATTTTCGTGGTTTCGGCTTATTTTGTCAAGCCAAACAAGCATATACACGCCAATTTTTACACATTAAACCTAAAGTGAGTGACGTCTCCATCCTGCATAATGTAATCTTTACCTTGAACGCCTAACTTGCCTGCCTCTTTTGCGCCCTGCTCTCCATTGTATTGAACAAAATCTTCATAGGCGGTGATCTCTGCGCGGATAAAACCTTTTTCAAAATCGGTATGAATAACACCCGCTGCTTGTGGTGCTGTGGCGCCTTGCTTAATCGTCCAGGCTCTCACTTCTTTTACCCCAGCAGTAAAGTATGTTTGCAGACCCAGTAAGTGATAACCGGCTCTAATAACTCGGTTCAAGCCTGGTTCTTCCAACCCCATCTCTTCCAGAAATTCGGCTCGTTCATCTTCTTCTAATTGAATAATTTCTGCTTCCATCGCCGCACAAACAGCAACAATTTCTGCACTTTCTTCTTTAGCTAATTTTGCCACCGCATCCAAGTGCGGGTTATTTTCAAAACCATCTTCTTGCACATTGGCAATGTATAGCATGGGTTTTAAGGTAAGCAGTTGCAGATCCGAAAATGACTTCAATTCATCGTCATCCAAGCCTAATGTTCTTAACGTAATATCTGAATCTAAATGGGCCAACGCTTTTTCTATCAAGGCTTTACGTTTTAACTCGTCTTTATTGCCAGACTTCGATGCTTTCGTCGCTTTAGTTAACGCCTTATCTAGCGATGCCATATCGGCTAACGCTAACTCAGTTTGAATCACTTCTATATCAGCCAATGGATCAATTTTTCCAGCAACGTGAATCACGTCATCGTCTTCAAAACAACGCACTACATGCGCAATCGCATCAGATTCACGAATATTCGCCAAGAACTGATTACCTAACCCTTCCCCTTTTGATGCACCTGCCACCAAGCCTGCAATATCCACAAACTCAAATGTTGTGGGTATGACGCGCTCTGGGTTGACGATTTGCGCTAGCTTATCCAAGCGTAAATCAGGCACGGGAACAATACCCGTATTCGGCTCAATCGTGCAGAATGGGTAGTTTTCTGCTGCAATGGTTGCTTTAGTCAACGCATTAAAAAGGGTTGATTTACCAACATTCGGCAAGCCAACGATTCCACAATTTAAAGCCATAAGATACTCTCTTTGAAATTCTATAAAGGCGGTGATTATACGTGAAGCGCCTACAGACTTAAAAACAATCTAAGTGATAATGGCATACAAACGCCTAGTCGCGTAAAATGCACCGTTTATATTCAGAAAATCAATAGGTAAACTCATGAAAAATTACAAAATTGCCGTCATGGCCGGTGATGGAATTGGCCCAGAAATTATGCAAGAAGCCGTTAAGGTTCTGAAGCTCGTTGAAGAACGCAATGATGTAACGTTTGAATTAATGCCTGCACTCTTTGGCGCATGCGCCTACTTTGAAACCGGTGATGCTTTTCCACAAGAAACCAAAGATATTTGCGATCAGGCCGATGCCATTATTAAAGGCCCTATCGGTTTAAGTCATGAAGAATCGAAAAAAATCCCCATTGATAAGCAACCTGAACGTGGTGCATTACTACCAATGCGTAAACGCTACAACACGTACGCTAACTACCGCCCTGTTTCTCTTCCTCAAAGCCTTGCCCATTTCTCGCCGTTAAAGCCTGAAGTTATTGGTGATGGCATTGATTTGATAATGATTCGTGAATTGGTCGGCGGTTTATACTTCGGCGAAAAAGAAGTCGGTGTAAACGACAAAGGCCTACGCTATGTGAAAGAAACGTTGGAATACGATGAAGCGCAAATTCGCCAAATCATGCATCACGCATTCAAATTGGCCAATAGCCGCAAAAAAGTTTTGCACAACATCCATAAAAGCAACGTATTGAAGTCATCCGTTCTTTGGAATGAAGTTATGGAAGAAGTAGCAACCGAATACCCTGACGTTAAAGTTATCAATATTCTGGTTGATGCCGTAGCCACCTTACTTTGCCTAAAACCAACGCAGTTTGACGTGATGGTAATGGAAAATATGTTTGGCGATATCTTGAGCGACCAAGGTGGCGGCATTCTCGGCTCACTAGGCTTAATGCCTTCAGCTTGCTTAGGCGATGAAAAAGCCTACTACGAGCCATCACATGGTTCTGCTCCAGATATTGCAGGGCAAAATATTGCTAACCCATATTCAATGATTGGCTCTGTCGCTATGATGCTTGAGTATAGCTTTGATATGCCTGCTGAAGCGAAGAACGTTTGGAACGCTATGCAAGGTGTATTTGCTGATGGTTATTCTACCGCTGACTTATCTAAACCCGGTAGCGGTGTCAACATGATCAGCACCGAAGCGTTTGGTGACAAAGTCGTTGAAAAATTGAGAGCTATGCCAACAGTCTAGCATTGACGATATTGACATAAAAAAGGCTTACATAATGTAAGCCTTTTTTATTACCTAATTGTTAACATTTACGATCAAGCATTTTCATGTAATTGAATATTAATCATCCGTAGTGCTGCCAAGATAGACGCAAATACCTGGTTAGCATGTACACCGCGCGTTTTACGCATTTTGCGCTCGTTAGCCCAAGTAATAACACACTCTGTGAGCGCATTAGTGTGCCCACCCTTTGGAATTCTCACTTCGTAATCTTCCAGCTCTGGCAACACAGTATCGTAGTTAACAAGTACTTGATTAACCGCCTGTATAAATGCATCAAATCCACCGTTTCCTTCGCCGCTGGCTTTGTGTTCGCTGCCTTTAATGTTAACGCTGATGTTAGCAACGGACGACTGGTCTAAGCGGCTAGTTATGGTGCAGTCAAGCAAGCGAATATGCTTGTAGCTTTCGCTTTCCAACACATCGGCAATAATAAACGGCAAATCCTCGGTGGTGATCGTTTGCTTAGAGTCACCCAACCGTACAATACGTTCCAACACTTTCTTTTGATTTTCTTCCGATAGCGTAATACCTAAACGTTCTAAGTTTTTGCTCAGCGATGCTTTGCCGCTCATTTTCCCCAAAGCATAACTACGAATCCTTGAAAAACGTTCTGGGCTGAGCTTACTTTCGTATAAACCGCCTTTCTTATCACCATCGGCATGAATGCCGGCCGTCTGAGTAAACACATCATCTCCAATAATAGGCGCATTAGCCGCCACCCACTTGCCAGAGAAGTTTTCCACCATATTACTTAGGCGGACGATATTACTCTCATCAATGGATAGCTTCATCCCCATCTTATCGCGTAAAACAACGGTTACTTCTGAGACAGACGCATTGCCTGCACGCTCACCTAGGCAGTTCACCGTACAGTGTATTGCACTAACACCTGCCCGAACGGCTGCCATGATGTTGGCGGTACCCAGCCCGTAATCATTATGTGGATGAAAGTCAAACTGAACACCAGGAAACCTTGCACACATATCACTCAGCGCATCAAAAACCTCATCAGGCGACATGACGCCCAAGGTATCCGGCAACATAAAGTGGTCAATGCCTGCATCTTTAATGCTGTCCATAAAGGCAAATACGTACTCTGGGCTATCAGCGTAACCGTTCGACCAATCTTCGAGGTAAACATTAACCTTTAAACCTTGCTCCAAGGCATAGTTGACTGTATTGAGCACTTGCTCAACATGTTCTTCTAAGGTTTTACCTAGCTGCTCTCGACAATGTTTCTCGCTACCTTTAGTGAGCAGGTTGATCACTTGTCCGTTAGCAGCAACAATCCAGTCCACGCTTCGTTTGTGATCGGCAAAACCCAACACTTCAACTTTACCATCAAAGCCTTTGGCTTTTGCCCATTCACTGATACTGCTAACTGCTTCTTGCTCCCCTTCAGAAACACAAGCCGAAGCCACCTCTATACGGTCCACACGCAATGATTCAAGCAATGCTTTTGCAATACTGACTTTCTCAGCAGGCGAAAACGACACGCCCTGCGTTTGCTCACCATCACGCAGGGTCGTATCCATAATTTGAATATACCTTGATTCCATCGCTATCACTTATTGACTAAACGCTATGCTTAACTCGCCCAAAGCCAAGGAAAACGCTTCTTATGCTCTTCTTCGAAAGCACTTATTTTGTCAACGTGTTTTAGCGTTAAGCCAATATCATCAAGCCCATTCAACATGTTATCTTTACGGAACGGATCTATTTCGAATTTAAAGCCATTACCCGCAGGGGTAATAACTTGCTGTTCTTCAAGGTCAACGATAAATTTAACCCCTTCATTGGCGGAAATTTCATCCATCAACATTTGTAACTGATCAGCATCTACTTTGATCGCCAAAATACCGTTTTTAAAGCAATTGTTATAAAAAATGTCTGCGTAGCTGGTCGAAATAATCGTATTAAACCCATAATCCGCAATCGCCCAAGGTGCGTGCTCACGTGATGAGCCACAACCGAAATTATCACCTGAAACAAGCACCTTAGCGCCTTTAAAGGCTGGCTTATTTAGCTCAAATTCTGGGTTCTCCGTCACGCCATCGGCGTTATAACGCCAATCATGAAACAAGTGCACGCCAAAACCACTACGCTCTACTTTTTTCAGAAACTGTTTCGGAATAATTTGGTCGGTATCAACGTTATTACGGTTCATTAATGCCGCAATGCTTTCGTGTTTTGTGTATTTTTCCATAGCCTTAACCCAATTTACTGATATCAACGAAGTGACCGGCTGCTGCTGCTGCCGCCGCCATTGCAGGTGAAACAAGGTGTGTTCGACCACCTTTACCTTGACGCCCTTCGAAGTTACGGTTTGATGTAGACGCACAACGTTGACCGTCTTTTAACTCATCGCCGTTCATCGCTAAACACATAGAACAGCCCGGATCACGCCACTCCCAACCCGCGTCTTTAAAGATTTTATCGATACCTTCTTTTTCGGCTTGAATTTTTACGTGAACAGACCCTGGAACAGCAATCGCAGTTACACCTTTTGCAACCGTTGTACCCTTTGCCACCTCAGCGGCGTCACGGAAATCTTCAATACGGCCATTCGTACATGAACCAATAAACACGTAATCAATATTGATATCGGTCATTTTAGTTGACGCCTTAAGATCCATATACTTAAGTGCGCCTTCACACGCTAAACGCTTACCTTTGTCGGCAAAACTTTCAGGGGCTGGCACCGTGCCGCCCACGCCGACTACTTGCTCAGGCGAGGTTCCCCACGTTACCTGTGGTGAAATATCAGCTGCATTTAAAGTCAATACCGCGTCATATTCAGCACCCTCATCGGTGGCCAATGAAGCCCAATATGCCAAAGCCTGTTCCCAGTGCTCGCCTTTAGGCGCAAACTCTTTACCCTCTAGGAAATCAAACGTTTTTTGATCTGGTGCAACCATGCCTGCGCGTGCACCCGCTTCAATTGCCATATTACAAACCGTCATACGGCCTTCCATAGACAATGCTTCGATCGCTTCACCAGCGTACTCAATTACATAACCAGTACCACCCGCCGTACCCGTCACACCGATAATGGCCAACGCGATATCTTTTGCTGTGCAATGCTTAGACAGCTCACCATCCACTTGAACCAGCATCGTTTTAGATTTTTGTTGTGGTAACGTTTGCGTTGCCATTACATGCTCTACTTCTGATGTACCAATACCAAATGCTAATGCGCCAAACGCACCGTGTGTTGCCGTATGGCTATCGCCGCAAACAACCACCATGCCTGGGTGCACAAAACCGTGTTCCGGTACTACTACATGAATCACCCCATTATCTGGGCTCTTCATATCGTACAAATTAAGACCGTTTTCTTCGCAATTTTCTGCCATTGTTTCAATCTGCTTTTTAGCGATCGGGTCAGCAATAGGAAGGTCACGATTTTTAGTCGGCACACAATGATCCATCGTTGCCAAAATACTATGCGGATTGCGTACCGGTCTATTCGCCATGCGAAGACCTTCAAACGCTTGAGGGCTTGTCACCTCGTGCATCAAATGCCTATCTACATATAACAAAGGAGCCTGACCCGGTTCTTGGTGAACAAAGTGACTTTCCCATATTTTTTCGTACATCGTTTTTTTCATAATTCTTTCCAATGCTAGTTCTTCAAGCACCTACTATTTTAGATAACCAGAAGAAGATGAACGGCACTACGCCAAATGAACCGTGTATTTTCGCTAATTTCGTCATTTTTTGCAATTGGATTAGGCGTATACAACAAAAAAGTAGCTAAAACCTTTTTTAAACCGAAACATCAGAGTATTTTTAAACAGTATTCTCATCAGCACCGTTCGTTATTGCTCTATATCAAGAGCGGTAATTCTCAGGTCAGTTTTTTCTGGTAACCCTTTACTTATATCAGTAAAATCTAATCTAAATAAGATAATGGAGGTTATCTCTATAGCTCTATTAATCTAAAACTGTATTTAATCAAACAATATAAAAACTATAGGCAGGCACATGACTACTCTTACAGAACAAAACACCAGTAAAAACATCCACATTAAAAACCTCGACATGAACTTGCACTATAACGAAGCAGGCAGCGGAGATGAAACCGTCATTATGTTGCACGGTGGCGGACCCGGCGCAGCAGGTTGGAGTAATTTCTCTCGAAATATTGACGTTTTTTCAGAAAAATACCGCACCATCTTATTAGATTGCCCTGGTTTTAATAAATCTGACGCTGTTGTTACAGACCTAGCGCGTGACGTACTGAATGCACGTGCGATCAAAGGTATGATGGATGAGCTAGGCATTGAGAAAGCTCATTTAGTTGGTAACTCAATGGGCGGCGCTAGCGCTCTTAGCTTTTCCCTTGAATTCCCAGAACGCTTAGGAAAAATGGTGTTAATGGGTGCTGGCGGTGGCGGGCAAAGCATGTTTTCACCCATGCCACTTGAAGGCATTAAGTTGCTAGTAGCGCTATACCAAAACCCTTCTCTTGAAGCGCTGAAAAAAATGATTGAAGTATTCGTCTACGACCCATCATTAATGAGTGACGAACTCATTGAGGGTCGTTTTGAGAACATGATGAGAAAGCCTGAGCATCTTGAAAACTTTATGAAGAGCTTTGCAACTTCAAACATCATCGTCAGTGACTTCACACCTAACTTGGATAAGGTACAAGCTGAAACATTCATTATATGGGGTCGTGATGATCGCTTCTGCCCATTAGATCATGGGCTTAAGTTCCTATGGGGTATTCCTAATGCAGACCTTCACATCCTTAGCAAATGTGGACATTGGGCGCAGTGGGAACATGCAGAGAAATTCAACTCACTGACCCTAGATTTCTTGGCTCGCTAGCGTCAAAAAAAACAGATAGACAATAAAAAGGCCTTAGTTAAAAACTAGGGCCTTTTTTAATTGGAGCTGGTGAGAGGATTCGAACCACCGACCGGCTGATTACAAATCAGCTGCTCTACCGACTGAGCTACACCAGCGTCAGGGCGGCTATTCTAATCGAAATGAAAATTTCGAGCAATGCTTAACAACTAATTTTACGAAGACTATGTTTTTGATCCGTTTCAAGGTTGTCTAAATAGTGCTGAATGACCGCCTCACCACCGTTTATTTCCACCTTAACGCCATAGCGAGATTTTTCCCTTTTGATAATCTCCGCCTCAAATTGTTTCTCCGCCAATTCTCTCAATCTATTATCAGCTCTATCCGGCTTGATAAATAAACCTAAAGAAATCACCCCTTTATAATCCCCCTTAGGCACTAACCATAAATCAGTCACGCCTTTGGCTTTTAACTGCTCTAAATTTTGTAGTGACTGACCCCAGTCTCCATTGAAGGGGTAAACAACCCAAAACTCATTGGACACTATAAAAGGAACAACCTGCATAAGCCCATTAAGGCCACTCAATGTATTTAACAACTCATTCGCGTCATCTTCTGTTGCAAAATCACCCACTCTATAACATTCAATGACCACTGTTAGTGTACTTTTTTCGGGCTTACTTTCCATAAGTGGCTCCCTAGTAACCCGCTTAGACAGCTCATCTTTTGAAATCAGTTCTAGTTTTTCTAGCTGACTTTCTTGATACAACGGCACGTTGTCATCCAAAGTGAGGGTTTTTTCGGTCGCCGTTTGCCCCCAAAAAAAGTACACAATATTCAAAAAAGCCAATAAGAAGAATAGCTGTTTCATTTGTAGTCTTTAGACAATATTTTTAGGCCTTGTAATACCAAGTCTTTTTCCAAATATACATCCGTTGATAAGCCTTTCGCCAAAACCTTCGCGTGGCCACCCGTTAAGATAACCGTCGCCTTTTTATTATGCTCCCGCTCTATTTCAGCCACCTTTTCTCGCACAAACACTTGCAACATTTGCTCTATACCAAAAACAACCGCCTCACTCGTGTTCCTGCCTAACAACTTATTGTTTAAGGTATCAGTTATATGAATTTTTTGAGTATTATTAAGCAAACTATGCTGCATTAACGTTGCGCCCGGAACGATGACCCCCCCCAAATGCTCACCGTTTTCTAGTATGAAATCCATGGTCAGCGCCGTACCGCTATCCACAACGCACAACATTCCCGCGTAGACAGACCGAGCTGCGATCATTGCTAACCAGCGATCCACGCCCAACTGGCCCGCCTCTTTATAAGCATTAATAACGCCACCGGCCTCACGTGTACTTTCTACAAATACAGGTATAGGCTGGCCATTCTCCTTAGCCCAAGCGGTGAGCTGCTGGCAAAAATCGTTAGATGCAACACTTGAAACATAAATAGAACACAAGGACAGTTTTGCAAGTTCGGCCAAGCCCTCAGACAAAGCCACATCGTTACTAAAAACAGCTTCATCCACCAACATCGAATGCTTAACCAACTGCCACTTAAGCGCTGTATTGCCCCTATCTATATATAACTTAAGCATTTAAGTGTCTCGCAACCTCAAACTAACCTCACCAGACATAATATTCTTTACAGAACCATTAGCCTTTAATAAAAGTAGCTCCCCTGTATTTGAAATACCATTCGCAACCCCTTCTTCAAACTGCCCTCCGGATATAATGCGGACCGGCTGACCTCTGTAACAGTCATAGTCATTCCAAGGGCCTACATGGGGTAATAAACCACCTTCTTCGTAGCCATGAAGCACAGATAAAACATGCTCAAGCAAGCAAGCCGCCAGTTTGTTTCGCCCAATTGTTCCACCGCAGGCCTTATGCACGTCAGTCCATGGTTGATCAATCTCATTAGACGCCGCTGAGTTCATTTGATAATTAAGCCCGATACCAACAACGGCTGTATACCCCCCCTGACTTTCTCCTTGTATGTCGACCAGAATACCACCAAGCTTTTTTCCTTCCCACAAAACATCATTCGGCCATTTCAAGCCATGGCCACTCATGCCTAGTTCTTTAAGCGCATGACAGACAGCAACCCCACACGCCAAACTTAAGCCTGACAAGGTTGATACTCCACCCTTAAAATTCCACAAAAAAGAAACGTAAAGGTTCTGCCCATACGGAGAAACCCAGGTTTTACCTAAACGGCCTCGACCCATAGTTTGCATTTCCGCCATACAAATTGCCCCATTAGGTAGTGGTTTTAGACTATGTTGCTGAGCAATGTGCAGATTCGTTGATGGACAAATATCCAGTAAATCTAGATGCTGCAGTAAGTGCTGCCGTTCTGCAGATACGCTTGAAATAATTTGTTGTTTGTCGAGCAGCTCAATAGGCCGTTTTAGACGAGTACCTTTCCCTTTAACGGCATGAAACTCAAAACCAGCCGCTTCAAGTTTTTTGAGATAATTCCAAATAGAGGCACGACTAACATTCAACTCATTAGCCAACTCTTGCCCAGAAAAAAAATGACCCTTGGCCATTCGTTTTAAGATCGCTTTATGTATAGCCGTTAGCTCCATTAAAAAAGCATAACAACTTCATGTAGGCTGAAAAAGAAAGACATTGAAAAGATAATGGGTGCTAGTCGTTTTGTTCACGAATATCATTCATTTGCTTTTTAACCACATGACGAATAAGCAAATCTCGATCATCGTCGCTCAGTTGAGTAAACTCAACCGCCATGGTGAATTTTTCATCGCTGGGTCGACAAGAAACGACCTTTGCTAAGCTTTTTATACTCGCTAATGATGGCCTTAAAATGAATTTCACTTCCACACAACCACCCACGTTCAATTCGCTATCTGTTGTGAATGAAACACCAGAACCGCTAAGGTTAACGGGCTGAGTTGTTTTTACAAATAAATCCTCACTACCCATCATTATATGGTGGGCTAATAAATTAATTTTAGCTTCTATAAAGGAAAAGTAGCGCGCTACTTCCGGTGATTCCTTTTCCACATGGCGAAAATGTATACGCGAGACCTCATTCATTTTTTCCAACTCATTGGCTAAGGAAGCAGGCGTATCCTCTGCAGTTATTGACTCATCAACATTCAATTCATCACTGTGAATTACACGATAGCTTAATGCTAATTCATCATCTATTCTAAAAAAACGCCTGCGTTCTTGTCCTATTTCTTCGCTCATTATTGTTTCACCACATCTAAAATTGGGTTACTTAAATCTTGCGGCATTTCGCCCTGAATTAAAATAATTTCCACACGCCTATTCTGCGCTCTATTTTCTGGCGTCTCGTTATCCACCAATGGAACCGTATCAGCATGACCCTCGATAACCAATCTTTTTTCATCAACAGTCCCATCATTCAACAAGGTTTCTGCAACTGTCACAGCACGGGCCGCTGAGAGTTCCCAATTAGACCGATAGAGCCCTGCCTTAATTGGAATATTATCTGTATGCCCTGCCACAGTGACTGTTCCGTTACTCCCATTCACAACGGCTGTAATTTTATCCATAATAGGTAAAAACTCAGGGTTAAATTCCGCACTACCTGAGGAAAATGAGCCATTCTCATGAATCCTAATTATCACTCGATCAAGATCTGTCTCGACACTCACCATGTTTTGGTCAATTTCCTCAACCATAAACTCTTTTATCTCTTCCGCTAATTCCTTCGCATCACTAATTTTTTGCTCGGTCGCTTCAACATACTCGGTCACAATTTGCGCTTTCGCCTCTACCTCTTCTTGCTTTTTAGCGTCCTCTTCTTTTGTCTGTTCTGAGTCGGACTCCGAGTCTTTCCCTAAAAACTCTCTTTCCGAGTCGGTTGTCTGCTGTCGCACCTCCTCCAAGATTGTCGGGTCACCCGCCGCAGGACTAAAGTGTTGCGCAACGACACTGGTGCCTTTAACAATTTCATAAGCGATTACTTGCCTTTGTACCCCAAACGCATCATTTAGTGAATCCGCCATTTTCTTAAATCGATTCGCGTCCATAGTTGCCATAGACAATAGCAAAACAAAAAAGCACATCAATAAAGACATTAAATCTGCAAACGTACCCATCCATGCAGGAAGACCTTCTTCACACTTTGGGCAATTATCATCACTCATATTAAGCCACTGGTTGAACCATTATCCTTCAGCCTCTTCTGGCTCACCGACAGATGAACGCTTACTTTCAGGCAAATATGTTTTAAGCAATGTTTCTAAAACCCGTGGATTCATCCCTTCTTGAATACTTTGAATTGTTTCTAAAATAAGCGCTTTATTGAGTCGCTCATTATGACTAATACTTGCCAGCTTGGCCGACATGGGCAACGCAAAAGCATTCGCGATAACTGCCCCGTACAAGGTGGTTAATAAGGCCACGGCCATCGCAGGCCCAATTGCCGCAGGGTCAGACATGTTTGCCAACATTTGTACCAAACCCACAAGCGTCCCAATCATCCCCATCGCTGGTGCCATACCACCTACCGACTTCCACATATTTTGACCCACTTCATGGCGACCTATGGCTAAATCCATGTCTCGACCTAATAATTTTTGCACCATCGCTGCGTCATGACCATCCACACAAAGGCTCAGGCCGCGCTTAAGAAATTCATTATCAACTTCTTGATCCTCTAACGCTAACAGCCCATTTTTACGCGCCACATCAGACAGTTCCACCGCTTTTGCGATGAGATCTATAGGATTATCATTTTTATTCATGAATGCTTTGATGGCGACTTTAAACGAGCTCAAAAATTCCGAGATCGATAACTGCATCAGTGTCACCATAAACGTCCCTACCACAACAATCAAAACAGACGGTACATCAACAAACATCATCACATCACCGCCTGTTGCGATAGCAGCAATAATGATACCTAAACCACCCACAAAACCTATTAAAGTCGCTAAATCCAAAGTATTTCCTTAATTTTAAAGTCTAGTTATCGCTATAAATAATCGGCAAGACAACACTAAAACTTTAGCAGATAAACAATTTTTGTGGAGGGGTATTCTTAAAAAAATGGCGTTATTAATCCAAAACGACTCGATAATTCAAGCATTAAGCTAATGACCGTTAAATATACTGGTGCTAATCACCCTAAAGCGCCCAAAGCAGAAAAGACGTTAACTAAAAATCCCTTTAAGTAAAAAGAAGAAAACAATTGCCAAGCCGGCACCAATCGGCAAAGTAATAACCCAAGACATGAAGATGCTGCGAATCACACCCAGATTTAAGGCAGAGATGCCTCTAGCCATGCCAACCCCTAATACAGCTCCCACCAATGTGTGTGTGGTTGAAATCGGCATACCAATACCTGACGCTATGACAACAGTAGTGGCAGCAGAGACCTCACAACAAAAACCACGACTGGGTGTTAGCTCTGTAATTTTTGTCCCAACGGTCTCAATCACTTTTCGTCCATACATGGCCAAGCCCAAAACAATACCGATACCACCTACAAATAATATCCAAATTGGAAGTGCTGATTTTTGAGACAGTTCACCACTATCAACAATACTCGCTACCGCCGCCAAAGGACCAATTGCATTAGCCACATCGTTTGAGCCATGCGCAAAAGCCATCGCACAAGCCGTTAACAACATCAGCACGCTAAATATTTTTTCGACATTAGTGTAATGAAAATCGATATTATCAGACGCTTCAAACTTTAATCGGCTGATTAAATACTTGCCTAACAACATCACAATAATACCTACCGCAGTAGCAATATATATCGCATCCATCCCTTTAATTTCTAGACCAATGTGTTTCAACCCTTTAACAATGGTCACCATCGCTATGATAAAACCAACGAAGAAGATATAAAACGGTACGCATTTTTTCGCATTATCTAACGGCGCATCGGTTTCTAATATTAGCTTCTGCACACTCCTAAAAATTAAAAAAGAGAAAATAGCCGCTAATAAAGGCGACGTCACCCAACTCATCACGATCGTTCCAACTTTACCCCATTGAACCGCGTCAAACCCTATCCCAACAATAGCAAAACCAACAATTGAGCCAACAATTGAGTGCGTTGTCGATACAGGCCAACCTCTATTCGATGCAATCAATAGCCAAGTTCCCGCCGCTAATAAGGCCGCTAACATGCCCAGCACCAGTATGTCAGGCGTAGCACCCAAATCAGAAACGTCAACAATTCCTTTTCGAATGGTTGATGTGACTTGCCCACCCGCCAATACCGCACCGGCAAATTCAAACACTGCTGCGATAAGGATCGCTTGTTTAATTGTAATCGCCTTAGAACCAACAGACGTTGCCATCGCATTGGCTACATCGTTCGCACCAATACCCCAAGCCATAAATAAACCAAAAACGACAGCTAATACTAAATAAGTTGTTCCGTAATCCACTGCAAACTCCCCTTATTTAGATAGCATGATTTGGAAACGACGACCCACACGTTCGGCATCGTCCGCAATATCCGCAATCGATTCAATGATGCGATACATAAACATCACATCAACTGCGTATAAGTCTTTTTCCACCTCAAATAACGCTGTGCGTAACTCCACTTGAATACGGTCTGTTTCTGACTCCAACTCATCGAGCTCTATCAACATGCTTTCCACCACACGAACAGCATGCCCTCTAAAGCCCGTCTCGACTAGCTCATCCAGTTCGTTAACCACTTTAAGCGCTTGATGGCAGGTTTTAACCGTCGCTTTAACCAATTCAATCACTTGAACGCTCGCGTGTTCAGGAAATTGAAGCTGACGACCAACAACAATGCCAGCAATATCGCGCGCACGGTTTGCTAGCAAATCTTGAACACGCAACGAATCCAGCAAGTCTTGCCGATCAATCGGCATAAAAAGCCCACTCGGCAAATGCTCTCGTAATAAATGTTTTTGGTCGTCTGCTTTTTGTTCTAACGCGGCTATTTGGTGATACACCTCTTTTACCGCATCGGTATCGCCTTTAGCCATATACTCAAACAAATCAACTAGTTTTGATACACATTGGTCGACCAGCTTCATATGCGACTGAAGCGGAGCCACTGGGGATGGGCCAAAGATGCCTGATAAGTAATTTTTTGATGCCATTGCATTCAACCTTGGTTGTTTATTGTCGGTCAATATAAAGGCAAACGATAAAATCTGCTAGCAATAGACAAAAAAAAGCCCCGACATCCTGTCAGGGCTTAAAACAAGGATCTGTTTTAGTGTTTTAGAATTTGGCTTTTAAATCAATTTGCCAGGTATCAACATCACCTTTACCTTTAGACGTTAATGTACCCATTTCGGTATCTAAGTAAGTCGTCCCTACGCTAAAGTTCTTATTGATGGCGTATGAAAGCTTCCAACGACTACCTTCTGAATCAGTATAACCATCAGCAAAATCTGAATCATTAAATGCTGCAAAAACAGAGTTTAATTCAACTTCTCTATAATCATAGCTGGCTTTCCATTTACCCATTTTTGTTCCAACGCCGAGTAACCATGCTGTATCTTCGCCACTATTTACGCCATCAGCGTCATTGTTTTTCACATAGTGGCCATAAAGCTTAACTGGTAAACCTAAATCAACATTTGTTTCGCCAAACAGTTCAACTAGTTGAAATTGAGTTGCGTCATTACCCTTTGCAGTAGCCAGTGGATTATTGTCACCTTCAGAAAAATCGAAAACACTTACGCCAAATTTAGATTTAGCACCCGCAACTTTAAATTTAGTGGCAACCTGAGCAAAGTTGATTGTTTCATCCTCTGAACTACTTGAACCATTATCATCCAATGAAAGAACACCCGCACTGGTAATGACTTGAGCTCCACCCAATGCAGCTGTATAACGTGCAGCTACACCTTCAGGATTTAAATCACCATCCCAAACCATACCGCCGCTTACTTGTTCCCAAGGCTGTTTAAATTTACCACCAATCAACTCAAGCCCATTTAGTGCCGTCCAGTTGATATACGCTAAATCAATGCCTACATCATCCTTATTAAAGTTATCATCAATGGTTTCATTCGTTGATGTAGCCGTATCATTTTTACCTGATGAAATACGAATACCTGCTTTTACATTATCAGTCACGTCCGCATAAACGCCAATACGTGCACGGTAACGTTGGCGCCCTTTTGTGCTAACACCATTTGATGAACTTCTATTTTCATTTCTAACGCGCAAGTCACCTTTTACTTTAATTTTGCCAGCCCATGCCATTTTTTTAAGCATTTCATCAGAGGGTTTACTCTGCTTATTCATCATGTTTGACATTGACAGCTCTATATACTGATCTTCTGTAATAGCGCCATTAGCCTTTAAAATATCTAATAACTCTTTGTCTACAGCAAATGCAGCGGGTGCAAGCGCAATTGATGCGCCTAATAACGTTGCCTTAATGGCAACTGATAATTTTGTTTGTTTCATCTTTCATCCTTTGTTATTTAAATAAATACGTTCTTAACACAGGAGAATTTTAGATCGGTAAAATGACAGCTATGTGACAGCTATATGACAATTGTTGTTTTTTGGCTTTATGCAACAAAAAGCCCGCAACTAAGCGGGCTTTTTACTGACAAGCTGGAAGAGCAATAATTACAGGTGCTTTTTTAGTTCTTTAATTTCAACATGCCTTACGTCCTTCCCCTTTACGAGGTAAATAACGTATTCACAAATATTACAGGCGCGATCACCTATACGCTCCAATGCCCTTGATGACCATAGTAGATCAATAGCAACGGGGATTTTTCTTGGGTCTTCCATCATGTAGGTGATTTGTTGACGTACTAAATTTTCATAGTCCTTATCAACTTTTCGGTCTAAATGAATGACATTAAAAGACTCATCGATATCTCTACGTGCAAAAGCATCTAACGCCTTATTAAGCATACCAGTAACACGGGTCGACATTTGTTCGATGCTATCAAACTGCTCCGGCAATGCGCCTCGCTTAGAAATATCAATCGCTTGCCTGGCAATACGTTTTGCTTCATCGCCCATTCTTTCCAAATCACTGGTTGTTTTGATAATGGCCATAATCAAACGCAAATCCGTCGCCGTCGGCTGACGCATAACAATAATGCGATTGCACATTTCATCAATGTCCACATCAAAGGTATTCACCTTTAGGTCACCTTCAATCACCGCTTCGGCCATTTCTTTATCGCCAGCTAATAATGCTTTAACCGCTTTTTCAATCTGCTGAACCACGACACCACCCATGCTCAACACACTGCTGGTGACTTCTTCAACCTCTTCATCAAATTTATGTGAAATATGTTGCCCTGTCGTCATACTGCCTCCTTAGCCAAATCGACCACTGATGTAGTCTTCTGTTTGCTTTTGTGATGGTTTCATAAAAATGGTGTCGGTTTGATCATATTCAATCATTTCACCAAGATACATAAAACCTGTGTAATCAGAAATACGTGCCGCTTGTTGCATGTTATGCGTCACTATGCAGATACTGTATTGTTCACGAAGAACAGAAATCATTTCTTCAATTGCCAGCGTTGAAATAGGATCTAACGCACTGGTCGGCTCATCAAACAAAATAACTTCGGGTTTTAACGCAATAGCCCGTGCAATACACAAGCGTTGTTGCTGACCTCCACTAAGACCACGTGCATCATGATCTAAACGATCTTTCGCCTCTTCCCATAACGCGGCATCGCGCAAAGATCGCTCAACTACTTCTTGAAGATCTGCTCGCTTTTTGACCCCAGAAAGCCTTAAGCCATAAGCAATATTTTCAAAAATTGTCATAGGGAACGGCGTCGGTTTTTGAAAAATCATACCAACTCGTTGACGCAAACGAATCAACTCCGCTTCTTTTTTAATATCCAATATATTGGTATACCCTTTTTCATCCGGATTCAAAAGATTAATAGCACCTTCATAACGGTGGCCTGGGTATAAGTCGTGAATACGGTTCATACCACGTAACAAGGTGGATTTGCCACAGCCACTGGGGCCAATCAATGCCGTTACTTTATTCTTTTCAACTGGTAATGAGATACTTTTTAGTGACGGCTCACTGGCACCACTATAAGTAAACGTTAAATCTTTAACTTCCATCATATTCTTCATTATTTCGATCTCTTTTTATTGCTAGCGTAGCGACCCAGCAAATTAATTATCAATACCATAGTCGTTAATAAAAATGCTCCAGTCCAGCCTAGCTGAACCATTTTATCGTCCGGCATGGTCGCAAGGTTATAGATTGATACCGTTAAAGATGGGAATGTGCCCGTTAGGTCCGTTGACCAGAATTCACTCGAACCACTGGTGTAGATCAACGGCGCTGTTTCGCCCACCACTCGAGCAAACGCTAGCAAAATGCCCGTTAAAATACCTGCTTTAGCGTAACGCACTACGATGTTCATCGTCACGTGATACTTAGACGCACCTATGGCAATCCCTGCCTCGCGAAGCTCAATAGGTACAAGCTTTAACATATCATCGGTTGTTCTAACAATAATAGGCACCATTAAGATAAACAAGGCTAAAACGCCTGCCCAGCCACTCGTGTGCCCAGTAGGTACCACAACAATCGCATAAACAAACGTGCCCACTACAATCGACGGCGCCGACATCATCACGTCACTTAAGTCACGTAAAAACTCCGTGCTTCTCGAATTGCCACCATATTCTTGAAGATAAATACCGGCAAGAATACCAATAGGAATACCGATAAATGTAGCAATACCTGACATCATTATTTGACCGACAATTACATTCCGTAAGCCACCCTCAATAAGGTCTTTCCTAAACACATCGAAGCTTAACCCTTGCAAGCCTTTTGAAAACAATGTAAATAAAATCCACCCTAAGAAAAGTAACCCTACGATAGCTGCCAGTGTTGAAAAGATAATAAATGCACGATTCATTATTAGACGCATTACTTGCCCCTCAAGAAATAAAGCTTGGCAATCGCTATCACTGCAAAACTTAAAACGAATAAGATAAGCGCCAAATAGAACAGGACAGACAAGCTCAACCCACTTGATTCTGCAAAGCTATTGGCAAGTACCACCGGAATCGAATTGGTAGGATCAGTGATTTTCCCTGCAAATTGGTAAACACCGCCTATAACAAAAGCGACCGCCATTGTTTCGCCCAAGGCTCGGCCAAACGACAATATAATGGAGCCAATAATCCCCGACTTCGCATAGGGAAAAACAACGTCTTTAATCACTTCTAACTTAGTTGCACCCATCGCATAAGCAGACTCTTTAAGCATATCCGGCACGGTCGTTATTGCATCTCGACTGAGTGCTGCCATAAAAGGTATAACCATAATACCCAGAACAAGTCCCGCTACTAATAACGACACTGTATTGCCACCAAACAAATCGGCAATGAATGGGCCGAAGTAAAACAGCCCCCACATGCCATAAATAATACTAGGAATAGACGCCAGCAACTCTATCGCAACGCCGACAGGTTTTGCGAGTGCGCTAGGTGCAATTTCAGATAAAAAAACAGCTATCCCCATCGCAATAGGGAGGGAAAACAGCATTGCTATGAGTGTTGAAAAAATCGTACCCACAATGGGTACTAACGCACCATAAACAATTCTCGATTCATTACTATCTGATTCCATATCGTCATCGGTAATAAAATCCTCATCGTCCATTATAAAATCGTCTTCATCTTCAATAAAGTCATCGCTAATAAACGTGCTTTTATCAGCCTCCAACAATTCTAACTCGCTTAATTCAGCAGGAGACAATTCAACTTTTTCTTCAACAGCCCAACGAGACTCAAAAAAGAACCCAGCTCCAAACTCTTGTATAGCGGGCTTTGCTGACAAATAAAGAACGACTGTGGTTGCCGCTAAAATAACAAAAACCAAGCTAGCGCTTAATTGAGCAATTTTTTTAAATAATAATTCCATTACCGCCCTCTGATATAAACAAAAACCTTCCCAACAAACTGTTGGGAAGGTCTTAAAAAACTAACGTTAAAGACTGTGATTATTTTAAGCCTTTTTCTACCCAGTAGCGTTGGATTTTTTCAATCACAGCTTCTGGAAGCGACACATAACCCACCGCTTCAATTAGTTTGTTCTTTTTAGTTAACGCATAGTCAAAGAACTTTATCACTTCTTTTGAGTTTTCACCATCTTGTGGAACAAGCGCAAATGTTGCTGTCACAACAGGGTATCCTTTAGGTGGGTACGCAATGTTTGCATAAAAGTCCTTTTTAGGGTCTAAATCTGCATACACCGCTGCCGCTTCAAATGTTGCTGGTTCTGGCTTAACAAACACGTTTTCACGGTTTTCGATAATAGCCATGTCTAACCCATTCTTTTTAGCATCAGCGTAGTCTACGTAGCCGATAGAAAACCCATTATTTTTAATAGCCGTTGCTACACCAAAGTTACCTTTGCCAGCAATGCGGTTTTTAGAAGGCCACGCGACAACTTTCTTAGCACCAATTGTTTCACGCCATTCTTGATTCATTTTGCTCAAATAGTACGTAAACGCGAATGTTGTGCCTGATTTATCACTACGGTGAACAAATAAGATATCTTTATTTGGTAAGGCAAGGCCTGCATTATCAGCCGCAATAACAGGGTCATTCCATTTTGTTATTTTGCCTAACATAATGCCTGAAATGGCCGCTTCACTTAGCTTCATGCCGCTGACGCCTTCCACATTATAAGCAAAGGTAACCGCACCAATAGCCGTTGGGAACTGGATCAAGCCTGCTTTTGATAACGCGCTAGATTTCAAAGGCTTATCTGAACCACCGAAATCAACGTGGCGAGCTGTTACTTCTTTAATGCCTGAACCACTACCTGTTGGTGTGTAATTTACTTGGTTCTTTGTTTCACCATAATAAATTTTGCTCCACGTTGTATAGGCAGGGTAAGCAAAACTCGAACCCGTACCTTCAATTTTAGCTGCGTGAGCAGCCGTGCCAACCGTTAGGCCAAGCAACCCTAGTGCTAATATCTTCTTCATTTTCATATTATTTTTCCAATTTAGTTGAATAACCGGCAAAGCGTCCGCTCTACCACGCAAGCCATTCTATTGTTGATATATGGCATTATAATGAACGCAATGTGACAGTTTAATGACAGGACTTACTGATCAACCCTTTCTGCTGGAAACACGCATTGAAAACAACTGCCCTTACCTTCCGTACTATCAATTCTTAGCTGTGCCTCATGCCTTTCAAGCTCATGCTTAACAATCGCCAAACCGAGGCCTGTGCCCGTTTTATTCATCACATTATTTTCAGCTACCCGATAAAAACGCTCCGTTAACCGAGCCAAGTGCCTAGCCGCTATTCCTTTACCATTATCTTTAACATATAAGACACCATTGCCCTGATCATCTATTAGCCAGCCAACGTTAATTTCACCTTTCTTATCGGCGTAATTGATCGCATTACCGACCAAGTTTCGCATTATTGTTAGCACTGACGATTTATTCGCTTTTAGGTTAAGGCTTGGTGGAATATCAAAGTTAAATATTTGCTTGCGCTGTTGTGCTGCCGACTGTAGCTCTGATTTGACTTGCTCACAAACCCCACGAAGGTTCACGATGCTATCCAAACTTTCTACCTTTCCTTCCTCAAGCCGGCTTAATGTTAAAAGCTCCTCGATCATTGTTTGCATTTTAACCACCTGTTGATCAACTTTGCGCAAGGAAGCACCCACCTGTGCCTTCTCATTAGCGGTAGAAGCCAACAACATTTCAACATACCCTTTCATGACCGTCAGTGGCGTTCTCAACTCATGCGATGCATTTGACACAAAGTCTTTTCTCACTTGGTTCGTACGCTCAACTTTAGTAACGTCACGAACAAGTAATAAACGTTCATCATCTCCGTAGGGTAATAAACGTATTTCAATTTTCTCAGCTGACCAATTAGTTTCCATAATCGGCGCTTCCATGACAATTGCGTCATCGCTTGTCATGTTTTTAAGAAAGCTGGTAAAGCGAGGGTGCCGAACCAAATGATTAATCAACTGCCCTGTATCTTCTTTTTTTAAAATAAGCAAGCGGGCTGCTTGGTCGTTAAACCATTGGATCTCATTCGATAACGATAGAATAACAACGCCATCAGGAAAAACTGAAATCAGCTTTTTAAAACGCTCTAGCTGGTATTTAACGCTTTCTTTTTGCGCTAAACGCTGTTTTTTAGACTGAAAAATATCCTCTGCTATTTGACCCAACAAACCATCTTCAAAAGGTACATTGTTATCATTTGACCTTTTCGACCACCTGTATAACTGCTGTAAGCGACGATACTGAAAAACAATAAAGGCCAATAAAAAAATCGCCAACAGCTCAACCGGATGACCTATCAATATACCCAGCAATCCCACAACTGCTAACCAAATCAGCAGCATATTACGCTCATATTTATGATTTATATTCACCTGTTCGAGCTCACCAACTTATACCCAAACCCACGCACCGTTTGAACTAAATCGGCACAGTTTTGGGCATCCAGAATACGTCTTAAGCGTCTAATATGTACATCCACAGTACGGTCCTCGACATAGACATTGTCTCCCCACACGTTATCAAGTAATTGATTACGCGAAAACACTTTATTGGGGTTTGAGGCAAAGAAGTACAGTAACTTATATTCTGTTGGACTCATCATTAAATCGACTTTATTTATCGTCACACGATGACTACTAGGGTCAATAAATAAAGGGCCGATTGAGATAGTGTCCGTTTTGCTTCCTGTATCCGTTCTTCGCAAAACAGCTTTCATTCTGGCAATCAACTCTTGGACAGAAAAGGGCTTGGTAACATAATCGTCTGCACCTGTTTCTAGACCAGAAATTTTATCTTCCTCAGTGCTTCTTGCTGTCAGCAGAATAATTGGAATACGCTTATTTTTCTCTTGATTTTTTAAAAACTTGATCCAATCCGGCCCACTTATTCCTGGCAACATCCAATCTAGCAAAATGATATCAGGGATTGAGTCACGCAAAGATTCCTGCGCTTTCATCACGTCTTTACACCATCTCACACCCAGGTTATTAGACTGTAGGGAGAGCTGTAACATTTCGCCAATATCCTCATCATCTTCAACCAGTAATACATTCATTTTTTCCATAAGTAGAGCCTTTTATAGTTATTTTTCATACATTACACTGACTTTATGACGACTGCATGACAATTAAACGGCTGACTCATACCCATCCCTGCAAAGACTAACCAAACCACCTAGGGTAACAATCCTGTTGACGGTTATTGTCATAAAACTGTCACTATGTTGGCCTGATAATCTCTATTCTCCAAACTAAACCCTTCGCACATGAAAAAAACTGGACTATCACGCGCCAAATCATTAGACGATATATTAAAAGGTGCCTTACTGACCCCCTTTTTTCAACCGATTATATCGCTAAAGAGCAATACTATTTATGGTTACGAAGGCTTGATAAGAGGACCTTCAAATAGCCCATTACACTCGCCAATTAATTTATTTAATGCCGCCGCCAAGCAAGGCCGGCTAACAGAGCTAGACCTGCTGTGTCGAAAGGTCACTATTGAGCGGTTTGGACAGTTAAATTTAAAGGCTCAACTATTTGTTAATACCACTCCAGAGATATTACTGCACAAAGATTATAAACACGGTCATACGTTAGATTACATCAAACGAGCAGGCATAAGTGCCCAGCAAGTGGTCATTGAACTGACCGAGCAATACCCTATAGATGATTATAATTTAATGATCAATGCTACCAAGCACTACCAAGATATGGGCTTCTCTATTGCACTTGATGATTTAGGTGCAGGGTATTCTGGGTTAAGGACTTGGTCAGAAATAAAGCCTGACTTTGTTAAAATTGACCGTCATTTTCTAACCAATATTCACCTCGACAACCATAAGCAGCAATTTGTCCAATCCATCATCGATATTTCAAAAGGTGTTGGTTGCAAAGTTATCGCTGAAGGCATTGAGCAACGGGAAGAATACCTTATTAGTGAAAAGATGAATGTTGATTTTGTACAAGGCTATTATTTTGCCCGCCCCGATGTTAACCCCTTAGTAGCGCTAGATTCTGCTTTATTCTCTAAAAGAACCCCAAAACTACCCCTTAGAGCGAATGTTACGCGATCTTCGTGTACCTTTAACGCGTTACTCAGACCACTCGAACCGATCAATATTCACACGCCTTTCATAAAAATAGTTGATAGGTTTGAATCGTCAAAAAAACTATCATTACTGCCTGTCATTTATGACGCTGGAAACATTGCTGGAACAATTGCACGAGCCGACTTTTTAACGATTTGCGCCACTCGCTACGGCAAAGATATTTATAGAAAAAAAACGGCCTCATATTTCTTGAATAGAAACCCAGTTACTTTTGATATTAATCTGCCTTTGCTCTCATTGAGCCAACAACTAGACGAACAGAACTTCCAGATCTGCCACGAAAACTTCATCATCAGCGAATTAAACAAATACAAGGGAATAGGAAGCTACATCGACCTATTAAAAGAATTGACCGACATTCAAATAAGTTTTGCAAAGCATATGAATCCGCTAACCAACCTACCTGGAAATGTTCCCATCAGCCAACAAATGTCATCCTTCCTCAAATCCGCTGACGATTTTGTTATCTGTTATTTCGATCTCGACAATTTTAAGCCCTATAACGATATATACGGATTTGGTAAAGGCGATGACGTTCTTCGAAAAACGGCGGAATTACTGTGCCGCCACTCGGATGAAAGTACCGATTTTGTGGGCCATATTGGCGGCGATGACTTTGTTATTATTTTTAGTAGCCCTAACTGGAAGGAACGCTGTAACCGTATATTCGATGACTTCGAAAAACTACACGCTACGTTATATTCTGAGGAACACCTTAAATTAAAAGGTATGAACGCCTTAGATAGGTATTCAAAACCTGTTTTTTACCCCTTATTATCACTATCTATCGGTGCTCTTCGTATGCATGACTTCACCACGATACAAACAGAAGACGATATCGCAATCATCGCTAGCAGCGCAAAATCAATAGCCAAAAAGATCAAAGGTAATAGCCTCTACCAAATCAAGCCCGATAACGAAATACAACTACCTTCGACCTGTACTCCCAATAAAACGACACCCCCTTTCGTTAAAAATACTTCAAATCAAACACCCCACTAGTTTGTAACATCTGTCACACGCCTGTCATTTACGCTGTTGATAATAACGAATCATTCATCGATCTAACGAATTAACTCCGTGATAAAAAGAATTGAACCCAAATATTTTGCCAAGGAACTTAGCTGGCTTTCCTTTAATGAGCGTGTTCTTCAGGAAGCGGCCGATGCCTCTGTCCCCATTATCGAAAGGGTTAGGTTTTTAGGTATTTTTTCAAATAACTTGGATGAGTTTTTTAGGGTGCGTGTCGCCAACGTTAAGCGCCGGGTACTTATTGAAAAAGGCTTAGACGAACAAACACCGACTAAAAACCTGTTACGAGCCATTCAAAAAAAGGTCTTAAAATTACAAGATGAATTTGATGTAACCTATCTTGATGTATTGAAAGGATTAGCCCATAAAAACATCTTCTTGATTAATGAAGATCAACTTAGCCCTGAACAGGGAAATTGGCTGCGGCAATACTTCACAGACAATCTACAGGGTTTTATTGAGCCTATCATTATTGATGATGAGACTAATTTAGCGGCTCTGATAAAAGATGACTTGACCTATTTGATTTGCGAAATGCTCATCGGAAAAAGAACACAGTATGCAGCCATCGCTATACCAACCACTGACTCGCCACGCTTTATTGAGCTACCTCGTGAAAAAGGTAAACGACGCAGAAACATCATTATGTCAGACAATATTATCAGGTATTGTATCAATGATATTTTTGCTGCCTATTTTAATTATAAACAGTGCCATGTGTACTCTATGAAAGTAACGGGGGACGCTGATTTTGGCTTAACCGATGACATTGACCAGTCCGTATTAGAAAAATTATCCACTGGTTTAAAACAACGTCTGCACGCAAAGCCTGTTCGCATTGTCTACGAACGAAGCATGTCGGAAAATACCGTTCAGATGCTTAAATCTAAACTGGGTATTACACGTCATGATAGTGTCGTCCCTGGGGGCCGTTACCATAACTTTAAAGATTTCATTAGCTTCCCTAATGTGGGGCGCAAGCAACTTGAAAACCCGTCAATCCCCCCTTTAGCATCTAAACATTTTACAGTCCATTCATGCCCTTTCGATGCAATAAAAAAGCGCGATATTCTGCTTTTTTATCCTTACCATAAATTTGACCATTTCACTGAAATAGTCCGGCAAGCTTCTTTTGACCCCACTGTTTTTAGCATTAAAATTTGTATCTACCGAGTAGCCAGTAACAGTCGGATTATTAAATCTCTCATTAATGCCTTTAAAAATGGCAAAAAAGTCTTAGTTATCATTGAGCTCCATGCACGATTTGATGAGCAAGCAAATATGGAGTGGGCACGGATATTAACCGAAGCAGGGGTTAAGGTTCACTTTGGCGTACCATCGCTTAAGTGTCATAGCAAACTATGTTTAATAGGGCGTCATGAAAAAAACAAACAGGCCTACTATACCCATATTGGCACGGGTAATTTCCACGAAAAAACAGCCAAAATTTACACCGATTTCAGTTTATTCACCTGTAATCCCGATATTACTAATGACATCAATCTCGTTTTTGACTTCATCACCCACAGTTACAAAAAAATTGCGTTTAAACATTTAATTGTCTCCCCTATTAGCACTAGGGCTTGGATCAATGAATCGATTGATAATGAAATAAAAATGGCCAAAAAGGGCTACAAGGCTGAAATCCTTATCAAAATGAATAACATCGATGACGAACATGTTATTCATAAGCTATACGACGCCAGTTCTGCCGGCGTAAAGATAAAAATGATAATAAGAGGCATGTGTGTATTAGTGCCTGGCATTGAAGGGCTTAGTGAAAACATTGAAGTTATCTCGATCGTCGATCGATTTTTAGAGCACACTCGATTGGTTGTTTTCCATAATAATGCATCCCCTAAAGTAGTCATTAGCTCCGCCGATTGGATGACACGTAATATAGAGCGGCGTGTAGAGGTGGGCTGCCCTATTCTTGACCCCGCTATCAAACAACAGCTTATACACATATTTAACCTTCAATGGTCCGATACAACAAAAGCTAGAATTATCGATAAGAAACAACAAAACACCTATCGACCTAGAGGAAACAAGCGAAAAATTCGCTCTCAAATAGCCGCGTATACCTATCTAAAAGACATTCAATATAATAAGACATGACTAACAATAATAATGAAACTAAACCTGAATTAATTGCCGCCTTAGATTTAGGCTCGAACAGCTTTCATTTAATTATTGCCCGCTTAAATGCAGGCGTACTGGAACCCTTACACAAGGTTAAACACCACGTTCGCTTACGAGCAGGCATGAATCATTCTAATGAACTCAGCTACGAATCCATCCTCAGGGCTGTTACCAGCCTTAAGGAAATAGCTGCCACCATAAAAGATAACCATATAAAAAATGTTCGTGCTGTAGCCACTCACACTCTACGTGAAGCGGTTAACCGCAATACTTTTCTCTCACTGGCTGAGCAATCATTAGGGTTCCCTATTGAAATAATTTCTGGTTCTGAAGAGGCTAGATTAATCTACCAAGGTGTGGCGCGAAGCGAATCAATAGAAGACTCTTGCCTAGTGGTTGATATAGGGGGTGGCAGTACTGAAATAGTGCTGGGTCATGCCACCAATACTCAATATAGGGACAGTAAAAGCATGGGCTGCATTAGCTTTACTGAGCGTTACTTCGCTAAAGGCATCAGCCAGAAGTCATTTAAGCAAGCTGAAATAGCCGCGTTACAAAAACTGGAAGGGTGCTCGCATCAATTTAAAAAAAATATTCCGAATCGTGTATTTGCGACCTCTGGTACGGCTAAAGCTCTCTTCAAAGCCATTGCTTTGGTCAGTAAAAAAACAGATCGTCTAGTCCTGAGTGATTTGCTTAAACTAAAGGATTTGTTATGCCAAGAGGACGGTGTCACGAAACTATCATGGGTTGGTATTGACGAGGCTAGAAGCTCTGTTTTACCAGCCGGTTTAGCCATTATGATTGCTATCACGAAAAGCTTAAATTTAATGGCTTTAGACTTTTCCCCGGCTGCATTGCGTGAAGGCGTGCTGTTTGAGATGGATCAACAAAACAAACAAGGCAATACACGGCTAATTACCCGCCAAGAGTTACAAAGTCGATATCAGATTGATCGTCGTCAGGCTCAACAAATAGCTGAAACCTGTGAGCTATTATGGGACCAGGCATCAAAAGACTGGAACCTAACATCAACAGGACTTAAAGCATTACTTATTGAAGCGGCCTACTTATATGAAGTTGGTCAGCAAATTAGCATCAGTGACTTCCAGCAACACTCAGCCTATATCTTAGCCAACAGTGAGCTTGCCGGTTACAACCAAGACGAACAATTACTGTTGTCCATTTTAGTGAGTAATGGAAGAAAAAAATTCAGGCGTAGAAGGCTTCCCGACATCCGCATTATTAATCATAAAATGCTAACCCGTTTAATTCGCCTATTTCGTTTAGCCATTATTCTTAATAATAGTCGCCGCCCCTTAGCCATTGATTTATTATTACTCAAGGTAGATAACCGTCATATGACATTAACCATTGATAAGTTATTTTTTCATGAGCAAGACATCGGCATGGCTGATTTGAAAAAAGAAATAATCTTAATGGCAAAACTGGGCTATAAACTATCTTGTAAGGTTATTTAACTCGTAGGCCTAATAGCATATAGGCCCCACGCGCATCATGGTCACGTGGGGCCCATTTAACGGCTAGGTATTCTTTTTAGTAAACACTATAGTTTTAGCGTTTCCTTCACCTTCAACATCAACGCTTATAACATCGCCCGGTAAAAATTTTGCTGACAGTAAGTCTTGAGCCAGCGTATTTTCTAAACGTTGTTGAATGGCTCGTTTTAAAGGCCTTGCACCATATACCGGGTCAAACCCTGCCTCACCTAAACTATCTAACGCAGCTTCTGACACTTGCAAATCAATATCACGGTCTTTTAATCGCTGACGTAACACCTCAACTTGAATGGTTGTAATCGCTCTAATTTGTGAACGCCCTAAAGGATGGAATACCACCGACTCATCAATACGATTAATAAACTCAGGGCGGAAATGGTTGCCTACCACCTCCATCACTGCACTTTTCATTTCATCGTAGTTGGACTCACCCGCAAGCTCTTGTATACGGTCTGAGCCTAAATTGGACGTCATTACAATCACCGTATTACGAAAATCAACAGTTCGGCCTTGCCCATCCGTTAAACGGCCATCATCTAATACCTGCAATAATATATTGAACACATCGGGGTGCGCTTTTTCAACTTCATCCATCAAAATAACGCTATAGGGTCTGCGTCGAATTGCTTCGGTTAAATACCCGCCTTCTTCATAACCCACATAGCCTGGAGGTGCGCCAATTAAACGTGCGACTGAGTGTTTTTCCATAAACTCAGACATGTCAATCCGCACAATCGCTTCTTCGGTATCAAACAAGAATTCTGCCAATGCTTTGCACAGCTCTGTTTTACCAACCCCTGTTGGGCCTAAGAATAAGAACGAACCATTAGGCCGGTCAGGATCAGACAAGCCAGCACGTGAACGTCGAATTGCATCACTGACAGCCTTCACAGCTTCTTCTTGACCAATAACGCGCTCGCCTAGATTATCTTCCATCTGTAATAGCTTTTCACGCTCACCTTCTAGCATTTTGGAAACAGGGATACCCGTCCATTTAGACACAACTTCTGCGATTTCTTCTTCCGTTACTTTATTTCGCAACAAAGTGAAGGTTTGCTCATCATCGCCTGCTTCAGCCTCTTGAATCGCTTTTTCTAACCGTGGTATTTCACCGTATTGCAGTTCGGACATGCGCGTTAAATCACCTGCTCGGCGAGCTGTTTCCATCTCTAATTTGATTTTCTCAAGCTCTTCTTTATGTTGTGCGCTACCTTGCATTGCCGCTTTTTCAGACTTCCAAACTTCTTCTAAATCGGCATACTCTTTTTCAAGCTCAACGATTTCAGACTCCAGTAACTCTAGGCGCTTAATTGAAGCTTCATCACTTTCTTTTTTCAACGCTTCACGCTCAATCTTTAACTGGATTAAACGGCGTTCCAATCGATCCATTGATTCTGGCTTTGAATCCATTTCCATCCGAATACGACTGGCTGACTCATCGATAAGATCAATCGCTTTATCCGGCAGTTGTCGGTCTGTGATATACCGATGTGATAATACGGCCGCTGAAACAATCGCTGGATCCGTAATATCTACACTATGATGGACTTCATAACGTTCTTTTAAGCCACGCAAAATAGCAATGGTGTCTTCAACACTCGGCTCATCAACCAATACTTTTTGGAAGCGTCGCTCTAGTGCCGCATCTTTTTCAATATACTGACGATATTCATCTAAGGTCGTTGCGCCTACACAATGCAAGTCGCCACGCGCTAAAGCCGGCTTAAGCATATTACCGGCATCCATCGCACCTTCACCTTTACCGGCGCCAACCATGGTGTGCAACTCATCAATAAACAAGATAACTTGACCCTCTTGCTTTGAGACATCATTTAATACCGCTTTTAAACGCTCCTCAAACTCACCCCTAAATTTAGCACCGGCGATAAGCGCTGCCATATCCAGCGATAACAGGCGTTTTAATTTTAGGTTCTCAGGCACCTCACCGTTAACGATCCGTTGTGCCAAGCCTTCAACAATAGCCGTCTTGCCCACACCGGGCTCTCCAATCAGTACTGGGTTATTTTTTGTACGGCGTTGTAACACTTGAATGGTACGACGAATTTCCTCATCACGGCCAATCACCGGATCAAGCTTTCCTTGTTCTGCACGTTCAGTTAGATCAATGCTGTATTTTTCAAGTGCCTGACGGTTTTCTTCGGCATTTTGGTCGTTAACTGCTTCGCCGCCTCGAACATCGTCTATGGCTTTTTCTAATACGCTTTTGGTCGCGCCTGCCTCTTGAAGTGCTTTACCCGTAGGTCCTTTATCTTCAAGCGCAGCCAAAATAAACAATTCACTGGAGATATAAGCATCTTTACGTTGTTGTGCAAGCTTATCGGTAACATTTAGAAGACGGCCCAAATCATTCGACATTTGCACATCACCAGCAGTTCCTTCAACAGTTGCTATACGGTCGATTGTTTCACCTAATGATGAGCGCAATTGATCCACATTAACACCGGCTAATTGCAGCAGGTGGCGAACACTAGCGCCTTGCTGATCAAGCATAGCGACCAATAAATGTGCCGGCTCTATAAATTGATGGTCTTTACCTAGCGCTAAGCTTTGTGCATCTGAAAGCGCTACTTGAAACTGACTCGTAAGTTTATCCATTCGCATACTTTAACCCTCATTAATTTTAAGTTTGATAACTAACTAATGGGGATGAAATAGCTATTTTTCAAGTCCATAGAAGGGCAGCGAGGACCTATGGAGAGTTACTAGCTCTTCTTTAATGAATAAAGCTGTGCAACCAACCAATCAAACCAATACCGAACAACATCAATACAATTTGCTCGACCGCCGCTGCCGGGTTAATTCGTTTATGCAACGTTGGAATTAAATCAGCCACGGCAATATAAATAAAGCTAGCCGCAGCGAATGCTAGGACATAAGGCAAAATATGTTGGAAATCTGCCAGCCAAAAATAGGCTAATAAGCCACCCACCAATGTCGCGAAGCTAGAAACAACATTGTACAAAATAGCTTTTTTACGCGTAAACCCACTTTGCAATAAAATGGCAAAGTCGCCTACTTCTTGCGGAATTTCATGCGCGGTTACCGCTAACGCAGTCACAACACCCAAATGAACATCCGTTAAAAATGCCGCGGCAATAAGCACACCATCGACAAAATTGTGCACACTATCGCCGACGAGAATTAAGCTACCCGCTGATTTATGGCTATGCGAATGAACATCCACATGCGTTTCGCAATCATCATGATGACAATGTCGCCACAACACCATTTTTTCCAATGCGAAGAAAAACATCAAACCACCCAAAATAGTGATTGAAAGGGTGTGAAAATTTTCATGCCCGACTTCTTCTAAGGCATGTGGAATTAAACCAACGAAGGAGACGCTCAACAAAGCACCTGTTGCGAAACTTACGCTAAAAGGCAACGCTTTACTGATAATCTTTTTAGGTAAAAAAAGAACCAATGAGGCACCGAGCACGCTTAGCGCGCCGCCGAGTATGGTAAACAAAATAATCCAAGTGAGTACAGTCATGAGCAATAAGTTAAGGTTGAAGCCAAATTAACGAAGCCATTCGGCCCGTTATCGGCTCACGCCGGTAGGAAAAAAACTGATCCGCTTGATTATACGTACAATATTCACCGCCATAAATTCTTTTTACACCACATTTAAGTAACACTATTCTTGCCAGCGCATACAAATCAGCGAGGTAATGCTGACTATCAATTTGCTGAAAACATTGACGCATCACACTGTTCTTATTCACAAAGGCTTCTTTTACCTCTGCGCCCACTTCAAAATGACTGGGACCAATTGCCGGGCCTAACCAAGCGATAATTTTTTCTGGTTCAGCCAATTGCGTTACGGCTTTTTCTACAATACCCGCTACTAAACCACGCCAACCGGCATGTACGGCAGCAACGGCCGAACCATCCTCTTTACACAATAAAATAGGGAGGCAATCTGCCGTCATAACCGCACAAACAAAATCACTATTTCTAGATATTGAAGCATCTGCTTGAATAAGCTGAGTTGCTTCATGCTGCCCTAACTCCATCACTCGGGTTCCATGAACTTGTTCCAGCCAAACTGGTTTAGCCGGCAGTTGAAGCTTATGAAAAAGCGTTGACCTGTTTTGCGTCACCACGCGATCATCATCACCCACATGGTTCGCTAAATTTAAACTAGAGTATGGCCCTTCACTTATACCTCCATGTCGACGAGTCGATATCGCCTTAACACGCTCTGGAACGGGCCAATCTGGGGTAATAAAGTCCATTAGTCTACTATTATTTAACAGGCGTCTCTTGTGCCAACACATCAACCAAATTAGCCATGTCTGCTGGCATATCGCATTCCCAAGAAATAGCTTCGCCAGTAACGGGGTGAATAACCCCTAACCTCGCCGCATGCAGCGCTTGGCGTTTAAACCCACGTAAGGTATCACTCAACAGTTCGCTCGCATTAGCCAACGGTTTAAAACGCCCACCGTACACTTGATCACCCACAATGGGGTGATTAATGTGACTCATATGAACCCTAATCTGATGTGTGCGACCCGTTTCAAGGTTGACTCTTAGCAACGTATGCTTTGCAAAGCGTTTTTTCACTCTATAATGCGTGACGGCTTCTTTACCACCCATTTTTACCGCATACTTTTTTCGATCCGTTGGGTGACGAGCCAAAGGTGCATTCACCGTTCCGCCAGCCGTCATATAGCCACGAACCACGGTTAAATATTCTCGTTCAAATTCACGAGCTTGCAACTGATCAACTAATAATTTATGCGCCGTCAAGGTGCGCGCAACCATCAACAAGCCACTGGTTTCTTTATCAATTCGGTGAACTAAACCAGCCCGTGGCAAACCTTCTAAACCTGGATCGTGATGTAGCAATGCGTTTTGCAAAGTACCATGCCAGTTACCAGCCGCAGGATGCACCACAAGGCCGGCGGGTTTATTGACCACCAACATCGACTCATCTTCATACACAATTTTCAAATCAATCGGCTCTGCTTTAACCTCTAACGAGGTGTCAGCAATTGGATTAATAATCACTTGCTCACCGCCATTCACCTTATCACGCGGACGAAGAACAGCATTGTTAATGAGTATGTTGCCGCTCTTTACCCAACTCTTTAATCGGTTACGGGAATACTCGGAGCATAGCTCTGCTAATGCTTGGTCGAGCCTAAGGCCGGCCATTTCAGAGGGGATGGTTAATTCTATTTGTTGTTCAGTTTTCAAGCCAATAACATTGTAATAATTGATGTGCTGCGGCATTATAACCGTTTAATATCTCATAACCTGTTATTTAACTCATGACTCTACTTAATCACTCATCTATCAAACTCATTTTGCTCGCATTAATATTTTCCATGCTGAGCGCTTGCGCTGCGATGGACCTCGTTACACCTAACGAAGCGCCTGATGAAAAAGAAAACTGGTCTGCCGCTGATTTTTACACCGAAGCTAAAGCCTCTTTAGATGATGAGAACTATCTAACTGCCATCGAACTTTATGAAAGCTTAGAGTCACGTTACCCTTTTGGTCAGTACGCCCAACAGGCTCAAATTGATTTAGCATACGCCTATTATAAAAATGATGAGCCAGAGTCTGCGCTAGCGACTGCTAATCGTTTTATCCGCATTCACCCACGCCATAAAAGCATTGACTACATTTACTACCTTAAAGGCTTAATTAATTTTAACCGGGGCATTGGATTTTTAGAGCGTTATTTACCCACTGATAAGTCCCAGCGTGACCCCGGTGCTGCCATTGAATCACTCGATGATTTTGCGACTCTCCTGAGACGATTCCCCACTAGCCAATATGCTGAAGATTCTAAACAGCGCATCATTGCACTTAAATCTAACCTAGCGTTATATGACCTGAATGTTGCCAATTACTACATGAAACGAAAAGCATACATTGCTGCGATAAACCGTGCTAAACATATTATTGAACAGTACCAAAACACCACGGCTGTTCCTCGCGCCTTACTGCTGATGGTTGATGCTTATCAGCAAATCAATATGAACGACCTAGCAGCGGATGCCCAACGTATTTATAACTTGAATTACCCGGATGGTATGCCACCGCTAGAGAATCCTAAATACGCCCACGAAAAAACAACCTCTGAAAAAATTTGGGAATTTCTAGAACTCGATAAATAAATTAGCTCTAGTAAATTCCGGTTATTCTGTAGAAAAAAGAACGTGGCTAAAGCCTGAAGTCATAGGAAACCTTCTCTCACGTCCAAATGCTCTAGAGGTAATTTTAACGCCTGGCGGTGCTTGGCGACGCTTATACTCATTTTGCTCCACTAGTCGCAGTACTCGATCTACAACCGCTGGGTCATAACCCACCTCTACTATTTGACGCCTTGATTGATCTAGCTCTATATAGCGCTCAAGGATGTCATCTAGCACTGGGTACGCTGGCAAGCTGTCTTCATCTTTTTGGTCAGGTGCTAATTCCGCAGATGGCGGACGCTCAATCACTCTCTCAGGAATAATAGGTGATAACTGATTACGGTATTTAGCTAGCGCATACACTAACATTTTAGGCACGTCTTTTATTGGCGCAAACCCCCCTGCCATATCACCATAGAGCGTCGCATAACCTACGCTCATTTCGCTTTTGTTACCCGTTGTTAGTAATATTTTTCTTTTCTTATTTGAAATAGCCATCAGTAATACGCCACGGCTTCGTGCTTGGATATTTTCTTCCGTCACGTCAGTACTAAGCCCTTCAAAAGCACTTTCTAACATCGAGGAAAATGCTGTAATAGCCGGTTCAATCGGAATAATTTGATGCTTAACGCCCAGCTTTTCCGCTTGCTTTATGGCATCTTCATTGCTCATATCGGCAGTATATTTTGATGGCATTAATACCACCTCAACACTATCAGCACCCAATGCATCAGCCGCTATCGCCAACACCAAGGCTGAGTCTATACCGCCTGACAAGCCAAGCACTGCGCCTTTAAAGCCATTTTTTGTCACATAATCTCGAACACCCAATACCAGCGCTTGATAAACACCTGCTAATTGCGATGACGCAACGACAACACTCTCATTCGCTTCTAATTCACCCAGCGTTTCAGTATCGATATAATCCATCGCCTCTAGAAACGACGGGGTCCGTTGCACAACAGTTCCTTGTGCATTCATTACAAAAGAGCTGCCATCGAACACCAACTCATCCTGCCCACCCACTTGATTAACATAAATAATAGGCAATCCAGTCTCTTGCACGCGAGTGAACACTGTTTTTTCACGCTTAGCCGTTTTACCAATCTCAAAAGGCGATGCATTCAAGTTAATAATAAGCTTTGCACCTGCTTGTTTTAGCTGCTCGCACACCACCGGTGTCCAAATATCTTCACAAATGCTTAACCCGACTTTTTGAGCACCCAGTTTAAAGGTACGCGCCTGCGTACCTGGCTGAAAATAACGCTTCTCATCAAATACACCATAATTAGGTAGCTGCTGTTTCCGGTAGTTTGCTACGAGTTCGCCCGCCTGCAAAACCGCAACGCTATTAAATAACACGTCCTCACCTTTTTCTGGGTAGCCAATAATAATCGTTAACAAAGGACAAGTCGTTGAAATCCGCTCAAGCTGCTTTTCAACCGCCCTGATAAAATCATCACGCAGTAATAAATCCTCTGGAGGGTAACCGGTGATAGCCAGCTCGGGGAACACAATGGCGGTCGCTTGTTGGCTAACAGCTTGGTGACAAAATTCGATGATACGGTCGGCATTACCCATTAAATCACCAACAACAGGGTTAAATTGTACTAAGGCTATTTTCATAAAAATGCTTTTACTTGTTTTATAACGAGCATAAAAAAGGGCTGTATAGTTTACAGCCCTTTTTATACTACTTTAAATTTTAACGCTAAATTAGCCTAAAATTTCCTTCATTTTTGCGCCCATTTCAGTCGGCGATTTCACAATGTGAACACCCGCTGCTTCCAAGGCTGCAAATTTAGCCTCGGCTGTACCTTGACCACCAGATACAATCGCACCTGCATGGCCCATGCGTTTACCCGGAGGCGCTGTAACACCCGCGATGTAACCAACAACCGGCTTAGTTACATTGTTTTTGATGTACTCAGCCGCTTCTTCTTCAGCCGTTCCGCCAATTTCGCCAACCATAATAATACCTTTCGTATTTTCATCAGCTTCGAAACGTGAAATAACATCAATAAAATTCATACCATGAATAGGGTCACCACCAATACCGACGCACGTACTTTGACCTAAGCCTGCTGTGGTTGTTTGATGAACGGCTTCATACGTTAATGTGCCTGAACGTGAGACCACGCCAATGCTACCGGCCTGGTGAATAAAGCCTGGCATAATACCAATTTTACACTCACCCGGAGTAATAACACCTGGACAGTTAGGGCCAATTAAAACAGCGTTTTCGTACTGCTCAAGCGAAGCCTTCACTTTCATCATATCCAATACAGGAATACCTTCAGTGATACATACGATCACTTCAATACCTGCGGCAGCGGCTTCTAAAATAGCGTCAGCAGCGAACGGAGGCGGCACGTAAATCATCGTTGCTGTTGCACCGGTTTCTTCAACCGCATCAGCCACTGTATTAAAAACAGGTAGGTCTAAATGCTTTTCACCACCACGGCCTGGAGTCACACCGCCAACCATGTTAGTACCATAAGCAATCGCTTGCTCGGAGTGGAATGTTCCTTGTTTGCCCGTAAAACCTTGGCAAATTACTTTTGTGTCTTTATTAATTAAAATACTCATATGACCCTCTAAATTAAGCTGCAGCTTTAACAGCGGCTTTAGCAGCCAAGGTTAAATCATCAGCGGCGATAATATCTAAGCCTGACTCTTTCAACAGCTGACGCCCTTGATCGGCATTGGTTCCTTCCAAACGAACCACGACAGGTACGTTAACGCCCACCTCTTTAACCGCTTCAATAATGCCTTCAGCAATTAAGTTACAACGAACGATACCGCCAAAAATATTAACCAAAACAACTTTTACCTTATCGTCAGACAAAATAAGTTTGAATGCTTCAGCCACACGTTCAGCCGTTGCACCACCCCCTACGTCTAGGAAGTTAGCAGGAAAACCGCCTTCTAGCTTAACCAAGTCCATCGTCGCCATCGCCAAACCTGCACCATTAACCATGCAGCCAATGCTGCCGTTTAACGTAATGTAGTTAAGTTCATGCTGTTGCGCCAAGTATTCTTTTTCGTCTTCTTGAGACGGGTCGCGCATGGCCACCATATCTGGATGACGGTAAGCCGCGTTATCATCTAAATTAACTTTCGCATCCAAAGCAATTAAGTCCCCATCACCATTAACAATGAGTGGGTTGATTTCAACTTGGCTAGCATCTTTTGCGATAAACATCGCTAAAAGGCCCGACATCACTTTAAACAATTGACCAACTTGCTTGCCTTCTAAGCCCATTTTAAAGGCAATATCTCGACACTGGTAAGGCTGTAAACCGGCAACAGGGTCAACCGCTGCTAACAAAATTTTCTCTGGTGTTTCTTCAGCCACTTCTTCAATATCCATACCGCCTGCTTCAGACGCCATAAACATAATACGCTTGCTAGCGCGATCAACCACCGCACTTAAATACAGTTCGCGTTCGATGGGCTTAACTTCTTCAACAATCAACGTTTCAATCGGTAAGCCTTCCGCGTCGGTTTGCGGCGTGACTAAACGAGAGCCCAATAATTTATTACTATAGGCTTCGACTTCTTCAATGCCTTTACATAATTTAACGCCGCCCGCTTTACCACGGCCACCTGCGTGAACTTGGGCTTTAACCACCCAACAATCTCCACCCAACTCTTTTGCAACATTAACGGCTTCTTTAACTGAACGTGCTGGCTTACCGACTGGCACAGGTACACCAAATTCAGCAAACACCTGTTTTGCTTGATACTCATGTAAATTCATTCAAATTCCTCTATTATTAATCTATAACCAACTTAACTCGACCATTCTAATTGATTTTAAAACTTAAATCAGCCGCCCACTTATAATAAGGCCATGCATTCTGCACCGAAACAAAGCGAATTTGTAAAAACCTGCCCATTTGGTAGCGGTTTTTACCTACCTGCTGAACAAGCTTGGCGAACACTTAAAGTTTTCCATGCTTATCAAATGGTTCTCTCCTTTGCATTTTTTGGGCTTTTCATTAGCCATACAGGGCCTTCAATCTTCGGCCAAAGCAATGCCGCTTTATTCCAGTCAGCCAGCCTCACGTATTTGGCTTTAATATTTTTTAGCACTGTTTTTATTCGTAAACCTTATATCCCTTACACACGACAGGTCCAACTCAAGGTTATTCTCGATATCCTTTTCCTTAGCATCTTGATGCATGCCAGCGGCGGCATTACAAGTGGTCTAGGTGTGCTTCTAGCAGTCAGCGTTGCTGCGGGTGGTTTATTGGCCGGTGGGCAATGCACATTAGCTTTCGCCGCCATTGCCACGTTTGCAGTGCTGGGCGAGCAAACATATGCTGATATAAACGATGTATTTCCAAAAACCGCATATATGTATGCAGGCGTCCTAAGCGCATCTTTTTTCACCATTGCTGTACTCGCTTTGGTTCTTGCTAAGCGGGTTGAAACATCTGAACAACTCGCTCTAAAACAAAGTCGTGAAATTGATGACCTCATTCAACTTAATGATTACATCATCAAACACCTTCAGTCTGGCATTATTGTTATCGACCAACACCAAACTATCCGTCTCGCAAACAAAGCCGCCAACACCTTGCTGGGGCTTAAGCTCACAATAGGAGCCTCTTTATTAGATATTACTATCGAAGGCTCTCAATTATTTAAGCGCTGGTTAAGGTCACCGCATGAAGATTCTGCCATTCTCGCGGCTAGTTCAAACACTCCTAGAATAAAGCTACATTTCAATCAGCTTGATTCTTTTACCGATAATGCCTACATTATTTTTTTAGATGACCTCTCCTCGGTGGACCAGCAAATCCAACAAGGAAAACTCGCCTCCCTCGGCCGGTTAACCGCCAGTATCGCGCATGAAATTCGCAACCCACTCGGCGCCATAAGCCATGCCGGCGAGTTGTTATCTGAATCTCCCTCTATTGAGAAGGAAGATCAACGACTACTCGACATTATCCACAACCATACAGGCCGTGTTAACAGTATCGTGAAAAGCATTCTTCAACTTTCAAGACAGGAAGACAGCCATATTGAAAGCATCCCGCTTGCACATTGGCTTAATGAGTTTGAAAGTCAGTTCATGGAACAGTTTGGCTTAACTAAATCGCCTTTAATAATTAACATACCTAACGATCTCAACAATATAGATTTTGACAAAAACCACTTAAAGCAGATTATCGACAACCTCTGTAGTAACGCACTAAAATATGGACAACAAACCCCCTCCCACCCACAAATTGAAATTCGCTGCGGCATTCAAAAAGCAACTCAACGTAGTTTTATTTCCATCAGCGACAATGGCACAGGGATAGAGGATACCGTTGCAGCGCAAATTTTTGAGCCGTTCTTTACCACCTCTAGCTCTGGAACCGGGCTGGGTTTGTATATTTCGAATCAACTTGCCGAATTAAATCATGCTAAATTAAGCTATTCAGCTAACGCTGCTGGTGGCAGTACGTTCACCTTACTAATCAACAACACTTAACTACAAATATGGCTCAAGCACTTGCTCTTATTGTTGACGACGAACCCGATATTCTCGAATTATTAGAAATCACGCTATCTCGCATGAATATTGCGAGCAAGCCTGCTCAAGACTTAGCGGAAGCAAAGCAACTGCTTAAATTGCACACTTTTGATATTTGCCTAACAGATCTCCAACTGCCCGACGGTAACGGCCTTGACCTTGTTAAACACATACAAAAACACTGCCCCAGCTTACCGACGGCTGTTATCACCGCGTTTGGCAGTATGGAAGCAGCCATTCAGGCGCTCAAGCTTGGCGCCTTTGATTTTGTTTCCAAACCTGTCGACCTTAAAAGCTTAAAAAGTCTTGTCACCTCAGCGATAAAAATTAACGACACGGTAGAGCCTGTTGACAGACGTAGCCGCGAAGAGTTATTAGGCGACTCCGTCATCATGGCAAACGTACGTTCTAAAATTGCAAAACTCGCCCGTAGCCAAGCGCCTATCTACATTAGCGGTGAGTCAGGCACGGGTAAAGAACTGGTCGCCAAGCTTATTCATGCAAAAGGCCCAAGATCACATCAAGCCTTTGTACCCATAAACTGTGGCGCTATTCCGCATGAACTCATGGAAAGTGAGTTTTTTGGGCATAAGAAGGGTAGCTTTACCGGCGCGATAGCTGACAAACCTGGCCTATTCCAAACTGCCAGTGGCGGCACCTTGTTTTTGGATGAAATAGCCGATTTACCTCTGCATATGCAAGTCAAACTCTTACGCGCGATTCAAGAAAAAAGCATTCGCCCTATTGGAAGCGATGCCGAACTAGCCATTGATGTAAGAGTATTAAGCGCCACCCATAAAGACCTCGCTAAACTGGTAGAACAAGGAGACTTCCGGCAAGATCTTTTTTACCGAATCAACGTCATAGAGCTAGGCTTACCTGCGCTACGCGAACGCACAGAAGACATCAAACAACTAGCCGACCATGTTTTAAAAAAATTAAATGCAGAACATAATAATACCTCAGCAAACCTCACCGATAATGCTTTAAAGGCACTCACTCAATATTCCTTTCCCGGTAATGTACGTGAACTAGAAAACATACTCGAGCGCGCCTTTACACTCTGTGAAAACGGCCTTATTCATCAACCTGATTTGCAACTACCTGACAATACTCAAGATACTTCCAACCAGGCCAATGAAGCAAAGCATACGCTACAAAAGACCGCGCCTCCAACCAACGAAGCACCACTAGAAGACTACCTTGGCACCCTAGAAAAAGAAGCCATCACCAAGGCCTTAGAAAAAACACGTTGGAATAAAACAGCGGCTGCCAAAGAGTTGGGCATTACGTTTCGTGCTCTGCGTTATCGCTTAAAAAAACTAGGCCTCGACGATTGACATAAAGTGACCCATAGCGTCACTTTATGACGTACAGACACCAAGTAAAATTAAAAAAACACCAATGGACCCAAAATAAATAACAAATAAGAACAATAAATTCAAATAATTACAATAAATATGCGCCAGCCTTTTAAAAGATGGCGCAATTAATGCTTAATATGTCATGCAATAAAAATTTATTACATTTTAATAAGGATATAAACATGAAAAATTTACAAACAATGAAACACAACGTTCAAAAGGGTTTTACCCTTATTGAATTAATGATCGTGGTGGCGATTATCGGTATTTTGGCTGCGTTAGCGATTCCTGCTTATACAGATTACACCATCAGAGCTAAGGTATCTGAAGCTGGTACACTATCTGGTGCCCTTAAGACAGCTGTTGAAATCAAGTGGAGTGAAAACGGTGAGTTACCAGCCGATTTTGACGAAGCTGATATGACAGGTAATACGTTTAAAAGCACGTATGTTTCCACTATCAGCATGGCTGATGGCGTTATCAGCGTAAGATTAAAGGGCATTAATGATACTATTAACGACCAGTTCGTTGTTTACACCCCTGACACAACAACTGCTACCAATATTTCTTGGGATGTTGACTCAAGCGATGTTGCAACAAAATATAGACCCAAACCTTAAAACCAAGCTGGTACCTATATTTAAGAAAAAGCGGCTTTTAGCCGCTTTTTCTTTTTAACGAGTCACCTTAACCTTCAACCTAATCTACCTTACCACCTAGAAAACAAACGCTATTAAAAAGATAATGACCGCTTTAAAATTAAGTTACCCATTAATAATTATATTGAGTATCTTTATTGTTTACTCACCTGGCATCAATGGACCTTTTCTTTTTGACGACCAAACCAGCATCTTAGAAAACCCATCGATTAGAATAACTGAGTTAAAAACCGATACCTTACTGAACGCGGCAGAATCTGGGCAGGCTGGCCCACTAAAACGCCCCATCGCAATGATCAGCTTTGCCATTAATTATTATTTTGCTGACGGCTATCATGCGCCCTCATTCAAAACCACTAACATCAGCATCCACGCAATAAATTCAGTACTTGCTTTTATTTTAAGTTTACAATTATTCAAAAAGGGGCTGAATAAAAAGTCGCCTCACCTGTTATTGTTCATATCAGCTATTTCCGCTTTAATTTGGGCTATACACCCTATTAACCTAACCAGTGTCTTATATGTCGTTCAAAGAATGACGTCCTTAAGTACATTATTTAGCTTTAGCTGCATCATTTTTTACATCAGGGGTAGAAACCAATTAATCGAACAACAATTTAATTTAAGGAGTTCTATTTGGTTTGCCGCAAGCTTAATTAGCATGCTGCTTGCTTTATTAAGTAAAGAGAACTCCGTTCTTGTTCCCCTCTTACTTATTTTAATCGAATTAACCTTATTCAGATCCCACTACCCTTGGACCAAAATAAAGGCGCTCAGTTTTACCCAAAAATGTTTCTTTTATAGTTTACTCAGCTTTTCAGCCATTGCTTTTACCTTATACTCAATCGATTATGCATCAGGTGGTTTTTTAAGCCGCCCATTTACTATGCAGGAACGGGTACTGACTGAACTGAGAGTTCTATCCTTTTATATTTATTTAATTGTAATCCCTAAAATAAATAGTTTTGGGCTTTTTCATGATCATATTGGACTCTCTACATCACTGCTTTCCCCATGGACAACATTAACATCTATAGTTTTTTTGGCCGCTTTAATCTATTCCGCTTTTTATTATCGAACAAAAAATACGTTGTATTCACTAGGCATTGGTTGGTTCTTCACTGGCCATTTATTAGAATCCACTTTTTTCCCACTTGAAATCGCTCATGAGCATCGCAATAACTTACCATTATTTGGAATTATAATTGCTATTGCAGCCGTTACTCTTCAAGTAAAGATATCAAAGCCCACCATTACCATAAGCCTAACTACTTTAGTTGTACTACTTGGTAGCACAACTTGGCTTCGCTCAACACAATGGGGAACTTCTTATAGCCAAGCCTTCTACGAAACAGCACACCATCCAAAATCAGCTGCGGCTCAATCAATTTTCGCCTATGAGGCATACAAGGTAGGGAAAATTAACGAGTCCTTAAATGCATTAAAAAAAGCCATGAAAAATGCACCTAAAGAAGCCGCATATGCATTGTTTTATCAACATGAGCTCGCATCAACGAACCAAAAAATCTACCCATCAATTCAACAAGAAACAATGTCACGTCTAAAAAATGGACACAACTCAGCAACCACTATTAACGCCTTAAACCGTATTGCAAACTGCCTCCATAAAGAAGAATGCAAGCCATTACGACAAAACTATATTGAGTGGATAAACGCGGCTATTAAACAAGAGCCTCAATACGCCTACTACTATTACTTTAAGGGTAAAGCATACCTGGCAGTTAACAATAACAATGAAGCGTTTAAAGCATTTCAAAAAGCAGTTCAACTAGATAAGTCATCGGTGAGCCACCTCATTCAAATAATAAGAATTTTTATTAAAAGAGGTGATACTCAAATTGCTAAGAAACTTATAAAGTCACTCACCCAAAACTATAACGAGAGTTTAAATAACGAAATAGAGCAGCTAAAAAATGAACTCAACATAAAACCTAAGAGCCAGCTAGCAGCGCCTCTTCATCAGCGCCCCTAGTTTAACTAAGCTATCGCCACACAGACCTACTTTTGACTCTGCCTCTTACTGACAATCCTTCAGGAAAATATAACCTTGGATTCAGAGCACAATATTTTTCACAAGATTGGAGATATAATGATGCTATTTAGCCAGCTTGACTTCACGCAATCACCATCTAATCAAGTTTTTACTTTTACATCAACGATATATAGACATAACTAGGACTATACTTCCTTATGTTTCATATGCTCAATCTGTAGTTGTCAAGTATTTCTGTAAAGTCTCTAATTCACATTAAGTCAAGCTTGTCTTTTCTGCGTAGGAGGTGACCTTTCCCCAAAAATTAGTACCAAGCGAACGATGAGATTTCCAGTTAACCTATCCACAAGGAGATCTCAAAATAAAGAAGCGTTATACAGAAGAACAAATCATCAGAGCCATTAAGCGGCATGAAGCTGCAGTAAAGTTGAGGACATTTGCCGTGAACTCGGCATTTCAAATGGCACTTTTTACAACTGGCGAAGCAAGTTTTCTGGTTTGGAAGTTAATGAAGCTAAACGCTTGCGTGAGCTTGAGTCAGAGAATAATAAGTTGAAACGTCTGCTCGCAGACAAACTGTTAGAAGTCCAAGCGATGAAGGATGCTCTGTCAAAAAAGTGGTAAAGCCCACCGATAAAAAGCAGGCCGTAAGTTGTTTGGTTGAGGAACGTCACATCAGCGAACGGGCGGCCTGTGAATTGGCAGGGCTAAGCAGGACGGGTTTGTGCCCCCCATTCCTAACCGAAGTTAAAAGTAGAGATTAAGCTGCATTCAGTAACTGTCTAGGCGGTATGCCTTCAATCGCCGTATGCGGGCGTTCATTATTGTAAGACCAAAGCCACTTTGTTGCCAATAATTGAGCTTGCTCAATGGACTCAAACAGATGCAAATCTAACCATTCATGCCGAGCTGTTCGGTTGAACCGTTCAATATATGCATTCTGAGTAGGTTTGCCGGGTTGAATATATAGCAAGGTAATTTGCTGTTTTATTGTCCAATCTTTCAAGGTTTGGCTGATATATTCGGGCCCATTGTCACAACGTAGAGCCAACGGTTTACCTCGCCATTCAATAATTTGTTCTAGAGATCGAATAACACGTGAGCCCGGCAGTGAAAGATCAACATCAATGCCGAGCCCTTCACGGTTGTAATCATCAATAACGTTGAAGGTACGGATGCTACGTCCATCATTTAATGTGTCACTCATAAAATCCATCGACCAAACTTGATTAATTGCTTCAGGAACACTCAGCGCTTCAGGCTTATTGCGTTTGATACGGCGTTTAGGTTTAATTCTTAAATTCAATTCAAGCTCCCTGTAGATGCGATACACGCGCTTATGGTTCCAACCATAGCCTTTGTTGTTGCGAAGGTATAAAAAGCACAGCCCAAAGCCCCAGCGTTTATGAGTGGTGCTTAATCGAAGCAGCCAATCGGCTATTTCATCGTTTTCCGTCGATAACTTAGCTTGGTAGCGATAACAGGTTTCGCTGATAGAAAATACCGAACAAGAAACCCTAATATTAGCCTTGCTCTCATTAACGGATCTTTGTGCCATCTCTCGCCGTCGAGATGGCGTCACCACTGAGCCTGCCCCGCTGTATCGGGTATTTTTTCTATGGCCTCTCTAGCAATCTCGGCTTTTAGTTTTCTTCGGCGTACATCTTTTTAAGCCGTCGATTTTCGTCTTCAAGTTCTTTCATTCGCTTCATTAATGAGGCATCCATACCGCCAAACTTGGACCGCCACTTACCTCAGTGCCCCCTTGTGGGGTATAAAACGTCGCATTGCTCATGCCGTGTTCGCGGCATAAATTTGGCACCAGTGCGCCAGCTTCATTTTGTTTCAAGATCGACAGAATTTGGCTGTCTGTATATCGTGATTTCTTCATAGAAAACTCCCTTGATTTTTTGGGGGGGGGGGGATTACAGGTTATCGCTACAGAGCGTCACCTCGTGATGACACGGCGCTTAGAGCTAGGCTAAAGGTGCTGGCTTCTGAATATACACGGTATGGCTATTTGCTATTGCATGCGTTACTGAAAGCAGAAGGATTAGTGATTAACAAAAAGAGAACTTACCGCATTTATACATAAGAGAAGCTGCAAGTTCGCACTAAGAAACGTAAAAAAATGCAACGAACTCGTCAACCTATGGCCGTGCCAAGTTCCGCCAATGAACGGTGCGCGATGGATTTTGTATCAGATCAACTGAGTAGTGGTAGGTGCTTTAGGGTGCTAAATATTGTCTTTTGTCTATACAAAAGAGATGATTGGTCAGTTAACTGCCATTTCAATATCAGGGCATCAAGTTGCTCGATTCCTAGATTTGATCAGCGAAGAGCGTCAACTACCCCGCATTATTACTTGTGATAACGGCACTGCATTATTCCAGCAATTTCCTCGCCGACTCATGCTTTGAGTGATGCTGTGTAGTGATAAGGTTTACTTAAACTGATCCGCAGTGTATTGAACACCTTGGCCTGAATGAAACATGAGTTTTCCAGTCTCAGCTTGTTGCATTGTAATGGCATGCATTAATGCTTGTCTTGCCAATCCAGCGTCAGGGGTTTGAGACAGCTCATAACCAATAATTTCACGTGAGCACAGGCCAAGAACTGTCGCTAAATAACTCCAATCTCGATAACAGCGGGTATAAGTGATATCACCGACCCAGTGCGTGCTGTTCTGAGCGAGGTTAAACTGCCTTTTCAGCCTGTTTGGTATGTTAGGAATTTTTTCCCTGATGGGTAGTGGTGTGGCTTTTTAGGTACATTGGCGACAATGCCGGCATCTTTCATCAGTCGTTCTACTTTGAAAACTCCTAAGTGAATCCCTTAGTTGTCCAGTATAATCTTCATGCGCCGTCGGCCATAAGATTTGAAATTATCTTCATGTATTGCTTTTATCTTATGACGATCTTCCACCTCGCTTAGACTCATTACAGGGTGGTAGTAATAGCTAGCTGTTGGCATGCTAAAAAATTGCCCGAGGAAGACACTTAAATTCAAAACACCGAAGCAAGTAATTGAAAAGAATGTTGCATTGAAAAATTGAATCTACAGTTGCCTTTTTAACAAAAAAACATCCACTTTGACGCAGCTAACTACTTCCCTAGCTCTTGAATCCGTCTCTTATCAGAATCAAGCGGTGTTTTACCCTCAGTCACTTCACCTCGTTGCCCTGCTAAGTATTGTTTCTTCCAGCGTGGCACAGATGTCGGCCCAGCGCCAGATAATTCAAGAACCTGCCGATTTGAATAATGCTCCTCTATCATTAATTTCACATATTCTAACTTTTGAGCGAGCGTGAAGTTCCTGCTAATCTTTCTTGTTTTGATTGCCATGTCTTGTCCTATTTTGATGATAAATAGGCCACCAGCCCTACAGATTTATTAAACCATTACAATGTTAACCAACAATATATTAGCCACGTTCTGCATTTATTTCATACGCTCCCTTAGAAAAGGGATAACATGTTTTCCAATGCTTTCTTAGCCATCACTTTATCGTCGTCATTTACGTGTATTTGATTAACGACGGTCCCTTCAACCAAGTTCTCCAGCACCCATGCTAAGTGCTGTGGATCGGTTCTAAACATAGTTGAACACATGGCAACGGTTGGCGACATAAAGTGAACATGCTTTCCTTGGTCTTTCACTTCTTCTTTTAAGCGATTAACCAAATTAAGCTCTGTTGCGACCAACCATCGTGTATTGGGCTTGGCTTCTCTTACCGTTTTTAAAATCATTTCGGTTGAGCCAACATGATCCGCTTGCTCACAGACTTCAAAATTGGCTTCCGGGTGAGCGATAACAATTGTTTCGGGATGCTTCTTTTTAAAATCGTCAATTTGTTTTGCTTGAAACATCTGATGCACCGAACAGAACCCTTTCCAAAGGATCATTTTTGCATTTTGAATTTGTTCCTTGCTTAACCCACCCACTGTCTCTTATACACATCTCCGAGCCCACGAGACCA
>CAJXTU010000003.1 GCA_913060865.1 uncultured Cycloclasticus sp.
AGATCTACACACTGCATATCGTCGGCAGCGTCAGATGTGTATAAGAGACAGCGTTCATACAGCTTGGGGTCTTTTAACGCCTCTGCCACCGCCCCTAATGCAACACAGGCGCTTGATGCTTTGGCATTAAACGAATACTCATTACTCGGTGTTTTTAATGCCTGCTTTAATTCAGACTCATACCGCCATGCCAATTGGGTTAGCTGATCTTGGTTTAACAAAATGGCGCTGTTGGGCAATAAGTTATCAAAAACAGCGTAATCATTGCCTAAATACAAAGTGTACACACGTTCAAGCCAATTGACCTTTGCACCCGCATTGCTCGACGCTTTCCACGCCTTCGCCGCCCTTAACCAAAGCAATACCGCGTCATAATAAACCCCGCCCACAGAGCCTGAAGAATCATCGACGCGTTCGTACACTTTATCGGCAGTGGCAACAAATTTATCCAGCAAAGAAAAAGCATGTTTGGGAGAACGCTCTAATAAACCGTCTTCAATGTCCGTTACAATTGACTCTAGCTTGTGTGAAAAATCAGCGTTTAAGCGCCAATCAATATACTTTCTGCCACGCGACACCGATTGAATACGCTTTAAAATATGCTTCGCTAATGCCGCAGGGTCGTCATACAACACCAAAGTTTCTATAACGCTGCTTAACTCAGGGTGATTTTGGTAAAGATTCACAACAAAATCTTTTAGCACCGCCTCATCCAGCGTGCTGATTTTTTGTTTTAATTCATCAATAGTCATCATGTTGTTGTTTTTTTAAAGTTGACAAGCCTCCCCTTTTTTCAAAGGGGGATAGAAGGCGCTAGCTCTACCACTCAAACCCTCCTAGCCTCCCTTTCAAAATTGAACGTGTTGTTGTCGAAGTTTTCAAAGTCAATTAAACGCGTACCCGACTTATTGGTGAGTTTTTCGTAAAAAGCCTTACCTAAATCTTCGTTTTCAAGACAAAGAGACACCTCATCAAAACACTGCCTAGCTTTTGTATCTGAAAGCGCAGGGTTAATTTGCTTAATGCTTGTGTGAAAAATATCAGTAAAGATATTTGTAGATTCATCTCGCTTTAGTGCTGGGTCTTTAAGAGATAGATAGTTATAGCCCAATCGCATTAAATGCAAAATGGTGGGGATTTTGACTCGTGAATCTTCATTGAACTTCATTAGTTAAACATCCTTGTTAATGTACGCTTCGCATATCATGCCAAATACTCAACAATATCCATCTGCTGATGCGGTATGCCAATTATCTCAACCTGATTATTGTTTAAGGTATAGAAGATAATATGCATTCCTTCAGGAAAGCAATAATACCCTTGTTTCACATCGTCTCTTGGCTTACCTAATGTCGTGTTGTCAGCTAACCACTCAATGCGCTTAATTAGCGCATCAAAATACGTATCGGCTTGAGCAACGCCCCATTCTTGATACGTGTAAAGCCAGATTGATTCAAGGTCATCTTGCGCTAGAGACCTTAGATGATACTGCGTTGTCATTTAAGGTACTTGGTGTGCAACCCCGACTTAAACTTTTCGCTATTAAAGCCTTCTACTAACGGACTGTTTTCACCTGCTTGTAATTTATCTCTAAGCACCTGAAGTTTTGTTTCGTCTTCTTCAAGTTTACGCAACCCCGCACGAACGACTTCACTAACCGATTGAAAACGACCCGCATTGATTTTTTCATGCACGAACTCATCAAAATGCTCGCCCAGTGTTACCGATGTATTTCTTGCCATAACTTCACCTCTATAAGCATATGTATTAAATATTAATATAGCATGTAGCGATATATTAGCAATACATTAGAGTTATGCAGAGGGTCAGGTTTTATGGGTGATTGTCGGCTTTAGTAACACTGGTAGTAACACCAGTGATTTTTGAATTTCACTATTTATTTTTATATCAAATAGTTAGAGCGCAAAGGCAGTTCCCGCCACCCCATTAAAGAGTCCCACAAGGACTTCAAAAAAACCACACAGCCTATAAAAATAAGACCGTGTGGTTTTTTTATATTTCTCACCGACTAAAATCGCCTATAAAAACCTAGTTTTTTAGTAGCTCCGATAGTAACATCTGTTTTTTTGATATGTATGGCTATTACTAGAATCGCCGACACAAGCTACCCTCTTACTAATCCTCCACTACTATAAAAGGACCATCATGGAAAAAATCAAGTGTGCATTGATTGGATCTGGCAATATTGGCACAGATCTTATCTATAAAATTCAAAGAAGCCCCTATCTTGAGGCGGTTTGGATGGTCGGTATTGATCCCGAATCTGAAGGTTTACTCCGTGCTAAAGATATGGGCCTTAAAGTAACGTCTGAAGGTGTAGATGGATTATTACCCCATGTTCTTGAGGATAATATACAAATAGCCTTTGATGCAACCAGTGCTTATGTTCACGCTGAAAACAGCCGCAAACTGAATGAGCTTGGTGTGCTGATGATTGATTTAACGCCTGCCGCTATTGGACCGTTATGTGTGCCGCCCGTTAACTTAAGCGAGCACACTGAAAAGCTTGAAATGAATGTAAATATGATTTCATGTGCAGGGCAAGCAACCATCCCCATTATTAGCGCAGTTTCAAGCATCCAGCCTGTCGAGTATGCTGAAATTGTCGCCAGTCTTGCCTCAAAATCTGTCGGCATTGGCACTCGCGAAAATCTAGATGAGTTTACCTACACAACCTCCAGCGCAATAGAAACGGTTGGCGGCGCTCGTAAAGGTAAGGCTTTAGCGATCATTAACCCCGCTGAGCCTCCTCTTATTATGCGTAATACTATCTACTGTATTACCGATGACAAGCCTGAAGAAGAAAAGATTATTGAGTCCATTCTTAAGATGATTGAAGAAGTTAAAAAGTATGTTCCTGGCTATAAACTTATTAATGGGCCTATTTTTGACGGCAATAAAATCTCTGTGTTTATGGAAGTTGAAGGACTCGGTGATTATTTGCCCAAATATGCTGGCAACCTTGATGTTATGACAGCAGCAGCCACGCGAACTGCGGAGATGTTCGCTGAAGAAATTCAAACTGGAAAAATAACTCTCAAACCTGTGGAGGCTGCGTAATGTCTGAGTCAACAACCGAAAAACTAAGTTCTTTGGATGGTCGTAAAGTTATTCTGCATGACATGTGCTTACGTGATGGCATGCACGCTAAGGGCGAGCAAATTTCTGTTGAAGAAATGGTGACTGTTGCTACCGCGTTAGACGATGCTAATGTTCCATATATTCAAGTAACGCATGGTGCAGGGCTTGGTGGTAATTCATTGCAACATGGCTTTTCAATGGCCACAAATGAAGAATACATTTCTGCCGTAGCACCTTTAATGAAGCAAGCCATTGTCTCGGTATTACTGATCCCCGGAATGGGAACGATGAAAGAGTTGCAATCTGCTTATGATGCTGGCGCACGTAGCGTCCATGTCGCCACTCATTGTACAGAAGCAAATACATCGCCTCAGCACATGGCTTTTGCTCGCAAACTGGGCATGGATACCACTGGTTTTTTAATGATGGCTCATTTAAATACTGCTAAAGGTCTTGCCGAACAAGCCGCCTTAATGGAATCTTATGGCGCACAAACTGTTTATCTAACCGATTCAGCTGGTTATATGCTGCCTGAAGATGTTACACGCTGTATTTCAGCTTTACGTGATACCTTAAAACCAGAAACTGAAATAGGCTTCCATGGTCATCACAACCTTGGAATGGGCATTGCAAACTCTATTGCAGCCATTGAAGCAGGTGCAAGTCGAATCGATGGTTCTGCAGCAGGCTTGGGTGCTGGTGCAGGTAATACACCGCTAGAAGTGTTTGCCGCTGTTTGTGAACGTATGGGTATCGAGACAGGCGTTGATCTATTTAAACTAATGGATTTATCCGAAAATATTATCCTCCCATTAATGGATCATATTATTCGTGTAGACAGAGAGTCGTTAACCTTAGGCTATGCAGGTGTATACTCAACCTTTTTACTTCACGCCAAACGTGCCGCTGAACGTTTTGGTATTCCAGCCCGAGATATTCTAGTTGAGCTAGGTAGAAAGAAAATGATCGCAGGGCAAGAAGATATGATCGTCGATACTGCAATGACAATGGCTAAAGCGCGAGGCATTGAAATTACCACCAGCGTATAAGATTGAAAGCTGGTTCTATGAAAAAAAAGCCTTACCAATAAATGGTAAGGCTTTTTTATTAGCGGATACAAAACTGCTATTTAAACACCCAGCGCATCTCGCGCTAACGATTCACCCGACCCCTGCAAAGGCCCTAACGGGTTCTTACGTGATTTTTCTGAATCCAAAAACGGTTCACCACTCCAAATTTTATACACTGCTATACCGTTATCTAACACTATTAGTGCATCAAAGCGCCAACCTGTTTCTATTGTTTTCCGCTTAAAACCTAACAAGTCATTAAAAACACTACCGACCCTTTTTCTCTTTATGATGCCCGGATGTGCCTCATACGCCATGCAAGCGTCTTGCTTAGCTAAGCATTTTCTTACGCTGGGCGGTAATTGCTCCAACTTGACAGAGTTAGTCGGCATAAACTTTCGAATAATATCTAGGTAAGATAAAATTTTTACGTTAGGCGTGGAGTACGGGTCAAAGCCCAAATTTCGTAATTCTTCAACCGTCGTTTGATTTAAAATAACTTTATCGTAATCCGCCATTGCCTCTTGAAAACTCTTCCAAGGTGACTTTGTGATGTCTTCAGTCCGCGGCAGCGGACTACCACAAGCCGTTAGCATAAAAAGAGTGGACACTAATAGGATTGAAATAGGACACTTAAACAATACTTGCTTTATTTTCAAAAAAAACCTCAACCAATAATAGTTATTAAGCACGTACTCTAAATAATAGCCGATTTTGAGCCATTTGATCGTAATTAACACAATAAACACATGAACAAAACGTTATATTTCGACCATCTATAGGTTAATCTCCAATTTATTGTTATAAAAGCTTATAATATTCATTTACCTCCGATAGAAAGCTTAGATTAAACACCTATCTAACGCCTCGACTATCCCAATTTAAGGCCCAATAATGACATCCCAACCTACCATAGGCTTCGCTGATTTAGCGCTGTCTAAACCTGTACTAGACGCTCTCAAACGGATCGGTTACGAACAACCTTCCCCCATTCAAGCTGAAGCAATACCACACTTATTAGAAGACCATGACTTAATTGGCACAGCACAAACAGGAACCGGCAAAACAGCCGCTTTTGCCCTCCCTTTACTATCAAAAATAGACTTAAAAAATACTCACCCACAAGTCCTCGTGCTTGCACCCACACGTGAGTTAGCCATTCAAGTAGCTGAAGCCTTTAAAACCTATGCCAGCGAAATGAAAGGTTTTAACGTACTGCCCATATATGGTGGGCAGGCTATGGATACGCAATTACGACAACTACGTCGTGGCGTTCATGTTGTTGTAGGCACACCCGGTCGTGTAATGGATCACCTACGCCGAAAAACACTACAGCTAGATAACTTAAAAACCATCGTGCTTGATGAAGGCGATGAAATGTTAAGAATGGGATTTATCGACGATGTTGAATGGATTTTAGAGCAAACACCAGCCCAACGTCAGGTGGCTCTTTTTTCAGCCACTATGCCCGCTCCAATTCGTCGTGTTGCTGACAAATATTTAAACGCACCAAAAATCGTTAAAATAATTTCTAAGACATCAACTGTTGAGAGCATCGAGCAACGCTTTTGGATGGTTAGCGGTTTGCATAAACTAGATGCCTTAACACGTATTCTTGAAGTCGAAGATTTTGATGGCATTATCATGTTCGTACGAACAAAAGCCCTCACTGTTGAACTAGCAGAAAAACTAGAAGCACGCGGGTATTCTGCCTCCGCCATTAATGGTGATATGACCCAAGCATTGCGCGAAAGGACAATTGGACAACTAAAGAAAGGGCAAATTGATATTTTAGTCGCGACAGACGTAGCCGCACGCGGCATTGATGTGCAACGCATAAGCCATGTCATCAATTATGACATTCCATACGATACCGAAGCTTATGTCCATCGTATAGGGCGCACAGGGCGTGCCGGAAGAACCGGCAAAGCCATTTTATTTGTTGCACCACGTGAACGCCGCTTATTACGCGCTATTGAAAATGCAACGCGCCAACCAATTAAGCCAATGGATTTACCCACACGCCAACAGGTCAATGAAAAACGCTCTAATCAGTTCAAGGAATCTATTACTGAAGCATTAGAGCATGACAACTTGAATTTCTTTCATCAAATCATTCAGTCTTATTTAGAAGAAAACGATGTCGACCCTATTCAATTAGCTGGCGCACTCGCCTTTATGGCACAGAAAGACAAGCCACTCGTATTAGAAGAAGGTTCGAAGAGATCACAAAAAGAAGCACGTGGCATTAAAGGTAAACCATCAACAGCTGAAAGACCTTTCAAAGAAAGGGAAAGCAAATCATTTCGACCAAATAAAGAAGACCTGCCTAAAAGCAAACGTGGCAATCCAAAAATACCCATGGAAAACTACCGCATTGAGGTTGGAAAAAACCATAATGCTATGCCAGGTGACATTGTTGGAGCGATTGCAAATGAAGCCGATGTTGAGCCAAAAAATATTGGTCACATTGAAATCAAGGATGACCACAGCTATATAGAGCTTCCTGTCGGCATGCCAAAAATTGTTTTCCAAAGCTTGAAAAAAGTACGTGTTCGCAATCAACCGCTCAATATTGAACGCACTGATCACGTTGCAAAGCCTGCGGCAACAACTGCTCAGCCAACCAAAGGAAAGAAAAAAACATACACCAAAAAACCTAAAAAGAAAAAGATTAAAAAAGGTTCATAAATCATATGAACGAAAGAATCACAGAACTTGAAATAAAAATGGCTTATCAAGAAGACACGATCCAACAATTGGATCGTGTTGTTTGTCAGCAGCAAGAACAGATTGATTTGCTTATAAAACAATTCAAGCAGTTAACGCAAAGCTCACAAGATTCAACGGAAGGTGCAAAAAGCTTATTTTCTGCGCTGGATGAAATTCCACCGCATTACTAACCGATTTTTAACAGATCATTAATACGACAATAAACCCATATCATGAGCATTAATTGGTACCCAGGGCATATGCATAAAGCCCAAAAGGAGATTAAAAAACGCCTTCCCGAGGTCGATATGTTTATTGAAGTATTGGATGCAAGGATTCCATACAGTAGTGAAAACCCGATGTTGGCCAACATCCGCGGAGACAAACCGTGCATAAAAATTTTAAATAAAACAGACTTAGCTGAAAGCGATAAAACACAAGACTGGCAACAATATCTTGAGCAAAACAAAAACACCAAAACACTCGCTCTAAATTTAAACCAGCCTAATAAAAGCGAGCAAATATTTTCATTATGTAAAAAACTTGTCCCCAATAAAGGCACAAAAATATCACCTATCACCTGCTTGATTACCGGCATCCCTAATGTTGGAAAATCCACGCTAATCAATACATTAGCAGGCAGAACAATTGCTAAAACAGGCAATGAGCCCGCTGTTACACAAACACAGCAGCGTATTGACCTTGGCAACAATATTATTTTATTTGATACCCCAGGCTTACTTTGGCCTAAAGTAGAAAACGAAGACAGTGGATATCGTTTAGCCGTTACAGGCGCCATTAAAGACACCGCCATAGAATATGATGACATAGCGTATTACGCTGCCGAGTATCTTTTAAAGGAGCACTTAGACGCATTAATGGATCGTTACTCGTTAGAGGAGAAACCAAGGGATGAGACCACCCTTCTAGAAGCCATTGGTAGAAAACGTGGCGCGCTTGTCAATGGTGGGCGAGTTAACCTCAACAAAACATCGGCTATATTTATCCATGAATTTCGAAGCGGCGCTCTAGGAAGCATCACACTTGAAACACCCAAAAAAGTCGAAGCAGAAATCGCTAAAACCGAGAAGATAATAGCTGAAAAAACCGCCTTAAAAGCCGCCCGTAAGAAAAACTGGAAGAATAAAAAATAAAGCGACGAAGTACCCTAAAAGTTATTCCCCCTATGACTTCTTCATTTTAAAAGCACACCAACCACCGTTTCATTTTTGTTAACGGAAGCTAAGTGGCAACTATTTCAGCTAATACATACCCTCCACTGCCTCATTGCCGATGCCATCGAGCTGTCATGAACATACAATAAGTATCAACACACCAAAAAATATTTACTTCAACATTAAGTTTCATAGCCTCACTACTTTATATAACCGATTGAAAAGGGCCAGCTCTTCGAATCTTCTTATATTTCTTATATAAAGACCAAAACCATCATTTTTTAACTAAATTTAACCCATTTTAGAAAGCCACTTCAGCTACCTATTGCTACTTGATAAGTACTGAAATATCTACCTCGTTCCTCTATTACCTTCAAGGTAAAAGTGCATTATCACTTAACAATATAAACAACGCCTATCTTGTCTTAATGCCCTACCTCCTAGCTTATCCCTTTTTAAATTTTCATCATGATGAAAGCACATATAAGTTCGAAACATTATAGCGTCTATATAACTTAGCACTTAATTTTGCATCCACTACACATATACCAAATAACACTTAACTTAAATTTGTTGCATTGCAACTTGACGATATATAATGAAGAAATTTCTGTATATCTCACTTAAAACAAGACAATACCAAGGATGCAAATGAACCTATTTACTCGTTTTGCCAGTTTATTATTCATATTTTTTATACCCAGCATGGCTTTTGCTGCTAATACGAGCGAACACACACAGCTCGATTTAACCGGAGAAATAGTTGGTTACTTATCTCTTGCTGTTTTTACCTTGGCCTACATCTTCGTTATTTTTGAGGAACAGCTCCATTTACGTAAATCGAAGCCCGTTTTATTAGCCGCTGGTATTATATGGATTATGATCGCCGTGGTGTACCAACAACATGGCTTTGATCATGCGGCTGAGGTAGCGTTGAGGCACAACTTCCTTGAGTATGCTGAGTTATTCTTCTTCTTGCTCGTTGCGATGACCTATATTAACGCAATGATAGAGCGCAAAGTTTTTGACGCGTTAAGAGGTTGGCTTGTAGAAAAAGGTTTTAGTTATAAAACTTTGTTTTGGTTATTAGGTATTTTATCTTTCTTTATCTCCCCCATTGCAGACAACTTAACGACTGCCCTTATCATGTGCACCGTTGCACTAACCGTAGGAAAAAAAGAGCCTAAATTTGTAGCTATTTCTTGCGTTGCTATCGTGGTTGGTGCCAACGCTGGTGGTGCCTTTAGCCCTTTCGGCGATATTACGACGTTAATGGTCTGGCAAAAAGGTATCGTTCAATTTACTGAGTTCTTTACGTTATTTATACCTTCTCTCATTAACTATTTAGTACCGGCAGCTATTATGCATTTCTTCATCCCATCTGGCTCACCTGCTAAAGTACATAATGAAGAGCTCGTTATGAAACGAGGCGGCATTGTGATTGTTATTTTATTCTTATTGACAATTATAACTGCGGTTAGCTTCCACAATTTTCTTCACTTACCGCCAGCCATCGGCATGATGACAGGTTTGGCTTATTTAAAGTTCTTCGGTTATTATCTTAAAAAAACAAGCCACAAAGAACACCACATCACCGAACATCGTTTTGAAGAAGGCATGGGGATGACTGACGACGCTAATCAGAAACACACCGAGGGCTTTGACGTATTTAGAAAAGTTGCTGGTGCAGAGTGGGACACGCTATTTTTCTTCTATGGTGTCATTATGGCTGTCGGTGGACTTGGCTTTATTGGCTATTTAGGCATGGTATCAGAAACCATGTATGGTCAATTAGGCCCAACAACGGCGAACATAATCGTTGGGGTTTTATCTGCCATTGTTGACAACATTCCTGTCATGTTTGCTGTCATCACCATGAACCCTGAGATGTCTCATGGGCAATGGCTTCTTGTTACTCTTACCGCTGGGGTTGGTGGTAGTTTATTATCTATTGGCTCCGCCGCTGGTGTTGCTTTAATGGGGCAAGCGCGTGGTATTTATACTTTTGCTTCACACCTTAAGTGGGTCCCTGTTATTGCGTTAGGCTACGCGGCAAGTATCTATGCACATTTATTGATCAATGCTTCACTTTTTTAAACACGCTATCAGCAACGCAACATGAGAGATCTTTTAACACCTTCGATTATTGGGTTTGCCGCCAATAGTGGCACAGGAAAAACAACCTTAATAACTCGTCTCATTCCTATTCTAAATGAGGGAGGCTTTAAGGTTGGCTTGGTCAAACACAGTCACCATGACTTTGATATTGACCAGCCAGGCAAAGATAGCTATCGTCTAAGGAAGGCGGGGGCTTCCCCTGTCGTACTCGTGTCAAGCCATCGTCGTGCGGTCATTACTGAGCTCGAGTCTGCTGAACCAACGCTGGCTGAGCAGCTATATTGCTTCCCGGAAGGCTCCGTAGACTTAATTATTGTGGAAGGCTTTAAACATGAAAGCTTCCCAAAAATTGAACTTCATCGCAAGGAGCTAAACCGAGCTTATCTGCACACCCACGACCCCTCAATCATTGCTATTGCAAGTAATGCAAACATCACCTTTAATATTCCAAGCCTTGATTTAAACGATCCTGAACAAATTGCGGACTTCATTATAAATAACACCTTAATTCTTAACCATGACTGACTTTTGTGCCACACAGGGGCTGTTAACACTTGAGCAGGCACTCGCTCAAATTTCAGACAACCTTCCTGAAAATAATGCATACGAACGTTTATCACTGAAAAACTCATTAAACCGAATAACTTTCACTGATATTACCTCCGGCATAAATATCCCGAGCTTTAGAAACTCTTCTATGGATGGTTATGCCCTACAATCTCATGATCAACAAAAAGACACATTAAAGGTCGTCGGAACATCATGGGCTGGAAAACCTTTTACACGCGCCGTTAACGAAGGTGAGTGTATACGTATTTTTACCGGCGCGTACGTTCCCGATGATTGTGATTGCGTTGTTATGCAAGAAAACGTTTCACGTATAGAAGAAACAATTAAAATTTCAGCATGGCCTAAACAGGAAGAAAACATCAGGAATATCGCCGATGATACTCAAAAAGGTCAAGTTTTACTGACTAAAGGTAAACAGTTAAAACCGGCCGACATTGGGCTGCTCGCTGCCTGTGGTATAGCGGATGTTGCCGTTTACAAAGCGATTACCGTTGGCTTTTTTTCGACTGGGGACGAACTTGTTTCGATGGGTAGCCAACTTAAGCTCGGACAAATTTTTGACAGTAACCGCTACACATTACATGCCTTACTGACAGAAGCTGGCGTAACACCCGTTGATATGGGCGTTATTCCAGATAACCCATCTGCTGTAGAAGCTGCTCTTTTATCTGCCTCAAGGGATTGTGACGTCATCATAACAACTGGCGGCGTATCAGTTGGCGAGGCAGACTTTATCACTGATGTTCTTGAAAAGATTGGCACTGTTGATTTATGGAAAATTGCTATAAAGCCAGGTAAGCCATTAGTCTTTGGACATATCGATAAGGCTGCATTTTTCGGCTTGCCAGGCAACCCCGTATCAGTGATGGTGACTTTTCAACAAATAGTCATCCCCGCTCTACAAAAAATGATGGGGTATAAAAAACTGCAACAAGCAGTTACATTACAAGCACGAACTACTGAAACAATTAAAAAACAACCCGGGCGCATAGAGTTTCAACGTGGCTTAGTTGAAAACAACAAGGGGGAACTCATCGTTCGCTCAACCGGTGGACAAGGCTCGCACATGTTAAGCTCCATGTCCAAAGCTAACTGCTTAATCGTACTTGATCAAACGTCGGGTGATGTCGAAAAAGGACAATACGTCTCTATTCAATTATTAGGAAAAAACATATGACAAGGAAATCTATATTAGTCACCGGTGGCGCAGGATATATTGGCAGCCATGTTGTTAAGTTACTCGGCGAGCGGGGTGAAAACATCATTGTTTTAGATGATTTATCAACCGGGTTTGAAGAGGCTATTCTGTACGGCGAATTCATTAAAGGAAATACCGGTGATCAAGCGCTTGTTAACAACATTCTCAAACAAAATAACGTTGAGTCTGTTCTACACTTTGCAGCACACACTATCGTGCCTGAGTCTGTGGAAAATCCACTAAAGTACTATCAAAACAATACCTGCTGCACGCGAAATTTACTCGAATGCTGTTCAACAGCTGGCGTTAAAAACATCATTTTTAGTTCAACAGCCGCTGTTTATGGAGAGCTTGAAACAGGTTACGCCTCTGAGGACACAGCTAAATCGCCGATCAACCCGTATGGTAGCTCTAAGCTTATGAGCGAGCAGATGATTCGTGATTTATCATATGCAACAGACTTAAATCATGTGATTTTGCGCTATTTCAATGTCGCTGGATCAGATCCTGATGGGAGGATTGGTCAATCAACAAAAAACGCCACTCTTCTTATAAAAGTAGCGGCTGAAGTGGCCGTTGGTAAGCGCGAAAAGTTACTCATTTTTGGCACTGACTACCCAACACCTGACGGTACCGGCATTCGTGATTATATCCACGTATCAGACTTAGCTGCTGCCCATATAAAAGCGCTGGATTATCTACAAAATGGTGGTGAATCAACCACCCTTAATTGTGGTTACGGTCATGGCTTTAGCGTAAGAGATGTCATCAATGCTATTAACAACGAAAATGGCTCTCCCATTAATGTGGAAGAAATGCCCCGTCGTGCGGGTGATCCACCAGAACTCATATCCGTTGCCGATAAAATTCGCTCAACCATCGATTGGCAGCCTCAATACGATGACATAAATTTAATCGTTAGAACATCCTTAGCATGGGAGAAAAAACTATTGGCATCGTAGGCGTTTCACTTCGCAACGATACCCAATCATCTCTTAATTGATAGAACTCAGTGAGCGCATCTCAGGCACTTAAGCTCACCACCCTGCTAGGAAGGCTTTAATTCGCCTTAAACCTTCTTCAATGCGTTCCGTAGACGTTGTATAAGCAAAGCGCAGGTATCGCTCCGGTGCGCTAATACCAAAATCCTTTCCTGGCGTCGTCGCCACACCAGCCTTATCAAGTAGCTCCAGTGAAAATGTATAGCTATCATCGGTAAACGCACGGCAATCGGCATAGATATAAAATGCGCCTTTTGGCTTATTAAGCAATACAAAACCTAATTGCTTTAGACCGTCATAGAGCATGTCTCTACGACACTCAAACTCATCACGTCGTTGATTTAATATAACCCTTGTCTCATCACTAAAAGCTGCTAAGGCCGCGTATTGAGAGTGTGTTGGCGCTGCAATATACAAGTTCTGCATTAATCGATTAGCAGCTGACACGGCATAGTCTGGGACGATTAACCAACCTAAGCGCCAGCCCGTCATACCAAAAAACTTTGAAAAGCTATTAAGGACAAATACATCATCAGAGATTTCTAGCGCTGAAATGGCACGCTGACCATACACAAGACCATGATAAATCTCATCTGAAATTAAAAAGCCTTGATGTTTTTTCACTGTTTGAGCGATATCGTCAAGCTGTGAACGGTTCACCATTGTGCCCGTTGGGTTTGATGGAGAAGCTATCATTACGCCACGCGTTGCAGGCGTCCAAGCTTGTGTAATATCGGCTCCCGTCAACTGAAAGTTTTGGCTCGCATCAACCGCTATGGGTTTAGCTCTGCCGCCAAACAAAGTCACTATATTATCATTGCATGGGTAACCAGGATCACAGGTTAAAACTTCATCGCCCTCATCCAATAGTGACGCTAAAGCAACCGTCAATGCACCCGATGCACCAGGCGTTATAAAAATACGCTCTGGTGACACCTCAACTAGATATTCTTGACGATAGAAATTTGCTATTTTATCTCTTAATAAAGGCAGGCCTTGTGCTTTCGTATAGTGCACTTCTCCGATGTCTAAAAAGCGCTGCGCCGCATCTATGATAGGTTTTGGTGTCGAAAAGTCTGGCTCCCCTACTTCCATATGAATAATATTCCGCCCCGCTTCTTCGAGTTCTTTCGCTCGAGCCATAATATCCATCACATAAAAAGGAGAAATGCTGTCAACACGCTTGGAAACTTGACCAATATTCATAAAAAAACCTTTGTAGAAACAACCAATAAGGGCTATATTTTAAAGCATGCCTAAGACATGCACTAGCACTTGAATTGATGAAAAACATTGCATATTTCCTGAATATCTGGTATCTATGCGCGCTTAAATTTTTTTAACCATTGGTAACAAACAAAATAATGGCTACAGACAAAAATCAAAACTTAGACGCAAGTCACCTAGAATTTAAACCCTATAAAGCAAAAAAAGGTGAAGAGCATATGAGCCCTGCTCAAACCGAGCACTTCAAATCCATTCTTATGCAATGGAAAGAAGGTTTAATGGGAGACGTAGACCGTACAGTCCACCATATGCAAGATGAAGCATCTAATTTTCCTGATCCAACAGATAGGGCTAGTCAAGAAGCTGATTTCAGCTTAGAGCTTCGTACACGCGATCGCGAACGTAAATTAATTAAAAAAATTGATGAGTCCCTTAGCATGTTGAGTGCTGGCGACTACGGGTTTTGTGAATCTTGCGGTATAGAAATTGCTATTAAACGCCTTGAAGCACGACCCACAGCAACTCAATGCATCGATTGTAAATCTCTTGATGAAATTAGAGAAAAACAAAAAATTTAGATCATTTAATAGCTCTTCAGCTATTTGATTAATATAAGTTCTGGTTACAGGGGGCGGTTTGCCCCCTCACCAACCGGTCCATTACACTTTGGCTCTTTATACACCGCTGTCGCCAGTTTTTTACAAGCGCGGTCTAATGATGGCCAATGGCTGGTTCGAATTGACGACCTTGACCCTTTTCGAAGCAAACAAGAATATTCCAGCTTAATACTGAAGACTCTTGAGCAATATCACTTGGCTTGGGACGAAGACGTTTTCTACCAAAGCTCACGACATGAAGCCTATAGTCAAGCACTTAATACTCTAAAGCAGCAACAGTTACTTTACCCCTGTCAATGCTCTAGGAAAGACCTTGCTAAGCGACTTTTTAAAAACAATCTATACGATGGTTATTGCTTAAAACATAAGCCTCCAGCTAACATAGCCACGTCACTAAGAATTAAATTATCGAACAAGAGCATCACCCTAAAGGATATCGTTCAGGGTACTTCTCAACAAAACTTAGCTAAACAGGTTGGTGATTTCATTATATTTCGTAAAGATCACATCTACGCCTATCACCTAGCTGTTGTTTTAGATGACCACGAACAAAAAATAACGGACGTCCTTAGGGGCTATGACTTATTGGATAGCACTTATCGACAGATATATCTTCAACAACGCCTACAAATAGAAACGCCCACTTATGCTCACATTCCTGTCATAAGCGGTGCTGATGGTGCGAAGCTCAGCAAACAAACCTTTGCAAGTGACGTCTCATTATCACCCGTTAGAGAGACGCTTGTTAATGTTTTACGTCATTTAAACCTAAACCCGCCTAAAGAACTCACCGCTTCCACCCCTGTCGATATTTTAAATTGGGCTATCAGCGAATGGTCATTGACTAAAATTGAACCAAAAGCTTCAATCCTGTTACAAACGGATTAACTCAATGATTCACCTGTACGTTTTCCCTCTATTTCAATAAAATCAACAATGCCTTAATCAGATGTAACCCAGATGACTACCAAAACCGACCATTCTTTTGCTCAATTTGATGCTTTTCTTAACAGCGCAGTCCCTGATGAATACAAAGATTTATTGAAAAGCTTTCAAAAACAAGGCGATTTCTACCAACAATTTATCCAATGCGCCAACGAACAACAACCCGACCTATCCGAGTTTTGGAGCTTACCTAATACACTAGGGTTTGACTCACTCTCCAATCATCAACTCAAATGGCTCCAATCAGTTTTTGACTTAACTAACTTATCAGCGCCATCTTCCGACCCGTTAAACAAACAACCCACTGACTTACTTAAGAATCTACCCACCCAAGTCCAAAAAAACCTTAAGGCGATTCAATCAGCACTCGCTAAAATGAGTATTTTATATAATGAATTAACTCAGTTGGCGATGCAGCGCTTTCAGGTTTTGAATAATCAGGCAAAAAATCCCACACCCGAACAACTTTGCGCCCAATGGTTAGAGGCTGGAGAAGAAGCTTTTAGCGAGATCAATCAAACCGAAGAATATATTCAAGCCCATAAAGGGTTAATAGAGTCATTAGGTGAATTAAAAAACATTCAACACACCTTATCTGAGCAGGCCTCAGAGCTTTTAGGTTTACCCTCTAAAGAGTCCATCCATGACTTACGAAAAAGCTTACATAAACTGCGGATTGAATTTGCAGAATATAAAGAACAAACTGACACTAAACTTGATGAACTAGCACAAACTATCCGGAAGCTAAAGTAGTAGCTCCTACATTATGTCGGCAAAAAAAGAACAATCAGAGAACACTTGGCAAGGTGATTTCATACAACTCATGGAGCAACTATCCGAACCAACAAGGCAACCTTACCCTGAGGTTGGCTCAACGACTAAAGAGCTTATTTACACGGAAAATAAACTACAGCTTTTTCGCTATAACGCTCTGGATATTAAGCAAAAAAGAACACCCATATTAATCACCTATGCGTTAGTCAATCGTCCCTATATTGTCGATTTAGAACCTGAAAGGTCACTAGTTATGCGCTTATTGGAAAAAGGTTATCCCGTTTACCTTGTTGACTGGGGCTACCCTGATAGTACCGATTGCTTTACAAGCCTAAATGATTATATCAATGGCTATTTATACCGGTGTATTCAACAAGTAAAAAGAGACTCCAAAAGAAAAAAAATTGATCTGTTAGGAATATGTCAAGGTGGGGTGTTTTCATTATGTTATTCGGCGTTACATCCGGGTGACGTACGAAAACTCGCCACATTGGTAACACCGGTCGATTTCCATACCGGCAATAACACTCTAAGCCACTGGGCAAATGAAGTAGACACCGCCCTTTTAAACAATCATGCAGGTAACGTATCGGGCCAGCTTATTAGTCAATTATTCAAAACAATAAAGCCCTTCCAGATAAACCGAGAAAAATTTCGCAAAATCGAGCCCCTATTAACGAAAAAAGGAGGTTTAGATACATTCTTACGCATGGAAAAATGGCTAAATGATAACCCCGATTTAGCTGGGCTCGCCGCTCAAGAATTTGTTGTCAATTTTTACCAACAAAATCGCCTACATCAACAAACTTTATCTATAGGCGGAGCAGTCGTTGATATGACAAAAATCAAATCTCCCGTTCTCAACTTATACGCGACAAAAGATCATATCGTTCCAGCTAGCTCAACAAGAGCACTGGGCCAACATATAAAACCAGCCCTCTATCAAGAACACGCCTTACATGGTGGGCACATCGGCGCGTTCATCAGTTTGAAAACTCAGCGTGATTTAATCAATCGACTCAATGAATGGCTGGCTTAACGTTAGCTATTTTTCATCCGTCGTAGTCGATAAGGGCACACTCTTCATCATGGCATCCCACATCGTTTTTTGAAAACCTTCCATTGCCGACATTTGCTCTGGCATCGGCATATAAAGCTTCATTAATTCGGCCATATCATTTGATTCGATACCTGATAATAATTTTTCTCGAATTTTTTCCATCGCCTCTTGTTGCATACTTTGGACGTCTGGCAAACCCAACAACTCTCTCATTTCTTGGGGTGTCGCATCAATTTCAATCGTTGCTTTCATAATAGCCTTCTACCTAATTTGCCCTTAATGCCAACAATTATGACACTAAGGGCCCTATTGATTAAATAGTCTATTTCTTTGCATCACCTTCGGTCATTGGACGACCTGATGGTTTAGGCATTTGTAGGTTACTTGTCTCAGGCTTAGGTGCTGCTGTCTTAGCGGCAGGTTTTGGCGCTGCTGTCTTAGCGGCAGGTTTTGGTGCTACTGTCTTAGCCGCAGGTTTTGGTGCTGCTTTCTTAGCGGCAGGTTTTGGTGCTGCTTTCTTAGCGGCAGGTTTTGGCGCTGCTTTCTTAGCGGCAGGTTTCACAATCATTGAAGGCGCTTCCACAAAACCTTCTTTAATCAGCTCACTCATCGCTTGTTTAGTTTCCATTGCAACTTTGACAGAGCCCTGAGCACTTTCGAGTACCTTTTCTGACAACTCCTTGTACAAACTTGACTGTAAGTTCATCAAATCACTCATTGAGGTCGCTTGACTAACTGTTTTGGCTTTTTTAATACTACCTTCTAAACAGCTCGAAACCATTTCCATTTGTAATTTAGTTAATTGCTTTATGGATTGGGTATTTAAGGCGTTAATCTTTTTTAATGATTCATTGGCTTTTTTACTTAATTGAGCCCATTGTTTAATTAGGTCATTTTGCATTTTTACCACTCCTTTAAGTTATTTAATAAATACTGTTCACTAATATCGCTTACTAGACAAACTGTCAATAAAAAAGGCAACCAAGTGGTCGCCTTTTTTTATTTAGAAAATCGCCATAAATTCTTAGAAGCTAGTAAACAAACCGCCATTAACAGGAATATTTGCACCTGTGATATAGCTCGCTTCGCTTGAGGCTAAGAAATTGACGGTGTTTGCAATTTCAACTGGTTCAGCCAAACGTTGCATTGGTATTTGTGAAATCAATTCATTACGAATATCTTCATCAATAGCCATTACCATGCTCGTCGCTACATAACCTGGGCTTACTGAGTTAACTGTAATACCTTTACGTGCAACTTCTTGCGCTAAAGCCATAGTAAAACCGTGCATACCCGCTTTCGCAGCAGAGTAGTTAGTTTGACCAAATTGACCACGTTGACCATTAACTGAAGAAATATTAATAATACGGCCACTGCCTCTTTTTAGCATAAAGTCTAGGACATTTTTAGTCATATTAAAAACACCATCTAAGTTTGTAGATAGCACTGCGTCCCAATTTGACTCATCCATATTTTTCAAGAAGCCATCACGAGTAATGCCGGCACAGTTTACTAATACTTCAATCGGGCCAACTGTTTCTTCAACATGTTTAATCATTTCACCACATGCTTCAAAACTTGTTACATCTGCTTCTTCAACTAAAAAGTCAAAGCCCGCTTCCTTTTGACTAGCAATCCATTCGTCTGCTTTTTCAATCTCTTTATTAAATGTTGTCGCAACAACAATATAGCCACTCTGCGATAATTTCTTTGAAATTTCAGAACCAATACCACCAATACCGCCCGTTACTAGGGCTACTGAATTACTCATACTTTGGAACTCCAATGATTTATAAGAACAAACTTTGTTTATTGCAGTGCAGTATAATAAAATTTGTTACTTAAGTCAATATTTGAAGCTAAGTCGGCGCTTCATACAACGTTAAATTTTGGCCGTTTCAGCTACAAATATAATAAACCTGTTCTTTAATAATCTTTGAATGAGACATTTTTTTCGCTTAACTGATCTACAACAATTACCGTACAATACAAAAACACATCACTTCAATGAGTTAAGACTATGTTATTGGTTATTTCTCCTGCAAAAACGTTAGATTTCGACACACCGCCTAGCACATCAATATATTCACAACCTGAATTCTTAGATGACTCGGCAGAGTTGATTGATCAGCTTAAAACACTTTCACCATCGGACGTGTCCACTTTGATGAGCATTAGTGACAAATTAGGCGTACTTAATAGCAACCGTTTTATTGACTGGCAACTTCCGTTCACCAGTGATAACAGCAAACAAGCCCTATTATCATTTAAGGGTGATGTTTATGAAGGCATGGATACAACCTCTTTATCGCAAGACGATTTAACTTGGGCTAACGATCACTTACGTATTCTTTCAGGTTTATACGGCTTACTTAAACCCTTGGATTTAATCCAACCTTATCGTTTAGAAATGGGCACAAAGTTTAGCAACGAACGAGGTAAAAATTTATATGAATTTTGGGGTAATAAAATTACCGATAAGATCAATCAAGACCTGGCAGAACAAAAAAGCCCTGTTTTAATTAACCTTGCTTCAAATGAATATTTTAAGTCTGTTAAAACAAAGCAATTAAATGCTGCTGTCATAACGCCCGTTTTTAAAGATTGGAAAAATGATAAATATAAAATCATTAGTTTTTATGCCAAAAAGGCACGCGGCATGATGAGCGCTTACATCATTAAAAATCGATTGGAAAGCCCAAGCGATATTAAACAATTTGATACGGCTGGTTATGCTTTTTCTGCTGAGCAATCAACAGAGAGTGAATGGGTCTTTTTAAGAAAAAACCCTACCTAATAGTCCAACAGCTCAGTCTTTAATGATAACTATACCGGCAAGATAGCTTTACCGGTACTCCATTACCAGTGACGTAAGCCTTATTAACAACCTTGCTATTTATTAGATATTTCAAGCGCAACAAGGCGTCTAAAACTTCATGTTCTTCAACTCTGGCTTCGAAAACAACAACCCCCAATAGCGCTTAAATACTGACTCATCAAGATGTTATCTCTCAAGTTATTAGTCTGTCACCAATATAACTCTAATGGCATCTAATTTAAACGAGGCTCGTTTTATATAGGTCCTCAGGTCCTTTATCTTGGCTTTTTGCTGACTCAGCTCACTATCGCGAATACTTGGGTTTACTTTCGCTAACGCGATGAGTCGCTCTAAGCTTGCAGATTCTTGTTCCTGCATATGTTCAATGCTTTCTATTACCAATTCTTCTTGCTGTTTACCAACCAACTGCTCAGCCTTATCAATCAGTTTCTTGATCGCTTCTTGACCGTGCTCAATAATATTCAGCGCAATAGGTTTTTTAACAAACGTTATTCTGGAGGCAATATGTTCTGGTTTTAAAATATCAGTCATATCCAAACCATTTGAGCCCACTACGATTCGTTTCATCGTTTTAGGTAAATAGCGATGCAGATGCAAACGTTTTGGTGCGGGGCAATGAGTCGTAAAAATAGCCTCTAAAATAACTGTACCAGCAGGAATCGGCGGCAATGCCATCGTACAAAACGTTGAATTACCGAACTCGCTGTTGATAATCTGTTCCATCGCCGCGGTCACCATCGGGTGTTCCCACGTTAGGAATTGAAAGTCTTCACGAGAGAGCGCAATTTTACGGTTAAACGTAGCCGTTAGGCCGTCTTCACTTAAGCCGGGGAACGTGTCACTTTGCATATGACCACTGGGTTTTATAACGATACTATCTTCACTATGGTATTGCTGTTCTACACCAAAGTTTTCAAACACCTCTTCCATATAATGCGACAATTCCAGGTGGCTTGAAGACAGGCTAATTTCATCTATTATCGCCTGCGCTTCATCTTTTCTACACGAATTAAGCTCAAGCATTAAATCTCGGCCTGCATGCATATCGTCAATACTTTGCTGCATTAAAAGAGCCGTTTTTTCGATAATCACCTTAAATTCGTTATCATCAACATCACCCAATAATGCCTCTTTAAGGTCTGCTTTAACCGCCGCATATACATGATGCCCCGTTGAACAAACCTGATCAAACGCGCCCAGCCCTTTGTCATACCACTTCATCAAACGTTGCTGGCCAGAACCTTGTATACATGGCACATGGATATGCACTGTGTCTGTTTGACCAATCCGATCCAGACGCCCAATTCGCTGCTCTAATAAATCAGGGTTAAGCGGCAAATCAAACAAAATCAAATGATGTGCAAATTGAAAATTACGCCCTTCACTACCGATTTCTGAGCAAATTAAAATCTGCGCTCCCTCTTCAGTATCTGAAAAGTAAGCCGCCGCCCGATCTCTTTCAATCAGACTCATGCCTTCATGAAAAACGGCCGACACAAAAATAGTCCGCATCTTTAAGTAATCATTGAGCTCTTCGGCCGTGCTCTGCTGTGCACAAATCAACAGCACTTTTTCATTTTTGTGTTCGCCCAACCAGTCCATTAACCAGTGCACACGTGGGTCTTCATTAAGCCATTCATCACCCAGCAACACTTCAGGCAACAACGCCTTCATCATTGCTATGTCGTCATCTAACTCAAATTCTTGCTCTATCGATAAAGCCGGTAGCTCATAGGAATACAGCTGCCTAGATGAAAACGCATCTATATTTTCACGCGTATTTCTAAATAAAACACGCCCTGTTCCATGCCGGTCTAGCAATGCATCAATAATAGACTCTGTCGACACGCTATCAGCAGATAAGGCCTGCTCGCCCAGTAGCTCAACTAATGTGTTCTTTAACGCTGGATCCATCAATTCGTCTTCTATTGATGTCGCGCCCATCAACCGTTTGATCAGTTGATTGATTTCTCGATACCCTGATTGCTCCTCTCGGAAAGCGGCCAAATCATAATAGCGATCAGGGTCGAGTAGCCGTAAACGTGCAAAGTGACTGGTCACACCGAGTTGTTCGGGAGTCGCTGTCAATAATAGTAATCCAGGGATGGTGTTAGCAAGCGCTTCAATACAGCGATATTCATTACTAACATTGTTTTCTTTCCAGAATAAATGATGCGCTTCATCAACAATCATTAAATCCCAGTCTGCGGCTACTGCCAATGCGTGATAATTAGAGTGCTCAGATAAAAACGATAACTGACACAATACTAATTGCGCAGTTTCAAACGGGTTAATATCGCCTTCATCTCTTATCGCTTCACAGCGCTCGTGATCTAAAATGGTAAACGACAAATTAAATCGTCGCAGCAATTCAACCAACCATTGATGAATAAGTGCATCCGGCACGACAATTAATACCCGATCAATAGAACCCGTTAACAATTGCTGGTGCAAAATCAAGCCTGCCTCAATTGTTTTACCCAAACCAACTTCATCCGCTAACAAAACGCGCGCGGCGTTTCGTTCGGTAACTTTTTTGGCAATATAAAATTGATGCGGCAATAACTGTACTCGAGGGCCGGCTAAACCAAACCCAGAAAATTGATCGAGCTTACGTTGAAATTCAAGTGTTTTAAGGCGCAAGTCAAACAATTTGTTTTTATCAATTTGCCCTGTAAACAAACGACTTTGTGGCTTACTAAACGCGCCAACGCTGTTCAGATCCATTTCATGCAGAACCACCTGCTCACCGTGCTCATCGACACAAAGATAAATCATGCAGTTATTGTGTTCTTGCGTTTGATCGACCGTGAGTGCACTCCCATCAATAGACTGAACCGTATCGCCCACACTATAAATTACACGACTTAATGGTGCATTATTTAGAGCATAAACACGGGTTTCTTCTACCGCAGGATATAAAAAGGTAACGTGACGACCTTCTATAAATTCAACCATACCCAGCCCAAGCTCGGTTTCAGAATGACTAACCCAACGTTGCCCTGGGTGAAAAACGTGCTGACTCATCGACTATTTAACCTACGGTTCGGTGTAAAAAGGCGTGGATGATAGAAGCTATCAACATCACTCGCAATGATTAATTATACCCAAAACATATATGCCTCGGCTAAACAATAAATTTAGCCCAGCTGCATTTCAAAATTGTTTCGCATCCAACTCACGTGTCAGACGAATTTGAGCGGCAATTTCTTCTATTGAAATAGAAGTAACATTTAAAAATGGCACATTCTCTAATTGAAACAACTCTTCAACCTGAGAGACTTCCCGTTGGCAGGTACGTAGAGATGCATAAGGACTACCTGGACGACGTTCCTCTCGTATTCGACTAAGCTGTTCTGCACTAATCGTTAAGCCAAACAGCTTCTTTTTATACGGTTTAATAGCACGTGGAAGACTGCAATTATCCAAATCGCTATCGGTAATCGGGAAGTTTGCTGGAAAAATTCCGTATTGAAGAGCTAAATAGAGTGATGTCGGCGTCTTACCTGTACGCGATACGCCCACCAAAATAACATCAGCTTGTTGGTAATGATCTAACCGTGCACCATCGTCATTGACCAACGCGTAATTAACCGCACGAATGCGCGACTCATAAGAACTTTTATCTATCAAACCATGGCTTTTACCTACCTCATGAGATGACTCTTGGCGCAGGTCACTTTCCATCCTAATGATATAGTCATTGAATAAGTCGTAGAAAATACACTCACTTTCAGCCACTATCTCTCGTAAATCATCGTTTGTAAATGTGCTAAAAACTATCGGACGCCCCTCATTTACCGTGTATGAATTGTTAATTCTTTCTTTCACCGCCTGCGCCCGCGCTTCGGTATCAATAAAGGGAATCACATGCCGATCACGTTCAACTCCAGCAAATTGAGTCATTAAACTATTACCTAGTGTTTCCGCTGTGATCGCCGTTCTATCTGATATAAAAAAGATTGTTCTATTTTTCATTGAATGTAACGCGTGTTTTTTTGTTAAAATGTTGGATTAATTCAAATTTTAAACCAAAGACACCTTCTCATGAAGAAAGAATGCTCATGAAACAAGGTATCTACAACAGAGGATAGCAAGTTGGAAGAATATATTGTTTGGCTCGACGCAACAGGCATGGATGACGTGGAACATGTTGGTGGTAAAAACGCTTCTTTAGGTGAAATGATCAGCAACTTAGCGTCTGTTGGCGTGGATGTACCCGGCGGATTTGCAACCACTGCAAAAGCCTTCCGTGACTTTCTTTCACAAAGCGGTATTGATGATCGAATTAATGCCAAACTGAATGCATTAGATGTTGATGATGTCAATGCGCTTGTCGCTGCAGGAAAAGAAATTAGAAGCTGGGTTATTGATACCCCGTTCCAACCTGAGCTATCTGCCGCCATTGAAAAAGCTTACGCTAAGATGCAAGCCGATGCGACTAGCGAATTTTCCGTAGCCGTTCGCTCCTCTGCAACCGCCGAAGACTTACCAGATGCCTCATTTGCTGGGCAACAAGAAACCTTTCTTAACGTTGATGGCATTGATAACGTTATGCATTCTATTAAAGAAGTGTTTGCATCGCTATTTAACGACCGCGCTATTTCCTACCGAGTTCACCAAGGTTTTGAACACAGTGGCGTTGCTCTTTCTGCCGGCATTCAACGAATGGTTCGAAGCGATATCAGTTCATCTGGCGTTTTATTTACCCTTGATACTGAAACAGGCTTTCGCGACGCGGTGTTTATTACCTCGAGCTATGGTTTGGGTGAAATGGTCGTGCAAGGCGCTGTGAATCCCGATGAATTTTACGTTCATAAACCAACGCTTGAAGCAGGTCGCCCCGCCATTCTTCGTCGCAACCTAGGCAGTAAGTTGATTAAAATGGTTTACAACGATGAAGCCAATGCCAAAGAACCCGTTAAAGTGATTGATACCGACCCTGCCACGCGCATTGTGTATTCACTCACCGACGCCGAAGTTGAGAAGTTATCTGAAATTGCCATTACGATTGAAAAACACTACCAGCGGCCAATGGATATTGAATGGGCTAAAGATGGCTTAGACGGTAAGCTTTATATTGTTCAAGCGCGTCCAGAAACCGTTCAAAGTCGTGCAGGCAAAGAGATTGAACGTTACTCACTGAACGAAACGTCAACCGTTTTAGTTGAAGGCCGTAGCATCGGGCACAAAATTGGTTCCGGCCCTGCTCGTGTCATCTCAAACATTTCACAAATGGACGAAGTTCAAGCCGGCGATGTTTTAGTAACCGACATGACCGACCCTGACTGGGAACCAATCATGAAACGAGCTTCCGCTATTGTTACCAACCGTGGTGGTAGAACCTGTCACGCAGCAATTATTGCTCGCGAACTCGGCATACCGGCTGTGGTTGGCTGCGGTGACGCTACCGACCATATCACGCAAGATACCGACATCACCGTTTCTTGCGCTGAAGGCGATACTGGTTTTATTTACGACGGCTTGCTCGATTTCCAAATTGATAAAATCAACCTCGACTCGATGCCAGAAATCCCAGTTAAAATCATGATGAATGTGGGCAACCCTGATCGTGCTTTCGACTTTGCTGCACTTCCGCATGAAGGCGTCGGCTTGGCACGCTTAGAGTTCATCATCAACCGAATGATTGGCATCCACCCGAAAGCGCTTTTAGAGTTTGACCAATTGCCTGCCAATTTAAAAGAAACAATCAATAAACGTATTTCGTGTTACGACAGCCCCAAAGACTATTACGTGAAACGTTTAGTAGAAGGCATATCAACCATCGCAGCGGCTTTTTCTCCTAAGTCAGTTATCGTTCGCATGTCAGACTTTAAATCAAACGAATACGCTAATTTAATCGGTGGCGATCGTTACGAGCCTGAAGAAGAAAACCCAATGCTCGGCTTTAGAGGTGCATCACGTTATATCTCTGAGTCATTTCGCGAGTGCTTCAACATGGAATGTGATGCATTGAAATTTGTACGCGATACAATGGGTTTAACAAACGTTTGGGTCATGATCCCGTTTGTTCGTACCGTAGATGAAGCCCGCCAAGTAACTGAGTTACTTAAAGAGAATGGCATCGAAAGCGGTAAAAATGGCCTTAAACTTATCATGATGTGCGAATTGCCCTCAAACGCTCTAATGGCTGATGAGTTCCTCGAATACTTCGACGGATTCTCCATCGGTTCAAACGATTTAACACAACTCACACTAGGGCTTGATCGTGACTCTGCGCTCATTGCCAATTTATTCGACGAACGCGACCCTGCCATCAGAAAGTTACTATCAATGGCCATTCAAGCATGTCGCAAACAGAATAAATATATTGGCATATGCGGCCAAGGCCCTTCTGATCACCCTGATCTTGCTAAATGGTTAATGGAAGAAGGCATCGAAAGTGTTTCACTAAATCCAGACACAGTGATCGAAACATGGATGTTTATGGCAGGCCAAAAGATTGAAGGCTAATAAGGTATGACAATAACAACGTTTAATCCACCTGTTCGAACGCTAATGGGTCCCGGTCCATCTGATGTACACCCGCGTGTTTTATCTGCTCTTGCACGCCCAACCATAGGTCACCTCGACCCAAGTTTTGGACAGATGATGGATGAAGTAAAAACATTGCTTCAGTACGCGTTTCAAACCGACAACCAACTCACCTTTCCTGTTTCGGCACCGGGTTCTGCTGGCATGGAAACCTGCTTTTCAAATTTATTAGAAGCTGGCGATAGCGTTATTGTTTGTCAAAACGGTGTATTCGGTGGGCGCATGAAGGAAAACGTTGAACGTTGTGGCGCCACCGCCATTATGGTCCATGATGATTGGGGGCAAGCCGTTGACCCACAAAAAGTTGAAGACGCGTTAAAGGCACACCCAGAAGCTAGCGTATTGGCATTCGTACACGCAGAAACATCCACCGGTGCTCTTTCCGACGCTAAAACCTTATGTGCCTTGGCGCATCAATACGACTGTTTATCCCTCGTGGATGCTGTTACCTCCGTTGGTGGTTCAGAACTTCTCGTTGATGACTGGGGTGTCGACGCCATTTATTCGGGTACTCAAAAATGTCTGTCTTGTGTTCCTGGTTTATCACCCGTCAGCTTTAGCGAGCGTGCACAAGAACGTATTAAGCAACGTAAAAAGCGGGTACAGAGTTGGTTCTTGGATCTAAACTTAGTAATGGGCTACTGGGGCAGCGACGGCGGTCGTTCATACCACCACACCGCACCGGTCAACAGCTTGTATGCACTTCACGAATCGTTGCTGATGTTAAAAGAAGAAGGCCTAGAAAACGCTTGGGCACGACACCAAAAACTGCACGGCGCCTTAAAAGCTGGTCTAAAAGCAATGGGTATCGGCTTTATTGTGCCTGAAGGCTCTCGCTTAGCACAGCTCAATGCTGTTATTATCCCCACTGGTGTTGATGAGGCCGTCGTTCGTAAACGCCTGCTTCATGAGTACGATTTAGAAATCGGCGCAGGTCTTGGCACTTTGGCCGGCAAAGTTTGGCGCATTGGTTTAATGGGTCACTCAGCAAATGCAAGCAACGTCATGTTTTGCCTTGCATCACTCGAATCTGTTTTAAGCGATATGGGTGCAGATATAAAAACGGGGGTAGCCCTTCCTGCTGCCCAAAAAGCAACGTTCAGTTAAACTTATAGGTTTTTATTATGATGGCTAAACTCTTTATTACTTTGCAACATATCCTGCCACAGCACAGTCTTTCTGCGTTAATGCATAAACTCGCCCGTTGCAAAACGCCCTGGGTAAAGAACGCCATTATCAAGGTAATCATCAAACAGTTTGACGTTAATATGTCCGAAGCGGCTGAACCCAACCCAGAAGCCTATGAGTCATTCAATGCATTTTTTACCCGCGAGTTACGCGAAGACGCAAGACCGCTAGAACATGAACACACGACGGTTGCTTGTCCAGTAGATGGTGAAATCAGTCAAATTGGCTCTGTAGAAAAAGGTGAAATATTCCAGGCCAAAGGCAAGTCATTCAACCTATCTGCTTTGCTGGGTAACGATGAACTAACAAGCGAGTTTGAAGATGGCCAATTTACGACCATTTACTTATCGCCTAAAGACTACCACCGTATCCACTTCCCAGTGGATGGCACACTGAAAAAAATGGTGCACGTACCTGGTGAACTATTCAGTGTTAACAAAACGACTGTCGCTTCTATTGATGAATTATTTGCACGCAATGAACGCGTCATCGCCTTCTTTGACACCCCCGCAGGTCCTATGGCAATGGTGATGGTGGGTGCTATATTTGTTTCTAGCATCGAAACAGTTTGGTACGGTGAAGTAACGCCTCCTCGTCACAATCAAATTCGACGTTGGACGTATAATGATGACACGTTGGGCTATAAAAAGAACGATGAAATGGCTCGATTTAATATGGGCTCAACCATTGTTTTGCTTCATGGCAAAGACAAGGTCGCTTGGGCCGATGAGTTAACCGCTGGTGATGCGGTTCAACACGGGCAAGTGATTGGTAAAATTAACGCATAACGGTTAATGAAAACCGGAACCATTCGAACCTATTTGTGGCTTATTCTTTTTCTTGGCGTTCTCACTTGGTCTGGTATAGCACCGAAAGATAATTTCACGTGGTTTCTTGAAGTCTTACCCGCCATTATTGCGCTATGCGCCTTAACCTTAACACGAAAAGAATTCCCTCTTACACCGCTAAGCTATCTCTTAATTCTTATTCACTCAATTATTTTGATGATCGGCGGGCATTACACCTATGCCGACGTACCTTTGTTTGATGACTTGGCTGAACTGATGGGCTCTACTCGAAACAACTACGATAAAGTGGGGCACTTTGCTCAAGGCTTTATTCCTGCCATTATTGCGAGGGAAATCATCATACGTCAGGCGGTCATCCTGTCTAAACACTGGATGAATTTCTTCATCATCTGTTTCTGCTTAGGTTTTAGTGCGTTTTATGAACTGATTGAATGGTGGGTCGCGCTGGCATCTGGAGAAGACGCCCACGCTTTTTTAGGTACTCAAGGGGATATTTGGGACACTCAATCAGATATGATGTTAGCCCTCATTGGGGCCATTGTTGCTATTTTCAGCTTATCTCGTCTACACGATAAGCAATTAAGCTCTATCGATGGGAAAGATTAATACCTCATCAATAGATTTCGCCTCTGTCATCAACATTAACAAGCGATCTAAGCCCATCGCGACACCTGAGCATTCTGGCAACCCATGAGATAACGCTGCCAATAAACGTTCATCCATCGGCACCTCATCTAAGCCAGCCTCGCTCCGTTCCGTTAGTTCATGCTGAAAACGTTGCCTTTGCTCAACTGCATCGGTTAACTCTTCGTAACCGTTCGCTAATTCCACATTATTAAAGTACACCTCAAAACGCTTTGCCGTGACGGGCTCGCCGTCATCTAGTTTTGCGAGCATCGCCATGCATGCTGGGTAATTCGTAACAAAGTACACGACTTCTTTTTTTAGCTTAGGCTGAACGTATTGACTAAAGACATAATCCAACCCATTTGCCAAATTGTCACCACAAATACCAAGAGCCTCTGGATTACCACGGTTAGCTGCGTAATTCATTAACTCACTTAACGTTGCCTGATGAGGGTTTATACCGGTTAATTGCAAAAATATTTGCTGGTACGTTACAGTTGTAAATGCTAAATTTTGCCCAAAACAAAGCATTAATAGCTCAATCATTTCGCCGATTAGGTCATCCAATTTAAACCCAAGCCGATACCATTCTAATAATGTAAACTCAGGGTTGTGGAATCGCCCTTGTTCAGATTGACGAAAGGATTTCGCAATTTGGTAAATTGAACCAGAACCCGATGCTAGCAAACGTTTCATTGCAAACTCTGGTGATGTTTGCAAATACAACTTCTTTGTTTTTGTTAAATCGGTACTGAAGCTGTCTAAATTCAAGTCACAACTTGCCGCAGTTGATAACACAGGCGTATCAACTTCTAACACGTTTTTTTCCATAAAAAACGCCCTGATCGACTGGTAAAGCTCGGCTCGTTTATACAATAAAGCCGCCGAACAAGTCGGCGGCCATTGCTGATTATAATGGTCGGTCAATTAAAAACTAACTTTTTACTCGTGCAGAGTACTCGCCTGTACGGGTATCGACTTTGATCACTTCACCAATTTGAACAAATAAAGGAATACGTACGACCGCGCCCGTTTCAAGCGTAGCAGGTTTACCGCCTCCACCAGAGGTATCGCCTTTTAATCCTGGGTCAGTATCGGTCACTTCAAGCTCCACAAAGTTAGGCGCAGTCACCAGTAAAGGTGCCCCATTCCATAGTGTGACCGTGCATTTATCTTGGTCTTTAATCCATTTCGCGGCATCTCCAACAGCAGTCGCATCGCCTGACACCTGTTCAAATGTTTCATCATCCATGAAATACCAAAAATCACCATCGTTATACAAATAAGACATTTCTGTCTCCATAACATCCGCTGCTTCAACCGATTCACCTGATTTGAACGTACGTTCAATGACGCGGCCTGTTTTTAGGTTACGAATTTTAACGCGACTGAACGCGGGGCCTTTGCCCGGTCTTACAAATTCATTTTCCATGATTGAACAGGGTGCATCATCCAACATGATTTTTAAACCACCCTTGAACTCGCTTGTACTATAGGTCGCCATATAAATTCTCGTTAATAGTTAAATTATAATGTTCTTCAATTAATCGCCATTATAATGGTTAACATGATTAACATTGAAAAAACTTCCTTAATTCCCAGTTGGCAACGTGAGCTGCAATCTGCCTTTACAAACATTAATGAATTATTAAGTTTTTTAGAGTTAAATGTTACTGATTTAAAACTATACAACGAAGCGGCGAAAAACTTTCCATTACTCGTCACCCAAAGTTACGCTGAACGCATGGCTAAATCCGACTGGAACGACCCACTGCTTCGGCAAGTCCTTCCTCATCCGGATGAGCTTGAAAAGCATCCCGATTTCTTAAGCGACCCCGTTGGCGATAATCCAGCTAGTGTTTCACCTGGCTTATTGCATAAGTACCATGGCCGTATTTTGGTCATCAGCACGGGAGCTTGTGCCATACATTGTCGCTATTGTTTTCGTCGAGAGTTCCCTTACACTGATAACAGTGCACATCGCTCACAACTCGACTCAATCAATCAGTACCTATCAAACCATCCAGATGTAACAGAAGTTATTCTCAGTGGCGGCGACCCTTTAACCCTGAGTGACTCGAAACTTCAATATTTAATCGAAGAACTGGCTAAGCAACCCCAGGTTGAGCGTATTCGGATACACACCCGCCTTCCCATCGTGTTACCAAGCCGTATAACGAAAAAATTACTAGACACCCTATCATCCACCAGCAAAAAAATAATTATGGTGATTCATAGCAATCACCCGAATGAACTTAGCGATGACGTATCTAACGTTTTATTATCACTTAAAACGATAGGGGTCACCCTACTGAATCAAACGGTATTATTACGTGGTGTCAATGATAACGCAGAGACATTGGTTAAGTTGAGCCACCGCTTATTCAATTGCTCCACGATACCTTATTACTTACACCTACTTGATAAAGTTACCGGTGCTATGCATTTTGACTCCACCATGTCACATGCCGATGACGTTTATCATCAAATACAAAAAAAACTACCCGGCTATCTAGTACCAAAGTTAGTTCGTGAGGAGCCAGGCAAAATGTATAAAACTATCATTGCAAGAAACAGCTAGAATTATTAACATTTTTAAAAATAAGGCGCATAATCAACACACCTTATCAATAAACACATTAGATACGCGCCACTACAACAGACACTAGAGAGCAACATGGATACGCAGAAAAAATTCAAGGATAGAATTAGGCCTACAGTAATAAAATCTCAGGTAGATTTACCGTTCGAGCCTAATATCACCTCTTGCTTAGAATGGGCCGATTCATTACCCGTTTTAAATACAACATCAACGGCCGACATGATGTCCGTCGCATCGCAAGCACTTTTAACGACCGATATTAACCCATTAGATAAATTTAAAATTTCTGAGGCGGTTAAGCCTTGTGTCATAAAACTGCTTTCAATCTGTTCAGAAGAGTTAGAAAGAGCGAGCCTGCCTTTAACAAAAAAACTATCTGAAATTTCCTCAAAAACACTAACCGTGTTAACAAACTTTAGTTTAATTTATATAGATATTGCTTGTTCTACAGGCTTTATGGACGCTGGTACTTCTGGCGATAGTAAGGAGTCGTTCGATTTTTCTGAGCACCAAAGAGGCCTCGTTCTGCATCGTGCTCTTGAGCTGCTTGAAGTTATTCAATTTTTACAATCACTTCTTTACAAGCAAGTTAGCCTTGATTTTTGGAATCGAACTAATGCTCTATTTGAGTTTGCCGAAAGCCTATGTATTCACCAGCATGACTACTTAACATTAGATGAAGATAAGTCGACGACGATTGAAAATGAATTTAAAGAAATCCATTATTTTCATTTAGCCGCATCTAACCGGTTTAGACAAAGTGAAATAAAAACCATTCAACGAATATTATCTTTACAGTCTGATAATATTTTAATAACCCCAACACGCGATGACGCCTCGACCTTTTGCGTTGATTTATCATCATCGTCACCTGCTATCCCCATATCCGATTTATCAGTCAGCGACAACCAATACCGGTTTTTAAACAATGAGCGTCTCATCCAGTTCATGCAAAGTGATGACATTATTGCACCAGAAAGACATGGCGCAATCTCTTTAGTTTCTAAAAAGCCCATTCTATCCAAAGAGGTTATTCATCAATTATTGCCCAGCTGGCGTGGCGTACAAAGTCGCAAAGAAGCTCGGCATGAGCAATCTGAAGAAGTAACCGTCTACCCAGGGTTTGATAGTATCATCAGAGCTCTAATACTCAAACAAAACCCTGATTACTTTAATAAAAAGACTCTGCCCACGATAAATGACCCTCTAAATTTAGATATTTATGACCTAAGCTTAATTCCTATAGATGACCACCAAAGAAGTCAGTACTTAAAGAATGAAGCTTCCATCAACAAGATCCTCAAATCATCTTCCATCAACAAGGCCCTCAAAGCACCTGCCGACAACTCGCTTTCCGCCAATAGCATTTGGGGCAAGAAAAAACCCGTGAAACTAGGCGAAAAAGGTGAATCACTAAATGCTGAAACAAACGATACAAGCCTACAAGGATTAAACTTTAAAGTACATGCCAATAATAAAGCTCTTTTAAAAGCGTGCGATCTAATTGGTATTCAAACCAAAAACCAGGTAGTTCACCTGGCTATTATTAGGCACATCAACACCCTTCAGGACGGAGATATTTCTGTTGGAGCTCAAATGATGGCATCCAGTCTTAAAATTGCCAACATTAAACCACACGATAAAGAAGCCCCCCAAAAACCGGTCATATTTCTCCAAGGTATTCCTACTATTAATCAGCCTGACGCTATTATTAGCCCATTCTCGCTTAATAATGCGCACGAAGATATCGTGCTAAAAACAAAGGACAATATAAGCACTTTTTCAATTGGTGAACTTATCGAAACAAATCAAGTTTTTACGCATTACACGGTTTCAAAAGAAACCAATCTAGATTAAGGTAGTTTAATACTAATATTTGGCTAATGGATGACTAAGCGGACCGTACTGACTCTCAATTTTTCAATAGAAGAAAACAAGGTTTTAGATCTTGCGTTAGCCAGCATTGGTGTAGATGTTGTCTTGACACCAACCTCTATAGCTCAATTAAACTCAGCAAAAAAAACGTTCGCTAACATAAACTTGGTCTTAGTGAAGCTTCATGACACCGAACTTAAAAATACTGAGCTGTTAGAAAAAGTTAAACAACACTTTTTTCACTTCCCTCTTATTTTAGTGTCTAACAATGAATTAGATCCGCAAGAAAGCAGCCGCTACGATGTCGAAAACATCATTGATATTCGCACATTTAACCCTAGTTTCCTTGTTGCAAAATCCATTTCACGTGAGATAAAGTGCCAACAGAATAAATACCAACTTCACCAAGTCAGTTCACAATTTAAAAATGAATCCTATCGATTTGATTCATTTTTAAAGCATACTGAAGATGGTGTAGCACTAATTCATGATGGACAATACTGGGCAACCAATTCGGCCTACAAGCGGATTTTCAATATACCCGCCGATGAAAATATTATCTGCTCACCGGTGCTTGAATTTAGTAGCCCAACCGCTTGCCCTATCGGTGGGAATTTATCCAAAAGAAACTTAAACACTTCATTAGAGTCTTTACCTGATGAAACCGTCCTATCCGTTCTTATCCAAACTCGAGATGATGACTCATTTATTACCACGATCTACAAAACGCACTGTTTTGTTAACGATAAACTATGTACTCAAGTCCTAATTCATAACCCTGATGCATGGAGCAATGTAGAGAAGGGATTTACCGATTTACGTACTTTTGACCATGAAACAGGCTTGTACAACAAACGATTTTCAATCGAGTATATAGATAGAGAGATGGTCAGTGATGAACCGCATGGTTCACTGGCTATTATTCTTATTGATGATTTCCGTAATATTCGAGAACAGCACGGTATTACCTATACTGACGATGTTGTCCGTTCAGTCGCCAATATCATCAACGAGTCCTCTATCAGTAATGAAATCTTGGCTCGATATGGTGATGCTGTATTCACCTTGTTCTCAGATAAATTAAACCGCTCAGATTTCTTAATAAACTGCCAACAGATATTAACTAACGTAAATAACATGTTGTTCGGTGACGATAGTCAATACATTAAATTAACCTTAAGCATTGGCGTTAGTTTTATTGACCCTCGAGTTACAACGTCAAAACAACTTATTTCTCAAGCAGATAAGGCTTGCGACAACGCGTGCTCAAATGGTGGCAACCAAATCCATGTGTTTGACTCAGTAACGACACCCTTAACTGTCATCATTGACGAGGAAAATAACACACGTTTAATAAGGGATGCATTAGAACAAAATAGGCTTCACTCTATGTACCAACCTATTGTCGAGCTCTCACAAAAATCGACAGAAAACTATGCTGTTCTACTCCGTATTCTTGATGGCAATAATGCGCACATAGCACCCGATCACTTCATTCTTACTGCTGAGAAAACGGGTTATATTAATCAATTAGACGAATGGGTACTGAAGAACACGGTAAAACAAATTAGGGAAGCTTCACGACAAGGGATAAAAAGGAGATTTTTTATCTCCATCTCTAATGCAACTTATCGTAATGATTCATTTATGGAAACACTGGTGAGTGAGTTAACACTTCATAACATTGATGCTAGTTTATTAGTCTTCCAAATTAGTTTTTCTGATGTAAAGACTGAACCGACTATATTAAAAAACTTCATCAATTTGGTTAAAAAAGAGTGTGGTTGCCAAATCGCCTTCGACCAAATTGGCTTCAGCCAAATCACTGATAAAATGCTGAAGGAATATTGTGTTGATTACTTAAAAATTGACGGCACTTTTAGCCAAAACCTAATTAATAACAAAGAATCGCAAGACATCATTAAAAATATTATCGAGGTAACCCGTAGAAACAACGTTAAAACTATTGCTAAGTCCGTTGAAAATGCGAATACACTCGCACTTTTATGGAATATTGGCATTGATGCTGCTCAGGGATACTTTTTACAAGAACCATCCGACATGATGCGTTTCGACTTCGGCCTTAATAGTTAACTTTCATTAGCGATACCATGTGGCACATGACCAGTAGCAACATGTAGTTGGGCAGACTCGCAATGCGCGGCTTGATCATCAAAGAAAATATCCGCCCCAAATGATTTAAGAAACTGCCCTTTTGGCAACCCACCTAAGAAAAGCGCCTCATCGATTCGAATACCCCAAGAACGAAGTGTACGAACAACTCGTTCATGTGCTGGCGCCGAACGAGCAGTCACTAACGCCGTACGAACTGGCGATATATCTTCGGCGAATTGACTTTGCAAGTTATGAAGCGCGGCGAGAAATGATTTAAAAGGCCCACCTGTCATCGGTTCTTTTGCTGATAATTGCTCATTTTCGGTAAAAGCATCCAAGCCTTTTTCTTTATATATTCGCTCAGACTCATCAGAAAAAATAACCGCATCGCCATCAAAAGCAATACGTAACTGGCCATTATCTGTCGTACTACCTTTACCTGATAAAATGGTCGCAGCAGCGTGTCCAGCTTCTAATGCCTTACGCACATCGTCTGGGGATGTAGACAGGAACAAATCCACTTCGAAAGCAGATATATAACCGAAAGGCGTTTCACCACTAGTAAACGCAGCCCGTTTAATATCTAAATCATGTTCACTGATAGAGTTAAATACTCTCAATCCCGTATCTGCGCTATTTCTCGACAACAAGACGACTTCCACCAAGGATTCAGGTAATCGATCGTTCAACCCTAAAAGCTTCTTCACTAATGGATAAGCAACACCGGGATTAAGAGGCTCGTCTTCTCTAGCAATTTGATAAGCACAATAGGCTTCTTTACCTTCGGTTTCAAACACCTTATTTGATTCAACAAGGTCGAATAAGGCCATCGAAGAGATGCCTATCGTTAATCTTTTAGTATCTAAAGGTTTCATAATATCTAAATTTTAAAGTTGTTTAGTTATCTTAAGTCATTTAAATTAAACAAATATTTCAATTGGAATATTTTACACATCAAATAGAACTAACACTTTCACCCGTTGCCTGAAGGTCTTCTGGGTTATTTTTCTCAACCCATCTCCAGGCAACAAAAAACGCTATCAAGCTTAATAATGACGCTATTGTAAAAACCCATTCAGAGCCAAAACCATCCCACAAAAAACCTGCAACCAAGCCACCAAACATGCCTCCCGCGCCATAACCCACACTGCTATACAGTGCCTGCCCCTTATCTTGAGTAGGCCCTTTAAAATAATGGTGCGTTAGCTGGATACAAACCACGTGAAAAGCACCAAATGATGCTGCGTGTAACACTTGAGCGAGTATCAACGCGCTAACAGTCTCACTAAGCCAAGCAATGATTAACCACCGAATAACCGTTAAAAAAATACTCAGTAATAGCACCCAGCGTAAAGAAACATGATGAAGAACCTTTTGAATAACAATAAATAATACAATTTCAGCTAGCACACCCAAAGACCAAAGCTGCCCTATCTCCGTTTCACTGTAGTTTAACTTATCCAATAATATGGAAAAAAAAGCGTAGTAAGCACCATGGGAAGCTTGAATGAGAAAGACCACCAGAAAAAAAGCGACAACTTTTTTTTGTTTCAAAATCGAGAAAATTGCTGGGCCGCCTTTTTTATGCTTACGCCGTCCTTTTTCACTTAAAAGGAGGCTAGATAGAAAAATCATTATTAGGCATAAACTAACCAATAAAGGCCAATCATTTAAACTCGTCATATTCAGGATATACCCTGCACCAGCAACCGTCACAACAAAACCTACAGAACCCCATAATCGTATCCCACTGTAAAGCCTTGTTTCACTACCAAGCTTCGTTAACGTAATCGATTCAAACTGTGGCAACATTGCGTTCCAAAAGAAACTGAATATAAAAGTCGCTAGCAATATTCCAGTAAAACCTTGTTCGAATAACAGGCTACTGTAGGCGACCGCGGCGACAAATGAAGCCAGCTGAACGAGTCGCATTCGATTATCAAACCTAGCTGAGAGCCATGCCAGAATACTGGGCGAAACAAGCTTCGTGCCTTGCATCACCGCAAAGACCAAACCAACTTGCGCAGCCATATAGCCAAGAGATGTTAGGTACAAGCCTAGATATGGCATAAATGCACCCAACGATGCAAAATAAAAGAAATAAAACCCGGACAACCGCCAATATGGCAGCTTTTGCTGTCGTTGCAATTTAGACCTGACTAACTATCGAAGCGAGGTTTATAACAATTCCTCACCTGATGGAATAATCGGCATCGTTGATCTAACATCCATATTTTGCCCCCTATGCCTAAGCACGTGATCCATCAGCGTAATCGCCATCATCGCTTCAGCAATAGGTGTCGCCCTTATGCCCACACACGGGTCGTGACGCCCTTTTGTCACCACGTCAATAGGCTTACCCTCACTGTCGACCGATTGGCCAGGAAGGCGCAAACTGGACGTAGGCTTTAATGCGATACTCGCCGAAATTGTTTGCCCCGTTGAGATGCCACCTAAAATCCCACCCGCATGATTACTAAGAAAACCATTCGGTGTCATTTCGTCACGAAACTCCGTCCCTAATGCCTCAACACAGTCAAACCCAGCGCCAATTTCAACACCTTTAACCGCATTAATACTCATTAAAGCATGTGCCAATTCTGCGTCTAAGCGATCAAAAATAGGTTCGCCTAAACCCACCGGAACACCCGTTGCTTTAACATTAACGCGAGCGCCCACTGAATCACCAGATTTTCTCAATGCATCCATATACGTCTCTAATTCATCCACTTTACTGGGGTCGGGACAAAAGAAAGGGTTTTCATGTACACCTGCCATCTCAACAACATCAATTTTAATCGGACCCAATTGAGCCAAATAGCCGTTAACTTCTATACCCAGTTTTTCTTTTAAATATTTTTTGGCAATTCCACCTGCAGCAACACGCATTGCAGTTTCACGAGCAGACGATCGCCCACCCCCACGATAATCACGAAAACCATATTTTTGTTGGTAACTATAATCTGCATGACCAGGGCGAAAAGTATCTTTGATATTTGAATAATCCTTAGAGCGTTGATCCGTATTTTGTATAAGCAGTCCAATAGGTGTGCCTGTTGTTTTACCTTCAAACACACCTGACAAAATTTTAACTTCATCTGCTTCTTTTCGTTGAGTCGTATGCCTCGACGTACCTGGTTTTCTTAAATCAAGGTCCCCTTGTAAATCTGCTTCACATAGCTCTAACCCAGGAGGGCAACCATCTACAATACAACCGATAGCAGGACCGTGGCTTTCTCCAAAGCCAGTAACAGTAAAGATTTTTCCAATTGAATTTCCTGACATCGTTGTCCGCTTACTCGTTAATTAATTATGTTAGTTTAGCTTGAAATTGACTGTTGTATTCCAATAATTGTTCTTTTGTTAGCATGAAAACCCCATGGCCACCATAATCAAAATCTTGCCATAAAAAAGGCACCTTCGGGTAACACAACTGAAGCACTTCATCTGTATTACCGACTTCTACATACAGAACACCCCCATCATTAAGGTGCTCTAGTGCATTGACGAGAATTTTATGCACCAAGTCCAACCCTGATGCTCCCCCATCTAAACCAAGCCTAGGCTCCTTATAAAACTCTTCTGGTAAAGCAGATAGTTCGCTATGCCCAACATAAGGCGGGTTACTAACGATTAAGTCATATTTTTTTCCAACCAAACCATCAAATAAATTGGACTCAATAGCTTCAACCCTTCCCCCTACTGCGTGTCGCTGAATATTCTTTCTGGCCACATCCAGTGCAGTCGTTGATATATCCGCTAAATCGACCATCGTGTTGGGAAAATAAACCGCACAAGCAATACCAATACAGCCACTTCCTGTACACAAATCTAAAATATGGCCGACTTTATCAACATCAACCCAGGGCGAAAAACCACTATCAATCAATTCAGCAAACGGTGAACGCGGAACTAAAACATCGTCATTAACCGAAAATGCTAATCCTGCAAACCAAGCTTCACCTACTATGTAAGCTGCAGGGATTTTTTCTTTGACCCTTCGATCAAAAGCATCTAGTATTTTTTTCTTAGCATCAGCATCAACAGTTTCAACAAACACCTGATCATCTAATAGTGGTAAGTTATTCGTGATACTTAACACAATATACGCAGCCTCATCCATCGCATTATCCGTGCCATGGCCAAAATACAGTCTAGCCTCATCAAACAAATGCTCACCATAGCTAACTAACTGGTTAATTGTATTTATTTCTTGTAATTTGATTGTCATAAAGCCATAGAAAGGATTATATTTAACGCAACGTGCTAACTGATCATTTTAACTCAATTAAGAACCAACAAAATACTTTAAAAGATGTCTACTAGAAATCTAACAAACGAAGAAGTTAACTCTTTATTCCCTATTAGAAATTTTTCTGATAGCAGCAAACGACAACTTCAAGAAATGGCACAAACAGAAAGTTTCGATACCAATAGCATTTTATTTTCTGCCGGTAGTAATGACGACAAACAAGTATATCTTTTAGAAGGCAAGGCACGGCTTACTCTCTCTAGTAACCAAGAGAGAATCATTGAAGGTGGGCAAATGGAGGCTCGCTTCCCTATTGATAACAATACTCCACACCGAGCAACGGCTGTCGCAGTCGAACCAGTGACATTACTTTCTATAAAGCGCTCAACGTTAGACGCGTTGATGAATGGCGTATCACTTGGTGAGAATACTGAGGTTGAAATCCTTGAAGAAAACGAAGATTCCTTACTATATAACCAGCTCTATTTTGAAGTTACTCAGGAAATGCAAGCTGACAAATTGGAATTACCTTCTATTCCAGAAACCGCCATAAAAGTTCGAACGGCCATTTCCGACCCTCATGCAACATCAGATAAAATAGCACGAATAACTCAACAGGACCCTGCAATTACCGCCCAACTAATTAAAGTTGCTAATAGCCCTTTATTTCGAGGGCGTGAACGAATTGAGGCTCTTCCACCTGCGATCACACGACTAGGACTAAAAGCCATTAGCAACCTCATCACTACCTTTACCATGAGAATGGTTTTTAATGCAAAAACAAAAGATGTTAAGGAATTAATTTCAGCACTCTGGTTGCATAGCCGAGATGTTGCTGGAATATGCGCCATTATGGCTAAGAAACTTAAGGGCTTCAATACAGATAAAGCCATGTTAGCAGGCTTAATACACGACATTGGCGCCATACCCATTTTAACGCATGCTGATAAACACCCGAACTTAATAACCAATAAACGTGATGTACAGCATACCCTTGAAAAGCTAACACCTGTTATAGGAAAAATGGTGTTGAAAAAATGGAATTTTACTGAAGACTTTGTTGAGTTAGCCCTTAATGCCGAGAGTTGGGAGCGTAAAACTGATCAGCCTGCTAATTACACCGACTTGGTCATAGTTGCTCAATTACTCAGTTTTAGAAACACGCCTCTACAAGAAAAGCATCCGGAGCCCTCAAGCGTTCCAGCTTATGAGCGTCTTAGCAAATTGCTCAAGGACCCCAGTGACTCAATCGATGTTATAGAGAATGCACAAGAAGAACTCGCTAACATAAAACAACTGTTCAACTAAGTTGCGGCTTAGATTCTTTGGAGATACCCAGTAACTTTAGCAGTCCAATATTAGAGACTGCGAAATCAACATTAACCCTTGATAAACTACAGACTGGCCAATCTACACAGGCTAAAATTATCCAGCTGTTACCCAACAAAACTGACATTATTATTCGCCTAGGGAATCAGACTCTTCAAGCTAAAACTAGTGTCCCAGTCACCGTTGGTGAAACTATTAACGTATTGGTAGAAAAAACGGCATCAGAACTTATCCTTAAGGTAAAACCTCCTATCCAACAAGCAAGCATTATTGACGCTAGCTTGCGCCGATTAATTCCAAAGCAAACACCGGTTAATGAGTTTCAACACCCTCTAAAGCGTGTCTTTACAAGTATTAACCAGCAAACTTTATTAACCACTAGTCCTACTGCTAGTTCTCATGCTCAAGAGCTCACATCTCAATCAATGCAGATCAAGCGGTTAGCCGTAAGCATTCTCCAGTCATTGCCCGATCAAAAGAAACTTGCATCTAGCGAGGGCTTTAAGAGTGCCCTACAAAACTCAGGCATGTTTTTAGAACCTAAATTACGACAAGCACTATTGGAGAATAATGCGACCCTAAATACAACTACTCATGTTATAAAAAAAAGCCTCACACTTGGCCAAAATCCATTACTGCCAATTAACCAAGCCCCTATTGGCTTTACTCAAGTTGACCTAAAAAGCAATCTTATTAAACTTATTCAGTTATTAAAAGCTTGGCCAAAAGCAACAGTAAACACCCCTCAGCCAACAGGTCAAAACCCTCTTCCAATACCAATCAAATCACCCGCTTCTATCGCACAAACAATAAACCCAGCCTTATTATTAGAAAATCAAATAAAGGAGCTAATCAACAAAACAGAAGGTAGTGTTGCAAAAATCACCTTAAACCAATTAGCTAGCTCCCATACTGAGAACACTGGCAACCGCCAAACTTGGCAAGTTGAAATTCCGTTTTTAAATCATCATGCTTCTGAATCCGTGTTTTTAAAAATTGAGCAAGAAGACTCACCCACAACACAAGACAAAGATGTCGAACAGAAATGGACTGTTTCTCTGGAGATGAACCCACCAAAACTTGGCTTAATTAAGAACAAACTAAGCATAAATAACCAGCAAATTGATGCCAATTTTTGGGCCGAAAGCCCAGAAACAAAAAACTTAATTCAACGTCATTTAAGTTTATTTAAAGAGCAACTCACTCGCGCTAACTTACAACCCGAGCGCATCCAAGTTAGCAATGGGCCCGACCCGGTCATTCAGCCAGTAAAGCCCAGCACGTCTATCTTAAGTGAGAAGGCATAATGACTGACATTATTAACCCTGCCGATATCGCCGTAGCGTTAAAATACGATGGTCAAAACGCACCAACAATAACCGCCAAAGGCAGTGGGAGTCTCGCTCAAGAAATTATTGACCTTGCCATTGCTAATGATATCCCATTGGACAACAACCCAGAGCTAGTAAAGATTCTCAGCAGTATCCCCTTGGGAGAAGAAATACCTGAGGCCTTATACATTGCAGTTGCAGAAGTTATAGCGTTTGCTTATTTACTATCCGACAAAATACCGGATAACGTTTCTAACAAGTAACACTACGCTTTATGTAAACGAATCAGGAGGCCCGCCTCATCCACCGTTAAATGAAACTTCTCGACAATTTCTTCTATACCAGCGCCTTTTTGCGCCATTTCAATCGCACCTTGAAATTCCTGTAAGTGCTCAAAAGAGTCGCTTTCTTCCAGTTCTTCTAAACGCTCAATTAAGTTACGAACTCGGCGTTCAGTTCCACCAACACGCTCATCAACCCCTAAGCCACTCGCACAAAGCGCTGAAACGTCATGCTGCACCGTTTCTATCTTTTTACATACCTCAGCCACCTTAGCCTCTAAAGACTTATTCAAGCGTTGCATTTTAAATAGAGCAATGAATAACATAACAATAGCCACAAAGAAAAAAACACCCAAGATCACAATATATAGTTCCATCAGACCCTTTCATCTATATGTTTAACAGGTGTATCCGACTCAGTAACCTTATCTTTCAACTCGGGTTCTGTATCCTGTTTTTTGGTATTTGTTTGGTTTTTATCACCCGATTTAATGGGCCGAATCACACGACTTGGTGTCACTTTATTTATACCAGCCATGAATATCACCTATTTGTGTCATTGTCTTAAGAACTTATTAAATCGACTACTTTTAGCTTTTTCAAGTTTTTCTATCTTCTCAATCATCGGCTCATCTGAATCAATAACATGACCTAGTGGAGCTTCAATCGCTTCTATTAACTCAACCGCTTTCTCTTCAACAACTAACGATTCTTTATCCGCATTATCGGTAGTTTTTCTTTTATCTGTAAATCGTGATATCGCATTAGACTGAATAACAATCACGACCCGCCTATTTCTCTCTCGACCCTCTGGCGTTCTATTATCTTCAACTGGCTGGTGTTCGCCATAGCCTACCGCAGCCAAACGCTCGGGATTAACCCCATATTTAGCAAATAAATGAACAACACTCGCGGCACGAGCAGCAGATAACTCCCAATTTGATGGGTATTCATACGAATTAATTGGGAGATTATCAGTGAACCCTTCTACTTGTACCGTATTGTTTAGCTGCCGGATTGGTTTGGCCACTTTCCAAAGCACTCGTAAGGCCTCATCTGATAAAGTGGCATTACCACTTCCAAACAACATATTACTATTCAGCTCTATTTCAACCCAGAGGTCATTTTTTTCAACCGATACAAGATCCCTATCAATCTGAGGTGACAACGCTGACTCTAACTTATCAGCAAGCTGATCGAGTACTTTTGCTTCACTTAATTTTTGAGCACCTTCCACACCATTATCAACAACTTCAGCGGTTAACTTCGGTTTAGAATCAGAAAACAACTCAGGAATAATGTTATCTCCGCCATTCTCTAATTTCATCAGCCTTTCAATAAGCTCTTTATTTTGAAGGATATCGCCAATTTCAATCGGGGTCATTGTTTTTGGTTGCCCTTTAAAAGCCCCATCTAACGTGCTTGAGAGTACTCGATATTTACCTTCATTAACCGATGAGACAGAATACATCACCACAAAAAAAGCAAACAAAAGCGTAATAAAATCCGCATAAGAGACCATCCACCGTTCGTGATTATCATGCTCTTCGAACTTTCTTTTGCGTCGGGCCATAGCTTACAAATAACCCTGCAGTTTTATTTCAACGTTGCGCGGGTTTTCACCTTCTGCAATCGCGGCAATCCCTTCTATCATCATTTCTCTAGCTTGCGAGAATGCTTGAATGTGCGACTTCAGCTTAGCGGCCACTGGTATAAACAATAAATTAGCCAAACCCACACCATAAATTGTTGCAACAAAAGCCGTAGCAATACCTGCACCTAATTTACTTGGGTCAGATAAATTTTGCATCACATGGATAAGCCCCATAACAGCACCGATAATACCAATCGTAGGCGCATAACCCCCCATTGATTCATAAACCTTTGCACTTTGTAGTTGTTGAGCTTCTAATGCTTCCAACTCAAGCATTAAAATATCTCGTATCATTTCTGGTTCTGCACCATCAACCAATAACTGCAATCCCTTTCTTGCAAACATTTCTTGCTCTTCATCAACAATGGCCTCAAGGCCGAGTAGACCCTCGCGTCGAGCTATCTCGCTCCATTCAATGATTTTATCAATTGAGTGCTGCAATTTAAGGTTTGGTGGAAATAGAACCCAATGCAATAATTTAAGCGAGCCAAAAAATACCTTAGCCGGGGATTGTAATAAAGCGGCACCAAAGGTTCCACCGATCACAATTAATGCGGCGGGGCCATTAATAAGTGCCTCGAGGTGGCCTCCTTCCATGAGGTTTCCACCCAAAATGGCACCAAAGCCAATAATTACCCCCAATATAGTCAAAATATCCAACTTATAAACTCCTTAATTGATGGTATTGATAAGCAAATGACAAAGCAGAGCCTGTCCCGTTAGTCTCATTATTTACCTTCGGAACTGAAAACAAAATATCATTGGTTAAAACCTTCATTACCCACCCAAATTTCCCAATCAAAAAAGTGAGCATAAAGCAATAACGCTTATTTTATTAAACAAGTAATTATTTAGCTGGCGCATAATCAAATAGGCGTGACTTTAAACGAAGCATCGCCTGATTATTAATTTGACAAGCACGTGATTCGCTCACCCCTAATACAGCGCCAATCTCTTTTAAATTAAGTTCATTGTCGTAATACAATGACACGACCATTTGTTCTCTTTCTGGTAAACCTGAAATAGCGTTAGCGAGCGCCACTCTAAAATCTTCTTCATTAATATTTTCTAAAATATTTTCAGATGAAGAAACTTGTTGATTGTCGCTCTCTACCTCATCGGTACTGAACAATCGACAACACGTACTGTCTTGCAATATTTTATGATATTCCTCAATCGTAATCTCTAGCAAAGACGCTATTTCGGTATCGCGCGCATCTCGACCAGTTTCATGCTCAATCTGCCTCATAACCTTAGTAATCTCACGCGCTTTTCTGTGCACCGATCTAGGTGTCCAGTCTGTGCGCCTAACATCATCTAACATCGCGCCACGAATCCGAATACCTGCATACGTAGCAAAGCTAGCACCATGCTTATCGTTAAAGTTACTGGAGGCTTCTAATAAACCGACCATGCCCGATTGAATAAGATCTTCAATCAAAACCGTATCAGGAAGCGTTGCGGATAGATGATAGGCAATTCGTTTAACTAATGGCGCATGCTTAGCAACCAGCTCCCCAGCAGTTTTTGCTTGAAGGTTGGTATACATCGCAATGCCGTTCACCCCGTCGATTCCTCTATCTGACTTGATTGAATAAGCCGTTCTACAAAAAATTCTAAATAACCCGCCGCGCCACGTTGCACAGGCCAGTGATCAATTTTTTTCGCTAAGTTTTTAATCGCTACGGCAGCATGACTATTAGGCGATGCTTCAACAACAGCTTGTTGTTTTTGAACTGATTTACGTAGGCTTTTATCAAAAGGGACAGCGCCAGTAAAATACAAAGCAACATCCAAGTATTGGTCCGTTACTTTACAGAGTTTTTGATACAGCATTTTCCCGTGTTGAAGTGACTCAACCATGTTGGTAATAACGTGAAATCGGCTCAGACCATGATCTCGGTTTAATAATTTAATGAGCGCGTAAGCATCTGTTAACGAGGTTGGCTCATCGCACACAACGATTAACACCTCTTGGCAGGCCCTAGCAAAATTAACCACACCACCATGAATACCCGCAGCTGTATCGACCAATAATAAGTCAATATCTTCTTGAAATTCGCTAAAGGCATTGATAATACCCGCTTGCTCCATCGTACCCATTTCTGCCATGTGCTGAACACCCGATGATGCTGGGATTACTTTTAGGCCCTGTGGCCCTTCAACGACAATTTCATCTAATGTTTTTTCGCCACTTAACACATGCGTTAAATTATATTCTGGATGTAGCCCCAACAAAATATCAACATTGGCCAAGCCCATATCTGCATCAAGTAGTGCAACCTTACGGCCTAATTTACACAATGAAATACCAAGATTTACTGACAAGTTTGTTTTACCAACCCCGCCTTTACCACTCGCTATCGCTATAACCCTAACGGGTTTTTTATCTGTCATAGTTGTAATTCCTGATGCCTGATCTAAACCTTCCTTAAACATTCGCATGTCGCGACGACCCATCTAATAAAACAGACAACGCAATGTCATCTTCATCAGCAACTAACTCGGTTGGTTCAATAAACTTCGCCATTAGCTCACTCGCTGATGGGTAATGAAGGTCCTCAGGCACTCGTTGCCCATCTGTCACAAAACTCAATGGCATTTGCTGCTCGATAATCGCCGATAGCGCGCTACCTGGGCAATCCGTTTCGTCTAATTTACTCAATATGCAACCAACAGGTTGTGCATCTGCAAAGGTTTTCATCACTTCACGCATTGCTCGAGATTCTGTCGTCGCTGAAATAACAAGATAGTTTTCAATATCAAACTTTTCATCTCGTAGTAATTTAAACTGTTCAGTCATACGGATATCGCGTTGACTCATTCCGGCCGTATCTATTAGTACCAACCGTTTATCGACAAAATCCGTTAACGCGTCACGGAAATCATCCTGCGTTGATGCAACTCGCATTGGAACACCTAAGATTCTTGCGAAATTATTTAACTGTTCATGCGCACCTATACGAAAATTATCCGTCGTTATTAATGCTAATGACTCTGGCCCATGTCGCATTCTAAAACGCGCAGCAATTTTTGCAATAGTGGTTGTTTTCCCAACACCTGTTGGCCCAACCAAGGCGACCAAACCACCTTCATCTAATATTTTATTTTCCATAATTGGCAATGCATCTGAGGCCAGTTTAAGACAATTAATCCATGCCGCTTCAAGCTCTGTATCGGTGACAACGGCTTCGGCTAATTTAACACTCAATTTTTTTGAAAATCCGGTATCTAATAAACGCCTAATCACATCTATCCTGACTGGATTTTGTTGTGCCCTATCAGCCCAAGATAACTCGTTTAATGTCGTCCTAAATTCTTGACGCATCATATCGAGTTCATGCTTTACCGCTTTTATAGCAGGGTCTTCAAACCATTCGTGCTTATTCGCTATCGGCGTCTTTTTAGCTGCCTTTGGGCGAACCTGCTCTTTTTCTCGTACGGCTTTCTTTTTGGACGGCGTATAGTCCTCACGATAAGCTTGTTTTGGTGCTTCGTTCCAATCTATCGACACTCGGTCTTTTTTCAACTCCGCATCAAGCCTAGAGTCAAACAAAGCTTCTTTTTTATCAGCGGCGGCTTGAATTGCCTGTTCATCGTAGTCCTTAGCCGCAACAATCTCCACGCCATCTTCCACTCGATTATTCGACAGAATAACTGCATCCGCACCCAGTTGTTCTTTCACTAATCTCAGTGCTTCTCGCATATCTGGGGCACAAAACCGTTTAATTTTCATCGTATATAACCTCTTAAAATCTATTAACCATTTTGCCCAACACTCCCAACAACACGCACTTGCCTGTCCTCAGGTATTTCGTTGTACGACAAAACATTTAACGTTGAGATGGAATGACGAACAAAGTGAGCCAACCAAGGACGCAAAAAGCCAGACACCAGAAGTACGGCACTTTTACCTTCCATTTCTAGTTTCTGAGTACTTTCTTGTAATGCGCTTATCATTCTTTCTGCTAATCCTGGTTCAAGTCCTGCGCTACCATCTTCTGACGCTTGTAAGCTTTGCTGCAATAAGCGTTCCAAATCTGGATCTAAAGTAATGACTGATAATTCACTGTCTAAGCCACTGATTTTCTGGACAATTGACCGACCTAATGCAATTCTAACTGCCGCTGTTAGCGCGCCAGCATCTTGACTAATTCGGCCGTGCTCAATCAATGTTTCAGCTACTGTTCGCATATCACGAACGGGAATATTTTCCTGTAACAAGTTTTGCAGTACTTTTACAACGGCCCCTAATGAAATGGTTTCAGGGACTAAATCTTCGACTAATTTCGGTGCGGATTTTTTCAAGGTATCGAGCATTTGTTGCACTTCTTCATGGCCTAATAATTCATGCGCATGCGTCTGAATGATTTGGCTTAAATGTGTTGCCACAACGGTGCCTGGGTCAACCACGGTATAACCCATCGTTTGTGCTTGGTCTTTTTGCCCTGAATCAATCCAAATAGCATCCAAACCAAAGGCGGGGTCTTTTGTTGCTATCCCTTGAATATCTCCAAACACTTGGCCTGGGTTAATCGCTAACTCCCTATCGGGATGAATTTCTATTTCTCCAATATTGACACCCATCAAGGTCAAACGATACACATTCGGTGCTAAATCTAAATTGTCACGAATATGCACGGAAGGGATTAAAAACCCTAGCTCTTGGGATAATTTTTTACGAACGCCTTTAATTCGAGACATCAACTCACCACCTTGAGTTTTATCCACTAACGGTATTAAACGGTATCCGACTTCTAAACCGATCATATCCACCGGTGCCACATCATCCCAAGATAGCTCTTTAGGTTCATCAGGCAAGGCTTGAACCAGTGGCTCTACTTCATCAGACTCCATTTCTCCCAACGATTGTTTTTTGTAAACTGAATACGCGACGTAACCTAAAGCAGACGATAATAGAATAAAAACTACATTTGGCATTCCAGGAATCAAGCCTAATGCACCAATAATCGCAGCAGCGATAGCTAATGCCTTGGGGTTACTTAACACCTGTAAATTTACCTGCTCACCCATATCTTGATTGCTATTGACCCGAGTGACAATAATCGCTGTTGCGGTGGATAGTAACAAGCCTGGAATTTGTGCCACTAGGCCATCACCAATCGTTAACAAGGTGTAATATTCCATGGCTTGTGAAAATGGCAAATCATGCTGAATAACCCCAACACCTAAGCCACCCACAATATTGATTAATAAAATCAGAATACCGGCAACAGCATCACCTCGAACAAACTTACTGGCACCGTCCATTGACCCATAAAAATCAGCTTCTTGACTGATTTCTTTGCGCCGATCACGTGCTTCATCTTGCGTTAGTAAACCTGCATTTAAGTCAGCATCGATCGCCATTTGTTTACCTGGCATCGCATCCAATGTAAAACGAGCACTCACTTCTGAAACCCGCCCCGCACCTTTTGTAACAACCACAAAATTAATAATAATCAGAATACTAAAAACGACTAAACCGACTGCATAATTACCGCCAATAACAAACGCCCCAAACGCTTCAATCACCTTACCGGCCGCATCACCACCATTATGCCCTTCAAGCAAAACAACTCGTGTAGATGCCACGTTTAAACTAAGCCGTAACAGGGTAGCCACTAATAAGAAGCTTGGGAAAACGGCAAAATCTAAGGGTCGTAAGGCATACACTACAACCAATAAAACAATCAATGATAGTGCGATATTAAAGGTAAAAAATATATCTAATAAAAAGGGTGGTAATGGCAACACGAGCATCGCCAATATCACCATAATTAAAATGGGTGCGCCTAAGCCATTCCGCGCAAAATCTAATAATAGTTTAGAAATATCGTTAAAGTTCATTTTGCATCATCATTATTGAAAGGTTACTGTGTTTTATTGGCATATTTTTTATATTCATCCGGAATAGATATATCGCTAGGCGCTTCCGGTTTTTTCCAGCGTTTTTCTGTTGCCATTTTCAACTGATATACATACGCCAGCACTTGAGCAACTGCTAAATACAAACCCTTTGGAACTTCTTGATCAATCTCTGTCGTAAAGAATAGAGCTCTTGCCAAAGGTGGGGCAGAAACCAGCGTCACACCATGGCCAACGGCAATATTCCTAATGTTGGCCGCTATTAGGTCCGCACCTTTAGCCACTACGATTGGCGCGCCATTACCACCTTCTTCATATTTCAACGCTATCGCAAAATGTGTAGGGTTAGTCACAATAACATCAGCCTGAGGAACCGCCTCTAGCATTCTGCCTTGCGACATCTCTTGCTGTAATTGACGTACTTTGCCTTTTACTTCTGGTCTACCTTCGGTTTGCTTCATTTCATCCTTAACTTCTTGAAGCGTCATTTTGAGTTTCTTTTTGTATTCCCATAGACTAAATGGCACATCAATCGCAACAACCAACAATAAAGATGCGCACAAAACAACAAATGCTAGGGTCATCACATCACTTGCTCGCAACAGCGCATCCTCTAAAGGTAATCGGCTAAGGTAGATAAACTCGGAAAGGTAATTATTAACCAATAAGGCCATGATCCCCAGCACCAGACCAAATTTTAATAATGACTTAACGAGCTCTATCAAACTACGCATTGCAAACATACGCTTAAAACCTTCAATCGGGTTCATCTTGCTCGCCTTGGGTGTAAAAGCTTCCGCACTAAAAGACCACCCCCCCATCGCAATAGGGCCCGCTAACGCGGCAATCACCATCGCCGCCAAAAAAGGCGCTACAAACAATAAAGCGTCTTGCATCGCAAGCTGTAATCCGTTTACCGTTTCTAACGGATCAAATAGACTGCTTCTTTCAATCGTGAACGCGCCTTCCATCACCTTCCACATACCTTGAATGATTCGGTCTCCCGTCATCCAAATCATCATTGAGCCCACCATTAAAACAACGACGGTATTAAGTTCTTTCGAGCGAGCAATATCCCCCTTTTTTCGGGCATCCTCCTCGCGTTTGGCGGTGGGTTCTTCGGTCTTTTCTTGGTCGCTATCATCTGCCATATCAACGCCTTATCCGTAGAAAATCGCCGATAACGCCATAACTTTCGGCCAGCAAATTAGTGAAATTACCTAAAACTGATGGAATCGTCACCCACATTAAAAGCAAACCTAGCACCAAGGTAATAGGAAAACCAACCGCAAAAATATTTAGCTGTGGCGCAGCTCTAGTGACAACACCAAACGCGATATTCACCATCAATAACGATGTAATAGCAGGCATCGCCATCAACAGCCCTGCAGAAAAAATTCTGCTTGACCACGCAAGAATGGACCAAACATCTGATCGCTCCATACCCATGGCGCCGATCGGTAAGGTATTAAAGCTATCGATCAACATCTCAATAAGTACTAAATGCCCACCCAAGGTTAAAAATAAAAGTGTAGACAGTACTAAATAGAATTGACTAACCACCGGTACACTCACACCGGTTGTCGGGTCAACCATAGAAGCAAAACCTAAACCCATGCTGTATGCGATACCTTGCCCTGCAAAAATAATCGCGCTAAACACCAGCTGTAAAACAAACCCCGTTGATACGCCGATAAAAATTTGCTGCAATCCCGTCATAATCCCTTCATGACTAAACACGTCCACTGCCGGACGGTCGGGCAATAAAGGGAGCGTAAAAAAGGTAATCATTAACGTCGCACCTACGAGAATTTTATTATCAACGAAACGACCACTAAACACTGGAATAGCGATAAACATGGAACTAATACGGAGTAATGGCCAAAAGAAGCTAGAGGCCCAAACCATGATTTGTTGCTCGCTATAAACCATGCTGACGACGCCCGCTTAGCCTATTAAGTCTGGAATATTTAGAAATGTTTGACGCGTAAAATTAATAATTAGGCGCAACATCCATGGACCAGCAAGGGACAAAACAACAACTGTTATCAACAATTTAGGAACAAAACTTAAGGTTTGTTCGTTAATTTGTGTGGCTGCTTGAAACATAGCAACAATCAATCCAATCGCCAACGCTGATAGCAAGAGAGGCGCTGCTAACAAGACTGTCACTTGTAATGCTTGTTCTCCTAAATTCATAACGCTATCAGGTGTCATCGGTCAGGCCTCCTTAAGTGAAAAAGCTCGCGGCTAAGGTTTCCATTATCAATGCCCAGCCATCGACTAAAACAAATAACATTAACTTAAACGGTAATGAAATGATCAGCGGAGATAACATCATCATACCCATTGACATCAAAACACTAGCAACCACCATATCAATAATTAAAAAAGGAACGAAAATCATAAAACCAATTTGAAAAGCTGTTTTCAACTCGCTGGTAACAAACGCTGGGAGTAACAATGACAACGGAACATCAGAAGCATCTGTAATCGGCTCAGCTCCAGAAATTCTGGCAAACATTTCCAAGTCATCGTTTCGGGTCTGACGCAACATGAAACTACGAAAAGGCTCTATTACTTTGGTTATCGCCACATCTGCCGCAATCTGGTCATTCAAATAAGGTTGCAGCCCCTCATTATTCGCTTTTTCTAACACTGGCGACATAATGAAAAATGTTAAAAATAATGCGAGACCTAATAAAATTTGATTGCTGGGTGTTTGCGGCGTACCCATCGCTTGGCGAAGAATAGAAAAAACGACAATAATTCGTGTAAACGAGGTCATCATGACTAATAAACTAGGCAAGACGGTCAATACCGTCATTACCGCTAGAATTTGCAGTGTTACAGAATAACTTTTACCATCGCCCGCTATTGTAATCGCCTCAATACCATTTGCGGCTGTGGCACTGAACGGTGTCAACGCAAGGAAAAGAGCCAGAATTATTAGCACCCTCATTCGGCAGACCCTTTCTTCATGATGTTTTGTAGGCTCTCTTTAAAAGCCTCTCCTGAAAGAGCACCCTTATTTGTTTGGTCTGAAATCTCACCCTTCTCAAATGTATGTAAGTTCACCACCCGACCTGGTGCAACACCCAGTAAAATATGATGATCTCCCGCTTTGATTAATACCGCTTTTTCCCTACTTCCAAGAGAGATGCCAGACACTATTGTCAGATTCACTTTTTGGTTGGGTGTGAACCCTGTAAAACGTTTTGCTGCCCAGGCAACCACCAGAATCATCAATAAAACAAATACCAATCCTATCGTCCACTGCGTCAAGTTTGCCGTAGATAAGGGATCAGAACTATTCGAGCCGACAATAGGCGCTGTAGCCGATAAGGCGACATTAGAGGTGACAATCAACAATAGGCAGCATAAGTTTTTCATTACTTAAGCTTTTTAACCCGCTCTGCAGGGCTAATAATATCTGTTAAACGTAAACCAAACTTATCATTCACAACTACTACTTCACCACGCGCAATCAGCGTTTTATTCACTAATACATCCATCGGCTCACCTGCCAAGCGATCCAGTTCAATAACCGATCCTTGGTTGAGTTGGAGTAAATTTCGAATACTTATTTTAGTACTACCCACTTCCATCGAAACAGTGACGGGCACATCTAAAATCACATCTAAGTTGATTTCACTATCTGCGCTCGTAGCTGCGCTGGTATCTGATATCGGTGCAAAAGCGGCTGCTTCAGCATTATCTGAATCAGCTGAAGGATCCCCCCATTCAGCCTCATTATTTGTATTTTCATCTAACTCGTCGTTCAATTCAGATTCCTCGTTGTTGTTTTCTTCATCACTCATGATTTATCCCCTTCATTGCCCAAACTTTTCACTTCTTCACGCTCCATTTTCTCTTGCAGCTGTACTGCAAAATGGCCATTACTTTCGCCAAGTTTCGCCCTGAATAAAGGCATTTCTCCAGATTCAAGTATCACTTGATCGGGTAATGTAATAGGTAAAATATCGCCTTCTTTAAAGTCTATGACGTCTTTAAGAGATACTTCTTGCTTTAATAACAGACAGTTAACATCAACGTCCGCTGTTTTAATGTCGTTTCTTAACGCGGACTTCCAGCGCACATCAATATCGCCTCTGTCACTTTGAATACCGGCGTCGAGTAGCTCTCGAATTGGCTCAAGCATGCTATAGGGCAAACTAAATTGAATATCGCCTCCGCCACCCTCAAGTTCGAGGTGAATCGTTGACACAACCATCACTTCAGTTGGACTAACAATATTTGCAAATTGAGGGTTCACTTCAGAATTAACATATTCAAATTCAAGTTTTAGTACGGGCTCCCACGCCTTTGCTAAGTCTTCAAAGACAATATCCAACACAATACGAATAACGCGTATTTCTGTCGCTGTAAACTCTCGCCCTTCAACTTTGTTATGAAACTTACCTGAGCCACCAAAATAAGTATCAACAATCATGAAGACCAAACTGGGGTCAAAAACGAATAACGCTGATCCACGTAATGACTTTATTTTTATAATGTTTAGGTTGGTCGGAACGAATAAACTGTGCACATATTCAGAGAATTTCAACATCTGAATACCCGACACTGAAACGTCCGTTGAGCGTCTTAAGAAATTGAACAAACTGATTCGGAAATAACGTGCGAAACGTTCATTGACCATTTCGAGAGTAGGCATCCGACCACGAATAATTCTATCTTGGCTATTAAAATCATAGTCGTTCGCCTCACCAACTGGCGCATCTACACCCCTTTCAGTCTCTACATCGCCCTCATCGACACCGTGCAATAATGCATCAATCTCATCTTGCGATAGTAAATCCGAATCAGACACTTATTGCATCACCAAGTCTGTAAAAAAAACTTCTTCCACCTTAGGGGGTACTTTTCGCTCGGTTAATACTTTATTAACTTCCTCTTTTATACCCTTTTGTAACAAAGCCTTTCCATCAGCAGTCTTTAATGACTCAGGGTCTTGAGCAGATAACAACATCAGAATATTATTTCGAATAACGGGATCATGTTTTTCCACCTCATCAATAACTTGCTCATCTTTCGCCATTAAGCTAATCGCGACTTTTACAATCTTAATATTACCAGTAGAGAAATTCACCATGAAAGGTGGTGTTAATGCATGATAAATACTCACCGCCATCTCAGCTTCACTGTTAGTATCGTTTTCTTCCGAACCATCTTGTTCAGAATCAGCCGATTCAGCAGTCACGGTTTCTTTTTCACCTTCAAAGACTCCTGTAAAATACAGGCCTGCCCCGACAATAATTGCCAATAGCACAACACCACCTGCAATCATAATCATTAATTTCTTTTTTGATTTACCCGTTTCATCAACCGATATGTCTTGCTCTTCTTCTGCCATGATAAGTCCTTAGTTATTCTTCATATATCTGCTTAAAGCAATTGCTATGCCATCAAATAAAACTTTAAATTACAGAAGGTTACGGATGGTATTATTGAATTTGTCAAATTATGGGCATTATTATTTTTACTTGATCGTGGTGTGCGTCAAAATTTAGACACGTCTAAATACAAAAATGCCCGGGATACTTTGACGACATCCCAGGCATTAGCGGTTCGGCGTAAGGCCTATTTATGCATCAAGCAAACTCACTAAACAAGCCATTGTATTTTCGCCCTAGCTGATTATCTGATCCATCAAATAAAGCGCCTTCATCTTCCTGAGCAAACTCATTTACCTGGCCCTGCTCGCCTTCTTGATTTTTTGACGCCTGATCACGTTGTTCTGCAAACGAATGCTGGGAAACATCAATATCTACCACATTCACATTTTGCTCGCTCAACATCTCACGTAGACGAGGTAGTGCAGCATCAATCGCTTCTCTGGTAGCTCCATGCTGCGCTGTAAAAGAAACCGTCGCTTGGTCATTTTGCATATGAATCCTTACTTCAACAGGCCCCATATGTTGTGGATTTAATCTAATTTGTGCACCACTCATCGATTGATTTACCACCCATTGCACACGCTGACTAAAATTTTCAGCCCACTTAGGATTACTTATTGGCGTGTCGAGTTGAAGACTCGCTCTATCTGTTGAGGGTTGTTGTATTTGCCCTGCACCTGTCATCAATACGGCCATATTTGACAACGAGCTATCCGGACCTTTGGCAACATTAACTGCGCTAACCTCCTTAGTTAAAGCGTCGATCGAGTTAGTATCTGGCATTGTTTTTTGAACGCGACCTAGATGGATACCAAGCACCTCTGTGTGTTGAGATTTATCTAAGGACAATACAGCGGGTGTTGAATTAAAAAACTCAGAGGTACTACTTTTTCCATTAAACCTAACCTTTTCTGAAGTTAAATGACCCGCTGTTAACGCGGCTATTTGAACCGAAGACTCTTTTGCCTGACTCAATGGGTCAAATACTATTGCCTTATTGGATAGATCTGAATTACCATCCTGTCCATCATTAAATATGGCTCCCAAATCTGCCGCCTGTGGCAATTCATTGCCGCTCGCAGCAACCTTGGAAACATCTACACCAAATGCCAGTATCTGCTCTGATTCCACTTCTTCAGTATCGACAGCATCAGCTGTTGTGGTTACTTTTTGCTCATTCTCACCATTAGCCAAAACCTTTGGCTTTCCTAGCTTCCCAGGTTTTTCTCCTGATACTGATGACGTTTCAGTACGTCTCGTATCAAGACGGTCAACATTTTTTTCTAAATGCTCCGAAAACCCATGATTTCCCGATTTACTCGAATCACTCTTAGTTATATCGGCACCAGAACTTGTAGGATGACCCAATTGTGGGCTTAACATAGCGGGTACTTCCATTGTCATCTCTCCCTATGGCTTAATAGTATTTAAAATAAGGATAAAGCAATAGGTATGCCATAAAAATTAAAACAAGTTACGTTGGAAGTTTTAATCGATATTAGCGATTAACGTCGTTAATCACCATAAACAAAATAATTGTCTATAAAGTTGTTTGTTAGCCAAAAATGTCTCTTAGGATCACATATTACGGCGATACTGCCCTCCAACTTCAAAGAACGTATCAGTTATTTGACCTAACGAACAATAGCGGCCCGCCTCCATTAGTACTTCAAAGACATTTTCTTTGCTCTGAACGGCCACTTTTAAAGCTTTCAACGACTCGGCCGCCTTGTCCTTATTTTCCTCATGAACAGTCTTTAGACGGTTCAATTGGCTCTGTTTTTCTTCTTCAGTTGAACGCGCTAACTCAATGGTTGTTTCTGTATCGTCCGCAGTTGGATTTTTAAACGTATTAACACCGATAATTGGAAGCTCTCCTGTGTGTTTCAGCATTTCATAGTTCATTGATTCATCTTGAATTTTACCACGCTGATAACCTGTTTCCATCGCACCTAATACACCACCTCGCTCTGAAATACGTTCAAATTCTCGCAAAACAGCTTCTTCTACCAAATCTGTTAACTCATCAACTATGAATGATCCCTGCAAAGAATTCTCATTTTTTGCCAATCCATATTCCTTATTGATAATGAGTTGAATCGCCATTGCACGACGTACAGACTCTTCGGTTGGCGTGGTAATCGCTTCATCATACGCATTGGTGTGCAAGCTATTACAATTATCGTTAATCGCGATCAGTGCCTGTAATGTCGTACGAATATCATTAAAGTCCATTTCTTGTGCATGCAGTGAACGACCTGATGTTTGGATATGATATTTGAGTTTTTGTGAACGATCATTCGCGCCATATTTAAAACGCATCGCCACCGCCCAAATTCGACGAGCAACGCGACCCATCACAGTATATTCTGGGTCCATACCATTCGAGAAGAAGAATGATAAATTTGCGGCAAAATCATCAATGTGCATTCCACGTGACAAATATGTTTCCACGTAGGTAAAGCCATTCGATAAGGTAAACGCTAATTGAGATATTGGGTTAGCGCCTGCTTCAGCAATGTGATAGCCAGATATTGATACCGAGTAGAAATTACGGACTTGTTTATCAATAAAATATTGTTGGATATCCCCCATCATTTTCAAACTAAATTCAGTTGAGAAAATGCAGGTATTTTGACCTTGGTCTTCTTTTAAAATGTCAGCTTGAACCGTTCCACGTACATTCGCTAATGCCCAGCCCTTAATCTCGTTTCGTTCTGCTTCTGATGGATAGTGTCCTTTTTCAGCTTCAAACTTATCGCACTGTTGATCAATGGCCGTGTTTAAGAAAAACGATAACAACGTTGGTGCAGGCCCGTTAATTGTTAATGAAACGGACGTTGTTGGTGCGCATAGGTCAAACCCATCAAACAATACTTTCATATCATCTAAGGTGGCTATCGAAACACCTGAGTTACCGACTTTACCGTAAATATCTGGGCGTACACCGGGGTCATTACCGTATAGCGTTACTGAATCAAACGCGGTTGATAAACGTGTCGCGTCTGAGTTTTCTGATAATAATTTAAATCGTCGATTGGTTCTGAACGGATCGCCCTCGCCTGCAAACATACGCGCTGGGTCTTCACCTTCACGTTTAAAACCAAATACACCAGCAGTATAAGGAAAGTTACCCGGTACATTTTCTTTTAATAAGAAGCGTAGTTGCTCGCCATCGTCCTCAAAAGTGGGCGTTGATACTTTAGGAATACGTGTTCCTGACAGTGAGTAATTTGCAATGTTCGTGGTAAATTCTTTGCCGCGGATATTATTTACGTAAGTGTCTTTTTTATACGCTGTTTTTATATCTTCCCACACTTCAAGAAGTCTTTTACAACGTGGGTCTAGTGCATCTTCTCGTTTTGCAATTTGTTTACTAAACGCCTCATTAACACTAACCGCATCACCCAGCATACGTTGCGCTTCTTTTAGCTGCTGGCGTTCTCTTGCAACTATCACCTGCTCTTTTATCGTTTTATGATAATCACGCACCGTTTCGGCGATTTCTGCCAAATAACGCTGGCGTTCTGCGGCGATAATAGACGTACTCGTGGTTGAACGTTTTATCTCGACTGGCGCAAAAAGATTACCTTCCCATGTGTTAAGTTCTTTGCTTTCGAACGTTTTTAATAACCCTTGATATAACGCAGTAACACCATCATCATTAAATTTTGATGCGATCGTGCCGTATATTGGCATATCCTCCATCGGCGTTGTAAATAACTCGTAGTTGCGCTGGTATTGCTTTCTAACATCACGAAAGGCATCTTCGCTGCCTTTACGGTCAAATTTATTAATAACCACCAAATCTGCAAAGTCCAACATGTCAATTTTTTCTAATTGGCTGGCCGCACCAAACTCTGGTGTCATCACGTACATTGATACATTTACGTAGGGCACGATACCCGCATCACCTTGCCCAATGCCCGGGGTTTCTACAATAATTAAATCAAAATTTGCTACTTTGCAGGCATTAATAATATTGGGTAACGCATCAGGCACTTCACCTTGTGTGTCGCGCGTTGCAATAGAGCGAAAATAAATATTAGGGTGGTTAATGGCGTTCATGCGAATTCGATCACCCAATAAAGCTCCGCCTGTTTTACGTTTAGTTGGGTCTATCGCAATAATGGCAATTTTAAGATGCTCTAATTCCAAACTGAAACGCCGGATCAATTCATCAGTGAGTGACGACTTACCCGCACCACCCGTGCCTGTTATGCCAAGAACAGGTGTTTTAACCAATGCATTGGCCTTAGCGGTAATGCTATCTATATATTTTTTAGAGATGGTTTTTTCATCAAGAGCTGTAATTAAACGTGATAATTTTCTATATTCATTATCAGTCAAATCATCAAAATTCTCTGGAATATCATCATTTGCCAAGTCATAGTCTGACGTTTCGATCATTTCATTGATGATGCCTTGCAGCTGCATCGATTGGCCATCTGATGGACTGAATATATGAGATACCCCATAAGCATGAAGCTCTGCAATTTCCTCTGGCACAATCACACCGCCCCCACCACCAAATACTTTGATGTGAGAAGCACCTTTCTCTTTTAACAAATCAATCATGTATTTGAAATATTCAACATGACCACCTTGATAAGAGCTAATGGCAATGCCATGCGCATCTTCTTGAATAGCGGCGTTCACCACTTCTTGAACAGAGCGATTGTGCCCTAGATGAATGACCTCTGCCCCCGTAGACTGGAGAATACGACGCATAATGTTAATCGCTGCATCGTGGCCGTCAAACAAACTTGCTGCTGTCACAAAACGAACGTGATTTTTAGCTTTATATTTTATAATTTTACTTGGGTCTATGACCGTGTCTTGTACTGCTGACATAATAAACTCCTAACTATTTTGTCTTAATTCAATGCGTCTAATTTTTCCCGAAATTGTTTTCGGTAATGATTCAACGTATTCAATCTCTCGCGGGTACTTATAAGGTGCCGTGTGTGTTTTCATAAATGTTTGGATTTCTTTGGTCAACTCACCACTCGGCTGGTAGCCTTCCGCCAAAATGATAAACGCCTTAACGATTTCACCACGCGCTTCATCAGGTTTACCAATAGCGGCAGATTCGAGAACCGCTGGGTGCTCTAATAAAGAACTTTCCACTTCGAATGGGCTAATTCTGTAACCTGATGAAGTAATAATGTCATCTGAACGACCAACAAACCAAAAATAGCCATCCTCATCAACCGTACCGTTATCACCCGTATGATACCAACCATTTTTAAAACACTTAGCCGTTGCCGCATCATCTTCCCAATAGCCTGCAAACATTCCCGGTTGAAGCGGCTCTGTAATCTCAACAGCGATACTTCCTACCGTATCTACAGCGCAAATATCACCATCTTCATCTACAATTTGCACGTTGACGCCTGGTACGGGCTTACCCATTGAGCCCGGCTTAACTGGCATACAAGGGTAATTGGCTACAATATTGATGGTTTCGGTTTGACCATAACCATCATAAATATTGCCCCCTGTTGCTTTTTGCCATACTTTTATAACTTCTGGGTTTAATGGCTCACCCGCGCCTAACGCATGGCGAATAGAACTTAAATTGTATTTAGATAAATCCATTTGAGCAAACACCCGATAAACTGTCGGCGGAGCACAAAAAGTTGTCACGCCTAGTTTCTCAATCAACTTTAGGTGTAACTCAGCATCAAAACCTGAACCGTCAAACAACACCATAGCGGACCCCCTTTGCCAAGGTGAGTACAACATACCCCACGCTGCTTTTGCCCAACCGGTATCAGATAAGGTCCAATGGATATCATTTTCTTGCTGATCCATCCAGTATTTGCCCGTAATAGTATGCGCATAAGCATACGCATTATCACGCGGCACCATTTTTGGCATGCCCGTTGTGCCAGAGGTAAAGTAAATCATCATCAAGTCTGATGCTTTACTTGGTTCTAACTGAGATTTATCTAAATCTACACTGAACGTCTTCGTCAAATCGTCAAATGTGTTCCATCCTTCTCGTTGTTCACCAATAACAATCAACGTTTTGAGACTAGGGCAGTTACGTTTTATTTCATCTACCTTATCAGCATTATTAGCTGTCAGAATGGCCATGCTTGCTTTTGAGCGATTAATTCGGTATTCGATATCTTTAGAGGTCAGTAAATTTGTTCCTGGCATCGTAACAACACCTAATTTACAACAACCGATCATTACTGAGTACCACTCACCAATACGTGGAATCATCACAAAGGCTAAATCGCCTTTTTTTACACCCAAACTCAGTAACCCATTAGCAAATTGATTAGAACTATTAGCCAAGTCACTAAATTGATAATGCGTTATTTTTTCGCCCGTGCTATCTACTTCGATATACGCAAGTTTATCCGCCTCATTAGCTCTTTTATCAATGACATCAAATCCAAAGTTATAAAATTCTGGCACATCTAGTTTGAACGATGATTTAGTCTCATCGTAATTTGTCATATTAACCACGGACCCCCCCTCTTATTTATCTTATTATCTGTAGTAGCTTATCATTTTCTAATCGAGAGTCAAAAAAACACACCTTAACTTTCTTACCATAAAATTCGATATCAATTTATTTTCTTAATAACATAAAAAAGCCCCCATATATCTCTATGGAGGCTTTTTCACTAATTAGTAAATGTCTGACGCTATTTAAAGGGGTTGTTTAAGACGATAGTTTCCGTTCTTTCTGGTCCCGTAGAAATAATATCAATAGGCACTTCAACTAACTCTTCTAATCGTTTTATGTAAGCTAAAGCTTCTTTAGGAAAATTGTCCAACGATTTTTTACCTTCTGTTTGACCTTGCCAACCCGGCATTATTTCAAATACAGGCTCACATTTTGCGTATTGCTCTGCCCCTATTGGAGGTACATCAATCACCTCACCATTTAGTTTGTAACCCGTACAAATTTTAACTTCTTTAAGACCATCCATCACATCAAGTTTCGTTAAACATATACCTGTTAAACTATTTAAGCGTGCTGAACGTCGAAGGGAGACCGCGTCAAACCAGCCACAACGTCTTTCACGCCCAGTCGTTGCGCCAAATTCATGTCCTTTTGTTCCAAGGTACTCACCTACTTCATCATTCAACTCTGTTGGAAATGGTCCACTACCAACTCGCGTTGTGTACGCTTTTGTTATACCTAAAATATAATCCATATCGCACGGGCCCATACCACTGCCACTGGCTGAACTACCTGCTGTTGTATTAGACGAGGTTACATAAGGATAAGTACCATGATCAATATCTAATAACGCGCCTTGCGCACCTTCAAATAAAATATTTTGGCCGTCTCGACTGTAATTATGCAGTTCATCTGCGACATCTATCAACATCGGCTTAATAACCTCTGCTTGAGCCATCACTTGGTCGTACATTGTTTGAAAGTCATAGGTTTCAGCATTGAAGTAATTTTCCAACACAAAATTGTGGTATTTCAATAACTCTTTAAGTTTGTCGGCAAAAATCGTCGGCGTTAACAAATCACCCGCCCGTAACCCTCGCCTTGCCACTTTATCTTCATACGCTGGGCCAATACCACGACCCGTAGTGCCTATTGCTTTTGCGCCACGCGCTTGTTCACGCGCTAGGTCTAAGCCTACATGCACAGGTAAAATCAGCGGGCAAGCTTCACTAATTTTTAGGCGCCCAGCCAACTTAACACCGGCTTTTTCTAAAACACCCATTTCTGTTAACAAGGCTTCTGGTGAAAGAACAACCCCATTACCAATTAGGCACTGAACGTTGTTTCTTAAAATACCCGATGGGATTAGGTGTAAAACTGTTTTTTTATTGCCTATTACTAAGGTATGGCCCGCATTGTGCCCCCCTTGAAAGCGTACAACTGCTGCTACATCATCAGTTAATAAGTCAACCAGCTTACCTTTGCCCTCGTCACCCCACTGGGTGCCAATTACGACAACATTTTTTCCCATTTTCTATCTCTATTTATATTTTAAAATTTGAATTTTAAGTCAATACCGCTACTGGTTGACTTGCCATTGACCGTTTACCTTTGTAATGGTCGATGAGTGCTCTGGTTGCTGCTGGTCACCAGGCAGTTCTTGAATAACTGTTTTACCCGATGCTCTTAACTGCCGGACAACATCATGCAAACTCACATCATTTACATCTGGCGCTAAAATGACATCATCCGCTTGCTCGTCACTTAACGTACTTAACCGTGACAACACTTTAATGTCAGCACTAAAACCCGTCGCTGGTAATGGCTGGCCGTCTAATTCACCCGTTAAATTATCGTAACGACCTCCACGGGCAACCTCCGAGCCAAAGCCTGGGACAAACGCCGCAAATACAATGCCCGTTTGATATTGATAGCAGCGTAGCTCACCAAGGTCAAAATACAAGGGTAATGCTGGGTATATACTTTGTAACAATTCAGCAACATGCTGGAGCTCTTCGATAGCATTAATAACACCAACACCGCCAACTGCTAGACTTGATTTGGCCTCTTCAAGCACCGATACATCACCATTTAAATTCAATAGTTGATAAAAGGCGTTATGCCAAGCCGTATCCAGTTGATAGGCGGTTAACAGCTCTTCTAGTTCATCGGTAGCTTTACGCTGTAGTATTTCAAATAACTCAGCTTCTTGCTCAACCCCTAGGCCCGCATTTTTAGCAAGGTCTCTAAAAATTGCGACATGCCCTAAATCTAAGTGAACTTCTTGCAAGCCAGCTACTGCTAATGTTTCAAGCATTAAACGAATAATTTCTACGTCACTTTTAACATGCTGACTACCATATAACTCGACACCGACCTGTATTGGGCTACGGGATTTTTCAATTTTAGCACCACGAGCCTGTAACACAGACCCTAAATAGCAAACCCTTGTTGGCGCCTTCCCAATATGAATATGGTGTGAAGCCATACGCGCTACTTGCGGTGTCATATCCGCTCTAATGCCTAATGCTTTACCGCTAATTTGATCCGTCAAATTGAAGGTTTGAAGTGCTAATTCACCCCCGGTCCCTGTTAACAAGGTATCGCGAAATTCGACCATTGGTGGAATAACATATTGGTAGCCCCATGTTTGAAACAAATCCAATAATTCACGACGCATTTTTTCCAGACGAGCTGCATCCTTCGGGAGTAATGCTTCAATACCCTCTGGCAACATCCAATTTCTTTTCTTAACCATTTATTTGTTTAAACCCTAACGAACGAGCGTTAATAATATGACACCCGCAATCATACTGACGAGCCCTGACATACGGATAGTTTTATCATCCATTTCCATTAAGCGTTGATAGGTTTTACGTAATGCGTCGGGGCTTATAAATGGGACTATCCCTTCTAAAACCAGCACCAACGCAATTGCTGCAAATAATTCTTCCCACGCCATTACGTAAACCTCTTCAGCAATATGCTTTTAAAACAAGCCTACTGTGTCTTAAAGTATTTAAAGAAATCCGATGTTGGTTCAAGAACAATAAGGTCATTTCCTGACCCCATACTCTTACGATAGGCATCTAAACTACGATAAAAGGCAAAGAACTCTTTATTCTTATTGTAGGCACTCGCATATGTCTTAGCCGCTTGTGCATCGCCTTTACCACGTAATTCTTGAGATTCTTTATAGGCTGTCGCTAAAATAATTTCGCCTTGCTTGTCCGCATCAGCTTTAATTCTTTCAGCCGCTTCTTTACCTCTTGATCTAAAGTCACGTGCTACTCGTTCACGTTCTGACTCCATTCTTTTGTATACAGACGCACTCACCTCTTCTGGTAAATCAATACGTTTAATACGGACATCAATGATATCAATACCTAAACCTTTACCTAACAAGTTAATATCTTCAACAAGTCCCAAACGGATTTTATCTCTACCAACAGAAATTGTTTCTTTAATTGTTTGTTTACTAAAAGCAGCTCTCAGACCTTCTTTTACAAACTGATTCAAGCGAGTATCAACTTGACGAGGGTCACCGCCAACAGCCCGGTAGAAGTTATCAACATTAGAAATTTTCCATTTAACAAACGTATCGACAATCACGTTTTTCTTTTCTGACGTTAAAAAACGCTCAGGTCTTGAGTCAAGCGTCTGAATACGTCCATCATATTTCTTCACGTTGTTAATAAATGGAAATTTAAAGTGTAATCCAGGCTCAAGGTCGGTTCGAACAATTTCACCTAACCTAAATACGATAACTTTTTCACGTTGATCCACGGTAAAGATACTTCCTGCACCGATAAAAATGGCAACCGCTATAACAATCAACATCATTGGGTTCATTTTCATTATCTTTCCCTCCCTCTATCTCTGTAACTGGTATCTCGACCTGTATTAACAGGTGCGGTTTTTTCTGGTGGCGTAATAAAACGATTTGGAGCTGCTGCTTTCGTTGCTGAGGACTCCATTAGTTTATCAATAGGTAAATACATGACGTTATTACCTCCTTTCACATCCATAATAACCTTCTTAGAGTTACCTAGTACGTCTTCCATTGTTTCTAGATGAAGTCGTTTCCGGGTCACTTCTGGCGCTGCTTCGTACTGCACCAGTAGCTGGTTAAAACGAGACGCATCACCTAATGCTTCAGCCCTTACACGTTCTTCATACCCTTCTGCTTCTTGTACAATTCTTGATGCCGCACCGCGAGCTTTGGGTATTATTTCGTTAGAATATGCTTGAGACTCATTGATAAAACGCTGTTCATCTTCACGTGCTCGAATCGCATCAGAAAAAGCGCCCTGTACTTCCTCAGGTGGTTGAGCTTCAACCAGGTTCACTGACGAAATAACAAGCCCTGTTTGATAGTCATCTAACATCGTTTGAAGGTTAGTTTCAACCTTAGCCACCACTTCACTTCGACCTTCAGTTAATACAAAGTCCATTTTATTTTTACCAATCACCGCCCGTAAGGCACTTTCTGCTGATTGCTTCAGTGTCACATCGGGCGCTCTGACGTTAAAGATATAATCTTGTGCACTTTTAACTTTGTACTGAACCGCTAAACGTACATCAATGATATTCTCATCTTCAGTTAGCATTAACGCTTCTTTCCGAACACCGCTAGACGCCTGTTGATTAGCTCCAGAACGGTAGCCAATTTCGATAAATCGTTGTTGATCGACATTAATAATCATTGCGCTATCAATTGGACGAGGGAAACGCCAATGTGGACCAGGTAAGGTTGTTTCATGATACTTACCAAAGCGCAGGATCACACCTCTATTCCCTTCATCAACAATGTATATGCCAGTTGCCATCCAAATTAAAGCAGCCAACCCAATTAACATACCAATATTGGCTCCAGACGGCCCACTCGGTGATTTTTTGTTAGCTGTTCCTTTGGAGCCACCGCCGCCAAATAACCCACCAAACTTTTCTTGCAAGGTACGTACTAGCTCATCCAAATCGGGAGGAGATTGCTGTTCTTTTTTACGCCCACTCCACGGATCTTTCTTATTTTTATCGTTATCTGAGTCATCCCAAGACATAGTTAAAACCTCAACATTAAAAATTATTTATTCCAGCGCTCAATTTTAGGGTGGTATGTCATGCTAAGCAAGAATTTAAACCATTAATTCAGCCAAGCAAGACTATATTGCACCCAGCAGATATTTATATTTATTCGGTATATTTAATTCTATAACCCAACAACCATCATCTCTATTTTCTTCATTAATTATTTGCGCTACTTGAAATAACTGCGCACGTAATTTTGCTTCTTCAGGCTTCAAGACGATTGTCGCTCGTGTACTTTCATCATGACAATGAGTGGACAGCGTTTCTAACAAAAAATTCATTCCATCATTCTTGATCGCTGAGAGCCAGACAGCTTTCACATGACCCATATCATCTTTATCTACGTGCGCATCCACCGCAGAAAGACGGTCTACTTTGTTATAAACCATCAGTTGCGGGATCTTATCTGCACCTATATCTTTTAGTACAGAATTAACCTCGACAATATGTTCATGGCGATTTGGACTACTCGCATCCACCACATGCAGTAATAAATCTGCCTCAATGGTCTCTTGTAACGTGGAACGAAAGGCTGCCACCAATTCATGTGGCAAGTCTTGGATAAAACCCACCGTATCGGCCAGTACTAGCTCGCCATAATCAGGAAGCTTTACTTGTCGCAACGTGGGATCCAATGTAGCAAAAAGTTGATCGGCCACATAGATAGAGGAATTTGTTAATGCGTTAAATAGGGTAGACTTCCCAGCATTCGTATAGCCGACAAGGGATACCGTAGGCACATCGGCACGCTGCCTGCCTCGTCGCCCTTGGTTACGTTGTTTATTGACTTTGGTTAAACGCGTTTTAATTTGGCGGATACGTTGACCAATTAATCGACGGTCTGTTTCTAGTTGCGTTTCACCCGGCCCACGCAAACCAATACCGCCTTTTTGCCTTTCAAGGTGAGTCCAGCCTCTGATTAAGCGTGTCGACAAATGCTGCAATTGCGCTAGCTCTACCTGAAGCTTACCTTCAAAAGATTGTGCTCGTTGAGCAAAGATATCAAGGATCAAGTTCGTACGATCTAACACGCGAACCTCTAATTCTTTCTCTAAATTTCGCTGCTGACTGGGGCTCAGGCTATGATTGAATAAAACAATATCTGCGCAAGTTTCATGCAGTACTTGCCGCACTTCTTCTAACTTGCCTTTTCCAACAAAAAACCTAGCATCAGGTGCACGTCTAGAACCGGTAATCGTAGCCACGGGTTCAACATTTGCGGATATGACTAACTGTACAAATTCGCTCAGATCGTCTTCTGAAAAACTTTCATTAATAGATAAATGAATGATGAGCGCCTTTTCACCCGTACCTGGGCGATCAAACAACTCCATTAAATGAACTCTGTTAGAGCCGCTAACCCAAGCAAAATACCAGCCTAAGCCTCTTCTTCGTCAGCACGTGGCATTGTTACCGCTCTTGCAGGCACCACTGTTGAAATAGCATGCTTGTAAACCATTTGGTTAATCGCATTCTTTAAGATCACGACATATTGATCAAATGATTCAATTTGCCCTTGTAATTTAATACCATTAACTAAAAAAATAGCGACCGGAATGTGCTCCTTTCTTAGTGTATTTAAAAATGTATCCTGCAAGTTATGCCCTTTAGACATTTTGTTTCTCCTTATTATTATTCAATTTCACCCAACTGCTCTAAAATTACCGAGTTTATTTTATTTTGCAGTGCAACAAATTGTACCTTAAAACAGTTAAAACAGGTCGATTAATATTCTCTAATATTATAAGTGATGGCAATACCCTATTATTTCAAGCCTATAGGGTTGTTTATTTGTTAAACCTTGTTAAAACTTGATCTAAAACCGTTCTATCACCCATTTGCAACCACATCATTTCAGTTTGTTGACGTAGCCATGTGAACTGCCTTTTTGCCAACTGTCGCGTGGCAATAATCGCCTTTTCACGGAAAGTCGCTTCGTCGAGCTCTCCTGATAAATAAGACCAAGCCTGCCGATAGCCAACCGCCCTGATAGCAGGCATAGATGCGTCTAAGTCGCCTCTATCAAACAATGCGCGAACTTCATCGACAAATCCATTATCAAGCATATTATCCATTCTTAAGGCAATTTTTTCATGTAATTCCGCACGATCATTCGGCGCTATGGCAAATTTAACCATATCGAAGGGCAACGGCTGCTCTGCTTGCTGCGCCAACCAGTCCGTTTGGCTTTTACCTGAGGCCAAATAAACTTCAAGCGCTCGCTGAATTCGTTGCGTATCATTTTGGTGAATACGTTTTGCTGCAACTGGGTCTATTTCTTTTAGACGATCATGTACAGCATTCCATCCTGCTACATTTGCCAGCTCATTAATTTCCTGCCGAATTTTTTCATTGGCATCTGGCAGTTTAGCCATACCATTTATTAACACATGAAAATACAACATCGTGCCACCAACAAGTACCGGCACTTTTCCTCGAGCAGAAATTTCATTAATGAGTGTTAATGCTTGATCTCTAAATTGCCCTGCGGAAAAGCTTTCAGAAGGATCCAGTATGTCAATTAAATGGTGTTTAATCCCTTCGCGCTCTTTTTTATCTGGCTTTGCTGTTCCAATATCCATACCCCGGTAAACCAATGCAGAGTCCACACTAATTATTTCACCATCAAGTTTTTTTGCTATTTCAACACCTAAAGCGGTTTTACCTGATGCGGTTGGCCCCATCAGCATAATAATACGAGGTCGCGTTGCCACTTATTATTGCCCTCTTAAAAAGAGTGAATCCAATTGCTTTGCATTAAGCAACACCCAAGTAGGCCGACCATGATTACACTGCCCACTATTGTCTGTTTGCTCCATATCTCGTAAGAGTGCATTCATTTCCATTTCTGTTAAACGCCGATTAGCTCTAATTGACCCGTGACAAGCCATATTTCCCAACACCGTATAACAAGCCTCTTGAACACTGTTTGTTTCGCCCGTTTGAACAAGGTCTTCCAACAAATTGCGAACCAATACTTCAGCACCATCTAAAGCCAGCAACACAGGGATAGCGCGAACCAGCAGAGTATTCGGCCCCGATACACTTAAATTAAGTCCTAGATCTTCCAGCATTAGTTGGTGCTGCTCAAAGACGAGCATTTCTTCATCCGACAACTGAATTTTTTGTGGAATGAGTAAGGGCTGAGATGGCATATCCCCCGCATCATATTGTTTCTTCATTTTTTCATACACGATACGTTCGTGCGCGGCGTGCGTATCCACCAATACCAGCCCACTTTCAGACTCAGCAAGAATATAAGTATTATGTAAATGGGCAATAGCAAACCCCATCGGCGGTGACCCTTCATTCTCTTGAACAACATCAGCATTGAAATTCGAAGGCTTCCTATTCATAGGATGCGATGGGTACGAGGCACTCCGGCTATAGTTCAAAGCGGGTTCAGAAATGGACATAGGAATATGTCGCTGCTGCATATCCGCATACGGTATGGACGACTCAGCCAAATTTGGCTCAAGCGTTTTAACTTCGTAGTGATCGCTTGGCCTGAAATCAGTTAATAACTGTTTGATACGTCGGTAGACAAAATCATGAACCGCCTTACTTTCTCGGAAACGAACTTCTAACTTTGCTGGGTGAGCATTAACATCCACTAGTGTTGGATCAATACTCAAATATAAAACGTAAACGGGGTGACGGCCATGAAACAAAACGTCTTTATACGCCAGACGGACTGCATGATTGATCAACTTATCTCGAATCAAGCGACCATTGACGTAAAAAAACTGCATATCCGCTTGAGACCTTGAGTAGGTTGGCAAACCAACCCACCCTTGTAAGGCTAAATCACCATTTATGACATCAACTTCTACCGACTCATGCACGAAACCATCGCCACAAAGCAGACCAACTCGACCGTCTTTTTGCTCATTCGTCAAAGCGGGTTTGAGGTCCATCACTTGCCGCTGATTATGCTTCAGACTAAAACCAACATCAAAACGACTGAGCGCCATGCGTTTTACAACTGTCTCAATATGACCAAATTCTGTCTTATCTGTTTTGAGGAATTTTCGACGAGCGGGCGTATTATAAAAGAGCTCACGTAATTCCACGCTTGTACCCACCGGGTGTGCCACTGGAACAGGGTCTAACTCAGCTTCAGTACCATCTGCTTTAACACACCAAGCGGCATTATCATTCGCTTGTCGCGAGGTTAATGTCAATCGTGACACCGAACTCATGCTAGGCAATGCCTCGCCTCTAAAACCAAAACTTAACACCGATTCTAAATCGTGTAATGAGCCAATCTTACTGGTTGCATGTCGAGACAACGCTAAATCCAAATCAGACTTATTGATTCCCCCACCATTGTCACTAACTCGTATCAAGCGAGAGCCGCCTTCCTCAATCTCCACCAGAACCTCTGTTGCTCCGGCATCTAATGAATTTTCAATTAATTCTTTAACGGCCGATGCTGGGCGCTCAATCACTTCGCCTGCGGCAATTTGATTAATCAGTTGTGGAGGCAGTTGTTTAATAGACATGGGCTTCAATACTGGTGACATTTTATGCGATTAGATGACACGTATTGTATCGAAAAATAACGAACAGACTAACTTGGTATTTGGATTACTTGACCCACTTTGATTGTACTACTACGCATAGCATTTACTTTTTTTAGCGATGATAACGAGACACGATGACGTTGAGCGATAGCCGATAATGTATCGCCTTTTTTAATTTTATATGTAGTATTTGCTAGCCTCAGCGTTGGTGTGGACGGTAACCGTTGGTTCGCAAAATATGCTTTAACACCTTTCAAAATAGCATTCGCTACTTTTGATTGGTGCTTAGGGCTGCGTAATTTAGCTTCTTCATTTTTATTTGAAATAAACGCTGTTTCTACCAAAATTGATGGTATATCAGGTGATTTCAACACCATAAACCCAGCACGTTGAACTTGTTTTTTATGAACATGCCCAACGCCCTTTAGATTCTTTAACACCTCTCCCGCTACCGTTGCGCTGGCATCCTCGGTATGGTTTTGTGATAAGTCCAACAGGACTGATGCCAACATATCATCCTTATCATCCAAACTCACCCCACCGACTAAATCAGCTGAATTCTCGCTATTGGCAAGCCACCTTGCCGCTTCACTACTGGCACCCCGGTTAGACAATACGTATACCGACGAACCTCTGGCCCGTTGATCCTTAAACGCATCGGCATGAATAGACACAAATAAATCGGCTTTAGCACGGCGAGCTTTTTCCATCCGCTGACGCAAACCAATATAATAATCGCCTGTTCGGACTAAATACGCCTGCATGTTAGGCTGCCTATTTACTAGTGCCGCCAATTTTTTAGCAATCGCCAACACCACCACCTTTTCACGAGTACCTCTATGGCCTCTTGCACCCGGATCTTCACCACCATGCCCAGCATCGATAGCGACAATCCATTTGTTACTTTTGATTGCGCTCGCTGATTTCTTCAGCGCCAACCCTTGTTTAGCTGACTTCTTCTGGTCTGGATATAAATCAACCACTAAACGATGACCATAATTGGCATTAGGTGTTAATAAAAAACTTTTCGCGCTCACGGTCGTTTTTAAATCAATTACTACGCGTAAATCTTTACCATTACGAGAGGCTTGCCGCATTAAGCTAACGACCTTGTGGTTAGATGAAAACTCAGGCAGAGTCGCATCAAATTTAACATCATTTAAATCTAACACTAAACGAGGTGGGTTATCGAGTGTAAACACCTTATGTTCCACGGGCGATGTGAGCCCAAGAACTAAACGAGTATGATCAGGCGCTGTCCAAAATCGTAGTGATTGAACGTTTTTATTTGAAGCAGCCATCGCTAAGCTGTTAACTAACAGCATAAAAACAACTAGCGTCGGCATCAAAAAACGCCTACTTAGTTTAAAATTATTCGAGAATAGTTTCATAACCAACTGTTTTTATGAGTCTTTATATTTAGATATTAACAGTTCTCGCTCACTTCCGTAAATATTTATTTTGATCACTACGTCTGGCTTGGGCAATAACCCATCACCTTTTTCAGGCCACTCAACAAAACAAATCGATTCTTTATTTAGGTAATCACGCATACCCATATATTCCAGTTCTTCAGCACCCATTAAACGGTACAAATCAAAGTGAAAAACAGGCAGGTTTTTGATGGTATAGGGCTCAACTAGATTATACGTTGGACTTTTGACTGAGCCTTTATGTCCCAAGCCTTTAAGAATGCCACGAACCAAGGTTGTTTTTCCTGCGCCTAAATCACCAATTAAGAACACTAACATTCCCGGCGTTAGCTCTAGTGCCAGTTGCTCACCGGCATCTAACATGTCCTGTTCATTTTTTATGATCATTAATTAACTCTCGTATCGGTTGCATTAAATCGCTAGCCAGCAAGCCAACCTTCCCTTGTTGGGCAGCACGATCACCAGCAGTTGCATGTAGAACAACGCCTAACTTAGCCGCATCGAAGCACGTTAACCCTTGCGCTATTAACCCAGCAATCACCCCTGTTAACACGTCCCCCATTCCACCTGATGCCATACCTGAATTCCCCGCATCGCAGATATAAACATCACCTGTGCCATCGAAAACCAAACTACCCGAGCCCTTTAAAACAACAACTCCACCGTATTCATGCTGGAGTTTTTTTATCGCTGCAGGTCTATCTTTTTGAATTTGCTCTGTCGAACAGTTCAATAGCCTCGCAGCCTCGCCAACATGTGGCGTTAATACCCAACGGTTACTCTTTCGCGGCGATGTCGATAATAAGTTAAGCGCATCGGCATCGACTACCATCGGTAAACTAACATCCAGCGCTTGTTCAAACAATTTAGTTGACCAGCGTGTTTGCCCTAAACCCGGCCCTAGTCCAATTACGTTACATTTCTGGCTGAGTGATGTTAATGTTTTTTTATCATCAACTCCATGGCACATCAGCTCCGGCCTGGACATTGTCATGTACGCTGCGTGCTCTACCTTTGTAGCAACGCTTACTAAGCCACTCCCCACTCTTAACGCCGCTTCTGAGGCTAAGCGTATCGCACCGCTAAATCCCGTATTACCGCCCACTAATAAACTATGGCCAAAGTCACCTTTATGCGAGTCTTCAGCTCTAGAGGGCATCAATTTTATCATTTCACCGAATGACAATACGCTAACGTTAGATTGTATGATTTCAGACATAAAAGGCCATTCTGTATAGTGTTAAATATAGATGGGTAAATTCAATTAGCATTTTAATGTATCCTACCGCAGATGGATGCAAACAACATCGACTTCAAACAACTTGCACAGGAAATAAAGCAACTAGGGCAGTCGCTTGGTTTTCAACAAGTCGGCATTACCGATACTAACTTATCAACGGCTGAAGAGCAGTTGAATAGCTGGCTTGATGCTGGTTTTCACGGTGATTTAAATTACATGCAAAAGCATGGCACTAAACGTACTCGTCCTGATGAATTACACACCGGTACAGTTCGCATTATTTCATGTCGCATGGATTATTTACCAGAACCGATGAAACAAACTGACGCGTTAATGAAAGACCCCGTTCGCGCCTACATTTCACGTTATTCTTTAGGACGTGACTACCACAAAGTTATTAGAAAAAAACTCCAGAAGCTCGCCGATCTCATCGAACAAAAAACCGGGGCTTTTGGCTATCGCGCATTTGTCGATAGCGCTCCTGTTATGGAAAAAGCTATTGCTCAAAAAGCCGGCTTAGGCTGGATCGGTAAACACAGTAATGTGCTCAACAAAGAGGCAGGCTCTTGGTTTTTCTTAGGTGAACTATATGTTGATTTACCGTTGCCTATTGACACCGCGGCTGACGAACATTGCGGACGATGTACAGACTGTATTGATATTTGCCCAACCAAGGCTATTGTTGCCCCTTATATTGTTGATGCACGACGCTGTATATCGTATTTAACCATCGAGCTTAAAGGCTCCATTCCCGTAGAGTTTCGTCACGCAATAGGCAACCGTATTTATGGTTGTGACGATTGCCAACAAGTCTGCCCATGGAACAGGTTTGCCAACTTAACGGAAGAGAAAGACTTTATTGCTCGCCATCATTTAGACACCGTCAACTTAATTGATATTTTTAAGTGGGACGAAGAAACCTTCTTGGCAACCACTGAAGGCTCGGCTATTCGTAGGATTGGCTATGAAAGCTGGATTAGGAACATTGCCGTTGCCTTAGGCAATGCCCCGCATAATGAACACATCATCAGCACGCTGAAAGAGAAGTTACACGACGAAAGCCCTATTATTCGCGAACACGTACAGTGGGCTATTCAACAACAAGAAAGTCACCCTAAAGCCCTTTGAAATAAACCCAGCATCTAAAAAGGCGTGCCCTCTCAAGTAGCTAATAAGTATTTAGATTAACCCGCTTTAATAAAGTTTTTTCTGTAATATTTAAGCTCTTCGATTGACTCAATAACGTCATCCAATGCTTGGTGTGTCGCTTGCTTTTTAAAGCCTTTCATTATTTCAGGCGCCCAACGACTCGCCAGCTCTTTTAACGTGCTGACATCTAAGTTTCGATAATGAAAAAAAGCTTCTAACGTTGGCATGTAGTTCGCCATAAAGCGTCGATCCTGACAAATACTATTACCACACATCGGTGAAGCGCCTTTCGGCACCCATTTCTCTAAAAACTCAATCGTTTCTAGTTCCGCATCATTTTCTGTTAATGGACTGTTCAACACTCGTTCAATTAGCCCTGATTGACCATGATGTGTTTGATTCCAGTCATCCATTGCATCCATGGTTTCTTTTGTTTGGCGTACTGCCAATACCGGCCCTTGCGCCAGTATATTCAACTCCTTATCCGTAACAACCGTTGCTATTTCAATGATAGAATCTGTAGCCGGTTCTAAACCTGTCATTTCAAGGTCGATCCATATTAAGTTTTGTTTGTCTTGAGACATTGTATTACCTATTATCTTGATTAAAACCTTACTAACACACCCTATGTTAATAAAATCATGAATGAATTTAGTTATCTATTTCTTTTTCTTTTATCAGTTTCAACAGTACTAAGCCTATGGCTTAATAGCCGTCAAATGGCTTATATCATGCACCATCGTGGCAAAGTACCCAATGACTTTAGTGAAAAAATTGATTTAACTGCCCACCAAAAGGCTGCCGATTACACCGTCGCCAAAACCAAATTAGCTAATTTAAGCACCTTAATAGGGAGCGGCATATTAGTTCTATTAACCTTAGGCGGCCTCCTCAACATACTTGTCGATGCATCTCAAACTTATATTTATAATGACCTTTGGGCTGGTGTAGCGTTAATGATGTTCGTATTTATAGCCACTCATCTAATAGAACTTCCTATCGACGCTTTTCAAACATTTAATATCGAACAGCAATTTGGCTTCAACCGTTCTACGGTTGGCCAGTTCATTAAAGATCAGTTTTTACAACTCGCCTTATTGCTGGTTATCGGCGCACCCATTTTGTATGCCTTACTCTGGGTAATGGGAGAGATGGGGCAATATTGGTGGCTATATGCTTGGCTACTGACCATTAGCTTTACATTTGTAATGACATGGCTAGTCCCCACGTTTATTGCACCGTTATTTAATAAGTTCACAGCGCTTGAAGATGAAAAACTAACGTCACGCATCACTCAATTATTTGAACGTTGCGGTTTTAATAGTAAAGGCATTTATGTCATGGATGGCTCACGTCGCTCTGGACACGGCAATGCGTACTTTACGGGCATTGGCAATAATAAACGAATTGTTTTTTATGACACGTTAATTGAATCACTTAACACAGACGAAATTGAAGCGGTGCTTGCTCATGAGTTAGGTCACTTTAAATGCAAACACATCACAAAACAGATGATTGTTTCAACGATCACTACATTAATGGGCTTTGCCCTTTTAGGTTGGCTTAAACAGCAAAACTGGTTTTTTGATGGATTAGGCGTTGTACAAATTAATAACGCAGCAGCGTTACTGCTATTTATTTTGGTTTTACCCATTTTTACGACATTCTTGCAGCCCATGGGTAGTTACTTCCAACGAAAGTTTGAATTTGAAGCCGACGCCTTTGCAAGCACTATAGCTAAACCTGAATATTTAATTCAGGCACTGGTAAAACTGTATCGTGACAATGCGAGCACACTAACACCCGACCCACTCTATTCTAGCTTTCACCATAGTCACCCACCGGCAGGAATTAGAATTAATCACTTAAAAAAACTAGCCAATTCAACCACCTAATGTTGAGGCATCTCGTGAAAATACAGTTAAGCATAGCTGTATTTAAAGCCAATAAAACGCAGATTGATTGCTCCTCAGTGAATTCAATTAGTCATATGGACTTGTTATCATAAATAAACAGTCAAACTCGGCTAAACAGCAAAGCCAACCACTCATGAAAGGCCGTATCGTTGCACACCTGGGTAAGGCCTTAATTGTTGAAGGCGAAGATGGACTAACCGCCCGTTGTAAAAAACGTACCCAACTTCAACAACCCGCCGTTGGAGATGATGTCGAATGGATGAAAACTGAAGAAGGCGCTGGGCGTGTCGAAAAAATATTAGAACGAAGATCCTTGCTTTCAAGGCCAGCAAAAAATGGACAGACCAGACCTGTTGCCGCTAATTTAGATCAAATCGTGGCTATTCTAGCCGTCAAACCTAACATTGACCCCCTGCTACTCGATCAATACCTCATCGTTAGTGAGTTTCAAGGAATTAGGCCTCTTATTGTATTAAATAAAGTGGATCTTTTAGATGAAAAATCAAGACAAAATACGGACGAATTAATCTTGCTCTACAGAAGCCTTGACTACGAAGTCATCGAAGTCAGTGCCGTAGACAAAACGGGTTTGGACACATTAAGGGAACGATTAAAAGATCAAACCAGCATCCTAGTCGGTCAATCAGGCGTAGGTAAATCCACTATTACCAATGCCTTACTACCTGATTTAGACATTCAAACAAAAGCACTATCTACCGCTTCTGGTTTAGGTAAACATACCACCACCTCATCCACTTTATATAAATTACCAGAAGGAGGTGACATTATTGATAGTCCAGGGGTCAATATTTTTGGCCTGGCACATATTACCGAGCACAATTTAGCTTATGGCTACCGTGAAATAAAACAGTTAGCGAACCAATGCAAATATTCTAACTGCTTGCATTTAAAGGAACCTAAGTGCGCCGTTAAAGACGGGGTTGAAAGTGGCAGCGTGTCAAAACAACGTTATTTAAGATATCTCAAACTGCGAGACAAACTGGCCTACTAGCCTGGCGGCCACTGCATCGCTCGGCCACCTAATAAATGCAGGTGAATATGATAAACCTCCTGCCCCGCATCTTGCTTGCAATTAAACACCGTTCGGTAACCTGAATCGGCTAAGCCTTCTATTTCAGCCACTTTTTTGGCCGCCTGCATAATTTCTCCCATTAACAACGTATCGTCATCGCCCATATCAGCCAAAGTTGGAATATGTTTTTTAGGGATAATTAATATATGCGTTGGGGCGCGCGGGTTAATGTCTCTAAACGCTAAAACAGAATCTGTCTCATAGACAATATCTGGCGTTATTTCACCATTAACCATTTTACAAAATAAACAATCACTCATTGCTAGCTCCTTTAAACTTCGCTACGACCACTAAACGCATGAGATAGCGTTCCGCTATCAATATATTCCAGCTCACCGCCAAACGGTACGCCATGCGCTATTCGTGTTGCTTTAACGTTATTCTTCTTTGCCATCTCGCTGATATAGTGCGCAGTCGCCTCACCTTCAACGGTTGGATTAGTAGCTAAAATAATTTCTCCAATCATGCCTAATTTCAGCCTATCGACAAGCTTATCTAAGCCAATTTCAGACGGCCCTAAACCGTCTAATGGCGATAAGCGGCCATTCAGTACAAAGTACACGCCCTTAAAAGAAGTCGCACCCTCTATTGCCATCACATCAGCTGGGGTTTCTACTATACATAATACGTGTTGCTCCCGGCGTTCATCAGAACACAGGCTACAGACTTCAGACGAAGTTAGTGTTTGACAGGTCGCACAATGCCCAATTTTATCGACTGCTTCAGCGAGACTTTGTGCCAATTTGAACGCCCCTTGACGGTCACGTTCTAACAAATGAAATGCCATACGCTGGGCAGACTTTTGGCCGACACCTGGCAAACAGCGTAACGCTTGCATAAGATCATTAAGAACCGGTTCTGCTGACATGGCTAAAAAGGTAATTTAAAGCCCGGTGGCAATGGAATACCCGCCGTCATACCTGCCATGCTTTCTTTGTTTTCATTTTCCACCTTACGAACAGCATCATTAATGGCAGATACAATCAGGTCTTCTAGCATTTCTTGGTCATTATCTGCGATTAAACTGGGGTCAATTGATAACCGTTTAGCTTCGTGCTTACCCGTCAATACGACCTTTACAAGACCCGCACCCGACTCACCGGTTACTTCAAGTTCTGCTAATTTTTGCTGCGCCTCTTGCATTTTTTCCTGCATTTTTTGCGCTTGCTGCATCAAATCACCTAATTGATTCTTCATCATTTCTCCGTGCTGTACTCTAGTTAATCTATTGGTTTAATTGAGCCTTCAATAATCTTAGCGTCAAACAGCTCGATTATTTGTTTGACTACTGGGCTATCCCTAACTTCTTTTTCTGCTTCGCGTTGCCTATCGGCTACTTTTTCATTCGCAATACTGTTTGGCGTTTCAATATCTTTCGCGCCTTCTGTTAATCGAAGTTGCAACTTTCGACCATAATGGACTGTTAATGCTTGCTCTAAATTCAACTCTGATTTTTTATTGAGTGATATATGTCCATCCATCAGCAATAACTCACACTCATGTTCACCCACTTTTACCAAGGTTGCGTTATTAGCTAACTGAAGGGTCATGGGATCAAGGCCTAACGTGGGTACAAGCTCATGCCAAGGAAGGTCTGATTCAGGTATTACTGCGGGCTGCTCAATAGGGATATCTTTTGTTGGAATATTGACTGCTTCTGCCCGCGGTATATCTTTTGCCGGAATACTGACTGCTTCTGACTGCAGTATTTTTCCTGCCTCTATATTTTTAAGTGTTTTTTTTTCTGGGATGACCAGTTTCGGCGCTTTTTTAAATGACTCAGTACTCTTGTTGCTCTCAACCGCTGGTTGCACCGCTACGACTGAAGGCGAAGGCTCACTTATTTTTGCTGCAGTAGTCTGGGCTATTCCCCGCTGCTCAGTGGCCGGCTTATCACTAGCACCATCCAATTGAACGGGAGCAAACGCTAGCATACGTAACATTAACATTTCGAACCCAACTTTAGGCGTTGGTGCTAACGGCAGGTCTTTTTGCCCTATCAATGCGATTTGATAATACAGCTGAACATCTTCTTTAGTCAGCTCCTGCGCGAGCAAGCTTAAAGACTTATCCTCCGCCTCATTACCCACTATTTGACACACAGCGATTTGATGTAAGTAGTTTAATAACGACTGTAAAACTTCAGCATAATCAGGCGCAAACTCGTCAAGTTGCTGAATACTGTCTAATACCGCTGCACCTTGTCTCGTTAATAACGCATTCAGTAGATCAAGTACTGGCTCTCGTGCCACACTGCCGAGCATATCAATCACATCGCTCTCAAGCAGGCCGCCATTACCATGCACAATAGCTTGATCTAACAAACTAAGGCCATCACGCATACTGCCATCAGCCGCGCGTGCTAATAGTTCCGTTGCCTGATGCTGATATTCAATGCCTTCGCTATCTAAAATCAGCTTAAACTGCCCTTCAATCTGGTCTGGTAATAAACGTTTAAGGTTAAATTGCAAACAGCGTGACAAGACAGTCACTGGCATTTTCTGCGGATCGGTAGTCGCTAGCAAAAACTTCACATGAGCCGGTGGCTCTTCCAAGGTTTTTAACAGTGCGTTAAAACTGCTTTTGGAAAACATATGAACTTCATCAATCAAATAAACTTTGTATTTACCTCGACTAGGTGAGTACTGAACATTTTCTAGTAAGTCTCGTGTGTCATCAACACCTGTTCGAGAGGCTGCATCCACTTCAATTAAATCCGGGTAGCAGCCTTGATCAACTTCTAAGCAGGTATCACACTTTCCACAGGGTTCAGCTTCCACTACATTAGGGCAATTCAGCGCCTTAGCCAGCACCCTCGCAATGGTCGTTTTACCAACACCTCGTGTCCCTGTGAACAAATAAGCATGATGCAGTCGATCATGTTCAAGCCCATTGATTAAGGCGCGCACAATATGTTCCTGCCCAACGACTTGAGCAAAATTTAACGGGCGCCATTTTCTTGCAAAGACTTTATAACTCATAAGTTTTATAGGGTAACAAAGGCGGTGACTTTGTGCGAATTTTTAGCCATGTAGATCTACAAAAATGTGACTAAATAATGGGTGGTAACTCATGCCAGCCACACCCCGGCACACGATTCCATCGCTGCCGTTGCTCCCTTCCGGGCCTGGCGGGGTTCACGACTTCACGTTGCGAGGGGACCGACATGAGTCACCATTGTTCGTTGGTGTAATTCAGGATGAGGATTGTCCATCATTGCGTTCCATCAATCAAGAAGAGAGAATGAAGTTTTAACTATTTTTTCTTAGTGGACATACTTTATTCATTTCACACTGACTTATTAACTGTCGCCTTGTATCGCTCCCCACCTAGGGCTAACAGCCAAATTTCTTCGAGCTATCAACGACTCTTCATGCCAAATAAAAATTTCTGATTCAAAAACCTATAAAAAGCCCTTACTGTCGTACTGGTCGTTTAGCCAGCTTTCTTTGTAACGTCCGTCGGTGCATATTGAGTTGTCTGGCTGCTTCAGAAACATTCCCTCCACACTCCAATAAGACTTTTTGCATATGCTCCCATTCTAAGCGTTTAACAGATAAAGGTTTATCCGATACTTTGACACCTGAGTCGGCATTTTGTTGTTCAAATGCAGCTAAAATTTCATCTGCATTTGCTGGTTTAGTAATATATTGTATAGCACCTAACTTGACAGCCTCCACGGCAGTCACAATGCTCGCATAGCCCGTTAACATAACAACCTTTGTATTCTCATCCTTTTGCTTAAGACGTTTTATTAAATGTAGGCCAGAGCTTCGCCCTAATCTCAAATCGACAACTGCCATTTCAGGTTCAAAGTCATCTATTTTTTCAGTCGCTTGCTCTTCAGTGTGTGCTGACTGAACATCAAAGCCTCTACGTATAAACGCATCGCTCAAAACTGAACAATAAACTTCGTCGTCGTCAATAATTAGCATTCTCACGTTGTCATGATTCATGATATGTTGAGTTTTCTATTTAATTAGCGGAAGATGGATAGTCACACGAACACCTTTTGGTTGCCGGTTTTCCCATTTAATATCGCCACCTAGCCGTTCCAAGGTCGCTTGGGTGATATAAATTCCAATGCCCAATCCATCGTCTTTAGAAGTCATCATATGCTTACCCAGCTGAATAAGCTGAACCTCATCCATACCTTTGCCTTCATCCTCAATCATAAGATTGATATTGTCATTATTCCAGTTAATCGTCAGACGAACATAATGAGGTGATACTTGCGCTGCATTATCCAAAATATTGATCAATGCCCGCGTCAGCGCTATATCCGAAATAAGTTTAGGGCCAGCCCCTTTTCCACTAACCACTTCAATTAAATTCACATTTAAATTAGAAATTCGCCACTGGGCAATAACTTTTTCAATATAATCAACAACTGGCAACAACTGGCCAGCATCAAACTTTTCAGTTGTCGCCGTTTCTGTGATACTTGACAACACTTCCTTACACCGTTTTATTTGCCCGTTAATAATAGTCAACATTTGACTCGCCGACTGGTTACCTTCTTGCTCAAGCTCTAATTTCAACTCATGAGCCACAACACTCATTGTTCCTAATGGAGTCCCTAATTCATGTGCTGCGCCAGTTGCTAAGGTACCCAAAGCCACTAAACGTTCATCCCTAAACATTCGCTCTTGCATTTGCGACAAAAGCCCGTTCCTTTTTCGCAATGATTCCGCCATCCCCGCCACAAAATAAGCCAACAAAAAAGTAGATAATACGAAGCCAATCCACATACCAATAATATGCTCTGCAAAGTGCCCCCCGGCACCCATGTCCATAGGGTGATCGACATAAACTAATGGCTGATAATAAAACACCAGCAAGGTATATGATAACGAGGTTAGCAGCGCCATTAACCAAACATGCGCCCGTGACAGCAAAGTAGAAGCTATACTCTGTGGGACCAATAAAAACCAGGCAAAGGGATTAGTGGCCCCACCTGTGAAATATAAAATAGCGGTTAGTGCGAACACATCAACGATTAACTGAACAAAGAACCTAGTATCGGTAAGACTTGGTCTCTTTTTTAATAAAAGTAATGACAATAAACTCCATGCCATTAAGCCAATGAAAATGAAGGCCAAGGGTTTAATCGGCAAATCCAACCCCAGATAATAAATTGCCGTCAAAATAGCCGTTAATTGCCCACTAATATTCAACGCCCGTAACGATAACAAACGCCTTAGGTTCTCATCAGGTGCAGAAATGGCTTTATTAGGAGACGTTGTCATCATAAATGTATTAAAAATTAAGCTCTAACTACTCTATCAGAGTCCCATGCTGGCAATAAGTGCCTGTGTCAATTTATCGTATTTCAAGTACACAATATTTATCATACTTTTTATAGGTCCAATCTAGTAAATTCTAAATAACCTGCCATTATTAATACTTACTGATAGAAATAAATAAAAGCTAATGAATATTAATCAAAAAGAAAACCTTTGCTCCATTACTGGCCTACCAGACTCAAGCATATTTAAAGAACAAACGAAGGAGCTACTAGAGTTTTGCACTCGAACTCACGCAAAGGCCGTCATGTTGTTTATTTCATTTGATCCACATACCAGTGAGATTAATAACCAACAGAATGACCTTGCCCTCAAAGCTATTGCAGATAGGTTACTTTCTAAGGCACGTGATTCAGATATTTATGCTCACATGGATGGAATGAATTTCGCTAGCCTTACGATTGAAACCAGTAAGGAGCATGTCCCTATACTCGTTGAAAAACTCAAAAATGAATTAGCCCAACCTATCATATTATTGGACGGGTCAGCCATCAAACTAAACGCTAAAATTGGTATTGCAGAGTTTCCAGAGCAAGGAAATTGTTATGAACAGCTGCTCGATATATCAAGTAAAGCGCTCTGAAATAACTACGTTAATGGCACCATGCCAAATAACAAACCTCCAAAACCATTACCTTATTCATAAAAAAAACCTGATGCTTATTAACTAAGCATCAGGTTCAACTTCACAGTTTTTCTCGAATAATTTACTTAACCGAAGCAAGTGCCTCATTGAACAATGCTGAAGGCCTCATAATTTCTCTGACCTTATCTAGATCTGGTTTGTAATAACCATCAATATCTACTGCATGCCATTGATCCGTTGTCAAATCACTAACAATCCCTTCTTCATTATCAGTTAAGGCCTTAGCTAATGGCTTGAAATGAGCCTGTAACTCCTCATTATCTGTCTGCTCAGCAAGTGCCTGCGCCCAATACAATGCAATATAAAAATGACTGCCACGGTTATCTAACTCACCTGTTTTACGTGAAGGCGATTTTCCAGTATCAAGTAACTTAGCTGTCGCTTCATCCAACGTTTTTGCCAATACACCGGCCTTAGCGTTATCATTTGTAATAGCCGTATGCTCTAGTGAAGCACACAGCGCTAAAAACTCACCTAACGAATCCCAACGCAAATGGTTTTCTTCTAATAGTTGCTTAACATGCTTCGGTGCTGAACCACCCGCGCCAGTTTCAAACAGGCCACCACCGGCCATTAGAGGCACAATAGATAGCATTTTAGCACTGGTACCTAACTCCAGAATTGGGAATAAGTCGGTTAAGTAGTCACGCAGAATATTGCCCGTCACAGAAATAGTATCCTTACCGCGTAAAATTCGTTCTAGTGTATAACGCATGGCTCTGGTTTGAGACATGATACTAATATCAACACCCGTTAGATCATGATCACCAAGGTAGGTTTCAACCTTTTTGATCAATTCATTTTCATGTGGACGGTACTCATCTAACCAAAAAACTGCCGGCGTCTTTGAGATGCGCGCACGGCTCACCGCTAGTTTCACCCAATCTTGAATAGGACCATCTTTTACTTGGCACATTCTCCAGATATCACCTTCTTCAACATCCATTTCAAGCAATACATTCCCTTCATCATCAACGATTCGCGTACGTCCATCTGCCACCATTTCAAATGTCTTATCATGCGACCCGTACTCTTCTGCTTTTTGAGCCATCAGGCCAACATTAGGAACCGTGCCCATTGTGGTTGGATCAAAAGCGCCGTGAGTTTTACAAAAATTGATAATTTCTTGATAAATTCTAGCAAAGGTACTTTCCGGCATCACCGCTTTAGTGTCTTTCAACTTACCATCAGGGCCCCACATTTTACCGCCCGCACGAATCATCGCAGGCATAGACGCATCAACAATCACTTCATTAGGTGTATGTAAGTTAGATATTCCCTTAGCAGAGTCCACCATAGCCAACTCAGGGCGTGTTTCATAACAAGCGTGCATATCAGCAAGTATTTCTTCTTTGATTGACGCAGGTAGCTTCTCAATATGCTCATAAACACTGCTTAGCCCATCATTTGGGTTAACGCCTAACTCATCAAACAACTGGCCGTGTTTTTCAAATAAATCTTTGTAATATATCTTAACTGCGTGCCCAAAAACGATGGGATGAGATACTTTCATCATGGTCGCTTTCACATGAAATGAAAACATGACTCCCGTTTCTTTTGCATCGTTCATCTCATCTTCAAGGTATTGGCACAATTCCTTCTTGCTCATAAACATACTGTCTATGATTTCACCTTTTAAAAGAGGTATATTTTTCTTTAAAACGGTTACTTCGCCATCTTTTGCTACAAATTCAATCTTTACCTTACAGTCGCTATCTAACGTTAAACTTTTCTCACTGGAGTAAAAATCACCTGATTGCATATGTGATACGTGAGTTCTTGAAGCCTGGCTCCATTTACCCATAGAGTGAGGATTCTTCTGAGCATATTCTTTTACCGCTTTTGGTGCGCGACGATCAGAATTCCCTTCACGTAACACAGGGTTAACAGCACTACCTAACGCTCTACCAAACTTTACTTGCAGCGCTTTCTCATCATCTGTTTGGGGGTCTTCAGGATAACTGGGGATATTAAAGCCTTTCTCTTGCAACTCATTAATGACCTCTTTTAATTGAGGTACTGAGGCGCTAACGTTGGGTAATTTAATAATATTTGTATCAGGGTCTTGTGTTAAAAGCCCTAATTCGGAGAGCGCATCGGTTGTTTGTTGCCCCTCTGGCAGCTGATCAGAAAAAATCGCGAGAACTCTTGCTGCTAAAGAGATATCACTCAATTCAATATCTATATTAGCTGAAGCCGCAAACGTCTCAACAATGGGTAAAAATGAAGCGGTCGCTAACATGGGTGCTTCATCAGTTAAAGTATATATAATTTTGGACTTTTTAACGCTCATCGTCTCTCCGTGCTCCCAGGTAAGGTGAATAAATACGGATGATTATACGACATTTTGAAGCACTTCTTCTTGATTACCTTATTAAAAACTATCAAGAATAAAGGTCAGTATTTTGCTAAGTATATTATTTAATTCGGACCATTACCTCGCTACCTTTTTCTTAACTGTTTTATAACAATTTAAAAGCTTTCAATCCTTTTATCTTGACAATCGCTACCCTGGGTCTATTTATAGATCAAATATCTCGCATTATTTGCTACTTAGAGAGCGGCACTTAAATTGACGACGAAAACAAACAACAGAAAAAGAATTATAAAACAGGACATACATAGATGCCGAAAGTCTGTTTCTATCTTCATTATGGAGGCTGAGAGCGGAATCGAACCGCTGTACACGGCTTTGCAGGCCGCTGCATAACCACTCTGCCACTCAGCCAGAGGGACTTAATACAGAAAAACCGTGGTGGTAACACGGTTTAAAATTGGAGCGGGAAACGAGATTCGAACTCGCGACCCCAACCTTGGCAAGGTTGTGCTCTACCACTGAGCTATTCCCGCTTTAAGGCCGTGTATTCTATCTTCCGTAGCTAAACTGTCAAGTTAGAATGTCTACTATTTTTTAAATTCTGGCAGTGCAAGCTGAATATAATGCCACATTGACCAAAGCGTCAAAATAGCAGCAACATAAATAGCCGCTATGCCAATACCACGTACAGGAATTCCATAGACATCCGCATTGAAAAGCAAGCAGACAATGGAGAACATTTGAAAACCTGTTTTATATTTACCTAGCCTAGACACTTTTACGACGGAGCGCTGCCCTATTTCTGCCATCCACTCACGTAATGAGGCAACCGTTACCTCACGCCCAATGATAATAGCCACAGGTAAGGCGATATAGATAGCTGGATCAGCCTGAACAATAAGCACTAAAATAATAACAACCATTAGCTTATCAGCAACTGGGTCAAGAAACGCACCGAACGCTGTTTGTAGATTTAGTTTCCTTGCTAAAAAGCCATCAACCCAGTCGGTAAATGATGCAACAATAAATATCAACGAACACCACAGTCTCGATTCTTCAATCGGCCAATAGAAAATGACCATAATAATTGGAATCGAAGCGATACGAAGTAGCGTTAGTATAGTTGGAATATTAAGAATCATTTAACTAAAAAGTGGGCGTATATGTTCGTATAATAGCATTTTATATACCTCCTCCGTCATGAAAGAAGTCATAGACGCGCTGTGCTAACGATTTATTAATACCATCAACGGTACATAAATCTTCAACACCAGCTGATTGTATTTCACGCAAACCACCAAACTGCTTAAGCAATTGCTGCCTACGTTTAGGACCTAATCCTTCAATTTTCTCAAGTGTTGATTTCTTCTTTGCCTTGCCCCGTTGCTGTCGATGCCCACTTATTGCAAAACGGTGCGCTTCATCTCGTATTTGTTGAACCACTAACAAAGCAGGCTCATCTGACGAAAGAATTAGCACCTCTCCATCACTGGCACGGTAAATTTTTTCCATGCCCACCTTTCTATCACTTCCTTTTGATATCCCAATAATAAAAATGTCTTCGTAATCAATATTACTTAATGCTTCTTTGACAGCGGTAACCTGCCCTTTGCCACCATCAATAATTAATAAATCAGGCTTCACATGCTCGTTCTTTTTAGCACGAATAAACCGCCGCGTAACCGCTTGAGATAATGCCGCATAATCATCTCCGGCCGTCACTCCAGTAATGTTAAAACGGCGATAGTCCGATTTCAATGGCCCTTCTTCATTTAAAACAACACATGATGCAACCGTTTGGTCTCCTTGCAAATGGCTTATATCGAAACATTCCATACGTTTAATATCATTACTGACACCTAACAATTCTGACAGCTTTCTAAGGCGCCCACGTGTATTTTCTCTACTTTCTATGTGTTGCGTTAATGCAGTTAGCGCATTATTTTTTGTCATTTTAAGCCAACGAGCTCTTTCAGCCCTTGGCTTATTGATCAAGCTCACCTTTCTTTCAGCTTTCGCGTTAAAAATTTCTTGCGTCAGCTCACGCTCGATTAGGTCATGGCTTAAAACAATTGTTTTAGGCAACTCCTTATCTAAATAAAACTGCAAGATAAACGCACTCAGCACCTCTTCTTCGCTTTTACCATGCGGTACTTTTGGGAAAAAAGTACGGTTCCCAATATGCTGACCATTACGGATAAAGAACACTTGAACGCACGCTATATGTTGGAGTATTTCACACGCAACAACATCCAAGTCGCCTTCATTACCACTGACATATTGACGCTCCATTAGTTTTCTTAATTGGGCAATTTGATCACGAAATTGAGCCGCTTTTTCAAAATTCAAATCTTCTGCTGACGATTCCATTTTTTTTACTAAATCATTAATTAAGCGACTATTTTTACCTTCTAAAAAAAGCACTGTATGGTCTACATCATCTTTATAGTCATGCTCGCTGATCAGGTTTACACAGGGGGCTGTACATCGTTTAATTTGATACTGCAGGCACGGGCGCGACCTATTTTTGAAATAACTATCGTCGCATTGCCTGACTGGAAAAAGCTTTTGTAAAACATGGAGGCTATCTCTTACCGCTCCTGCACTTGGATAGGGACCAAAATACTGTCCTTTTTTTGTTTTAGCCCCGCGGTGAAACGTCAACCTAGGAAAGGTTTGCTGAGAAGATAAATAAATAAAAGGATAACTTTTATCATCCCTTAAACAAATATTATAACGCGGCTTTAGTTGCTTAATTAATTGATTCTCAAGCAGCAATGCCTCACCTTCAGTATGTGTAACGACAACATCAATATGACGTACATGAGAAACCATGACTCTCTTTTTTGCATCTTTATCAGTCTTATTAAAATAACTTGAAACACGTTTTTTAAGATTTTTTGCTTTACCAACGTAGATACACATACCTCGTTGATCAAGCATTTGATAAACACCTGGTTTTTGAGTGAGCGTTTTAAGAAAATGCTCACTATCAAATCCTATTGCGTCATTGTCGTTATTCATATCATTGATTTTACTAATTTCTCTGCTATAAAGGCATCACTAATGTATTTGATTTCTTTTCAAACATTATGTAAATAACTTTCTTCTAGGCATAAAAAAAGCCTCGATAACGAGGCTTTTTCTTCAAACACTTTCTTTACTTATCTTTTTTTCTGGATGGCCCAGGCATCACTTTTTTAAATAAACCTTCCTGCATTTCCTTAAAAACTTCCATATTTCGATTGGCTAATGAGGTCATTAGCGCAAAGGGGTCTGCCGCTTGCTGAAGTTGACTTCTTACCTTAGCTCTTTGTTCAGCAATTAGCTTCACTGAGTTTTCAAGGTAATTGGCAAAATTATGCTGGAACGGGTCACCATAAAAACGGATCAATTGTTCCAGCATTTGAGCACTCATTATTGGCTCGCCATCTTCTTCTTGCTCAAGAATAATTTGCAATAACACACTACGGGTTAAATCCTCTTTAGATTTGGCATCAACTACTTTCACTGGCTCACGATCAATAATCAACTGACGCACATCGTTCAGTGTCACGTATTTACTGATCTCCGTGTCATATAAACGGCGATTAGGGTACTTTTTGATGATGCGTGAATTAACCATTATTCGTTGACCGTCATTTAGAAAATTAATCTACTTCCTTCATACTTAAGCGAACACGACCTTGGCGATCGACTTCAAGCACCTTAACCTTCACAACATCGCCTTCAGCCAGTTTATCACTCACTTTTTCAACGCGATCTTCTGAAATTTGTGAAATATGAACCAATCCATCTTTACCCGGTAAAATTGATACGAATGCACCGAAGTCCATTAATCGTACAACTTTACCTTCATAGACTCTTCCTACTTCAACTTCGGCAGTAATATCTTCAATACGTTTAAGTGCTTTCTCACCTGCTTCACGATCTACCGACGCAACCTTAACAACACCGTCATCAGTAATATCAATCGCCGCACCTGTTTCTTCAGTAATGGCACGGATAGTCACGCCGCCTTTACCGATAACATCACGAATCTTAGCTGGATCAATTTTCAACGTTAAAATACGCGGTGCAAAGTCAGACATTTCTGTACGACCAGCTGACAATTCAGCATTCATTTTTTCTAAGATATGCAGTCTGCCGCCTTTAGCTTGCTCTAACGCTTTAGACATGATTTCAGGTGTAATACCTTGAATTTTGATGTCCATTTGCAGCGCTGTCACACCTGAGTCTGTACCGGATACTTTAAAGTCCATATCACCCAAGTGATCTTCATCGCCTAAAATATCAGACAGTACAGCGTAGTCGTCGCCTTCTTTAATAAGACCCATCGCAATACCCGCTACTGGCGCTTTTGTTGGCACACCCGCGTCCATTAACGCAAGACTAGTGCCACAAGTACTGGCCATAGAACTTGAACCATTTGACTCAGTAACTTCAGCTACAACACGAAGCACGTATGAGAAATCTTCTTGGCTTGGCAATACTGCCATCATGCCGCGTTTTGCTAATCGACCATGGCCAATTTCACGCCTTTTTGGAGAACCAACAAAACCAGTTTCACCGACGCAATATGGAGGGAAGTTATAGTGCAACATAAAGCTATCACGGTATTCACCTTCAACCGCATCAATCATTTGTGCATCACGGTCTGTTCCAAGTGTTGCGACCACTAATGCTTGAGTTTCACCACGCGTGAATAATGCCGAACCGTGTGCACGAGGTAATACGCCTGTACGAACATAAATAGGACGAACAGTTTCTAAATCACGACCATCGATACGCTGTTTTGTGGAAAGCACTAAACCACGAACGTGTTTCTTTTCAAGAGAGCCAAAAATGTCTTTCACTTCATCGGCATCTTCGTCTTCTAATTGAGCGACAACCGCCTTACGAACTTCTTTTAGTTTTTCTTGACGGTCTAATTTAACTAATACAGTGTAAGCATCTGCGATACCTGCATTGGCTAATTCTGCCACTTTATCAACTAAAGGTTGGTTAACCTCTGGTGCAACCCATTCCATACGAGGCTTGCCCGTTTCAGCAGCTAACTCATTAATCGCTGTAATAGCTGCTTGCATTTGCTCGTGGCCAAATGTCACAGCACCTAACATGACATCTTCAGGTAAACAATCTGCTTCTGACTCAACCATTAACACAGCGTCAGCTGTACCAGCAACAACTAAATCCAGTTGAGATTTCTCTAATGCTGACTTAGATGGGTTTAGTGCGTATTCACCATCAATGTAACCAACACGTGCAGCACCAATAGGACCATCAAATGGCAGTCCAGAAATCGCTAATGCAGCTGATGCACCTAAAAGAGCCGGAATATCTGGATCAACTTCTGGGTTTAGTGAGATAACAGTCGCGATAATTTGAGTTTCGTTTTTATAACCTTTTGGAAACAGTGGACGAATTGGGCGATCAATAAGTCGTGAAGTCAGTGTTTCTTTTTCACTCGGACGACCTTCGCGTTTGAAAAAGCCACCTGGGATTTTGCCCGCTGCGTAGGTTTTTTCTTGGTAATTCACGGTTAAGGGGAAGAAAGAGTTATTTTCTCCGCCTTCACGCTTTCCTACCGCTGTTACTAAAACGATGGTGCCATCTATTTCTACTAATACTGCACCATCTGCTTGACGTGCGATTTCGCCTGTTTCAAATGAAACCGTCTGATTGCCGAACTGAAACTCTTTTTTTACTGAATTCACTATTTATGCCTGCCTATTATTTGTCTTTTACTTTCTTAAACCTAAACGCGCAATCAATGCACGGTAACGTTCTACGTCTTTGCCTTTTAAGTAATCTAGTAACTTACGACGGCGATTAATTATTCTTAATAACCCTTGACGTGAGTGATGATCTTTTTTGTTCTCAGAAAAATGCGGTGTCAAATGATTGATTCTCCCCGTTAACAAAGCAACTTGAACCTCTGGAGATCCTGTATCACCTTCTGATAACGCATATTCTTTAACAATTTCTTGCTTTTGTTCTGTACCGAACGACATATTCCTTACTCCACTTTCTATTATATTAATCTTGAAAAAACAGCACATTGTACTCTTGACAATCACGGCTAACAAGCTAAAACCACTTATTGCATCACCTATACAAAAATTCTAACTGGGGCCAGTTGATGATCACCGTCCCATTTACCTAAACCAAAAATCGCCCCATTCATATCATTCAATCGAATCAAGGGCTCACAAACTACATCTTCAACCTGAATTTTCCGGCCTAGACACAAATAACTCTTATCTTCATCGCTGAAACTCATTGCTGGATAATCTTGTAACGCCATATCTAGACTATGCAACAAGCCATCTAATGCCGCAAAATCACCTTGAACTAGCTCTAACTGCTCTAATGTAACGGCTTTAGCTAAAGCAAACGGGCCCGTTTTTATTCTTCTCAAAAAAGTAACATGAGCCCCACATCCCAGTGCATTCCCTAAATCTTCTGCTAATGTACGAATGTATGTTCCTTTTGTGCAGCAAGCTTCCAACGTTAAACTATCAGACGTTCTAGACAGTAATGTTAAGGATTTAATCTTGACACTTCGTGCAGGTCTATCAACGACCTGACCTTGTCTGGCCAACGCATATAAACGCTGACCCTTGTGCTTTAGTGCAGAATACATGGGTGGGATCTGCTGAATATCACCTGTGAACTTATCAAGAAGTTGATTCAACGCATCCAAATCTATCAGAGGATTTTTTTTTTCACAGACCAGTTCACCTTCAACATCGCCGGTGCTCGTGGTTTGACCCAAGCGCATGGTGAATTGATATGTTTTATCAGATGCTAATAAATATTGCGATACCTTCGTTGCATGACCTAAGCAAATAGGTAACACACCAGAAGCAAGAGGGTCTAAGCTACCCGTATGACCGACCTTCTTCGCGTCATATAACCGTTTAACTCGTTGAACTGCCTGATTAGACGATATATTAAGTGGCTTATCTAAAATGAGAATACCGCTAACATCACGGCCTTTCTTTTTACGATTCGCCACGCTTTACTTCTCTTTATCAGGATCTGTTGCCTTCAGCAACGCATCCATTTTAATACCCTGTTCGATAGACTCATCTAAAAAAAACCTTAACTCCGGCACCATTCTCATTCGCATCCGCTTTGAAACAACGCCATGAATATAGTTTGAAGCGCGATTTAATGCCACGATACTCGATTGCTTATTCTCATCATCTTTCGTGGTTAAAACGCCGATATAGACTTTTGCAAGCGCCAAGTCTTTAGTGACCTCAACATCATTAACGGTTACAAACCCGACATCAGGGTCACGCAAGTCACGCTGAAGAATCTCGCCTAACTCTCGCTGAAGTTGGCGTGATACTCGTTGAAAACGTAAAAACTCTCTAGGCATTAATCGCTAATTACAGCTTACGTTTAACTTCAATACGTTCAAATACTTCGATTTGATCGCCATCTTGCACATCATTGTAATTTTTAACGCCGATACCACACTCCATGCCAGATTTAACTTCTTGCACATCATCTTTAAATCGCCTTAATGATTCTAATTGCCCTTCATAAATCACCACGTTGTCTCGCAACACACGAATCGGTAAGTCTTTTCTAACAAACCCTTCTGTCACCATGCAACCTGCGATCGCACCAAGTTTAGGGGATTTAAAGACATCACGAACGTTGGCGATACCAACAATTTGCTCTTTAATATCTGGTGCTAACAAGCCTGACAATGCATCACGTACATCATCAATCACGTCATAAATGATGCTGTAGTAACGAACTGACACGCCTCGGTTTTCAATCATACGGCGCGCACTCGCATCAGCACGTGTATTAAAACCAACAATCAACGCATCCGACGCCGCTGCTAAATTCACATCACTTTCATTGATTCCACCAACACCGCCGGCGATAATCGACACTTTTACTTCATCGGTTGACAAACTGGTTAATGAAGACTTTAGTGCCTCCAAGCTACCATGCACATCAGCTTTCAGTAATACATTAAGTGTTGCACTTTCACCTTCTTCCATCTGAGAAAAAGCTTGCTCTAATTTTGCTGCTTGCTGTTTAGCTTGTCTTGCTTGTTTGGATTTAATTTGACGGAACTCGGCAATTTCACGCGCTTTACGCTCAGTTGGCGCTGCATATACTTCCACACCTGCCTCAGTTGCGCTAGATAGACCTAATACTTCCACTGGCACTGCAGGCGTCGCTGCTTTAACGGCCTTACCATGTTCATCAAACATCGCTTTAACACGGCCGTGCGCTTCACCGGCAACAATATAATCACCCATTTTCAAGGTGCCTTTTTGAACCAAAATGGTAGCGACCGCGCCGCGCCCTTTATCAAGACGTGATTCAATCACTACACCAACCGCAGCCACATCAACGGGTGCTTTTAGTTCTAACAATTCCGCTTGCAATGCAATCGATTCTAATAACTCATCAACACCATCACCGGTTAATGCGGAAATATTAACAAACTGAGTATCCCCACCCCAATCTTCCGGTGTAACTTCAATTTGTGATAACTCGTTTCGAACACGGTCAGGTTGCGCACCTTCTTTATCCATTTTATTGACCGCAACAATCATCGGTACGCCCGCCGCTTTCGCATGCTCTACCGCTTCTTTTGTTTGTGGCATCACACCGTCATCTGCGGCAACAACTAAAATAACCAAATCAGTTATTTGTGCGCCACGTGCACGCATCGCTGTAAAGGCCGCGTGCCCTGGAGTATCAATGAACGTCACCATGCTATTGCCTTGTTTCACACGATAAGCACCAATATGCTGAGTAATACCTCCAGACTCACCGGCGGCAACTCTACTTTCACGAATATAATCAAGTAATGATGTTTTACCATGGTCAACATGACCCATAATGGTTACAACTGGGCCGCGTGGTAACTCTTCGCCATCTTGCTCTATAACATCAGCCAATAACTCAGCCTGAATATCTTCATCACTTCGTAATATAACCTTATGGCCCATTTCCTCAACCACAATAACAGCTGTTTCTTGATCCAACGGTTGGTTAATAGTGGCCATTGTCCCTAAACCCATTAGGGTTTTAATAACCTCGCCAGCCTTAACTTTCATACGTTGAGCAAGGTCTGAAACGATAATGCTTTCTGGGATTTCTACATTATAGGTAATCGTTTTCGTAGGCACTTCAAAACCATGCTTATCATCTGATGCAAGACGAATATCACGCGTTCTTTGAGGACCCTTTTTTTTGTTCCGTCGTGGCTTTTTATCCACGTGCAAGACACCTCCACCAAACTTGGAGCCTGCTTTTTTCTTGTCTGGCTTACGCGCAAGTTCTTGCGCTTTCTTAGCATCAGCATCTGCTTTAACTCTAGCCATTATTTCAGGGCTTGCCACTTTGGTCTGGACAACTGATTTAGGTTTTTGTTCAGGCTCTGCTTTTGCCGCTTCTTTTGCTTTAGCAGCTTCTATTTCTGCTTGCTTAGCCGCCTTTTCAGCTTCTTCGGCTGCTTTTGCAGCATCCTCAATAGCTTGTTGCTCATCTAATTTAGCCTGCTTTTCAGCCTCAACCTTATCTTTTGCTTCTTGGGTTTTACTGACTCTTTCTTGTTCTTTTTCACGAGCAGCGCCTTGCTCTTCCATTAGCAGCTGATGTGCCTCAGCTGCTTTTTTTGCTTCTTCAAATTCCTCGGCACTTAGGCCGCTCGCAACTTCCTCTGCTGAACGCCCGGCACCTTTCTTTTTTCGCACTTCAATACTAACCGAACCTGCTCCACGACTTTTGGACTGCTTCAGCTCTGTAACAACTGGCTTGCGCTTCAGCGTCATTTTCTTAGGCGCACTAATGTCTTTCTTTGCTTTTCCATGACTCTCTCGAAGGTGAGCCAATAGCTTTACTTTATCGTCTTCACTAAGCGTTGAGGTTATTGTTTTACCTTTTACACCCGCATCTTTTAGTTGCTCGACTAACTTCTCAGCTGTCGTACCAACTACTTTTGCTAAATGTTGAACTGTAATATCTGCCATGCTTCTTTCTCCAGGGAGTTTGTTACTTACTCAGCGAACCAAGGTTCACGTGCTTTCATAATCAGCGCTGTAGCACGCTCTTCATCAATAGCGACTATTTCGAGCAACTCATCAGTCGCAAGATCCGCCAAATCTTCCATTGTAATCACGCCTTTGCTCGCTAACTTATAAGCCAATTCGCGATCCATTTCTTCCATTCCAAGAAGGTCTTCAGCAGGCTCGTGCTCTTCTAGCACTTCCTCTGAAGCGATCGCTTTAATTAAATAGGCGTCTTTTGCGCGTTGTTGAAGCTCTTCTGCAATATCTTCATCAAACTCTTCAATAGCTGACAAGTCATCTAAATCCGAAAAATTAATTTCTTCAATCGTCGTGTAACCTTCTTGAACTAAAATAAGCGCTACATCTTCATCAACGTCCAGGTCAACCATTAACTGCTTAGCATACCCATCCGCTTCAGATGAACTTTGCTCATCTGCCTGCGTTTCACTCATAACATTTAACGACCACCCCGTTAGCTCACTCGCTAGACGAACGTTTTGACCACCACGGCCAATGGCTTGTGACAGACTGTCATCTCTAACTGACACATCCATGCTGTGCCTATCTTCATCAACAACAATCGCTACCACTTCAGCTGGTGACATTGCGTTAATGACAAATTGCGCTTCGTTTTCATCCCAAAGAATGATATCAACACGCTCGCCCGCCAATTCATTTGAAACTGCTTGAACGCGAGATCCACGCATTCCTACGCACGCACCCACTGGATCTAATCGCTGATCACGTGTCCGAACGGCAATTTTTGCTCGTGATCCAGGATCACGTGCGGCACCTAAAATCTCAATCAAACCATCGCCTACTTCTGGTACTTCTAACTTGAATAAGGCGATCAATAATTCTGATGCGCTACGTGAAACGGTCAGTTGCGGCCCACGAGTCACCTCTTCCACTTCTTTTAAATAACCGCGGATTCTATCGCCTGTTCTAACTGGCTCTCTTGGGATCATTTCTTCACGAGGAATTATCGCATCTGCAGTTCCTTCAAGATCCACAAAAACATTTCCACGTTCGATTCGTTTAATAACACCGGTAACTAACTCACCCACTTTATCTTTATATAGCTCGTAAACCTTCCTACGTTCTGCTTCTCTTACTTTTTGAACAATAACTTGTTTAGCAGCCTGAGCGCCAATCCGACCAAAATCTGTCGATTCAATCGGCTCTTCTATAAAGTCGCCTAATTCTAGAGCAGCGTCTTTTTTCTGTGCCTCTTCAAGGAGAATTTGCGCATCAGGGTTTTCTAGACCGCCTTCAAATTCAGCATCAGCTTCAACCACTTCCCATTGGCGAAAAGTTTCATAATCCCCTGTCGCTCGGTCAATGGCAACACGAACTGCAATGTCTTCACGATATAGTTTTTTGGTAGCCATTTCCAACGCAGCCTCAATAGCTCCAAATAGGACGCCACGATCAATCTCTTTTTCGTTAGAAACAACGTCTACAACCATTAAAATTTCTTTATTAGCCATCTTTAACCCTAAAATAAATTTTTAAAAATTAACCACTAATCTTGCTTTCTTTATAAGAGAAAATGGAATCTCAATTTCTTCGTCGTCAACATGTAAGTGTACTACATCATCATTGACCTTTAGTATCTCACCGGTAAAGCGGCGCTGCCCCTCTAGCGTTGCTTGGCGCAACTCTATTTTGACTGTAGAACCTTTAAAGCGCTCAAAGTGCTCAAGTTCAAACAGCGGGCGCTCTAAACCGGGTGAAGAAACTTCCAGTCGATACTGCCCCGTAATCGGGTCTTCAACATCCATAATGCCACTGATTTGGTGACTCACTTTAGAACAATCACCTACCAAGATACCTTTTTCTGAATCAATATAAACTAAGAGAACTGATGATTTACCTTGACCGGTAAATTCTGCACCCACAAATTCGTAACCAAGTCCGGTTACTGCTGGCTTTATCAATTCTAAAATTTTAGTAGGCGCCTGATTCATCTCTATCCATCACGTATAAAAAAAGGGCTCAAAGCCCTATTCAATACTTAAATTTTACCTTAAATCTTAATACACATCGATTCGTAAGGTGTCAAACAAAAATACCCCAAATGGGGTACCGTTAAATATTGGTAGCGGGGGCAGGATTTGAACCTACGACCTTCGGGTTATGAGCCCGACGAGCTACCGAACTGCTCCACCCCGCGTCCATTGAGGTGCAGAATAATACTAGATACATTCTCTATTTACAATCTAAATTAAAGATTAATTAACTATTTTGCTAACTACTTTTTAAAACAGTATGGTCGTTCCATATAAACAGGCCGCTGACATCAATCCTGCTAGTAAATCATCCACCATTATTCCAAAGCCGCCTTTCACTTTTTTATCTAACCAATTAATAGGCCACGGCTTTGCAATATCAAATATTCTAAATAACACAAACCCTATTAATACATTTTGCCAGCTAAACCCAACCCAATACATAGTTAACAAATAACCGGCTATTTCATCCCAAACTATCCCACCATGATCATGTACACCAATATCCTCTGCTGCCTTGCCACATATCCAGATGCCAGATATTACAACAAGCAATAAGACCGGCAAATAAAAGTCTGCATAAAACTGAATTAAACAATAATAAAAGGGTATTGCTAGCAACGTTCCCATTGTACCCGGCGCCTTTTTTGACAAGCCTGAACCAAAGCCAAAGGCTAACAACTGCACTGGGTTGATTAATAACTGCTTGAGTGATGGCGTTTTATTCGACATTAAAATGATCATACCCTTTGTTTAACGTAGCCACTTCACCCGTAGCCATTTTGATGCGCAGGCCTTTTTGCCGTTCTATCACACCGATCTTTGAAATTTGATAGGGTGCCAACTTTTCCTGTATGCCCTTATATGCCGCATCAGGCATAGTGAAGCACAACTCATAATCATCGCCCGTTGAATAAGGCCACAAAACATCACCAACCTCTTCAATATTCTGACGAACTGAGTGAGTTAAGGGTAATTCTTCATGCCAAACCGTTGCGCCAACACCACTTGCTTTAAGAATATGATTTAAATCGGCAGATAAGCCATCTGAAATATCAATACATGAGCTTGCCACGTTTAATAGTGCTTGCCCTAACGTTATTTTAGGATTTGGTTTTAGGTAACTGAGTAAGTCCTTATCGCGCGCATCAAAGCCACCTGCTCTTGCATTTTTTAATCCCAACCCGGCATTGCCTATGAAACCCGATACATAAATACCATCACCTAGCTGTGCGCCTGCACGGGTTAACCGTTGGTGCTTAGGCAGCAAGCCCATAATATTGACCGTGATGGAAAGAGGGCCGCGGGTTGTATCACCCCCTATTAGCTGAAGTGAATGACGCTTAGCCAGGCTAAAAAATCCTTTACTAAATAGCGACAACCAAGCCTTATCAATACTGGGCAAGGTAATAGCCAAAGAAGCCCAAGCTGGTGTTGCGCCCATTGCAGCTAAATCACTCAAATTAACCGCAAGAACTTTATGCCCTAATAACTCAGGATCACTCTTCGGTAAAAAATGAACCCCTTCAACAAGCGTATCTGTACTCACCGCCAATTGTTTATCTGCCGGCACATCGAGTACGGCGCAGTCATCACCAATACCCACAATTGGGCACAGCCCAGCATTAGACTTTGACGTAAAAAACTCTTCAATAATGGAAAATTCAGATAATGACATAGCGTGGAACTAGGTCGTTTTTTTCTTACCTTTTGACTTGGCCTTTATTTCGACCGACCTGCTTTTTTGAGCCAATTTATCCATAATGCTATTAACGTAAGCATGGCTTTTCTCAGAACCAAAACTTTTTGCCAAGTTAATAGCTTCGTTAATCGCCACTCGATAAGGCACTTCAGGTTTAAATAATAATTCGTACGCCCCTAAACGCAATACCGCTTTTTCAATCGGGTCAATTTTCTCAAAGTCGCGGGTTGTAAATTCACTAATCGCTTCGTCTAGTTCACCAAACTTATCTACCACACCAGTCAACAATAATTCAAAGTATGCTTTTTGGTACTTCGGTGTTTCAGGGTCATTTTCAAATTGCTCACAAATTTCATTTAGGTTTTGACCCGTCATTTGCCACTGGTAGAGCGCCTGAAGCGCAACTAGCCTTGCATTACTTTTTGGTGAACTCATTCGGCGTCTATCACCTTAAGCACATTAACCATTTCAATTGCTGCCAGCGCTGCTTCTGCACCTTTATTGCCCGCTTTAGTACCGGCACGTTCTATAGCTTGCTCTATAGAATCCACTGTTAATACGCCAAAAGTAACGGGGATATTCGCTTGCAACGACACCGTTGCCAAGCCTTTAGTGACTTCCGCTGAAACATATTCAAAATGCGGCGTACCACCACGAATGACGGCTCCCAACCCAATGATTGCATCGTATTTTTGTTTTGCCGCTAAGCGTTGCGCCGCCAACGGCATTTCAAATGCACCAGGCACTTTTACGATATCAATATTCTTAATATCTCCACCATGTCTAATCAACGTGTCAATCGCACCACCTTGCAACTGGTCAACTATAAAACTGTTAAAGCGGCCCACCAATAAGCAGAAACGCGCATCGCGCACCACTATATTTCCTTCTATTACTTTTGCATCTGACATATAAAACCCTTGTTATGTGTACGTATAAACTTTATTTAAAAAGCCGTTATTCTCACTTAAACAGAGCACTCTCTTTTAAGCTTAAAGTGCACCATCAGTATATCAACGTCTCAATCTAATGGGACGTGCTCAACAATTTCAATATCAAAGCCAGCCAAACCTGAATACTTAGTTGGCGTCCCAAGTAACTTTAAATTCTTAATACCCAGCTCTGTTAAAATTTGGCAACCAACACCCACTTCTCGCGAATCGACCATCGGTTGTGGTGCTAGTTTTGACACGCCTTTTTCTTTCAGCTCTTGCTCGTGAATAAACTCAACAATCGATTGATTGTCCTCTTTATTACGAATCAAAATCAACGCACCACGCCCTTCATCAGCTATTTTTTGCATTGCGCTTGGCAACGGGTAATGATCATTCTCTTTAGCCTGCAACAAATCAGCCAAAGTACTTTTTGCGTTTATTCGCACCATTACTGGCTCATCGGTACTTACATCGCCGTAAGTTAGTGCCAAGTGAAGTTTATTGTCTATTTCATCTTGAAACGCATGGAGCCTAAAGTCACCATATTTAGTAGGGTAATCACAGCTACTGACCAATTCGATGGTTTTTTCATTTTGAATACGGTAGTGAATCAAATCGGCAATCGTGCCAATTTTCAACTCATGCTTTTCAGCAAACATTCTCAAGTCATCTCGACGCGCCATCGTGCCATCGTCATTTAAAATTTCAACAATGACAGCCGCAGGCTCAAAGCCCGCCAAACGTGCCAAATCACAACCCGCCTCGGTATGGCCTGTCCGGTTTAACACACCACCTGGTTGCGCCATGAGTGGAAAAATATGCCCTGGCTGAACCACATCCGTTGGTTTCGCATCAGGCTTAACGGCTGCCAAAACAGTTTTTGCCCGATCAGCCGCTGATATACCGGTGGTCACACCTTCTGCCGCTTCTATTGAAACGGTGAAATTAGTTGAATACGCTGCTTGGTTGTCATTCACCATTAACGGTAAGCGTAATTGTTGGCAACGCTCACGCGTCAGTGTTAAACAAATTAAACCACGACCATAACTCGCCATAAAATTAATATCTTGTGGCCGAACATGCTCTGCAATCATCAGTAAATCGCCTTCATTCTCGCGATCTTCATCATCCATAATGATGACAATTTTACCCTGTTTTAGATCATCAATAATTTCTTGAGTGGTATTCATAAATGCTTTTAGTTCGTTAATGGCGCGTATTGTAGCCGATTCAACCTAGTTACTTTTCAGATTATTTAACAAAGCCGCTGTTTTCAAGTAACTTTTTGTAATCTACGGATGGTTGATTTTCTGCGCTCCCCATCATCAACCGCTCTAAATAGCGCGCGATAACGTCCACCTCAAGGTTCACAGAATCGCCCACTTGTCGCTTACCTAGCGTCGTCATTTCGAGTGTATGCGGCACAATATTAACTGAAAACGACACATCATCCACCGTGTTTACCGTTAAGCTAATGCCATCAATACAAATTGAGCCTTTTTGCGCAACGTAACGTGCCAATTCTTTCGGCATACTAAAGCTAAAACGAATTGACCGCGCATCACTTTTACGTTCAATCACCTGCCCCACTCCATCGACATGGCCACTAACCATATGGCCGCCTAATCGGGTTTGTGCTTGTAGGGCACATTCCAAGTTAACCGCTGATCCTGCTTTAACATGACCCATCGTAGTAGCAAACAATGTTTCATTTGAAACATCGGCAACAAACTGCCCCTTTGTTAATTCAATGGCCGTTAAACAAACTCCATTAACGGCAATACTGTCACCCAATTGTGCATCACTTAAATCTAAATTTGCCGTTGCAACGGTTAAACGAACATCACCTTGTTGTTGCTCAACACGCTTAATTTCACCTACCGCCTCGATAATTCCAGTAAACATTTATTTCTCTCTTTTGACGTTGTAAGTCAGTTTAATATCGTCGCCTAACTCATCCATGTTCACGTAAACTAATTGGACTCTATCAGATAATTTTGACACTTGCGGCATTGAAAATGCCCCTCGAGCATCTGACCCTAATGCACTAGGCGCCATGTAAATAACCAACTCATCAACGATACCTGTTTGCAGACAAGCACCATTTAATAGGGCACCTGCTTCAATCATCACGCTGTTTATATTCTGCAACACTAACCACTCATGCACAGCATACAAATCAACTTGACCCTTACTATCGGCAGCAATCACCTCCACGATACAACCTATAGCTGTTAACGCCTGAATGGTTTGCTCATTATCGCTACAGGTTAGGATAGTGGTATTAGCATTTTCACCAAAAACTCGTGCATTCAAAGGGGTTTTTAACTGCGAATCTAACACCACGATACGCGGTTGCTGCACTAAAAAACCAGTCAAACCATCTCTAGCTGTTAACTGAGGGTCATCCGCAAGGATCGTTCCCACGCCCGTTAACACGATGTCACTTTCAGCACGTAAGCGATGAACATCCTCGCGCGCAGCCGAGCCGGTTATCCATTGGCTTTCGCCCGACGCCATCGCCGTTTTGCCATCCAAGCTCATTGCCACTTTACTAATAACATAGGGCTTACCCGTGGTCATTTTATGGCAGAAAACTTTATTCATCGCTCTTGCTTGCTCTTCTAATAAACCAACGAACACATCAACCCCCGCATCACGCAATCGGGCAACACCTTTTCCCGCCACTAAAGGGTTAGGGTCTTGCATGGCGATAACAACACGCGACACACCCGCCTTAACCAAGGCATCAGCACAAGGCGGTGTTCTTCCATGATGACTGCATGGTTCCAAGGTAACGTAAGCAGTTGAGCCATTAGCCGCGGCACTTGCTTGTTTTAGCGCATGCACTTCGGCGTGTGGCTCACCAGCTTTTTTATGCCAACCTTCACCGACAATGTCACTATCATTAACAATAACGCAGCCTACACAAGGGTTGGGTTTAGCGCTATATTTGCCTTGAGCTGCCAGTTCTAACGCACGGCTCATATAGCGCTGATCATCAGCTGTAAACGTCATAATTGAGTACTATTTCTTACCAACAGCAGATAACGTGAGCTGTTCGCTTTTATCCTCTTTCTCAAGCGCATCAATCACTTCTCTAAACGCCTTAATATCTTCAAAGCTTTTATACACAGAAGCAAAACGAACATAAGCCACGTGATCCAATCGTTCGAGCTCTTCCATCACTAATTCGCCAATTTTCATCGATGGTATTTCGCGTTCGCCTAGCGACAATAAACGCTTTTTAATGCGGCTCAATGCAGCGTCTATATCTTCACTGTTTACCGGGCGCTTTTCTAAGGCGCGCAATACACCTGCGCTTAACTTTTCTTCCCAAAAAGGTTCACGCACACCGTCACTTTTTACCACTCTTGGTAAATTAAGCTCTGCGGTTTCAAACGTTGTAAAGCGCTCTTTACAGGCAACGCATTCACGTCGCCGACGAACGCTATCCCCTTCACCCGCAAGACGCGAGTCTATAACTCGTGTATCGTTATCACCGCAAAAAGGACATTGCATTAAATTTAGTCCTAATCAGCGTAAACAGGTAAGCGTAAACAAATCGCCAAGACCTTTTCTTTAACCGCTTGTTGAACGCTTGTGTTTTCAATATCATCCAAGATATCGCACATCCAGCCTGCTAGGTCTTTACTGTCTTGCTCATTGAAACCACGTGTTGTTATCGCTGGCGCACCTAAGCGAATGCCACTCGTTACAAACGGTGATTGCGGGTCATTTGGCACCGAGTTTTTATTGGTGGTGATATTTGCCACTTCCAACGCCGCTTCTGCCGCTTTACCGGTTAAACCTTTGTCGATTAAATCTACCAAGAACAAATGGTTATCTGTACCGCCAGAAACAATGTTGTAACCGCGTGCAATAAACGTGTCCGCCATTGCGCTTGCGTTTACTTTTACTTGTTTTTGGTAGGTTGTAAATTCAGGTGATAGCGCCTCTTTAAACGCCACTGCTTTAGCCGCAATGACGTGCATGAGTGGGCCACCTTGCGTACCGGGAAACACCATTGAATTTAATTTTTTCTCAATTTCCGGGTTCGCTTTAGCCAAAATCAAACCGCCACGTGGGCCACGTAATGTTTTATGTGTTGTGGATGTCGTTACATCGGCAATACCAACAGGGCTTGGGTATTCACCCGCCGCCACTAAACCTGCAACGTGCGCCATATCAACAAACAAATACGCACCAACAGAGTCAGCAATATCACGGAACTTTTGCCAATCCATCACACGCGAGTAGGCAGAGAAGCCTGCCACAATCATTTTTGGTTTATGTTCGTTTGCTAAGGCTTGGATTTCTTCGTAATCCACTTCACCCGTTGCTTCATTCAAACCGTATTGAACGGCATTAAAAATTTTGCCCGAGAAGTTCACTTTTGCGCCATGGGTTAAATGTCCACCGTGCGCTAAGCTCATGCCTAAAATCGTATCGCCTGCTTGTAACAAGGCAAAATAAACCGCTGCATTAGCTTGTGAACCCGCATGTGGTTGCACATTGGCATAATCTGCACCAAACAATTCTTTAACGCGATCAATGGCCAACTGTTCAGCAATATCCACATATTCACAACCGCCGTAATAGCGTTTGCCGGGATAACCTTCTGCATACTTATTGGTTAGCATGGAGCCTTGTGCCTGCATAACACGAGGGCTAGCATAGTTTTCAGATGCGATTAACTCAATATGATCTTCTTGGCGTTGCTCTTCTTGCTTAATAGACGCCCAAAGTTCGTCATCAAATCCTTCAATGGTCATGCTTTTTGTATACATTACGTTGCCTCGTGCTTTTATATAGGTGGTGGATTAATTTAAGACTGGCGATTTTACATCATCTAGTGCCTAACACGCCAGAAAAGCATTCAAAAACACAAGAAGCGACTTTTAACCTTCCCTTTATCGCGCTTTGAATTTATATTTTTTTGGAATAGTGTGCGCGTTGTCTGAGCATAGCGAGTTTAGCGCACGCCCAAAAAAATATAAATTCACGCGATTTGGGTGCCTTTTTCTTTGGTTCGTTTTTAGTCTCGCTTTGCGGTTGGCTCTTGAACCGCTTAGTGAGACTTATGCCTTAGGTGCTTTTGGGCATACAAAAGAAATGAACGCCCTTGCTGCAGCAAAAAACATATCTTGTTAATTCAGCTTTAAAAAAGCTTCCCACTCGGTAATACTAAGCAGCTTATTTATAACAATATCAGCACAACAATGGCCCAATACATCTGCACCATGAACGGCGTTAGCAAAATCGTTCCCCCAAAGCGAAAAATTCTTACTGACATTTACTTATCTTTTTACCCCGGCGCAAAAATTGGCGTGTTGGGTTTAAACGGTTCAGGTAAATCGACCTTACTAAAAATAATGGCCGGATTAGATACCGACATAGATGGCGAAGCACGCCCACAAACGGGTATTAAAATTGGCTACCTATCTCAAGAACCCGAGCTAGATGAAAGCAAAGACGTACGCGGCAACATAGAAGAAGCCCTTGGCGATTTAACCGACGCCCAAGCTCAATTAGATGCCGTGTATGCCGCTTACGCAGAACCCGATGCAGACTTTGATGCACTCGCTGCAAAACAAGCCGAGCTAGAAAACATACTGCAAGCGGGTGATGGCCACGACACTGATCGCACCATGGAAATAGCCGCCGATGCCCTTCGCCTACCCCCTTGGGATGCAGACGTCAGCAAACTATCCGGTGGTGAAAAACGCCGCGTTGCGCTGTGTAAATTACTGCTCTCAAAACCCGATATGTTGCTGCTAGATGAACCGACCAACCACTTGGATGCAGAATCCGTTGCATGGTTAGAGCGCTTCTTACACGACTTTACCGGCACCGTGGTTGCCGTAACGCATGATCGGTACTTTTTAGATAACGTCGCCGGTTGGATTTTAGAACTCGATCGCGGACGAGGTATTCCGTGGGAAGGCAATTATTCATCGTGGTTAGAACAAAAAGACGCGCGTTTAGAGCAAGAACAAAAAGCCGAAGCATCACAGCAACGTTCCATTAAAAAAGAGCTGGAATGGGTACGCTCGAACCCCAAAGGCCGCCATGCTAAAAGCAAAGCGCGAATGGCACGGTTCGATGAACTGCAATCCAAAGACTTCCAAAAGCGCAGCGAAACCCAAGAAATTTATATTCCACCCGGCCCTCGCTTGGGTGACTCGGTAATAGAAGCCGTTAACGTCAGCAAATCCTTTGGTGACCGCGTGTTGTTCGACAACCTAAATTTCAACCTGCCACAAGGCGGCATCGTCGGCATTATTGGAGCCAACGGCGCGGGTAAATCTACCCTATTCAAAATGATGGGCGGCTTAGAAGAACCCAGTGGCGGTAACATTAAAATAGGCGAAACAGTAAAGCTCGCCTACGTAGACCAGTCACGCGATGGCCTAGACGATAACAAAACCGTGTTCGAAGAAATTTCAGAAGGCAACGATGTAATAACCGTCGGCACCTACGAAACCCCATCGCGCGCTTACGTGGGCCGCTTTAACTTTAAAGGCTCCGACCAACAAAAGCGCATGGGCGACCTATCCGGTGGTGAACGTAACCGCGTGCATTTAGCCAAAGTGCTTAAAGAAGGCGGCAACGTTTTACTGCTAGATGAACCAACCAATGACTTAGACATTGAAACCCTACGCGCATTAGAAGAAGCCCTACTCAGCTTCCCCGGTTGCGCTGTCGTTATCTCGCATGACCGCTGGTTCCTAGACAGAATCGCCACCCACATGCTCGCCTTTGAAGGCGACAGTAATGTGGTATGGTTTGAAGGTAACTATGAAGACTATGAAGCTGATTTAAAACGCAGACTAGGCGCAGAAGCAGATCAACCCCGACGGCTTAAGTATAAAAAATTGGCTGGGTAGAAAATTTACTCATGGGGCTACTAAATACCAATCTGACTGGCCCTATGATTTCACATCATAAACGCAACTAAAAAAAGGACCATTAATGCTCAACTCATCCAAAAGCCGTCAAATAATCTATGCTTTATTTGCTTTAGCGGGCGTCACGTTAACATCGTACTTTAATATCCAATATATGCTTGAACAGGGTGGGTTTTCACTTACTCATTTTATTCATCAGGCCTATATTAACAATGCCTCAAGCTCTTTAACCAATGATGTGCTAGTTATATGGGCCGCTTTTATTGTTTGGTCATTTGTTGAAGCTCGCCGCCTCTCAATGGCTCGGTGGTGGGTTTATATCCTACTTACAGCTACCGTTGCGGTCGCTTTTGCAGTGCCCGTTTTTCTATTAATGCGAGAGCGACGCTTAGCAGAGATAAATACCGATTCATAATGAAAGAAGACTACGAGGCTGATTTAAAACGCAAACTAGACGCAGAAACAGATCAACCACGACAGCTTAAATATAAAAAGTTGGCAGGATAGGAAGGGTTAACGCATGGAGTTGCGCAATATCAAGTTGGCGGTGACAAATGAATTATTTGCACCCTTCCCCCTGCCGCTTGCAATTCATTTAGACTAAGTGCCTTTATAATGCGGCACAAAAACACCACGTTAAGATTCATGCTTACGTATTGATGACGAATCATGTTCACTTACTAATGTCTCCAGTGAAATAGATTCAATTAGCTTAGTCATACAGCCTATTGGTAGCATTATGCTCCGATAAAAACCCTATCACCTAATTTAAAGCGTATAGTCTCTAGTTTAAGGGATTCAATGACTGCGCAAAAAGCAGAACCTCAGGCATCACAGCCGTCTATTATTTCATTTTTAAAAGATCTTGCTAATTTATGCTCACTGGCAGGATTAGCTTGCACAATATTAGCTATTTATTTCAGTATTATTGGTGTTTTCTACGCCGCGATGATTGGCATGGTTTGGGCCGTTGCATTCGACTGGGCAGATGGGTTGGTTGCTCGCAGTATGAAGGGAAGAACCAGTCAACAAGGTTTTTTTGGTGGGCAACTTGATTCATTGATTGATATTGTTAACTATGGTGTTTCACCTGCGATTCTTCTGTTGAGTTATGGGAAGTTCGATCCTATATTTTTACCGGGTGCCTTTATTATTGTTAGCGCCAGCGCGATTAGATTAAGTTATTTCAATACATATGGCCTTTCAGGTGGCTCAAAATACACAGGCATGGCGCTTGATAACAATAATCTAATTCTTGTATTTATATTTTTGTTTGAATCTGTTTTTAGCGTAGGTGCGTTTTCAATCATTTTGTATCTTTGCAGTATAGGGCTTGCGGCTTTGAATGTGTCGCAACTAAAAACACCAAAATTGTCTGGTAATCCAGTACACGTTTATTTTCTTATTTTTTACACTCTTGGTATTAGTGCTATCTATAGTTGGAAGCTTTTGTAGGGATTCTAGTGCGTGTAAAAACAAATTCACTAAAGAAGGTCTAAATTACATAATGATTGTTTATACGGTAGGAACTTTTGATTTATTACATGTTGGGCACCTCGCATTGCTTGAGTATTGTGCCACGCTGGGTGATACCGTTGCCGTTGGTGTTGCTTCTGATGAGGTTGTCAAATTGTACAAACCTAATATTCCTGTTATTCCGCTGGAGCAACGTATTGAAATGCTTCAAGCACTTCGCTGTGTGAATATTGTTCTGCCATATTATGAGTTGGATTACATTTCCGTTTGTCAGGCAGTTAAGGCAGATATTTTTGTGATTGGCGAAGATTGGGGGAGAAAGCCACATAATGTTGGTGTGGAAAATCATCTTAATGATCAAGGTAAGAAAACGATACAAATTAAATATAATCCACGAACGTCGTCCACCCAAATAAAAAAAGATGTCTTCACTCAATTTCAAAGCAGCAAACTTATAGAGCAAATAGTTGTATAGGCTTAGATAAAAAACAAGCGTAACCGGGATTGTTAACTCATACTAAAAAGTGCGTACAAAATTCAAAATATAGCCGTTAAAGTCAGCGTCTAGATAATCTGTATTTTTTGGTTGAGTGAACGAAGATTTGTAACCTAAGGCCAGCAGGCTTTTTGCTAGTTTGTTTTTCCGTCCTCGGCCTGGGTCTACAATAATCACTTCGCAAGCTGGGTTGGCGTGTTGTTGAATAAACTCGGTCAGTAATTGTATGTGCTCATCTTCATACAATAGATCGCTTCCAATTATTAGGTCAAAGCGCCCTAGTGTGTCGTTATTATCTGCCCAGCCTGTTCGTTCAAATGGAATAAGCTTGTCTCCATTTAGTTCGGTATTCCGATTCAAAAAAACTTCGGCTTCAGGGTGGTAATCTGTTGCAGTGATATCAGCGTCTCGTTTATTGAGTAATAAACTACTTAGGGCAGTTCCACATCCAATTTCTAGAACGCGTTTGGATTTCATTTCATAGTTAATTATGTGGTGCGCTAACACCAATCCTGATGGCCAAACTATCCCAAAAATAGGCCATAAAGCAGAAGATATTCCAAGTTCTTTAGCAATACCTTCGGGGTCGTGGAATTCTTGTTTATTGCGAAGTGTACAGAGATGGATATCTATTTGTCCAAATTCAATGGTTTGGTAGGATATGCGCAGGTTTGTCATATTGGCTGCCTCAAAAAATGAGCGCTCGGCCAACAATTAAAGATACATGACAAAACGAAGGGTTTACTAGTGTATATTGATTCGCTAGAAAAGCTATTGCATTTAACAAGCGAGTCAACTTGAATTCACCTAACCAAGGAAATAATCAAGTGGGCAGCCAGCTTGATTTAGATGATTCTGAAAGTACTGCCCCAACATAAACTCTTAACAAGAAATTGATGAGTTCAATTGGCGGCTATTGGTTAAATTAATAATTTAAAAAATGCAATCAGATCCAAAAAAACTAGTCGAAAAACATTCAAGCCTTACTCACTCAGAGTTAATGAAGGTTATGTCACATGTTCAACGAAATCAGGGCGATTGGGTTTTGCATACTGTAATGGTTGAAGGCTGCACTGTACCTTTTAAATTCAAGCGAAAAAGTAAGTACCAAAGCTTAAAAGGTGCCAGAGTGAATATGACTTATTACCCAACACAAGAAACTGTTGCCGGCATTAATTTAGACATTATGAAAGTAGTGCGTATAAAAATAGGCTGATCAGCCTCAACGGATTAAATACAATGAGTTAAAAACCCAGAAGTCAGCCAGCTTTATTTTTGAACTGTATATGTAGAAAGAATCAAAGAGGTCGGCAACTTGATTTATAGAAAAACAGAGCCAGACTCGAATTAATTTGCATAGCATAGAAAATTAGGTGCCCAGGCGCTAAGAACCGCCCCGTTATATCATTAATTTAGCTAGCTGTTGTGGAACTTGCTATAAAGCAAGCTCAAACAACCCATAACTCTAGTTTAAGCTGCTTTTATCGGTTCTTTTAATTGCCTTATATCGACCCTATAAAACATATTTTTTTGGCAGGCCTTTCAATCAATAAATCCCTTGTTAAACCATTTCAACTTCAACAAAATTGATTTGGTTGCCTGCTTTATTTTGATAAACAGAAGGTTCTTAAGAAACTGGCCCACCTAACCCTTAAGTGTTCAATGCTTCCTCAATCGCGTTAATAAGGCTTGCATCATCAGGCTTTATATCTGGCGCAAACCGGCCCTTAATTGAACCATCACGTGCAACTAGAAATTTTTCAAAATTCCAGCTGACATCGCTTTCTACCGCTGGTGATAAACCCTTCTCTGCCAATCGGCTCATTAACTGACCACCTTCCAACTGTTGGCTTATCGGCTGGGCATTAATAAGCCATTCGTATAGCGGGTGCCTTGGGCTGCTATTTATTTTTACTTTACTGTACAGCGGAAAATCGACGGCATAGTTTGTCGAGCAAAACGCTTGAATGTCAGCATCACTGCCCGGTTCTTGCCCTGCAAAATCATTACAAGGCAAACCCATTACCACCAAGCCTTTGTCTTGATACGTCTGATAAAGCGTTTCTAAACCTTCATATTGAGGGGTTAAGCCGCATTTAGAGGCCACATTAACAATTAGCATGACCTTTCCTTGGTAGTCAGAAAGATGCGATTCGCTACCGTCAATTTTAGTTAGCGCTATATCGTAAATTGAGTTATTCATCATATTTTCCATGTTCGTTTATTTAACGTATCTTAACCATTATTCTAATGCCTTGTACCTTTTAAATTCAGTTATTCCTAGTACCCGAAAAGAACGTGAATATCACAATAAATGGAAAACTTACCCATCTACGTAGCTGAATTAAAAACTCAGCTTTGTTCTTCGTGATGAATAAAAATACCGTATAACAAAACACGAACGAAATCAGAGCGGTTAGGTTTTGCATACTGTAATGGTTGAAGATTGCAATGTACCTTTTAAATTCAAGCGCAAAAGCAAATATCAAAATTTAAAAGGTGCCAGAGTGAATATGACTTATTACCCAACACAAGAAACTGTTGCTGGCCTTGATTTAGACATTATGAAAGTAGTGCGTATAAAAAGAGGCTGATCTAGGATTAAAGGTGACGCTGCCCTTTTTATAACTAATCGGGCACGATATACCACCATTATTTACTGTGTAACCTCAATCGGCCCAAATTTAGATTGGCAAATTAACATAAAAAAGCACAACTTGAATTTAATAAAATTCACCCCCAAAATACTGTTTATGTATAAATTAAGGAAATTACTTTTATGACTCGCATTGCTTTGTTTTTAGCCACTAATGTGGCCATTATGATTGTTATCAGTTTGGTATTTAGTCTATTTGGCTTATCAGGCACCTTACAATCAAATGGGGTGGATTTAGACCTGAATGCATTATTGCTCGTTTCCATGATCATCGGTATAACGGGTTCGGTGATTTCCTTGGCCATGTCAAAATCCATGGCCAAGCGCTCTATGAACGTCCAAGTGATCGAACAACCTCAAAACTCAACGGAACAGTGGCTTGTTTCTGTGGTATCAAAACAGGCTGAAAAAGCAGGTATTGGCATGCCCGAGGTCGGTATTTTTAACAACCCTACTCCCAATGCATTCGCGACGGGCATGAATAAGAATAACGCTTTAGTTGCCGTGAGTACTGGCCTACTTAACGCGATGAGTAAAGATGAAGTAGAGGCCGTGCTTGGACACGAGGTTAGCCATGTCGCTAATGGCGATATGATCACAATGGCGTTGATGCAAGGTGTTGTGAATACCTTTGTTTATTTCTTTGCTTCTGTCATTGGCCATATCGTTGATAGGGCAATTCTAAAAAATGAGCGAGGACATGGTATTGGTTATTTTGTGACCCAAATGTTAGCGCAGGTTGTGTTGTCCTTTTTAGCATCTATGCTCGTTATGTGGTTTTCGCGTTATCGTGAATTTCATGCCGATAAAGGTGGCGCTGATTTAGCGGGCAAACAGAATATGATTGCTGCATTGCGCGCCCTGCAAAGAAGCAATGAGCCCAATGATATGCCAGAAGAATTAGCCGCTTTTGGTATCAATGGAGGACAAGTAAAAAGACTCTTTATGTCTCACCCACCGCTTGAAGAACGTATTGCTGCACTACAAAGTAGCTAATGAGTTTATTACGACTACGACATAAACTCATTAGCAGGTAACAAATCAAAGGCCCGCCAATTTGAAAAATCTATTGGTAGCTGAGACTGATCAACCAAAAAGGCTTAGATATAAGAAATTGGCTGAGTGGATTGAATTAACTCATGGGGCTGCCGAATATCAAGCTGGCTTGTATCTTAAAAAACAAAGTCGAGCTCGACTTAATTTAAATATCGTAGAAGAACTAGGTTCACAGGCTCTAAAAACCGCCCCGCTTCGCTGCGGTAACTATTTCCGCTGAATACCCACTATCGATCCTGCACCATACTTTTAATTTGGATGCTATGAAGTGCAAAACTGATCGTAAAATGCCGTATTATAACGACCCTAATCCTAAAACCGTGTAGAGGAAAATATCCGTGGCCAACCCCAATTACGCTTTTGAAAAGCGCCAGAAAGAAATCGCCAAAAAGAAAAAGAAGGAAGCAAAGCGCTTACAAAAAGCAGGCGTAGACGATAGTGATCAGCAAGGCGTTCGGCCTACATCAGAAAATGACGATAAGGCAACATAACAACTAACGGAAGCGCTACCCTATTCGTTATATCCACGGTGAAAACTATAGAGCTAGACTATTGTTTTTCAAATCCGGACCTATGCCCTGTTAATCATTAAAGGATCAGTCAACTTAGTTTTACTAAACACACCCTTCACTCTACTGCTGCTATTGCGACGCTAGGTTTATACTGCTTACAATAGTTCACTTTTTATTTAATTCAGGTCATTTACATGAACGATACTAAATCGCTACCCGCTTTACCGGATCGCCTTTCGGGTGATTCCCGTAGCCCACATCACGTGGCTGAAATCTTTGAGCACAATATTGGCATTAAGCTGAACGGCAAAGAACGTACCGATGTTGAGGAATACTGCATCAGTGAAGGTTGGGTAAAAATCGCTTCTCCTAAAGCGTTGGACCGTAGAGGACAACCGCTTTTGATAAAACTAAAAGGAACTGTTGAAGCCTTTTATAGTTAAAGCTGAGTTAACTGGAAGTGCTTTTTTTCCAGTTCAACGAAACTTATGCCCTTTGGGTATAAGTAGCCTGCCCTTCTTTTTACTTAACAATCGAGAGACCAGTCAGGTTTCTTTTTAAAAACCCTACACAACAAAATACGCCTGTCTGCTAAAGCTCAGTGGCTTATTTGCCTCATGGCAGCGATAAATTATTGTCACAACTAAAGTGCCTTGGCTGCTGAGTGATTGGGTCAATAAACTGAAGTTCCTTTGCTAATAACTGTAATGGCGCTGAGTAGTTATCTGCCGATTTCGGCTGTAATTGTGGGTAGTATCTGTCATTCAATATGGGCCAGCCGAGTGTTTGCATGTGAACGCGTAATTGATGGGTTTTACCCGTTATGGGATTTAATTCAAATAACGCATATTGATTAGATTGTTTCACGCATCGAATCACAGATTGGCTATTGGCTTCGCCCTCGGTTACGCACATGCGAAAGCGTGGTTCGGCCTTCACGAGTCGGTTTTTAATGTCCCATTCCTGACCAATAAGGCTTTCACCCTCTCTAATATTGGCAATTGCTTGGTATGTTTTATGTATTTGCCCTGTTTCAAATAAATGATGGTAATGATGACGGGTATCGGGGTTCACAGAGAACATGACCAAGCCGGCTGTCACTCTATCCAAGCGATGCAATGCTTGTAAGGCCTTAATGCCGGTGCTACGTCGTAAGCGATTCTGCAAGCATTCATTCACATAAATACCGCCGGGAGTTACTGCTAAAAAGTGCGGTTTATAGGCGACTAAAATATGCTCATCATGAAATAAAATCGTTTCTTTAAAGGGGATGCTGGGCTCGCTTTCGACCTCTCTATAATAGTAAACACGTTGCTGTGGTTTAAATGGTGATTGCGTCGTTATCAATGAGCCGTCGTGCCAGTGTACTTTGCCATCGACCATGCGCTGCTGCCAAATCTGGGCATCAATATAGGGAAATTTAATGACTAGGTATTCCAGTACTGTGCCTACACCGGGATTAGTCTGCGGTAAACTAAGCTTTGAGTGTTGTTCGGATATTGTCATTTACTGGTGTCATTTTTAGGCATTTTACTGATCCATTTTAATGGACTTTAAAACAAATAAGTGGGCCGGTTACAAATGGTAAAGTAAACAGCGAAACCAATAGCGGATTACATAATGAACAAGTGGAAAGGGTGAAGGCTGAAAAACATCACTGGACTATTTGTCCGACATGTCAGGGGCGCGGCAAAAAAAGCAGGCGCCTCCGCAAAAAAGTAAAGCTCCGCTACCAAAGGGCGTTGGCACATTTCGAGAAAACGATGTGCGAAGGGACTCCGCCGATTCGCCCTAAAGGTCACCTAGAATCATGCGTGAACTGTAAAGGCTCAGGGTTAATTCGTTCTACTGACAACCCTGTGGCGGATAAAGAGAACTACCCTCACCTTGCCATTATTGGTGCTGGAATTGGTGGCGTGGCTCTCGCGGTTGCTTGTTTACACCGCGGTATTCCATTTACTCTTTATGAACGTGATAGTGGCTTCGATGAACGTTCTCAGGGTTATGGGCTCACCCTGCAGCAAGCCAGTAGAGCTATCGAGGGGCTCGGTATTTTCTCGTTAGACGAAGGAATCATCTCAACCCGGCATGTGGTTCACACGACCGAAGGCAAAGTAATTGCTGAATGGGGCATCAGAAAATGGGAACCGTCAGAAGTAAACACGGCACCAAAACGCACCAATGTGCATATCGCTAGGCAATCATTACGTTTAGCGTTACTTGAGCAACTGGGTGGGCATGATGCCGTGCAATGGGGGCACCAGTTGGTGGACTTTAAAGAATGCGAGGGTGAAGCAATCGACTTGAGCTTTCTAGTAGACGGTGAGATAAAAAGCGCCAAAGCGGACCTTGTAGTGGGTGCTGATGGTATTCGTAGTTCAGTGCGGCGGTTGTTGATTGGCGAGGAGGCTTCTCCATTATGTTACTTAGGCTGCATTGTGATTTTGGGAATTTGTCCGTTGGAGAACCTCGAAGGTATTGACAGTTCTTTGTTGGACTCGGCCACAGTATTCCAAACCGCCAATGGCAACGAGCGGATTTACATGATGCCTTATTCGTCAGACTCGGTGATGTGGCAGCTTAGCTTCCCCATGTCAGAAAAAGCAGCTAAAGCGTTGAGTGCTCAAGGACCTCAAGCACTCAAGGAAGAAGCGTGTTGGCGATGTCAATGGCACGACCCCATTCCTCAGATTTTAGCGGCGACGCAGGATGCTCAGGTATCGGGATATCCTGTGTATGACCGAGCACTACTCGAGCCCGAATTGTTAGAGAAAGGCGCTCAAGTAACCCTGATCGGCGATGCGGCCCACCCAATGAGCCCATTCAAAGGACAAGGCGCGAATCAAGCTCTGCTAGATGCTTTGGCGCTGGCTCGAGGCATCAATAAAGGATGCAGACCCTTATCTGAATGGAAGAAAGCAGGTGTTAGAGAAAGTGTGTTAACTGAATTTGAATCAGAGATGCTTGAACGCAGTGCTACAAAAGTGATGGACTCAGCAGAGGCTGCACGGTTCTTACATTCCGACATCGTGCTTTATGAGGGCGACGAACCGAGGGGACGGTGTCTAAAGAGAGAAGAAAATAGAAAGAAATAAACAAGTGGTTGTACTGAACTTCAATTTTAAGTAAGGCCCATGTTTGTTAATGGAACGTTGCTTATTGTAGTTTTAACGTAAAGGCTGGAGACTCTCGCCTTTACTCAGATGTTCATCCAAGATTATGTGTACACTCCTATTTAGCTTACCGCCTTATTTTTAATTGCTTTCGCACCCCACCCCATGAGGAACGCCCTATCTTGAATTCCGAAAAAACATCCATTCCGCGAGCACTGATCGTCGCCGTGCAGTTAGACAGCGTCAGCGATGTTGAATTCGAGTCGTCGTTGGCCGAGTTAGGTGACCTTGCAAAGACATTAGGACTGAACGTGGTCGGCCAGTTTACTCAAAAACGCTCTTCTTTTGATTCTACGGCGTATATGGGCGTTGGCAAACGAGAGGAAATGCAAACGTTCTTAGAGGCCAAACAAGAAGACCCAATAGAGTTTATTCTTGTTGACCATGAAATTTCGCCGTCCCAAGCACTCAATCTAGAAAATGAAGTCGGTTGTGAGGTGATGGACCGAACGGTGGTGATCCTTGAGATTTTTCATCGTAATGCCAGTTCACACGCTGCACGGGTACAAGTTGAGATTGCGCGTCTTACTTATATGGCGCCACGTTTACGTGAAGCAGCCAAGCGTGCCGGACCCATGGGTAGGCAGCGTAGTGGCACCGGAGGGCGCGGTACAGGTCAATCACGCAGTCAAGTGGATAGCCAAAAAGTTCGCGATCGTATTGCTGAGCTGCAAAAAGAAATTGATACCATGGAGGCTAGTCGCGATACCCAACGATCACAACGTCAAGGGCAACCGGCGGTGGCACTGGTGGGTTATACCAACGCGGGGAAATCTACCTTGATGCGCGCTTTAACTGGCAAAGACGCCTTAGTGGCCAACAAATTGTTTGCTACGTTAGACACCAAGGTACGCACATTACATCCAGAAAGTGTACCGCGGATATTGGTCAGTGACACAGTTGGTTTTATCAAAAACTTACCACATGGACTGGTTGCCTCGTTCAAATCAACGTTGGACGAAGCTCTTAGCGCATCGCTGTTGCTGCACGTTATTGACGCTGGCGACCCTGGGTATGAGATGCAGATTGAGGTAACCGATAAAGTACTAGCTGAGATTGGTGCCGATAGTCTGCCGCGCATTCGGGTGTTCAATAAAATTGACTATCTGAACGACGAAGATGCACAAACAGAGCGTATCGCAGAGCTGCAAGCAAAGTATCCCGACTGTATTGTTCTTAGCGCGCGCCGTAAAGACGATATAAAAACATTACATCAGGCGATTGTGCACGTTTTTCAACAGCAGATGATTGAATCCGAGATTTTTTTACCTTGGTCGGCGCAAGGATTACGCGGCGAAATTTTTGCCTCCTGTGAAGTACTTGAAGAGCGCGCCGATACCGCGGGTGCATTTTTTCGCTTCCGCGCGACACCGGATGTAATCGCTAGGCTGAATGAACTTTCAGACAAGTCGTAATGGAGCAATTAGAGGAAAAAATCAGCCAACTTAATTTTCTTTTAAACGACCTTAATAGCCATATCTTCTAGTGTATTGGCAGCCACATGTATTCTTTTAGCTATTTCTTTAAGCTGAAGAATCATGTCTTTTTGACGAATGATAGTCTTGAGGTCATCTGATTTTAGAAGAGTTGAACTGGCGTTGGCACAAGCGGAAACCACTTGGTCGTAGAGTTCAAGTATTTGCTCAACATGATGACTGATTAGGCGTAAAGGTTGCTTCGGTAATAGGCTAATACCTTCTTCAAGCAGGCTGGACATAGTAAACAGGATGTCCGTAATGGGCCGATAATTCTCAAGCGAGTGGATGTCATACGTTTCTATTTCTAAACGGAAATGTTTAACACTTAGCGCTATCCAGTCAAGTTGGGTAATGATTCTATAGATCGATTCTTTGTCATAGGGCGTAATAAGAACATCCAATAACTGCTGCATGTTTCTCGTTTTTATTTCACGCTCGCGCTTAACATCATGGATGATGTGCCTTAACTCAGAAATGTCATTTTCAACACAGGCATTTCGAATGTGTGACATAAGCTTATTGACAATAGTGGCTTGCTGATAAATAGCAGCATTAAAATCCACCTCTTTGGGAAGGATATATTTGCGTATAAAGCTCATAAATTAACTCCAAATTGCGTTGTAACTAAAGCAAAATAACCAACCTAATATAATAGTAATAGGGATATTAAGCCACCAGCCAGAAAGAATACCCATCGCTGTTTGCCATTTAACATGTAATGGTTTTCTTGCTGCACCATTACCCAATAAGGTTGCGGTAACAACTTGGGTTGTAGAAGTAGGTGCTCCTATACTGGTTGCTAGCGTATTGACGAGGGCAGAGCCGATTTGGTTGGCGACAGAATGCACAGGGGTTACTTTAAAAAGTTTGTAGCCGAGCGTTTTTATTATTCGCCAACCACCAAATAGCGTACCTAATGTTATGGCAGATGCACACCAAAAGATTGCCCACATCGGTACGTGGAACTGTTGCTCATGACGAAACGCCAGTAGTGCCATACCGATAATAGCCATGCCTTTTTGCGCATCATTTGCGCCGTGTGAAAAGCCTAGCCATGCAATGCTAACGTACTGGAAGTATTTAAGCCATTTAGTAGCCTTAACGGTTAGATGACTGAATAATTTTATAAAAACCCTCATCACAAAAAAACCGATTAAAAAACCGAGAAATGGGGAGGCTAATAAGCCGGCCACTACTTTCATTAAACCCTCTAAATGACCGTTTTCTAGCGCATGAATCCCCCAGTTAATTTCCCCCGCACCGACAGCATATAAGCCTGCACCAACAAGTCCTCCTGCTAGCGAATTTGATGATGACGATGGATATCCTAGCCACCAGGTTATAAGGTTGAAAAAAATAGCCGACAATAAGGCGCCAATAACAATGCTTTCTCCTAGCAGTTGAGAGGCTTCGTTAATATCAATTAGTGTTCCAACGGTATTAGCAACCGTTAGCCCAACAGTAAAAGGTGCAATAAAGGTAAAGACACAAACAATAGAAATTGAGATGGCTGGGGACATCAGGTGTGATGCGATAGCCGTTGCCACCATGTCGGCAGCATCGTGAAACCCGTTAGTAAAATCAAAAATCCCAACGGTGAGTACAATTAAAACAAACGAAAGAGTGACTATATCCATTTATTCGACCTTAATGCCTAGTTATGAATTTCAAGCAACTCTCCCCCCAAATTCTTTGGTGAGCCGAGTATTATTACTGCTCATTATACAATCAAGAGAGTTAAGGAAATCAGCCAGCTTGATCCCTTCAGCTAAAGTGGACGTTACCTTTTAATTATATCCGGTGATGCAAACCATATAGCCAAAATTTATTTGTTTATCACATTCGAACCTATTCCCTATAAAGCACCCCGAATAAAAAATCACTAGACAAGTTTCAACCTGATTTATTTGGGCGCCGCACCTACACAAAAGCTTCCTGAGTTGCACTATATTGCATATCCAGTGACAGGTATAATGGTTCCCCTCCCCCGCTTTGTTAGATATTAGTATGAACGATGAAATTGATTACACGAATAACCCGCTGCATGGCCTTAGTTTAAAAAACTTGTTGATTGAAATAGTAGACCATTACGGTTTTGAAATTCTCTTTGCTTATTTGAATATCAACTGCTTTAAGACCAACCCAAGTATAGCGTCTAGCGTTAAGTTCCTTAAAAAGACGACATGGGCACGTGAGAAGATTGAGGCGTTCTATTTATATGAATTCAAAAGCTTGCCTAAGGTATCTTCCGAACAATATTCATTACCCCCTCGGGATCGGATTATTCCTGATGATCAAACGCCCGGCGAACCTGCTGAGTTAAACTTAGAGAGTGCTGAAAAATTACGTATAAAACGTGTAACAAAAGCCGCTGCATACAACAAAGGCAAACATGCAGACAACCGAGATAATCATCGTTACGAAAAGAATGAACACGAGTCTTTTGATTCTAATGACTCTTCTCCTGAAGAGCATGAAGACCCTTGGGCGAAATGGAGGTAAAACTAATTAAAATTCATCCGGCACTTTTCATCAACGTTGGCCACCCATAATGCCCTAATATCTTTAGACTTCTATCAAAACAACCGCGGATTTCAGTCGCCAGTGCGACACATTGAATTTTGATGGCCAGTGGGCGACACTCACGGTCGACTAAAACCCAATGTGAGATCACTATGCCAAAGACATATACCCGACTGACCGAAGACGAACGATACCAGATTTATGAGGGCGTGACAGAAAGTCGGTCACATCGTGAAATAGCCTTCCTGATCAACAAACACCATAGTGCGGTTTCTCGGGAAATAAAACGCAATACAGGCTTGCGGGGCTATAGACCCAAACAAGCACAAGAGAAAACGCAAGAGCGACATCACAATAAGCCTCGCCATAGGAAGCTAACCGCCGAGGTTCAATCATTAATTGCTGAAAACATTCGGCACGAGTGGAGCCCAGATCAGATACAAGGGCGACTTAGAAGCGAAGGGTACCCGATGGTCTGTGCGACCACTATTTACAACTATATCCAGCAAGATAAAGCCTCTGGCGGTGAGCTTTACCAACATCTTCGTCACCGTAGGCCTTACAAGAAACGCACAGGCTCACCGGATGCTAGAGGCCGAATTATTGGGCGTGTACCCATCGATCAGAGGCCACCTATTGTCGATGAGAAAGTACGCTTAGGTGACTGGGAAGCCGACACGGTCATAGGTAAAGGTCATCAAGGGGTTTTGGTGACATTGGCTGAACGGGTCAGTAAAAAAACACTAATTACTGCTGTTCCCACCAAGCATGCCGAGGTGGTTAAGGATGCAATTATCAAGCTACTAGAACCAGAGAAGCCATACCTTCACACGATTACGTTTGATAACGGCAAAGAGTTTGCTTACCACCCTCAAATGAAGGAGGCGCTCGGTGCAGACAACTATTTTGCACACCCTTACAGTTCATGGGAACGAGGGCTGAATGAAAATCATAATGGGCTGATACGTCAATATCTACCGAAGAGCATGGCGTTAGATAAAGTAAACGATGAAGATATTAGCTTGATCCAGGATAAACTTAACAACAGGCCCAGAAAGTTACTCAACTATAAAACACCAAATGAGGTTTACGATGCCTTGTGTTTAGCTGCATAATTATGCGGTGTCGCACTGGCGAATGAAATCCGCGAACGTTAATATTAAAAATGCCTAACAAAAGATTCATAACAACAAACTAAAAAATGCGTGAATCTTAACTTCACCTTAAAAAAATTCAAAGGATTTACCAATTGGCAAATATATTTAGCGATATTCCATCGAACTTACCAAATGAAATTTTTGACGATATTATCGTCACAGACAAGCTAAGGGTTGAGCGCATCCTATCAAAAGGGCAAACCTCTCCAAGTAGTGGCTGGCATCATCAAAGTGAAAGTGAATGGGTTATTGTTTTATCTGGTTACGGTGTCATTGAGTATATAAATGGCGATAGAGTTACTCTTAAACAAGGTGATTATTTAAAGATTAACGCTAATGAAAAGCACCGAGTGATAGAAACATCGTCTGATGAAACGACCGTTTGGTTAGCGATTTTCTATTAAGTTTGCTCATTATAAAAATCAGAATTAAAGGGGAGCACCACCCTTTTATTAGACAGTTACTGAACACAGCTTAGCCTTCTACTTAAAATTCGCTTATTAGTGGAGGCGTCACAAATCTCTCATCGCCATGCAGAGTTCACCTTATTAGCCATGAGCCTATATTGTGCTTATTAATGGGTTTTCAGCCACTGCTCAAAGTTTGTCGCTGACATAGGCTTTCCAAAGTAATAACCTTGAAATACCTGACAGCCTTTTTCAGCAAGAAAGCCTATTTGCTCTTCAGTCTCAACACCTTCTGCAACCACCGCCAGTTTAAGCTTTTCGCAAACCGTTAAGATAACATCGATAATGGCCCGATCATTCTCATCACTCGCTATATCCATTACAAAGGAGCGATCAATTTTAAGTTGCTGCAAAGGCAGGCGTTTAAGGTATGACAGTGAGGAATACCCCGTACCAAAATCATCCATTGAAAACCTAACACCCTGCTTTATCAAGGCTGTCATTTTTTCAATCGCTTCGTCCAGCTTATCCATAACCATACCCTCTGTTATTTCTAGGTAAAGCAACTCTGAAGATAAGCCCGTTTCTTCCATAATACTCTTTACGGTTGAAACAAAGTCAGTTTGAACAAATTGCTTAGGGCTAATATTAACCGCAAAGTGCTGATTATTTTTTCCAAACAAGCCTTTATCAACCCATTTTTTTACTTGCTGGCAACTACTTCGAAGTACCCACTCACCCAACGGAATAATAAGTCCAGACTCTTCGGCAATAGGGATAAATTTAGCCGGTGAAATCATGCCTAATTCTGGGTGATTCCAGCGTAACAGCACTTCAGCGCCTACACATTGTCCCTTATGGTCAACTTGTGGTTGATAAAAAGGCTCTAAATGACTATTTTTTATTGCTCGACGTAAATCTTTTTCAAGCTGCAATCTAGCATCGGCTGTTTTTTGCATCTCGGGTTCATAAAAACATACTTGGTTACGTCCTTGCCCTTTAGCCCTGTACATGGCCGTATCTGCATGTTTTAAAATATCATCGACATTGCAATCTTCTGCTGAAAACAGGCTAATGCCTAAGCTAACGGAAACATAATGCTCGTGCTCATATAAAAAGAAGGGTGCGGATAAGACGTGCTGCACTTTCTCAGCTATCGCCTGGGCTTGGCCAGCGGCTTGACTTGGATTATGGCTCAAATCTGTTAAAAGAATAATAAACTCATCACCCCCCAGCCTTGCAACGGTATCTTCTCCTCTTATTTGTCGATTTAACCGTTGCGCCACTTGTTCCAGTAAAGAGTCGCCTATGTTGTGACCCAATGAGTCATTAAGTGTCTTAAAATGATCTAAATCTAAAAAGAGAATAGCCGAGTAATGTTGATGCCTTTTAACTGATGCCACTTCAACTTCCAAACGGTCTATTAACAAGCGCCGGTTAGGTATTTTTGTTAAGGGGTCATAAAAGGCCAATCGCTCAATGTCCCTCTCAGCTTTTTTCCGCTCAGAAATATCTCTAGCCACCCACATCACAGAGCCTTTTGAAGAACCTTTTCGATCTTGATATACAACCACTCTCGCCTCAAGGTAAACTTTTTTATTCGGGGTCGCTACTTCATATTCATAAACTTGCATTTTTTTTGTGTCTAATGTTCTTTTTATGGCACTGATAACACCTTCTGCTTCCTTGATAGACAGCATTTCAGGCACATATTTTCCAACTATCTCAGACGCACTGACCATGCTTAGGCTATCACACGCCCCATGAAACTCTAAGACCAGCCCACCTTCATCAATCACCATAACCATGTCAGGTAACGTATTATTAAGAGCCTCTAGTCGTTGGTTATTTTGCCGTAGTAACTCTTGTGCTTCATAACTTTCTGTCACATCATGAAAAACAAGGATAACCCCACTTAAGTCACCTTCTTTACTTAAAATGGGTGCGGCACTGTCCGCAATTTGATATTCCGTTCCATCTTTTGAAATGAGCGAGGTATGGTTAGCTAAGCCCATGGTTTTACCGGTTAAAATCACCTTCTCAACAGGGTTTTTTAAAACAATTCGGGTTTGGGTATTAACAATATGGAACACTTCATACAGCGGCTTTCCAACTGCGTCATCACTCTTCCAACCTGTTAGCTCACTTGCCACTGGGTTTAACCGAGTCACTCGCCCAGCAACATCCACCGTTATAACTGCATCGCCAATTGAATCCAACGTAACATTAAGGTTTTCTTCGCGCTCTCTAATACTCTCAATTGCTTGAAAACGCTCAATAGCCAAGCCACATAAGTTAGCAAGACTGTCCACAATGGCCAGCTCTTCATATGTGGGAACACGAGGGCTTGCGCTATAAATATCGACTGTCCCCACCACATTAGTACTTGAAGCAAAAATAGGGGTACTAAAACACGCACTTATATTGTAGCGCTTCGCTAGTTTGTAAAAGTCTAGCCAGCTATCGTCTTTTAGAGTTGAAATAACGCGTTCTTTGCTTAATATAGCATCCATCGCAGGTGTTTTACCTTTAACAATAAGCGCACCTTGCTCTATTTTAACAAACTCACCTGGTAACCCAGGAGCCGTGACAGAGTTGATAAACTGACCTTCTGTATGGCAAACAGCACTGCTTAGTTCTTTATCTTTCAACAACCTATTTATTTGCAAACAGGCCATTTCAAATATATCTTCTAGGGTACTGCCTAAGGCAATTTTCTCAAGCACGACACGCTGAGCAGACAGGAGTGCTTCAGACTTTTGATGCTCTACCGCGGTGCGGTAACTACTAACAGAAAAAGAGAGGTCATTCACTACTTCTATTAGCAATTTTGTATATTCAGCCGTAAAGAAATCTTTTTGCTGTTTACTTAAGGTTAAAACACCTATCACTTGGCCATTGATAACAATAGGCAAGGCCGCTATAGATTGAATATCACTGAGCTTTAGCGCATCTAACCATGTTGATTGATAGCTAACCTCTGTATTAAAAATATCATTCTCAATAATTGGCTGATTGGTTATCATCGCCATTGCCGATATTCCTTTACTCCAAGGCGTATTAACATCGGTAGATACTTTTATTTTTTTTTGAAGGTCTTCTGGAATACCTGAGCTAGCAAGAGATTCGACGTCTAACGTTTCCTTGTTAACCAAGCCGACCCATGCGGAGTCAAACCCTCCTGTTTCTGTCATAATACGGCAGGTTTCAGCAAACAATTCTTTTTCATCGGCTAGCCTCACCATTGCTTGGTTAGACTCACTTAGCATATTATATAGAGCCGTTTTATCGGTTAATGCTTTATACGAGTGTCTAATTTTTGTTGTCATTGCGTTAAATGACATCCCCAACTTAACCAGTTCTAACGCACCTTTTTCTTCAACTCGAACATTCAAATCTCCTTTGGAAAGGTCCTCACTGGCTGCCGCCAATTTCATGAGCGGCTTGTTAATAAAAAAATCGAAGAGGAATACGAGCAGTAAGTAGATTGAAAAACCAGCAACCCACGCCCAAATAGCATCTTTAACCAACTGGTTCCAAGTGGATGTTTTTTTGTTACTTACGTCATATATTAATATTAGGTGGTCATCTTCAGCGCTTCTTATCTGGGCTTTTTCAAGGCCCAGTTTAACGCTATAGCGGCTATATATATTGCGCCCATCGGCCGAAATAATAGCGCTTGCCTTTGAACCAGTTTCTGCCAAGAAGTCAATCAAACCCTTTTGATTTTGTATCGAATCAAGTGCCGCCAGTGATTGCCCTTTTTGCTCAAATTTTGTTGAGTATTTCACCATTCCATCAGCACCAACAAGCACAAGTAGTTTAACTTCATGGTGTAAGCCCATACTTACAATTCCCTCCTCCACGCGGTTAAAGTCTCCCTGCCTTAGTCCATCAGACACCAACTTTTGTAATCGAGACATTTCCACTTTAACGTCATTATGGGCTTCTTTCTCTATTATCTCGTCATACACTCCGTGCTTATAAATCAGCGTAATGATTAACAGCAAGGTATAGAGAAATAACGTAAAAAGAGGAACGCTAACCCTAAGAGACCAACCTTTAAGAACCTTCATTGAATAAACCTGGCATCAATTAGCTGCTTAATAAGCGGCTTTTTGTATAGCAGTTTTTCTTTCATCATCACAGACACGAGTTTTTCCACACTTTTCATTAACGGGGACTGTTGACCTGCCATCATACGTCTATTTGCTTGTCGATTAGGGAGCTTGACCCCTTTATATGCAAGCATAAGAGCTTCCGCACTGGTTGCTAACCTTGGCGACATAAGCATGACACTTCTTTCAGGCTCGGTTTCGAAATAGCGCAGCGCTTTAAACTGTTGTTGCACAAGGGTTGCTAAGGCTGCTGATCGACTATCTATTACTGATTGGCGGGTCACTAAAACATCAATGATTTGATTGGGCATATGCGTACTATCAAAGAGTATTCTTGCCCCTGCTTTGTGCAGGCGAGTGATGACCGGTTCAAAACTGACCACTGCATCAACACGTCCTTCTTTAAAACCCAGAAAATGCTTATCGACTGTTAAAGGTACCACTTGAACATCACTAACGGTCAAATTAGCCTCTGTTAAGGCAGCAACAAGAACAAGCGCACCCACAGCAGTATTTTCCACACCGACTCGCTTACCTTTAAGACCACCCAAGGTCGTTATACTAGGTGCAGCCAATAAAGCATCTGCTCCATTCGATGTATCCATTACTAAAATGACACGTAAGTCATCCTCCGTTTGCATTAACGTTAACACTTCATCTAAGGTTAACGCGGCAACATCTAAAATTTCATTTTGAAAAGCATGCGCCACTGTCGTGGCCGAATTCAGCTCAACCAACTCGATGTGCTTTTCATCAAAATACCCTAGGCTACGCGCTAAATACAAAGTCTCGTACCCTAACCACTGATTACTACCAACACGCAAAGGCCTTTCTGAATCGCTGCATGCACTTAAAAAAAGTCCTATAACAATGACGGCGACGTAGTTCAATATATTTTTATGTAACAAATATCACCTCCTTACTAATACTTAAAACAACCATATTACCTTTCAACAACTTACTATAAATTTAGCAGAAATAACCACTAAAATGGATTAATCACTATTTAAATTGGCTAATTCTTACACGCTTTACTTAACAAGCTGACTTTCTATACTCAAATGAGCTCTTATACTTAATTGACATAAAAAAAGGGCTTTAAGAATAAGCCCTTTTGATGATTTTGATGACAGCTGTATTAGAATCCAAAGCCCACATCAATAGAGAATTGATCCATGCACAACTCTATGGCGTTGTTAGGAACAAACAAACTCCCTCCGGAAACACATTTTTCTGGCGCATACATAATGGCAACATCAAGTGAGTTGCCACTTTCTAAGGTCTTAGTAAAACCTGCCGTGTAGTGGTGCTCAATGGTGCCAGATGCAACTATGTTAAACGTCACTTCATCGCTTGGAATAGGTTGCTGTCCATAGCTTGCACCGATACGCCAAGTCAAATCCTCTTGTGTTGACCAGGTGTAACCAAGCTTGTAGATAGTCATATCATTCCAACCAAAGCCAACTTTATCGCCAAGCCTTCCACCACTTAATAATCTGCGTGACGAGTTACCAATAGCGTCTGATTGGCTGTATTGAATTTGTTGAATATCGGCAGTGAAAACGCCCTGCCCAACATCAGCTGCTAGGCCAATTTGTGCATGAGCAGGAATATCAAACTCACCACCGTGAGTGAATAAGCCCGCATAATCATCAAAGGTGTTTTTAATTTTTGTTTGATACGACGCACCAAGACGGATGCTTGGCATCACCTCTGCCAACACACCAAAGCGAAGACCAAAACCAGCCGCATGGTCATAACGATTGTCGCTTAAATTATCGGGGTCTACTGAGAAGTCTGCAAAGTTACTTAAGCCATTCATTCTTAAAAATGAATAGTTAATAATGGCAGCAAGGCCCCAAGACGCCTTATTATCAGCAAATCTTCTTGAATAGTTTAAGTTAGCAAAGACCTGCCCATAGTCGACACCCGTATGATCACCTCCGTATACTCCCGCACCAAAAGGCGTATCGCGGGTTGCATAATCGGTGTTCATTCCACCATTACCATAAATCGCTATACCAACTGATGCGCTAGAGCTAATAGAGCGACTAAAAGCAGCTGAAGGGATGAAAAAACTCTCGCTATCACTATCAACGGTTGGGCCTGGAAATGGCCCGCTTGCGCCCATAGGTCCATCTACCGTGTAACCACGACTGGGTGAAAAATACTGTAAATTGATATTATTTTGTTCACCAACAAAGACCACACCAGCAGGATTAATAGACGCTATTAACGCATCTTGTGGGAAAGCGACCCCGCTACCAGCTATGCCAACTTGTTTAGCGCCATAACCAAGGGCAAACAAGCCATTAGATGCCATGGCATTAGGAATAATAGTGCAACTTAAAAGTATTAATGCACTGACTATGATGTTTTTATAGCGTTCGGAGGTTATTTTCATTAGGGGGTTTTTATAATCAATAGTTCTAAGGCGCGAGATTATAATTTTATCTGGTTATTAGTTCAATCACTCCTTCATTAAGCCTTGCATCATTTCATCAACCTAATAACCCTCATATTACTGATTAGAAGGATCTGTTAGGCAAGATAACAAGCCATTTGAATTTTTATTATTAATAATGGGGTGAGGCGGCACCTAAGAAGTCGTTTCAAAACTAAGATTAGGTACCTGTAGTTGGTCAACCAGGTCGTCTGAAATACAAATAATTGGTAAGTATAATTTTACTCTTAGAAATAGAAATTTAGTTGCTTCCCCATCCTTTTGGCTTTACTCCTCAAGCAAAAAAATGCTCTATAGTTTAAAAAAAATAGTAAATAAACCCTGTTAGTGGTTAATAATAGAGTTATTATTTTAAAAATTAATGACGGAAGGAAAAAAATGTTTAGAAAACTAATATCGGCAGCTTTATTTGTATCTTTTTTAGCCATGTCAACCTCCGGCTTAATGATGTTTTTCATCGAAAAACCTTCATTCACTATACAAATGCACCCTGTCCATAAATTGTTTGGCCTTATTATGGTATTTGCTGTTATTGGTCATCTTTTTTTAAACTACAAAATGCTATTAAATTATTTAAAAACCAGCTCTGTGTCTATATTTTTTGGTGCCTTGATCGTTTTGCTTGTTGTACTCTATGGCGTTGCTTTCAACAATGAGATGCCAAAAGAATTAGCAGAACCCTTAGATGCAATTGCTGATCAGTTTGAATCAGGCGGCGCCAACTAAGTAAGAGCCAAAAGGAGCTTGAACCAACCGGGCTCAAGGCTAGTGATTGCATCATTTCCTAGTAGAGAGGGCTGAATTATCAACCCTCTCTAGCCGAGTTTTTAACTTGTTGCTGAAAAAACTTTGTAAAAACTAGAGCTATCTTGTATATCGATAGAAAGTTGTAGTTTCCTAGAAATATCGCTAGCAGAAAAAATTCCTCTAATTTGGTGGCTTTCACGATCCAGTACTAGACAATGCTGCTGACCACTTTCTTTTAATGCATCGATCACATCCCCGATTTGTGCATTTTCTACTTCGTTAATATCTAAGGCAATTAAATCGTTTTTGGACTTCATTAAGTCAATTACCTTTAGTTCTTCTCTTTTGTAACCTTCTGATACTTTCTTTACAATTTTTCTAGGAATAACGTCAGACGAGCTTATAACGCCAATAAATTGTTCATTTTCACTAATAACAAACTTCAATTTAACATGGGCTTTCACCATTAATTCTTGCAAATTAATGATTAATGTCGACGAACTTATCACTAAAGGCATAACTTTATTAAAGTCTGTAAAAAATTCTAACGCAGGACTTTCCACAGTTAAATCACGCTTTTCTTTTGGGTATGCTAAGTCATCAATATTTTCTGTCTTATATAAATTTAATTTTTTCATTGAGTTATTCTCCTACATCAAGCTGTTACCACTTGAAGACTAATAGGGTTAATAAATTGGACTGTTCAGTGTAAAACACTTATCCGCTTTAATCGTTAAGTTTGGTCGATATGCCAAGTAAAAGCACATCAACTAATCGCTAAGGTAAGGCGGGCCACGAATGGGTTCAGTGTTAGCACCTTTTATTTCCGATAACAAGGCAGCTTGCCGGTAATAGCCTGCATATCTGTTAACACGAGGAATTAGGGGGGTTCTTAATAATGTATCATCCTGATTATCAAGAATTAAATCTGAACTAGTTAGACTATTACTTTGGTCTAATCCAATAAAAACGAAGGTCTGCTGATAGCCGCCCAGAATAATGCTTGCAGCGGCATTTCCTGAACCGAAGACAAAAACAAGGATTAAAAAGATTAATCTACCCATAAGCTGTCTATTAGCATGATCAACGATAATCATCCATAGTACGTTTACGACTCTGCTTAATCAAGCACCTTGATGAACGTGATCAGCTGTCAACCCGCTCTTTAAACAAGCAAAATAAACGGGTATATAAACAGTTGCATAAACGTTCATAAAAGACACTGTTTTTGTTGAGAAAATATTGTTCTGATAGACGCTAAGATGTATTAATTAAAGTTTTATCTAACAGGATAAGCATTGAAAAGCGAGTAACAGACCAACCAAGGCAAGCTAGTACAACTAAACTAAAAGTTCGCTATCGAGAGTACTTAGGTTTAACTGTTCCCCATCGCAAAGCCATTGCTAATAACGCCTTCTTGGAAGTGTTTTTCTCGATCAATATTAAAGGCTTCTGGTGAAACGATTCCTTGAATACGGAGCGAGCGACCTTTTGAGTCGGTCAGCACTTTATCGAGGTTGATGACCATTTCCTTAACTGGGTTCATATAACGATCCATGATAGTCATAACTCGTGGACGCAGTTTTGATTCTTCATTAACCTCAAGCACTAAAGCAATCTGGTTGTCGCTTAGTTGCACGTAACAACCGGGTGGGAAAACACCTAAACTCTCAATAAATTTACTCACCAATGGCCGATCAAACTGCTCACCTGCTTGCTGATAAAGAACTTGAGTGGCTTCCAGGTGTGTCATCCCTTTTTTGTAGACCTTATCACTGGTTAGTGCATCATAAGTATCAACAATAGACACAATATTGGAATAAAAAGAAACACCCGAATTTTTTAAGCCCTGAGGGTAGCCCTATCCTTTAATACGCTCATGGTGAGTTAACGCCGTTTCTATCGCGCCATGAAACATGTTTTCACTGGACTTTAACAGTTCAGCACCCAACGTTGTGTGGGTTTTCATAATGTCTAGTTCTTCGGGGTTTAATTCTGATGGCTTATTTAGAATTGCCGAGGGTATTAACATTTTACCCATATCGTGCATCATGCCGCATAATCCTAGGTTTCTTAGCTCTTGTGTTGATAGACCGATGTGTCGCCCCAAAACAATTGATAACATGCTGACGTTGAGACTATGCTGCGCAGTGTACTCATCTTTCTTTTTTAGCTGGGTTAGCCATAAGTGGGCATCGGGGGATTGCAGAATACTATTCACGGAGGATGCCACCGCTTCTTTTGCTAATTTAGTGTCAATTCCACCACCATTTTTCACCCTTTGCATAAAATCAGATACCAACTGACCCGTTGCGCGATAATTTTTTGTTGCGTTATGAATTTCTTTTTCGAAGGAACCTTTCTTTTTGGGTGCTGTTCCAAGAATCAGTGAGCTATTGGCGGCCTTGCTTTTTGCAGCGAGGCTTAATTTGCTTTCTCTAGCACGATCAATATAAACGTAGTAACAAATATTTTTAAGTACGCCTAGCTCACGTTCAGTTTTGATGTTGAACCCCTGTGATTTAAAAGGTGATTCGAGCCAGGGGCGATCTAGTTCGGCAACATACATACCAAGCTCTAAATTTGCTGATCGAATATAGGTCAGTTCAGATTCTGATAGGTGTTTAGTCGTTTTTATCTTTAATGACTTTTTACCAAAAAGTTTTAGAAGCCAACTAATCATCACGTTATACCTTTTGTCCTTATCAGGCACTCGCTTCATCAAGCGAGCAGATTCATTACTTATGAAAGTATAAGGTAAACATTTGTCATTTATTTACACCACGGCAGTTGGCATTCAGATCTTAGATGTAGGTCACAAATGTTAGCCATTTGAGCCGTATTACAGACCGCATGTACCTTACAAAAGGGTTATTAATGTATCAGTTTCGCGCTAAACGTTGTAAAAGGTTCCAAAAAATGATTAAGAATAACGAGGGCAATTCACACCAAACCCACTTTTACACCTATAGACCCTGCCGATATTGCGCCATAGTAGAAAGCGGTATCATTTGCGTCAGTTGATCTTTTGCACCGCCTTGTCCGCTGATCATTTTTTCAAAGTATTCAATCAGTTGAATTTTATTTTGCTCAGCTTTTGACCCTGAGCCAATATTGGTTAAATCAATAAAAAACTCATCAAACAAATCAGCCAAATCGGTTACTACATCCATATTTAAAAACTGCTCATCATTATAAATACTGGGATAACCGCCTTTTTGCTTATCAATGGCAAACGAAACACCCTTCACATTGGTGATGGTGGTCGCCTTTTGACATTTGAGCATGCAACCATCTTCGATACTTGGTTTCTTACAGCCCACGGTTTGCTGGAAAAAGCATTGTCGACTGGTCATCATTAAAATGGGGTGGTAAATACTGTATAGCAATTTGAAGTTTTTTGGCCGTGTAATATTTTTAATTTGCATCCGGTTAATCTCGTTAGAAATAAACGCACCGGAACAATTAAGCTCTTCTTGTAATGTCAGCAAAGCATACGAATTAGTGGTGTTTAAAAACGGCCCAGCAATCCAGTCTATTCCCATTTCAAACGCTTTATAAGCAATACCCGTATTATTAGTAACAAGACGTTTCGGCCGTACCTGCTTGAGAATATTAACCGCTTCTAGGTAGTCTTTACCGATTAATACGGCTGGAAACCAGGGTATTAATCGCGGGTTTTTCAACAACAAATCAATGTATTTAGTACAGCCTTTTTTGAAGCTTTCGGGCAGCTTAAAGTAGATATCTGCATCCGTTACATCACACAAATGAAAGTCTTTTTCATCGGCTATTAAAATGGACATAGACGACAGGTTATTGGCAGATAAACCAGCGTGGGTTTTAGGATGATTAACCAACGCAGGAACATCCACTTCCTCCACCACCTCGATAGAATCATTCAGCATGAACGCTGCTTTGTTTTTCATTCGTGCTAATTCTTTAAATGGAAGACTGAGGTTTTCCGCCAACCCATCAAAATCAAGAGTTTCAATAATATACCGCGCATTATTAAAGGATTTAAAACGTTTTTCTATGGCCACTGAATCAAGTATGGAGTGTGTTGCTTTTTTTAGTTGCTCATTTGATTCGATCACATACGTAGTACCTAACTCATTGTTATTGCCTTTTACTTGTATGCTTAAGACCAATGGCTCACCCAGCTGGCCAGAGAAACCTAGTTTAAGTTGTTGCTTCGCAATGCTTAAGCCTTTAATTTTCTCGGCTAACTCATCGCCAATTTTATTTTTATCATCGTAGAGGCCTTGTTTTGCCTTTTGAATATGCACAATGGATACGGCTTGGCTTTTCGTCACCGCATGCTCAACACTATGGTCTCGAGGATTGTCGATAAACATCTTTTTAGTAAGATCGCCCTTCAAAAATGAATTCGTGAAATCACGATTAAAGACTTTATGTAAATTCGAGTCGTCTTCTAATAAGCGACCAGTTTGTTTAAATTTATCCATTTGTTTACGCCAGCTATCCACCACCGTATAAACATAATGCGCGCCCTTAATACGCCCTTCTATTTTTAACGAATCAACCCCTGCGTCCACTAATTCAGGCAAATCAAAATAGGCTGAATTGTCTTTTAAATTAAGTGGAAAATTATTGCCCGTGGCAGTGGTTTCATACTCATCTCGGCACGCTTGGCTACACCGCCCTCGGTTACCTGAGTTGCCGACACTCACCGAGCTTGAATAACACTGACCAGAAAAGGCTATACACAGCGAGCCATGCACAAAAACTTCGGTTAACACGCCATGATTATGTGCAAAACTTGTCAGGCTTTTCACCTCATCAAGGTTTAGTTCGCGTGATAAATTAACTCGAGAAGCGCCAATCTTGCTCAAAAACTGTATTTGCCCTTCATTGTGCGTCGTTAACTGCGTTGAGGCGTGTAAATCAAGATTTGGAAAATATTTCTTTACTAAATTAAATGTACCCAAGTCCTGCACAATAATGCCATCCAGACCGGTATTCACTAATTTATTCAACAGCTTGATTAAGCTCGGTAATTCTTGCTCCAATATAACGACATTGAGCGTCAAAAATACCTCGCAATCGTGCTGATGGGCTAAGCGTAATACGCCACACAAGTCATCAAAAGAAAGGTTGGTTGCCCGATTACGTGCATTAAAAACATCTAAACCGCAATAAACAGCATTTGCACCGGCAACAATGGCCCCTTTAATCGCTTCCACATCGCCGCCGGGTGCTAATAACTCTATTTTCTTATTCATTCAATTCATCGCGTCTGACTATAAAAGCTTATTCTACTGTATCCAGCATTTGCACCGGCTATTAGTCGTCACAGTTCAACTCATAGAAACGATGAGCAAGGTCCTCATCGTGAGACAAATGATGAATTAAAACTGATAACTCGGCGTTGATTGGGAAACAGCTATTTCATCCTCTGACATCTCAATCGAAATATCATCAAATAAAGGCGTACTTAAATAACGTTCGCCAGTATCTGGCAACATACATAAAATATTCGCACCTGGCTTCGCTGTTTCGGCTATTTTCAAAGCCCCAGCCAGGGTAGCACCTGCTGAAATACCCACAAAAACACCTTCCTGTTGCGCCAAGTCTTTAGAGCATTGGATAGCCTCTTTGCCATCAATAGGTATCAATTTATCAATACGCGAGCCAGCATCCACCACCTCTTTGGTTAACTTTGGAATGAAATCTGGTGTCCAACCTTGCATTGGGTGAGGGGTAAAATTAGGGTGACTTTCATTTTCAACTTGAGGAATGCCACTGCCTAATAATTGCGCATTAACCGGTTCACACACGATAACTTTCGTCTCAGGACTTTTTGCTTTTAACACGGCTGATACGCCGTTTAACGTACCGCCTGTTCCATAACCACTAACCCAATAGTCAAGCGTTACGTCTGAGAAGTCTTCTAGAATCTCTTCTGCTGTCGTTTTCATATGCATTTGTGCATTCGCTGGGTTTTCAAATTGCTTTGATTGCCACCAACCATTTTTAGCCGCCAGCTCCTCAGCTTTCTTAACCATCCCTGTGCCTTTTTCAGATGCCGGTGTTAACACCACTTTAGCACCTAAAAAGCGCATTAGTTTTCTACGTTCGACACTAAAACTTTCTGCCATAGTAACCACTAACGGATAACCTTTTTGTGCACAGACCATCGCTAAACCAATGCCGGTATTTCCACTCGTTGCCTCTACAATAGTTTGGCCAGGCTTTAACTCGCCGCTTCGTTCAGCATCTTCTATAACACCCAAAGCAAGCCTATCTTTAACCGAACCCATCGGGTTAAATGCCTCTATTTTTACAAAAATATTAATGCCTTTGGGGCCGAGCTTATTAATTCGTACAACTGGCGTATTACCTATTGTTTGTAAAATATTATCGTATCGCTTACCCATGTTGACTCTCCTTATTGATTATCATTTTTCTTGTGAAATAAGTTCCCGACCTATCTCAAGCACTTCGTTGACCAAATCATCCGCGTGGTGCCAATCAGTTCGTGCGCCTAAAAAGCACGGCCGAATGACAAGTTTACTATCCACCATGGTTGTACTCGGGATGTTGACACCATTTTTCATTAACTGTCTGTGAATTTTTTTATTCAGTTCATTTAAATCACTCACGTTTTCGTGAACGTAGCGGAAACAACAAACGGACAAGGTCGGCTCTAATGCTAACTCTAAATTAGGCTCACTTTTAACTAAATCTGCAACACGACGCGCCATTCCATTATGTCGACAAATACGCGCCTTAACCCCCTCAACGCCAATCTCACGAATCAATGCCCATACAATAGCACCACGAGCAGGTGCAGATAATTCAACACCTAAATCATGATAGGGGAAGCCAATCGCATCCATAGAGTTTTCAACGTGTTCATTCTGTACCGTGGTTGTTTCAATGTAGGCTGCTTCCCCTTGGTTAAAGGTTTTATATTGCGCCTGAACGTCACGTACAAATGTGGCACCGACCCCAACAGGTGCGCCAAGCCATTTATGTGCATCTACGGTAATAGAATCCGCTAACGCTAAGCCTTTATATAAATCGTGAACTTGTGGATCTAATGTGCCCGGCAAACCATAAGCACCATCGACATGAAACCAGATATTATGCTCGCGGGCAATTTCGCCAATTTCTTGCAATGGATCAATTGAGCCCGTATTAGTACTACCCGCATTAGCGACAATGGCCACTGGTAACGCATCTGACTTTTTATCTTCTAACAACAAGCCTTTTAGCGCAGTTGGGGAAAGTCTCATCATATTATCGACGGGCACATGCACCATCGCATTACGCCCCATTCCCAACACAGCAACCGCGCGATGAACGGTATGGTGGCTATGTTCAGTTGCGTATACTTTACAAGCACGTTGAACACCATCATTAGCTGGGTCTAACCCTACTTGTTCAAATGCAGACTGCCTGGCAGCGCCTAGCCCTATTAAGTTAGCTGTAGAACCCCCACTACTAAAAACACCTTGCATACCCGTTGGCAAGTCAAACATCTCCGCTAACCAATTTAAGGCAACCCCCTCTAAGTGATTAAAGGCTGTCATCCCGATACGTTGAGGTGACGCCACAATACCTGCCAACGTGGCTATTGAGCCCATATCCGTTGCTGCGGTTGTAATATAGGACGTACAACCTGGTTTAGCAATTTGAGAGCCATTGGGCATAACATGCTGGCCTATTTCGCCAATCACTTGTTCTGCACCTATACCTGTGCTTGGAACTGATCCACTTAATGCGGCTTTCCAACTATCCACGGTGGACATTGCGTCAGGGTGTTCAAAACGCTGGTACTGTTCTATAGCACCAGTCAGCTGACTCAATAAATCAGACAAATTATTACATTCTGCTTTTTCTTCAAACATTAAAATACCAAACAGTTAGAACTTAAATTGTCACTTTACCATTGCGTTATATCAAGTTTATTTTAAAACTTATTTAAACCAACACTTTACTGAGAAACCGACTTAGATCTTTCACCCTATCAAAGTCTAGGTAGTTTAGTAATCAATCTATTAATTGACCTTAATACTGGGACTCACAGAGTGTTTTCTCAGATAAGTTATTTATTGATTTCTGACCAAAAAGTAAAATAGGACCCTAGCCGTTATGTTGATTAATTTCAAAATAAGATAACGATAATGCTAGTGAATTTAAAGGCTAAGCTGACTTAGGCCCATTATTATCGTTAACACAGTAATTTGACTTAAATTTCGGCTTTAATATTAATGCTAGATAGTCTATGGTTAGGAGATAAAAATAATATCAAGGGACACTAATGACAACTCAAACACCAAATCAGCCACTTGCCTCTGTATTACTAACTGGGAGTTTGGGCATCATTGTCGTATTAACACTCGCTGCTCTTTGTATTCTTCCGTTTGAACAACACTTTTTTACCGGTTGGGTGGGTATCGCTTTTATGTGTGCAACACCCACACAAGTGATTTTAAATTTGTTTTGGCATAACAACCTACCCAAACGAATCGGTGATATGCCACAGCCATTAAAAGGCATTAGTTTGACCCTTATTACCGTAGTAGCAGGTGCATTTTTCACCCTGTTATTGTCCACATTGGTTGGCCAAAATTATGGCGATACCCCTATGTTTATTCAATATACGATTCTTACGGTTGTGACTGTTTTATGGCTTATTCCAATATGGCACGCGTGGCCTTTTTCCTTGGTGAGTAAAAACCCTATCATCATCGGGCTAGTGACACTATTCGCCACTTATGTCTTAGCCTACATCGTTTGGTTTATCTTTTTTGACTACACCGCATTAGCGCATATACCCACGCCAAACGGTGAGATTGTTCATCCGCTTTACCACCCAGAAATTGATCCAAAAGGCTTGTTTGATTCATGGGTTGCCATGACGTTTGCCGTGACGACGGCAGGGGTTATTGTTATTCATTCTTTATTTGATTTCTGGCCTATTAACAAACTGTCCATGGGTCGTCCGCAGCCTGTTCGAGGCCTTATTGGAACGGTGTATGTTTTACTATTTGCCTTAATTGTGCGTTGGTTTTTTACTGACTTTATGGGCATGGAACAGGTCAGCTATATGATTCAAGTGCCTGTGTGCATGCTTTTTGGTGCCTTTTTGGTTAACAATATGATGCAATTTAGCCTATTCCCTAACTTAAAACAGCCTTACCGTGGTTTTGCGCTATTAGCCTGCTCGATTATAGCTGGCCTAATCATGTACAGGCTTTACAGTTATGCTGCTTATTTATTTGTAGGGCATGAGCTAATATCTGGCCCTGCGGGCGGCTGGGAACTTGAGTTATGGATTGCGACAGCCATGTTAGGTGTGACCTTCCCCATGGTCTTCCTCGTGTCAGGTTTCTTTGATTTCTGGTTGTTGAAAAAACAAAGTAAAACAACTGCTGGCTAAAAATCTTTCATACCCCTATGGATCATCAGTAAAAAATTTTTATAGGCCTACTCTGCCTTTACAAGGTAGGCCTATAAAATAGTCGAAAACAATTGCCCCTATGACTCTAATAAGAAGCGCGGGTGCCCCATTCACTTCACTAATGAGTTATTAAAAGGAACAATCATCAAGGTATTCTTTCACTCTCAAGCCTAATCGCCTAGATATAAACTCAAACACTTAACAAAATAACGACCGTTTGCATCACAGTTATACGGATAGCAGGGATCAGCCAACGACACATTGAAAGCACCAGCTCGCCTCAGGCGAGAGTTTATACGCAAAAAGCTGTTGATCATTTATTTCCTAGCTGGCCAGTAAAAACGCCTTACTTGTATTAGCAGGCCTATTTATCTCAACACAGCGCTATCACCACGTTAACCATTTCAGCACAAACGCATTCTCACGCCTCACAAAAACTCGGCGTACTTCATCGGCAATAATTATCGTGATGGCGAAGGGAATGCTCAGGCTTAATTGCCACAGTTCCAAAGGCGCTGTTCCAAAGAACGTATTCATCAAGGGGACATAGGCAATTAGGGCCAGTAAGATCAACTCTGAAGCGATACCTAGTAACACCAGCCGATTAGCAAAAATGCCAACGGTTAAGATACTTTGTCGCCGCGTACGGCAAATTAAAACATCGGCAATTTGGCAAATAATGATAGAAGCAAAGAAGGCGGTTATCGCTTGACGATAAAGCGGGTCTGATACGGCTAGGGTCTCCCCCCATTGCCACCCGCCCTCTAGCAGAATATAAAAATAACTGAAAAAGCCAGCAGCGGCTTGAATCATGCCCACAATGCCATAACTCATAAACAGTAAGTTGCGTGTTAATAACCGCTCGTGCCTAGGACGGGGCGGTTTATTCATAACATCAGTTTCAGGCTTTTCTGAGCCCAAACCCAGCGCTGGAATAATATCGGTACCTAAATCAATCGCCAGTATTAACACAACGGTTAATGGCAAGGGAATATCTAACAGAACATAGGCGATAAACGGTAAAATTTGAGGGATATTACTGGTTAAAATATAGGCGATAAACTTCTTAATATTGTCGAAAATAGTCCGGCCTTCTTCTATTGCGGTAACGATGGTGGCGAAATTATCATCCATTAACACCATATTGCTTGCTTCTTTAGCCACGTCGGTGCCCATCAGTCCCATCGCAACTCCCATATCAGCATTTTTAAGCGCCGGTGCATCGTTCACCCCATCACCGGTCACCGTTACAATTTGGTCCTTTTTCTGTAAGGCTTGCACTATTTGCAATTTTTGCGCGGGTGTAATGCGTGCAAATATCAGCTCGTTTTCATCGAGTAACATGGATAAAGCACTCTCATCTAAAGACGAGAGTTCATCACCATTTAGTACCTTTCCTTGATCACTAAACAGACCGATTTGTTTTCCAATCGCTTTCGCTGTTGGACCAAAGTCACCGGTTAGCATAAAAACCCGTATGCCCGCTTGTCGGCATTTTAATATGGCATCGGGAACTTCTGCCCGGGGTGGGTCAATCATGCCAACAACTGCAACAAACACATAATGTCCATCGGGGACCTTATCATCATCGAGGTTTCTATAAGCTAACGCCAAACCACGCTCCCCACGCTCGGCGAGTGACATGTATTGCTTAACCACCTGCTCTCGGTCAGCGTCGGTAAACACTACCTTTTGACCATTCAGATGAATCCGATCACACATTGCCATCACCACTTCAGGCGCACCCTTTAAGTACGCATGAAAATGATCGCCCTCCGGGGATTCATTGACGGTCACCATATATTTATCATCAGAGGTAAACGACTTCTCGTTTAAGCGCTTAGTGTGAACGATGTCTTTAATTGAGGTCAGTTTTTCCGAATAAGCCAACAAAGCAACTTCTGTTGAATCACCACTGTATTTCAGTTCACTATCTAAGTGTGCATTATTACAAAGCGTCATCACTCGACGGGCTAACTGCAACTCCATATCATCAGAAGCCATAGAGAGGCCCATATCGTATTCACGTTGATTAGCAATCAAGGTATTAACGCTAATTTTATTCTGCGTTAGTGTGCCGGTCTTATCGGTACAGATAACGGTTGTGCTACCGAGTGTTTCGACGCTTTCTAAGTTCTTAATTAACGCGTTTTTACGGGCCATTCGTTTACTGGCCATGGTCAATGCCAACGTGACTGTTGGCAATAAACCTTCTGGCACATTGGCAACGATAATACCAATAGCAAAAATAAGACTACTGATCTCGCCTTTTCCAATCGCCACACTCACCGCAAAAAAGGTAACACCAAGGGCTATTGCAATACTGCTAATTATTTTTATGAAATAATTCAGCTCTTTACCAATGGGCGTTTCAACATTTGAAGTTTGCTTGGTTAACTCGACTATTTTCCCAATTTGGGTGTCCATACCGGTTTCGCAGACAAGTGCCTTGGCATTTCCACTTTGCACCAATGTCCCTGAAAAAACCATATTGTGGCTTTGATAAATGCTGTCACTATCGGGCTCTAGCTGTAAGGTTTCTGGCGCACTTTCACCCGTTAAGCTACTCATATCAACCTGCAATTGATTGACACGAATCAAACGCCCATCCGCCGACACTTTATCACCCTCGTACAACAGCATAATGTCGCCGGGAACAACTTGGCTAGCCGCCACCTGTTTAACCTCACCCTCGCGTTCAACATCGACCATTGTCGGCAACATGTTTTGAAAGCTCTGCATGATTTTTTCACTTTGATACGCCTGTATAAACGTGAAAATAGCATTCAATAACACCACACCATAAAGCGCACAGCCTATATAAAAATTACCTTGGTCTGGGTCTAAGTAATCAGCAAAAAAAGCTAAGCCACCCCCAACCATCAGCAAAATCGCAAAAAAGTTTTTAAACTGTAAAAGAAACTTTATATAATCAGGGGTCTGTTGCCGTACGTGTAGTTCATTTGTACCAAACGCTTTAAGGCGCCGCTCGGCTTCTTCATCTGATAAACCTTTTTCATTACTTTTAAGTTCTTGATAAAGTTCGTCAATCGGTAACTGATGATGATTTTTCATGATGGTGCTCATTTAGGTTAACTCACAGTTAGTCACTACGACATCGCTAACGACCCTTCATATCGGAAGTTTGTATTCAGTTTACACGTCAAAAAGCGTTAACTTTGCTAGATAATCATAATGCGGCCCTTGTTGAATAATCTCGCAATTAAAGCCATTTTCTTCAGCCGCATCTTGTAATAAATCTTCTGCAACATATAACCAATTAAACGGCTGCCCAGACACGCCTTTATAAGAAAGGTTAAATTCGACTTCACCATGATACTTATCATTCAAATCAATCAGGTAAGAGCCATCATCCTGCTCGAACATATAAATAAGGTCTGAACTATCCAATAATATTTGACCTTTGGGGGCTAACAACGCCCTCGCTTTCAAAAAGAACGCCTCAAAACCATCTAAGGTTTGAACCAGACCTATACCGTTCATCAGTAACAATAAGGTGTCGAAGGATTCCTTTGGCAGATCATAAAAATTAGCCAAGCGTACATTAGACAAACCACGCTTTTTCATCACCTCAACTGAATGCGGTGATATATCTAACGCGGTTACATCTAATCCTTGATTCTGCAAGTACAGGCTATGTGAGCCTGCCCCCGCCCCCACATCTAGCACCTTTCCATTTGCTAATTTAAGTGCTGCTTGCTCTAACTGAGGACATTGCTCAAAGCTTCGAAAAAAATAGCTGGGCGCCAGTGTATCTTCTTCCGCAATATCCATCTCCACTTGAATAGGCGTATCGTCTTGCGTTTGATAAAAACTTAGCAAGGCAGAACCTATCGGATCGTGATCTTTGTCTATCAACACGGTCTTGGTGATGCTTACTGTTTGGTTGCCAGTACTGGCCGCAACGAAATAACATAAGCAAGCAATGCATCAAGCTCTTTACCTTTGATATTTGGGAATGCTGGCATAGCCAAGCCACCTTGTTGAATAATCACTTTCGTTTCTTCAGCCTGTAATGTTGAGCTGGTTAAATCAAAAAACAGGCCAAACTTTCCAGTCCCATTGTCCCCATGGCAAGCCATGCAGGCATCATTAAATATTTGTCCGCCCGAGGTACCAGCTTGAGGCTGATAATCATTCGCGATACAAATTGTCGATAATAACATTAACGATAATAGTAACTTTTTCATCTAGGCTTCCTTTATTTGAATGTTGGCTTCTTGCTTTTTTCTAAGTTTTTCTTGGCGATGCTGCTCAATCAATTCAGCCATTTCACCACCGATATGTTCCTCACCACGTTGTTTCGCCAAATTTATTTGATGCTGGCGTTCAATAAAGCGCGCCTTTTGTTCCTCATCCGTTTTATCAAAACAATGATGGCAACTAATCCCTAGTTGATAGTGTGGGTGCAATTTATCTTCTTCCGTAATCGGCATCCGGCAACCAAAACATTGATCGTATTGGCCCTTTTCTAGATGATGATCAACCGACACCCGGTTATCGAATACAAAACACTCGCCTTCCCACTGAGTGTCTTCTTCAGGTACTTCTTCAAGATATTTTAAGATACCTCCTTCTAAATGAAAAACCTCATCAAACCCTTCCTGCTTTAGGTACGCCGTAGATTTCTCGCAACGAATACCACCGGTGCAAAACATCGCTACTTTTTTATGTTTAGTTGTATCTAAATGTTCTTTCACGTAGGCAGGAAACTCGCGAAATGTTTCTGTTTTAGGGTTTAGCGCTCCTTTAAAGGTTCCAATCGCCACTTCATAGTCATTTCGGGTATCAACCAACAAAACGTCAGGGTCGGTAATAAGTGCGTTCCAATCTTTTGGTTTTACGTATGTACCCACGATATGATTTGGGTCAATATCTTCCACGCCCATCGTCACGATTTCTTTTTTTAATTTAACCTTTGTTCGGTTAAAGGGTTGCTCATCCACATAAGACTCTTTATGAACGAGGTTCTTAAATTCTTCTTTATTTCTTAACCATGCTAACAAATGATCAACTGCATTGCGCTTACCCGCAACAGTGCCATTGATACCCTCTGCTGCTAGCAAAAGAGTGCCTTTAATACCGTGGTGCTTTAATACTTTAAGAAGGGGTTGTTTTAGCGCAGTATGGTCATCTAAGCGCACAAAATGGTAAAGCGCACAAACAACGTAATCTTGATTTTTCATGGGTTTCCTTTAGTTTAGCTCGCTGGAACGTAAATCCAGTGCCTTGAATTGATATTGTATCAAAGAGGGTCTAAGCATAGAACTAAGCAGCCCGAACCAGTATAAGTTTAATAACTTTTTAAGGTAACCAATTGACTCAGATCATTATCATTCAAATACATCTCGCCATCCTGAATGCTGCATTGTAGCGACATGGTTCTTTTAACCATTTCTGCCACCCCTTTCGCTTCAATATGAAACACCGTTAGGTTTTTGAACCGCTTCAATTTTTCACCTTGCTGTTGCCACCAAACGCTCGCTTTGCCTTCGTGGTAGGTATAAATAATCACTTGTTTAGCCCGTCCACACGCTTTACGAATACGCTTTTCGTCTGGCTGGCCCAATTCAATCCACAACTCAATGTCATCGGTGAGTGACTTTTGCCATAACTCCGGCTCATCATCGGTTGATAAGCCCTTGGTAAACACAAGGCGCTCACCTGCATGAGCCATGAAAGCAATTAGCCTGATCATAAATCTAAAATCATTTTCTGAGGGGTGCTGAGCAACGGTTAACTCATGCGTTGCATAATAATGAGCATCCATATTAGCGACAGTCAAAGAAACTTTATTAATGGTTGAGCTGATGGCCATGCGAGTAAATTAATTTTCTAATAACAATTAAAATAGGCTAACAGATTATACCGTTAGTGATTTAACTCATTGACTCGCACAGTTGTAATAGTTGATAGTTAGTATTGCCCATTGAGGGCGCTTTCACCTAAGCACCACGCTAAACAGGAGGACACGCATGACATTGTTAAAACATGGCCTATCAATTGGTATTGAACGTGTTAATGAAAATTTTTTCCTCTCGTTAAAAGCGATAGGAAAACTTACCCACGAAGATTACCAGATATTAACCCCAATGATTAATGCGGCTCTTGCCTCTGTCAGCAACCCAAAAATTAACGCATTGATTGATACGACCGAGCTTGAAGGTTGGGCTGCAAGAGCAATATGGGATGATTTTAAACTCGGCTTAGCACACGGTAGTGAGTTCGATAAAATTGCCATTTACGGTAATAAGAACTGGCAAAAGATTAGTGCAAAAGTTAGCTCCTGGTTTATGTCGGGTGATATTGAGTATTTTGACAATTTGCAAGCGGCTCTTTTATGGCTAAATGAATGATTTTCTGACTATATCCCCGTTAATCTAGCCATACTTTCTCACTCCACGATCAACCGTCATGGCACTAAACGAACAACCTTCTTTCCATAGAGCTAGAGAAAAAACACTCGGTGTCCCAGAGTTAATTGCCATTGCACTGGGCGGCATGGTTGGTGGAGGTATTTTCACTATTTTGGGTATTTCCGTCTCGATGATCGGTGCCTACACACCATTGGCCATTATCATTGGCGGTTTCATTGCCTTGTTGGCGTCTTATTCGTACATTAAATTAGGTGTTTATTACAAAGATGAGGGAGCGACCTATTCTTTTTATAAAAGAACATTTACTGAATCACATTTTGCCGCCTCACTGATTGGCTGGTGTGTGATTTTTGGTTATATCAGCACACTCGCTTTATATGCCTATACTTTTTCTTCCTACGCCATTAGTAATTTTGACTTTGCGGACAATGAATGGATTCGTAAACTCGTTGCCGGCCTCGTCATTTTAACCTTCACGCTGATTAATCTATGGAGTGTTAAAGGCATGGGGAAAATTGAGGACCTAATGGTCTATAGCAAATTAATCATTCTTGTTGTTATCTCTTTTGTGCTTATTAACAATAGCCAAACGACGCTTCCTGAGCTTCTACACAACGAACAAAACACCAGCATTTTATCTATTTTAATTGTGGCATCGCTGACCTTTGTCGCCTACGAAGGGTTCCAATTGGTTATTAATGCCGTCAATGAAATGGAACACCCCGAGGTCAATATTCCTAAGTCAATTTACTCGGCTATTTTTTTAGCTATTCTAATTTATGTTGTGATATCAGTCGGCGCCATTTTAGCCATTCCATTTAAAGAAATTATTGACAACCAAGAGTACGCTCTAGCCGCTGGAGCAAATCACACGCTAGGCCACTGGGGGACCGACCTCGTTATCATCGGTGCACTTTTAGCAACCAGTGGCGCCATTAGTGGCACCTTATTCGGCGCATCTAGGCAAATGGCCGTTATTGCTGAAGATGGTTACTTTCCAACTATCCTAGCCAAACGTTCGGGCCAAATACCCAGCGCGGCGATTATTGGCATGTCGACACTCGCGTTTTTATTAATACTGGCTGGAAGCCTACGCGTTATTCTTGAGTTTGGTAGCATCACTTTTCTAGTCGTATCGCTGCTGATGACTTATGCAAATTACAAAATTCGCCACCTGACAAATTCATCCTTATTCATTACCCTACTCTCTATTACAGGGCTTTTTTTGGGAACAAGCTTGATTATTTACTATGAATTTAAGCATCAACCGCAACAGCTCATTTTCATTGCGGGGATATATACACTACTGACCTTAGGCGCTTGGTTTTATTCAATAAAAAACCATTCTACTAGCAACAAATAACCCTAGCTACGAACTACACGACAACATAGAACAGCCCACCTTATGCTTAGCCCAGTCGGGCCTTTTTTGGTTTAGGTGCTCTTTATCGGGTTGTTCATCATATGGGCGTCTTAACACGTCTAAGAGTTCATTCACCATACTGTGATCACCTTTTTCTGATTTATCGATAGCGAGCTGAGCCAAATAGTTACGTAATACATATTTAGGGTTCACGCTATTCATTAAAGACTCTCTTTGCGCAGCATTGTTGCCGTCTTGAGCACAGCGTTGCGCGTAATTGTTTAGCCAGTCAGTGATTGCTTTTTCGGCTCCATCTTTAAATTCATTCGTATAAAACGCCGGTTTTAAATGCTCTATCGCTTTAGCCACACTGACGTTTTCTTGCGTTGTTTGAACGCCGGCTAATCGCCTAAAGAAAATAGTCATATCCGTTTCGTGCACGCTAAAAAATGCCAATAGTTGCTTGATCAGCTTACTATCATCTTCACCTTGAAGCTGCGATAAACCCAGTTTTTGAATCATCATTGATAACCAGCGTTTACCGTAACGGTCAGCATAATCATTAAGCGCTTTTTCCAACGGTTCCACCTCATCAATCAGCGGATAAATAGCATTCGCTAATTGGTACAAATTCCAATGCGCTATTTTTGCTTGTTGAGCAAATGCATAACGGTAATGAGTTGCACCGGTGGTATTCGGCGTCCAATTAGGGTCATACGATTCAAGCCAACCATAGGGGCCATAATCGATGGTTAAACCGAGTATCGACATATTATCGGTATTCATTACGCCATGTACAAAACCAACACGCATCCACTCTACAACCATATCGCATGTTGACACGCAGACTTCGTCGAACCATTTAGTATAGGTGCCCTTTGAAGGAATCGAACCTTTTGTCATTAAATGTGGAAAGTCCGTTTCAATCGTGTAATTTACGAATTTTTTTAGCAAATCGCTTTCTTGTTGTGCATAGTATTGAAAATGACCAAACCGCGTAAATGATGGCACGTCCATCACCCAACTGTCCCGCCCAATTCCCGAACTGATGGCCGCCATAACACGTGGCATAAGGCTGCATTCCATCCAATTGTTCATTGCCTGAAAAGGTATTAAGAAACTGTTCTGATTGGCAATCATGTTCATCTAAATCCAATAAAGCAGCGGCCTCTATCGAATACGAAACACGCGCTGGGGCCTGCATCGCTTTTGGCTTAACCCACGAGAAGCAAGCATTCTGTACTTGACGCGGATAATTCTCGCTGATGCCATCAGCGGGTAATTGGCTGACAAATTGATTACTAAACGACAAATTATTCATACAGGCTCCTCGATTGGGATTAAATCAGCAAACACAAAACCATCTCGTTCCACCACCTCGCCAAGTGAAATGCCAATGGGGTACTTAAACATAGGACCTGCATACGCAAAACTATGGAACTCGCCGTTTTCACCACAAGGGTCTACCCCCGCGGGTAAATCATCAAGAAATTGTTGATTAAAATCACGGCCTGCAAAACTGACTGATAACTGTTTAGGATCAATACATGTAATACAAGTTTTTAACCCACCGGCCAACATCTCTTGAGCTAGCTGAGCTGTCGGTTTCAACCAAAGGGGAAACAAGGGCTCAAGCCCCGTCGACTTTAAATTTTCTATCCTGTATTGACGAATATCCTCCAAGTGTAAATCACCGAACGCCATATGCGTCACACCCAATCCTTCGGTAGACTCAAAGAAAGACAGCATCGCGTGATTGTACTCATCATTACTGCACGGGTACGGTATAGGGATAATGTATAAAGGCAAATTTGCCGCTGCAGCCTGTTGTTCCAACAGTGCTACACGAACCGCATGCATGGCAACACGTTGATGTGTTTGATTAACCGTTGTCACTAAACCAACCAGTTCAATATTCTTATCTTGCTGAAGTTGGTAAAGAGTCCACGCACTATCTTTACCGCTACTCCATGACAATAATGTTTTTTTCCTTGTCATGACTTTGTTAGATCTTCAACCGATTTTTCATACGAAACAACCTTTGTTTTAATTTGCTCAGGAACGGGAGCGCTTTGTTGACGCTTCATATCAAACCAAACCATTACACCCCGACTTGTTAAAACCGGCTCTTCTTCGCCCTTGCAATAAATATCGGCCAGCACAGTGGCACTTTTATTACCTAATTTGCTAATACGGGTGTGAACTTCAAGCATGGCTGGGTAATGAACTTGTTGTAGATAAGTACAGTGCATATCTGCTAGTACCCAACCAGATTCCATACCCACTTTAAGATTTAAACCCATCACCTCTTCACAGTAGGCCACACGGCCAGACTCAACATAACGAACAAACTCAACATTGTTGATGTGTCCATAAACATCAGCATCTCCCCAACGAACCGATAATGGAAAAACATGGGTAAACTCTAGTTTGCTCATCTATAGCCTTTTTAACCTTTATTTGAAAAATATTTTATTGTTGGTTGTTATTATACCTACTTAAATTTATGCTCTTTGAATCACTAAATATATAAATGCATTCTAATTAATGACAAAAAAGCATTTTTTACTCTGCATTCTTATTTTCTTTTTTTCCGCCCTTACGCTGGCTTCATCGATCGTTGCAGCCGATGACAATAACGAGAAGAACGCGCCCCCCTTTGCTACCGATGGACTCCAGGCTGGCAAAATAAAAGGCCTGATCAGTGAAATTTTTCCAAACGCTACACGCATTGATAAAAAAGATAATAACAATCACGTGTGGCCTATTTATGTGGCCTCTCAACGTGTCGGCTATGCCTTCGAAAGCAAAGATTTCCTACAAATACAAGGATTTGCTGGCGACATCATAAATTTACTCATTGGTATTGATAATGATAGAGAAATTATCGGTGTGCGTGTGTTGTTTCAACACGAATCTATTTTTATGCATGGGCTAGGTCCTGAAGCATTAGAGAGTTTTTTACAACAGTACCCAGGGTATAGCGTATCGGAACGCAAACTGCCTAAATTATTGAACGCCTCGTTCAATTTCACCTTGTTTATTTAAAACTCGCTTTACGATTTTTCCAGCGCCATTTTTTGGTAACGCGTCCATAAATACAACTTTTCTTGGCACTTCATAACTTCCTAAATGTTGGCGACACCAACTGCGGATATCCGCCGAGTCTGCTTTGAAGCCTTCTTGTAACACAATATAAGCCACTGGTATTTCACCATGCAGCTTATCTAGTTGACCAATGACTGCCGCTTCTAAAACGGACTCCAAACGGTATAAGACTTCTTCAATAATACGCGGATAAACATTCATCCCGTTAACGATGACCATATCTTTTTTACGATCTAGAATACTGAAGTAGCCGTCTTCATCTTCGTTACCTAAATCGCCTGTTAAAAACCAATCTTTAAAAAATGACTCCTCTGTTGCTTCAGGTAATTGCCAATAACCTTTCATAACATTATCACCACGAACTGCAATTTCACCTACTTCACCAATGGGCATTTCAACCCCATGATCATCTAAAATCTTCATTTCAACGTTTGGCACAGGTAAACCGACCGTCCCTATTTTTCGGATGCCACCCACTGGATTTACACAAGTCACTGGCGAACACTCTGTTGGCCCATCCCCTTCATAAATAGGCACGCCAAACTTTTTTTCAAAACGATCCATCACATCAACTGGCATTGATGCACCACCCGATACACATAGATTAATTGAACTAAACCGGTCGGTTTTATCATCTTTAGTATTTAGTAATACGTTATACATACTAGGCACGCCCAAAAATACCGTGCCATTAGTTTTCTCTATCGTGTTTAGTAAATTATCTGGTTCAAATTTTGCGATCGGTACAAAGCAACACCCATGTGTTAACGGTGTTAACATTCCAACGGTTGCTGCAAACGCATGAAACATGGGTAAAACTAATATGATCACATCACCAACACACCATTTCATCGCCTGATAGACACTGGCTGTATTACTCACTAAATTTTGATGTGTCAACATCGCACCCTTGGGTTTGCCTGTCGTACCCGAGGTATATAGGATGGCAACTAAATCATTTTCCACATCAATGGGTATAGGTGGAAACATGCCATTATTTTCGAAAAGACTTTCCCATTCATTCGATTTAGCAGCGCTTGTGCTAATACAAACGGTCAATTTAGTGGCATGTAAATCGGAAAGAATGACATCTACGTTTGACTGAAAAGCACTGTAATAAATCAACCCGCTAACGCCTGAGTTCTTCATCACATATAGAATTTCTGAGGCTTTCTGAAGTAAATTAATAGGCACAACGGCTGCACCCGCTTTTACAATCCCCATGTAAGCAATAGTAAATTCAACACTGTTTATGCAATACAGTGCAATTCTGTCGCTCTTTTTTATTCCTCGTTGAATCAGTCCAGCAGCAAATTTATCGGACGCGAGTTTTAATTCGTAAAAAGTGTACGATGTACCATTATCAATAACCGATATATTATCTGCATATTTGATAGCCGTTCTGTTAAATACATCTATTAACGATTTATTATTCATCTAGATTCTCTCTTAATAGCGTTAATAGTTCTTTTAACTGTTCGTCATCTAGGTAATTTAACCCATTATTGACTGCTATCAACTTATTTTTCTTTGGCTCAGCCTTTTTTACGTGGCTTATTAATGTCGCATAATTACTGTCATTAATAAACCTTTCTGTAAACCACCTCTCCTCTTTGATAAAATGATAGAAGATAACGCGTATTTGAAATAATATTAACAATCGCTCGTTAGCTAGAGAAGGCTCTTCGATAAGAGGCAAGTATGCAAACTGACGGCTGAGTGTCTTTGTGAAGTAGCCCATTCCCGTACCGCTAAGCAAGTCACCATTGGGAGATTTAATTGATACTGTGTTGAGTCCGCAACTGGGAGATCGGGGTGTTAGAATAAACCCCGATAATGAATTCAATGAAAGCACACGCTTATCACAGTATTGCTTTAGTTGATCGGTTACATCAATCGAACGATCATCACGACCAAGTACTTTAATCCCTTTTGGATATTTAATAAGTTCAATCGGAGGTCTAGGAATAGTCAGTCCTGATTCAACCTCTGGACACAAGGGTGTTAACTGAAAGTTTTTTAATAAAGCCGAATGACACACTGCTGAATACTTACCGGCACCATCATAACGTACCAAATCACCGATTAAACAACGACTAATTCCTATGTTAATAGGCAGCAAGGTAATCAAATAAAGTTTCTATAAATAATATAGGGCTAATCAGCATAACGTACCGTTTCCTTTAACAACCACAGCAAAAGAGTAGTCCTCATGTAAATATAAGGTATTTACTATTACTTATCACTTTTCAATAAGACTACCGCAACCCTACTCATCTACTCAACTTAATAATAGAATCAAGGCTTGCCTTACGACTTTTCCCCCGCTTTGGTAGTACTGCGTCGTATATCTTCCGCCTCACCACGTTATTCTCCAATCAAAGAAATTTCTATGGGTTGCCCAAATATACATACCGGATAAAACTTAAAAATTACTTAACGATCTTTAAAACGGGCTTTTTAGTTATAGGTTTTTCAGGCTTATTGTTAGGCTCAGGTGGAATATCGTCTTCAAAACGATCATCAAACATCATTCCTTTACCGTTTTCTTTTGCGTAGGCCGCCATAATGGCATTAATTGGAACATAGAGGTTTTCAGAAATACCTGAGAATCTAGCTGAAAATGAAACCGCTTCATTATCTAATACCCAGTTTTCTACTGCACTGGGACTCGTATTTAAAATAATGCGCTCATCAGACACATAAGCGGTAGGAACAATAACGCCCTCATAGTTTGCATCAACTAATAAATAAGGTGTCATGCCATTTTCAAGTATCCATTCGTACAATGAGCGGACTAAATAAGGTTTTAATGGTGTCATAAATAAAAACTATGATGCCATTAATAAATGACTTTCCATCATATCAATTTCTTCTTTACTCATACTTTCTTGGAAAGTTTCACGGCTTGTTACGCGAGCAATATAGTCTTTAATAACTTGAGCTTCTTTTGGTAACTCAATGCCATACAGCGGTAAACGCCATAATAGAGGAGCTAATACCCCATCTACTAATGTAAATTCATCACTTAAAAAGTATTTATTTGCCTCAAACAATGGAATTGCTGCAATTAGATTTTCCCTTAAAAGTTTTTTCGCTTTTGCTGCTTTTTTCTCACCAGCGTTAACAATATCATCCAATAATGTATACCAATCTTGGTCGATACGATGAATCAATAATCGTGAGCGAGCTCTTGAAACAGGGTCAATAGGGTAAAGCGGTGGATGCGGAAAACGTTCATCCAAGTATTCCATAATAATTCTTGAATTAAATAGCGCTAAATCTCTATCTATTAAAATAGGTAAGGTTCCGTATGGGTTTAGCTCTTGAAGGTCTTCTGGAAATTCTTTACCGTCGACATATTCAACTTCAGCAGATGCACTTTTTTCACACAATATAAAGCGAGCTCTGTGACTGTAGTGGCACAGAGGATCAGCAAAAAGCGTCATAATTGATTTTCTATTAAGTGCATTTATCATTATTTTTTTCCGTTTTATTAAATGAAAAAAAGAGCTTTGCGTTTAACACAAAGCTCTTCAACTTTAAATTTTTTGGTTCTTAATGGATGTCTTTCCAATATTCTTTCTTTAAGAAATAGAAGACAACCAACATTAGGAATATGAATAGCAGCACTTTCCAGCCTAATCTTTGGCGTTCAAGTTTTGCAGGCTCACCCATGTAGGTCATAAAATTCACAAGGTCATTCATCGCCTTATCAAATTCCTTTTCGTTCATTCGACCAGGTTCTGATATTTCTAAATGGTCAATCACCCTACGCACTGTTCCATCTTCAAGCTCTACATCTTTATAGACTGCTTTTTGTAAACCCTGAAGATCGGATAAAACATTTGGCATTCCAACTTTTGGAAACAACGCATTATCGACTCCAAATGGACGCGTTTCGTCCACATAGAAGCTTTTAAGGTAGGTATACAACCAGTCTGACCCTCGAGAGCGTGCAATCAATGATAAATCTGGTGGATTCACTCCAAACCATTTCTCTGCATCTTTTGGACGCATTGAAATTGTCATGCCATCAAATATTTTTTCACCCGTGAACATTAAATTAAGCTCTACTAACTCAGGCGGTATTTCCAAGTCTGTAGCCATTCTTGAATATCTAAGTTGCTTGGCTGAATGACAGCTTAAGCAATAGTTCACAAAATACTTAGCACCGCGCTGTAAAGACGCTTTGTTATCTAAATTTATTCTTGCAGACTCAAGCGCTATCCCTCCACTCGCTGCGAATAGTTGCGAGGAAAACAATACTAATAAGACTATACTTAGTTTTTTCATTTCTCTTCCACCCTTTCTGGAACATGTTTATCTTGCCCAAGATTTGAATAAAATGGCATCAACAAGAAAAATGCAAAATAAACAAATGAGAAGAACCTAGAGAACCATGTTCCTACTGCTGTAACAGGTTGCATTCCAAAATAACCTAAACCAATAAAGCTGATACAGAAAGCTATAATCGCAGCTTTAAAAACTGGGCCTCTGTAGCGTATTGATTTATTTACACCCCTATCCAGCCAGGGTAGTAAAAATAGAATAATAATCGCACCAGCCATTGCCACCACCCCTAAAAACTTATCGGGTACGGCTCTTAAAATTGCATAAAACGGTGTGAAATACCAAACTGGAGCAATATGCTCAGGTGTTTTCAAAGGATCCGCAGGAACAAAGTTAGCATGCTCTAAGAAATAACCACCCATTTCTGGCATATAGAAAATAATAAGGGCAAATATAAATAAGAAAACTGCAACGCCTACTAAATCTTTAACTGTGTAGTAAGGGTGAAAAGGAATACCATCTAAAGGCACGCCTTTATCATCTTTGTGTTTTTTAATTTCGATGCCTTCAGGGTTGTTTGAACCCACCGCGTGCAATGCCACAATGTGCATAAAGACCAAAATAACCAGCACCAATGGAATTGCAATCACATGGAAAGCGAAGAAACGGTTAAGTGTCGCATCAGAAATAACATAGTCACCACGTAACCACAGCGCTAAATCTTCACCAACATAAGGAATAGCCCCGAACAGTGACACGATCACTTGCGCGCCCCAATATGACATTTGACCCCAAGGTAATAAGTAACCCATGAAAGCTTCAGCCATCAAAGCCACGTAAATAATCATTCCAAAGACCCAAACTAATTCACGAGGTTTTTTAAACGAGCCATAAATTAAACCACGGAACATGTGTAAGTAAACAACAACAAAGAAGGCCGAAGCACCTGTTGAATGCATATAACGGATTAACCAACCCCACTCAACATCACGCATGATGTATTCAACAGAGTCGAAGGCCAACTGAGCGTCTGGCTTATAATTAATGGTTAAAAATATTCCTGTGATGATTTGGTTAACCAGTACCAATATAGCCAACGAACCAAAGTAATACATCCAGTTAAAGTTCTTCGGTGCATAGTATTCAGCAAGGTGCTCGTTCCATACTTTGGTTAATGGAAACCTAGCATCCACCCAGCCTAATGCATTTTTTAACATGCCACTCATTATGCCTGCCCTCCTTCTGAACCAATTAATATTCGGGTATCTGTTACGTACTTATGTGGCGGCACGACTAGATTTAATGGTGCTGGAACACCTGCGTAAACACGACCAGACAAATCAAAGAGCGATCCATGACAAGGACAAAAGAAGCCACCTTTCCAATCGGCGCCTAAGTCTTCTGGCGCCACTTCTGGTCTAAAAGTTGGTGAACAACCAAGGTGCGTACAGATACCAACGGCCAAGAACACTTCAGGCTTAATGGAGCGTGTAACGTTTTTGCAAGACTCAGGTTGCTCAGACTCATCTGACCCTGCATCTCTTAGCATATCCGTCATTTCTTCTAACTGAACCAAAGTTTCTTTAGTACGCTTTAACACCCAAACAGGTTTGCCACGCCATTCAACTCGAATTAACTGCCCTGGCTCTAACTTAGAAATATCCGCCTCAACTGGTGCACCCGCTGCCTTTGCACGATCACTAGGGTTCATTGACGCTATAAATGGAACGGCCACATAAGCCGCACCAACACCCGTTACTGCAGTAGCAGCAGCCGTTAAAAACAGACGCCTGCGCTTATCTACTACCTGTTCGCTCATCTAAATCTCCATAAAATCATCGTAAATTACTCGTGCAATTTTCACACAACACTAATTCTCAAAATTTTAACATATTTTTATTTTTTTTTGGGGTGCCTAAAACGCTTTAACACAAGATTCTAGTGTCAAATGTTACTTTTTTATAAGCTATTTGATTATTGAGGCGATCTGCTCAATAAATAATTTATTTTCTGAACTAGAGCCTACCGTCACTCTCAAACATTCTGCTGGAAGCCCTGGAACATTACCCATTTTTTTAATTAATACGCCAGCTTGCTTTAATGCTTCAAAAACACGTTCCGCAGAGTCTGACAACAAGGAAAATAAAATAAAGTTAGCATCGCTAGGAAAAACATTAACCCCTTTTAAAGATGAAAGCCTTTCGAGCAGAACCTCTCTTTGCTTACAGATGACTGCCGCCTGCGCATCAAGGGTACTAATATGCTTGAATGCAAATGCAGCTGTTATTTGAGTAAACACATTTATGTTATAGGGCAGACGTATCTTTTCAAACTGACTCGTCAAACGTTGATGCCCCACTAAAAATCCAAGTCGCAGCCCTGCTAGACCTAGCTTCGACACGGTACGCATAACTAATAACTGCTCATAGTCTTGCGCACGATCCATGAATGTTTTACGTGCAAAAGGCTGATAGGCTTCATCAATGACCACGAGGCCATTTGATGCTTTCAAAATAGCCAGCAAATCGGCATCGTCAAAGAGGTTTGCGGTTGGGTTATTAGGGTACGATAAAAAAATAACCGCTGGATTTTTCTCCTTAATAACCGACAGCATCTCCGGTACATTCAAACTAAAGTCTTCATTCAACGGCACACCAATAAAAGGCAAACCCAATGAATTGGCTATATGCTGATACATAACAAAACTGGGCGTCGGTGCCATCACACAAGCGTCCTCATTCATTGCCATCAAAATAATCTGGATCAACTCATCAGAACCATTACCAAGCACAACGCCTAGCTCTGGCGAAATATCAAAACAATCACGCAAGCTAAATACTAACTCTCTGGCCGATGGGTCAGGGTATCTATTAGGCTCAGCCTTAGATAGCAACTCTAACCACTGTGCTTTCATTTCATCCGGCCATGGAAACGGGTTTTCCATGGCATCTAGCTTCACAAACCCTGTCGATTCAGGCACGTGATAAGCTGTCATCTTCTGTATTTCAGGACGAATAAGTTCAGACAAACATGGGTTGCTTTTCAATGTCATATTAGTGAGTTAGTTTACGATATTCTGCAGATTTAGCATGTGCAGTTAAGGCCTCACCACGAGCTAAGATAGACGCTGTATCAACCAATTCAGACGCTCCCGATTGGCTACAATTAATAATACTCGTCCGTTTTTGAAAGTCATAAACGCCTAACGGTGATGAAAATCTAGCGGTTCCTGAAGTAGGTAAAACATGATTAGGCCCAGCACAATAATCACCTAGCGCCTCAGGTGTATATCGACCCATAAAAATAGCACCTGCGTGTTTAATCTCATCCACCCACTCTTCAGCATTTTCCACGGACAACTCTAAGTGCTCAGGCGCTATCTTATTGATGATTTCAATCGCCTGTTCATTCGTTTGCGCATAAATAAACCCGCCCCTTGACTCTAGTGATGCCTCAATGACATCAGTTCTTTCCATCGTTGGAAGTAAGTTACTCATACTTCTTTTTACAGCGTCAATAAAATCAGCATCTAGCGAAATAAGAATTGATTGAGCATTTTCATCGTGCTCAGCTTGAGAAAATAAATCCATGGCAATCCAGTCTGGATTTGTTTTACCGTCACAAACAATAAGAATTTCGGAAGGTCCCGCAACCATATCAATACCAACTTGACCGAAAACCATTTTTTTTGCAGTGGCTACAAAAATATTCCCCGGCCCCACTATTTTATCAACAGCAGGCACAGTTTTAGTTCCATAAGCTAGTGCAGCCACAGCTTGAGCACCCCCAATTCTAATCACCTTATCCACGCCTGCTAACCAGGCTGCCGCTAAAACTAATTGATTCAACTCCCCTTTTGGCGTCGGTGTCACCATCACTATTTCAGCAACACCTGCTACCTTGGCAGGGATCACATTCATCAGCACTGATGATGGATACGCTGCCTTTCCACCTGGCACGTAAACTCCAACACGCTCAACGGCTGTAATTTTTTGGCCCAGTGTATTGCCAAATTCATCGACAAAATCCCACGACTGCATTTTTTGATATTCGGCATAATCACGAATTCTATCCGCCGCTGTCGTTAGTGCTGCCGATTGCTCTTCACTTAAATTATTCCAAGCCGCTTCTAACTGCTGCCGACCCACTATCAAATCACTCACTGTAGCAGGCCATTGATCAAATTCTTGTGTATACGCCAACAGTGCGTTATCGCCCTGTTGACGAACGGCTTCAATGATATCTAAAACTGCCTGATTTATTGATGCATCTTCAATTGTATCCCAAGCCAACAAGTCACTGAGTGCTTGACCAAAATCATTATCTGCGGCATCCAATGTCTTTATGTTCATACTTTAGCGCCTATTATCAACCGCAACTTCTAACTTTTTCACGAGTGACTTGATTTGTGGGTACTTCATTTTCATTGACGCCTTGTTGATCACCAACCTAGAACTGATATCCATAATAAGGTCCAATGGCTCCATTCCATTTGCCTTTAAGGTATTCCCAGTGTCCACTAAATCAACGATACAGTCAGCCAAGCCAACGATAGGGGCTAGTTCCATAGAGCCATATAACTTAATAATTTCTACCTGTTGACCTTTTTTAGCAAAATACTGCTCCGTTAATGACACGTATTTCGACGCTACTCTTATTTTACCGGTTGGTAATTCTTTCCCCGTCACAATAGCTGTCATTAAACGACACTTTGCAATATTCAGATCCAACGGCTCATAAAGGTTATCACTACGATGCTCCACTAAAGTATCTTTACCCGTAATACCCACGTCAGCAGCACCATATTCCACAAATGTCGGCACGTCAGTGGCCCGAATAATGACTAAATTAACCTCTCCACAAATGCTAGGAACAATCAATTTTCGTGTTTTAGATAAATCCTCAGATGGCTCAATACCGGCTTCAGCCAGTAAAGGCAGTGTATCCTTTAGGATTCTTCCTTTTGAAATTGCAATCGTTAACATTGTTTTAGCTCGGTACTCGGCGAATTTTCCCGCCTAATAATGCTGTCTTTTCTTCAATACACTCATAGCCACGGTCAATATGATAAATCCGTTCAATAACGGTTTCACCTTTTGATACCAAACCAGCAATCACAAGACTAGCTGATGCCCTCAGGTCGGTAGCCATCACCGTCGCGCCTTCCAGCACCTCTTTACCAACACACACTGCTGTATTACCTTCCAACTTAATATCCGCACCCAAACGTTGCAATTCGTGCACATGCATAAAGCGGTTTTCAAAAATAGTTTCTGTAATAACAGAAGTACCTTCAGCAAGAGTATTCAACACCATAAACTGAGCCTGCATATCCGTTGGAAAGCCAGGGTAGGGAGCAGTTTTAAACGACACGGCCTTAGCCCGCTGACCTTTCATATCTAGCTCAATCCAGTCATCACCGATTGTTAAATCTGCACCCGCCTCTTCAAGTTTTGACAACACCATATCCAAGGTACTTGGGTCAACGTCTTTAACTTTAATTTTCCCACCTGTTGCTGCGGCTGCCACTAAATAAGTACCCGCTTCAATTCTATCGGGGAGAATGTTATACACCAAGTTTTTTGCAGCCAACGACTCCACACCTTCAATAGTTAGTGTGTCCGACCCAATTCCTGATATTTTTGCACCCAAGGCATTTAAAAAATTCGCTAGGTCGCTTACTTCCGGTTCGCGCGCTGCATTTTCTATAATGGTCGTTCCTTCAGCTAAAGTAGCGGCCATCATCAAGTTTTCTGTTCCCGTCACCGTCACCATATCCAATACTAAACGCGCACCTTTCAAGCGATCACATGAAGCATGGATATATCCGCCTTCAACACGAATAGTCGCTCCCATTGCTTCTAAACCTTTCAAGTGAATATCCACTGGGCGCGATCCAATCGCACAACCACCTGGTAATGAAACCTCCGCTTTACCAAAGCGCGCTAATAAAGGGCCTAAAACGATAATAGATGCACGCATCGTTTTAACTAACTCATAGGGTGCTTTGAATGAAGAAATGGTTGAAGAATCCACCTCAACTCTCACCTTTTCATCCACCGACAAAGTGACACCCATCTGCCCTAGTAAGCTCATTGTGGTTGTAATATCATGCAGATGTGGAACATTACCGATAATAACTGGATTTTCAGCTAATAAGGCAGCTGCTAATATTGGCAAAGCCGCATTCTTTGCACCTGAGATGCGTATTTCTCCAGAAAGTGGACCACCACCTTGAATAATCAACTTATCCATTTTCTAATTCACCTAATTTTATATTGTTAAATACCACTAAACGATTGGCAATATTTCATCCAGTCCACTAACTCTTGCAATATCAAGCATTTGCTTAGGAATATCTTGAAAAGAAAGAGCTTGCTCAGATTTTTTAGCCATCACCACCCACTCGACCAACAAAGCCAAACCTGCACTATCCGTTTTATTAACGCCACTTAAGTTAAACACTAGGTCACCCTCTCCAGAAAAAAAGCGCTGAGAACTTTTCAACAAATCAGCAACCAAACCAAACTCCAAAGCACCTGAGACCTCTATCGTTCCGGCATCGTTTAACTCTACTCTTGCAGCACTCATGACCAAATCCAGCCTTTAGCACAACGCATAATGATTATTCCGAGTCACTATTGAACAAAAATTGACCAATAAGCTGCTCCAAGACTACCGCCGACTGCGTCAACTCCAGCACACTGCCATTTTTCAACACGTCCTCTTCACCGCCGGGTTCCAAACCAATATATTGCTCGCCTAACAAACCCGCTGTTAATATGCTGGCGTTTGTATCGGAAGGCAGCTGGTTGTATTTAGTTTCAATATTCATCGTCACCACGGCCTCAAATGTCTCAGAATCAAACTTAATGCTTTTTACTCGGCCAATATTAACGCCGGCCATTGCAACGGGAGCACGTACTTTCAAACTCCCAATATTTTCGAAGCTTGCCGTAATGTCATAGCCATCTTCAGTATTCACACTACTTAAATTACTCACTTCCATGGATAAAAAGAACATTGCAACAAAACCAATTGCTACAAAAAAACCTACTAAAATTTCCATCGATCTTGATATATGCATCTTTAGATATCTCCAAACATCAACGCAGTTAAAATAAAATCTAACAATAAAATAGCAAACGCCGAATGAACGACTGTTCGCGTCGTCGCCCGCCCCACTCCTTCAGATGTTGGTATCGCGTCGTGGCCTTCAAAAATAGCTATCCACGTTACCACCCAACCAAAAACAACACTCTTAATTAAGCCATTAACAACATCTTCGTCAAAATCAATTTTAGCTTGCATCTGCGACCAAAAACCACCTTCATCAATACCCAGCAAACCCACACCAATAAAATACCCACCTAACACACCAACTGCGCTAAATAAGGTCGCCAAAATTGGCATTGACAATAAACCTGCTAAAAAACGTGGCGCCATAACACGCGCTATTGGATCAACCGCCATCATTTCCATACCCGACAGTTGCTCGGTTGCCTTCATCAAACCAATTTCAGCTGTTAGAGCAGACCCTGCACGACCCGCAAATAATAATGCCGTCACCACCGGCCCTAACTCTCTAATCAGTGAAGCCGACACCATTACGCCCAGCATTCCTTCTGCACCAAAGTCCGACAAGGTATAAAATCCTTGCAAAGCAAGCACCATACCGACAAATAACCCCGAAATAACGATCAAAGAAAAGCTCAGTGCACCCACTGAATACATTTGTGCAACTAACAAGCGCGGTCTAACAATCACACTTGGAATATTCAATAAAATACTAAAGAAGAAAAGCGACCCTCGGCCCAAACGCTCGAACATTCCTAGCGAAGTAGCCCCTAACCGTTGTAGATAATTTAGCATAGTAAATTCGTCCTCATTTTTATGCCTCTATGCCTAACAAATCGTTTGCGTACTCTTTAGCCGCATAATGAAAAGGAACTGGCCCATCCGCCATGCCTTGCATAAATTGTTGCGTCCATTCTGAGTCTGAGTCTGCCAACTGTTGCGGTGAACCATGCTCGACCACTTTACCACCCGACACGAGATAAATATAATCGGCAATTGCACAAGTCTCTTTAACATCATGCGAGACAACAATACTAGACAGCCCTAACGCGTCATTTAACAAACGGATCAGCTGCACAAGTACACCCATTGAAATAGGGTCCTGGCCGGTAAACGGCTCATCATACATAATCATCATAGGGTCCAGCGCGATGGCTCGTGCCAATGCAACTCGCCGCGCCATACCACCTGAAAGCTCTGCTGGCATTAAATTCCGCGCACCTCGTAAGCCAACCGCATGTAATTTCATCAGTACCAAATGACGAATCATCGACTCTGGCAATTGAGTATGCTCACGTAATGGAAACGCAACATTATCAAAGACGCTAATATCTGTTAATAGCGCGCCGCTTTGAAAAAGCATCCCCATTTTTTTACGTAACTGGTAAAGCTGCTTATGCTTTAGCTGATGTACATTTTGTCCATCCACCTCAATAAAACCAGAAGAAGGTCTTAACTGGCCGCCGATCAACTTCAATAACGTTGTTTTTCCTGTCCCACTCGGGCCCATAATAGCCGTTACTTTGCCGCGCTGAATATCCATATCCACGCCATCAAAGATAAGCTTTGACCCGCGAGAAAAGTGGACATCCCTCATTTTTATTAATGCGTTCGTTTCTGACAATTTCGCTTCCCTAGTCTATTTCCGTCACACTAGTGTGACTCGAAAAATATGTCTAAAATAGATCAAGCATTGTCCTCACCTTAGTATTACACGTCAATCTGAACTTCCAATATTTACCGCATAAGCTATAAAATTATTTAAATCTCTTGTTTCACTGCTTAATCTATTAGAAATCAATCATTATATGCGACAATAATTCTTGTTTTAACTAACTCGATTCGCCTTACACCCTTATGCTTCTATTTTCAGCTGCTCTTCTGGCAGGCTTCTTCTTTTTGATATTTTCTGCCGATTTTTTCGTCAAAGGCACCTCAGCTATTGCTCGAAACCTCGGTGTATCACCCTTAATCATTGGCCTAACCATTGTAGGGTTAGGCACATCAGCGCCTGAGATGTTGGTCGCGGGGATGGCTTCAATTCAGGGTAACAACGGATTAGCAACAGGAAATGCTATTGGTTCAAATATTGCCAATATCGGTTTAGTGCTCGGCTCAACTGCGCTATTTACACCTATCTTAATAAAGTCTTCATTACTTAAACGAGAGTTACCTCTATTATTAACTATTTCTATCATCAGCTACCTTTTAGTGATTGATGGAGATTTATCAAGATTAGACGGACTTATTCTAATAGCCGGGCTAGCGGCCTTCCTTTATTGGTTATTTCGTAGCGCCCAACAAAATAAGCGGCAAAATGCTGATGCGCTCGCAACGGAGTTTGAGGATGAGATTCCCACTGACTTAAGCAATAGATCAGCCTTTTTATACGCGATAACAGGGCTCACCGGACTGATTGTGAGTTCGAAATTACTCGTTTGGGCCGCTGTCAACATAGCCGTAGCCTTCGGCGTCAGTGATTTAGTCATTGGGTTAACGATCATCGCCATCGGCACTAGCCTGCCTGAATTAGCTGCATCTATTATGAGCGTCGTCAAAAAAGAACCTGATCTAGCGGTTGGTAATATAATTGGCTCAAACGCTTTTAATTTATTAGCCGTGCTTTGCCTACCAGGGCTGATCCGACCAGGTCTGGTGGAGACTCAACTTATTTCTCGCGACTTCCCCATAATGCTAGGCCTTACTTTGTTGTTGCTACTGTTCTCCTATAGCGCTAATGGCGAACCAAAGATCAATCGTTTAAAAGGCGCTACTTTTATGATATTTTTCGTCGGTTACCTTAGCAAGGTATACTTAGATACGATTGGAATTTAGCCTAACCAAACACTGAATATGTATGCCCAATAAAAACAGTCACCGAACGCAACTAAAACAACTCGGTTTAGCCGTTATTAAAACTGAAGCTGAGGCCATTTCGAAGCTCACTCAGCATGTTGATGAGCATTTTATCGATGCATGCGAGCTCATGCTTCAATGCCAAGGCAAGGTCGCTGTTATCGGCATGGGCAAATCAGGGCATGTTGGCAATAAAATTGCCGCCACACTCGCCAGTACTGGCACGCCTGCGTTCTTTGTTCACCCGGGTGAGGCCAGTCATGGCGACCTTGGAATGATTACCAAGAATGATGTAGCATTGGCGCTATCGAATTCAGGTGAAACAGGAGAGGTACTAACCATTTTACCTATTCTAAAACGCCTTGGGGTTCCACTCATCTCGATCACCGGCAACCCAAGCTCAACTTTGGCCACTAGATCTGACGCCGCTATCAACGCAAGTACCGATAAAGAGGCTTGCCCATTAGGATTAGCACCCACATCAAGCACAACCGCCGCCCTTGTGATGGGTGATGCTTTGGCTATCGCATTACTTGAAGCCCGTGGTTTTACAGAAGCTGACTTCGCCCTATCCCACCCTGGTGGAAGCCTTGGAAGGCGGCTGTTACTTCACGTTAACGACGTTATGCATAAAGGTAAAGAGATCCCCGTTATCGAACAAACTGCTCTCGTTAGCTCAGCCTTGCTCGAGATGACCGAAAAGAAATTGGGCATGACAGCCATTGTTAACCAGCAGGGCCATTTAACCGGCATATTTACTGACGGCGATTTGCGACGTATGCTTGAAAACAATACCGACATACATACCACAACAATTCAGCAAGTTATGACTCAGGGCGGAGCAACTATCAGCCCTGATAAGCTAGCCGTTGAAGCACTACAATTAATGCAGGACAAAAAAATTAACGCACTATTAGTCACCGATAACAATAAACTGGTTGGCGCACTCAACATGCACGACATGTTGAAGGCCGGTTTGTCATGATTGAACTCAGCAATGACTTTAAGCAACGCGTCCAAGACATCAAATGCGTTATTTTCGATGTCGATGGCGTATTAACTGACGGGAAATTATTTTTTGATCTAAACGGTCAAGAATACAAATCATTTCACGCGCAAGATGGACAAGGATTAAAGCTTCTTCAACAAAATGGCATTGAAGTTGCTATTATTTCTGGACGCTCATCACCAATTGTTGACCGCCGTATGAAAAGCCTTGGTGTCACTCATGTCTACCAAGATCAAGAAAACAAAACTGCCGCATTTAACGATTTACTAAAAAAATTAAACCTCAACGCCAACCAAGTTGCACATGTCGGTGACGACCTGCCCGACCTAGCGTTGATGACACGAGCACGTCTTGCCATTGCCGTTCAAGATGCTAATCCGTCCATTTTGCCGTATTGCCAAGGTCAAACAAACCGCCTTGGCGGGCAAGGGGCCGCGCGTGAAGTCTGTGATACTATTTTAAGCATTCAAAATAAACTGGCCACTGCCGTTCAACTTTTTACCGATGTGTAATCTTTAACCCATGAAGCCTCTTACAGTCATCGCATTAGCTATTCTCGCCGCTGCTACCTGGTGGCTAGCTTTCACGCAAGAACCGGACATTGAAAAAAAAACAACGCAACTTGGACATAAAATTGATTACTTTTTAAAAGATTTTGAAGTACTCAGTATGACCTTAGAAGGAAAACCCAAACAACGAATAAAAGCTGAACACATGGAGCACTTCGTTGACGATGATAGTACCGAAATGACGCGCCCGATTATGACCATGTATTCACCCGAGAAACCCGATTTACATATACACTCTGAAACGGGCTATATCTCATCAGATGGCGAGCTCGTTTTGCTTAATGGCGCTGTCAATATTAAAAGAGATGCACTAAAAAATATTGCACCGCTTGAAATAGACACACATAATCTTCGCGTTCAATTACCCAATGATTTTGCAGAAACAGATGAGTTTGTAAAAATAAAATCGGGCATTAACACCATTGAAGGAATTGGCTTACGCGCACATTTTCGTGAACCAATAAATATCAAAATACTAGAACAGGTACGAGGCCTCCATGAAATCAATTAATTTAAAATTTGCCTTTATTACACTCACGTTAATGTTTTCCTCAGCGCCGTTATGGGCACTTAGTTCAGATAAACAAAAACCAGTAGAAGTTGAGGCTGATAGCTTTAATTTAGATGACGCCAAAAAAGTGACTGTTTATTCAGGCAACGTCATCATCACACAGGGTAGTATGGAAATCATGGCCGATAAAGTCACTATTTATGGCGTTCGTGGAACCACCGACAAAGTGATTGCAATCGGAAAACCAGTTAAGTTCAAACAACAACCAGACGGCAACCAAGGTTTAATTCGTGGGGAAGCCAACCGCTTTAATTACTTCGTTACTAAAGACACCTTGGTGTTAATTGATAAAGCAACTTTATGGCAAAATGGCAATACATTCAAAAGCGACCAAATTGAATACGACAGTAAACGCTCTGTGGTCAAAGCCGGCGACAAGAAAACCGGTTCAAAACGCGTAAAAATAACATTAGAACCTGCTAAAAAATAATGAGCACCTTACGCACACAGAACATTTGCAAACAATTTAATAACCGTAAAGTAGTCGACAACGTTAGTATTAACGTAAAAAGTGGCGAAGTTGTGGGCTTATTAGGACCAAATGGAGCCGGTAAAACAACTAGTTTTTACATGACGGTTGGTTTGATCAAACCCGACAGCGGCGACATATTTCTTGACGAACAAAATATCACCGAAAGCCCCATGCACGTTCGTGCACGCCAAGGTCTTGGTTACTTACCACAAGAAGCATCCATATTCAGGAAGCTAAGCGTTGAAGATAACATACGAGCTGTCTTACAAACTCGCCATGAATTATCACCTGGCCAACAAGAACTGGTTCTCGATGAATTACTCCAAGAGTTTGCGATTAACCATTTGCGCTCACAAAGCGCCCTAGCTTTATCCGGTGGTGAGCGGCGGCGCCTTGAAATAGCTCGCTCATTGGCCACTGAACCTCGCTTTATTCTGTTAGACGAGCCTTTTGCCGGCGTTGACCCTATCTCAGTTATTGATATTCAAAAAATCATTCAGCAATTGACTGAAAGAGACATAGGCGTTCTTATTACCGACCATAATGTTAGAGAAACATTAGGCACTTGTGATCGAGCTTACATTCTAAATAACGGTACTGTCATTACTGAAGGATCAGCAGAAGACATCCTAGAACACCGAGAAGTACGTGATGTTTATTTAGGGCATGAATTTCGCATGTAATTGCCAATTAAAGTCTCTCATCTTTGCAAAATATGGGCTAGAATTAACAATATGAGATGCAACCAAGCTTTTAATTTTTCCATTCAACAGGCGGTCTGAATGAAGCAATCGTTACAGCTTCGAATTGGTCAGCATTTGACTATGACACCGCAGCTTCAACAAGCTATTCGGCTGTTGCAGTTATCAACATTAGAGCTACAACAAGAAATTCAAACAGTTTTAGATGGCAACATGATGCTTGAAGTTCCTGATGAAGAGGCGCGCCCTAATCAAGAAGAATCTGAGAAAAATTCAACGCCTTCAGATGAAAAAACGAGCGAGGGATCACAAGACACCTTGCCTGATGAGTTAGCTGTCGATACCTCCTGGGATGAGATCTATGACTTAACTCCTACACCAGGGATCAACCAATCAACTGACTCCACGCCACCTGACCCAGGTAGCATCAATTCAGCCAAACAAACACTTCACGACCACCTAGTATGGCAGATGGAGTTAACCAATTTTTCTGATATCGATCGCGTTATTGCCACCGCTATTATCGATAGTATTGACGATAATGGTTATCTGAACTCAACCCCAGAGCTGATTCACCAACACCTTTCTCAGCATGTAGATGATCTTGATCTAGATGAAATCATCGCAGTTTTACATAAAGTACAGTCCTTTGACCCGCTTGGTGTGGGCGCAGTTGATCTGCAAGATTGCTTACTTATTCAACTAAAGCAACTTCCTGACGATACCCCGTTTTTGTCACTGGCTATTGAGTTAGTCAATGAATGCATGCCAGCCCTAGGTGCTCAAGATAGTACAAAATTAAAACGTCAACTTGGCATTGATGACGACACTTTAGGGGACGTTATTTCTCTTATCCAACAGCTTAACCCTCGACCTGGGTCAGGGGTTGAAGAAACCAATACCGAGTACGTCACGCCCGATGTTTATGTCGCCAAGGTAAAAGGTACATGGCAGGTTTCCATCAACGGTGAAATTGCCACTAATATTCGTATCAACCCATATTACCAAACGCTTATTAAGCATGGCGATAAAAGCGCTGACACTCAAACAATGAAAAACCATTTGCAAGAAGCTCGTTGGTTTTTAAAAAGCCTACAAAGTCGGAATGAAACCTTGATGCTCGTATCGCAAGAAATTGTTAATCGACAACATGAGTTTCTCGAACACGGCGCCATTGCCATGAAACCAATGGTACTACGTGACATTGCTGAAACTGTTGAAATGCATGAATCAACCATCTCCCGGGTCACGACAAATAAGTACATGCATACACCAAACGGTATATTCGAACTAAAACATTTTTTTTCAAGTCACGTCTCAACCGATAGCGGTGGCGAATGTTCTGCCACAGCAATCAGAGCCTTTATCAAAGAACTCGTTAATAACGAAAACCCTAAAAAGCCGCTTAGCGATAATAAAATTGCCATTATACTAGGCGATAAAGGCATTAATGTTGCGAGACGAACCATCGCTAAATATCGCGAATCGATCTCAATCCCCCCTTCTAGTCAAAGGAAGAGAATCCTTTGACATTTTTCGTTACCACAACAGGAGAGTAATATGCAATTAGATTTATCTGGACACCACGTTGAAATCACAGACGCTATTCGTGAATACACTAATACAAAGTTTAGCAAAATCAAACGCCACTTTGATAACGTTATCGATATCCATGTTGTCCTATCCGTTGAAAAACTGGAACAAAAAGCTGAAGCAACCATCCAACTAAATGGTACAAAAATTTTCGCTGAAGACACGCAAGAAAATATGTATAAAGCTATTGATACCTTGGTTGATAAGCTAGATAGACAAGTTTTAAAGCACAAAGAAAAAACAAAGGCTCACCGTTAACCCTATTTGGCCGACATTATCGTCGGCCTTTTTATTTCAAACATGAAACTTATTATAGTAAGCGGTCTTTCCGGATCTGGAAAAAGTGTCACACTAGACACACTAGAAGATGCAGGTTTTTATTGCACAGACAACCTACCTGTTGCCTTATTACCCGACTTTGTAACTCTTCTAGCGGACTCTGATAAGACTATTTTCAGTAAAGCCGCTGTCGGTATCGACGCTCGAAGCGACCAATCGTCCTTAGCAGAATTTGGCACATTCATTGAACAGCTGAAATTAAATAACGTGGACTACGACGTCATTTTTCTTAGGGCTAGCAAACAAAGTTTATTACAGCGCTTCAGCGAAACTCGACGGAAACACCCTTTATCCAACGATACTACGTCATTAGATGAGGCTATCGACCTTGAGCTAGACAGACTCAGCTTAATTGCCAGTCACGCTAGTATGCAGATTGATACGACTCAAACCAATGTGCATCAACTACGTAGCATCATACGTGAACGCGTTACACCACATAAAGACAACGGTGTTTCCTTCCAAATAATGTCTTTTGGGTATAAACACGGCGCACCTAATGATGTCGACTTTGTCTTTGACGCACGATGTCTTCCCAACCCTTATTGGGAACCCAACTTACGGCCTTTTACAGGTAAAGATACCGCCGTTATTGATTTTTTGGATGATAAAGAACTCGTCCAACGTTATCTAGATGATACTGCACAATTTCTAACGCGCTGGGCGCCTGAATTCATCAACACAAACCGTAATTATTTATCAATAGCCATTGGATGTACGGGAGGACAACATCGATCTGTTTACCTGACAGAAAAACTAGCACGCCACTTAGCAGCACAAGGGCTCAATATTATCACTCGACACCGTGAATTAGGCTAAGTATTCACTAAAGCCGTTTCTACTATCTAAATAACAAAGCGATTACTGCTGGATTGAGCTAGAATATCTTCTGTTTACTTCAGTAGATTTTTTTATTGATATGTCAGCTTCTCCACAACATGAAAATACCCATGAGCACCTACGATTACTCACTGGTAATCTAGATAGTGGTGCGCTTTCACAAATCAAACTCCAAGTTAACGGGCTTCATCCTGCTGAAATAGCCAATCTCTTAGAATCCTTACCGCTCCAACACCGACGAATTGTTTGGGACCTTATCAATCCAGAATTAGCCGGCGATATTCTCGTTGAAGTTAACGATGAGGTCCGTTTAGGTCTGATCGAACATACCGACGACGAAGACTTAATTACCGCGGCGGTCTCACTGGAAACAGATGATTTAGCCGATATCTTCGAGGATCTTCCACAAGCTGTTTTACATCAAGTTGTCCGCTCGATGTCAAATCAAGACAGACGGCGATTACAGTCCGTCATGTCGTATGATGAAGATAGTGCTGGCGGACTAATGAACCCCGACGTTGTCACCATTCGGCCTAATGTCGACTTAGACGTGGTGCTAAGGTATTTAAGACAGCGTGGTGAGCTTCCAGCCAATACTGATAAGCTGTTTGTTGTTGATAGAGATGACCGATATCTCGGCATACTTAATATCTCGGATTTACTGACGAAAAGTCGAAAAGAATCCGTTAGTCACGCGATGACAACAGACCAAAAGGCACTATCACCGACTCTGTCAGCGAATGAAGTCGCCTTATTTTTTGAAGACTATAACCTAGTCTCCGCACCCGTTATTGATGAAAAAAACCACTTATTAGGCCGAATTACCGTCGATGATGTAGTCGATGTTATTCGTGACGAAGCCGATCGTTCTATTTTAAATCTTGCTGGCCTAGATGAAGACGATGACATGTTCGCGCCGGTTACCAGAAGCGCTAAACGTCGAGCAATTTGGCTCGGTATTAATTTATTTACCGCTTTTCTAGCCGCTTGGGTCATTGGACTTTTTACAGCGACCATTGAACAAATTGTTGCTCTCGCCGTGCTAATGCCAATCGTTGCTAGCATGGGAGGAATTGCAGGCAGCCAAACTTTAATGCTGGTTATTCGCGGCATCGCGCTCAACCAGATAGGGAAAAGCAACTCGCGTTGGTTACTGTCGAAAGAATTAGCAGTTGGTGGTCTTAATGGCCTACTTTGGGCCAGTGTCGTTGCCGTTATAACCGGGCTTTGGTTCCAAAGCCAAGCACTCGGTCTATTAATAGGTGCCGCGTTGATTATTAACCTCATCGTTGCTGCACTCGCAGGTGCCACTATTCCATTAACATTAAAACGAATGAATATTGACCCCGCGATTGCAGGCGGCGTTATATTAACGACTGTGACTGATGTTATTGGTTTCTTTTCTTTTTTAGGGTTAGCAACACTCTTCTTAACCTAAAGTTTATTTAACAACCCGCGAGTGTCATTTGTTCGATGAGGATAGATCCTGTACGCGTATTACCCCTTAAATCCACATCATTACCAACCGCGACAATAGCTTGGTAAATATCCTTTAAATTACCTGCAATGGTCACTTCTTCAACTGGAAATTGAATCTCACCATTTTCAACCCAATAACCCGCAGCGCCTCTAGAATAATCGCCAGTCATCGTATTAACACCCTGACCGATCAATTCCGTCACTAAAAGCCCTGTATGCATTTCTTTCAACATACCATTAAAATCTAAATTCCCGGGTTCAACTGTTAAGTTATGCACCCCACCTGCATTAGCCGTGCTTTTTAAACCAAGCTTTCGTGCCGAATAACTACCTAAAACATAACCTTGCACAACGCCATCACTAACAATATCTCTAGCTGAAGTTGCTACCCCTTCAGAATCATACGCAGCACTGCCCATTGCTTGTGGCAGTAGTGGTTGCTCATAAATATTGACAAATGAAGGAAAGATTTGTTGCCCTAAACTGTCGAGTAAAAAAGATGATTTACGGTATAAATTACCGCCTCTAATGGCTGAAATGAAGTGGCCTATCAATCCACTACTGACTTCAGCAGCAAACATAACTGAACATTTTCTAGTATTAATTGATTTGGCGCCTAAACGTCTGACCGTCCGTTCAGATGCTTTTTCACCAACCGTAACAGGGCCTTCCATATCACTCGCTTTACGCGCCGTGGTATACCAATAATCACGCTGCATACTGCCATCTTGCTCACCAATAACCGAGCAACTCATACTGTGACGACTGGCTGGATAACCATGATTGAATCCAAGACTATTTGCTAGGACACGCGTGCCCTCAAATGTTTGTATGCTCGCACCTTCTGAATTACTGATGCGTTTATCATAAAAACGCGCCGCATTTTCACAAGCTACCGCCCTTTCAATGGCTTCCTCGGTGTTTAACACCCATGGATGATGTAATGATAAGTCAGGAAAATTAGTTGCTAATTGATCTGCCTCTGGCAATCCTGAAAAGGGGTCTTCCTCCGCGTATTGTGCAATAGCATACGCGGCAGATACCATTTCTTTTATTGATGATGGGTCGAGCTTGGTAGAACTGGCTGAGCCTTTCTTTTTACCTTTATAAACGGTAATCCCAATGCCTTGATCTCGGTGCTGCTCAATTGTTTCAACATCACCTAACCTTACATTAACCGACAACCCTCGGCCAACACTAATCGCCGCTTCTGCTTGATCAGCACCCTGTTTTTTTGCTTCTAATAAAATATCCGACGCAATATTTTTCAAACGATCCGTTTCATGATCACTTATTGCTGATGTGTTTTTTGAATCAGGCATGTGTACCCCCTACCGTAAGACCATCAATTTTAAGTGTGGGTTGTCCAACACCTACGGGAACACTTTGCCCTTCTTTGCCACAGGTTCCAACACCTTGATCTAATTGAAGATCATTACCTACCATACTCACTTTAGTCAGCACATCTGGACCATTACCAATCAAAGTGGCTCCTTTAACCGGCGATGTAATTTTTCCATCCTCAATCAAATAAGCTTCACTGGCCGAGAAGACAAATTTACCAGAGGTAATATCCACTTGACCACCTGCAAAATTCACCGCATATAAACCATTTTTTACCGATGATAAGATCTCAGCTGGATCACTGTTACCCGCTAACATGTAGGTATTAGTCATCCTCGGCATAGGTAAATGTGCGTACGATTCTCGGCGTCCGTTTCCTGTAGCAACATGCCCCATAAGGCGCGCATTCATTTTGTCGTGCATATAGCCTTTTAAAATGCCATTTTCTATCAAGGTAGTGCATTCGGTTTTAGTTCCTTCATCATCAACCGATAATGAACCACGTCTATCGTCCAAGGTTCCATCGTCTACGACGGTACACAAGGGTGACGCTACTTTTTCACCGATTTTCCCACTAAAAGCTGAGCTACCTTTGCGGTTAAAGTCTCCCTCTAAGCCATGTCCTATCGCTTCATGCAGCAAGATACCTGGCCAACCTGGGCCTAAAACAACCGTCATCGTACCGGCTGGTGCATCCACCGCCTCTAAATTCACTAAGGCAAGACGTACCGCCTCACGTGCATAGCTCATCGCTCGGTCATCTTCTATAAAGTACTCATAACCTCGCCGAGCACCACCACCAGAGCCGCCCTGCTCTCGTCGTCCATTTTCTTCGACTATAACAGTCACATTCATTCTCACCAATGGACGAATATCAGCACTTAAGCGACCACCTTCTGTCGCCACCAACACCACTTCGTAAACACCCACCAAACTAACCACTACTTGTTCGATACGTGAATCAATTTTTCGTGTTTCTTGATCAATGCGTTTTAACAGGGCAATTTTATCTTCTCGGCTCATGCTATTTAATGGATCAATAGCGGCATATAACGCAGGTACTTTATTGAAAGAAGTCGGTTTTAAAATGCCTGAATGGCCTAAACTAGCAATCGACTTTACACTCTTAGCCGCCTCTAACATGTTCGGCATGGTCAGCTCTTCACTGTATGCAAAGCCGGTCTTTTCACCGCTCACCGCACGTAAGCCAACGCCTTGTTCTATATTGTAATTACCATCCTTCACAATGCCATCTTCAAGTACCCATGATTCACTACGAGAGGATTGAAAATAAATATCGGCTTGATCAATATGGTTTGACAATAGATTACCCATCACTTGATCGATATCGTTAATTGATAAACCTGCCGGCTGAAGAATTATGCTTTCTGCTTGTTGAATTAAATCGTTCATTAATTTCTCGTTATAGGTAGCCGCCTGTGCTGAATAGCTGGCAGACTTTTTCTGACTTTGTTTAGTTTTGATTTTTCGAGTGTTGAGATAATCATGCCTTCACTCACGTCTAACTCTGATAACACATTCCCCCAAGGGTCGACAATCATACTATGTCCATAGGTTGAGCGGCCATTATTATGCAACCCGCCTTGATTAGCCGCGATCAGGTAGCAGGTATTTTCGACTGCTCTAGTTCGACATAATAAAGCCCAATGCGCTTCGCCAGTTACTTCAGTAAAGGCCGACGGTGCTACAAAGAATTCCGCGCCTTGTTGTAATAATGCTCGATAAAGTTCGGGAAAGCGAAGGTCATAACAAATTGACAAACCCATTATGCCGAAAGGTGTTTCCACGACAACCGGCTCAATACCTGCAACAAATGTATCTGACTCCCTATAACGGCCTTTATTATCAGCTAGATCAACGTCAAATAAATGAATCTTATGATAGTAGCTTTCCTGTTTACCCGACTCGTTATAAACAAGGCAAGTTGCATATACCTTATCTTCCAACGTTGACTTAATCGGCATTGAGCCTGCCACTATCCAACAGCCGTATTTTTTTGCTAACTCACTCAAAAAACATTGAACTTTTCCTTTACCTAACACTTCCGCTATAGATAAAAGCTGCTCTGAGTGTTTTGCCATTAAAGCAAAGTTCTCAGGTAATACGACCATCTGCGCGCCCTTAGAAACAGCGAGCTGAACTTGAGACGTTACTGTTTTCAAATTATCACTCAGTTGGTCAGATGAACACATCTGAACCGCCGCTACTTTAAATTCATTCATCGTCATCAGTTAACTCTGCGGGTGCCGTTACACCTTGTTCTTCGAATGGTAATTGACCTACCGTCGCATCATATATTGGAGTTAACACATTACCCACCAAACCAAATATTTTTCCGCCCGGTTGACTAATTTGTTTTATTTTAGGGTCACTCCAAGGGCCTGTAGCACGGAACTGATAACCCGATAATTTATTAACTGTTTTACCCGCTATTTTTTGAGCAATATAAACCGCTGCACCGACCAAAGGTCCCCCTGCTATGGCGCCTGCTAGTGGTAAGCTTTCAGTTGTTTTAGGCGTCACAGTAATCAGCTGATCTAATGTCTCATCAGCTAGGTTAACGTTACCTTGGAAGTCCAATCGAGACGACGGGCTTTCTAGATAAAAACGGTTCGTTTCCGCCTTACCATCTAACATTGTAAAACGTCCTTTTACTTTGTCGAAACTCAGCCCTTTTTGCACTAAATCACTAAAATCAAATTGCAAACGTCTCTGTAAAGTACTCAAGCTGAGTAACCCAAAAATTCGCCCAACACCGGGTTCCACGTCTAATAAACGACCTTTACCCGACTTGATGTCACCATAGCCGCTTAAATGTTCTTTTGAAAAGTTTTGCGGTTCGCCCGGCCAGTTAAGATCAAAATTAACCTCTACAGGTGCTCCTTTTAACTTGCTTGTCAGTTCGGTATCTTTTAATAATGAACCTAAAGATTTACTACTGAGTTTGCCATTTAAACCGGTGAGGCTTTGTCCATCATTCACTTCCCATGTACCTTTAGCATTGAAATCATCGCGTGCTGATTTTAGCGATAGTAACTGAATAACCACCCCTTTGCTCTTTTGACGAAGTTGTAACCTCAGTTTACCCAGTTGAGACTCCCCAATTAAAAGCTCTTTGCTATTAATATCAATATTTGGAAAGTCAGTCGGGTTCACTGGCGATTTCTTCTTGCTATTAATCTGTTCCCCAACAGGAGGTAGTCGTAATGACTCTAAATCTAGGCTTATTTTATTGTCGCCACCAAGACTATCAGGAATCTCGTAGCGCCCTGTAATAATAGGGCTACTCACTTCACCTACCCATGTTGATTTTGAATGCTCGCCTATCACATAAATATTATCAAACGTTGTTTCCAACCATTTAAGCTTCTTCACCCTGAGGTTAAGCTGGTTCACAAGGGGGCTTGAGGATGAACTGACTCCCTCTACTGCAAACTTATTCTTCCATTCCAAAATATTCAATTCGTCCATTATTCCAGATAGCTGAATCCCTGGTTGTTTTGGTAACATTGCGGCTGTTTTACCAAAGTGGATATCTGCTCTGTCTAACTCAAAATTCTTTGACGAATTTTCAGTCAATTGAAAATAGGTGTTCAACCCAGCACCGTATGATGCCTTAATCGGTAAGGACTGCTCACCTAATATCATCGATACTTCAAAAGGCACCCTGGAGTTTTTTAGCTTGCCTACAGGGTCAGGTAAATCTACAGCTATCCCATTAAGGTCACTCTTCAAAGTGACTGCTGATGAACTACTTTTAGCCAACCCGCTACGCGGAAGCTCAACTTTTATAGTCGCTTTGCTACGCCCATTAATATGCTTCCATACATCGGACGGATACTTTTTTGCAATACGTTCAATATTTAAGTAACCCTTCCCTTCAATAACCGTATTATTTTTCTCGGCCTTTATATCAATGTCTAGCTTTTCGCCTAAAACACTTCCTTTAATAGATTTTCCACTTAAGCCACGTTTATCATACTCAACAACACCCACGATATTATTAATCGCAAGACCTAAACTTGGTAGCCCTAGAGCATTACCCTTTAACCGTGCTATTGCATGGACTTTAGTCTCCAGCTTCTTCCTTAGAGGAATATCAATATTTAAATCTACCTCACTAGGTCCAGAAACGGAGCTATGGGTCAACAACGTACTAACCTCTTTGCTAATTGGTGATTGTTTAAAAAAAGTGTATAAGCCACTTAAGTCATCGTCTACTTTGCCACTCAAATGCAAATAATGATCGGTTTCAAAATCGGCTACATCGGCAACAACTTGATTAATTTCATTGCTAGCCACTTCTCCCTTATGACCGACAATATTCATACCCTCATTTTTGAATTCAACCTTAGCAGCTATCCCAATAACATCAGGCCATTTGTCTTGATAATGTAAGCGAATATTGTCTGTATCAAACAAAACCTGAAAAACACCTTCTTTTTTACGAAATGGAAACTCAGATAATGAACCTTTTAAAAGCATCCCTCCACTGTTAACCTCACCCTCTACAAATGCTTGATCCAGCCATTTAACAAGTTCTTTACCCATAATACCAACCGGCAAATAAAGGGGGGCGTGCTGGCTGTTCGCATTACCAAAATTGGTTTGCAAATCAATAAATGGTGCTCTCTCACCCTTTCCCAGCATAAGGTTGACGCGTGTTTGTGTCGATATATGAGGGGAATTCAACTTAATGTGGTTAGAACGTATACTCCAGCCCTTATTGTCATGCGTCCATGTCAACAGACCGTCTAACTCCTCAACGATAATAGGGTTTCTAAATAAAGGACTAAAGTTAACAGCCCCCTTGTTCATATTAAGGTCTAGCCAACCTTTATCTTCTGTTGAGCACCCCGTTCCTGAAAAATTATTGATAGCTGGCCATGCCTTATATGACTGACTAAAAAAACCTTCTAACTGACCACAACCAGCCCAAGAAATCCTATCGCCATCTCGATTAACTAACGCACTCGCCTCATTTAAGTGCCCTTTTACTTCAAGCTCATCCAATAACTGTTGAAATGGCTTATCTAAGAGGTTTGAGTACTTCAAAATATCTGAAACCGCTTCTAAATTAGCCCCATTAGCCGCTACAAAAACAGAAGAAATATCGTCTTTATCTGATCGATATTGCACACTAAATTGACTTTTCCCTTGTGTCGTTTTTTTTGTTTTAAACGCAACGTCTCGAGCATCTAGATACCACCCATCTAGGACCTTTTCCCAAGCGAAGTAGCCACTAAAGTTTGATATGTTTAACTCTGCATTAGGCTTCAAAAGCCTCGCTTTTCTAACTAATACACTCCCATTTACATTGGAAAGCCTTGCTGAGTTCCAAGTACTCCATAACTCAATATCACCTTCTCCTTCATCAATAGAAAGGTTATCTATTTTCAAGCGAGTTAAGTACTGTTCGATATTAATTCCTTGCGCTTTAAAGTAGCCTTTAGCATTCCAATCCGAGGTTGATAAAGCGTCCCCCGTCACTTTGATTAATAAACTGAACGAACCTCCACCTGTTTCTTTGGGTAAGGTAGCTGTCACTTTAAGTGCGTGCTCTTGGTTCTTGTTTTGAATCGTGATGTTTGCTTTTTTAAATGTCATATCTGGCAAACCCCGAAACTCATCTTGCCATGTAATTTGACTGTCAATGACTTCAAAATGCTCGCCTTCTAACAACCAAGAAAAATCACCCGATGAGCTGTCATCCTTTTCCCCAGTGGATAAGCCAACAATGGATAAATGCCCGTCACTAAATCGCTTTACCTTAATATTGGTATCAACGATAGACATTTTGTTTGGCTTAAATTGACCCGCTACAAACCCAAACGGGTTAAACGATAGGCGGATTTCTCCAATGCTAAGGGTATTTGTTTGGTTATCGAGTTCATCTAACGTGATACCCGTTAGGCTCAGTTGGGGTGTAAAGCCACTCATTTTGGCCGATAGAGCACTAATGTGAACCTCACCACCAATTTCTTCAGCTAAGTACGCTTCAAGCTCGTTTTTGTATATTGGTACCTCGGCTAAAAAAAAACGTGCCGCTACGATTAATACAGCAAGAACACTAATGCTAACGGTAAAAACCCATAGCAAGGAATGACCAAATAGACGAACTTTACTCATTATCTATCCGTGAGCATTAAACCAACACAACGTCATATTGTTCTTGGTTATATTCATTTTCTGCCCTAAATCGAATACGAATACCAACAAAAGACTCCAAGTCAGCCAATGTCGTTGATTCTTCATCAAGCAGCATATCGACTACTTCATTCGATGCCAAGACCAGCAATTCCTTCGCCTCATACTGGCGCGCGTCTCGTATTATTTCACGAAAAATTTCATAGCACGTCGTTTCAGGTGTTCTCACCTGACCTGTACCCGAACAAGTTGAGCAAGGCTCGCACATGACTCGCTCTAAACTTTCCCTTGTCCGCTTTCGTGTCATTTCAACTAAACCCAGTTCCGACACACTACTAATTGTATATTTTGCGTGGTCTTTACTCATCGCTTTTTCTAATACATTTAACACTGCTTCTTTATGCGCCTCATCATGCATATCAATGAAATCGATAATAACAATACCACCTAAATTCCTAAGCCGTAACTGACGTGCTGTTGCCTGAGCTGCTTCCATATTCGTTTTAAAGATGGTCTGCTCTTGGTTACTTCGGCCTAAATAACTGCCCGTGTTCACATCAACTGTCGTCATCGCTTCTGTTTGGTCGAAAACCAAGTGCCCACCCGACTTTAAAGCCACCTTTCGCTCCAAAGCCGCTTTAATTTCACTTTCAATACTGTACATATCAAACAAGGGTCTATCACCTTTATAGAGCTCTAATAAAGGTTTTACTTCTGGCATAAACTTGTTAGAAAAGTCTATCATTTTGTCAAAATTGGTTTTCGAATCAATCACGATTTTAGTCACCGAGGTTTGATACCAGTCTCTCAATATCCGTAACGCTAAGGGTAAATCCTCATAGATAAGCCCAATCGGTATCTCCTTTATTTGTGGACTAATAACATCCCAAAGTTTATTAAGAAACAGCATGTCGGCACGAATACTATCTTCGTTAACACCTTCTGAAGCAGTTCTTGCGATATACCCACCGGTATAACCTTGTTCCTTAAAAACCTCCATACATGCCAGCAACCTTTCTCGCTCAGTTTCATCTTCTAGCTGCTGAGATAAGGCTAGCTTGTCAGAGTATGGCAAAAACACTTGATATCGAGATGGGATTGAAATACTCATCGTTAAACGTGGGCCTTTCGTGCCAATTGGCGCCTTCAACACCTGCACAACAACGTGTTGGCCTTGTTGTAAAAATCGCTCGATTCCTTTCTCTTCTGAAGGTGTTTCGCCATTCACCAACACATCTGATGCATGCAAAAAACCCGCTCGGCCCATGCCGATTTCTACAAATGCAGCTTGGATACCCGGCATCACACGACAAACTTCACCATGATATAAATTCCCCACAATATCACGCTTACGTTGACGTTCAATAATCAACTCTTGTAATACACCGTTCTCAAGCACGGCCACTCTGGTTTCAGGCGGTGTGATATTGATTAGAATTTCATCGCTCATTCTATTGTCAAACCCTTGGTTATTTATGATGAATGCTTATTGATTTGTTGCCCACTTTACTATGAATGCTCTTTTCACTGCTGCGATTTTACTCTTATTAGTAGTTTATCTTTACCAGTCTATCGATCCAGCCGACATTTAATGTATTAACAAAGACTATAAAGATAATTAAGGCATGATAAGCCAGTCAACTTCTATGGCCGTTAATACAACTATCTAGCATTAAGAGGGTATCAGCCAGCCCTTCTCGATTATTAAAAAGGCCTTTATATATCAAGCAAAAACGATCATATAGCTATTCATGCTATTGCCTAACCATCGCTAATGTTGTCAGCGATTAGTCAACCGATTGGATTAATTTGCTGTTATGTTATAGCAAACCCACTCTGCTTAAGTAATTGCGAGGTTTCATATAAAGGTAAACCCATTACCCCCGAAAAACTACCTTCTAAGCGTTTTATAAATACCGCCGCCTTACCTTGTATTCCATAAGCCCCTGCTTTGTCTTTAGGCTCACCCGTTGACCAGTACCATTCAATATCACTATCTGTAAGGGTCGAAAAAGTTACTTTACTTTCATTAATAAGACACTGCTCTTGCTGACAACCAATAATAGCAACTGATGTCAGTACAGTATGGCTATTACCCGATAGTTGTTTTAGCATCATCACCGCCTGTTCTTTATTATCAGGTTTACCTAGGATTTCCCCATCAATAATAACGGCAGTATCAGACCCTAACACCAGAATATCATCTTCTTGATAAAATACTTTCGTTGCTGCCGCTTTCTCTATTGCTAAACGTTTCACATAGTCGAGTGGCCGCTCTCCATGAATAGGCGTCTCATCTATTTCAACCGATTTAATCTCGAAATTAACGCCTATTTGATGAAGCAATTCTGCTCGTCTTGGTGATGAAGATGCCAATATTAATCGCATGACCTATTCCCTATGATACGGGTGATTGTTCATTAAACTCCAACCTCTATACAACTGTTCAGCGAGAATAACTCGAACCAGCGGATGCGGAAAAGTCAATTTAGATAAGCACCACTGCTCGTTGGCTCGTTTCAAACAAGCTTCAGACAACCCATCCGGCCCCCCAATAATAAAAATAATAGATGGGTTAACACCTTGCCAAGCCGATAATTTCTTAGCAACATCCGTTGTTGACCACTGCTTCCCCATGACTTCAAGTGCAACGACATAATCAGAGTCTTTAATTGAAGAAAGAATTTTTTTTCCTTCCTCTTCAGTAACTTTTGCCAAATTACTTTGCTTAGTTCTTTTAGCCGGTTGAATTTCAAGCAACTCAAGTGAACACTCACGCGGCATACGTTTTTCGTATTCTTTGTAGCCCGTAGAAACCCAACTAGGCATTTTTTGCCCAACGGCTAAAATTTTTAGCTTCATTTAGCACCCATTTTTTGGCAAAAAAAACGGCTCATTTGAGCCGCCTTTTATTTTAGACCTTAAATACACCCAGGTTAAAAAGGCATACACCTTTTCGATTGAATTGAGCTCTAGCCAGCGTTTAATGGTGTTAACGTTATTTCAACGCGTCTATTTTGCGCACGCCCTTCTTTAGTTGCATTACTAGCAATTGGGCTTTGTTCGCCGTAACCCATCACATTAAAGCGTTGAGCGACAACACCTTGTGAACGTAAATAACTGGAAACACTCTGTGCACGTTGTTCAGATAAACCTTGGTTATAGGCTGCATCGCCAACACTATCAGTATGCCCAACGACCGTTACAGTTGTGTCTGCATATTCTTTAAGAATAATGGCCACTGAATCTAATACTTGGTAAAAACCTGCATTTATACTCGAACTATCGGTTTTAAATGTTACATTCCCAGGCATATTTAAAATAAGATTATTACCAACACGGCTAACGCTAACCCCTGTACCTCTAAGCTGTTGGCGTAGTTTCGCTTCTTGAACGTCCATATAATAACCAATACCGCCACCTGCTGCCGCACCCAGTGCAGCACCTTTTAATGCCGTACGTCTATCGCCCTTCATCGCACCGATGATAGCACCTGTCACTGCACCTATACCTGCACCTTTAGCTACGTTACTTGTTTGCTGCTCTTCTGTGTATGGGTTAATGGTGGTACAGCCAGCGACAGTGAATATCAGACCTGCTGCGAACCCTGTTGTTAGTTTTCTATTATTCATCAAATTCTCCCTGTTTTTAACGTTTAGTTACAAACCATACGTTTCATGAAATCAATTTTTTAAAGTTACTGCAATCTATTTACTTTGTTCAACATCTTAAACTGCTTAAATGAACAAACAATGAACCCAATACTATTTAAGCGTCAGCCTCAACAGCCCACAACTTTTCTAGCTGATAAAACTCACGTATTTTAGGTTGCATAACGTGAACAATCGTATCGCCCAAATCTATTAACACCCATTCACCGGCATCCATTCCTTCAACACCCAGCGGAATAAGGCCGTTCTTTTTAGATAACATCGAGACTTCCATCGCTAAGGACTTGACATGCCTGTTAGACGACCCCGTCACAATAACGATATCGTCGGCAAACGAACACTTATTTCGTACATCAATCACATCAATTTGCTGACCTTTTTTATCATCCAGCGCCTCGGTGATTTTAGTTAAAAACTGCTCTGCCATATTCTATTTACCTTATCTTCTATTATATTAGTTATCTATAAAAACCGTTTTTGTTGATCGCCTCAAAGCAATCACTGGTTAGCATTTGCCTAACCGATTTATTATCTTTAATTTGCTGCCTAATCTGTGTTGCTGAAATATTAATCGCTGTGACAGGCTGGACGTAGATTTTACCATGTGTTCGCTGTTTTAGTTGTGACTTATCAGTGACTAAAAAAGGGGCCACATAAGCGCCTACTTCTTGTTTAAACTGGTTATCAAACCCGGCTCGATTGGTCACCACAATATGTGTCAAATTAATTATTTCTTGCCAACGATGCCATGACATCAAGCCATTAAAGGCTTCCATACCCAATATAAGCACCAATGAACTATTCGGCTTACGCTGCCGAAAAGATAAAAGCGTTTCCACCATATAGCTTGGCCCATGTCTTTCCATTTCACAATTATCAGCGACTAACATGGGGAAATCATTAACTGCTAATTGCAATAAAAAAAACCTTTCTTCTGCTGACAGTACAGGAGCAGAGCGATGCGGCGGACTAGCCGACAGAACCATTCGAACTTCATCTAGACCAATTTCTTTACCTACTTCGCTTGCCGCCGTTAAGTGACCAAGGTGAATAGGATCGAATGTACCACCATAGATACCAATAAACTCAACGCTCATAGCTATTGAGCCAACAAAAAGAAATGAATAGACAACTCAGCGCTATTGGCGAATTTGCCCATCACCTAGCACAATGTACTTTTGAGTTGTTAAACCTACCAAACCCACTGGCCCTCGCGCGTGTAATTTATTCGTACTAATACCAATTTCACCGCCCAAACCATACTCAAAACCATCCGCAAAACGTGTTGAAGCATTTACCATGACAGAGCTAGAGTCCACCTCACGTAAGAAACGCATCGCCTTAGCGTAGTCCATTGTTACAATCGATTCTGTATGACCTGAGCCATGTTGGTGAATATGATCCATCGCCGCGTCCATATCGCTAACGACACGAATAGATAAAATAGGGGCTAAGTACTCCTCATCCCAATCAGTATCTTTCGCTTTAACGCAACCAGGCAAAATATCACAGGTTCTTTCGCAACCACGAAGCTCTACATTCTCACTAGCGTACAACTCGGCTAGTTCTGGCAACATGTCAACGGCAACGCTATCAGCAATCAACAGTGTTTCCATCGTATTACAAGTTCCATAGCGTTGTGTTTTTGCATTAAACGCTATGGATTTGGCCATTTCTTTATCGGCAAGGTCATCTATATAAACATGGCAAACACCATGTAAATGCTTAATAACAGGAACACGTGCTTCTTTAGTAATTCGTTCAATTAAGCCTTTCCCACCCCGTGGAATAATAACGTCAACTGTCCCCTCCATGCGAATCAACTCACCCACTGCATTTCGATCGGTGGTGTCAATAACCTGTACCACCTCAGCAGGCAAGCCCGCCTGTTCCAAACCGCTACTAATACATGCAGCAATGGCTTGGTTAGAATGTTTTGCTTCTGATCCACCACGCAATATGCTGGCATTGCCAGATTTAAGACATAACGCAGCCGCATCCGCCGTTACATTTGGACGTGACTCATAAATAATACCAATAACACCTAAGGGAACTCGCATTTGACCCACTTTAATACCCGATGGGCGCGAATTAATTTGACTAATTTCTCCAGCAGGGTCAGGCAAAGCCACTATTTGTCTCAGCCCTTCTGCCATCGCTAATACACGCTCTTCATTAAGCTCTAAACGATCTAGAAGTGCAGCATCAAGGCCGTTCTCTTTACCCGCCGTCATATCAAGCTCATTGGCTTTCAAAATAGTAAATTGTTCAGCTTCAAGAGCATCCGCAATGCTTTCCAAAGCCCTATTTTTAATGCCTGTATCAGCTTTAGCAATAATTCGAGCCGCATTTTTTGCGCGCTTGCCTAAGGCTTCCATATATTCAACTAGTTCACTCATCTTTATACCTGTCAGTAGTCTGTTCGTTATTGGATGATTATACCGCGACCAATCCATATTGCTTTAACCGGCTTGGCTCACAAAAAGCCAAACAGATCTGCTCTATCAGCAACCACTCATCACCGGTTTCTATACCTTTCGTGATGCGTTCAGCTTTGGCACAGGCTTGCACCAAACTATGCCATTGCTCCAAGCTACCACGCGATAGCGCTGATAAATAACTCGATTTCTTAGAGTCCCATGTTCTATGCTTCTTAAACGTAGCGTCGGCACGGCCTGTCGCCTTCTTTTCGAAACCTAACCCAGCCAGAATACGCAACTCACGCATTAGCGCCCACAAAACAACAGGAGCGGCAAGCTTTTCGCCCAACAAGCCTCTTAATATATGTACTGTTCTTATTGAATCACCCGACAGCAGAGTATCGGTCAATTTAAAAACATCGTACCGAGCATTATCCGCCACAGCATTTATAATATCGTCTGTTGATAATTCTACAGAGCCGAAAAGAATGTGCAGTTTTTCAATTTCTTGATCTGCCGCTAGTAAATTCCCTTCCACGCTATCAGCCAATAGTTTGATGCCCTGCTGACTCGAACTTAAACCTTTACGTTGAAGTCGCTGTTTTAACCATTGCATTAACTTCCCATCAGCTAATGGCCATACTGGCACAACAACCCCGTGCTGATCTATCGATTTAAACCACTTTGCTTTTTTTGAGTTCGCGTCCAGCTTACCCGCGATAATAATAAGGATATTATCATTCGACAGCTCAGCGATGACTTGCTCAATAGCAAGCGAACCTTCCCGACCTGGCTTCGCGGTGGGTAGGTTTAATTCAATCAAGTTTTTTTCTGCAAATAAAGACTGGCTTAAACAAGCAGCAAACAGCTGATTCCAATCAAACTTCCCTTCAACATGGAATACCTCACGATTGAGAAAGCCCGCTTCCCGAGCCTTTTTACGAATAAGGTCAACGGCTTCACCTTGTTGCAACGGCTCATCACCAGACACTAAATACACCGGTGACAGCCCTTTATCGACTGAAAAAGAAAGTTGATTAACGTCTAATTGCATCTGTTCTAGCGTCTGACAAGCTAGCTATTTTATATTATTGAGTGACAGAGTTTACTTTTAGGGCCTGCACTCGTCTTAAAATTTGCTGTGCAGCGTCGCGCTTTAGATCACGTGCGATAACCGTTGATTCATTCGTGCGGCCAATAATGTCATTTTCATCATTAATGAAATCTCGAACGAGTAATAAGGGTTCATTATCCAATAACACCTCGCCATCAACTTTCACTAAACTATAAATAACAGAGTATTGCATTTCTGATTCACGAACTTTACCTCTGGAATCCACACTCAAGGTTCTGTTTTCTGATTCTTCTTTATTTATCGTTAACACGGCATCGGCCTCAGAACGCTTAGTAACGACCTCAGCGGAATAGTCGAGCATCTCTTTTAAGTCTCTCACTAAATCACTATTTTGCGAACCAGCGATGTATATTTTCTGAAGCTCGGCAGGCAATTCAAAAGACCCTCTTAATTTAAAGCCGCACCCCGTTAATAGCAATGATAGTAAGCAAATAGCGGTTACTAAACGTAGCATCGTAAAAGAGTTAGTTCGATTATTCATCATGTTCATGTCCGTTAAATAACAATATTGACCAATTTTTTAGGCACAACAATAACCTTTCGAACAGGCTTGTCGCCAATAAACTTACTTACATTCTCCTCTGATAGCGCTAATTTTTCTATGCTTTCTTTAGGCGTATCAGCTGCCACGGTTATCTTCGCTCTCAATTTGCCATTTACTTGCACCACCATTTGAATCTCATCTAGCACCAAGGCCGACTCATCAAACTCAGGCCATGTCACTTGAACGAGCTCTTCTTGGTGACCTAGGGCTTGCCACATTTCATCACAAACATGAGGAATAATGGGTGAAAGCATCAATACAATGCTTTCCAAACACTCCTGACGTAACGCTCGAGCAACATCCGTTTCAACTTTAAATTTAGACACCGCATTTAATAACTCCATATTAGCCGCAATCGCCGTATTAAACGTTAGCCGACGACCAAAATCATCATTCACTTTGCTTAACGTTTCATGAATTTGACGACGCAGTACTTTTTCCTCGCTGGACAATTCCGCTACCACATAGCCCTGCATTAAACCCGTATCAACATGCTCCTTAACTAAACGCCACAAACGGCGAATGAATCTGAACGACCCTTCTACTGCGCTATCAGACCACTCTAACGATTGCTCAGGCGGCGCAGCAAACATCGTAAACAAACGCACGGTATCGGCCCCATACTTTTCAATAAGGCCTTGCGGATCAACAGTATTGCCCTTTGATTTTGACATCTTAGTACCGTCTTTTAGCACCATCCCTTGTGTTAACAAGTTCTTAAACGGCTCATCACACTTTAGCAAACCAATATCTCGTAATAGCTTAGTGTAAAAACGTGAATACAATAAATGTAAAATGGCGTGTTCAATACCACCCACATACTGATCTACTGGCAACCAATAATTCGCTCGCTCATCTAACATCGCTTGATCATTATCGGCACAACAATAGCGCGCAAAATACCATGAAGACTCCATAAAGGTATCGAACGTGTCCGTCTCCCTTTTTGCCTTTTCTCCACACGTTGGACAAGATGTATTAATAAATGCTTCGTGCCGCGCCAATGGAGAACCAACGCCTTCCAATGACACATCTTTTGGCAGCATAACCGGTAATTGCTCATCAGGCACCGGCACTGTGCCGCAACTATCACAATAAATAACCGGCACGGGCGTACCCCAGTAACGTTGGCGTGAAATACCCCAGTCACGCAGACGGTAATTTATCTTCTTTTCGCCTTTTCCTTTGTTATTAAGTACTTGCGCAATCGCATCGAACGCCGACTGAAAATCGAGTCCATCAAACTCACCCGAATTCAGTAACTCACCCTTACCCGTATAGGCTTGTTGGGAAATATCAATTTCGTCAGCATTATCCGGCTTAATAACCTGTTTAATATCTAGCCCGTATTTTGTCGCAAATTCAAAATCACGTTGATCATGCGCAGGTACGGACATCACCGCACCGGTTCCATAATGCATCAACACAAAATTTGCTATCCATACTGGCACCACCTCGCCCGTTAAAGGATGAATTGCCTGAAGGCCAGAGTCCACCCCCTTTTTTTCCATGGTTTCCATCGCAGCTTCGGATGTTTCCATAGTTTTACATTCATCTAAAAAGCTCGAAATAGCCGTATTATTGTCGGCTGCTTTTATCGCCAATGGGTGTTCTGCTGCAACCGCGACATACGTCACCCCCATCAACGTATCCGGTCGTGTCGTGTAGACCGACAAAGCTGTATCACTACCTTCAATATCGAACATTAGTTCGACACCTTCTGAACGACCAATCCAGTTTTGCTGCATGGTACGAACTTGCTCGGGCCAGCCTTCTAATTCCTTTAATGAACTTAACAGCTCTTCCGCATAATTAGTAATGCGCATAAACCATTGAGATATTTCGCGTTTTTCAACCTCATTGTCACAGCGCCAGCAACAACCATCTATGACCTGTTCATTAGCTAACACCGTATTACAATCCGGACACCAATTAAGCGGTGCCGTTTTTTTATAAACTAAATCTTTTTCAAGCAAACGGGTGAAAAACCACTGTTCCCAACGATAATAATCATCGTTACAGGTCGCTAACTCACGTTTCCAGTCATAGCCAAAGCCAAGCTGCTTTAGTTGATCGCGCATGTAATCAACATTCTCGGCAGTCCAATCACCCGGGTGAACGCCGTGCTTCATTGCCGCATTTTCTGCTGGCAAACCAAAGGCATCCCAACCCATCGGTTGCAGCACATTTTTTCCCTTCATACGTTGGTAACGACTAATCACATCGCCGATGGTGTAATTACGCACGTGCCCCATATGTAATCGCCCACTAGGGTACGGAAACATAGATAAACAGTAGTATTTTTCCTTATCTGCATCCTCAGTGACTTCAAAAGCACTCGTGGTTTGCCATTTTTCTTGAACACTCTTTTCAATAAGAGAAGGTTGATATTCTTCTTGCATTTTTTTACCGTCGGACACACTATTATATAAGGTGTGTAGAATACCTTAGCTACCTCCAAATCTAAAGTTGTATTAGGCAGAACAAGCCTTTAAATGTCTTCATACTATGAAACATTAACTGTTTTAAAAAAAGCTACCCTAAGCAAGGAGATTTTATGAGTAACCCCGTACAAGACAAGTTACTTCAAGCGTACGACAAAATGACTCAGCGGCTTCATGACGCAGTTGAACAAGCCGAAAAGTTAGCCATTCCCACCATCGACGACAACCTAAAAATAGCACAAGAAAAAGCGGTTGAATTAGGTGAGCTCAGCAAGGAAGAAGCGAGCAAAGTGGCTGCCTACTTAAAGAGGGATTTAGAGGACGTGTCAGTTTATTTGCAAGAAACTCAACAAGAGTTTTCCGACTGGTTATCATTTGAGTCTGGCTTGGTTGAAGGTAAAATCGGCGACTGGATCAACTTGGTAGCCGACAAAACAAAATTACAATGGGACAAACTCCGCTTAGATGCCATTAAGGGTCAACTGTATCACTCTGGGGAAGTTACCGGCCCCGGCACTCTAGAATGCACGCATTGCCAACAAACCTTAAACTTCAAGAAAACCGGACATATTCCACCCTGTCCAAAATGTCACAAAACAGAATTCAAGCGTCACACTAAAAACACAACAAAGAAATGAATCGCGTTATCTTTAACAAAAAGGGCGGTGTTGGGAAGTCTACCATCACCTGTAACTTAGCCGCTATTAGTGCTTCAAAAGGCAGAAAAACGTTGGTCATTGATCTCGATACGCAGGGTAACTCAAGCCACTATTTGTTAGGCCATCAAACGGGCGAACTCGAATCAACATTAGCGGACTTTTATGCCAGCACCCTAAGTATTAGTTTATTCCCAAAAGATTTCAGCGAGTTTATCTATGAAACCAACATGCCAAATTTATATGTCATGCCTTCTCACCCCGACATGGATAATTTACACGCCAAGCTTGAATCGCGTTACAAAATATACAAACTAAAAGAAGCTCTCGAGGCGATGGATGATTTTGACAATGTGTTTATTGATACACCACCGGCATTAAATTTCTATACGCGTTCGGCATTAATCGCTGCAGATAACTGCATTATTCCCTTTGACTGCGATATTTTTTCAAAACAAGCACTTTATTCTTTGCTCGATACCGTTGCAGAGGTAAAGGCTGACCATAACCCAAATTTATCCATTGAAGGCATCGTTGTTAATCAATTCCAAAAACGTGCAAAGTTACCCACACAGCTCGTTGAAGAGCTTATTAATGACAAACTAAAGCTGTTTAAAACCAGAATATCACCATCTGTAAAAATACGAGAGTCGCACAGCGCCTGTCAGCCGATGGTTCAATATGCACCAACGCACAAAGTAACAGAAGAGTTTAAAAGTTTATACAAAGAGCTAAAGAAAAAATAATTGCATTAATACCCGAAGTTAAGTTAAAACAAACAATTAACTCATTAAGCGCTGCACAAACAGCCGTACAATAAGGGCTATAAATCTACCCTTATAGCCAACTAACTAAAACGAACATCTTTAAAATTATAACTATGAAAAAACTATTCGGCAGCTTATTTGGCGGCACAAAAAAAGAACCTTTAACAGCGACTATTCAACCATCTGGTCAGTCATTCGTTGTGCCTAAAAATAACACCTTATTACAAACCGCTCTCAACGAAGGCGTTAGTTTTCCTTACCATTGCACCGTAGGCACCTGCGGCAACTGTCGGTGCAAACTCATTGAAGGCAACGTAAAAGCTATTATGGATTTCTCATACACCTTATCTGAGAAAGAAATATCAGAAGGATATATTTTAGCGTGCCAGAGTTTATTAAAAACAGATGTTGTGGTTGAACTAGAGGCCGATGCTAACCTGCCTACTCACTCGATGGAGACATTTAACGGCACGATCACTAATACTCAGATGCATACGCACGATATTATGGAAGTAACGGTTGAACTAGACCGTGACATTTCTTTCACTGCCGGGCAATTTGCCGATATTGGACTTGAAGGTTTTGAACGTCATCGTAGCTACTCATTTGCCAGCGCACCAATTAATGGCGGGCAATCAACACTTTGCTTTCATGTGCGAAACGTGCCGGGCGGCGATTATACGCAGTGGCTTTTTGAAAAAGACCGCAAGGGTGAAAAGTTTGAACTGCATGGTCCCAGTGGTGCCTTCTGGTTAAGAACATCAGACACACCCATTTTAGGTGTCGCTGGCGGTAGCGGAATGGCGCCTTTAAAATCTATTTTAGAAGATGCCTTAGCAAACAACGTAAACCGTCCAGTCACCTATTTATTTGGTGCACGTGCTCAACGTGATTTATATTGCCTAGACGAAATGAAAGCACTAGAGGACAAATGGCCGAATACTTTTAAGTTTATACCCGTGCTATCTGAAGAACCTGAAGATTCTAACTGGACAGGCAAACGAGGCTTAGTAACCGACTTTATTAACGATGAAACAACAGGGTTCGCGGTATCAGAAAGCCACGCCTATTTATGCGGCCCTCCTGGCATGATTGACGCAACGATGGTAAAACTCGAAGAAGCAAATGTTAGCCTAGACAACATCCATTACGATAAATTTTTAGATTCTAGACAGTTAGATAACTAACCACATGGCTCTTAGCTGATCCACATCGTAATACTCTTCGATTACTTTATCGCCAAGATCTTCGCAACCCAGCATTATCTTGGCGCTCGATTATCTGCTACTAATCGTTTAGATGCTGAAATTTGCAGCTTTCTGCACAAAATGTGTCCAATTTTAAATAGCATAACGATTCTCAGTATTAGCAAAAAAAGCATTAATAACAATAACAAAAACAAAAACAAAAACAAAAACAAAAACAAAAACAAATTAGGTTAATCTCTAAACTTTAGTTTTATTTACTTTTTAATATCACGTTTTAAAAAGCTAATAACAATCATTACAGCAATCAATATTAAAAACCACCACCAACCACCTTGCACAAATGGTGTTGCACCTTTTAATGGAGTTATTTCGCCTGTTAAAGAAAACCGCTTAAACATGGGTGCCTGCCTAGTAATTTGTCCCGATGGATCAACAATAGCCGTTATACCTGTATTAGTTGAGCGTAGTAGATAACGCCCACTTTCAAGTGCTCGCATTCTCGCCATCTGAAGGTGCTGGTACGGTGCAATCGTATCGCCAAACCACGTATCATTACTAACATTCACTAAATAAGCTGCTTCCGGAAGACCATCGATGGATGTTTGTTGAAATACATCTTCATAACAAATAGATGAAGCAAACGGGTAACCTCCGCCTGTTAATAACTTCTGTTCATTATTCCCGGCAGAAAAGTCTGACAGAGGGATATCTAAAAAGCCCAAAATTATTGTCGAAAAAGGCTTTAAAGGCATGTATTCACCTAATGGAACCAAGTGTCGTTTTAGATAAAACTCCTTGGGGTATCGAACACTATGTAAGCCATTATAGTATTGGCTATCACCTTCTGGCATCACTGGCAAACCCAAAATAATATCCATTTGATGATCGTCAGCCTCACGTTTTAACACCGGTATTAATGAGTCTTGCACGCTGTGAAAAAAAGCAGGGACCGATGTTTCTGGCCAAACAACAAGATCAACATCAACTTGCTGCCGTGTCATATCCAAATAAATACCATTATTTATCTGGCGAAAGGACCTTAACCACTTAATTTCCTGTGGGACATTTCCCTGCAATAAAGCCACTTTTATTGGCTCCCCCGCTGGTTTAGTCCAATTAACCTCGTTCAACCAAAAACCGCCAGCCCAAGCCACTAGCAATAAAACAACTGATAAAACGCGACGGGGTCTTTTCACTCCATAGAAACAATATAAGACCACACCAACCGTCACCACAACAAACCAAGAAACACCTAATACACCCACTACTGGCGCCCACCCAGACAGCCATGTATCAATCTGGCTAAAGCCAAGTGATAACCATGGAAAGCCGGTAAACAAAACACCGCGTAATGCCTCTAGCCCAACCCACAAACTAGGGAACGCCAGTAGATAACGAACCGCCATATTTTGCTTGAAAAACCGATTCATTAAATAAGCAAACAACGCCATATAAAGCGCAAGAATCGCTACCATCCCCAGCATAATAATAATGGCCAGCCACAATGGGGCATGACCAAAATGATGAATACTAAAATAAACCCAATAGACGCCATGACCAAAATAGCCCCAACCAAACGCATAGCCTATTACTGCAGCCTGTTTGGGCGTCAATGAGCGTAAAAGTATCAAAAAGAGCACTATTGACACTAACGCCATAAAAGGAAGATCGTAAGGTGCAAACGCTAATGGAAGAAGCGCACCGGCCAAAAACGCGAATACATGAGAGTTAATTGGTTTAAAAGTCCTTATTCCCATGCCAAGGTAAGATTATTTTGTTGCGTCGGTGGAAGAACTTAACAGTGTCATCCGAAGCAAATGCACGCGGCGATTATCAGCTCTTAATACTTCAAATAGAAAATTATCAATTTGTGTTTTTTCGCCATGGTCGGGTACATGACCAAAACTTTTAACCACCATACCGCCGACTGTATCTACATCATCATCAGAATAATTCGTACCAAACCGTTCATTAAAATCATCTATTTCCGTCAACGCTTTAATATTATATTCACGTTCGTTTCGCTGAAGGATAAACGCCTCTTCTTCAAAGTCATGCTCATCTTCAATTTCACCCACTATCTGCTCAAGAACATCCTCAATCGTAATCAGGCCCTGTCTCATATACACATCTGACGCTGCCGACGATATGCAGTGTGTAGATCTCGGTGGTCGCCG
>CAJXTU010000004.1 GCA_913060865.1 uncultured Cycloclasticus sp.
GAGATCCTCTCTGGTCTCGTGGGCTCGGAGATGTGTATAAGAGACAGCCCAACACCCACCTGACGGCATCAATCACATTTGATTTGCCACAACCATTTGGCCCAACAATGCCGACCAAATCACTTGTAAAAGGAATAGTCGTTGGGTCAACAAATGATTTAAAACCAGATAGTTTTATTTTTTCCAAACGCATTAGCTAACGATACAGGATTGTGCTTTTTTCACAAAGAATACCGATGAAATTATCCGTTAAAAAGGGCGATAAACACCCTTCTTTTTATATTCATTGTAAAATGCGTTTTTTCAGACAACATCAACGATATTTTAATGAGCACACAACCTAATACCGACTTAGAAACATTCCCTAACCCAAACACTGAGCGTGACTATACCATTCGTATAGATACACCTGAGTTCACCTGCTTATGCCCAAAAACAGGGCAGCCTGATTTTGCAACACTAACACTTGAATATGTACCGAATGAAAGCTGCATCGAACTTAAATCATTTAAACTTTATGTTTGGTCTTACCGTGATAAAGGGGCATTCCATGAGGCCGTCACAAACTCAATACTCGCGGATTTAGTCAGTGCTTGCGAACCACGCTTCATGCGTTTATCGGCTGAGTTTAATGTTCGAGGCGGTGTTTACACAACGGTTGTTGCTGAACATAAAGCGGATAATTGGCAGCCTAGCATTCCTGTTCAGCTGCCTTAAACTCAAAATCGCTCTTTTCGAATTGAGTTAAGTTCGTTCAGTTTCGATTCATCGCTAAGTCTTATCCTTTAACTGCACATTAACAGAACTGCTGCTGCAGTTAAGGATAAGATAATGAAACGACTAAACATATTCACAACCGTTATTTTTTGTTCTCTACTCGCCTTTAGCGCTAACTCATTAGCGGATAGGAGGCATGCTGATCGAGTTCATGACTCAGACCGCCATACTAAGCAGTCGGATCATCAATATCACCCGCATAAAGGTTATTCTATTCGAAGAAATTCACACGCTTACACGCATAATCAAAACAGGTATAGGCAAAAGCATCATAATAAACACAACTACCAATCCTACCGCCATTACTCTAACTATGGCCAACGGGTAAAGCGTGACCGCCATCATTATTATGTCCAACCTCGGCACGTAAGCTATTACCAGCACCCGCAGCCCAGATATTCATCTTTAAGACGCTCTAATTATTACAACCCTGGGTTGAATGTGTACTTAAAGTTTTAATTCATAACAAATAATTCCGTTCCCCCTCCCTTGTGAGATTTTTCTCACATACTCAAAGGCGGCCACATGGGCCGCCTTCTTTTTACTGCTTAATCCGGGTTAAGAGCCCGCTTATTTATAACAAAGATTGCAACAATTTATTCAATCGCTGCACAAATGTTGCAGGGTCTTCTAACTGACCACCTTCACTTAATAACGCTTGCTCAAATAACAAGTTTGAAAGATCAGCAAAACGTTCATCATCCGCTTCATCTTTTAAACGCTGAATAAGCGCGTGCTCTGCATTTATTTCAAACGTTGGCAAACTGGCTGGCATATCTTGACCCGCAGCTTTCATAATGCGTTCCATATGCGCGCCCATTTCGTGCTCATCAGCTACCAAACAAGCAGGAGAATCCGTTAACCGCGAACTCACGCGCACGTCTTTAACTTTCCCATCCAAGGTCGTCTTGATTTGCTCAAGTACGCTGTTTAATGATTCATCGTCCTTTTTATCGTCAGATTTCTCATCAGTAGCATCATCTTTATTAACCTCACCCAAATCGAGGTCGCCTTTAGCAACAGATTGTAAGGGTTTGCCGTCAAATTCTGGCATATGTTGCACCAACCACTCATCGACGTGATCGGTTAATAACAACACTTCAATACCTTTCTTTTTAAAGACTTCAAGGTGAGGGCTGTTTTTAACCGTCGCGTATGCACCACCGGTTAGGTAATAAATTTTACTTTGACCTTCTTGCATGTTCTCAATATAAGAACCCAAGGTTACGGTTTGCTTACCATCTGTTTTAGTGGATGCGAAACGTAACAATTTAGCAATTTTATCTTTATTTTTTGTATCCTCGATTGGACCTTCTTTTAGTACTGAACCAAACTCAGCCCAAAATATGTCGAATTTTTCAGGATGCTTTTTAGATAAGCTTTCGATTAACGACAACACCTTCTTAACCGCGCCCGATTTCAACAAGTCAATTTGTTTACTTTGTTGTAATAGTTCACGCGATACATTTAAAGGCAAACTATCAGAATCGATAATCCCTTTAACGAAACGTAAGTAACGCGGCATTAACTCGCCACCTTCCATAATGAAGGTACGTTTAACGTATAGTTTCACGCCACTGGTTGCTTCTCTATCCCACATATCAAACGGCGCTTTAGAGGGCACATACAACAATAATGTATATTCGTTTGTGCCTTCTACTTTACTGTGCGTATAGGCTAACGGGTCTTGATAATCATGCAGTGTTTGCTTATAGAAGTCGTTGTAGTCGTCTTCTTTTAATTCATTCTTAGCTTTTGTCCACAATGCCGTTGCGCTATTAACCGTAATATCATCGGGCTCGTCTTCTTTTTCTTCATCCTTATTCTCATTTTTCATCAAAATAGGAATATCGAGGTGCTCAGAAAACTTATGAATAATTGACTGCAAGCGGTAACTTTCTAGAAACTCGTCCTCACCCTCTTTCAAATGTAAAATAACGTCTGTACCACGCGCTTCTTTTTCAGTTGTTTCAATGGTGTATTCGCCTTCTCCTGAAGACTCCCACTTCACACCCGTTGCTTTATCTTCACCGGCTTTTCGCGTTACCACAGTCACTTTATCGGCAACGATAAACCCAGAATAAAAGCCAACACCAAACTGGCCGATCATCTGGCTATCTTTACTTTCATCACCTGTTAACGATTCGAAAAACTTTTTAGTTCCCGAATGCGCGATCGTCCCAATGTTTTTCTTAACCTCATCGGCCGTCATACCAATGCCGTTATCTGAAATAGTTAATGTTCGCGCGTCTTTATCAACCGCTAAACGAACTCTCAGCTCGCCGTCACCTTCATAAAGCCCTTCATCGGACAGCGCTGCAAAACGTAACTTATCTGCCGCATCAGATGCATTTGAAACTAATTCACGTATAAAAATTTCTTTGTTGCTGTAAAGCGAATGAATAACTAAATCTAAAACTTGTTTAGTTTCTGCCTCAAAGCCTAGTGTTTGCTTGTCATTCTTGTCTATTGTTTCACTCATTAAAATTACCTTTATCCATCAAGTTTATCTGCAAAATCTAATATGGGGCCTTGTAAAATATTTTCAAGCCTTAGTAGCAGTGCAATAAAAACTCTACCCCATCAACAAATACTAGGTTACCTATAAGCACTTTTTAAATCATCGCTTGTTAAGCATAAAAAACTGAGGTAAAACATCACCGTAATGATGGTTAAGTTTGATATCAACGTTTACTGCTATCTACAAAAAAACATAATAATAACGTTATAAAATGGAGAAGAAAATGAGTACACGGCAACACAGATTAACCGTAGATGATGTTAATGGTGCATGGGCCATTATTCCAACGCCTGCTATCACAACTGCTGAAGACTGGCGAACCGAAGACTCCGTTGATTATGATGAAGTAGCAAAAGCAGTGGAAGGCCTTATCTCTTCAGGCGTTGACGCTATCATGAGCCAGGGAACTTTTGGAGAAGGCGCGACCCTCACTTGGGAAGAAAAGAAAAAGATGATGGAGGTTATGGTTGAAACTGCCGCAGGCAGAGTTCCTATCTTCGTTGGCGTCACTACTATGAATACTCGTGAAACCATTCATCAACTAAAATTCGCGCGCGACATAGGGGCTGATGGTGCAATGGTTGGTCTACCGATGTGGCAACAAATTGATGTGCCTGGGGCGGTGCGCTTCTATAAAGATATTACCGATGCAGTTCCCGAAATGGCCATCTGTGTTTATGCTAACCCAGAAGCTTTTAAGTTTGATTTCCCCACACCATTTTGGGCCCAAGTGGCAGATATTCCACAAATCATTACCTGTAAATATATCAATATTGCACAGCTTCATGTTCATACCTTGGTATCACGTAAAAAAATACGGTTTTTAGCTCTCGAAACCGACCATGCCGACGCAGCCAAAATGGACCCTGATTTTCATACGGCCTTTTGGACACCTCTTGCCTGCACAGGACCAGAACTAACCATCTATTGGCGAGATAGCATAAAAGAAGCGGTCAAAACTGGTGACTGGAGTATCCCGGATGCCATTTACCCTCAAATAATGCAAACACTTGCTCACATATTCCCTCCTGGCGGCTTCTCGGAATTTTCACGCTATAACATTCAACTTGATAAGGCACGCATAAACGCCGCAGGGTGGATGAAGGCAGGCCCTTGTCGCCCACCTTATATAAGTGCCCCTGAAAATTATATTGAAGGTGCCATTAAAGCTGGAAAAGGATGGGCAGAATTGAATAAAAAATTAATTGAAACAGGCTCTTTGTAGAATTAGGTGCTAGAAAAATTAAAAGGCCGCTAATTGAGTAGCCTTTAAATTTTTACTTGCAGGCAGCTCAATCACTGACCTTATTCAACACATCCCTCAATATGCAACTATTATTTCTTTCCACTTGTTGACTAGCAGAACCCCAAATATCAGATTATGCTAATACACAATAACTATAAAAAAATATTATGATCAGCTACCTTGTCACCATTCTCTTAACTTTACTAATGTTTGGCATGGGGCTTGGGCTTACCACCCAAGACTTTAGCCGAGTGTTTACGATTCCAAAAGCAGCATTAGCAGGCTTAGTAGGGCAATTAATTCTTTTACCAGTCCTTGGGTTTGCGCTTTGTTATGCTTTAAATTTGAGTGGTGCCATAGCCATTGGCATTATGCTATTAACCCTCTGCCCTGGTGGCGTCTTATCTAACATGTTCACCCTTATTGCGCGTGGTGATTTAGCGCTATCAGTCACAATGACAAGCATTTCAAGCCTGATTACCGTCTTCACGCTACCCGTTGTTCTGAACCTGAGCATGATGTATTTCAACGATGAAACTATTCAGCTCAGCTTACCTCTACTTAAAACGGCTACCCAAATCATGCTAATCACTATCATTCCTGTCAGTTGCGGCATGTTGGTATTACAGCATGCGCCCCGCTTTGCGGCAGCTTCTAAGCAATGGGTACGAAAAGGCTGTGGTGTTTTCTTACCATTCCTTATTATTGGCATTTTCATGCAGAATGGCGGCTCTTGGTTCCAACATTTCGTGCAGGTAGGCTTATTAACTGTTTGCCTGAATCTCCTCTCAATTTTATTGGGTTACTGCATAGCCAAGCTCTCAAGGCTTGAAAAGCGTCAGACTAGAACGTTATCAATTGAAGTAGGCGCACAAAATGCGATGCTAGGCGTCACCATTGCCATCAGCCCTTTTTTACTCAACAATGCCGATGTCGCCATGGTGCCATCCATTTATGGGGTAACAATGGTTATAACTTTATGGTTGTACGCCTTAACGATGAACCAATTTGACCGCTCTCAAAAATCGAACCAACTGATCCATTGATACTTTTGAGTGACCCTTGTTAAAAAGACTCTTTACTCAATATATCCCTCAACACTCATTAACAATTGCTTGTTAGTTTTATATTATTGGTCGGCTTACACTATAAAAAATCACCGTTAAATATTAGGATATCAACATGGAATTAGGGATTGCAGGAAAAACGGCCATCATTGGCGGTAGCAGTCAGGGTATGGGCCTAGCTATTGCGGAAGGCCTTGCAAAAGAGGGTTGCAATGTATTGCTTTGCGCACGCAGTGAGCAAGCCCTTGCAAATGCAAAACAAAAAATTACGGCGCTAACAGACGAGACTAAGGTTGCTACATTAAGTGTCGATTTAAGCCTACCTGATAGCGCAAAAGAAATTGTGCATGCTGCAACGAGCCGCTGGGGAAGTGTTGATATATTGGTGACCAATACAGGTGGACCAACGCCCGGGCAACCCAGCTTATTTAGCGATGCAGATTGGGATGCTGCATATCAAAAAGTATTTTATAACGTAATAAGACTTTGCCGCGAGGTGCTACCACACATGCGAGCCAATCGCTGGGGACGAATTATTAACTTACTAGCCTTGTCGGCGCGTCAAATAGAAGATAATTTATCACTCTCATCAACAACGCGTGCAGCCGTTGTTGCTTTTTCGAAAAACCTAACTGAAGAAGTGGCTGCTGATGGAATAACCGTCAATAACGTCTTGCCGGGTTCAATTATGACCGATCGTTTGCTCGAAATAACAAAAATGCAAGCACAACACCACGGTTACTCAGAAGAAAACGCCATGGCGAATAGAGTCAGCAAAATTCCGACTGGACGCTTAGGTCGCCCAGAAGAAATGGCTGATCTAGTCACTTTTTTAGCGTCGGAAAGAGCGGGGTTTATCAACGGTTTAAGTATTCCGTTAGATGGCGGACAATTACGCTCAGTACTATAGGAGAAACTATGAATATCGACACCATCGCTGATGAATTCGAACGCAGTGCACGTCTGGGTGTTTATTACCCGCCAGCTATGTTTAATCAGTTAGAAATGACACAGGCATTGCAAGTACAACACGCCTTATTAAGACGAAAAGTAAATCGGGGTGAAACACATACAGGTTGGAAAGTTGGCCTAACCGCTAAAGCAATACAGGATCAATTTAACGTTCATGAGCCTGTTTGTGGCTACCTATTAAAATCAGGAATGATCCGCTCAGGTAACCAGCTTAAAGGCAGCGAGTTAATTGGCCCAGGCATAGAAAATGAAATATGTTTTCGTATGAAAAAGGATTTAATCGGACCCAATGTAAGCGCCAACATGGCTAGGGATGCAGTGGGGAAACTGTACCCCGCTATGGAATTAGTAGAAAATCGCGGCGATTTTAGTGCTCAGATAGCTGTTTCTTTAGCCGATAATGTGCAACAAACTGGCTATGTATTAGGTGACCCATTAACTTTAACTGACAGTCTAGACATAGCAACTATTAATGCCCAAGTTTTTTTAAACGCTGAATTGGTCGGTGAGGGAAATGCAACAGCCGTTTTAGGCAGCCCCTTTAACTCTTTAGCTTGGCTAGCCAATAAATTAGCTGAGCTGGGTTTGCACGTAAGGGCTGACGACTATGTTATGGCAGGCTCATTAACTAAACAGTTCGCACTACAATCAGGCGATACGATTAGGACAGAGTTCTCTGGCGGCCTTGGCGAGGTAGCATTTGGGCTAAGCTAAGCCGCTAGAATAGCCAACGATATAGCGATCAAAGCAAGAGCTAAACCATTAACTGTCTGCCAGCCTATTCTTGATGTTTTGAGAGTAATTGACTCGAATACTGCCTTAAGAAAACGAGGCATAAATTGTCCAGCGCTGAAACCTACACTCAAAAACCTTCATGATTTCAGCATCCCATGCGCTTCAAGGAAAAACGGCCTGTTTAGCTTTGATTTTATATAGAAAAGCTAAGCCTGTTGGTTTTTTGTACCCCAAAAACCTAGTTAAATGGCGGAGAGAGAGGGATTCGAACCCTCGGTACCTTGCGGTACACACGCTTTCCAGGCGTGCTCATTCGACCACTCTGACATCTCTCCAATATTAATCTATAAAACGCTGGTAGCTTGCATTTTTGGGCGGTGAATTATATCAGTTAATTCAGGCCGTTGATTCATTTATTACAACTGAGATTCCAACTCATCCCAACGTTGATATTTTTCTTGTAATTGCTGATCAATCGTTGATAAATCGTTCATTTTTCTTTTTATCTCATCTCGATCCGCCGCATGAAATTCTGCTGTACTAGTTAACTGCTGTAAGCCCGCTAATGCCGTTTCAAGCTCTTCAATTTGTTTCGGTAATTCATCTAACTCTTTTTGAATTTTGAAACTTAACTTTGGTTTTTTATTTATTTTAGCAGGCTGCTTGCTTTCGCTAATCTGCTTTACTGGCTGTTCTACTTGACTGCTGTCTTTAATAACTTTGGCCCAATTCGGTAACTCACCCACATAGTCTGTAATAATGCCATCACCTTCAAAAAACCAAAAATTCGTCACGACATTTTCTAGAAATTTACGATCATGGCTAACCAGTAATAAGGTTCCATCATAATCGACGAGTAACTCTTCCAATAGTTCTAGTGTCTCAACATCAAGGTCATTTGTTGGTTCATCCATCACAATAAAGTTGGCGGGTTGACTAAATAACTTTGCCAATAAAATTCTGTTTCGTTCACCACCTGATAAAACTTTTGCGGGTGATCTTGCTCGTTCAGGTGCAAATAAGAAATCCCCTAGGTAACTGATAATGTGTCTATCACGCCCATTAATGGTGATACTTTCTCGACCATCCGATACAAGGTCTATGACTGTTTTCTCTAAGTCTAATAGATCTCGGTGTTGATCAAAGTAAGCGACTTTTAATTTTGTTCCATGTTTGACCTGACCTGAGTCCAGCTCAATTTCCTTTAACAAGGCTTTAATTAACGTGCTTTTACCAATACCATTTGGGCCCACTAGGCCAATCCGATCACCTCGCATTAGTCGACAAGAAAAATTATCCACCAGCTTCCGCCCGTCGTAAGCCACTGAGATATTTTCAGCCTCTATCACTAACTTACCTGACTTCTCGCCTGTCTCAACTTCAAGCTTTGCCGGACCGGCTAAGTTTCTACGATCAGCCCGTTCTCTGCGTAGTTGCTGTAAGGCTCGAACTCGCCCTTCATTTCTTGTTCTTCTAGCCTTAATACCTTGCCTAATCCAGACCTCTTCACGTGCTAGTTTTTTGTCAAATTCTGCATTTGTTTTGGCTTCTGATTCCAGCGCCGCCGCCTTCCGTTCGAGATATTGTTCATAACTACACGACCAACTGGTTAACTGACCCCGGTCTATTTCTATAATACGCTTGGCTATATTTTGCAGGAAAACACGATCATGAGTAATACATACAACTGCGCCGCGAAATGTGGTTAATTGTTTTTCCAACCAAACAATTGTTTCCATATCTAAGTGATTGGTCGGCTCATCCAGCAATAACACATCTGGATCAATCACCAAAGCACGCGCTAACCCCACTCGACGTTTCCATCCGCCTGACATTTCATTTATTTTTTTATCTGCGGGCAAGTTTAAGCGGCTTAATACCGAGTCTACTCGTTGTTGTAACGACCAACCGTCTAAGGCTTCAAACTGATGTTGTACGCGCCCTAAGGCTTCTAAGTCTACCTCGGGGTCTAACAGCATATCGTGATAACGGGCAATTAAATGACCCACCTCGCCCAAACTATCGGCAACGGCTTCATAAACAGTCGCAGCCTCGGGTAATTTAGGCGACTGCTCAAGCGTCGCTATAACTACACCGGCTTGCCGCCACACTTGACCCGAGTCAGGTAATACTTCCCCTGCTAATACTTTTAGTAGGGTCGATTTACCTTCACCATTACGGCCAATTAAACCGACTCGTTCTTGCTCGTCTATTTGCAAGTTTGCTTTATCTAACACCGGCTTTAAACCGAACGCGACACTAACATTTTCAAATTTAAGCAATGGCATAATTATACGTCTTGTAGGAATTTTCTTAACAAATTGAAGGCTAGCGCGGAAGCGACTGTTTGTTGTCGTAACGCTCGACCCCACACGTCCTTGCTACTAGAGATTAAGTGTTGGCCATCGGTCACTGCTGTATACACAGCCACCGTACTATCGTTAACTTTCTTATATATTTGCACAAGGCTTAAATTTGCCTTCTGGCGTGCATAGTTTTTTTTCGCCACTTCAGCCACTAGCGCTTCACTAATATCTTGCTGGACAAAACCAAACTCCAGCATTAAATCTGAGGCCTTCGGACGAATCTCTGATTGAAGCAACCAATCTGCTTGGCATTGTCGTGCTATATCGCCTTGAGATAGTGTTTCGATTAGACTCAATGTTTGGTATTTTTCACTCATCAATTGAGCGATGCAATCAGCTAAATTACTGACTGATTTATCCAGACCATCTACGGCAAAAACGCTACCTAGTAACGCGCCCTTCACCTCATCTATGTATAACTGAATTTGTTCATCCGTATAATGTTTTGGGAATAGCAGCTTCAATTCGTTTTCTGGCATTCCAGCTCTAAAACTCACTCGTATATCATCGGCAATATCCAAACCGTTCACTGCTTGCTGAATATCTGATTCACCCATGCCCATACTTCTAAAGGTAATCAACCTTGGTTGCTCAACTTTAAACTGGCGCTGTAAATCAGCCAAAACAAAAGTATCCATCATCTGCTTCATTTCATACGGTACGCCTGGCATAAAATAAAATCGACAGCGACGGCCTACGGAAGCAAATCCGGGCGCTGTTCCCCAGCGATTATCAATACGTGTCGAGTTTTTCGGTAATAGGGCTTGCTTAGCATTAACCTCAGCCATTGGAACCTTCAGCGTAGCAAAAAAATCACGTATCATCTCTAATGCTTCTTCATCTAACTCAAGTTCCACCTGAAATGCTTTGGCAAATGCTTCTGTTGTTAAGTCATCTTGTGTGGGGCCTAAACCACCTGTGCACAAACAAAGGTCGGCTATCGTATCGACTTCTTTTAGCACTTGCACCAAATCCGCCAAATCATCTGCAACGGTGATATGCCTAATGATATCAAACCCCAATATACGGCATTGATCCGCTAAATAAGCGGCATTGCTATCAACTAACGCCCCCGTAATCACTTCATCACCCTGTGAAAAAATAACGACTTTAGGTTTATCTGCACTATCCATCAAACTGGATCCTGTAACTGGTGAACTTTCGTATATTTAACACCCCAGTATCAAATATCAAGTACTGCCCTTTTATGCCCATCAGCACTCCTTCTATCTCAGGGGTTTTGTCGAAATTAAAGGAGCTGACTTTCGTTGGGTATTCAAGAACAGGGTATTTAATTTCTACTGGATCAATGTCCTCAATAAGCGTTATATCACTCTCTTTATTAGCCGCTTGTATCGCGTTTAATTCACTGTCTGCTGCTTGAATAAGTCGATCTCTTTCCTCAAGTAGGTTTTTCGGTTCTGCAAGACCTTTCAGCATTTTTCTCCAATCAGTTTTATCAGACACGTGTTTTTTCATGGCCATTTCAACCTGGCCTGATTGTAAACGTGTTTTGACTTTAAAAATTGGCAGTGCTTGTGTTGCACCTTGATCAATCCAGCGTGTGGGTACTTGTGTGTGGCGTGTGATGCCTACTTTTAGACCCGACGAGTTTGCCAAATAAACAAAGTGATCTTGGAAACAAAATTCTTCACCCCAACTCGGTTCTCGACACGTGCCTAAATGATAATGGCATGTTTCTGGTTTCATAATACATAAATCACATTGTGCCAGTTTCGTCATACACGGGTAGCAAAAACCCTGACTGTAGCTTTTCTTTGTTTTCTTACCACAGTGCAAGCAGTTGATTTCACCTTGATAGGTCAACTTAATCGTTTTTCCTATGTACGGATTTAATTGAATCAACTCGTCACCTATTGGCAATGCATACTCAACAGGCTCTGTTAGCTTGGTGAGCATTTTTTTTATCTGGCCTTCAATCATGCTTTATATCCTAATTCAATTAAACTTTACTTTCTAAATGCAGGGGGCAAAACAGCCATCTGCTTGTATGAAATCGATTTATTTATGACGATAAGAAATCGAATGTTTTATCTAAGTAGTTTTCATAATCCGTAAACCCATGATCGCCGCCTTCAATCACAAGTTGTTCACTACCTTGGTAATAATCGACTCCTTTCTGGAAATCTAAGACCTCATCCCCTGTTTGTGTTAGCAGGAGAAAATTTTTAGCTTGGGTCAGCTTAGGTACGTGCAATTTTTCTAATTCCTTCAAATGCTCTTCAGTAAAATTAAAAACCTCATCCGTGTGATAGTTCGCATTTTCACCTAATACATTTCGCAATAACACATGGGCCTCTACCGCTGGGTTGATTAACACCGCTTTTTTAGCATACTTTTGAGCTAAAAAAGTTGCATAAAACCCACCTAGTGAGCTGCCAATGAGCCCCCATGGGGTATTGCCTAAACTCGCTATGTGGGCCTCAATCATTAACATTGCTTGCGCGGGAGAGTGTGGTAAATCGCTTAGGAATAAAGTGTCGTTATCACGTTGCTCAATATAGTTCTTAACTAACTGTGCTTTAAATGAAGCGACAGAACTACAAAAGCCATGTAAATAAATAATATGCATGGATCAATCGGTAATAAAAAATAATACGATAGGATAACCGACCCGTTGCAGGCTCGCCATCATTAACGATCAGTTAGTCATATTAATGAATGCTGGCAGGGTCGTTAGATACCCCAGCATATTCTGCAATAAATGCGTCTTCAGATAACGGTTTGTTAATCAAATAACCTTGAATCAAATCACACTTATGTTCCGCTAAGAAGTCGTATTGCTCCTGTGATTCGACACCTTCAGCAACCACTTTCATGCCTAAATTGTGAGCCAAAACAATCATCCCATCAACAACAGCCATATCTGCTTTATTGTCAGGAATCTCTTTAATGAACTCCATATCCAGCTTTAATGTACTGGCGGGTAATTGTTTTATGTAACTAAATGACGAATACCCTGTGCCAAAATCATCAATAGAAATACTCACGCCCATTTCTTTAATTTCATTTAACTTTCCGAGCATGGCATCAATATTGTCTAACACCATCGTTTCGGTGACTTCCAACTCCAAATATTTTGGATCTAACTCATACTTGTCCAAACAAGTGCTCACCAAGCTTACAAAATTCTCTTCTGCCATTTGCACAGCAGATACATTAACCGCTACCGTGCCATAGTAAGCATTCTCAGTTTGCCATTTTTTAGTCGTGGCACAGGCGGTATCCAACACCCATAGACCAATTTCTTTAATCAAGCCCATCTCTTCGGCAACGGGTATAAATTCAGCCGGTGACACCATACCTCTTAAACGATGCTCCCAACGAACCAAGGCTTCTGACCCTATCACCTGACCTGTTAATGTGTCTTGTTTAGGTTGGAAGTACAACGACAATTCATTATCCGTTAATACTTTTCTCAATTCTGTTTCCACACGCATTCTTTGTTCTAACACGTCGCTCATGTCTTGTGTATAAGCTCGGTAAGTATTTCTGCCAGCCGCTTTCGCTCTATACATGGCTGTATCTGCATTTTTCAACAACGCGTCTTTTGACAAGCCATCATCAGGGTACATGGCAATCCCGATACTCACACCAGCAAAAACTTCATTTCCAGCTAGATTAAAGGGCTCTTTTAACGCCGCCAACATCGATTCTGCTACTTGCTCAGGGGTTCCATCATCCTTCACATTGCTCAACACAACAACAAACTCATCACCACCAATTCGTGCCAACATATCGCCGGACCTAATGCAATTCTTTAACCGCCCAGACAACGCTTTAAGAAGAATATCACCCGCCTCATGACCCATGCTGTCATTTATATCTTTAAAGCGATCAAGATCGACAAAGAAGACAGCCACTCGAGTTTCTGATCTTTTCGCGTGTTCTAGTTCTTGCTGGAACTGTTCAACAAAGGCTGTTCTATTTGGCAACCCCGTCAACGCATCTTTATAGGCTAACTTATGCACATGTTGATCCGCAGATTGCTTAGCCAGCAATCGTTTAACTCGTTGCCTTAAAACGGAGAGGTTAATGGGTTTGGGAACGAAATCAGCCGCGCCACTTTCAAACGCTAAATCCACCGATTTTTCACTTTCTAGAGCCGTTGTAATGAGTACTGGAACATTAGCACCACCCGGCAACGCTTTAATCTCTTTACATGCCTCAAAGCCATCCTTGATAGGCATCATCGCATCCATAATAATCACGTTAGGTCTTAGTACTTGGAACAGCCTAACCGCATCTCGGCCATTCGCGCCTAACTCAACTTGATAACCTTCTCGCTCAAGTACGCTCGCCACCGTCATTCGTGTGCTTTGGTCATCATCAACAATTAAAACAACTTCTTTAGTTCTTTTTGATTGCCCACCGTCTGATATTTTCAACGTGGCTAGCTTGCTGTTCAACGCCGCTTCAACTAAAGAAAACTCATGCTCTAACCGCACTATAAAGGGTGCAATAACATTTTCATCTAGCGTCTTTTGAGACCAAGTATTTTCTATTTCCAAACAAACCGACACAAGGCCCTCTGCACCCAAGTTACGAGAGCTACCTTTAATTTTGTGTGCCACATCTAGGCATTTAGTCGTATCCCCAGCCTCCATCGCAGCAATTAATGTCACGATGTATATAGGGGCGTCTAATAAATATGATTGAACAATTTGTTGAATTCCACTGCCCGTATTAATCACTAATTCCTTGAAGACAGAATCATTAATAACCGAGCCGTCTGAAACTTCCAAATCAATATCAGAGAAGTACTCGTCATTTAAAGGATACCCGAATTCTTTTTCAAGTTGTACAAGTAGCTCCGGCAGCTGAAATGGCTTCAATAAATAGCCATTCATTCCACTCTTAATTCCGTTTTCAAACTGACCCTGTTGATCTTGTGCGGTTAACGCAATAATAATGGGCTGCTTAATCTCTGCATCTAATTCGCGAATCGCTTTAGTCGCTTCATAGCCATCCATTATCGGCATATTACAATCCATTAAAACAAGGTCATATGAATTTTCTTTACATGCTTTTAAAGCCTCTTCGCCATTATTAGCAACATCGGATTCAACACCAATTTCTTTAAGCGTTGCCGTCGCTACCAATTGATTGGTTGCATTATCATCAACCACAAGCACTCTCAAACTTTGCAACATATCGTAGCTATTGGTCTTAAGCCCAACTCTTTCTTGAGCAGGCTCTTTATTCCCCGAAAACACATCAACTAACGTCATTCTCAACTTTGCATAACGCACAGGGCGGTCTATTGATCCCGAGAAAGGTACATCAGAATCATCAACAAAGTTTACTCTGCTTCCAAACCTCACCATTGGTATTAGCTTTGTATCAGCAAACACTTCACCTTTTTTGAAATTTGCTAGGAAGTCACTCATATCACCCGAGCTATAATCCACATTAAATAGGCAAACCTCGGGAAGCCCCCTAGACTCAGCCTCAAGATTTAGATTTAGCACTGCTTCATCTAAGCTATCGACCGCTTCACACGTCATTCCCCAAGATTCAAAGATACCTTTAATATACTTGCTTGTTTCGCTAAACGGCTCAACTAACAAAACCCTCTTACTTGCTAACAACTCAACCTCATCGGCTGGCTCTTCAAAAGCGATATTATGTGCTTGCATCGGAAGCAATACTTTAAAACACGATCCTTCATCAACCGTACTTGTCACCGAAACGGAACCACCCATTAGTTCTGTCATTTGATTAACTATCGTCAACCCTAGCCCTGTTCCACCATATTGATTCGACTTTTCGGCGCTAACTTGACCGAACGGTCTAAAAATATCCTCTAACGAACCGTCAGGGATCCCTACGCCGGTATCGGTCACCGATATTTCAATCAATGCCCGACCATTTGACTGAGACACAACGTTCGCAGCAAGCGTAATATGACCCAAGGTTGTGAACTTAACCGCATTATTTAATAAATTGCCAATGACTTGACGGATTCTAGTAGCGTCACCACGTACAAATAACACACCATTAGTAGGTAAATCTAAGCAAAGTTCTAAATCTTTTGTTTGAGTCTTTTCTGCATATAACAGAGCAATTTGTTCTAGTAACAACCTCAAATCAAGATCCTTTAGATCTAATTCAAAATGGCCCGATTCCATTTTACTAAAGTCCAACACATCGTTAATCATTTGAAGCAACGAGTCACCCGATTTACTAGCCACCTCAAGATACTCATGCTGGTGTTGTGGTAAGCCCATTTCTTTTAACAAATTAACCATCCCTAAAATACCATTAAGGGGGGTTCTAATTTCATGGCTCACATTCGCGGCAAAGTCGGATTTAATCTTAGCCATTTGCACGGCTTGGTCTCTCGACTCCTCAAGCTCACTACTTCTTTCTTCAATCATCTTCATCATTTGATTGAATGATTCAGACATTTGGCTGAATTCTGCTGAAGCGCCATAATCAGCCCTGAGTCCCGTTTCGCCTGAAGCAGCTTGAATCATAATAGACGAGAAGCCTTCTAACGGCCTAGTTAAACGCCTAACTAATAAACCGGTAAGGAGCAGCAAAAACAGCGCGACAGTAACAATAGCCCCTGCATTAGTAAGAAATATTGATCCTATATACGTTGCTACTGAAGGGCGATCGACTATAACCATCAGGTAATTGACAGCACCTTCGTCAGCTTTATTTATTTGAACAGTGAAATAAAGCGCGTGCTCTGTCTCTCGCTCAAGTCTAACGCCTTTAAGGTTAACATCTTGCCAACCTTGGATTGTTTCATAGTCGTTACCCTTTTTAAAAGCAAATTGTTCCTTGAAATCCTCATCAAACAAAATGATTTTCTGCACGCCTTGAAATTCTTTAAACGATTTAAATAAACGGCTTAACAGTTCCTCCTTACTTCCTGAAAAAGGAATCTGCGCTTGATTTGCCAATGCCATTGTAATGACTTTGCTTTGGCTTACATATGCAGTACGCTCTCTTTCGTAGGCAACATAAGAAATAAAAGCTGAAGAGGCAATCGACAGAAAGACTACACTCAACAAAAGTGCTCTATTTAATTGCTGACTAAATCGCTTATTAACTGTTTTTACATTCATTAACTCGATATTTTTATGCTATTAAAGTCCATTTTTCCAACGTTTTTATGGCGCTAGTAAATTCAATTCAACACATATTTAGTTATAGCCTAGTTGAAAATCAATAGCCCCCCCCAACATCAAGCTTCTAAAATTTCCATCCGCAATAGCTTTGCGCACCGTTATAATAGTCCTTATTCATCAAATTTATGGAGTGGCGCATCATGTCATGGCTTTCAAACAAACCTATTCCCGTTAACGAACGACTAATTGTTGCCTTAGATGTGCCTGATATTCCAAGCGCTAAAGCGCTAGTTACTTTGCTAGGTGACAGCGTCGTATTTTATAAAGTAGGGCTTGAGCTGTTTATGTCGGGTAATTATTTTGATTTAATTGATTGGCTCAACGAACAAAATAAACGTATTTTCGTCGACCTTAAATTTTTTGACGTACCCGCAACTGTCGGCCGTGCCGTTAAGCAGTTGAGTGATAAAAAGGTCGATTTTGTTACTATTCATGGCAACGATGCCATTATGCAAGCTGCCGCTGATCAAAAAGGCAGCCTGAAAGTTCTCGCCGTCACCGTGTTAACCAGCTTAGACCGTGGCGATTTAGATGACCTAGGTTTTAAGTGTGACGTAGAAAAACTCGTTACCTCACGCGCCAAACGTGCCATTGCGTTGGGTTGTGACGGTGTCATTTCGTCGGGCTTAGAAGCACCAGGACTCCGTGAATCTCTGGGTAAAAATTTCTTAGTGGTATCACCCGGCATTCGTCCCGTGGATAACCGCCCTGAAGATGATCAAAAACGTGTAGTCAGCGTTGAACAAGCCTTTTACAATGGCGCTGACCACATTGTAGTAGGCCGCCCTATTCGTGATGCTCAAGACCCTCGACAGGCGGCTATGGATATACAAGATAGCATCCGTGCCGTCTTTAGTGATTAGCACTCAATTAGAAGGAGATAATTATGGTTAAAGATATTAATGGTTTTACCCAACCTATTTCAAAGCTTGTTGAATTAAATACTCATCACTTTGATACCCTAATGGAAGCACAAAAAAAAGCAGCCGAAGATTACCGCACCCTTGTTCAACAACGCATGCAAACCGCAGCAGGTATTAAAGACCCCGTTGCTTTAGCAAGCTTTGTTACCGATCAAATGGCATTAGCTCAAAGTAACTATGAAAAAATGGTCGGTAATAGTCGCTCAATGTTTGAAGCCATGACAGGCTATAACGCTGAGGTCATCCAATTATTTCAAGAAAGCACTGCTCAGCTTAAAGAAGAGATTAAAAAAGCAACAACGCATAAAACAAAAAAATAATACGCCACCTGTGTGTATTTTTAGACCTATACAAATGGAGGATAGCCTTATGATATGTTGCACCGCAATATTTAATAGTTTATACTGTGCCCAACTCAAATAAATCCTAACGGAGAAATAACATGAATGACTTTAATGCTTTCGCGGCACCAATCACTAAGTTAATTGAATTAAACAAAGCTCAATTTGAAAAAATGGCCGCAGCTCAACAAGAAGCTGCTAAAAATTACGCTCAACTAACTGAGGCTCGTATTAAAGCAGCAGTAACGATAAAAGATGCGGATGCGCTTAATACTTTTGTTAAAGAACAAGTTGAACTAGCTCAATCAGGTCTTGAGAAAATCGTTGCCGATAGCAAATCTTTATTTGAAGACACAAAAGCTTATAACGAACAAGTTTTAAACATCGTTAAAGAAAGCACTGCTGGGTTAACACCAAAGAAATAAGCACTTTTCAAATGCCCATACAAAAGCCACGACCGTACGGTTGTGGCTTTTTTTATGAGCGAAACTTTATTTAAAATAGAAACTATACCTTATAAAAGTTAAACTAGTGCCCTCAACGAATCGTACTCATTCGTCACTAAACAACTTAATTAATAAGGAGATTTCAAATGGCTTTAATTTCTCTACGCCAACTACTCGACCACGCTGCTGAAAATGACTATGGCGTTCCTGCTTTTAATGCCAACAATATGGAGCAAGTTCATGCTGTTATGCAAGCAGCAGATGTAACAAATAGCCCCGTGATTATTCAAGGCTCTGCTGGCGCTAGAAAGTACGCGGGCTCTTCTTTTTTAAAGCATTTAATTCTTGCTGCGGTAGAACAGTACCCACATATTCCCGTTGTTTTTCACCAAGATCACGGTACCAGTCCTGCCATTTGCCAACGGTCTATCCAATTAGGCTTCACGTCAGTCATGATGGATGGTTCGTTAGAAGCCGATGGTAAAACACCTAGTAGCTACCAATATAATGTGGAGGTCACTAAAAAGACTGTTGAAATGTCGCATGCGTGTGGCGTATCAGTTGAAGGCGAACTCGGTTGTTTAGGTTCATTAGAAACCGGAGAAGCAGGAGAAGAAGATGGTGTTGGCGCAACTGGCGTATTAACACATGAACAAATGCTTACCGACCCTGAAGAAGCTGCGGACTTTGTTAAACAAACCGGCGTTGACGCTCTCGCTATTGCTATTGGAACCAGTCATGGAGCATACAAATTCACTAAACCACCTACTGGCGACACATTAGCCATCCAACGTATCAAAGAGATTCATGCACGACTACCTAATACCCACCTTGTTATGCACGGTTCTTCATCGGTACCTCAAGATTGGTTGAAAACTGTTAATGATTTCGGAGGTGACCTTGGCCAAACATATGGCGTACCGGTTGAAGAGATTCAACAAGGCATCAAGTACGGTGTTCGTAAGGTCAATATAGATACTGACTTACGCCTAGCGAGTACAGGATCTATTCGCCAACACTTAGCAGAAAACCCTAAAAACTTTGACCCTAGAAAATTTCTAGCGGTATCAACTGTCGCCATGCAAAGTATTTGTGAAGCACGTATGAATGCTTTTGGAACATCAGGGCAGGCTAGCCAAATCAAACCGATTGACCTTGAAACTATGGTTCTTCGTTACGAATCAGGAGATCTCGACCCAGTGATTAATTAACTTGAAACTTTCTGGCACATTGACTTTCTAATTAAAAAATCAGGAAAACGTCAATGTGCTAGGTTATTAGCTGCCCCTATTCACTCTTCTAGTTATATCAGTCGTTTTATTTTTACGCCTTCACCCATTAATTTTTGAATCAGAAAACCCCACCTCTCGATTTTTTAATCGCTTGGCACTTAGACAACTACAAATACAGTAATTAGTTACTTTTTACTAAAAACTCAACTAATCTATAGGGCATGTTTAAAGCAACATTCATCAAGTTTTCTTTTCTTTTTCAACTGTTTTTTTTGTTGAGCTGCTCTCAACCCCCAACTTTGTTAGAGTCTGTGATTAATCGTGGCGAACTTGTCGTTCTAACACGAGTAGACCCAACGACCTATATGCTTGATGAGTCTGTACCTTATGGCTTTGAATACGAGTTAGCTTCTCTATTTGCAAACGACCTTGGTGTCAACGTTCGTTTTATCATTCCAGATAAGTTCCAACAATTATTACAATTAACCACCGAGCACGAAGCTGATTTTGTGGCTGCAGGATTAAGCATTACCCCTGAACGTGAACAACTACTCCATTTCACGCCACCTTATTATAAGGTAACACAACAAGTTGTTTACCATTACCGAACACGCCGACCTAAATCAACCTCTCAACTGACGAGTCCTTTCTTCGAAGTACTGTCCGATACAAGCCATGCCGAAAACCTTCGCAAGTTAAAAGCTTCTCATCCAAAACTGTCTTGGGATGAAGTCACCGATAGTACGGTTTTAGAATTGGTATCCATGGTCAATGATCATTTACTTGATTACACCATTGTAGATTCCAATCAATTCCAAATTATTCGAAGCCATTATCCAAACCTAAATGTTGCTTTTGATATTTCAAAACCTGAAAAAATAGCGTGGGCCTTTCCCTTAAGTGAAGACCACAGCTTATACAATGAAGCCGTTAAGTTCCTTGCTAAAATAAAATCCAACGGAGTACTCAATCAGCTCCAAGATAAGTACTTCGGCTATTCCAAACAATTAAACTACGTTGGCATTTGCACATTCAGGCAGCATGTACAAAGTAGGCTTCCTAAATTAAAAAGTTTCTTTCATCGTGCAGCTGACAAATATCAACTGGACTGGAAATTACTGGCAGCAGTGGCTTACCAAGAGTCGCATTGGGATCAACACGCTGTATCACCCACTGGCGTGCGTGGCATTATGATGCTTACTAAGGCTACCGCCAAACAGATGAACGTCAAAAATCGATTAGACCCCGAACAGAGCATCGAAGGGGGTGCACGTTATTTATCAACTCGATTAAAAAAAATACCTAAGCGCATCACTGAGCCTGACAAAACTTGGATGGCACTCGCCTCGTACAATATTGGTTTAGGCCATTTGGAGGACGCGCGTATATTAACCCAACAGCAAAATGGAGATCCTGATAAGTGGGTTGATGTAAAACAGCGCCTACCACTTCTTGCTGAGAAAAAGTGGTATGAACAAACAAAGCATGGCTACGCGCGCGGTAAAGAGCCGGTTACTTACATTGACAATGTTCGGCACTACTTCAATATGTTAAATCAGCTTGAGTCTGACGAAATAAAAAGCGAACAAAATAGGCCTAATACCGATTCAGCTTTAGACAAAAAACTACCGGCTCTATAATTGTCGCTTCATCCAAGCAATACAATAATCGAATACATCTTCTTTTTCAGGCTCATGATGCAATTCATGATAAAAATCGTCCCATATTTTCAATGTACATTGCTGACCAGCACGCTCGGCAAAGAACGTAGTGGCTTTATGGCAGGTCAACTCATCAGCATTACCATGCATCATCAATATAGGAAAGTCTACTAGTGATGCTTCTTCCAATAGGCGCTCACCCTCCTCCAACAGTTGAGTTCCTAATTTAGCTGAAATTTTATCGTGATTAAAGGAGTCCTCTTTACGGCTTTCTAATAGCGCCTTATCTCTAGTTAATACCCGTGGATCAATCTCATTAGACAGCGACAAAGTTGGCCAGAAAGACTGCACAAAACGCCCTAACTTGACCTTCCACTTAGGTGGTTCAAAAGCCGGCTTTAACATGGGTGAACTTAAAATGACGCCTTTATATTTTCCTGGATGTGATAAAACATATTTAATTGCTAGTGTAGCGCCCAAACTGTGGCCGTAGATAAAGTGAGGTTTTTCAACATCAATGTTTGATACCTTATACAAAAACCAGTCGATATCTCGTATCATTTGTTGAAAATCGTCACTATGACCTCGCTGACCATCAGACTTTCCATGTCCACGTAAATCAAACGAAACCACCTCTACACCACGAGAAGTATAGTATTCAGCCATATTAGAATAGCGCCCGCTATGTTCCCCCAAACCATGAATAAGACAAACTACCATGGTAGGCTCACCGTCAGGTTGCCATCTAACTGCATGCATAGGCATTCCATCACAGGCCAGCCATTTAGTTTCACTGTGTTTTGTCATGACTCACCTTCTTTCATAACCAATACATTAAGTCTAGCGGTTGAAAGCACAATCAATATTTAAAAGCTTGCTGCTTATGAAGTTTATCAACAAAATATCAGCGGTTGTATTAACGTCTCTTTTTAAAGAATGATGTTAACAACGTAGAACACTCATTAGCGAGCACTTCACCCTTCCATTCAACATGGTGGTTTGTGTAATCGGCTTTGGTTAATGTTAATGCGCTACAAACTGCCCCCCTTTTCTCATCTAACGCACCAAACACAATACGTTTAATACGGGCGTGTTGAATTGCTCCCATGCACATCACACAGGGCTCAAGGGTAACAAAAAGTGTTGTTTCAACGAGGCGGTAATTATTAAGTTGCTGGCCAGCTGCACGTATCGCCATTATTTCTGCGTGTGCGGTAGAGTCATTATTCTTTATCGGAAGGTTAAAACCTTCACCGACGCATTGATTATCTTTAACAATAATCGCGCCGACCGGTACTTCACCGAGTTCTTCCGCTTTATGCGCTAAGGCTATTGCCTTGCGCATCCAAGCTTCATCATCCATTAAAAGCTAACTATTCCCACTCTATGGTTGCTGGTGGTTTACCTGAAATATCGTAGGTGACACGGGAAATGCCAGATATTTCATTGATAATTCGGTTAGAGACATGACCCAAAAAGTCATAAGGCAATTGCGCCCAGCGAGCGGTCATGAAGTCGATCGTTTCAACAGCACGTAGCGCAATAACATATTCATAACGGCGTCCATCGCCTGTAACACCTACCGATTTTATGGGCAGAAACACAGCAAATGCTTGGCTAGTTTTATGGTACAGGTCGTTTTTATACAGTTCGCTAATAAAAATATCGTCTGCAAGACGTAATAAATCTGCGTATTCTTTTTTAACTTCCCCAAGAATTCGAACGCCTAAGCCTGGGCCGGGGAAAGGATGCCGGTACACCATATCAGATGGCAAACCTAGCTCTACACCTATTTGTCGAACTTCATCTTTAAATAGTTCCCGCAACGGCTCAACAAGCTTTAACTTCATATCTTTAGGCAAGCCGCCTACATTATGATGTGATTTAATAAGGTGTGCCTTGCCTGTTTTAGCCCCTGCTGACTCAATAACATCTGGGTAAATCGTACCTTGAGCTAGCCATTTTGCATTGGTTAACTTGGCTGATTCTTCATCAAAGATTTCAACGAATAAGTTGCCAATAATAATCCTTTTTTTCTCGGGGTCAGACACATCCTTTAATTTATCGAGGTATCGCTGCTCAGCATTAACTCGTATAACCTTAACGCCCATATGCTCTGCAAACATAGCCATCACTTGATCGCCTTCGTTTAGGCGCAGCAAGCCCGTATCAACAAACACACAAATCAGTTGATCGCCAATCGCTTTATGTAACAGTGCTGCAACAACGGATGAGTCAACTCCACCTGATAAACCTAGGACAACTTGCTCGTTACCTACTTGCTCACGAACCGATTCGATACTGGTATCAATAATATTTTTTGATGTCCACAATGCTTCACATTGACAAATTTCCAACACAAAGCGGCTTAAAATTCGCCCCCCTTGTTTTGTATGCGTGACCTCAGGGTGAAACTGTAAGCCGTAAAATTGCTTATCCTCGTTAGCCATGCCGGCTATGGGCGCGCTATTTGTACTAGCCATCAATTTGAAACCTGGCGGCAACTCCACCACTTTATCACCATGGCTCATCCAAACATCCAACATGCCATAGCCTTCCGGCGTCATATGATCTTCAATATCTCTTAATAACTCCGTATGCCCGCGCGCACGTATACTCGCGTAGCCAAACTCTTTGTGTTCAGACGCTTCTACACAACCACCCAATTGAGCAGCCATAGTTTGCATGCCGTAGCAAATACCTAATACCGGTATTCCTAATTCGAAAACAATCGCCGGTGCTTGCGGCGCATCACCCTCAGTCACGGTCTCTGGACCACCAGATAACACAATACCATTCGCCTTAAAATCGCTAATGGCTTGAGGCTCAACATCATAAGGGTAAATTTCACAATAAACGCCAATTTCTCGAACGCGCCTTGCGATTAACTGAGTATATTGCGAGCCAAAATCTAAAATAAGAATTTTATGAGTATGGATATCTTCGTATTGCTGTGTATTCAAACTAAACCTCGTTGTTTATCGTTCAATACGATAATTAGGTGCTTCTTTAGTAATGGTGACGTCATGAACATGACTTTCACGCATACCTGCGCTAGTGACTCGAACAAATTTTGCTTTATGCTGCATCACGTCAATGCTCTCACAGCCGGTATAGCCCATACTTGATCGCAAGCCTCCGATAAGCTGGTGCACAATGCTGACCATTGATCCTTTATAAGCTACTCGGCCTTCAATACCTTCTGGCACTAACTTCTCAGTTTCGCTGCTTTCTTGGAAATAGCGATCACTGGATCCTTCTTGTTGAGACATCGCGCCTAACGAGCCCATTCCTCGATAACTTTTGTAAGAACGGCCTTGGAACAACTCTACTTCGCCCGGCGCTTCTTCTGTACCCGCTAATAAGCTACCTAGCATCACCGAACTTGCTCCCGCAGCAATTATTTTCGCAACATCACCCGAGTACCGAACTCCCCCATCAGAAATAACAGGAATACCCGTTCCTTTTAGTGCTTGAACAGCATTATCAACTGCTGTTATTTGTGGCACACCAACACCGGCAACAATTCGTGTTGTACAAATTGAACCCGGGCCAATACCTACTTTAACGGCATCTGCACCGGCATCCGCCAATGCTAATGCCGCTTCGGCTGTGGCAATATTGCCACCAATAACTTGCAGGTTTGGATAATTCTTTTTAACCCATGAGACACGATCCAGCACGCCTTGCGAATGGCCATGTGCGGTATCAACAATCACCACATCTACGCCTGCATCCACCAGCGCGCCAATACGATCTTCTGTACCCTGCCCTGTACCAACAGCAGCCCCGACACGAAGGCGTTCTTGGTTATCTTTGCAAGCTTGAGGGTAATCTTTTGCTTTTTGAATATCTTTAACGGTAATCATTCCACGAAGATGAAAGCTGTTATCAACCACTAATACTTTCTCAATACGGTGCTTATGAAGTAACTGAATCACTTCTTCTTTACTTGCACCCTCTCGAACGGTTACTAGCTTTTCTTTAGGGGTCATTGCCGCTTCAATCAGCCCATCTAAATGTGTTTCAAAACGTAAATCACGACTGGTCACAATTCCAACAAGGTCTGTGCCATTAACGACAGGAACACCCGAAATATTATGTTTGCGAGTCAATGCCATTACTTCACGAATAGTGGTATCTGACGACACCGTAATGGGGTCTTTAACAACGCCACTTTCAAAACGCTTCACTTTCATCACTTCAAGAGCTTGTTGCTCAGCCGTCATGTTTTTATGAATAATCCCTATTCCACCTTCTTGTGCTAAGGCAATCGCTAAGCGAGCCTCAGTCACCGTATCCATCGCAGCAGAAAGAATGGGTATATTCAGCGAAATACCACGCGTGAGTTGTGTTTGTAGACTAACGTCCCGAGGGAGCACCGTTGAATGTGCCGGCACCAACAAAACATCATCAAATGTTAAGGCTTCTTGTTCGAATCGCATAATATCTTTGGGCTTGTCGTAGAAAAAGCAGCTCATTATAAGGTATGCTCCATTAATTATCATCTATATACCTATCTTTCCGGCTTTATGCACGATAACAATCATATCTACAGCGTTTCCGAACTTTGCCGAGAAACCCGCCTTTTACTCGAAGGGACTTTCCTAACACTCAGTATTGAGGGTGAAATTTCCAACCTATCGCGGCCCGCATCAGGACATATATACTTCACGCTAAAAGACGACAAGGCCCAAGTACAGTGCGCAATGTTTCGTACACCACTTCGCAAAGTAGGTTTCAAGCCAGACAACGGCACACGAGTGATGTTAAACGCCCGTGTTAGCTTGTACGAAGCACGCGGCAACTTCCAGTTAATCGTTGAACAAATGGAAACAGCGGGTGAAGGTGCTCTTCGACAACAATATGAAGCACTAAAACAAAAACTTTCAAACGAAGGGCTTTATGATGAAGTTCATAAAAAACAACTGCCTGAATTAGCTAAAAAGCTCGGCGTTATCACTTCATCTAGTGGCGCTGCTATCCACGATATTTTAACCGTTTTAAACAGCCGTTTCCCTTCTCTACCTGTTCTTATTTATCCAGTTACCGTTCAAGGTGAACGTGCTAAACACGAGATTGTCGATGCGATTGAGCTGGCTAATAAGCGCGAAGACTGTGACGTCCTTATCCTTGCGCGTGGAGGCGGGTCACTAGAAGATTTATGGGCATTTAACGAGGAAATTGTTGCCCGAGCTATTTACAATTCAACGTTACCCATTATCAGCGCCATTGGACATGAAGTTGATTTCACTATTGCAGACTTTGTTGCCGATTATCGCGCGCCAACGCCTTCGGCAGCGGCCGAATGCATTAGCCCAGACCAGCACCAATGGCTTAGCCACTTAAATTATTTAGCAAAGCAATTATCGACAGCGATATACCGTGATTTATCCGATAAAAATCAACAGTTAACACAATATCATCATCGGCTGAAACGTGCCCACCCTGGGATGCAGCTTCAAATGCATGCCCAGCGCCTTGATGATTACCAGCTACGTTTATTACAGACACCTAAGCAAATTTTGCAGCAACACCAATTACGTTTCGCCGAGCTCAAGTCAAGGTTAGTCAATAGCAATCCTATTCAACGTACTCATACGTTACAACAGCGTTTAAGCTTCTTTCAACAACGTTTGCCCTTGCTTATTGAGCATCAACTTCAACGGGCTAGAATTCGCTTCACGGACTGTAATAGGGGCTTAGAAACACTCAGCCCTTTAGCGACACTTTCTAGGGGCTATAGCATTAGTAAGCGTGATAGCGATGGTACAATCATCAAGTCCACTCAACATCTTAGGTTGGGAGACAAAATCAATGTCCAATTAATTGATGGAACATTAACAACCAGCATAGAAGCCATTAATGAAAACAGTTAAATACCAACTATTTCTAATCGGCCTGCTTTTATCAGGGCTAGCCTACGCATTCCCTCAGCACCAGCCTGTGCCGGGTGGTATTGCCATTGTTCCTCTCATAACTAAAACGCAACCACTCATTTATTACAATAAGCGAAAGGTATTAACCGTTTTTAAAGACAATAAATGGCTAGCGGTGGTTGGAATACCCTTATCAGAAAAACCTGGGGTGCATCAAATAAGCGATGTCAGCATGAGGCAATCTATTTCCTTTAATGTCATCGACAAAACCTATCCTGCGCAGCATATTACGTTAAAAAAGACCGCTAAAAACAAACGCATGATAAACCCAAATAAGATGGATATGGAGCGGATAACGCGTGAAAGAAAAACACTCTCAACCGCTCTGTCAACTTGGAGTGAAATGCCAGCCAATGTTGACTTTATTTTGCCCGCCCTTGGCCGTTTAAGCAGCCCTTTTGGGCTAAAGCGTTTTTTTAACGAACAGGCCAGAAAACCACATAGCGGCCTAGATATTGCCGCCCCGACAGGCAGCGATGTTATCGCCCCAGCTAATGGTATTATCATTGATGTTGGTGACTATTTTTTTAACGGCAACACAGTGCTTGTTGATCACGGGCAGGGGCTTATTAGTGGATACTTCCATTTAAGTAAAACACTAGTCAGCATCGGCGACACGGTTAAACAAGGACAAAAAATAGCTAAAATAGGGGCCACAGGTCGCGTAACAGGACCTCATCTACATTGGAACGTCTACCTCAATAACACCAAGGTTGACCCCGCCCTTTTTATTAGCGACCATATACACAAACTCTCCACAAAGAAAAAATAACATGCACATTAAAGACCTTTGCACTATTTGCGATCACTGGACAATCACCAGCATTGTTCATGATAAAGACACGGCTACCTTCACCTGTACACACTGCAAGAATGAGTTCGACTTGCCTTGGAATACGGACACACGGTTTCTTATTCGCTCTATTCGACATAGCCTAAAGAAACGGATTAAAAAATACCCTGAACTGGCAGCACTAAAAAATGAAGGTGATGCAATTAAGATTGAAAACTGGGAAGGTGAGCCATAAAGCGCTCAAACCTATCGATAAAAAGTTAACTATGCTTAGGCTTACTTCTTTTTTTATCTTTAGATTTGCTCTTCTTGCCCTTCTCAATATTCGTCGCTGATTTCCTTGTTTTCTTTGCGTAAGGGTTATCAGGCGATTTAAACTCAATCCTCACAGGCGTTCCAACCAAGTTCAGTTTTTCTCTAAACGCATTCATCAAATAACGTTTATAACTACCTGGAACAGCGACGGTTTGATTACCATGAATAATAATAACAGGTGGATTTTGCCCCCCTTGGTGAGCAAACTTAAGCTTAATACGACGACCGCCCACCAACGGCGGTTGGTGAGCCTTAACCGCATTTTCGAGAATTTCTGTTAAACGCGGTGTAGACATATCAATCATTGCAGAACGATACAAAGCACCAATAGACTCAAATAATTTACCAACACCACTTCCGTGTAATGCCGAAATAAAATAACGTTCTGCATATTCAAGAAAACTTAGTTTCACATCAATCTGGCGCTTAACTTTATCTCGCTGATCTTCTGATAAGCCATCCCATTTATTAAGACCAATAACAAGTGCTCTACCCGTTTCCAATACCATACCTAACAAACTAGCATCTTGATCGGTTACACCTTCACTTGCATCAATAAGGTAAATAACCACATGGGTATCGTCGATAGCACGCAACGTTTGAACGATACTAAATTTCTCAACCGCTTCGGAAACTTTAGAGCGTCGACGCACACCGGCTGTATCAATCAATGTGTATTGTGTACCATCGCGTTCAAAGGGAATAAAAACGCTATCTCGCGTTGTCCCGGGCTGATCAAACACTACAACTCTTTCTTCACCTAACAAGCGATTAATGAGTGTCGATTTGCCAACATTTGGGCGCCCAATAACCGCCACCCTTATACCTTCTCCTGCCAACGTGTCATCAAATGAATCTATCTTCGGTAAGATATTAAAGACATGCTTCAGCAGTTCAAGCACGCCTCTCCCATGTGTAGCAGCAATAGGCCAAGGCTTTTCAAAACCCATTTTATGGAATTCTGCAATATGTGTATTTGCATCAAGACCATCAGTTTTATTCGCAACTAGCACAACCTGCTTACCTAGTTTACGTAAATTTTGACCGATCTCTTCATCAATAGGGTGAATACCATGTCGGGTATCAACCAAGAAAAGTACGACATCGGCTTCTTCAAGCGCACGCTCTACTTGTTCTACAGCAACGCCATCGATGCCTTCTGATGTAGCCGTAATACCACCTGTATCAACTACTAACGACTTGATATCTGCACGTTTAACTAGGCCATATTGGCGATCCCGGGTTAGACCAGGGTAATCAGCCACTAGCGCATCGCGCGTACGTGTCAAATAATTAAATAAGGTTGATTTGCCAACATTAGGCCGACCTACCAGAGCAATAACAGGCAACATGATTTATTCTTCCGAGAAGCCCTGGTCGGCTACACGCAATGCGGTTATTTCACCGTCTATATCTTGCACATAGATCAAACCATCATCGACAATAGGCGCCGCTGTAATAGCCACATCGCTCACTTTCAAACGACCTACTAACGCACCATCTGTTACATTTAAAATATGTACATAACCTTCATAATCCGCCGTTAACAAATAATCTCCCACTTGAGTTAGTGGTGTTAATTGACGGTTTTCTAGCCTGTCTTGCAGCCAATTAATTCCGCCATCATTTTGATCCGCAGACCAAATATGATTATTCACATCAACAACAAAAATTGACACCCAGTCTGCCAGCATTTTCTTATACGATGACATTTCTGTACGTCGCCAAGAAATTTCTCCTGACCTCACGTCAACAGCAACAACCCCTCCATTAAAGGTAGCCGCATAAATGAAGCGCTCCCCTGCTAACGGATCAGAGTCAACATCAACCATACGAGATAACGCACCACGCCCCCTTGGCACTGCGACACTAGTCTCCCAGATTTGTAAACCATCTTTTAAACGTAAAACAACTAACTTACCATTCGCATAGCCGCTAATAACACCGCCACTTTTAATGATTGGTGAACTGGTTCCACGTAGGCTTAAGGCAGGCACATCTCGAACATACGACCAACGCTCTTCACCTGTTGCCGCATCTAAGGTATTCACTGCACCATCTATACTACGAACAACAAGGAATCCATCTGAAAACCTCGGTGTTGATAATACTTCGCTAGAAACCTGAGTTGTCCATGCAGTATCACCATCAGCCAGTTTTAACGCAACGACATCTGCATCCGTTGTGCCAAAAAAAACATGCTCAAAACCGACCTCTAATCCACCTGATATAGGGAGTTCTGTTTTAACTTCCCATAAGGGCTCACCTGTTTTCTGATCGAGTGCTACTACTAAACCTTCCTGATCAGCAACAAAAAGCTTACCATCTGATACCACCATTTCAAGCTTTAGAAAGCGCCTACCTTTACCTTCTGTTACCTTTTGCGTCCACACTGGCGTAAGAACAACTTGCTCAGCGATCTCTTCTAACGCATGCGGTGGTGCAGACTCATCATCGTCAGACGTACTCATCATATCGATGATGCTACTTTCTAGACTTTTCCCTGCCGATTTCGTCTTTTCGACCATACCCGCACATCCGGCTAAGGTCATTACGAGTATAAGCAAACCTATTCGGATCATTTTTCTGTCTCTTTAGCGGGGTCGTTGTTAACGTCCGCAAAATTAGCTGGAGGTGGACCTAAATCATCAAGCTTTAATTGAATTAAACGACGATCTAATGTTGCATTTCTAAGCGCTGCGATGTAACCATGCCGAGCTTTCTCAACGTCACCTAACAAACGGTACGCATCGCCTTTTAATGCCTCATATTGACCAATAAACTCGCCTGGGTTAATACCGTTCTCTTCAGCAATAACTGAATCAATATCGGCAATAACGCCGGTCATATCACCATCGGCGATTCGAAGCTTAAATGCACGTACACGTGCAATATGTTGGATTGAATTATTGTCTGCTGTCGTTGCTACTTTTTCTAAAGACTCAATCGCACCTTTGCGATCACCTGTTTCAATTTGCGCTTTAGCTTTATGCATTCCTGCAAGAGCCGCGTACGGTGTATCGCTATATGTTTCGTCAATTTCATTCGCCAACAATATAGCTGCGTCAAATTTGGAGTCTTTCATCGATTGTGCCAATGACTGATAGGTATCAGAGGCTTCTAGCACGTGAGTACGCGTCTTCTCTTGCCAACTTTGCCAGCCGAAAAGACCAATTAAACCCAAACCGACACCAAAAATAATTGAGCGCGAATTCTCTGCCCACCATTTTTTTATGCTTTCAACTTGTTCTTCTTCTGTTTGATAAACGTCCATCGTATTTTCCGTTTTAACTGTTGTTTTGTAAAAAGAGTGCTAATTCATGTTGAGGTAACTGCTGTTGCTCTTGTCGATCACGCAAAAACTTTATACTCACTTTTTTTTCTTCAACTTCATCTTCACCTAGGATCAATGCTAACGAAGCGCCGGTCTTGTCTGCTTTTTTAAACTGACTTTTTAGACTACCACCGCCACAGTGCAAAACAATACCTTTTCCAGGTAATTGGTCACGTAAACGCTCTGCCAACTGTATCGCTTCTTTTCTCGCTTGATCACCTTGATAAACAATATAGGCTAAAGGCGAGTTAACGTTCCATTGATATTGTTCTAATAACAATATCAATCGCTCAACCCCCATTGCCAAACCAACCGCGGGCGTTTGCTTACCACCTAATTGATCAATAAGCCCGTCATAACGGCCACCCGCACACACGGTACCTTGAGCACCCAATGATGTCGTCGTCCATTCAAATACGGTATGCGAATAATAATCTAAACCGCGAACTAAGCGAGGGTTACATTCAAAACTTACACCCGCATCATTCAAGTAGCTTTGCAGCTGTTCAAAGTGCTGAATAGACTCTTCACCTAAAGAATCGAGAAGTTTAGGAGCAGCCTCGATAAGCGTTTGCATAAGTGGGTTTTTACTATCCAGAATACGTAATGGATTAGTATTTAAACGCCGCACACTATCTTCATCTAGCTCTGCTAAGCGCTGGTTAAAATAGTCAATAAGAATTTCTTTGTAAGTTGCTCGTTCTTCAAGCGTACCTAGCGTATTAAGCTCTAACGTCAACTCATCTGCTATGCCAAGCTTTTGCCACAAACGATATGACATAAGGATGATCTCTGCCTCAATTTCGGCTCCCGACATACCAAAGCACTCAATGCCAATCTGGTGAAATTGCCTATAACGACCCTTTTGAGGTCTTTCGTGCCGAAACATCGGGCCTTGGTACCACAAACGCTGTATTTGGTTATAAAACAAGCCATGCTCTAAACCCGCTCTGACGCAACTGGCCGTGCCTTCTGGGCGTAAACTAAGAGAGTCACCATTACGGTCCTCAAAGGTATACATCTCTTTTTCGACGATGTCTGTCACCTCACCAATCGAACGACAAAACAGATCGGTAGTTTCAACTAATGGCATACGTATCTCAGCGTAACCATATTGCTGACATACTTCAGACATCGCTTTTTCCAGCATCTGCCAAAGTGGCGTTTTATCAGGCAAAATATCGTGCATACCACGAATAGCTTGTAACTTTTTACTCATAAATCTTCTGTGACTATCGACGGTTAAACTTACTTTTTTCGAGCAAACCCACTTCATGAGAGTCGGGGTAGAGTTGTTTTAATTGTAAAATATAACTGGCAACACTATTGTTATCACCCAGCTTACTTTCTGCTTGGATACCGAGCCATAACGATGCCGGCGTATGCTTATTGACCGCCTTAAAACGCTGTAGATAAGCTCTGACAGATAAATAATTTTTCATCTCAAATTTTAACTTTGCCATTTGCAACAAGGTGATAGCGGAACGCTTGTCTCGCTGTAACGCAGTTCGATAATAGCTTTCCGCTTCTTCTAAATCGCCTGCTTTCCATGCGCAGGTTCCTGCATTGGTTAGGGCGACAACGGGGGATCTATACAATGGATTTTTTAATGCAATATTAAAATGCTGATCGGCCAAGTCAAATTCCTTAATTCCACACAAATAACGTGCATAATTATTTTGCGCACTAGAGTTTTTAGGACTTAAGTTAACCGCTTCTTTGTAGTGTTTGCCTGCGAGCGACTGTTCACCTAGCCGATCATAAAGTACTGCAAGAACGTTATGGGCATTACTTGAAAAAGGATCGATGTTAATCGCTGCCTTTAGTTTTTCTAACGCAACCTCATTCATTCCCCTGTTCATGTATTCCACCCCGAGTGAAACATATACGTCAGCAGGGCTTTTTTCCGCACCTTGAATAGACGAATTACTTTCTTTAACTTGTTGAGGTTGGCAAGCAGCAATAGCTACCGCAACGAACGCCATCATTAACCGAAAACTCCATTTTCTCATAGCCCTGCCGCCTGTTGTTTCTTTAACTGTCGCTTAGTTTTATCTTTTACCTTACCGACTAACTGGCCACAAGCGGCATCAATATCATCGCCTCGCGTTTTACGTGTGGTTGTTACTAAACCAGCTTCTTTCAATACATCGGTAAAACGATGTATTGCATTATTGCTCGACCGTTTGTACTGAGTATTCGGAAATGGATTAAAAGGAATTAAGTTTACTTTTGAAGGCACATCTGCCAATAGACGTTTTAATTCATGCGCTTGCTCTACCGAGTCATTGACACCGCTTAACATAACGTATTCAAATGTTACTTTTCGTCGCTTTTCACCTTTAATGTAGTGTTTGCACGCTTCTAGCAATTCAGCAATAGGGTATTTTTTATTAATGGGTACTAACTCATTTCTAAGCTCATCATTCGGTGCATGTAAAGATACGGCTAAACTAGCATCACTAACCTCAGCTAGCCGATACATCGCCGGCACAATCCCTGATGTACTGACTGTTACACGTCGTTTCGCCAAGCCATATGCAAAATCATCCATCATTAAATCTAACGCGGCGACGGTGTTGTTAAAATTAAGCAACGGTTCGCCCATCCCCATCATCACAACATTTGTTAAATTAGCTTTCCCTTCCAACGCTCTTGCTGCCACCCAAACTTGACCGATAATTTCAGCCGTTGATAGGTTACGGTTAAAGCCTTGTTGAGCGGTTGAACAAAACGTACATTCTAGTGCACAACCTACTTGTGATGAAACACACAACGTACCACGACCATCTTCTGGAATGAAAACTGTTTCAATACGATTTTGCCCATCTAATTCCAGCACCCATTTGTAAGTACCATCGTCAGACTTTTGCTCGAGAACGATTTCTGGAACGCGAACTTCAGCCATATCAGCAAGACGAATTCTTAACGCCTTGCTGATATTAGTCATTAACTCAAAATCGGAAACACCTTCTTGGTGAACCCATTTTAAAACCTGCGTTGCACGAAACGGCTTCTCACCCATCTCGGTAAAAAGTGCTTCTAGACCTTTACGGTCTAAGTTCAACAGGTTTAGTTTAGAGCTCATTAACTATTAACGAAGACGTTCGCAAAGTTCGTTATCGTTAAAGAAGAATTTAATTTCTTCTGCTGCTGTTTCAGCAGCATCTGAACCATGCACTGCATTTTCATCAATGCTATCAGCAAAATCTTTACGAATTGTGCCTGCATCTGCTTCAGCAGGATTTGTAGCACCCATCACTTCACGATTTTTAAGAATGGCATTTTCACCTTCAAGCACCTGTACCATCACTGGACCAGAAATCATAAACTCAACTAAATCGTTATAAAAAGGGCGTTCTTTATGCACAGCATAGAACCCCTCTGCTTGCTCACGTGAAAGCTGCAACATTTTAGACGCAACAATTTTTAAACCGGCTTCTTCAAAGCGAGCATAAATCTGTCCAATTACATTTTTTGCAACTGCATCTGGTTTTACAATAGAAAAAGTACGCTCAAGCGCCATAGTATTACTCCAACAATATAAATTAATTTTAGAAAAAACCGTGTAAATTCACGGCATTAGGTTATCTGGCAATAGACTGCCATAAAACACGTAGTTTACAGATTACAACACTTTCTAGCAATCAAGTAATGACTTGTTAATACCGCTTTTATCAGCTCGAATGGCTAATAGAAAATGATTTAAGTGTCGACAGTGAAACTTTCACCACATCCACACGCGTCGGTAACATTTGGGTTATTAAATTTAAACGCCGAATTAATGCCTTCTCTGGCAAAATCTAATTCTAAACCGTCTAGAAAACTAAGCGACTCTTGGTTGATAATAACCTTCACGCCATGTTCCTCAAAGACAGTATCAGCAGGCTCAACCTTATCTGCAAAATCAATAACATAAGAATAACCAGAGCAACCAGACTCCCGAACACCTAAACGCAAACCTAAACCCTTTCCTCGCTTATTTAATTGATCTTGTACTTGAATTGCTGCACTTTCAGTTAATTTAACAGACATACCACCCTCAATAATTATTAATTACTTACAAACAACTTAGAGCCTGTAACATCTACTAGGTTCCATTGTCACTTCAAACATTCCCGCTATTCTGGTTACATAAAATCACACGCGGCACCAACCTTGATGACTTCAATGAGCACTTTTATGAATACCGTAGCGTCACTAACAAAATGCAACTCTGTCATCAGCAAGCCTTTCTCTTGCCATTCATTAGTAGCAGTTCCCATACTATGCCCCTAACATGCCCACTAATCAGGTTTCATTATTTCATATAAAGCATGACATTTTACATGAACTATTTTCCAATCGACATTTATCCCAAAACATTAACGTTCTTTATTGGTTAGCACACAAACTTTATCTTATACTGAGAGCATGATTTTCTAAAACAGCCGCACTCTTTCATTATTGCTTAACTACTTATGTTTGATATTGGATTTTTTGAACTATGCTTAATCGGCATTATCGCACTTCTAGTGATTGGCCCCGAAAAACTCCCTCGCGTTGCACGGACAATCGGGTTATGGATTGGAAAAGCTCAAGGAATGGTAAAAACAGTTAAGTATGAAATTGATGAGCAAGTGCGCGTTGAAGAACTAAAGCAATCTATAGAGCGAGCTAAACACACGCTTGACAGTAGTGCTTCAGAATCAATTAAAAGCGTTGAGTCATCTGTCGAAGATGTACACGACCAGATTCAAGACACACTCGTGCATGATATTGATAACCCTACTAAGCCAGCACCAACAACCAAATCGGCAGAGTAACAAAAAATAACGCTGTACTGGCCACTAGGACGGTAGACAGTAACTCAGTATTCAAACCGTAACGCTCACTCAAAATCATTGTTGCCATCATCGAAGGCGTTGAAGCTATTAATACCGTTGCCTCTATCGTCTTTGCATCTGTCATCGTTGAACTAGCCGTAAAATAAACCACCGCCGGAACAACAAGCAGCTTTATTGCAGATGCTAAAATGGCAATCCCTTTATGCTTTCTCAGGCTACCAAATGATAACGACATACCGACCACCAACAACATACCTGACATAGTAATATTACCTAACATAGTCGTGCTTTTTTGAAGGAAAAGGGGCAGACTAATATCGTAAATATTCATCAGAATTGCAGCAATAAAGGCCCAAATAGGCGGCAAACTTAACAATGACTTAAAGAACCTTAACGGCGTTTGCTTCTCTTCATCATTTTCTCCCCACTCAATCGCTATCCATAAACCGACAATCCATAACATCGGAGTTATTGCCATAATATCAACATAAATGGCAAATTTTGCCGCATCATTACCCTGCATGGCCTGCAGTAATGGCACCCCAAGTGAAATAATATTCCCCAAGCCGCAAACAAGCATTAGCGCGCCCAGCTCAGGCTTACCCCAACCCTGGCGTTTCAACCAAGGGTAAAATACCCAACAAGCCAGCATACCTGCAACAATACCGACATTTGACACCATTGGCGCACTAAAAATATCACCCGACAACTCCACATTAGGGATGACAGAAAAAATAAGCGCAGGGTAAAATAAATTTATCACCAAGGTACTAATCACACGTCGCGTTTCCTGCAACGTTAAGCCTGCCGGTTCCCAATGTCTCAGCAAAACACCCATTAAGATAATAAATGCACTGGGTAATAACGCCGCATTAATTTGATCCAATATTTCAGTCATTAGTTTCTAACCTTAAATTTTCAAGCTAATCATACATTAAGAACACGCCCACAAAGTTATTAGACAAAAAAAAGCCCCGCTTGAAGCGAGGCTTTTTCATGCAAATAGAAGCTTAAGCTGTAACGTTGACAGCTTGTGGTCCTTTAGGACCATTCTCTACGTCGAAGCTTACTTGTTGACCTTCGTTTAACGTACGGAAACCTTCGCTTGCGATAGCTGAGAAATGTACGAATACATCTTTACTGCCATCTTCTGGAGTGATAAAGCCGAAGCCTTTTGATTCGTTAAACCACTTAACTGTTCCTGTTGCCATGATAATTACCTCAATAAAATTAAAAAAATTAAAAAATGTTACAAATCTTACAAGGAAATTAACAAGAGCAGATCTTACAAAAACCAGTAGAGAATGTAGCGAACATGATTCTAACGTAATTTTCACATAAAAACAGTAGTTTATTAAAGTTTACTGGACTTATCTCACAACCTAGCTCAGCTATCAGGTACAATGCGCACCATCAAAATGGTTGTGCTGATCGGTCTGCACCCACCTCAAATGCGGCACTATTAGAAAATAATGTCCAACGTAATTAATCATTGTTTCCACCTCGACCGTGCCATACAAACGATGGCGGCTGGACTCATGGAGAAAAAACACATGTCTTTTGACTCACTCGGCCTAAGAGCCGAACTACTCAGTGCTGTATCAAAAAAAGGTTACAGTACCCCCACCTCTATCCAGTCTCAATCCATCCCACTTATATTAGAAGGCCGCGACCTAATGGGTGGCGCGCAAACTGGCACAGGCAAAACAGCCAGTTTCACTCTACCCGTCTTACAGCGATTAATGGAATCAGGTGATGGCAGCATAAAACCATCTAAAGTGCGTGCTTTAATATTAACACCCACCCGCGAACTGGCCGCGCAAGTCGCCGAAAGCGTCAAAGATTACGGGCACAACCTACCACTATCTTCCTTTGTTGTTTTTGGTGGCGTTAACATTAACCCACAAAAACAGAAACTTCGTAAAGGCGTTGATATTCTAATTGCTACACCCGGGCGCCTACTCGACCACGTCAGTCAAAACACGGTAGACCTCTCATCTGTTGAAATTTTAGTTCTAGATGAAGCCGACCGTATGCTCGACATGGGCTTTATTCGAGATATTAGAAAAGTGCTAGCCTTGCTTCCTAAACAAAAGCAAACACTACTGTTTTCTGCCACTTTCTCAAACGAGATTAAAAAGTTATCCAGCAGCCTGTTAGACAATCCAGCATTAGTCGAAGTCGCTAAAGAAAACTCCGCATCAGAGCTTATCTCCCAAGTTGTTCACCCCGTCGATAAAAAGCGCAAACGTGAACTACTGTCTTTCCTTATAGGCTCAAATGATTGGAAACAAATATTAGTTTTTACACGCACAAAACATGGTGCAAACAAACTATCAGAGCAACTTAATAAAGACGGCATCACTTCAGCTGCAATTCATGGCAACAAAAGCCAAGGCGCTCGCACCAAAGCACTCGCCAACTTTAAGTCTAATGATATTCGCGTTCTCGTCGCTACCGATATTGCCGCACGAGGGTTAGATATCGACCAACTACCTCACGTTGTGAATTTTGAACTACCCAACGTGCCCGAAGATTACGTTCACCGTATTGGCCGAACGGGTCGCGCTGGCAGTGAAGGCGAAGCGATGTCACTGGTTTGTGTTGATGAATTGAAGTTGTTAAAAGATATCGAGCGTTTAATCAAAACTAACATTCAAAAAGTAACCTTTGAAGGTTACGAGCCCGACCCCAGCATCAAACCAGAACCTATTCAAAATGGGCGAAATAATCAGCGACCAAGAAACACGTCAGCAAAAAAACATTCACATGCCAGACCAAAAGCTGGCTCGAATGCAAAACCGAGTGCCTCACGTGCCAAACAACGCAAGCCTCAAAACAGTGCTGCTAACCGCCCTGATAATTATGGCAACAAATAACCACATTCATACTCAACACATTTAATACGAGCAACCATTATGTTAATTAGTGCAAATATCACCATGCAATTTGGCTCTAAGCCACTGTTTGAAAACGTCTCAGCCAAATTTGGCAACGGTAACCGATACGGCCTTATTGGCGCAAACGGTTGCGGCAAATCGACCTTCATGAAAATTTTAGGAGGTGACCTTGAGCCAACATCGGGCAATGTATCAAAAGACCCTGGAGAGCGTATTGGCAAACTGGGGCAAGACCAATTTGCTTTTGAAGAATACTCTGTTGTCGACACCGTTATTATGGGGCACGACGAATTATGGAAGGTAAAACAAGAGCGCGAGCGCATCTACTCTTTGCCTGAAATGACTGAAGAAGAAGGCATGAGAGTCGCTGAACTTGAAGTCGAATTTGCCGAAATGGACGGCTACAGCGCCGAAAGCCGTGCTGAAGAGTTGTTGATGAGCGCGGGCATCGAACAAGAGTTCCATTATGGTTTAATGAGCAATGTGGCGCCAGGGTGGAAATTGCGTGTATTACTGGCCCAAGCGTTATTCTCAGAACCAGACATTCTATTACTCGACGAGCCTACCAACAACTTGGATATCAATACCATCCGTTGGCTTGAAGGCATCATCAATCAATCTAAAAGCAGCATGATCATCATCTCTCATGATCGACACTTTTTAAATGCTGTTTGCACACATATGGCTGACATTGACTATGGTGAACTGCGTATTTACCCGGGTAACTACGATGATTTCATGATCGCCTCAACACAAGCACGTGAACTCATGCAATCGGAGAACGCCAAAAAGAAAACACAAATTGCAGAGCTTCAACAATTTGTTAGCCGTTTTTCTGCCAACGCCTCAAAAGCTAAACAAGCGACGTCTCGCGCTAAAAAACTTGAAAAGATCGAACTCGCAGACATTAAGCCCTCTTCTCGTGTCAGCCCGTTTATCCGCTTTAAACAAGCGAAAAAATTACACCGTGAAGCGGTAACACTGGATGGAGTTGGTCACGGTTTTGACGATGAGCCCTTGTTTGAAAACGCATCTATGATTTTAGAAGCGGGTACACGTATGGCAGTTATCGGTGAGAACGGCGCAGGAAAAACCACTTTATTACGCTGCTTAATGGACGAGCTAGCTCCAAACAGCGGCAACATAAAATGGGCTGAAAATGCTACTTTGGGTTATTGCCCTCAAGATGCCAGTGCCGATTTTGATGTCGACATGACTTTATTTGACTGGATGAGCCAATGGCGCAAGCCAAGCCACGATGATCAAGTGGTTCGTATGACATTAGGTCGATTATTGTTCTCCTCAGACGATTTCAACAAAAAAGTGGCTGTCTGTTCGGGTGGTGAGAAAAATCGACTGTTATTCGGCAAACTCACTCTAGGCGAAACCAATGTCATGCTGATGGATGAACCGACAAACCATTTGGATATGGAATCTATTGAGTCACTTAACCTTGCGTTAGAAAACTACGATGGCTCACTTATTTTCGTCAGTCATGACCGTGAATTTGTCTCCTCATTGGCAAACCGTATTGTAGAAATTACCCCGAACGGCATTATAGATTATCACGGTACATACGATGAATACCTTAAAAGCCAAGAAGTCGCCAACTTAAAAACAGGCACTCATTAAACAGACCATCGCTCTATAATCATCGCTCACATAAAGCGAGGGTTATAGGCTAAGCGATTTATGTGCTTTGCAGGCAGCTATGTAATAACGCCTGCATTTTTACCAAGCCTTTTTCTCGGGCCAACTCGATATTTCTATTCGGAATATCTTCAGGGTTCAACACGCTAGCCAAGGCTTTTTCAAGACTTTCCTCGCGTATTATATGCAAGATGGGGTAAGGCGAGCGATTAGTATAATTCGCCGCATCGTCGTAGGGTTGCCCATCAAAACAATAATCTGGATGAAAGCTCGCCAGCTGGAAGGTACCTTCATGTCCTTCGTCAATTAAAAGTGCATTAGCAATATCAACTAAATCCAAATACCCTTCAAACGACTCAAACCCTATTGGAAAAATCATTAATGTTGTTTCTACCGTATCGTTGGTGATCAAGCGCTTCATCTCGTCGCTTAACGCCATCAAGCACGCAGCCATCTCTCGCTCATTAACCACCTGATAACAAACGCTATCGTTTACCACTACCGATTTTGCAAATGGGCAAAAATTCAAACCAACAATAACCTGTAACACCCACTGTTGACAGTGATCGATTATCTCAGCGTTTGATGGCATTACCACATTAAATCATCAGGTACTTCAAAATCAGCATACTCATCATCTGTTGTTGTCGTATCTGTATCCGCTAAATAAATCACCCTGCTTTTATCACGCACCTCTATTTTTCCAGCAATTGGCGCTGGAACCACTTCATACGTTTTAACAAACTTAACGATCACCGCGGTGCCTTTGACTACACTTTCGCGTAAAGCCTCGCTGATGTAGATGGTTCTTATTTTTTTGTTATCGGTAAAATTAAACGCTACGCCATCATCATTTTTAGCGAGCTTATTCATATTAATTAGCTGATTTATTTGCCCAGAAATTTGCTTTTTTTGAGCTTCTTCGTTCGCTTGTGCATTCAGCAACTTGTCTTTCTCTAGTTGCTTTAACTTGGCTTTTTGTGCCAGCAAGGCCGCCTCATCAACCACCTCTATTTTATTTTTTTGCTTTTGTTGAACTTTTTTACGCTTGGCTGTATTAACTTTATGCGCTTTAGATTTGCTCGTTAACCCCGCGTTTAATAACTGCTCTTGTAAAGATAAATTTTTCATGGTTTTGCTTATCGTATCAATCAAAATAATAATGAATCATACTCGATTCCAAGCAAGTCTCCCAACCCATAATCGGCGACTATATTTCTTATTCCCGTTCTTAATAGAAGCATAGACCAAAAAAACAACGCTAATAAATCACTAATAGAACGCACTTAGAATTCTATAGTCAGCCCCAAAAGTATAAAACTGTTAACAGCGCCCTAGTGAGGGCCGACACACCTATGACCTAGGATGCAACAGCCGTTTATTTAATGTAAGTATTAAAGTAGCCAAGCCTAATTTAACATTACCGCTCTGTACCATCGCTAAAGACTAACGCTACAAACATTATAAATAGTTACATTTACGTCTAGTAAATACTAACCGCACTTAATCAAAGTATTAAATCCTTCTTGTTCTCTAGAAGCCCTGCCAACGCACCTGGATTAAGACTTACTCTATAAGGAGAGGTCGACTTTACCCAACCTTCGCGCTTAAAACTTGCAACAACACGGCTAGCTGTTTCTGGTGAAATAGCCAACGTAGCCCCCATATCTTCTCGGCTGGGCAAATAACATTTATCTTTATTGTCACCTTCAGCCAAATAAAGCAACAATGATGCAACCCGTTGATTAGCAAGCCCAACTGATAATTGTGAAAGCCAAATATCAGCGTCAGATATAACTTGTTGCCAACGCAGCATTAATTGCTTAGATAAATGAGGCGAATTTTCATTCAACGTATCAATTAAACTCACTGGGATTTTACATAACGTTGCCACTTCTAACACAACCGCATGATGGAGATAAGGCTTACCACCCATTGCCTCAAGACCTACCACATCACCTTGTTTTATAATTCTAACAATTCGATGACTACCGTCAGGTAGGTAACTGATTAATTTAATTAGCCCTGAGCGTAGTGTAAAAATATGTGTTGGATCAGCCTCTACGTTGTACAGAGTCTCTCCGGCTCTTAATTCAAAATCATGTATAGGGCGGTGCATTAAATCAAAATCTTCGCGTGTCAAATCAGCAAACAAAACCATATTTCGAATGGCACATTTTTCACATTTCGTTCCGGCTTTCCAAGCGTTGGAAATTTGCTCATCTAGCATGCAATACACCCATCAGTTTGTTGAAAGAGACGTGACGTTATTTAACGACTAAACAACACCTCACGTTTTGTATAAAAAGCTTTTAATTCTAACTATCTCGCAAAACCCACATCGGCGGTTTATTGGCCACATCTTTCACGCCCCATAAACCAGCCGCAACAACACAAGCAACGCTAACTAAAGGCGTTAGTAAACAAAGCCATATATTAATTTGAAAATCTAAATGTAAAACAAAGCGGTATAAACCAAACGAGACTAATTCAAACATTAACACCGCTATTAAACCCGACATTACGCCAATAAGTGAAAACTCAACACAGTGTGCTTGATTCAACAAACTGCGATTTGCACCTAGCGTGCGCATCAACGCACCTTCATTAATCCTGTTATCCAAAGTCGAATATACCGAGGCAAATAGCACCGTAAACCCAGCTAACAACGCAAAATAAAGCAAATAATTAACCGCCGCCGTGAGTTGGGTCAAAATAGTTTTAAATTGCTTCAAAAGCGTATCAACTTCCAACAACGTCATACTTGGGAATTGTTTCACCAAGGTATTTAGCACTTTCTTATTCTCCTCGGCTAAATAAAAGCTGGTGATATACGTCGCGGGGTAGTTATCAAGAGTTCCATCGCCAAACACCATATAAAAATTTGGCTTCATGGTGTCCCATTGCACACTTCGAATATGCGTCACCACTGTCTCTAGCTGTTCGCTACCAATGCTAAACGTTAACTTATCGCCTAATATCACCTGCAAGCTTTCTGCTAGTTTGCTCTCGATCGACACCTCACCTTGTTTCGCCCCAGTCCACTCACCCGCTACCGTTTTATTATCACTCGGTAAGCTATTACCCCACGTTAAACTAAGATCACGATGCGTTGCGCGCTCGCCTTGCGAATCTTTACTCACTATTCGCTGTACCGGCACGTCATTAATGCCAACCAAACGCCCTCGTACAACTGGATAAAACTGCGCTGCCCCCATAGTTTGCTGCTCTAATTGCTGTCCAAAAGCGGCCACTTGATCGGGCAAAATATTCATCGCAAAGTGGTTTGGCGCGTTATCGGGCAATTGCTGTTGCCAGTCTTGTATCAAATCATTTCGTACGGTGAAGCTCAGCAACATCGCCAATAGGGTAATACTAAACGCCAAAATTTGCGTCACGCTAGCCACGGGGTTTCTTAATACGCCTTGCAAACCCAGTCGATAACTTAGGCTCACATGCGGCAACAGTTTACGCAGCTGCTTTAGCAAACCCATCAATAAAATACCTGAAAGCAAGGTCGTAGCTAAGCCACCACCAATAATCACCAACATTAGCTTATAGTCTTGTGTGTAGCGCCAAATCAGGCCAGAAATCAACAACAAGGCAAGCCCATACACTAACCATGCGCTATTCGATAGCGGCTCTAATTCACGCCGTAACACGCGCAACGGCGATACCTTTTTTAGGCGTAACAAAGGCGGCAAAGCAAAGCCGATTAAAATCGCAAAACCAGTCATAAAACCCAGCATCACCGCGATCAAACTCGGCGCAGCTACTTTAGCCGGTAACAATTCTCGCAATAGTTCAAATAGAACTTCTTGTGTTGCCCAGCCAATTAAGGAGCCTATAGAACATGCCAACACACCCAAAATAAAAAACTGGTACAAAAACAGCACTAGGATATCGTTCTGTTTACAGCCCAAACAACGCAAAATAGCTGTCGCATTAAAATGTCGTTCGCTGTATCGACGCGCGGACATTGCAATCGCTACACCGGCAATTAAAATAACAATAATGCTCGACAAGCCCAAGTAACGCTCGGCGCGTGATAATGCACTACCAAGCTCTGGGCGATCTTCTTGCACGTCCATTAAGCGTTGTGATGGCAACAATAATGGTTTTACCCACACGTTAAAGTCATTTAATGCCGCCGCATTACCGCTAAATTGAAAAAAGTAATGTATGTGACTACCTGGCTGTAAAATCTGTGTCGCTTGCAAGTCCGCATCGCTCATCATCACTCGTGGTGATAGGCTGTATAAATCACCTCGCTTATCCGGCTCATAAGTAATCATTTCACTCACCCTTAACGGCTGCTCCCCCACCATCAACTGATCACCGATGGCTAGCTTTAAGGTCGCCAAAACGCGTGTGTCCAACCACACCTCACCTGCTTTTGGGCCATTACTACGGGTCGTTTCTACGCTGTAATCTGCCTGCGTTGTTTTTAATTCCCCACGCAAGGGGTACATTTGGCTAACCGCCTTTACGCCAACCAGTAGTAACTCATCGTTTTCAATTAAAACAGTAGAAAATTCAGCCGTTCGCGCTTGCTTTAAGCCAAGCTCACGCGCTTTATCGTGCCATTCTGCCGGGATCAATTCAGAGCTTCTAATCACCAAATCAGCTGCTAAAAACTCCGCTGCTTGAGTATTCATGGTTCGGTGCATTCGGTCGGCAAATAAGCTAATCGCCGTGGAACTACTTACCGCAATAATCAATGCCAACACCAGCAGGGTTAACTCGCCGCTTCGAGCATCACGCTTTAATAGGCGTAACGCTAAGTTAAGTCGATTCATGTGAGTTGTCCCGCTTCAATATGTAGCGTACGTTGGCAACGTGCGGCTAACGCCGTGTCGTGCGTCACCAATACTAGCGTGGTGTTTTTTTCTTGATTAAGCTCAAACAATAAATCAATTATTTGTTCGCCAGTTTTACTATCTAGATTACCGGTGGGTTCGTCGGCAAACAAAATAGCGGGCTCGGTAACAAACGCCCGCGCCAAAGCTACACGTTGCTGTTCGCCACCTGATAGCTTCATCGGTGTGTGGTGTAAGCGCTGTTCAAGCCCCACCCGCTTTAATAAAGAGACCGCCGTTTGTTCTGCACCTTTATCTCCACGTAGTTCTAGCGGCAACATTACGTTTTCTAACGCCGTTAAACGCGGCATTAGCTGGAAAGACTGGAACACAAAACCCACCAACTTATTGCGTACTTCAGCACGGCCATCTTCATCCAAGGCGGTCAATTCCGTACCCTTTAGCGCGACGCTACCGTTCGTTGGCGAATCCAAACCCGCTAATAAGCCCAACAGGGTCGATTTGCCCGAGCCAGATGCCCCCACAATCGCTATACTTTCACCTTCATCAATCGTTAAGTTAACAGATGATAAAATACTCAAGTCACCATCGGCAACGGAGACGGTTTTACCAAGGTTTTTGGTTTTAATAATGGTTTCATTACTTTTCAACATCAATAGGGTCCAATATGGCTAGGTTAGTTTTATACCCACAGGGCATACGTTTCATTAAAGGTAAAGTGTTTCTGCTGAACTCAGCTTTAATCATTTTACTGGCAATTTTTACAACTGTCTCAACGGTTTCGTCCGCCAATACGATCATCGTATTGGGCGATAGTATAAGCGCTGCCTACAATATGCCGGAAGAAAAAGGCTGGGTACACCTTATTCAACAAACCCTCGAAGATAATGGCTACCCGCACACTGTTATCAACAAAAGCATCAGCGGTGACACTACCGCCGGCGGTCTTGCGCGAATAGACAAAGCCTTAGAACAACATAAACCCAATTTAGTTCTCATAGAATTAGGCGCAAACGATGGATTGCGTGGCTTTTCACCCATTTTAATCAAAAAGAACTTACGCGAGTTGATTAACCGCAGTAAAAAATCCGGCGCTCAAGTGCTGTTGCTGAGCATGCGCATCCCATCCAACTATGGCAAACGCTATACCGACCTTTTCTACAATAATTACCCTGAACTAGCCGAAGAAACGAATACTCATTACGTACCATTTATATTAGAGGACATCGCCTTAGCTAAAGATATGTTCCAAGATGACAACCTTCACCCCAATGAAAAAGCACAACCGATTATTTCAGAAAAGATCTGGGGGTACTTAAAGCCCGTTTTAGAAAAAAATTAAACTTATCATTGCAACAAAAATCACCCTATAAGATTAAAAAACTCTCAGACCCAATCTTTTTTAAAATCTTCTGTGCATTTTCTAATGCGTAGCAAGCTCTCTCATCACATTCTACACAAATAAAATGTGGGTTAGATTGTGATGACAACCCAGCTTCCAATCTTATTGGCTAAGGTTTACATTACTGCTGAGAACCTATTAACTTAGCCTTCCTCCCTTTTAGTTACCTTTGCTTTGTCTCTCCACATGATTTACCAGGTACACCTATGCTAATCTAGGCCTTTACCTTCCCACACCAAGTTGGAGCTAGCTTAACTTAAGCCGTCTTATGAATAAAACCGCCATTTTTGTTGACGTACAAAATATTTATTACACTACTCGGCAAGCCTATGGACGCCAATTTAATTACCGTAAACTGTGGCAAACCATTAGCCAACAAGGCAGCATTACCCAAGCTACCGCGTATGCCACTAATCGTGATGACGATGGCCAGCATAAGTTTCAATCGGCGCTTAAACACATGGGCTTTAGCGTTAAACTGAAGCCGTTTATTCAACGTAGTGATGGCAGCGCTAAAGGTGATTGGGATGTGGGCATTACGATTGACGTGCTAGACGCTGCGAAAGACGTTGATCGCGTTATTTTACTCTCGGGCGATGGTGATTTTGATTTGTTGCTGGAAAAAATAAACCAACAATATGGCGTGAGTACTGAGCTTTACGGCGTGCCAGCGCTTACCGCTAAATCGTTGATTGATGCGGCCAGCATTTTTCACCCAATTGATGCGGGTTTATTACTGTAACTGTAGCTAATTAGCGCACCGAAACTCTAATGATTAGCCTGCAAGAATTTATTGAGATGCCCTCTGGAATTCTATTGATTAGCCCTTTGGAATAGGTCAAATAACTGGCGTACTATTAACGCTAAACCAGCCAGCAATTGAAAAACGGTCACCTAACGCGGCGAGTACTTCATGCGGCACGTCTTCGCTTAAAAAAACAACTAGCGTGGCTAAACAGGGAGACACCTGAAGGCCGTCTTTATTCATGTCTTGCGGATACAGCACCAGTTGGCTACCATCGGCGTCATTCCAATTGGGGTTTAAGTAGGTGACGAGTGATAACACGCGATTGGTCTCGCCTTTAAACGCATCTTGATGCTTTGTGTAAACATCGCCGATGGCGTAGTGGGCAAAGTGGCTTTCAAACGAAAACAAGCCGAGCAACAAACGTTGGTTTAACGCTTGCTGCAAAGACCCTGCCCATTCTAGCCAAGCCTGATTAACTTGGGTATTACCGGTAATCCAGCTAATGTGATCGCCACGCAGCAACGGCTTGAGTATATGCTGTTGATCGCGCCCAATACCCGCTTTTTTAAAATGATCAGCTGGTAGCAGACGCACCTCTGCCGCTAATAAAGCCGCCAACTCAGCAGGTAAGGCATTGGTTTGCACGCTATAGCCGTGTTGATATAAATCCTTAGCAATAAGGTCGAATAACAGCAACGCGCACGCCTCGTCTAACACTAACTGGAGTGGTTCAAGGATAGACATCAATTGTTGTCTTCTGGGAGGGGGTTCGTATTATAGTCGGTTTTCGCAGATTAGGCGCTTTTCAACGGTTCGCCGGTAAAAATAACTGAGTACAGGCTTGATACCGGGCAAGCAGATAAACACACCCAGTGGCATTAATATCGGTATTTTTTTCATCATAATGCTGTAGGCATCCATTTCTGAGTGGATAGTACCGCCAGTATCTTCTATATGTAATTCGCGCAGCGCTTTATACGGGTCTATGCCAATTTGCCGTAACACCTCATCTTGGCTAGTAATATCAAACCAATTGAATAAGGCCGCCCGTCTACCCGCTAGCCGCTCAAACAACACTCTGTCTTTAACGCAGCCAGGGCAGGATTGATCATAAAAAACGGTGATTTTAGATTCACCTTCTGCTAATAAATCAGTCACTTAGCTGCATTTTCTAGCTGCAATAATCGTGATTTTAAGCGGTCAATTTCATCCAGTAAATCTAACGCTAGAGCAATGCCCGATAGGTTGATATCCAAATCACGTTGTAAGCGCATGGCTGTGTGCGCTTTTTGCAGACAACGCGCGCTAAACTGCCATTGCGACTGCGGCTGGCCGCTGGGTTCTAAAACTCCTTCTTGCACCAATTCAATCACCCATTCATTGCTGCTTGAACAGGCTTGGCACAGGTCGTCTAAAGACAGTGTTATTGTTTCATCGAGCAAGAGTCCGTTGAGTATTTTATCGTCCATATTCATTACACTCCCAATTTACTGCGTGGGTTATAGGCCATGGTTTTTTCCATTTGCCGATATAATTCTTTTGCTTCCTCATTATCGGCCGCCGGTAATGTGATTTGAGGCACTACATATAAGTCGCCGGGTGGCGTGCTGGGGATACCCCGCGCTTTTAAGCGCATTTTGCCACCGCCTTGCGTACCGGCAGGTATTTTTAGGTCCACTTGCCCATCAGGTGTTGGTACTTTAATGGTAGCACCCAAGGCCGCTTCCCATGGTGTGATGGGTAAATCCAAATACACATCATGTCCATCCACGCGGTAAATATGATGCGTTTTAAAGTCAATTTCTAAGTATAAATCGCCCTTTCCGCCTTGGCCAATTCCTGCTGACCCTTGCCCAGCTAAACGAATTCGTTGGCCTTGCTTAACCCCTTTTGGAATTTTCACCTTTAAGGTTCGCTGCTTGGTGACCACTTGCCCGTTAGCGTCTAACTCAGCGGCATTGAGGGTAATGCTATGACTGGCACCGTGATATGCATCGCTTAGCTCAATACTAACCTTGGCGTGATGGTCTTGCCCACGCGCACTAAAGCCCGCTTGGCTACGACTTGGCTGCCCCTGCTTAAAATGTTGACCAAATAAGGATTCGAAGAAATCGCTATGATCTGCACCACTACCGTCGGTATAGCCGCCACTAAATTCATAACCTTCATCCCAGTTCGGTGGTGGGTTGAAGTCCTGACCCGATTTCCAATTAGCACCCAGTTGGTCATAGGCCGCACGTTTTTCTGGGTCTTTTAATACGTCGTAGGCTTCACCCACTTCTTTAAAGCGGGCCTCTGCATCGTCAGCTTTGTTCACATCGGGGTGGTATTTACGCGCTAATTTTTTATACGCACGCTTTATCTCATCTTGTTTGGCATTACGCGCAACACCCATGATGTTGTAATAGTCTTTAAAATCCATCTGCTACCCCAACTTTTTTTACTTAGTCTTCCAATCGAAAGCCTATTTTAACGGTCACTTGCCAATGTTTAATTCGACCTTGGGCTAGATGCCCTCGAGTCTCCACCACTTCAAACCAATCCATATTGTTGGTTGTTCTAGCCGCCGCTTCAATGGCATTTCTAATCGCATCGTCTGAGCTGACTTCTGAACTGCCCGTTAGCTCAATATATTTATAGGTATGATGACTCATCTTATCCTCCTATCGACTTTAGGACTTTAGGACTTTAGGACTTTAGGACTTTCAGCATATACCTTTAATACAAAATCGACAATTACTAAACAGTCAATTGGTTTAGCAAAAAAGATCCGTTCGATAATAACTAAAATTAATGTAAAATTTACATACCATTAAAAACCACCGCGGCAAACGAATTATGAAAACCTTGGAACATCTTTTTAGCAACAACAAAGCATGGGCAGATGCCATAGTAAAAGAAGACCCCAATTTTTTTAAAAATTTATCTAAATTACAGGCGCCCGAGTACCTTTGGATTGGTTGTTCTGATAGCCGTGTACCTTCAAATGAACTCATTAACCTAGCACCTGGAGAGGTTTTTGTTCATCGAAACATTGCTAACATGGTCATCCACAGTGACTTAAACTGCTTGTCTGTCATGCAGTTTGCTATTGAAGTTCTTAAAGTGAAGCATGTGATTGTTTGCGGCCATTATGGTTGTGGTGGTATTAAGGCGTCTTTAGAAAACCATGATCATGGGCTTATTGATAACTGGCTCGGGCATATCAAAGACGTCAGTCGTCTTCACGAAGATGAATTAAGCGCATTAAACGATAAAGATAGAGAACACCGTTTGTGCGAACTCAACGTGATTGAACAAGTCGCCAATGTATGCGATACGACTATCGTTAAAAATGCCTGGAAAAGTGGCGCTGAATTATCCGTTCACGGTTGGATTTATAATATTGAAAACGGTATTCTAAAAGACATTATTGATACGCCTATAACGCACGAATAAGCGTTGACTTTCAACTCACCTGAGTCTTAACAATCTATATCTTCAAGCTCGATGTTTAGTGCATGCCCTGAAATAATTAATTCATAAAGCGAAACAACCAGCGATGACATCATTAAGACCAAACTGGTGATGAACGTTACTTGCCCAAACTGGCTAAGTTCTAGAAATAATAAAAACATTGCCGCCACACAAAAACTAATACTTAGCACACCCAATATTTGCATTCCAATGATGAGTTTAATACGCAATCGTAAACTGATAATTTGACGCGCAATCAATTCTTTATTGTTCTCGTTAATTTGCTGGTGTAAACCACGTATAACGCTAGCTAAACCCATAAATCGATTGGTATACGCTAATAGCAATAGCGAAATGGCTGGAAATAATAATGCGGGGGTAGATAACTCCATAATCAATACCGAGGTGTGATGTATTTATTATTAGCTATCATAAATCGCTAACCGCTCGTTTCAACCTAATCCTTGCCAATACGGCATCATAAATAGCATTAGCATGGTTATTTTGACTTGCTGTACGTAATGTTTCAGCGCTTAGTACATCAGTGTTGGTGGATAAACCGTGCTCATATCGATCACGGTTAACCTTTAGGTTTTCTTCTGCTTGACTGATTGATTGTGCTGTCACACTTATGCGCTTTTGGGTTTCTTGCGTGTCCAACCAATACTGCCGCACCTGAAGCCGAACCAGACTCTGCACCTCATCATATTGTTGCTCTAGTGACCGCGCTTGACGCTCAATGACTGACGCTTGATTTTTAATTGATCCTGCGTCAAATAGCGTCCACTTCATACCCACTCCTACAAGCCACTGCCCTTCATGGGCCTGATATTCATTTTCTTGGAAATCATACCCGCCACTTAGTGCAACCTGAGGTAAATTTTTTGCACGAATAGCTCTCGCTTTATGAGTTAGTGCATCTGCTTGCTCTTTTAACACATGTAATTCATAGCGTCGTTCGATCGCCTGAGCAATCAATGACTCTAACGAGTCATCTAGCGTTTCAAACTGTAATTCATCCAATAATACAGCTTCTTGAAAACCCCGGCCTAACAACCGATTATAAGCAGAGCGGCTAATATCAAGCCTATTTTCAACTTGAATAAACGCCTGTAACGCATCAGCCAATGCTACTTGCGCCGCTAATAAATCATTACGCGACACCATTCCCTGTTCGTATAAATTATCTACATCAGAAGCATGAGACTTAAGGCTTTTCACATGGCTATTAGCTACTTCAAGTGCTTTAGAGGTACGTAATACTGCTAAGTAGGATTCAGCAACACGAAGCTTAAGATCCAACACTTTACCGACCTCAAGTTTTTTTGACGCTTGCAGCGATGATGTCGCCGCATCAATACTATTGCTAATTTGCCCCCCTGTGTAGATGGGCATTGTCGTCATCGCTTGATACGAATAACTTTCCCGTTCGGCCAATGGAAATTGCCCCGATAAACCACCGAAGTTTACTTTTGCTTCTGGGTCTTTCTCCAAAGCTGTATAACCTGCCCCAACTGTCACGCTTGGTAAACGGGCTGCTTTTGCTGCTTTAAGCTGATGCTGACTAGCCTGCGTGTTTTCTCGCACCGCTTGCAGACTGTAATCATGTTCAATAGCTACATCCCATGCTTGCTGAAGCGTTTCTGCTACCGCAAACGGCGATATCCCTAGTAACAACAAACAAAACAAGTAAGAACGCGTTGCACGTAAGAAGTGTCTACCTTCAAGTACCGGTAATCGCTTCAAGAGAAGGTTTGTATACGTTGTAAATATCATTACTTATCTCCTACAGGGGTGCTATTTAGCAACTGCCGACGCAACATCGAATACAGTAGCATCGGTATAACCACCATCGTTAACGCCGTTGACACGATAGTGCCGAATATTAATGAAATGGCCAATCCACCAAAAACCGGGTCAGACAACATCACTGCCGAGCCAAGAACAATGGCCAATGCAGTCAATAAAATAGGGCGTAAACGAACAGCCCCCGCTTCTCTAACCGCCTCGTGCGCAGACATGCCTTGCTTCATATAATCTATAACAAAATCTATAATTAACAACGAGTTACGAACAACAACCCCTGCTAATGCGATCACCCCAATCATGGATGTCGAGGTAAAAGGCTCACCCATTATCCAGTGACCAGGAAACACCCCGATAAGCCCAAGTGGAATAGCCGACATGGCAATCAGTGAAATTCTAAACGAAGCGTAATAACCCACCAATAATAGGTAGATAAAGACTAAAGCAATGCCCAATGCGCCTAACATGTCACGAAAAACATCTAGGGTTAAGCGAATCTCACCGTCCCATAATAGTTGGTAGCCATCAATCGTATCTGGCGTGATAGATTGCAATCGTAAATTGCCCGTTGTTAGTGTCCCATCTTCGCCCAGTGACATATTGTCTAACCGTTGATCTATATCCATCACGGCATACACTGGTGTTGTGTCAGTTAATTCAGCACCCACATAGGTCACCCGTTCATAATCTTTGTGCAAAATTGGCCTGTCTTGAGTATCGTTAACCACCTGAGTCAATTCAGACAAAGGAACCCGTTTCCCCTCTCTATTAGTTAGATATATGCTCGATAGAAGTACCGGGTCAACCTGATATTTATATGGAATATGTAGCCGTATTGGCACAATCTTTTTTTCTGACGCAATATGTAACCGCCCCATCTCGCCGCCACTCACCATCCGTCTAAGCGCCTGTACAACTTGCGCAACAGAAACTCCAGATAAGGCAGCTTTTTCTTTATCAACAACCACCCGGAACTGCGGTACATCCGCGACCTCAGAATCATGAACTTCAACAACACCATAAGTATTCTTAAAGACCTCACTCACTTTAGCCGATATTTCTCGAAGCTTCTTCGGGTCTTTACCGTAAATTTCTGCTAAAACGGTTGAACGTAAAGGTGGCCCAGGCAAGTCTTCTGCCAATTGAATAACACTACCAGGATAACGCTGCTGAATACTTTCCATCGCAGGACGTAACCGAGCAACTATATCAATAGAGCTGACATCGCGCGTTTTTTTATCCGTTAAATTAACCCTCACCTCAGCAACAAAAGAACCTTTTTTGTTACTCGCGCCTTTTAATAAGCCGTTAAAATCTATAACGCCTGTTTGCCCAATCCAACTTTGGTAGTTAAGTACGTGTGGGTTATTACGTAATATACCCCCCACTTCTCGCGTGACCTGATCGGTTATTTCTACCGGCGTAAATTCGGGCATGTCAATTGTTACGTTAAAAGTATTCTTATTGTCTTTTGGCAAAAAAACTAAAGCGACGCCACCTGATGAGACGGGGCCACCCACACCCGCTGGACGAATAAATTGCCAAGCCGGTTGCAACATAGACATAACAATCGTTAACATAACCACACCGATTGTTATGTAACGATAACGCCTATTATCCAACAGTGGCGTGATGATTTTGTAATAAAACTGATGCAACTTATCATTTTCATTATGCGTCTCTAAGTCTTCCCCTTCACCCGGTTTAAGCCATCGATTAGCCGCCCAAGGTGTTACAATGTAGGCCACCAACAGTGATGCAAACATAGCAACCGGCACATTAAATGCGATGGGGAAAAAGTATTGACCCGCCATTTCTGTTACAACCACCAACGAGCCAAATACCAACATCACAGCAAACGTTGCCAAGTTAGTTGGATTACCAATTTCATTGGTGGCAATAACGGTTACATCAACCTTATCCTTTAACCATAAATTTTTATAATGCCTATGGATATTCTCAATCACCACGATGGCAGAATCCACCAGCAGTCCTAAAGATAAAATCAAGGCAAACAAGGTTACTCTGTTTATTGTCGGCCCAAAAAGATAATCCGCGCCTAGTGTCAATGCCAAAATAAAAGGCACGGTAATGCCTACGATTAACGCTTCTTTAAACCCTAAAAATAGCACAATCACGACAAAAACAGAGAAAATAGCAATACCCAAATGCTCGATCAGGTTATTAACGGCGGCATCCGCTTTTTTTCCATCATTACGAGTAACGATGATATCCACACCCGCGGGAATAAAGTTTTGCTTCATTCGGTCAATTCTATCTAAGATATCATCTGCAACGACCACCGCATTTGTACCTGCTTTTTTGGCAACGGCAATAGAAACGGCTGGAATTTCAGCCGACGCTGTTGAACCGAACCGTGGGTCTGCCGGGCCATAAGCAAATCGTGAAAGCTTGTCTCGCTCTTGTCGAGGACCATCAATAATGTCTGCAACATCCTCCATATAAATGGCTTGCTGATTAAAGCTGCCTATTATTAGCTTTTTTACTTGATCCGCAGACGTTAAAAACCCATCGAGATAAATACTGCTAACCTGTCCTTGAACCGCTTGAGCACCCACAGGTGCAGAAAGGTTACCGGCTTGTAAGCTAGCTTGCATTTGATCAAGCGTGATACCAAAAGCAAGCAACCTCTCAGGGTCAAGTTCTATTCGAACCTCTCGATCTCTACCCCCTTTGACATAGGCAACAGAAACCTCATTCAAACTACGTAAACGGTCGACCATATTATCTGCCAAACGTTTTAAAGCATAATCATCATATGTCTCCGAGGCCAACGTAACCGCCAAAATCGGCACATCATCCACATCAACACTTCTAATTAAAGGAACCGATGCATCTGCAGGTAGTTGATCTTGCTTTCCTAAAACTCGGTCATAAAGTTTAACTAATGACTGCTCCTTATCAAGCCCCACTTCAAACTGAACACTGACCACGCCGACAGAATTAAGCGCCGTTGCATAGGTATGATCAACACCGGATATTTCGCGAATGATACCTTCAAGCGGGTTGATCACGAGCTCTTCTATTTCATCGGGGGTGGCGCCAGGCATACTGACAAAAATTTCCGCACCAGGCACAACAATTTGAGGGTTTTCCTCGCGGGGCGTTAATAAAATAGCCATCACACCCAGCAATACACAACTGAGCATAAATAACACAGTTAGTTTTGATGTGACGAAGGCTTGGGCAATCCATCCCGCCGGATTTAATCGTTTATTATCCACCGACTACATCCTTTAGTTGAATAAAATCACCATCTCGAAGCTGTACAGTAGGTACAGATACAATCTGTTCACCCCCACTTAAACCCACTAACACCTCAATTTTTCCCTGTATTTCCTTACCAAGACGTAACCATCGGAAACTGATGCGCTGCTGATCATCAACAACAAAAACACCGCTTAGCCCCGCCTTTGTTATAAGTGAACCAACATTAATAACAGGTGAGGATTTAATCCCGACTTTAAAATGTGTACGGCCAAACATGCCTGGCAGTAATTTACTGTTTTCCGGCAACGAGACTTTTACTCGTGACTTGCGTGTTAATGGGTCACCCGACGGGACAACTCGCGCAATAACACCTTGAAGCGGCTCTTCAATCGCATCAATAACAACCTCAACGGCCTCACCCTGATTGATATTTTTTAATTGCCCTTCGCCAATGTACGTTTCGAACAATAAACCTTTACTTGACTCTACAGTAAGCAAGGGGACGGCTGGCGCGGCCAAGTCCCCTTCACGCTTATGTCGCCCGACCACGACTCCACTGACAGGGCTTATAATTTGAGTATATTGACGCTGTGATTGCGTTGTTTGCAAGGCAGCTTTAGCTTCACGTAACGTATCTTGCGCGATATCTCGTTGTAACCTCACTTTTCTAAGCTTATTGTCTGACACGCTGCCACGTTTAAATAATGCTTGAAAGCTATCCAGGTCTGTTTGTGCATCTTTTAATGCTGATTTTGCTTTATCCACCGACGCAGCTACTTGTCGAATAGCCCCTTCAACATCCGCACCATCCAATATCACTAATACTTGACCCACCTTTACTAAGTCACCTTCACGTACCAGTATTTTCTTAATGTAACCCGTGCTTCTAGAGGCAACATCAACTCGGTGATCCGAAACAATAGACCCCGTCGTTCTATAGCCAATCGGTAGGTTCTCGACCTGAACCTGTGTGGTCTGAAGCGACCAAGGTTCTTTCGTTGTTTTTTCAATTTCAGCCTGCTCAGAACAACCTAACACGCTGACAAGCAAACCCATTGATACCATCAATAATAATTGTTTTTTCAAAGAACTCATTTTTTAGGCACCCTCTCATTTGCCACCCCAACGGCGGGGTTAATATTGTTTTTTAGCAGCTGTATAACATGTGCCGAAATAACGCTTGGGTTGCTATACGATGTCTCCCAACCCGGCAAATATTGACATATAGGCGCTGTTGTAGAATGTGATAACACCAACCAAATACTTGAGATTGTTAACATGTAATGATCCGCTTCAGGGTCAATATCCTGAATCAACGCGTATACCATTTTAAAAGGTTCTAGCAACACTTCTTCAGCCACTAACTTCAATCTCGCCTCATCTCCGTCCAGCAGCTCCCACATTACTAACGCCCTGAAATTCTGATCTTTATTGACCATCAAAGTAAATCCTTTTATAAAATCCTCTAGCTGCTCTATCGCTGTACCTGCATTGGTTACTGAACGGGCAAAAGCCGTTGCTTTATCAACAAATGAATGCTTCATCACCTCAAGATACAAGGTGCGCTTATCAGAAAAGTGATGGTACAGCGCAGCCGCACTTATACCAACGGCCTTAGATAAATCTCGCATGGAAACGCCGTTATAGCCTTGCGCTGCAAAAAGCGGTGTTGCCTCATCCAATATATGAATGCGTGTATTAATTTCTGTATCTTTCATAAATTTACTTAACGTTCGTTAAGGGGATTCTATTACAAAAAATATCGCATTGCAACATAGGATAATCTATAACATAGCAAAAGATTTCTTTAATACGGAAACAAGCGTCTTTTCGGCTGTCGAAAAGCTAGATAGGTAAATGGAGTTGGCCGATAAGCCGGGTTCTGTCGAGAACAGTCATTCATCTGGGATGCACATCACTGTGCACCTCGAGCGACCTACCCAGAAGCCGTGTGGGCCACACGTTGTAACTTGCGTTACCGCTTCTCTATTTGGTCTTGCTTCAAGTGGGGTTTACCATCGCCGTGATACGTTACCGTACACGCGGTGCGCTCTTACCGCACCATTTCACCCTTACCGGTCTAACAAGTAGACGTAGGCGGTTTGCTTTCTGCTGCACTTTCCGTAGACTCGCGCCCCCCAGGCGTTACCTGGCACTTTGCCCTATGAAGCCCGGACTTTCCTCCCTGCTTACGCAGAGCGACTGTCTAGCCAACTCCGCGTGCAGTGTACAAATTAATACTCCTTGGGGCAATTCTTATTATTGGTAAGCCCTATTAAAAAGCGTGTTTATCTAGGGATAAAAATAAAATAACACGAGCCAATTCGACCATAGACCTTCATCCAGCACTTTATATGCCTTATAACTACTTTTTCGTTAAAAACTATATTAGTATTAGCTAATTCATATGATTGATGCGACTAGATATAACCCTAATAAAGACCCACTCTAAGACCTACCCATATCAACTTTAAAAAGAGAGTTCTCCAAAAATGAAACTACTTTTAACGTTATTACTCACCATATTGACCCTCTCGGTAAATGCCTCTAAAACACCAGTTTCCGGCACAGTCATTAACCAGCAAAATGTTGCCCAATATGTTGATTATTTGGATAAGCCAATGGTCGATTTATTATCGAAGGGCCTGTTAACTGTAACCGTTGCCGAATCCATTGATATTCAACCTAATGCACGGTTTTTAGAACTGACAGAAAAACACAATGGAACCGCGACTATTGACCCTAAAACAAGCCAGATTATTAACTATCAAGATGGCCTTCCCTTCCCTGAAGAGCCAACTGAAGACGACCCACTTGCTGGGCTAAAGCTAGCCTGGAACATGCGTTATGCCTACGGTGGCGACACATCGTTGGTTGATCCTTTTATTTGGGATTACATCAATATGAACACTGGCAAAGTAGAAAGAACCCTCTCTTTTGTTGGAAAAATACTCAGATATAAACACCGACTCTCTATGCAGCCAATGCCAAACCTCCCCAAAAACCCCGTAAATATTTTTAATGGCATTTACCTACAAGCAAAAGAGCCTTTCGATATAAAAAACACACAATTATTGGTCCATCGCTTAGAGGACGATAGCGCACGTGAAAGAACGTGGTTGTATCTATCCGTCCAAAGGCGTGTTCGCCGATTACCCGCAGGACAGACCACCGATGCCTTTTTAGGCAGCGACATCATGATAGAGGACTTTCTTGGCTATAACGGTCGTATAAATGATATGCGTTGGCGCTATTTGGGTACTCAGCAATTATTAGCCCCTTTTTACAAACACAACCCAACGGTAAAGGACATTGAATCTGAGCACTCAGGCGACTACAAATTTGGTACGTTCCATGGACAAGGAAGCTGTTTCCCTAACGTACCGTGGCAACTGAGGAAACTTTACGTTCTAGAAGCAAGGCCTACTGCAACAGATCACCCATTATCTAAGCGCGTCTTTTATATAGATGCCCAAACACACATACCCATTGCTGGTCGCCATTATGATAGAAATAATAAAATTTGGCGTATGGGAATAAGTGCCTTTTCTCACCCTGATGAGCATCTTGAGCAAAACAAAGGAACCGGCGTGGCTATCCCATCACTTATTTCAATGATTGATGTTGCAGCTAATCACTGTACAACGCTTAAAATGAAAACGAAAATTAACGACAGCACGGTGAAACAAAAAGACTTCACCGTACAGTCCTTACGTAGCAGAGGTAAATAACCCTGTTGCACAGGTTGAAGCTGTTAATTTTTTAATCGTCGCCTTGTAGCGCTAATGCTTTTTTATATACATCTTTTTTAGATTGCCCCGTCAATTGAACAGCCAGTTTAACGGCTGTTTTTAATGAGCACTCCGTCATTAGGATCTTTAACGTTTCAACATCCTCATCCGACAGGCCATCATCTTTGTGTTTTTTCTTATCAAACCCTTCAATTAACACAACAAATTCACCACGTTGCATATTACTCTCTGAATTAACCAATTGGTGAAGCTCTGCAACGGTTCCCGTTACGATTGTTTCATACGTTTTGGTCAGCTCACGGGCGATGGATATTTTATGTGTTGATGCATAGCTCGCCAGCACATCGTCCAAACACTTCAGTATGCGATGGCTAGACTCATAAAAAACAAGCGTTCCTTGGCGGTTTTTATAATCTTCAAAAACAGCTTTTCGGGCACCCGATGTTCTCGGCAAAAAACCTTCAAAACTAAACCGATCCGTTGCTATGCCTGACGCACTTAGGGCAGCAATTAATGCACATGCGCCCGGAATAGGGCATACGTTAAAACCTGCTTGCTTCACCTTCTCAACTAAGGAATAACCCGGGTCATTAATCAGCGGCGTACCCGCATCTGAGATTAACGCTATTGATTCGCCCGATTTCAACTTTTCCAGCAAAAACTTACTTTTACTTTCTTCGTTATGCTCGTGGTATGAGGTTATTGGCGTTTGTATTGAGTAATGATTCAATAACGCTTTGCTATTACGTGTATCCTCAGCAGCAATCAGCTCTACTGTTTTTAACACCTCTAAGCCACGCAAACTGATATCAGCTAAATTTCCAATCGGCGTAGCAACAATATAAAGTACTCCTTTATCATCGCGGGTCTTAAAATGACTTGAAGCGGAAGAAACAATACTTCCACTTAATTCAGCGTTATCGTTTGACATCATTAAGCTCGAAAAAGATACTAAACACGGGTTTGATCATTTTTTAATTTTGCAGTCTAAGTTGTTTATTTATGAGTTATTACAAAAAGAGTTTAGTTGCGCCTTTAAAGCTAATTGTTATAGCTTCACTTGCGCTAACACTATCCAATTGCGCCAACGTTCAACCGGTAGAGAGTCGGCCGGTTGAACAGTCTAACCCATTGGCAATACAAGCCCAAGAAGCTTTATCTCAACAGGATTTTTCTCGGGCAGCTCAACTCTTTGTGCAACTCGCAAACGCTAGCACCAGCCCGTTAAAAAACAAATACCTCATCTCTGCCATTAAGGCTTACTCAGGCGCTGCCGATTCAGCTAATGCCGACAAACTAACGAGTCATCTGCTAGCTCATTCATCGCAACTGCAAGCAAGCAATGCCCTAGCCCTCTCTGAGATTTTACTTGATCAAGGAAAAGCAGAAGATGCCATTGAATTGTTAATGGGCATAAACGAAAGCAAGCTAGCCACTCAACAACGTATATATTTACACACACTTAGTAGCTCAGCTTTTTTTCAAGCAGGCAATTTAATAGAAAGTGCACGTGAGCACATAGTGCTAGATGCGCTGATTTCCATTCCCTACGATAAACAAAACAACCAAATAAAATTATTGGAAGTTTTATCTTTGTTATCCGAGGAGTCTTTGAGTTTTTTACGACCTACTGTTGATAACAATTTCGCGGGGTGGATCGACCTTGCCCTCATTTTAAAGCAACAAATCACCTTTAACCCAAACGACCCGATCATCAACGCATGGAAAAGCCAATACCCCTCTCACCCCGCAAACAACTCCTTTCTGTCGACTCTTGCGGTAAAAATGCAAGACGACTTCAAAGTACCTGCCAAGGTTGGTGTCTTTTTACCTAGCCAAGGGCCTTTTGCTCAAGCTGCAGTAAGTATTAGACAAGGCATCACCAGTGCAGCCTATGCAATGGCTGACAGGTGGCCATTAAATATAAGCTTCTACGACACCTCAAGTGCATCTATCGAAATGCTATACCAACGGGCTGTCAACGATGGTGTAAAAGTTATTCTTGGCCCCCTAGATAAGGCAAGTATTGGCAAAATAGAGGCATTAAGTAATTTACCCATTCCTGTCATTGGGCTTAATAAAAACGGTAACCACATTAGTCATAATTATTATGAATTTTCATTGTCACCCGAAGAGGATATCACTCAAGTTTTAAGCCTCGCATGGCTAAAAGGGCATAAAAAAGCATTAATTCTTGCCCCTCAATCATCTAGTGGAGAACGTTTAGCCAGACACTTTTCAACTGTCTGGCTACAACTTGGAGGAGACGTTCTTGACGTCCAGACCTACTCGGCTAAACAAGCCGATTACTCAACCCCTATTAAAAATATGTTACAAATAGACGATAGCATTTATCGATACAAACAGCTTCGCCAACGCCTAAATTTAAACATTCAATTCGAAGAAAGGCGCCGCCATGACGCCGACTTTATTTTCTTATTAGCTGCGCCTCGTGAAGGGCGGCTAATCAAACCGCAATTACGTTTTCATCGAGCTTCAAATGTACCTGTTTTTAGCACCTCAAAAATTTATGAAGGTGAACTCAACACCATTGCTAACCGCGACCTAGACGGCACTTTTTTCTGCGACATGCCTTGGCTCATTGAAACCAGCGATGAACAAGCCAAACCAAGTACTAGTTCATTCACATTGTGGCCAAACACACGTGGCTTACATCGCCGACTAACAGCCTTTGGTTATGATGCCTATCAGCTCATTCCTCATTTAGAACGCTTAAAATCTAATGACTTCGCCCGATTGAAAGGGAAAACTGGCATCCTTTCAATAAAAAACAACATCATTAATCGCCAGCTAAGCTGTGGTTACTTCAAGCGTGGCGCGATCGAATCATTAGGTCTGGCACCAGACTTGGAGCGAACCTCAAATTTGCAAGCAACCGATTCTAACAAACCGCCCATAGAATCTCTTAATACATCACCTCTTTAATGAGTCAATCAAGTGATCTTGGCCAGCAAAATGAAGATTTAGCCTTAACGTTTTTACAGCAAAAAGGCTTAACGTTAATGCAAAGAAATTACCGTAGCCGATTAGGTGAAATCGACCTTGTTATGAAAGATCGAGAACATATCGTCTTTGTTGAAGTACGCTACCGTTCCTCAACAAAATTTGGTGGCGCCTTATACTCAGTTGATCGCCGAAAACAATCTAAATTGATTAAGTGCGCTCAACAATACATGGCCAATACAGCACATCAAGAAGGCTTTCGTTTTGATGTGATAGCAATTTCACCCGCCTCTGGCCAGCATGAGATACAATGGATAACCAACGCTTTCGACGAGTTTTAACATGAGTTTACAAGAGAGAATCTATCAACATTTTAGTGATAGCATTCAAACGAAACATGACACCTTAGAATGCCTTCCCGATGCTATCGAGTTAGCCGCTCAAACTATTGTTCAAAGTCTACTCAACAACGGCAAAGTCCTTACCTGCGGTAATGGCGGATCTGCGGGTGACGCGCAACACTTCTCATCGGAAATGCTTAATCGCTTTGAACGTGAGCGGCCTAGCTTACCTGCCATCGCACTCAGCACAGATACATCAACTATTACCTCCATTGCTAACGATTACTCGTACGACGAGGTATTTTCAAAACAAATACGAGCACTCGGCCAATCTGGCGATATTTTATTGGCATACACAACCAGCGGAAACTCTGGCAACATTGTAGCGGCGATCAACGCTGCGCATGACCGAGACATGCTGGTTATTATTGCCAGCGGTAAAGACGGCGGAACTATTTCAGCCAACGCCTTACTCAAGGCTGACGATATTGAGCTAAGAGTCCCGTCTAATTCAACCGCACGCATTCAAGAAGTACACTTAGTGATTACTCACTGCTTATGTGATTTGATCGATTTACAATTATTTGGATAAACGTCATGCCTTTTAAAAAAGCTTTTATTTTTCCCGCTCTACTATCAATTTCAGTCTTATCAGGTTGCGCAGCTGTGGCTGTTGGGACGGCCGCTACCACTGGTGTTGCAGTTGTTCACGATAGACGAACTACCGGCACCATTATTGAAGACCAAACCATTGAGCTAAAAGCACTTAAAACTTTATATGGTATAGATAAAATTCGTATCAATACTCACGTTAACGCGACCAGCTACAATAATATTTTGTTACTGACTGGCGAAGCACCCACTGAGAGTCTACGTAATGACATTTCAAATCGCCTTCGTCAAATCCCCAAAGTTCGCAAAGTACACAACGAAATTTTAGTAGCCGCTCCGAGTTCGATAATATCTCGCAGTAGCGATGGCCTAATTACCAGTAAAGCCAAAGTTGCCTTATTTAAGCTTAATTCAATAAAAGGCTTTGATCCAACACGGGTTAAAATTGTTTCAGAAAATGGAGTCGTTTATTTACTGGGGCTTTTAAAGCAAAACGAAATTGCACCTGTCGTTGACACTATACGTCGCGTGGGAGGCGTTCAGCGTGTTGTTAAGTTATTTGAAATTATTGGCTAATGCAAAGTCGGCAAAGTGATTTCTTACAACCGTTAAAAAATATTTATAACGAAAAGTCTCTATTTTTAGACCCCGCTGATTGCTGGAGTTATGGTTATGACAATAGCCGCCGACACAATGAACCTCTCGCCGTTGTTTTCCCATCCTCACACCAACAAGTCGTTGAAACTGTTGCATTATGTAACACTCACAATATAGCCATTACTGCTCGGGGTAGCGGAACGGGCACAACCGGTGCTAGCGTACCGTCAAATAACGCCATTATTCTATCTACCGAACAGATGGATAACATCGTTAAAGTCGACCCCGATAACCGTTTAATGATTGTTGAACCGGGCGTCACCAACCAGTCCGTCCAACAAGCGGCAGCTGAACACGGTTTTTTCTGGCCACCCGACCCAACGAGCTCGGCCATTTGTACGATAGGTGGTAACCTCGCCTACAATTCAGCAGGGCCACGGGCTGTTAAATACGGTACACCGCGTGAAAACACATTAGGACTCACCTGCGTTACCGGAAATGGAGAAACCCTTAAGACAGGCGCTAACACGACAAAGAGCGTCGTCGGTTACGACCTAACCCGACTGATTATTGGTTCAGAAGGCACCTTAGCCATTATCACCCAGGCCACTTTAAAATTAACACCGTTAGCAGAAGCTAAACGTACCCTTCAAGCTACCTATAACTCTGTTGAAGCCGCTGCTACAGCCGTCGCTAAAATAATGGCACAACCCATCACGCCGTGCGCACTCGAGTTTATGGATAGCACCGCGATCTCCCTCGTTAAGGATAACGCCAAACTTAGCTTACCTACGGCTGCAAAAGCCTTATTAATGATTGAAGTAGATGGCGACCAGTCTAGCCTAGATGCTATCGCCAAAAAAGTTGCCGACAGTGCCTCCGTAGATGGCCTCATCGATATTCATATTGCTAAAACAACTGAACAAGTTAAACAACTTTGGGCCGCAAGAAAAGCCCTCTCCCCCTCCCTACGAAAAGTAGCACCAAAAAAAATTAATGAAGATGTAGTTGTTCCTGTGAGTCATATACCTAAGCTAATTAATGGCCTTCAGATGTTATCTGAGCGCTATCAAATACCGATTGTTAATTTTGGACATGCGGGAAATGGCAACATCCACGTCAACCTCTTAGTTCAACTTGAGCAACTAGAAACTGCTAAAACCTGTTTAAGCGATGTATTTAAATTAGTTATTTCACTGAACGGAAGCCTTTCAGGAGAACACGGTATCGGGCTTGAAAAACGTGACTTTATAAGCTTGGAGCTCGATAGCATTGCCATTAGCATCATGAAAAAAATTAAAATGCAGTTTGATCCAAATAATTTATTAAATCCAGACAAAGTATTCCCAAGCTAATCATCAAAATAGCTTGCCAAATAGGGTAATAAGCCTTTATTGTTAACAATCTAATCTTAGAAGGAATAGATTAATCATGACAACTTATCGACATATTCTTGTTGCGCTTGACTTTGACAAACAATCAACCCAGGTTGCCAACAAAGCTCATCAACTTGCCTTGCAAAATCAAGCCAAATTATCGGCCATCCATGTAATTGAACCGCTAATAGAATCCTCATATTTAGCCTTTGATGGCACCATCTCAACCGATTTAATGCCTATTCAAGAAGAAGTTGAAGCGTCTGCGAAAGCTCAGCTAAAAAAACTAGCCGCTAGTATTGATTTAGCAGAAGAAAACCAACTGATTGAAATTGGCCGCCCTGCCGATACCATTCATCAACTCAGCGAAAAGTTGTCCTGCGACCTAATTGTCATTGGTAGCCACGGGCGACATGGGCTTAGTTTATTGCTCGGTTCAACCGCAAATGCCGTGTTGCATGGTGCAAAATGCGACGTACTAGCGGTTAGAGTGAACGACTAATTCAATCGTCCAAACTCACTCGCATTGACAAATCAACAGCTTGAATATTCTTTGTTAGAGCACCAACTGAAATAAAATCCACACCTGTTTTAGCAATATCACGAATGGTTGATAAGTTAACATTACCCGATGCTTCGAGCTTTGCACTCCCCTTATTAAGATCCACTGCTTCTTTTAGTTGCTCTAAGCTAAAGTTGTCTAACAGTAAAATATCAGCCTTCGCATCGAGCGCCTGTTTTACTTCAGCTATATTCTCGACCTCAACTTCAACATCAACCGTCTGACTCACTACCCGAGCAGCAGCGACTGCATTCTTAATGGAACCGGCTGCCATAATATGGTTTTCCTTGATTAAAATACCATCATATAAACCCACTCTATGATTTACACCACCACCACAACGTACCGCATATTTTTGCGCTAAACGCAGCCCTGGTATTGTTTTACGCGTATCTAAAACCACCGTCGACATACCTTCCAGCGCTTTAGCATACTGATTTGCAAGCGACGCTGTTGCAGAAAGTGTTTGTAACATATTTAGCGCTGCACGTTCACCCGTTAACAAGGCGCGTGCCGAACCCGATAAATAACACAAAACATCGCCAGAAAATGCTTGCTGGCCTTCTTCATATTGCCAATCAATCTTAATGTTAGGGTCAAGCTTTTTAAATACTGCATTCACCCATGCTTGACCACAAACCAACATGGCTTCACGTGTTACAACCGTCGCCTTGGCCAATTTCTCTTCTGGAATAACGAGCGCCGTTAAATCACCACTACCAACATCTTCAGCAAGAAAGCGACGAACATCCTCGTCTATTATCTTAGGATCCACCATGAAATACATTCACCTTAAAAATAAAAAAGCCTCCCATCTGGAGGCTCTTTATTATCACATAATTTGAGACTGATAAAAACGTTATGCCAAGCTCGGTTCCTCATTACTAGGCATCATCATTTTCTTCATGCCTTCCAATACCCTTTCTACTAACGGTGCTTTTTCTTGCCCAACCAACGACATCCGTTGTTGCCTTAGTTCTTCAGCAAAATCTGCCATGCTTATATCCATTGCTTTAGCGCCACGATCATTCACAAACAAACACTGCATCGTAACGGCACTTTTCCAAGACAATTTAGCCCGTAACGTGGCACCTTCAGCGCTTTTATACTCAACCCAATCACCCACTTCCATTTTATTGGCTTTTTTACTGAATTTATCATCGGGCATTTGGGCCATCTCGCTTTCTAGTTCAAGTAATAAATCTTCTTCTAGGCTCGCGCATAACTCTTCATCAAAGTCGACCAGTACAACCTCATTGGCCACGGGAATATCATCTTGATTATTAGTCTCCGTTGTCAGTATGCGCTTATGCCAAGATTCTAGTTCTTTAAAGAATGGTGCTGATTCATGAAAGTCGTATGAAATGTTTTCTAAGCCCACTCTAATGTCTTTCAATAAACGCGCCAACCCTTCAAGTATCTCGGCTCTTGCTTTACCATCAGCCGGCTCAACAACACTTACGATCAAGCGCTCTATTACATCAATACATTCTTGTGTTTCGGTAGGCTCTCTTTCACGCCTTAACAAGGCTAATACAAGAACGTCTTTCCATGCATCGTCCAAAAACAATTGGACAAATTCAGGAATGGATTTACCATTCAACCTCAATGCTATTTCATACGCGGCTTGACGCTTAGTTAGTTCTAGTTGTTCTGTGCTTTTTGTTACTTTGCGAGAACGCTCCTCAATCACGTCCATTTGGCGTTGCTGCTGCTCCATAAAAATATCAAATTCTTCAAAAAGTTCTGCAAAAATTTCAATATCGTTATCAAAATCCATCAACACTCGCGCCACTAATTCTTCCATTTTTTCAAAAACCGCACTCTTAATTTGACGGTTCTCGTTACTGACACCTAAACCTGCTTGTGATAAAACGTTCAAAAACTTTCTAGCTGGATGACTTTTCTTAGCAAAAAAATCCTTATCCATCATCGCTACTTTTAAAATAGGAATCTGAAGTTGAGCGATCATTGCTCGAACCGTATCCGGTAAATGTCTATCTTGAAGGATTACATCAAAAAACATCGCCACCACATCAATGAGTGTTTCGTCTTGTTCAGCATAAGGTTGCCGTTCGCCATTAACTTGAACTCTAGAGCCAATTTGTAAACGAACACTCTCATTGATATCTACTCCATCAACTGCAGCTTCTTTTTGAAGCGTCGTCAACGTGTCGATAAGTTCGGTGGTTGGCAATGGTTGCCCCGTAACCACCAAACCATCTGATACATTTTTTTCACCCACCTTAGAGCGATAAGTCTGAGCCATTTTAACCAACCCGTTGTATAACCCTGGATCAATAATATCTGCGATCTGCATCATGTGAGCTTGATCTACGTACCCTGCAGCACCCGCCAGCAAATGCATCTGGGTTGGCGTTAGTGCCTCAGCCCCTCCTGACAAAAGTTGAGCTACTTTTTCATTAACAAATGATGTCGCTTCTTTTTTTGAAACTCCATCACTAATCTTTACTTTGGGTTTAGGTAATGTAGGAAGGATATTAGCCTGTATAAACTGCTCATTAATTTCATCAAGCACCTTTCCCAAGCCCGGTAATACCGCCTCACAGAATGACTCACAAAAAAGCTTATACGCTACTGTAGAGAACATCTCGCATTTGAGTAATTCCATATAGGTGTTTATCAAAATAGCAGGGCTAAAAGGGCTCTCACTTCCTTTTAAATCTTTTCTTTTTGAAATAAATTCAACCCTTCGTTGTAAGGCATATAAAACACGCGATAGCTTGTTTTCAAACTCTGATATATAACCATCCACCAATAATTGCTTTTCAACCTCACCCATTGCTAATAATTCAAGGTCTGGCCACTTACACATATCCTCAGACAATTTATTCACCTTATCGGCACTAGGATTCACCTCTGATACAAAATCTGATAAGTTTTTAATCACACTGTCGATATATACAGAAGAGCGTTCTTGAGAGGTCTTTTGAAATACTTTTACATCAACTGCAACAGCATTCATTTCTTTGCTATTTACATTATCAAGCATTCTTAGCTCAACATCATCTAAATGTGTCGCAAGCGATTTCTGTAAATGATTTTTCAATAAACCAGCTGACACGTTTATCACACTACGCTTATCTACTGACATAGTATTCCTTTGTACTTGAGTATCGCCTTGACGAATGGGAACTACTTTAGTTTGTGAACCGTCCATTACTGAATAACCGTTTTATGTAATTTGTTACTTAGAGTATAGTCAGATCATGTATAAAGTTGTGCTCTAGAGCACATTTTGAATAACCCCTTTTTTATATGACCGATACTTCAAAACTCATTAAACACGGTGTGTTGCAGAATGCTTCATTTAAACCGTCACCTAATAAAAACACTCGACCAAACCCTCAAGATATACGGCTCATTATTGTGCACGGAATCAGCCTACCACCTGATCAATTTGGAGGACCGTGGATCGATGATTTTTTTCAGAATAAATTGGACCCCGCTCGACACCCATACTTCCAGGAAATACACAAACTAGAGGTCTCATCACATTTATTGATTCACCGAGATGGTAACGTCTCCCAGTACGTTCCGTTTGATGAACGAGCCTGGCATGCAGGTCAATCAAGCTACCAAGGCGAAGAGAACTGTAACGATTTTTCTATTGGTATCGAGCTGGAAGGTGCCGACCATATCCCCTACACCGAGCAACAATACCAAGAACTAATGCGCTGCTGCAAAACACTTATTGAGCATTACCCCGCCCTTTCAGAACAGACCATAGTGGGTCACTGTGACGTTTCACCCGGGCGAAAAACAGACCCCGGAGAAAGCTTTGACTGGACACGGTTTAGAAACCTATTCAGCAGTCTTTGAATCGTTGCTCCAGACAATATCAACTAGCATCATCACAACACCAATTGAAATAGCTGAATCTGCAACATTAAACACCGGCCAATGCCAAGTTTCATAATATACATCGATGAAATCAATAACATAGGCATAGGCTATACGATCATACAAATTACCAATCGCGCCACCTAGAATTAACGATAAGGTTGCTGCCATCCAACGCTCGGTTGGTTTTAATCGAGCTAACCAAATCGTTAGAACGGTTGTCGCTAGCAACGCAATACCAACAAAAAACCAGCGCTGCCAACCACCTGCTGTACTTAAAAAACTAAACGCGGCGCCCGTATTATGCACATACGTTAAATTTAACGATGGTAATAACTGAATAGATTCGTACAATCTAAAATTACTAACAACCCAAAACTTACTAACCTGATCAAGCCCTACCACCACCAATGAAAGCCAAAGCCATTTCAACATAGCCGTATTTAGGCAAACAGCCTAACTTCCCCCGAACCTTCTACGTTGTCTTCACAACGTCCACACAACTCTGGGTGCCTGTCAGACTGACCAACATCATGCCGATGATGCCAACAACGCACACATTTCTCATGCTCACTCGCTACTATTTCAATAAACAAATGATCATTCTCTGTGCTCTTGGCTTGTTCAGATTTTTCCGACAAGGGCTTAACTTGTGCATATGATGTAATCAATATAAATCTAAGCTCATCTTGTAGTTGAGTCAGTGTTTCAAACAACTCCCCATCGCAATATAAAGTCACTTCAGCATCTAGTGCCGAGCCAATAACGCCTGCGGTACGGACACGCTCTAGCTCTTTACTCACAAGCTCTCGCATATCAATAATAGGTTGCCAAAACACCAGCTCATTGCTCTCTGTAACACTTGACTCCGGGAATCCTTCGTAAGCCGTTGTCAAAAAGACCGACTCCTCACGCTTACCCGGCATCGCCAACCAAATTTCCTCTGCGGTATAACTCAAAATGGGCGCAATCCAACGAACAAAAGCTTCTGCGATATGGAACATCGCTGTTTGAGAAGAGCGTCTAGCCAAACTCTTTTCTTGCAGCGTATATTGCCTATCTTTGATCACATCCAGATAAAAGCTCCCCATATCAACTGAGCAAAAGTGGTGGATTTTCTGATGAACTTGTAGAAATTGGTAGTCATCGTAATGACTTAATACGTCTGCTTGAGTTTGCTTGGTTTTTTCAATGGCCCAGCGATCTAGAGGTAACATATCATCAAACGAAACACTATCTTCAATAGGGTCAAAGCCGTCTAAATTGGATAACAAATAACGCGCTGTGTTCCTTAAACGGCGATAAACATCCGACGCACGTTTAAGAATTTCATCAGACACTGTCATTTCTCCGGTGTAATCATTCGCCGATACCCAAAGACGTAACACATCTGCTCCAAGTGAATTAATCACTTTTTGTGGAGCAACGACATTACCCTTAGATTTTGACATTTTCATGCCCTTAGCATCGACAGTAAAACCATGCGTAAGGACAGAATCAAATGGCGCACAATCGTTCATTGCTACCGATGTTAACAAGGATGATTGAAACCAACCACGGTGTTGATCGGAACCTTCAAGGTACATAGCCGCCGGAAAGGGTAATTCTTCACGCCTTTCTAAAACACACGAATGAGTCACCCCAGAATCAAACCAAACGTCTAAAATATCATTAATTTTAGTGTAATCACTAGCCTCATCACCTAACAAGTCCGTCGACTCTAATTCAAACCACGCTTCGATACCAGACTGTTCAATTAAGCATGCCACCTGCTCAATTAATTGAGCAGTATTAGGGTGCAACTCACCTGTTTCTTTATGCACAAATAAAGCTATTGGCACCCCCCAGTTACGCTGACGAGAAATACACCAATCTGGGCGCCCCTCAACCATACTGTTGATACGCGCCTCACCCCATTCAGGCACCCAATTAACTCGCTTTATTTCTGCTAAGGCCTTCTCACGTAAATTGTTTTTATCCATCGAGATAAACCACTGCGGCGTTGCCCTAAAGATAATGGGTGTTTTATGTCGCCAACAATGAGGATAACTATGATTTAACGCTTCATCGTGTAGCAACGCACCCTGTTCTTGTAACACCTCAATGACATCACCATTTGCACTAAACACGTGCTTACCAGCAAACAAAGGTGTACTGGCTAAAAATACACCATTATCGCCAACCGGGTTGTCAACGGGAAGATTATATTGCTGACCGATTACGTAATCATCTTGCCCATGACCTGGCGCTGTATGCACCGCACCTGTACCTGCTTCAGCAGTAACATGATGGCCAACAATAACAGGTACTATCCGATCATAAAAAGGATGATTAAGCTTCATATGTTCTAAATCTTTACCTTTGCAGTAAGCCACCACTCGGTAATCATCCAAACCATAACGAAGCATCGCATCTTTCATTAATTTTTCAGCTAAAATCAACCGCTCTTCGCCACTTTGAACCATCACATAATCAAAATCGGGGTTTAATGAAACTGCCTGATTTGCAGGTAATGTCCATGGCGTTGTGGTCCAAATAACCACCGAAATGGGGCCGTGCCCCGGCGCACCATCACTACTATGAAAACATTCAATAAAGGCCGCTTCATCTTGAACGCCAAAGCGTACATCAATCGCTGGTGAACGCTTATCTTCGTATTCCACTTCTGCCTCAGCTAATGCCGAACCACAGTCCGTACACCAATGCACTGGTTTTGAGCCTTTGTGCAAATGACCATTCTCGATAATACGGCCTAATGAACGAACCACATCCGCTTCAAACTGAAAGTCCATGCTCAAATATGGGCGCTCCCAATCACCGAACACCCCTAGACGTACAAATTCCTCTTTTTGCATCGCCACTTGCTTTGTCGCATACGTTCTACACGCCTTACGAAATTCTGCAGCAGATACTTTGACACCCGCCTTACCAATTTTCTTTTCAACCATCAGTTCAATTGGCAGCCCATGACAATCCCAGCCGGGCACGTAGGGAGAATCAAAACCTTGCAATGTTTTGCTCTTAATAATCATGTCTTTTAATACTTTATTAACCGCATGACCTATATGAATGGGGCCGTTTGCATATGGAGGACCATCATGTAAGACAAATTGTGGTTGACCTGAAAATTTATCGCGAATTTTTTGATACAAGCCGATTTCTTGCCAGCGCTTAAGTGCATTAGGCTCACGATTAGCAAGGTTCGCCTTCATAGGAAAGCTTGTTTTCGGCAAATTCAGTGTTGTTTTGTAATCCATGATTATCTTAGGATGGTAGTGATTGATTAAAGTATGTTTTAGCTTGTTCCGAATCAATAGCAATTTGTTGCTTTAATTGCTCTAAACTGTCAAATTTCTTCTCATGACGGAGTTTTTTAGCGAACGAAACGACAACGCGTTGGCCATATAAATCGCCTGAAAATTCAAACAGGTGTGCCTCTAGCAAAACAGCCGTCACATCTTCAATAGAAGGCCGCGTACCAACGTTAGCAACCCCTTGATAGAGCAAGCCCGAGTCGAGCGTTATTGTAACGGCAAAAACGCCTTTAAGCGGAGTTTTTCTGTTTTTAACACGAATGTTCGCGGTAGGAAATCCCAGCTCTCTCCCTCTTTTATGACCATGCATAACTCGGCCTGACATGCTGTAACGTCTATTCAAGTAAACGGCCACTTTATCTAGCTCAGCCTCTTCTAGCGCTTCACGAATTAACGTACTACTCACACGCTCATTATCTATTTTATAAGAATGAGACCGCTGCACTGAGAAACCATAATGCTCACCCGCTTTTGTTAAATAGTCGAAATTGCCTTGACGATTTTTCCCAAAACAAAAGTCATCGCCCACTATTAGCAACTTAACATTAAGGTGTTGAACCAACATTTGCACAAATTGCTCTGGCGACATATTGGCGAGTAGCTGATTGAAACGAACCAAATAAACGGCATCAATACTTGTCTTTGATAATTGTTCTATTTTATCTCGTGCGGTTGAAATTCGTGCCGGTGCGGCATCGCCTCGAAAATACTCAATAGGTTGCGGTTCAAAACACATCACCAGCGTTTTTAAATTCATTGCATCCGCTTGCCCTTGTAACGCATTTAACACCATACGATGCCCGGCATGAACACCATCAAAGTTACCAATCGTTAGCGCACACCCATCAGGAAAAATTGAGCCGTCGGGTAAATATCTAATCAACTTCATCAGTTTATCTAACCCTTAAATGCTAAATGTCGAGGGCGAATACCCAGCAAAAAAGCAGTCGTAACATACAACAAAATAACCGCCAATATTTCCAGTGTTAAATGCAATACCCGATCGAATGCCCCCCATTCATACCATTGCAATGGCGGGTAATCATAAAAATAAATAACACCAACACTAAGGTTTGCAACCAGCACTTTTACGAGAAAAATAAACCAACCTCGTTGAGGTTTAAACGCACCTTCTTTAAGCAAGGCGCTAAGCAATAAACCTGCATTCACAAAGGCCGCTAATGATGTTGCCAACGCTAAACCCACATGTTGATAAAACATAACGAGTGTAACGCTCATCAACATATTAGAAACCACCGCAATAACGCCAATTTTGACCGGCGTTTTCATATCTTGCCGAGACGTAAACCCTGGCACCAGCACTTTTACCAAAATAAATGCCGGTAGCCCTATTGCATAAGCCATAAGACTTAAGGATGCATTATTGACATCACTCGTGGTAAACGCATCATATTGAAATAATGTGGCCAGCATCGGTTGCGCTAAGAAGAACAAACCTAGTGCCGCCGGTACTCCTAATAAAACAACCCATCTCAAACCAGAGTCTAAACTCGCTGAAAAATCAGCCACTTTTCCTGCCGCATGACTTTTCGATAAGTTTGGCAGAATAACCGTTGCCAACGCAATCCCAAAAATACCCAACGGAAACTCCACTAGCCTATCTGAAAAATAAAGCCACGACACACTACCCGCCACTAAAAACGATGCCAGTAATGTATCCACTAATAAATTAATTTGCGTTACCGATACACCAAACAATGCAGGCAACATTAAATTCATTATTTTTTTCACACCCGCATGCTGACGATCAAATGACAACTTAGGCATTAAGCCCAGCTTTTTCAAAAAAGGAAATTGAAACGCCAACTGAGCAATGCCCGCCAACAAAACTGCCCATGCCAGCGCCATAATAGGCTTCTCCAATAATGGAGATAGCCAAAATATTGCTGCTAAAAATGATAGGTTCAACAACACCGGTGTGATTGCTGGAATAGCAAACTTACCAAAGGTATTTAGCACTCCCCCCGCCATCGCGGTGAGTGAAATAAACAACAAATACGGAAATGTTAATCTCAACATCTCCACCGCCAAATCATGGCGCGTACCTTCAGATTCGAAACCCGGTGCAAATATATAAATTAAAATAGGCGCCCCTATAACACCTAGTAGCGTTATAAAAAATAACACTGTTGCCAACGTACCGGCTGTTTTAGCAATGAGCTCTTTCAGCGCTTCAGTTGACTGAGTCTCTTTATATTCTGACAAGACAGGAACAAAGGCCTGTGAGAACGCCCCTTCTGCAAATAAGCGCCGCATAAAATTGGGGATTTTGAAGGCCACAAAAAACGCATCCGTACCTTCGCTCGCACCAAAAAAACGCGCGATGACAATGTCTCGAACAAACCCTAAGACACGCGAAACCATCGTCATACTGCCTACAGTAGCAGTCGATTTTATTAGCGTTTTACTCAGCGTCTTTACCTCTGTTTGTTAAATAGCTTCCACCCTTATAGAGAGAAGCTTCGTTAATGCGGAATGGGTTCTAGCCATGTTCAAGCTTATTAGACTTTGTATTATAAGGGCTTGCGGCAATCAACACACCTTCGATTTAAGTTATCGTTGTATAGCTGCCACGATACACTTAGAATAAAAATAAGCTATAAAGTGGATAATGAAATTGGTTTCAGGTCACAAGAATACTTATCGTACTATTTGGTTAAAGCGTTTAATCATCACCTCGGTCCTATTTGGCGTATTAATTATTGCATTACCATACGCTATCCAATTTGGCATCATAAAAGGGTTTAGCGACGCCGGAAGCAAAGCCATCTCTCTTGATGACGTTAATTTCAACCCTTTTACCGGCAAATTATCTATTCACCACTTGCAGACACAAGAACTACAACAAACACAACCCGACCTGTCCATAGCATCCCTTACCCTTCAAATTGATTGGCTACCCCTATTTAAGCAACGCTTGCTGGTCACCTCTCTCACCATTAAAGACGCCCATATAAAAATTGAGCAAAAAGACCCTGAAACGCTTTACGTTGGTAATATTAAGATCCCTTTAAGCACCCCGGAAAGCAGTGAAAATAAAGAGCAATCAACTACTTGGAAGTTTGGTTTAAAGAAACTACATTTAATAAACAACTCTTTTGTCTATCAGTCTACCGCTTTCTCAGACCATTTCAGCATCAATAATTTAACGATCGATGAAGTATTCAGCTGGGACCCAGACAATTCATCTGCCTTCTCTTTTAATACACGACTCAATCAATCACCTATCAACGGTAACATCAATGTCTCTATGTTTTCTGAGCAACCCTCCATTAACGGTCAATTAAGTGTTAAAAATCTGGATCTTAATAGCTTTGCCTCTTTAGTAAAAAACAACGTCGATGAACTTAAAGGGCTGCTCGATACAGACATTGAGTTTTCAGTGTTATTAGGTGAAAACAACATTGATTATAGCCAAACCGGCTCCCTATCTATCAGGCAAGCAGCTATTACCGCTGCTTCTATACAGTACACACTGGGGTCGGCTGACTGGAATGGCTCCGCACAACTTATAACAACACCCGAAGAACCGACTATCAAGGCTCAAGGCCAACTAGTCCTGAATGAGCTATCCAGCACAAACCAACTAACAAAATTAGTGTTAGGCGCCGCACAGAAGTTAACTGTGAATAACTTAGCCATAAAAAAAACTAGTGATATAACGATCTCATCTGTAGAGGTAGAACGCTTATTCATCGGAAAAAAAGCATTAAACAATAGTCTACTGGATAGTAAAAAACTGCTTATCGACAAGCTCCGAGTTCATGACCTTACTAATATCGATATTAAAGAAATCAACGTTGATAGATTAAATGCCGCACTCGATATCAATAAGCATGGCGACATTAGTTTATTGAACGCACTGATTAATAGCTTACCGACAACAGAGAAAAAACAAACCGATGATACGAATAGTTCTGCCAAACCCCTTCAATTTCATGTAGATCAGCTTGCTATTTCAAAAAATAGTCAGATTAAATTTTCAAAAGAAACTGAACAAGAACGTGTTAAAAAAGAGATCATGCTAGAGCATGTCAGCATTGGTAATATCAATTCACTGACACCAAAAAGCCCAACACCTATTGATATCCAGGCGACGATAGATCAATTCTCCCAATTGACCATAAAAGGCAATATTTTCCCTCTTAGTAAAAAAACAAACGCCACTATTCAAACCAAGCTATCCGCTTTTGAGTTACATGAATTTTCACCCATAATTAGAGACGAACTAGGTTACAACATCCAAAATGGCCAACTCAATGCCGATCTAAACATTGCCATAAAAGACAATATCCTTAAAGGAGAAACAAGCATAGAAATCAACCAATTAGCCTTAGAGGCTGCCGACGAGAGCAAAATGGCAAAAATGACTCAGCAACTTTCGATACCTCTGGATTCCGCTTTATCGCTACTTCGCGATGATAACAACGATATCAAACTCAATATTCCCATCAACGGTGATCTCGCTTCGCCAGATTTCAATATCAGTGACGTTATTAACACCGCGATAGGAAATGCCTTAGAAGGCACCGTAAAAAATGTGTTGAAATATGCTCTGCAACCCTATGGCGTAATTTTTATGGCGGCAGAAAAAGCCTATGGCTTAGCAACGGCGATTAAATTAGAAGCGTTGGTTTTCCTTCCCGGGGACGGCACGCTACCAACAAATTCAATAACCCAGCTAAAACAAATCGGGGAATTAATGAAAAAAAGACCACAGTTAAGAATTCGTATCTGTGGTTTTGCTACCGACCATGACCGTGTTTTTTTACAGAATCTAGCTAATAACACCGATACTACCTCATCTGTAGAGCAGCAAGAAAAGTTAATCCATGAATCTCTACTTAAACTTGCAAACGAGCGCCAAACAACTATCAAAACTTACCTCGTCAGTAACTATCATATAGAGGCCACTCGTTTATTTGCTTGCAAACCTCAAGTTGAAAACAAGCCAAACAGTGAAACGGCTACAAAACCAAGAGTTGAGCTGATGATTTAAAATTATCAGCTACATTAAGCACCTCTTTACTCCATCACAAAATCTCTTATTAATAAGGCATAGTAGCTCGGGCTTGACAAAGCCTAATTATTTAAGCAAAATGCGCAATCTTTTTTAATATCACTAGAGGATTTACCTTGGCTAACAGTGCACAAGCGTTAAAACGCGCCAAACAAGCAGAACAAAACCGCCAACTTAACATGGCTGCACGTACTCGATTACGTACTAAAATTAAACGCGTTGTTTATAGTGCCGAAGAAGGTAACGTTGAAGGTACTGAAGTAGCTTACAAAGATGCCGTACCTTACATTGATGGTGCCGTCACTAAAGGCATTATTCACAAAAATAAAGCGGCTCGCTTGAAGAGTCGCCTTAATGCTCGCATCGTTAAACTAAAGCAAGCATAAGGTAAGCTCTCACAGCTTCATAAAAGCCGACCTTAGTGTCGGCTTTTTATTGCCTACTTGTTTTTTTAAACCTAAATTAACACCAAGTTATCACGGTGAATAATCTCTGGCTCGCCAACAAAGCCAATCAAGCGTTCTATTTCTGAGCTTTTATTACGCTTAATCGTATCTATCTCAACTGAACTATAATTCACTAAGCCCCGTGCAAGCTCTTTACCCGACTCGCTCACACACGCAACAAGATCCCCTCTATCAAAACACCCTTTAACACCTACAACGCCAATAGGTAATAAGCTCACACCCGATTGTTTAATGGCTTGCTCTGCCCCCTTATCCATAACAACCTCACCCTTCACATCTAAATGAGCCGTTAACCAGCGCTTACGAGCTGAAACAGGTGCCTCATTAGGTATTAATAACGTCCCTATCTGCTTACCTTCGATAACATTCAAAATAACATTATCCTTTAAACCAGGTGCAATAATGGTCGCTGTACCAGAACGTGAAGCAATGCGTGCAGCGGTTAATTTCGTCTGCATACCACCACGACCCAAAGCCCCAGCACCGGCACTCGCTGCAAAATCTAGCGAATCATCATTGACGCTCACCTCGTTTAGTAGCAAAGCATTTGAATTTATTCTCGGGTCACTATCAAAAAAACCATCTTGATCCGTTAAAATCATTAACAAATCAACACTCATTAAATTAGCTATGATGGCAGCCAGCGTGTCATTATCACCGACGCGTAGCTCTTCATTAGCCACCACGTCATTTTCATTAATAATTGGAACCACTGATAAATCTAACAAGGTTTTTATGGTCGCTCTAGCGTTTAAATAACGCGTTCTATTCGCTAGGTCATCATGTGTTAACAAAACCTGAGCCGTTTTAAACCCTTGCGCTTGAAAGCTTTGCTCATAAGCCTGGATAAGCCCCATTTGCCCAACTGACGCAGCCGCTTGAAGTTCTTGAAGTGTGTGCGGGCGTGTCGACCAACCCAACCTCACCATACCTTCCGCAACCGAGCCTGATGAAACAACAACCACATTAATTCCGCGTGATTTTAATTCGCTAATCTGCTCCACCCAGTGATTAATAGCCGAGCGGTTTAGACCTTGACCATTATCTGTTAAAACGGCGCTGCCAATTTTAACAACGCAACACTTCACCCGTTTCAGATCTGCTCTTGATTTCATACTATTAAATTAACTACCTTCTTCTGGCTTTTTTTCGTCACTTAATTCAAGCGCTTTTTGCTCTTCGATATAATCCATAATCGCATGCACTAACTGATCAGTTCCCTGTTTTCGAATGGCTGATACCTTAAACACCGGTCCTTTCCATTTCAATTCATCAACAATCAACTGGCAATAGCTATCTATTTCCTCTTCTGGGAGTAAATCGATTTTATTTAGCACCAGCCAACGAGGTTTCTCAGCGAGACCACCACCCCACTTTTCTATTTCCTTTATCGCCGATTTTGCCGCTTTAACAGGGTCTACATCTACTTCATATGGCTCAACATCTACAACATGCAGTAATAAATTATTTCGCGCTAAATGACGTAAAAATAAATTACCTAAGCCCGCACCATCAGCTGCTCCTTCAATAATTCCCGGAATATCGGCAATCACAAAACTACGTAACTCGTCTGCTCGAACCACCCCTAGACTCGGATGCAATGTTGTAAAAGGGTAATTCGCCACTTTAGGCTCCGCCGACGATATAGCACGAATTAGGCTTGATTTGCCGGCATTCGGTAACCCAAGCGTACCAACATCTGCCAGCACCTTAAGCTCAAGCCTTAACACTCTTTGCTCTCCATCTGAGCCTGGTGAAAACTGCCTAGGCGCCCGATTAGTACTACTTTTATAACGCGTGTTACCCAAACCATGAAAACCACCTGACGCTACCAGCAACCGTTGTCCTTCACTCGTCACGTCACCAATCAACTCATCGGTTCCGTCATCGTAAACAACAGTACCAAGTGGGACGGGTACAATCAAATCATCACCACCCTTACCTGTACAGTTACGGCTTTGCCCTTTTTCACCATGCTCAGCTCTTATTAATCGATTGAAACGCATATCAATTAATGTGTTTAATGCTTCTCTACCTTCCAAATAAACACTCCCACCGTCACCGCCATCACCACCGTCTGGGCCACCAAATGGTATGTATTTTTCACGTCTAAAGCTCACATGGCCTTTGCCACCATTGCCTGCTTCGACTCTAACACTCGCCTCATCTACGAATTTCATTTTGTGTTTTCCATTGTCTTTATATGACTGCGTCGCCTAACTGTCTTTATACTTCGTTATATTTTGGAGCAATAAAAAACCCTGTCAAAGACAGGGCTTTTTTAATACGTACCTGCCGTTATGACCGCAGCGCACTGTTTGTTTATATTAAACAGTTTCGATACGAATATACTTTCTACGTTTCGGGCCTTTGATTTCAAATACAACTTTACCTTCTTCTGTCGCAAATAAAGTGTGATCTTTACCCATCCCAACATTTTCACCTGCATGAAAACGTGTACCTCTTTGACGAACTAAAATATTTCCGGCTAAAACGCTTTGACCGCCATAACGTTTAACGCCAAGTCGTTTTGATTCGGAATCGCGACCGTTTCTAGTACTACCGCCTGCTTTCTTATGTGCCATGAATCTATCCTTTGTTTATTAAGCTGCAGAAATACCTGTAATGGTCACTTCAGTGTAATACTGACGATGTCCCATTTTTTTCATATGGTGTTTTCTTCGTTTAAATTTAATAATATTAACTTTTTTGTGACGACCTTGAGATTTAACTGTTGCCGTTACGGTTGCACCGTCAATATGAGGTGTACCTACTTTAAGTCCAGCATCACCATTTACCAATAACACTGAGTCAAAAATAACCTCACTGCCTTCTTCAGCATCTAGCTTTTCGATCTTAAGGAAATCACCCTCGGCTACTTTATATTGTTTACCGCCTGTTTGAATTACCGCGTACATTGTCTAGAGACTCCCTAGTTTGTGGGTGGTTTTAAAAAAGAGGCGAATTTTATCCTTTAGTGCGCACTTGGTCAATGCCAAATAAACAAGGAAAACCATTTTCTTAACTGCTTTTAAATCATAATCCTTGTTATTATACCCCTTTAATTTAATTTACCTTAACTTTATCCACCTCATGAGCAGCACAACCGAGTCTCCCATAACACCTAAAATTGACTTCAAAGCAATACAACAACTCATGGCCCCAGCCATGAATCAAGTAGACAAAAAAATTCTACGAGAGCTTAATTCAGATGTCGTTTTAATTAATCAAATTGGTTCTCATATCGTCAATAGCGGAGGAAAGCGTTTAAGACCAATGCTCGTTGCACTATCTGCCTGCGCATTGGGTTATGAAGGAAACGAACACACAACGCTGGCAGCCGTTATTGAGTTTATTCACACAGCCACGCTGTTACACGACGACGTTGTCGATGAGTCTGACATGCGTCGCGGCGACGATACCGCTAATGCTATTTGGGGTAACGCAGCAAGCGTCCTGGTGGGGGATTTCTTGCATTCGCGTTCATTTGAAATGATGGTCAGCGTTAACAACATGCCTGTCATGGACCTCTTATCTCACACCACTAATGCCATTGCGGAAGGTGAAGTATTACAACTACTAAACATCAACAACCCTGATACCAGCGAAACACAATACCTTGAGGTTATCCGCAGGAAAACAGCTAAACTTTTTGAAGCCGCGACTCAACTGGGCGCAATACTTGCCAATAAAGACAACGATATCCAAATGGCTGTCGCCACCTACGGGCTTCACTTAGGCAATGCTTTTCAGATTATGGATGATATGCTTGATTACACAGCAGAGTTGGCAGAGTTGGGCAAAAACCTTGGCGATGATTTAGCGGAGGGCAAACCTACTCTACCGCTAATCCATGCCATGCAACATGGAACTGAACAACAAGTTAATTTCATTAAAGAAACCATTAAAAAAGGTGATCGAGACGCCTATCTTGATATTTTAGCCATCATTAAGTCTACTGGCTCGCTGGAATACACCGCAAAATTTGCTGATGAGGAAGCTCACAAAGCTATAGATGCCTTAAGTATTTTACCCAACAGCGACTATAAAAAGGCAATGGAGCAACTGGCCTTATTTTCCATACAACGCAGCTACTAAACAATCGTCGTAACATCTAAATCAACTGACATTTTAACTATGAAGCCAACCAAAAGCGGCATGTTGCATGTTGCATCACACAACTTTCGGCGAATAGTTTGATATAATTTCTTTTTTAACTTTAAAAAAATAACAGGTACTTTTTATGAGTGTAGAGCAACACGATCAATATTTGGCTGAGTGGGAAAGTCGCCAGGAAATTGCTGAAAGCATGATTCCCATCATCGGCAAAATGTACCGCGGAAGTGGCGTTATCCTGAAAATTTATGGTCGAACTTTAATTAACGCATCACCCGTCACTTTACTTAAACTCCACCGTTATGTTCGTCAATTTGAAAAAGCCGAACTCTCCATTCATGATAGTTTCAAAGTTTTAATTGCCCTACAAAAAATGAAACTTGGGCCCGTGCGCATTGATTTAGGTATTCTAGCGGTTCAATTTAAGAATAATTCAGAAGGTTTACAACTTGAAGATTTCCTAGCCGAAAAACTTGGCGCTGGTATTCGTCAAGTTCAAGAACAATCAAGCTCACAACCAAGAGATGTCGTTCTTTACGGTTTTGGTCGAATTGGCCGATTGCTAGCTCGCTTGCTTATAGAGCGAACCGGCTCAGGCAACAAAATGCGCCTACGGGCTATTGTCGTTCGCAAAGGCGGCGACAATGATTTGCAAAAACGCGCTAGTTTACTTCGCCGAGACTCAGTTCATGGATCATTTAAAGGCACTATTAAAGTTGACGAAGAAAACAACACCATTATGGCTAATGGCAATTTAATCCAAGTCATTTATGCCAGCCACCCAAAAGAAATTGATTACACGCAATTCGGTATTGATGACGCGCTAATTGTCGACAATACGGGCATCCGCCGAGACGAAGCAGAACTCAGCGAACACTTCCTATCAAAAGGTGCCAGCAAAGTGCTATTAACAGCCCCGGGCAAAGATGTAAAAAATATCGTCTTTGGCGTTAATACCGATGACATTAAACCCGAAGATAAAGTTATTTCTGCCGCCAGCTGTACGACTAACGCGATCACACCTACATTGAAAGCAATTAATGACCAGTATGGCATTATTAAAGGACACGTTGAAACGGTGCACTCGTACACAAATGACCAGAACCTCATCGATAATTACCATAAAGGCGAAAGGCGTGGTCGTGCAGCCGCACTTAATATGGTCATCACTGAAACAGGTGCCGCTAAAGCCGTATCTAAAGCGCTTCCTGAGCTTGAAGGCAAATTAACGGGTAACGCAATCCGCGTTCCAACACCCAATGTCTCCATGGCCATTCTTAATTTAAGCTTAGAAAAAGAAACCGATAAGCGGTCGTTAAATGATTTCCTACGTGAAACCGCACTTCATTCATCCATGCGTGAGCAAATTGACTTCACCACCTCGACAGAGATTGTATCAACTGATTTGGTGGGCGCACGTAAAGCATGCACGATTGATTCTAAAGCAACTATTGCAACCGGTGACTCATGCGTACTATACCTTTGGTATGACAATGAATTTGGCTACAGCTGCCAAGTTGTCCGTGTTATGCAGAAAATGGCGGGGTTAGATTTCCCATCATTACCAACTAAAGATTAGCCTTTATATTCTTTGTGTAAAAAAGCCCGCTCTCTAGCGGGCTTTTTTATGGTTAAGATTTACAAGCTACACCCATAAAATATTAGCTTGTTGAACAAGGACTGACATCCACGTCATTAAGCTTTATTAGGGCGGTTTTCAATAAGGTCATCAACCACCGATGGGTCTGCTAGTGTTGATGTATCCCCGAGCTCATCGATGAGGTTCTCGGAAATTTTACGCAAAATTCGACGCATAATTTTACCCGAGCGCGTTTTAGGCAAGCCTGGCGCCCATTGAATAACATCGGGAGATGCAATGGGACCAATTTCTTTACGTACATGATTAATCAATTCTTTACGCAAGTCATCCGTTGCTTCCACACCATCCATCAAGGTAACGAAGGTATATATACCTTGTCCTTTAATGTCATGCGGGTAACCAATAACGGCCGCTTCCGCCACGGCTGGATGAAGCACTAATGCGCTTTCAACCTCCGCTGTACCCATGCGGTGCCCCGATACATTAATAACGTCGTCAACACGGCCCGTTATCCAGTAGTCACCATCTTCGTCTCGACGCGCGCCATCTCCAGGGAAGTACAAGCCTGGGTAGTTTGCAAAATAGGCATCAATATAACGCTGATGGTCACCGAACAATGTTCTAAACATACCTGGCCAAGGGCGCTTAATCACTAAAATGCCTTCCGCAGGGTTACCCAGCACTTCATTACCTTCGTTATCGACTAAACCGAACTCCACACCAAAGAATGGTTGCATAGCAGAGCCTGGCTTCAAATCGGTAGCACCTGGAAGTGGTGTCATTAAAATACCACCTGTCTCGGTTTGCCACCATGTATCAACAATAGGACAGCGGCTACCGCCTATCACTTTGTAATACCATTCCCAAGCTTCTGGATTGATAGGCTCGCCTACACTACCCAGAATACGTAAATTACTTAAATCACAGGCCTTTACATAGTCATCGCCTTTTGCCATTAATGCTCGAATCGCCGTTGGCGCCGTATAAAAAATATTCACCTTATGTTTTTCACAAACCTGCCAAAAACGTGAAGCATCTGGGTACGTTGGAATGCCTTCAAACATTAATGTCTGCGCACCATTTGCTAACGGGCCATAGACGATATAAGAGTGTCCTGTCACCCAGCCGACATCAGCGGTACACCAATAAATATCACCCTCATGATAATCAAAGACGTATTTGTGCGACATCGCAGCATGTAATAAGTAGCCACCTGTTGTGTGTAAAACACCTTTCGGTTTACCTGTCGAACCCGACGTATACAAAATAAATAAGGGGTCTTCTGAATCCATTTCTTCGGGCGGGCAGTCATCTGATGCCTTTTCAAGTAAATCGTGATACCAAACATCTCGACCTTCCGTCCACTCAACCGCACCACCTGTACGCTTCACAACCACCACAGATTTTACTAAAGGGCAGCTTTCAAGTGCCTTATCAGCATTCGCTTTTAGTGGAACAGCTTTACCTCCACGCATACTTTCATCAGTGACAATAATAATTTCTGCTTCAGAATCGACAATTCGATCCTTTAAAGCATCTGCTGAAAACCCTCCAAAAACAATCAAGTGCACCGCGCCAATTCTGGCACACGCAAGCATTGCAATGGCCGCTTCTGCAACCATTGGCATGTAAATACAAACACGATCACCTTTTTTAACACCACGAGCTTTTAGCCCATTCGCAAAACGGCACACTTCTGCATGTAGTTCTTTATAGGTATACGTTTTATCTACTGTTGGGTCATCACTTTCCCAGATAATAGCAGGCTGATTACCACGAGTTTCTAAATGTCTATCTAAACAATTCACACTCACGTTAAGTTTGCCGCCTTCAAACCACTTAACTTCGCCTTTTCGAAAGTCATAATCAACGGTGCTCGTCCATTGTTTCGACCACGTTAAAAACTCGTTTGCTTTTTCATCCCAAAAGTCATTTGTATCTTCGATTGAGCGCTTGTATTCAGTCTCGTACAGCTCTTTATTAATATGCGCATGAGCTGCTACTTCAGCTGGGACTTTATAAACATGGTGCTCTGACATCTAATCTTTCCTCGTTTGTAAATTTAATTTTTTCAAAAAAAAGCGGCTTTAAAAACCCCTTTTATGGACTTTAGTGCATAAACAGACCACCGTTCATGCTCAAATCTGACCCCGTTGTATAAGCCGCAAGCTCACTCGCTAAGAATGATATACCGTGAGCAATCTCTTCAGGCTTACATAAACGCCCAACTGGAATACCATTTTCAATTTTATGACGAACATCTTCAGCAATCGCCATCACCATCGGTGTTGCAACATAACCTGGCGAAATAGTATTCACGGTAACGCCTTTACGTGCCGTTTCACGTGCTAACGCTTTAGTAAAACCGTGCATACCCGCTTTAGCTGCAGAATAATTAACCTGACCAATTTGACCTAATTGACCGTTTACTGAAGAAACATTGATGATTCGACCAAAGCCACGCTCAACCATGCCTTCAAAAATTTGACGAGTCATGTTAAACACACTGTTCAGATCAGTATCAATCACTGCATCCCAACGCTCAATGGGCATTTTTTTAAACATCCCATCCTTCGTAATACCGGCGTTATTTACCAATATATCAATAGATCCTACATTATCCTCAACCCACTTAATAGCAGCGCCACACGCTTCAAAATCGGTTACCGGACAATGAACTATCTCAATATCGAACCCAGCCTCTTTTTGAGCAATTTGCCACGCTTGAGCTTTTTCTTTGTTGTTATAAGCCGCTACCACTTTGTAACCATCCTGTACAAAACGTTGACATACTGCTTCCCCAATTCCACCTGTACCGCCAGTAACTAATGCAACTCGTTGACTCATCCTCGTCCCCTTCAGAAATTTTATTTTTCATACCCAGATAAAGTGCGCAACAACTCAACCACCCTCTTGGTAGCTATAGCCCTTTAATTTAAAAGGGCTAACCCGATAGTGCCAAAATAAACATCTATTTACAAGTAAAAATACTTATGGCTGTCTATTGCCTGTATCGATTACACTGTCCGTAAGGAATCGCGCCTATTATTTATCAATCCACAAATACTTTTTGCACGTTTTAAGCTAAACTAAATCCAATAACTTCTTGTTCATTCGACAGCAATTTTAACTATGCCTGAATTATCTAATCATCGAAAATTTACTCGCGTGGATACTGAGTGCGACATAAATTACACCCACCCAAACACTGGCTTAAAAGGCATCGCTAGCAGTATTAATTTAAGCGCAGCGGGTATCCTCTTTAAGGCAACAGAAAAGCTAACCTGTGGTTGCTCCCTAGAAATATCTGTAAAACCCTTTAACCCCATCACCCCTCCGCTTCATGCCATTATTGAGATTATTCGTGTTACTCCCATTGAAAATAATCAATATGAAATAGCAGCCACCATCGAAGGCATTAAAGGCGTCTAAGCGTTAACTGATAGGATAAAATGTGTACCGCATTACCAAAAATCTAAGCTTTTGTTATGGTCACCGCCTCATGAACCACCCCGGTAAATGCCGTCACCTTCATGGTCACTCAGCACGCGTAGCGATTACGCTGGAGTCGAACGAACTTAATGATCAAGGTATGGTTTGTGACTTCTCAGACATCAAGCAATTTGTTGGCGAGTGGATAAATAAAACCCTCGATCATAATTTACTATTACATAAAAACGACCCCGTTTTACCGCTTCTCCAAGAAGCGGGTGAGCGCTTAATGGTCGTTGACGAACACCCCACTGCTGAATTTCTTGCAAAGCTCATTTATGATTATGTCGCTCAAGGTGGTTTCCCTGTCGTCGATGTATCAGTTTGGGAAACTGATAGTGCAAACGCTAGTTATTCAACCCGCTAATGCAACACACCGTTAGGCCAATTAATAAGTCGTTCTGCCTGCAAATGCTTTGCGAAGAAAACTACGTGAAATTATTACGATTAGTGCCTAATATTAATCAAGGCGACTTCTCTAACGTAGCTATTCAAACGAATGTTCTCGCTACCGGGCCATTTACCTTTACCGCCTATATTCACCCAATAGCCAGTAACACACGGTCAGCAGAATCAGGTTTCAAATGTCGTATCTATCTTGACACCAAGTCGGTCGAGGTACTAAATATCGACGCTTATTCAATACCGCATCAACAGCAAACGACATCGCCGAAAGCTATCTTAAACAATAAATGGGCGTTAAATTATTTTTTTGAAAAGTGGCTCTCCTTCCAATTAAACTTATCTCGCATCGCACAGCCTAACCAACAATCTATTAACGCTTAAATGACACTTTAAACCTTCTTACTTAGCTTAAATACCACTGGGCTTAATAACAACAAGGCCACCAAATTAGGTATCGCCATCAAACCATTTAATACATCGGCCAATAACCATAGAAAGTTTAAATCCATGACAGCACCAACTGGAATCGCCAACACCCACGCGATTCTATACCACCGAATAACACCTACACCTATAATATATTCAGCACATCGCTCACCATAATAGCTCCAACCCAATAACGTTGTGAGTGCAAAGATAGCTAAGCCAAAGCTCACGACATACTCACCATAGCCTGGCAAACCCATGCTAAAGGCATAAGCAGACAATGATGCGCCCGTCTCTCCGCTCGTCCAGCTGCCCGTTAGAATAATAACCAGTGCGGTCATCGTACAAACAATAATGGTATCTATGAATGTCCCCAACATGGCAATTTTACCTTGCCGTACTGGGTTGTTTGTTTTTGCAGCCGCATGCGCAATTGGCGCGGTTCCCAACCCAGCTTCGTTAGAAAAAACGCCTCTGGCAACACCAAAACGAATAGCCGCCATAATGCCCGCACCTGCAAAACCACCTGCTGCAGCTGTGCCCGTAAACGCATCAGTAACTATCAACTGAAGGGCTACTGGCACCGAGTCTATGCGCTGAATGATAATAATGCTGGCACCAATAACATAAGCAACGCCCATAAATGGAACTAACTTGGAGGCCACATTACCGATCCGCTTAATACCACCGACAAGTACAGCATAAACAACAACAGCCATCACCAAACCTGTTTGCCAAGCAGGCACGCCAAGCGTACTACTCAAAGCATCAGCGACTGAGTTTGCTTGAATGGTATTGCCGATACCAAATGCTGCTATTGCGCCAAATAAGGAAAACAAAAAACCTAACCATTGCCAATGCTTACCCAACCCGTTCTTAATGTAATACATTGGACCACCCACATAAGCACCTCGCTCATCAACTTCACGATAGTTAACGGCTAGTACAGCTTCGGCATATTTTGTGGCCATGCCAACTAGAGCCGTTAACCACATCCAAAAAATAGCACCCGGCCCACCTAAAAAAATCGCCGTTGCCACGCCGGCAATATTGCCGGTGCCAATAGTTGCTGCTAATGATGTCATCAACGCATTAAATGGGCTAATCTCTCCCGCCTCTAAATCATTACTAGTACGCCCCCGCCATAGTAATGAAAAGGCTGCTGGGATTTGGCGGATTGGCAAAAAAAACAGCCCCAACATTAAATAAACGCCCGTTCCTAGCAACAACGCTAGAATAACCGGGCCCCAAACAAAACTACTGATTGAATTAAGTACTTGTGTTAATGTTTCCATAATTTTTATAAACAGCAATAAGAGTTCGTTATTATTGGCGAATAAGCCACGGCAATTCAAAATTTAAGACCGTTTGTAACAGTCAAATCATTAAATTTGACTGCATTATTACAGTTTAATCAGTCAATAGTTAAGTTTCACATAACAATAAGTTCACGTCCCTTATCTTTACAAGGTCAATGCATTAACCTATTCAATTCATTTAACACTAAAGGTATCTACTATGTACAACAAACAATCCCCTTACTCAGTCAACGTAAAAAAAGATGAGGAAGTTTATATCTGCCAGTGCGGAAAAACATTAGACGCTCCGCATTGTGATGGCAGCCACAAACAAACTGAAGGCATTAGACCCTTAGTTCATATTGCTAAAAAAGATGGTGAAGTATACGTCTGTGGATGTGGAAAATCATCTAACATGCCTTGGTGCGATGGAAGCCACAATCATTAAGAACCATTTACATTTATGAGCCTTCTAAGCGATTTTTTCGATTCTGACGAGCTGTCAGATAATGCCATGTATTTTTTTGAGATGCATGGGTTTTTAACCAGCCTAGTTGTTCAACCCGGCGCTTTAAGTCAACAACAAATTCTTACTGAAATACTCGCTGACAATGTCGTTGATGCCACCATTTCTGAAGCTATTGTCAGCCTACAAAAAGACATTGAGCAAGCCTTATTAAATGGCGATTTTCCAACCATCTTAGGCGACGAAGATAGCGAAGACCCGCTGACACTTTGGGCATCTGGGTTTATGCAAGGCGTCTTCAGTCAAGAGGATCTTTGGTTTAGTTCTCACCCAGAAGAAGTGGCTGAGCTCACTTTACCCATTCTGAGTTGTTCTGAATTACTAGAAGATGATATGGACGACATCACGCTGAATGACGATTTAATGGACGAAATGGCTGAAAAAATACCTGATTGCGTCATTGACCTCTATCTCTTATTTAATAGCCCCGAGGGCGCTTAACTTAACCCTTGTTGACAACCTCTTTTTCACAACACACTCTCGTCAGAGATCTTGAATGGGTTATCGCCAACCCACCGATTATTCAAGGGCTGCTGCATAATCTGGACTGGACTGATACAGGCGATTGGAACCAAGCATACAAAGATTTTAACCTACAACTTAACGAGTTAAATCAAAATCCTATCGAGCTCATTAAGTTATTAGAAGACCAACATGACTATCGACTAGGGCATCGCTTTGAGACACTACTCACCTATTGGTTTAAACATAATGGTCGCCACGAAGTTTTAGCTCAAAATCTGCAAGTCCAAGATAACAACAGGACGATTGGCGAATTTGATTTTATTGTAAAGGACCATTTAAGCCATAAGACTCAACATTGGGAAGTAGCTTGTAAATTCTATATTGGCTTAGGCGATACCTCTCAAGCCCAACACTGGGTTGGCCCAATGCTAAAAGATCGCTTAGACATCAAATACCATGCGATGCGATCACGACAAAGCAAATTATCCGCTCACCCAGCGGCGAAAACACAACTCAAGCAACTTGGTATTTCAATTGATGAACATATTTGCCTCATGAAAGGCCGTTTGTTTTACCCCATCCACTCACCTACAGAAGCTCGGCCCAACTTCGTTTCAAGCTCTCACCAACACGGACAATGGGCTAGAACAGATCAATTTCTGGAATATTTTCAATCAACAAATATCCAATGGCAGCCACTGAACAAAAACCAATGGATGGCTTCACAAGTTTATTTACCTCATCACAGTTATTACACGGCCAGTAGTATTGTTCAATACTTTTTAGATCGGCCGCAACAACTGCCTTTATGTGTAGCTGGGTTCTTACCCGAGAAATCGACAAAACAGGAGATCAGTCGTGTTTTTTTAGTTGCAAAAGATTGGGCGAAAAATATAGATTTCACCGATAATACAGCGACCACTTAAACCCTATAAACAGAGATATCCTTTGAGCAATAATATAGATCAACCTATAGAAACCTTCATCATTAACCATTGCCAAGTCACCTTGTTAGGCACCGCCCACGTATCTAAAGCAAGCGCCGAAGCGGTCGAAACACTCATTTCGGCAAATGATTATGACGCCATTGCGGTCGAACTTTGCCCTAGCCGGTACAACGCCTTAATCGATCCTGACAGTCTCGCTAAGATGGATTTATTTAATGTTATCAAAAGCGGTAAAGCAGCTATGGTGACAGCCAGCTTGGCGTTAGGCGCGTTCCAGCAAAAAATGGCTGATGAGCTAGGGATTGAGCCCGGCGCAGAAATGAAAATAGCCGCCGACCTAGCGCAGCAATCTCATAAACCTGTCTTACTGATAGATCGAGAAGTGGGGACCACATTAAAACGTGTCTACCGAAACGTGCCTTGGTGGAAACGTATGGAGTTGGTTTCGGGCCTCCTAGCCAGTGTCATGTTTTCAGAAAAGGTCAGTGAAGAAGATATTGAGAAACTCAAAGAGGGCGATGTTTTAGATGCCACCTTTTCTCAATTTGCAGAATCATCCCATGAGATTTATGAGCCGCTTGTTAACGAACGTGATCAATATATGGCTCACCGTATAGTTAACGATGCTAAATCAGGGCAATACAAAACCATGCTCGCGGTCATTGGCGCTGGTCATTTAAAAGGCATCAAATCTTACATTGACTCTCAACTTAAAAACGCCAAAAGCCTTGAGGAACTCGACACTCTCCCCCCATCTAGCCGATGGCCAAAAATCATACCTTGGGTTATTGTTACGCTAGTTTTTGTCGGCTTTGGCATTGGTTTTAACCGCGCACCTGAACTCGGCTGGCAACTGGTCATCGAGTGGGTTCTCATCAATGGAGGTCTATCTGCGTTGGGTGCTTTATTAGCAACAGCTCACCCACTAACTATTATCACAGCATTTTTAGCCGCGCCCCTAACATCACTTAACCCAACAGTTGGCGCAGGTATGGTCACCGCTGCTACAGAGGCATGGGCAAGGAAACCTCGTGTCGGCGATTTCTCAACACTAAAAAGAGACACTGTAAATATAACGGGTTGGTGGAAAAATCGGGTTTCTCGTACCTTATTAGTTTTTTTGTTTAGTACGATCGGCTCAGCTGCAGGCACCTATATCGCAGGCTTTAGAATTTTTGAGCAGCTAACTTAAATTTAATAAATTCGGCTTAATAAGTTCATGGACATTTTTACGTACCTGCTGGCTCATCACTAAGCCAGCATCATCAATAATCGAGTTAAGAACCTTACCGTACGTTAACTTTCCTTTGTCGTTTGCCCAAATAATTTCTTCGTTATAGAGCATTTCAATGAAGCCTTTAAACAAGACTTTATCAAAAAACTCTGGTGAATTGAGGCCATTAAGCCTCGACAGCTTTTCAGCCATTTCACCACAAACCTTTTCCAACTCAAAACGCGTAAAAGTTCCTTCTTCGTTTTGCTTAAGCAGTAGCACCGTTAAATAGAAACGCTCTAAACTCAACAAAACACCACGGGATAGATAGGTCATAGTTTGCTGATGAGCTTTATCCACCGATAAGCTATTAGATAACTGTTTAATCAACCCCTGATCAATCAAGCTAGCAATCACTTTGTTAGCCGTATAAGTGATTTGCCTATTACTCCAATGCATTGACAGTTCATCTTTTATAAATGGATATACTAACCTGAACCAGTGCACAACTTGCTTAGGTTTCAATGATTGATGACTCAAAAAGCAACACGCGATAAAGGATGGCAAAACGAATAAGTGAACAATGTTGTTTCTGAAGTACGTCATCAACACCGCGTCACTACCTTCCACATACAAGGTATCACCACGGTCTGCCAATTTTCTTTTTACCGTACCAAATTCTTCACCGTAGGCGATAATCTCTTCGGCAGTTAACTGAATGCGTGTTACATCATTAGAGTAGGGGGCAGCCTCTAACAAGGTTAAATAGATCTCTAATTGCTGCATTAAACTCGCTTCGCTCATCGACTGGTCAGGCGAATTTAACAGCGCCATTGCCAACAAGCCCATCGCATTAACGTGTGTCGCTTCATTAATGCCAGACATGATTTTACTGCCTAATTTACTCACTATCGTGCTAACAAGCTCCTTATTATCCGCACAGTTTTCACGTCGCCATTGGGGGTATTCCGATTCAATCAATTGATCCAAGTAAATAGGTGAGCCGAAATTAACGTGCACTTGTCCAAAACGGTTTTTCAACGCTTTAAACGAACGCAAAACTCCCATGACTGATTCGGACTTCTTCGGCTTACCGCTCAATTCGTTAACATATGTCTCACCTTCAACCAGTTTTTCGTAGGCGAAATTAACAGGCAGAAAAACAACTGACCGTTTATGGTCTCTAAGGTAGCTTCGTACACTCATTGCTAACAAACCCGGCTTCGCCTTTAGCTTGCGCCCTGTACGGCTACGGCCGCCTTCAACGAAGTATTCAACAGCTGTACCGCTGCTGGCCAAATAGCCCATATACGCCTCAAATACTGCGCCATAAAGGATATTCCCTTTAAATGTTCGACGGAGGAAAAAAGCACCACAGCGCCTAAGCCATGGACCGACAATAGGGATATTTAAATTAATACCGGCAGCCACATGCGGCGGCGCCAACCCACGTGTAAATAATGCGTAAGATAAAACCAAGTAATCCATATGACTTTGATGACTCGGCACATACACAATTTGATGTTTTCGAGATAGCCGTTCGACGCGCTTGAAATGATGAAGAACGATACCATCGTATAGTTTATTCCACAGCCAACCTAATATCTTTTCAAGCACAATTGCTGCCCGAATATTAATAACCGCTGCAATTTCAACGGCATATGCTTTGGCTTGTTTTTCTGACTCTGCCGTTGATAATTTGTTACGTTTAACCTCTCGCTGTATAGCGCGCTGAACAATATCCGTTTTTATTAAATCTTCAGCCAACCTCTTAGGCGACAACTGGTTGGGCCCAATCATTACTAGACGCGTTCTCGCAAAATGCACACGCAACACACGTGTTAACTTTCTAGTCAGGTACTGGGCAGTTTGCCCTTCAGTAGCAAACTGCTTAAGTGAAACAGGGTCACCAAACCGTACAATGGTAGAACGGCCATTAAAGATGATGGATAAGGCACGAGAAAAAAGGTTTGATTTAACGCCCTCATCGGCAAAAAAGCGACTCCAGAAACCCTCGGATTTTTTTGGCCCACGTCCCCAAAAAACGGATACGGGAACAATTAAAATATCCTCATTCGACGCCCCTGTTTTTGCTATAAGGCGCGCCAAGCGATCCGGAGCAGGGTCTGATTTGTGTGTTTTCAAGCTCTCTAATGAAAACAAAGCCTGCTGTTCACTAATGGACTCGGCCTGAATACCATTAGAGGGTAATGGTAACGCTAAATCCCTACACACTTGCTCCAGCACGATCTGTTTTGAAGCAGCGTCACTAAAGGTCACATAACAAACTTTTTTATGCTTAAAAGCACCTAACTGTGCATCATCATTGGGTAAGACCTTCGCCTTAACCCAAAAAGACAACAACCAACGTAATAAAAAAGAACCTAACATCTCTATTTACTGGCCGACAGCGCTGGAAATACAACCGGATGAGATTCTCTCACTTCATCAACCTCTGTTGACTGAGTTAAAGTCTCGAAATCAAACAACTGCCGATCTAATAGTTGCGATGGTTTAATATTTTTCAGGCCATTAAAGATGGTCTCCACACGTCCCGGAAACTCTCGGTCCCATTGGTTCAACATATTCTTCATTTGTACACGTTGCAGGTTGTCTTGGCTACCGCACAAATTACACGGAATAATGGGATAGTTTTTTAGTTGAGCAAATTCTGCAATATCTTTTTCTCTCGAATACGACAGTGGCCGAATCACAATATGCTTGCCATTGTCACTTTTAAGTTTTGCTGGCATAGCCTTTAGCTGACCACCATAAAACATATTAAGAAAAAACGTTTCAATAATGTCATCACGATGATGCCCTAAGGCAATTTTATTAAAACCATTGTCTTCAGCATACGCATACAAAGCACCTCTGCGCATTCTTGAGCACAAACCACAGGTTGTTTTTCCTTCAGGTACCACACGTGTTACAACACTATAGGTATCTTGCTCAATCACATGGTATGGCACACCTATTGATTGCAAGTATTCAGGCAAGATATGTTCTGGGAACCCCGGTTGTTTTTGATCTAAGTTCACAGCTAATAACTCAAAATTAACAGGCGCACTCTTACGCAAGTTCAGCAAAATATCCAACATCGTGTAGGAATCTTTGCCACCCGATAAACACACCATAATCCGGTCGCCCTCTTCAACCATATTATAGTCAGCTATCGCCTGCCCCATTTCACGCCGTAAACGCTTTTGCAGCTTGTTATAACGTGTTTTAGTTTTGTCTAATGTACTCATTCGCGCATTTTAACAGAGAACACCCTCGCACTTTAAGTAGATGCAAGCCTGCTTGCAAAATGCTATAACAATAAAAAAACTAATAACAGGTCTGCTCTATGTCTACTATTACTCTTCAAGATCGTGCCGTTGGCGCCATTATGGGTGCGTATATCGGCGATGCCTTAGGCTTGGGTCCACATTGGTATTACAACCTTGATGAACAGCAGCAACAATACGGTGAATGGATAGACGACTATACCGACCCCCAACCAGACCGCTATCACGGTGGTATGAAAGCAGGCCAGCAATCACAATCAGGCTTAATCTTAAATATGCTGATTGACTCTATACTCGCTAACGGAGACTACAACGAAGAAAGCTTTTGCCAACGCTTAGATAACGATCTGTTCCCACTGCTTGACGGTACTGCCAATGTTGGTCCAGGCGGCTTCACTAGCCAATCAATCCGAGAAGCTTGGGTTTTACGGACACAACACAACAAGCCTTGGGGTGAAGTGGCAGGTTTTACCGATAATACTGAAGCGGCTGAACGAATTTTGGCCTTAGCGGTACGCTATGCGACAAACCCGAAAGAATTAGCAAGCAGCGTATCAAGCAACACCCTTCTCACCCAATGTGACGAAACCATCAACGCGATGACCGTTGCTTATGCCGCCGTTCTCGGTATGTTGGTGCAAGGACACCCTTTAGACGAAGAATTATCTGGCAAGCTAATGCAACTTGTTGGCGACCACCAACTTCCGTTTCACGCCATGACCATACCAGGCAGCAAGCCATCGGGTGCTGGCACGTTTGCATCACCTGATGCATTACTCACTCCATCGAGCATTGCCCGTGCAGCACACGAAGATTTAATTCAACCTGCTTGGAAAGTGTCCATTGTATATGGCATGCCTTGTGCCGTTTATCACCAATTTCCTGCTTGTTATTACTTAGCCGCGCGTTATTCAGATGATTTTGAAAATGCTGTGTTACACGCCATAAATGGTGGTGGACAAAACATGGCTCGTGCGATGTTAACCGGTGCTCTTGTCGGCGCACAGGTCGGCATTAAAAACATTCCCCAACGATTTATTGATGGTTTAGAAAACTCAACCGAGCTGCTGGAACAAGCAGAAAAACTGGCTGCCTTGATAAACTAATTCCATGGCACTCTCTAATGCACAAAGCTGGAAGCCTTACTTAGATGATGAGTTAAACCAACCTTATATGCTCGCCCTGAAAGAATTTTTACGCTTAGAAAAAAACAACGACAAGATCATCTACCCTCATTCCTCTCACTGGTTCCACGCATTAGAAATAACACCGTTACAGGCGGTAAAAGTTGTCATCTTGGGGCAAGACCCCTATCACCAACCACACCAAGCGCACGGCTTATGCTTCTCGGTACAACCTGATGTAAAAATACCCCCTTCACTTTTAAATATTTATAAAGAACTACAAGCCGATTTAGGTATTCCCTACGCGCTACACGGCTGTTTAGAAAGCTGGGCAAAACAAGGTGTATTATTACTGAACAGTGTATTGACCGTTGAATATAACAAACCAAACGCACACCAAGGGAAAGGCTGGGAAACATTTACCGACAAAATTATTCGTACCGTTGCCGAGCAAAACGAACACGTCGTGTTTTTACTTTGGGGTAATTACGCACAAAAAAAAGGCGCGTTTATAGATGAGCAGCGTCACCTCGTTTTAAAAGCCCCTCACCCTTCACCCTTATCGGCCCACCGTGGTTTTTTAGGCTGCAAACACTTCAGTGCTACTAACCACTACCTTCAACAGCACGGTAAAAAACCTATTCATTGGGAGTTACCAAAAATAGCAGGGCCTGTTAGTTAACGTCCCAACACGGAAACAAGCAAGAAAATTATTGTCTGCTATTATTTAAATGTACGAACTCATTTTAACAAAACTAATCATCTTCAGCTTTTCAATATAAACAATAAAACATAAACATGTTAAACGATCAGCAGTTCCTTGAACCATTACTGAGCCAGTTAGTCACCCCAACCTTTGTATTAGATGCCGAAGGTAAGGTTTTAGTATGGAATAAAGCCTGTGAACGCCTAACTGGTGTTAAAGCTGACAAACTGATAGGCACTAACAATCACTGGCAAGCCTTTTATGACGATAAAAGAAATTGCTTAGCTGACTTGCTCGTAAAAGGCAAAACAGATGAACTCCAAGAACTTTACTGTTATCACTCAGACAACAACCAATTTGGCTTCCACGCTGAAAACTGGTGTCAAATACCCAACGTACCTGGCCACTTTTATTTAGCTATTGATGCTGGTGCTATCCATAATGAGAAAGGTGAACTAATAGCCGTTGTTGAAACTATTAGAGACATCACCGAGCAAAAACTTGCCCAAGAGAACCTAAATCGTCTAATGCAGGACCACGTAACCCCTACTTTTGCTTTAGATGCTAAGGGAGAAATAATTATTTGGAATAAAGCCTGTGAACAACTAACCAATTATAAAGCCGAAACCTTGATCGGTACAAAGGACCACTGGAAGGCTTTTTATGATGTACAAAGAGATTGCTTAGCCGACATACTGTTAAAAAATGATACTGACAAAATCGAAAAGCTATATTCACTTCAAGCCGACAACAATGCGAACGAACATGGGCTAAGAGTTGAGAATTGGTGCCAGATCCCTAATGTTCCGGGGCATTTTTACTTAGCGATTGATGCAGCCCCAATTTTCAACGACGCTGGCGATTTAATCGCTGTTGTTGAATCACTTCGGAATATGACTGAAGCAAAGTTAGCACAGGAGGAACTCGAACGTCTTTCGCAATATGATGGCCTCACTGGGCTTGCCAATAGAAGGTCATTTGACCTAAGGCTTAAAGGTGACTGGAGCTTGGCAGAACGAAACCACACACCTTTATCATTATTGTTTATAGACATTGATCACTTCAAACAATTTAACGATATATACGGTCACCAACTGGGAGATGATTGCTTGAAAGCTGTGGCATCCACTATTTCTGGCCAATGCCTTCGCCCTTCTGATCTATCCGCGCGTTATGGTGGTGAAGAATTCACCATCATATTACCCGCCACTGACAAAGCAGGTGCTCAAGTCACCGCCGAGCGTGTCCGCAAAGCTGTTTTTGACTTACATTGGGAACATTCTGGCAACAGTGCAGCTGATTGTGTCACCATTAGTATCGGTATAGGCACTTGCATTCCCACCAAAGATCAACTCGTTGACACCATTATTAAGATGGCAGACGAGTCGTTATACAAAGCAAAAGAACAAGGTCGGAACCGAATCATTTAACCTGTTTATTGCTTTTTTGGCCTACTTATTCGGAAAACTTAACACCCGTGCCACCAAGCCCACAATAACCATTGGGGTTTTTAGCCAAGTATTGCTGATGATAATCCTCAGCATAATAAAACAATGGACTAGGCAAAATTTCCGTCGTTATTGAACCAAACCCTGCGCTACTCAACTGGCTTTGAAAACTTTCACGCGTTTGCTTCGCCAAATTAGATTCATCTTCTGTTGTGTAATAAATGCCTGAGCGATACTGTGTACCCACATCATTCCCCTGCTGCATACCTTGCGTTGGATTATGAGACTCCCAAAAGGTTTTAAGCAAGTCGCTATAAGTAATTATCGCTGGGTCATAGATGACCAACACCACCTCATTGTGCCCGGTTTGCCCCGAGCAGACCTCTTCGTATGTTGGGTTGGGCGTAAACCCGGCAGCGTAACCAACGGCTGTTGAGTACACACCTTCTAATTGCCAGAACTTCCGCTCTGCACCCCAAAAACAACCTAAACCAAAGAGCGCTTTTTTATGCCCTGGTTGAAAGGGTTCAACTAAAGAGTGCCCTCGATATACATAATGAGAACTTGAAACCTGCATCGAATCAGAACGCCCAGGCAGTGCTTGCTCCTTAGACGGTAAAACAGTTTTATCAGAAAACATACTTATTTGACCTTGTTTTTATAGTGACTAATACTAGTCTTATCCGTAGAGATAAAACATTCTCATTTTAATGCTCAGATAATAACGAACTTGGCAAAAATAATATCGCCCAGCATGTGACAATACAAGCTTAATAGTGAGTTCTCTAATGAAAATTTTAATTCAGTGAATGTGCCTTTTTAGTAAAACTTTTGAAACGACTACCGCAAGTTTATGACTAATAAACCGTTAAACCTTAATGCCATTACCAAATCACTTAGGGTTCCCTTTTTAATTCTATCGCCTATATGCGTTTTTTTAGGCGCGGCGACCGTCATTCAGCAGCAAAGTATTAACCTTTATATACTCGCCCTTGCCATGGCCGGTGCACTACTGGCTCATATCGCCGTAAACACATTAAATGAGTATGACGACTTTAAAAGTGGCTTAGACTTTCTCACTCAAAAGACTGCTTTTAGCGGAGGTAGTGGGTCTTTACCAAACAACCCAGAGCATGCTCATATCGTGTTGTCCATTGGCATTACATCGTTAGTTGCTACCGCTCTGATTGGTGTTTTTTTTATGCTTAGACACGGTATTGAACTGCTCCCGTTAGGCCTGTTAGGTATTTTCATCATTGTGGCGTATACAGGGTGGATCAATAAACATCCGATACTTTGCCTCTTAGCACCTGGCGTTGGGTTTGGGGTATTAATGGTCGTCGGCACTCAATTTGTCCTGCAAGGGCATTACGCCGCCTACTCTTTATTTGTCGCTATCATTCCATTTTCGTTAGCTAATAACTTGTTATTACTAAACCAATACCCAGACATTGAAGCAGATAGGCGTATTGGACGGCACCACCTCCCTATCGCATACGGTGTAAAGGTGAGCAATATTATCTATGCGTTTTTTGTCTTCATCACACTAATGACCATTGTGAGCGGCATTGTACTCAACTACTTCCCAACCTTGAGTGTTATTGCCCTCTTACCACTGATATTTTCTTTTTACGCGTTAAGCGGGGCAGTAAAGTACGGTGAACAGATTGGTCATTATCCTCAATATCTTGGCGCCAACGTAACATCTACGATACTAACGCCTATATTATTATCGATTTCGTTGATCATTGGTTAACCTCCCCGTCCATTTTGTAAGCGAATACTAACAATTCACTAATAAGCTTTTCTTAAAAACCTGCTTTGTATATTACAATGCTCCCTTGACTATTTTTAATAACAATACGCTACGGTAATTTACTTTGCACACTGACAGTAACAACGATTTACTTTTTCGTTTTCTATTTAACAACCTAGGCGTACGAGGTGAAATAGTCTCGCTAGATACGAGTTTTCAAGCTTCCTTAGCTTTGCACAATTACCCAGACATTGTCGCTGATCAATTAGGGCAAGCACTTGCTGCTTCTTTATTATTAACCGCCACATTAAAGTTTGATGGTTCATTAATCCTCCAAGTCCAAGGCAGTGGCCCCATCAGTATGCTCGTTGCTCAAGCTAGCAACCAGCAAACTATTCGAGGTTTAGCACATTGGGATAAAGAACAAGAAATTAAAGCTGACAATTTAGCTTCATTATTTGGCGATGGGCGACTTGTATTAACCCTTAAGCCAACTAAAGGCCAAGCTTATCAAGGAATTGTTGCGTTGGAAGGTGAGTCACTATCTGATGCACTAGAGTCTTATTTTACACAATCTGAACAACTTAAAACCCGACTCTGGCTATCGGCCAATGCTGATAAAGCTGTTGGCTTTCTACTTCAAGAACTACCCACACATGCCGGAGAACCAGCGGATTGGGAACGTATCGAGATGTTAGCCAACACCATTACTGACCATGAATTACTCAATTTGAACGCTGAAGAGGTTATTCATCGTCTTTTCCATGAAGAGTCTGTCACTCTTTATGACCCTCAAACGGTTGCCTTCAAATGCGACTGCTCTAGGCAAAAAATTGAGTCTGGGCTGCTCACTGTAGGCTATGAAGAGCTACTATCAGTACTTGAAGAAAAAGGCTCTGTCGATACCCATTGTGACTTCTGCAATCACCATTATCAGTTTAATGCTCAGGCCATTGAACAGTTATTTGGTATTGAAAAAACCGATGATTCTCCAGTGCGTCATTAATTTTTTTAACACTAAGAAATACCCCATGCTGTCTATCAGTACAGTATTCTTCATCAGATATTTCCAATAAATTGATAGACCTCTATTGCGAGCACTAAGCTAAATAAGGCTTCAACCATTGCTCAAACTGTAGCAAAGTCATCACACCTGCTTGTCTTGCTACTTCTTTTCCATTCTTCATTACCAATAAAGTTGGAATACTTCTAATTTGAAAACGAGCCGCTAACCTTTGTTCCTTTTCTGTGTCTAATTTGGCAAACCTTGCTTTTGGTTCTAACTTTTTTATCGCTTGCTCAAAGGTCGGGGCAAACGATTTACACGGGCCACACCAGGCCGCCCAGCAGTCAACTACAACGGGAATATCACTTTGTTCAAAATGACGTTGCGCATTTGCCGCCTTTAACGTGACATACTGGCCAGCAAATAACTTTTTTTTACATTTACCGCAAACACCGCCTGCGTTTAATTTATCGCTTGGCAGCTTATTAACCGCATCACAATTCGTACAAACAATTTTTATTGATTCGGCCATATTTTATATTCCTGAAAAGTCATTAGATAAAACAAATATGGGGGCAAAGCCTGACAATTCAAGATGTTACCAATTGCAGCTTTTGTTCTCTAGTAAGTTTTTTTATCTGTGCTTCTCGACGACTTGCATCGCTCCTGTTCTTTGCATTTTCAGTATAAACAAACTTAATAGGGCGCCGGCCTTGAAAGTATTTTGCCCCCACCCCACTCGCATGTTGCTTGAAGCGTCGCTCTAAATCCGTAGTAATGCCTGTATACAGGCTACTATCACTCGTCTCGATGATATAAACAAACCAGCTCATACAGCCTTTAAAAGACCTCTACAATGCCGACAAAAATAGTTTGTTTTACCTTGAACCACTTTGTTATGCCGACGAATACCCAGCTCGTGTACCTGACAGTCACATTGGTACGCAATGGTTGAATACCGACGCTTCGGAATATCTGTTAAATCATACCGAGCAACTCGGCTGGCATTTGCCCCAAACCCCTGCATAATGGATTGCCACTCAAGCCCATGCGGGCGGACTTTTTTTGCTCCAAATTGCATATCAACAATATAATGCGCCACTTCATGTGGCACAGTCTCTTGAATATTTTCTTCGAAATATTTATTAAAAATCAATTCGTTATAGCGAATAATTTTTTTATGCTGCGACACCTTGTACATGCCAATTGTGTGCCCTGTCAAATCAAAACTAACGGGGATTATTGGAATATTTGTTTGATATAAAGAATTAGCTAGCGCTACATAGCGTGCCGTTTCTTCAATAATTTGATTTTTTTGTGTCTCCGTTAAGGCAGAATTCATTCGAATAGATTAAGGTTACCTATTAACGACCGAACCTCCTGCCTAGCTGCCACATGAGACATACTGTTAACCTTCTCAAGATCCAAAATAGTTAAACCACTTGGGAATAGTTCTTTATAAATAACACGCTCATATAAGCCGGGTACATAACGGAACATAATTCGTTTTTGCAACGAATCTAAAGCATCATGCACACGTTTATTGTTTCGTGAATCCAGCGAGGCTAAACGAGTCCGCACGACTACCCAATCCATTGGCGGCTTACCACTCGCTGAGCGATACTTTCGGCTATCCCAGACCATCTCTGTGTAAAAGCTCAGCTTTTTAACCTGAAAATTTGTCGGTGATACTTCGCCCAATAAATCCAAATCAACAAAGCTATCATTTAAGGGTGTGACTAACGTATCTGCAAGAGCATGGGCCAAACGCGACAAATACGTATCATTACCTGGGCAATCAATCACAATAAAATCTACGTCTTTTTTGAAGGCATCTAACCCTTTTTGAAAGTTTTGTTGGTCTTCTATTTCCCGGTCCTTAATAAGGCTAGCTGTCGATTGTGCAATCACCTTAAACTCAGGCATAGCAACCTTAGCGCCACCATTTGCCATAAATGTTTGTCGATTTTGCACATACCTAGCAACACTTTTTTGCCTTGCGTCTAAGTCAATCACGGCTACTTTCTTACCCTTATCCAGTAGGCCGACAATAATATGCATAGCCAGTGTGGATTTCCCTGTCCCACCTTTTTCATTACCTAAAACAATAATGTGTGCGTCTTTTTTGTCCATAAAAAAACCTTAGTCGTTCATCTAAGTTAGTAACGTAAGCAAAAGAATCTTTATTAAAGTGTTTCTAGATCAAACTCTACCAATGGATTGACCTCTTGATCATAATCAACAGAGTCAAGTTCAAACCCAAACAGGTTAAGAAACTCTTTTTTATAGCTCGCGTAATCCGTTAATTCGAATAAATTCTCTGTTGTTACAGATGGCCAAATATCTACGCATTGTTGCTGAATATCATCACGCAACTCCCAATCATCAAGTCTTAAGCGATTAGCATCATCGAGGTTCTGCTCAGCCCCAGCGTTAAATAACTGCGTTCTGAACAAACGGTTTATTTGCTCGATACAACCTTCATGAATCCCAGCTTCCTTCATCACTTTAAATACCATAGAAATATACAATGGCATCACTGGAATTGCTGAGCTAGCCTGTGTCACGACAGATTTTAATACCGCGACATTAGCACTGCCATTTGACTGGTTAAGCTTCGTATCAATTGCTTTTGCAGCGCGATCCAGATCCATTTTTGCTTTACCTAGCGCACCATCCCAGTAGATAGGCCAAGTAATTGCAGTTCCAATATAGCTATAGGCGACAGATTGACAACCTTTCGCCAGAACACCTGCATCACTAAGCGCATCCATCCAAAGCTCCCAGTCTTCACCGCCCATCACGGTAACCGTATCCTTAACTTCCTGCTCTGTTGCTGGCTCAACTTCGGCTTCAATAATAATATCTTTATTGGTATCAATAGCAGTCGAACGATACACCTCTCCTATTGGCTTTAAGCATGAGCGAGTGAGCTGATCGGAGCCAGGCACTTTACGTACTGGTGATGCCAGTGAATAGACCACCAAGTCTATTTCACCCAAATCTTGTTTGATTAAATCAATGGCTTTTTGTTTTGCTTCATTTGAAAAGGCATCGCCATTAATATGCTTCGCGTATAAGCCCGCTTTTTTTGCTTCAGCATCAAATGCAGCCGTGTTGTACCATCCAGCAGAACCCGGTTTTTTTTCACTGCTAGGCTTTTCAAAGAAAACACCAATTGTCGCAGCGCCCGAACCAAACGCAGCCGTAATGCGTGAAGCCAAGCCATAACCACTAGAAGAACCAATAATAAGTACTTTTTTTGGCCCATCTTTCACTTGACCTTGCTTCTGCGTGATTTTAATTTGTTGTTTTACATTCTCAGCGCAGCCAATAGGGTGTGCTGTTGTACAAATAAATCCACGCGTTTTTGGTTTAATGATCATCGGGGTGCCTGTTAGTTAATCAAGATAGATCGTGTATTTTAAAGGGATAACGTAATATTTTATAGCGCTCAATGAATCAATTTTTAAGCTGCCTATAGCGACTTAAGGGTCACCTAAAGAGGGCCCCCTTCTTACCATTATTTAAAAATTCAAGTTAGCCTTTTCTTAAATACGTTTTTAAAAAGAGTCCAGCGGATAATAATGACCGCCAGAAAAACTAACACGCAGCCTATTAAATCATTCCCAACTAGCCTTTCCCCAAACCAAATTGCAGCTAATAGTGCCGTCCAAATTGGCTCTACAATCATAATCACCACACCATGGCTATTAGTTGAGAGGCTTTGAGCGTGCGTTTGCATAAAAAAGCGTAACGCTGTTCCAATAAATGCACTCGCTAAGACCCACGCCAGCAAATTAATTGAAAAATTGTCCGCTGCATGAGACCAACTCTCGACAACAAAAGACAACGTTCCCGATAAAACACCCACCGTCATTAGCGCAATAGCTGTTAATGGCAAGGTGGGGACTTTTTCACTAACCCCAATGATGTCATCTAGGGCCACTATTTCTCGATGGTTAGCGGCTCTAGAATTCAACACAAAAAACAGGGCAATAAACAGGGCGGACAGTATAAACAACAATTGCCCTGTCTGAATTTCAAGCTCACCTGATAATGACAAGTAACCAAGTCCTGCTAAAGCGAAGGGAATAGCATACCAAGTACTCATTGGAATTCTTTCTCCAAAAAATATTCTCGCAATAATGGGCGAGAAAATTACGGCTGAACTGGTTATAAAGCTTGCAACACTTAGACTTACGCCGGAGTACAACCCCATAATCCAAAAACACATACCAATGGCAAAAATACTCCCCACCAAAATTGATTGACGGTACTGATTCCAAGTTAACGCTTGGAATTGATTAAAACCAACGGCTAATAACAACAACCCCGCTAACAAAAAACGTAAGCTGACGAACAAAAGCGGCGGCATTAATAAGACAGCTTCTTTTGAGAAAATCCAGCTAATAGCGGCTAATATTGTAACGAGTACCAACCAAATGTCGGCTTTTGTAGCATTTGACAAACTTAATTAACCTTTTAAGATAAATTTTTTGAAGAACTAAGCAACTGAAACGTCGTTAGCAAAAACATGTCTGAATTAACATTCAACTCTCTTCTTTACTGTTCTGGCTTTTTATTTCCTCGGCAATGTCAGCAGATATTTCAACTTCAGTGGCAAGAGGAAAATCGTCATCTGCTTGACCTTCAGCAGTTAAATCAGCTTCTTGGATGAGATCTGCCATAGGGCTATCTTTTAACGAGGCTTTTTCTAAATCAACAGTCTCAGGCTCTTCAGCAACATCTTCATCAGGCTTGTTAAGCAATGCCGACTCCTCTAAGTCTATGTGAAGCGCTTTTGCCTCTTCAGAGCATAACTCACCCGCTCCACTCGCTATATGGCGGTAAACATCACGGTATTGATCTGTTAACCCCTTAAATAACACCGCTGTGTTAACAAAGTGATCATCAACCTGTTTACGATATTTCTCGTGCTCAGCTTCTAATTCCTTTATCTTTAAACTCTGATCACTACCTTTTTTGAACAACAACGATAAACAAAAACCAAAAATCGCACCGATGACAACACCCAATACTAACTCTATTTCCATTTAACTAATCCTCTCCACGCGTTTACTAACATTACTTAAAACGGCCCTTTCCACCTCACAAATCAAAGCAAGCATTCTTGTCATAATTTCAGTTTAAGAACGTTCCACTGCTTATTCAATCACATAAAACAAGTTCAGCTATGTTGCCATAGCTCCATTAACCTGAAGTCATACAGATAGTATTCCAGCCAAAGCCATTTATCTTATAGTACTTGTCACGAACTTTTATCTACTTGCTTGCCCACTGAATGACAAAATACATAGCCTTAACCCCTATCAACAGCAAGCAAAAAGCTAGCTCAAGCCAAATTAGGTTCTTGACGTTTTTTTACTATTATTCAAATGAGGCAATTTACAAAAAAACGAATAAATATTTAACCGCTTTCCTTATTATTCTATCTCACTACATGTATTAGCATAGTAATAATTAAATCCTTTTCAGTTTATAACCCCCTAAACAGGATTAGCTCAACATAGTTCATTTCTGATCATTTAAAATATTTCATATGACTTTTAGCCTTTCTACTTAAATATACATTGCCTAACTTACTAAAAAACAATCGTTGCCATACTAGCTATCAATGGCAAACGCTATTAAGGATGGCCATGAGCCACAAACAGGCTCTAATTAAAGCAAATATTATTGCCATGCTAGCTGTTTTAGCGAGTGTACCCGTTCCACTTTTAATGCCACTACTGGTTGATGAGGTCCTTCTTAACCAACCAGATATCGCCATTCAAACAATCCAGAAGGTATCCCCTATAGGATGGCATGGCCCAGTCCTATACATTTTCGCCCTGCTGCTCCTGACCTTGTTATTACGCGGTATTTCTCTTATTTTTAATGTCATTCAAACGCGGTTATTTACCTTAACGGCTAAGGACATTACCTTTCAAATTCGTAGAAATTTATTACATCGCTTGCAATACATTTCCATGGCTGATTTTGAAACGGTAGGCAGTGGAACCGTCGCCAGTCATTTTATTACTGATATTGAAACCATTGACCAATTTATTGGCACCACAAGCAGTAAACTATTGGTAGCCACATTAACCGTCATTGGCACCTCTGTCGTTCTTCTATGGATGCACTGGCAGTTAGCTCTTTTTATTCTTTTCCTTAATCCCGCTGTCATCTACTTCACAACCATATTTGCTAAGCGCGTTAAACATTTAAAAGCTAACGAAAATTTAGCTTTTGAGAACTTCCAACAATCATTAACTGAAACGCTTGATGCTATTGGGGAAATCCGCGCCAATAACCGAAGTAAACATTACACAACGCTACTGACTGAGAAAGCCAACACTATTAAAACGCATGCCAGTAGTTACTCATGGAAAAGCGACACCGCAAACCGGTTAAGTTTTATGATTTTCTTATTCGGCTTCGATTTATTTCGTGCTATCGCTATGTTTATGGTGGTTTATTCCGACCTAAGTATTGGCCAGATGTTTGCTGTATTCGGTTACCTCTGGTTCATGATGGGCCCCGTGCAAGAAATATTGAGTGTTCAATTAACTTTTTACTCGGCAAAAGCAGCTCTTGGACGCATAAACTCGCTGATTGCGTTGAATGATGAGCCCCGTTATCCGCATCAAGTAAACCCGTTTAAAAACAAGCCGTCTGTTTCTATTCAAATGAACAATATTCATTTTTCATACAAAGGAAAGCTAGATGTACTTAACGGCGTAACACTTGATATTAAGTCCGGAGAACAGATTGCCTTAGTGGGCGCCAGTGGTGGTGGGAAATCAACCTTAGTTCAAGCGCTACTTGGCTTATACCCTATTAGTGACGGTATGATCTATTTTGATCATATCCCTATTAATAAAATTGGCTTCGACACCGTTCGTGACAATGTATCAACGGTTCTTCAACACCCCGTCTTATTTAATAGTTCTGTACGAGATAACTTAAATATGGGACGTGATATAGGCGATAACGAATTATGGAATGCACTAACCATTGCTCAGCTCGACAAAACAGTTAAAGAAATGCCTAAGCAACTTGATACATTAGTAGGTCGACAAGGTGTACGTCTCTCTGGTGGGCAACGTCAAAGACTAGCAATAGCTAGAATGATCCTCAGCAAGCCTAAAGTAGTCATTCTTGATGAAGCTACGTCAGCACTTGATAGTGAAACCGAATTTCAGTTACATAAGGCAATGAGAAAGTTCCTAAAAGACCGAACCACCATTATCATCGCCCACCGATTAAGTGCCGTAAAACAAGCAAATCACGTCTATGTTTTTGAGGACGGCATGATCAGTGAGCAAGGTAACCATGACAGTTTAATTGAAAAACAAGGGCTGTACTCAAAACTCTATGGTGATAGGCAACACTGAAATCGCGTCGTTTTATCACTATTTTTCACAACTATTGAGCTAATATTTTGTTTAGCTTTTAAAGTTAAATATAACCAGCCTTTGCTGATTGGCTAATCATAAAATTCATCTAAAAGCCGGTCTAGTTTTCTTTGTTCCATTAACGCTTCTAATTTACGACGTGCTTCGTATTTATTTTCTGCTGCTGTAGGACTCCGACTAACAACTTCTTCATTTAATCCAATGTTTTCAAAATCATCGTCAAATGTTTCTACATCTTTTCCCATTACATTACCCTCTCATGAGCTATGTGTAATAAATATCGTATTTAAGCCGACTGAAGGCCCATTGATAACGACAATTTCTGCTGTCTCTAGCGAGTTAAACCGTGTGGATGATGCTGATGTATAAGCGCCCATTTGCTTACCAATAACAAGATCACCTATCCTTAAGGGCGGCAAATTAACTTGTTCGGCAATCACATCAATGCTGTCACAAGTAGGACCCGCGAGCGTCGCTATGCTAGAACACTCGCCATCACTGAAAACAGTCAACGGATACGTAGCATGATCGTAAATTTGCCCAGAGTATGAATTATAGACGCCGTCATCAAGGTAATACCATGTGCCGTCCGACCTTTCTGCCTTACCAATAACACGGGAAACAGACTCCATCACAGGCGCTGACAAAAATCGCCCCGGCTCTGCAATCACATTAATATGCGCTGGCAACGTCGCTAATGCCTCGTTAATTGGATAACAAAACTGATTGATGTCTTGAGTCGAGTGCGTGTAACTCACTGGAAAACCGCCACCGATATCCAAAATAGGTAGCAACTTACCCAATTCCGCTTCAGCTTGCTCAATAATAGCGGCACATTGCCGTATTGCATGAACGTGATTGCTCGAGTCAGTACACTGGGAACCGGCATGAAAAGATAAGCCTTTAACATGTATACCCAACGCTTTGGCTTTTCTTAATAACAGCAAAACATCCGAAGGTTGGCAACCAAATTTTCGGGACAAATCAATGTTTGTTTTAGCATTAGGAAAGCTAACGCGAATTAAAAGTGCGACTCGATGTCGATACGCAACAAATTTTTCAAGCTCCCAAATATTATCAACAACAAATGTCGTACAGCCGTAACTCAGGGCATCTCGTATATCATCATCGCGTTTGATGGGATGCGTGTGAATGGTATTTCGTGCCTGTGCACGCTCTAATCTTAACAGGTCTATTTCACCTTTTGAGGCAATATCAAAACCTACATTAAATTGTAATAAAGTCCTGATCATCGCCGGATGCGGCAACGCTTTTATGGCATAAAAGAATTCAATATTTGGTAGCGCATCGCTCAGCGCATTAAACTGCTCCGCCACTTTATTGCAATCTAAAATCAATAAGGGACTACCATATTCTGCAACAAAGTTAGCGTAAGGTTCCGCTTCTTGGTTTTTTAAGACCTGAATTCTTTCGAAATTGCTCATTGATCTAAACCAGACTCTAGTTCATCAATCACGTATTGCGGTAAGGCAAAAGATGCTTGATGAATAGCTGGGCTGTAGTAACGACAAGGTATTGCTGATTGTTTGAAACGTTCCACTAGATCGCCGGTTGAAAAAGTCCTTAAAACGTCATTATTACTCGCCCATGCAAACGTCATCACACCACCTACGTATGTAGGTACGGCCGCACAATAAAATGTTTGATCGGTAAAGTAGGGTTGCATACGTTGAGCCGTTGTAAACACTTCATCGATTTGCATAAAGGCGACGCCGTTTTGAGCCACCATCACACCACCTTCGCGGAGCCTTGCTTTACAATGTTGATAATAATCAGACGTAAACAAGACATCGCCAGGGCCAATAGGGTCTGTGCTGTCTGTAATAATGACGTCAAATTGTTCGTCGCTCTGCCGAACATAATTTGCACCATCATCAATGACGATATTAACCCGTGGATCATCGTATGCACCTGCACTGTGGTTGGGTAAATATTTTTTACACATCTCCACAACTTGAAGGTCAATTTCTACCTGAGTGATGTGCTCGACCGAGCCGTGTTTACAAACTTCTCTAAGAATACCTCCGTCACCACCGCCGATAATCAACACGCGCTTGGCGTTACCGTGAGCCAATAAAGGAACGTGGGTCATCATTTCGTGATAGATGAACTCATCACCTTCGGTCGTTTGCACAATTCCATCTAAAGCCATCACACGACCAAATTTAGCATTTTCAAAGATAATCAAGTGCTGGTGATCCGTTTTCTGCTCGAAATAAACTTTGTCTACCGTAAATTCTTGGCTGTATGCGTCGTATAAGGTTTCATTAAAGGCGCTTTTCATGCGACCTGCCCACGCAACTCTTCAACAACTTCGAGACGTTTAGGAAAGAAGGCACGCTTTAAAACGGGTATGGCATTTTCCGGCTCAGCATCACCGCACATAAATACATCAAACGCCGCATAATCTCGCTCAGGCCAAGTATGCACACTGATATGTGATTCAGCCAGAACAGCTACGCCTGAAATACCGCCGCTGGGCGTGAAGTGATGTAAATGGATGTGTAAGAGTGTTGCGCCACATTTTGAAACAATCTCACGCATGGTTTTCTCCATTCGTGACAGATCATCTAAAAACGTTGCGCCGTGTAAATCTAATAATAAGTGAGTCCCAGCAAATTCAACGCCATTGCGTTGAATAAAATGATCCTTGAGTAGGCTTTCACCGAGTTGCTCTATTGGGGCCGAAGGCATTGAATCTTGTTGCCAACGGCCATTTTCCACGGTGGGATCTTCCAATCCCACCTCAAAAGCGGCAGATAATTGCATGTGTGTTCCTCGTCTAAAACAGGGCTAGTGTTATCGCTGTTTCTAAACTTAGAAATTCACAATAACGCTATTTCTCTGAAAACATAAAAAATATCGAATTACAAATAGTTATATCGCGAGATTTTATTCCCAATTTTTTAAAAGACAAGTTATTTTTTACGCTAAACACATAAAAATATCACTTAATAAATACAAAATACCTTACGGTTTAATCCAACCTTGTAGTGCAGCAATAATGCCTTCTGCCTGCGCAGCACTTGAAATATTGAATTTTGATTTTTGCTGATATTCACCATTACGTTTTTGATAACGACGGATGGTATATTTATCTGGCCCGTATTCTTCTTTTGTGCGATTCCAGTCTTGATGTTTGTAAATGACCGTCGCCCAAGCACCCTTTGAAAGAACTACTTTATCTAACTCTTTTACGGTTTCAATACCGCCGTCTGTATAACTAACCGTTAACTCTTCTACTGTTTCAGCCATGTTCTTTCCTAATTAAAAGGTTTAATTGTCAATAAATTGGGCGCATTCTACCAATAACCTTAGCTTTATTAATAGCGTCACTCGCCTAAACTTTCAGCAACTTGTTCACCATAGCTCACTAAATCTTCCAGCAATGTTTGCTGCTTGTCACTCCAAGTCTCTTCAGCAATAAGCTCATCCAAGCGCTGAAAGTAATTTAGTAACGTTAATCGACCGTCATTTTTTTCTTTAGTAAGGCACTCATAACGATACTTTTGCCTTCGGTTTTCTTCTTCAACTGTGAGTGTTTCTGGGTAATTCCTAGCTCTATAACGAAAAAGCATTTCCGCTAAGCGGTCATCCTCAAACGGTAAATCCAGTGTCGCTAGCTCACCTTTTGGGCATTCTCTTATGCGCGTCATATTTCTCGCATCTAACTGGCTAAAAAAACCGCCACCATATAGCATTAGATCGGGGTCAGTTGCAGCTTCAAACTCATTGATTGAAAAAACTTCGGAGATTTTGTCAGTAATTTTTGCTTGCAAAACTACCTGACGGTTTATTTCACACTGCGACAGGTCAATGCCTAACTTTTCTTTAATACCCTCGTTTAACGTACCTACTGGCGCTAACATAGGTGATTTATTCAAGTGTACCGCTTTTAATGGAATACGTTGCTCACCATCATTCAAGTCGGCCGTCGCCGTGTAGAGACGTTTATAAATTTCATTAGCCGTTAAGTTAATTAAATCGTTAGGATCCGCTGTTAAATCAACAACGATAATAGCGTTTTTATTGATGGGGTGTTGGACTAGCGGACACACAATACCAAGGCAGTCTTGACTCGCAGGGTATTTACTCGAAATATGTACCACCGTTGCCTGTTTATTAACATCTAACAGGTCAGCGGCTTTTTTCTTATCGCGCAACCCAAAGCCCCAAGTAAAAAGCTTAGGCTGTTTCTGCTTAATAAGCTTTGCCAGGGCAATAGTTGCGTATACATCTGATAGTGCATCGTGCGCAGATTCATGGGATATCCCATTTGCCTTTGTTAGTTCTTCTAGCTTAAAACTGGGAAGATTACCTTCACGAACTGGCCACTTGATCCCTTCCGGCCGCAAAGCATGAGTCATTCGGACGACATCAATTAAGTCCCAACGAGAGTTACCCGATTTCCACTCACGTGCATACGGGTCAAAAAAGTTTCTATATAACAGATTACGCGTAAATTCATCATCAAAGCGTATGCTGTTGTATCCAACAACGCACGTTTGCGGCACACTAAATTGCTGGTGAACTCGGGTAATAAAGTCAGACTCTAGCAAGCCCTTTTCGTTTGCAACTTGAGGAGATATTCCAGTCACTAAACACGCTTCAGGGTGAGGCAAGATATCATCATGCAATTTGCAGTAGAAAACATCCGGTTCTGCTACCTGATTAAAGCTTAAGTCCGTACGTATACCCGCAAATTGAACAACACGATCTCTAGATGGGTCTATCCCCGTCGTTTCGTAATCGTACCAATAGTATGTTTCAGACAAAACTTACCAAAGTATATCTAGCGCTCTAAGAACGTCACTTCGGCTAATTTGCCCAACCAGGTCACCGTTCTCATTAAGCACCGGATAGCGCTTGAATGCAGATTTTATAAATTTTTCTGCAAGGTCAACAACACTGGCAGTATCATCTACTGTTTCAACATCGGGCGTCATATATTCTGAAACACTACCACCCACCCAATCATCATAATAGGTCGATTGCAATGCTACTTTAAGACAATCCTTTTCAGAAAGAATACCAACCAAGCTACCCTGCTCATCAATGACGGGCGCACCTGAGATTTTGTGCGTATTAAGAAACTGAATGGCATCAGAAATTGGTGTTTCTGGCGTAAATGTTGATAAATTTGTTGCCATGTAATCTTTAATTAATACTGACTTAAGCATACGTCCCTCTGTATCGTTAAATTGACCTTTTTAAAACTAAAAAACAACTTCGCTTTATGATGCGGCTTTTTTTTCACATTTTTTATTGCACAACAGGCATTCACCTTCCAAACCATCCACGCTGTTTAAGCCGCCACAGCTTCCCTTTATTTTTTTATTACTGAAAATAACACCCACAGCCATAACGACAACAAACAGTAGAAAAAACAAGAAGGTAACTAGAAATGTATTCATTATTTATGCGCCTCAATAAATTTTTTAAACGATGGGGTCTGCAGTTCTTTAAAACCATCGTCCTGTTTAACCAAAAAGAGAACAGCTAATTCGTTTTTCATCGCTAAATCGTACCCTTTTTTATCACCTAACACCATAAAAGCCGTTGCCAATGCATCAGCAATCGCCGTGCTTTCATGCAATACGGTGACGGATGCCAAATTATGCTGCACTGGCCAGCCAGTTTTTGGGTCAATGGTGTGTGTGAACTGAACTCCATCTTTCAAGAAAAAATTTCGATAATCGCCAGACGTTGCCATTGCTACATTGGTTACATTAATAACGCGATGAATGGCTCTAGCGGCAGAATCAGGTTTTTCGATCGCAATACGCCACCTATTGCCTTCTTGATTATGCCCCTTAACCCGCATTTCACCACCAATTTCAACCATATAATTGGTGTAGCCTTTTGATTCTATTAGCCTAGCCACTCGATCTACTCCGTAACCCTTGGCAATAGACGAGAAGTCGACGTAAACGTCTGGTTTTAGTTTCCTAACTTGGCTAGCTTCTACGTCAACCGATATATTTCCAAATCCAACGTTACTCAATGCTTGTTCAATAGCCTCATTACTGGGTATATTTTCTTCTTTAAACTCGGGGCCAAACCCCCATAGATTAACCAAAGGGCCAACCGTTATATCGTACGCACCGGCTGTCAAAGAATTAATACGTTGAGCCTCAATCAACAGCCCGATAAAGTCAGCACTCTTAAGCTGCCCTTGCGTCCCCTTATATTGATTAAACGTCGAGACCTCAGATGAATCGATATAGGTAGAAAATGATCTATTAACTGCTAATAATAATGCGTCAATTTCTGTCTGTTTTAACTCACTAGAGGTAATGTTATTATCTCTAGAAATAGTTATATGGTACGTGGTGCCCATCGTTTGCCCTGTAAAGGCCGAAGAAGTTGGACGTTGATTACAACCAAGTACGCTGACAGCTAATATAAAAAAACCCGTTAAAAACAGTGTGTTCCTAACGGGCCGCTTAACACTATTCAATTAACCACCAAAGTCATCAAGCATAATATTGTCATCCTCAACACCAAGGTCTTGAAGCATTTTAATAACCGCCGCATTCATCATAGGAGGCCCACACATATAAAACTCGCAATCTTCAGGTGCCGGATGGTCTTTTAAGTACTGCTCTAACAGTACTTCATGAATAAACCCGGTCAATCCATCCCAGTTATCTTCAGGTTGTGGATCAGATAAAGCAACGTGCCAATCAAAGTTATCATTTTCTCTGGCTAGCATATCGAAATCTTCAACGTAAAACATTTCTTTTAGGCTTCGTGAACCGTACCAGAATGACATTTTACGATCAGTTTTCAATCGACGTAATTGATCAAAAATATGTGAGCGCATCGGCGCCATACCGGCTCCACCACCAATAAAGACCATTTCTGCCTTAGTTTTCTTCGCAAAAAACTCACCAAATGGGCCTGAGATAGTAACCTTATCGCCTGGTTTAAGATTAAATATGTAAGATGACATCTTACCCGGTGGAGTACCTTCAGGTGCATTAGGTGCTGGCGAAGCAATACGTACATTTAGCATAATGATCCCTTCTTCTTCAGGATAATTAGCCATTGAATATGCACGCAACACGTCTTCTTCCACAATAGACTTATAACGCCACACATTAAAGTGATCCCAATCCCCTCGGTACTCTTCTTCAATATCAAAATCTTTGTAGTCTGCCACGTGGGGAGGACATTCAATTTGAATATAACCACCCGCACGGAAACCCACATCTTCGCCTGCAGGTAATTCTAAAACCAGCTCCTTAATGAAGGTGGCAACGTTATGGTTTGACTTAACAGTACATTCCCATTTTTTAACACCAAACACTTCTTCTGGCACTTCGATCTTCATGTCTTGCTTAACGGTTAACTGACACGATAATCTCTCACCAGCCCGTTCTTGCCCTTTATTAATATGTGTACCTTCAGTCGGTAGCATCGAACCCCCACCTTCTAGTACACGCACTTTACATTGACCACATGTGCCACCACCGCCGCATGCAGAAGGAACAAATAGTTGAGCATCTGCTAACGCACCCAGCAGCTTACTACCCACAGGCGCTTCGACTTCTTTTTCACCGTTAATTAATACTTTTACATTTCCGTGCGCAACCAGTTTTGATTTTGCAGACAAAATCACAACAACCAGTATCAACACAATTGCCGTAAAAAACGTAATACCTAGTCCAATTTCTAACATCTTGAATTCCTAATTACAGTTGAATGCCTGAGAACGCCATAAAGCCCATCGCCATAAGACCCGCAGTAATAAACGTAATACCTAAACCACGTAACCCATCCGGCACATCTGAATACTTTAGCTTTTCTCTAATTCCCGCAATTGCTGTTATCGCAAGCGCCCAACCTAGCCCACTACCAAAACCGAATACAACACTTTCACCCAAGTTATAGTCACGTTCAACCATAAATAACGAGCCACCTAAAATGGCACAGTTCACTGTAATCAACGGTAAGAAAACACCCAGCGCGTTATATAAAGCAGGCGCATATTTATCCATCGCCATTTCCAGAATTTGTACAACCGCAGCAATGACACCGATATAACTGATCAAGCCTAAAAAGTTTAGGTCTACGTCTGGTAACCCCAGCCAATCTAATGCACCTTCTTTAAGAATCCCTTGATAAATAATGTTATTCAACGGCATGGTTAATGTCTGAACCAAAATAACGGCAACACCTAAGCCCATTGCGGTTGAGACCTTCTTTGATACTGCCAAGAAAGTACACATCCCCAAAAAGAAAGCGAGCGCAAGGTTCTCTACAAAAACCGCACGAACAAATAAACTAATATACGCTTCCATTAAACCGCCTCCGTTCCACTAACATCTTTTATTTTAAAGTCTGCTTCTTCAACTTGAGCAGGGCGCATAACTCGAACCCCCCAGATCATTAAACCGATAATGAAGAATGCGCTCGGTGGAAGTAACATAAGTCCATTAGGTACATACCATCCACCATCATTAACCGTTGAAAGAATTTCAACACCGAATAATTTACCTGACCCTAATAGTTCACGAAAAGTACCCACAAACATTAACACCAACGAATAACCTAAGCCATTTCCAATACCATCCAAAAAGCTAAGCCCCGGTGGGTTTTTCATTGCAAATGCTTCCGCACGCCCCATAACAATACAGTTAGTGATGATCAGTCCAACAAACACTGATAGCTGCTTACTTAAATCATAAACATACGCTTTAAGCACTTGATCAACCACGATAACCAATGATGCAATAATGGTCATTTGAACGATAATACGAATCGCGCTCGGCACATGGTTACGAATCATACTGATTGATAAGTTCGAAAATGCCGTCACTGACGTTAGTGCAAGGCTCATTACCAAAGCTGTACCCAAGTTAGTTGTAACGGCTAATGCCGAACAAATACCCAATACTTGTAAGCCAATCGGGTTATTATCAATTAACGGGTCTAATATGATTTTTTTTGATTGATTACTCATTTTACACTCCGTTCGCTTGAATTTTAGTCAAATAGTTTTGGTAGCCTTGCGTACCCATCCAATACTTCAACATATTACTAACACCGCGGCTGGTCAGTGTTGCACCAGCTAAGCCATCCACTTGGAACTCTTCGCCAGTAGCACCCGGCACAACTGTTCCTTTAATAACACTAATAGCAACATCACCATCAGGTCCGTATATTTTCTTACCCGACCATATTTTTTTCCACTTAGGATTATCTACTTCACCACCTAAACCGGGCGTTTCTGCATGTTGGTAGTAACTTAGCCCTACTATCGTTTGACCATCATTTTCAACTGCCAGAAATCCATATAATGTTGACCACAATCCATAGCCATTTACCGGCAAAATAAGCTGTGTCACTTTATCATCTTCTTTTACTTGGTAAACAGGCATTAATTTAGGCCGCATTCTGATGCTCGCCAAATCATTTTCTTTAGGAATTTTAACGTTGAGCTGAGGGTCTTTAGCTGCTTTAATTTCGTCGTAAGTTGCCGCATCAAGCTCTGTTGAATACTCTCCCGTTTCAAGATCAATCAATTTGATTTCAATTTTAGAGAATGCTGCTTCAATATCATCGCCTTCGTGATATAAACCAGCGACCTGAAGGATGTTCTTTTTCTTATCCAACTCTTTATTAAGCACTTGTAGTGGTTTTAATGCCACCGCAGAAACCGACACAAAAATAGCACAGACTAAACAAACGAGCGTCGCCATAATAAATGTTTTAGCGGTACTATCATTGGGTAATGCTAAGAAATTCATTGAACTACCTTTTTTATTATCGTTAGGCATTTCGTTTCTCCCTTCTTTTGATGTTCGACTGAACAACAAAATAGTCAATGAGTGGTGCAAACATGTTTGCAAATAGGATTGCCAACATCATGCCTTCTGGAAAAGCTGGGTTTACCACCCGGATCAAAATCACCATTAGACCAATTAAAATACCGTATACCCAACGGCCGGTATTGGTCATTGCTGCACTAACAGGGTCAGTTGCCATATAAATAGCACCAAAAGCAAAGCCACCTAATACGGCGTGCCAATACCAAGGTGTTGCAAACATCGGATTAGTTTCACTGCCGATAAAATTAAATAACGTACTGGTTACAATCATGCCCGCTAAAACACCCAACATGACTCGGTATGATGCAATACGCGTATACAGCAAGAATGCCGCCCCAATCAAACACGCGAGTGCTGAGGTTTCACCAATTGAACCTTGCATCGTGCCTAAAAACGCATCCATCCATGTAATGCCTGAGGCCATAACCGCGTCAATACCACCAGCAGCAGCCATACCCAATGCAGTCGCTCCACTAAACCCATCGACTGCAGTCCAAATCGCATCACCTGACATTTGCGCTGGATAAGCAAAAAACAAGAAACAACGCCCCGTTAATGCTGGGTTTAAGAAGTTTTTACCTGTCCCACCGAATACCTCTTTACCGATAACCACTCCAAACGAGATCCCCAAAGCGACCTGCCAAAGCGGTATTGTTGCTGGTAGAATTAATGAGAAAAGCATCGATGTTACAAAGAAACCTTCATTCACTTCGTGCCCACGGACGATAGCAAATAAAACCTCCCACATACCACCAACCAATACCGTCACTATATATATAGGCAAATAATACATTGCACCATGAACCATGCAGGAGAAGATACTATCGGGGTCATAACCAACCATATTGGTCACAAGACCACGCCAAGTATCAAGTGATGTAAGCCCTAAGTCAGCCATTGCCATATTAGCCATGTGGCCGGTATTCCACATCGCCATCATGACACAAGGTAACGCCGCGATAAACACGTAGGTCATCACGCGTTTTAAATCAATCGCATCACGAACATGGGTTGAACCTGATGTTACATCTTTTGGTGTATACAAAAAAGTATCAACCATTTCATAAATGGCGTAATACTTTTCATACGCCCCACCTTTTACGAAGTGCGGGTGTATTGAATCTAAATAGTTCCTTAAACGAGACATTAACCCTCCTTCTCGATGTGTGCCAAATTAGCGCGTAGCGCCAACCCAAAATCATGCTTGCCTGAGTCCACAAAAGAACATAAGGCCAAATCCTCTTCATCTAGCTCCAACGCACCGAGTGATTCAGCAGAATCAACATCCATAACGACAAGAGCGCGCAGTAACTGAGTAGGTAAAATATCTAAAGGCATTACACCCTCAAAAACACCAATGGGCACCATCGCACGTGGGCTCCCATGTGCTGATGTATCCATACCCATTTTTTGTTTACGATTAAAGCTTGAGAATAAGGCGTTTGTAAACGAGAACTTCTCGCCTGTTGGGTTTAACCAACCTAGTAATTGACGCTCACGGCCTTCTTGAAGAACAGAGAGTTGAACATGGTAGCGGCCTAAATAATTGGCCCAATTATTTGCTTTTCGCCCCGATAGAATCGACCCGGAAATGACACGAATCTTGCCATCTTTTAATTCGCCTCTCACAAGCTCCTGCGTATCCGCACCCAATCTTGTTTTAATTAAACGCGGCTTATTCACCATAGGCCCAGCGATAGCGACTACTCTATCAACGTTTAAGAAACCCGTTGTAAATAGCTTGCCCACGGCAATAACGTCTTGATAACCAATTGTCCAGGCAACTTTATTAGCACTCACTGGGCTGATAAAGTGCATATGAGTCCCCGCTAAACCAGCTGGGTGCGGACCTGAAAATTCGGTCACCTCGACCATATCAGGAACAGCAACATCTACATCAAGTGCTTTATTAACATAAACCTTACCGCTGGTTAGGCGAGATATAACAGCCAAACCATCCTTAAACGCAGCTGCATCGGCTGAAATAATAACACTAGGATCCGCCGCTAAAGGATTAGTATCCATCACCGAAACATGTATAGCGACTGGTTTAGTCGTTGGCTTCGGTATTTTGCTAAATGGGCGAGTTCTAAACGCTGCCCATAACCCAGACTCCGTTAAGTTTTTTACAACGTCCACCGCATCAAGGTTCGCTAACTTATCTGACGTGTATTTTGTAAATTCAACCTGCTCATCGCCATCTAACTCAATAACGACAGTACGCAACACACGTTTCGCACCTCGGTTGATGCTTTTAACAACTCCACAACCTGGTGAGGTAAAGTTCACCCCTTCGGTTTTTTTATCAGTAAATAAAATTTGCCCCAGTTTGACTCTATCGCCTTCTTGAACCAGCATAGTTGGCTTCATATCGATATAATCACTGCCAACAACAGCAACACTGGAAACCTGATTACCCTCTGAAATAACTTGGTCTGGCGCACCTGTAATAGGTAAATCCAACCCCTTCTTGATCTTAAAGTGATTCATTGATTAGGCTTCTTTGTTAATTGTAAGTTTATTTATTCAGGTCTCTTTTTACTAATGCTTGAAAGCATCATCATTCATTGACCCTGTCATCCAGTAATTCTAGAAAAAATTACTTAAAAATTCAGCGAATTCTATCTCATCGCACCGCAACATTCAATCTCACACACTAATTCCTTATGCCAATTCCTTTAGAAAGTAATCGTAAACTGATCCCTAACAGAAAAACAATAAATGTAACGATAACGCTAAAGCCATATAACAAAGGAATATCAGATGCGCCTAAAACACTAAACCTAAACACATCAATCATATAAAGCACCGGATTAAGTAGTGAGACATTCTGCCAAAATGCAGGCAGTAGATCGATCGAATAAAAGACCCCGCCTAAATAAATCAGCGGCGTCAAAACGAACGTTGGCACAATGGATATATCATCAAAACTTCTTGCATAAGCAGCATTAATAAATCCAGCCGCAGAAAACAAAACGCCGGTTAACAAAAACACAATAACCATCATAATAGGGTGCGCGACTTGCAAGTCTGTAAAAAATAGTGAAACAATCGTTACCAAGACACCGACAATAAGCCCCCTCAAAACTCCACCAGAAATATAACCCATTAGAATTATCCAGCCCGGCATGGGCGCCACTAACATCTCTTCAATATTATGCTGGAATTTTGCACTGTAAAATGAAGAGACTACATTTGAATAAGCATTACTGATCACCGCCATCAAAATAAGCCCTGGAACAATAAAATCCATATAGTCATAACCTTTCATTTGCCCAATTCTTGAGCCTATCAAGGTACCAAAAATAAGAAAATAAAGCGTCGTCGTAATAACGGAAGGTAACAAGGTCTGCACCCAAATACGTAAAAAACGCCTAATTTCTTTATAGGTGATCGTCTGCAATCCAACTAAATATTCCTTCTTAAACATCCTCCACCTCCTTTTTTGCCAGCAACTTAAGAAAGAGTTGTTCCAAGCGGTTTGACTCATTTCGAATGCCCGTCACTCTAATACCTAGACGACTTAACTCATCGAATAAAGCATGTATTCCAGATTCTTTACGCACACTCACTTGCCATGTTGTTTCATCGACACTTTCAATTCGACTCCCGGCAATCGAAGGCAACTGCTCTACGGGCCGATCAAGACTTAAAACAAAAACCTCTTCATCCGATTTTTCGAGCAAACCCTTCATATCCATGTTCTCAATCACATTGCCTTTATTAATAATAGCAATGTGCTTACACAAACTTTCCGCTTCTTCCAGATAATGCGTGGTCAAAATAATAGTTGTGCCTGCTGCATTTATTTTCTTAAAAAACCGCCACATCGACCGTCTTATTTCAATATCAACCCCAGCGGTTGGCTCATCTAGGATGAGTAATTTAGGCTCATGAACCAATGCCCGAGCTATCATCAAACGTCTTTTCATTCCGCCCGACAATTCTCTAGAAGCCTCATTGCGCTTATCCCAAAGCTCAAGCTGCTTTAAGCAAATCTCAGCTCTTGCTAAGGCTTTTTTTCGAGGGATCCCGTAATAACCGGCCTGCGACACCACAATATCAAATACATTTTCAAACTGATTAAAATTGAACTCTTGCGGCACCAGGCCGATACATCGTTTGACCCCTTCTGGGTCAGCATCTAAATCATGACCGTAAACTTTAACCGACCCAGAGGTCTTATTCACTAACGAAGCGACTATACCAATTGTCGTTGATTTTCCTGCCCCATTTGCACCCAACAAAGCAAAGAAATCCCCTTGCTTCACGACTAAATCAATGCCTTTTACCGCAAGAAACCCATTGTCATATCGTTTACATAGTTGATTTATTTCAAGTGCATTCATATTCAAAATTATTTATTTGGAAAGTTCATATTGCAGACTAAGCCTACATAACTAGCCGCGTAGTTTAACGTATAATGTCTCCAACCTTTCAACCCCAACAACTATTATTTAACAATTATGTCTGACAAGCCCAACACGAACGCCCTGTATTATCATCAGCACCCAAGGCCGGGTAAAATTGAAGTGACGCCCACTAAAGCGCTCAGCAACCAAACTGATCTTGCTTTGGCCTACAGTCCTGGTGTAGCAGAACCTTGTTTGGAAATTGCCAAAGACCCATCTACTGCCGCACTCTATACCGCCCGAAGTAACTTGGTAGCCGTCATCACTAACGGAACAGCTGTACTCGGCTTAGGGGATATTGGTCCGCTCGCATCAAAGCCCGTTATGGAAGGCAAAGGCGTCTTATTCAAAAAATTTGGTGGCGTGGATGTTTTTGACATAGAAATTGATGAAAAAGATCCCGATAAATTTGTCGATATCGTTGCCAGCTTAGCGCCGACCTTTGGCGGTATTAACCTCGAAGATATTAAAGCGCCCGAATGCTTTTTCATTGAAAAGAAACTACGCGAAAAAATTGACATTCCCGTCTTTCACGATGACCAACACGGCACCGCTATTATCACAGCCGCAGCTATCATCAATGGGCTAAAAGTCGCTAAAAAAGACATATCAAACGTTCGACTCGTCGCTTCGGGTGCTGGCGCTGCAGGTATTGCTTGCTTAGACATGCTCGTCGAAATGGGGCTAAAGCGAGAAAACATCCTCGTTAGCGATAGTAAAGGCATCATCCATGACGGTAGAACAACAGGCATGGATGATCGAAAACAACGCTACGCAGCAAAGACAAGCATACGGACTTTGGCAGAAGCCATCGTTGGCGCTGACATCTTTTTAGGTGTTTCACGTGCCGGCATGATGACTAAAGACATGGTCAAAAACATGGCCGACTCTCCCATTATTTTTGCACTGGCTAACCCAACGCCAGAAATATTACCGGAAGAAATCAAAGAAGTACGTGATGACGCCATTATCGCGACTGGACGTTCGGACTACCCAAACCAAGTTAATAATGTACTGTGTTTCCCCTATATATTCAGAGGCGCTCTAGATGTGGGAGCAACAACCATCAACGAAGAAATGAAGCTTGCGTGCATCTACGCCCTATCAGAACTTGCGCAGAAAACAGTTAACGACGACACCGATAGCTATGTCGGGAAAACACCTGTTTTTGGGCCTGAGTATTTAATACCTCGCCCCTTTGATCCCAACCTTATTATAGAAATACCACTCGCGGTAGCCAAAGCAGCGATGGACAGTGGCGTTGCCACCAAGCCTATCGAAAATTTCGAACACTACAGAGCCTCACTGGAACGTTACGTCTATCGATCCGGTATGCTCATGAAGCCCATTTTTGAGCAAGCCAAACTAACACCTAAACGTGTTGTTTACGCTGAAGGCGAAAACGAACGCGTTCTGCGTGCTGTTCAAGAAGTTGTGAACACTCAATTAGCAAAACCCATTCTTATTGGACGAAGAAAAGTCATTCTTGAACGAATTGGCAGGCTCGGCCTAGACACCTCAATGTTAGATAATCTTGACATTATCGAACCCGACAGTAACCCATATTTTCGTGAATGCGTACAACAATACCACGAGGCAAAGGGCCGTAAAGGCGTCTCATTAACGTTAGCCCAGAATTACGTACGCACCAAGACCACTGTCTTGGCGTCCCTCCTTGTCAAACTAGGTAAGGCTGACGCGATGATTTGCGGCATGGTTGGAAACTATCACCGACACTTAGGCCACATCACCGATATTTTAGATAAGAGCAGCGGTGTAGAGAAAGTCGCCGCCCTTAATGCCATTTCCTTACAAAAAGGCGTGTATTTCTTTTGTGACACCACGGTAAATAGCAACCCCACCGCTGAAGAACTTGTTGCCATGACCTTACAATCTGCAGATTATGTCAAACGTTTTGGGATTACACCTAAAGCAGCATTACTGTCACACTCTAATTTTGGCAGCTCTAATGACGACGACGCTAAAAAAATGGCAAAAGCCACTCGCATTCTCCATAAAAATCACCCTCAACTTGAAGTCGAAGGTGAGATTCAGGCAGATGTCGCATTACTTGAGAACTTGAGAAATGAAATCATCAATGATTCAAAATTAACTGGCGAAGCTAATTTATTTATTTTCCCCAATTTAGACTCAGCCAACATCTCATTTAATATGCTTCGTATCTTAAGTGATGGTGTAACTGTTGGCCCCATTCTGCTTGGTATAGAAAAACCAGTCCATGTGTTAAAACCACAAGCTTCCGTGAGGCGAATCTTAAATATGACGGCACTTTGCTCAGCCGAACACGAATTAACTGAGTAAATATTAGGCATAATTACTCATAATGTGATGAACTTCACATTATGAGTCCGTCTTTGTTAACTATAATCAGGACATGAATAACTATCTACCATCAAAATGAACGTTGGAGTCATTAACCAAAGCGCTTTATTAGGCATCAATAACGGCCTTAATCAAGCTACTAGCGCTAGCCAAAAGCTAGCCAGTAGCGAACAACTCAATGGAGAGAAATCCAACCAAGAGACCGCTAAAGATCTGGTCGCCTTACAACAAGCCGAACAGCAAGTGCAAATATCTGCTCGAGTGGCACAAACTGCTGGTGATGTTATCGGTAGCATCATTGACATTAAAGCTTAGATTTCGCTGAAAAACTCATTACTACTCCTCTCTTTTCCTAATAGAATTTTCTAAACCATGATTTTTAGCGTTGCTTGTTGTAAAATGCACGTTTTTACTTCATTTAAAGGATCGTATTTTGGAAACAGAAAAGCAAAAGCTTAGCTACACCATGGGCCAACAAATTGGTAGTGGCATTCAACAAGACAAACTTGACGTTGAAACTGAGTCACTCGTATTAGGCCTTACACATAGTTTAAACGGCGAACCAAGTCTTTTAAACCCATCGGAAATGCAAGCTGTCATCGAGGCATTCCAAAAAGAAATGCAAGAAAAAGCCAATGAAGTAAAAGGCGGCAATGCAGATAAAGGCATCCAGTTTTTAAAAGATAACCTTGCTAATGAAGGTGTACAGATGCTTGAAAGCGGCATGCAGTATATTGTTATCAACCAAGGTAGTGGTGAAAAACCTAAAGCGACCGATACTGTTGACGTACATTATGAAGGTACTCTAATAAACGGCACCGTATTTGACAGCTCAATCAAACGTGGCGAACCTGCTACTTTCCCTGTTAATGGCGTTATTCCTGGCTGGCAAGAAGCATTACAACTAATGGAAGTAGGTACCAAATGGAAAGTATTTATTCCTTCAGAACTAGCTTACGGTGAACATGGGGCTGGCGGTGCAATTGGACCTAATGAAACATTGATTTTTGAGATGGAACTTTTAGCCATCAAATAAAATACCACGAACATAAAAAAACCGGTCTTAGACCGGTTTTTTTATGTTTAGCGTTTTTAACTTAGCTTTCGTAGCGCTTTAAAACTAAGGTTGCATTTGTTCCGCCAAAACCAAAGCTATTCGACATCACCGTATTTAGCGCAACATCCGTTTGAGTTTCTTGAACAATATTCACACTTGCAGCCGCTTCATCCAAATCATCAATATTTGCAGAGGCTGTTATAAAACCATCCTTCATCATCAATAAACAATAAATCGCTTCTTGCACACCCGCTGCTCCTAACGAATGACCGGATAATGATTTTGTTGAACCAATCGGTGGTGTCGTATCGCCAAACACAGCTTTTACGGCTTTAAGTTCTGCCACATCACCCACGGGCGTACTGGTTCCATGCGCATTAATATAATCAATCGGTGTATCAACATTTTCTAACGCCATTTGCATGCAACGAGTTGCACCTTCACCCGATGGCGCTACCATATCGTAACCATCTGAAGTAGCACCATAGCCAACAAGCTCTGCATATATTTTTGCACCTCGAGCCAATGCAACGTCTAACGCTTCTACAACAACAGTTCCGCCGCCACCGGCAATAACAAAACCATCACGATCCGCATCGTATGCTCGTGATGCTGTTTCTGGCGTAGCATTTCTTTTTGTCGATAATGCGCCCATTGCATCAAACATCATTGTTAATGACCAATGCTCTTCTTCCCCGCCCCCTGCAAACACACGATCCTGCTTGCCTAATTGAATAAGCTCCATCGCATTACCGATACAGTGTGAACTTGTTGCACAAGCTGACGTGATTGAGTAATTCACACCCTTTATCTTATACGGAGTTGCAAGCCCAGCGGATACCGTACTACTCATTGTTCTTGGCACCATATAAGGACCAACACGACGAATACCTTTAGTATTTAATAAGGTAATAGCTTCATCCACATTTTTTGTTGAGGCACCACCTGAGCCCATAATTAGACCGGTTTTAGGGTTTGATACTTCTTCTTCGGTTAAGCCAGCATCATCAATAGCTTGCTGCATTGAGACATAGGCATACGCAGCGGCATCACCCATAAAGCGTCGCGCCTTACGGTCTATTAATTCGTCCAAGTTTATCTCTGGCACGCCAGCAACATGGCTGCGAAACCCTTTTTCCTTATAACTTTCTACAAAACTAATACCCGATTTTCCGGCTTTAAGTGAATCTGCCACAGCATTAACATCACTACCCAATGATGAAACAATTCCCATGCCTGTAATAACAACACGTCTCATAATAAATCCTTCTTTAGAAATTCTCAGTCGAGGTAAATAATCCTACGCGCAAATCCTTTGCTTCATAAATTACCTTCCCATCTACTTCCATTACCGCATCGGCAATACCCATCACCAATTTGCGCATAATCACGCGTTTTAAGTCAATTTTATAAGTCACTTTTTTAGCCGTCGGTAATACTTGACCCGTGAATTTTAATTCACCTACGCCTAAGGCTCGTCCACGCCCTAAACCACCTTTCCAACCTAAATAAAAACCAACTAACTGCCACATCGCATCTAAACCAAGACATCCAGGCATGACTGGATCACCAGGGAAGTGACATTCAAAAAACCACAGATCAGGCGTAATATCTAATTCGGCTATGATTTGACCTTTACCATTCGCTCCGCCATCTTCTGTAATGGAGATAACCCTATCGACCATTAACATATTTGGCATAGGCAACTGTGCATTACCAGGGCCAAACAACTCACCCCTACCACAACTCAATAATTCTTCTCTATTAAATGAATTCTGTCTCTTAATCTCTGTCAAAACAATGCTTCCTTAAAATGTCTATGGGTTACGCCTAAACTGTTGTGTTATATGATACTTGTTCTTGAGCAATTGAGCGAGCACCTTAAATACCTAGCAAATAGGCCGCCAACATTAAAACAACACAATCGCACACATAAAGCTTTAATGCATATGAAATATTCCATTTAAAAATTTGTTGCCCAGAAGCTCCATAGCGCCCATGTAAGGCAAGATTAATCCCTGATATAGGGCTGGCAGAAACGCCTATCGCCCAAGCCATTAAGAACATAATGGCCAGTAAGGTTTGGTTAGGCTCAATAGTCATAATCCAATGCCCAATAACGGCAATACTTATTACGGGGTGAACACCTAAAATAGCCAACACGAACATAAACAACAATATAATCGAAGCGGCAAGACCATCAAAATATTGAAAAGGAATCTCAATAGATAGGCCATCAAGCGCCGCCGCTAAACCAGAACCAAAAACTCCCGCAACTAAGAAAAGTAATAATTCATTTTTCATTTGTGGAAGCTTATTCACCGTATGGTTAATGAATGCAGCAGTTCCTGCTTCCCCTCCTTTCCTCCACAACAAAACAAACACACTCAATCCTAATGAACACATTGCTATCAAAATAAGCACACTGATAGCAGGAAACAGAGCATGTGCCGCAGCAACAAGCATCACTAAAATTGCCGGTAGCCACAACGCCTCAAAGTGCATAGGGTAACCCACAAACTTACCGATAGATTCACTCTTATCCACCTTAACTTCGTACAAGGTTACAAGAAACGCAATGCTTGCCATACTAATACCAGCACTCATCACAATCGGCAAAGATGCATCAGGCGTAAAAACCAATGCCGCAGCAAATGCTGCAAAAAATGGTGACCAATGCGCGCCCGAGGTAAAAGCCCTTGTTAACAACTTTTGTTGATTCATCGACAGCCGAGCTTCTTTGACTAAGCGATCCGCAACCAATAAAACCGCTGATAAATTAATAATAGAACCAAAAAAGTGCACACCAAAGTACGTTCTAATAAAGGCTTTAAAGCCCGTTGGCAACGATTCAGCCCCCTCATCTGCAGGCAAGGCCACTAGTTGCAAAAACTGCACTCCTATCAGCATCACAATCATTAACTGATTTGCAGACAATGCCTTAATAATCTGGGAAGTTTCGCCGGTTATCCATGCCACAACCCAGCTTAGAATAGCGAATAGACTTATCGTCAAGATGACTCTTTTTTGCTTTACTCCCAAGCTAAAGAACAAAATGCTGCCCGCAAGCCACATCAAGCCACCTTGGATCCAATCTATGTTAACTGAGGTCCAGACGCTAATAACGGTTAATGCAAAGCTAAGCAATAACAATAAGCCCGGCGCTTTATTAAGAAGGGGCACTAAAGCCTAGGATCTATCAACAGCACGACGTAATAACGTCGAGATCACCCTATTATAAGGTGCATCTTTTCCTATTTTTTCGCAGCCGCGAATAACCACCCCGCAAATTTCTTCAATTTCAAGCGGACGCCCTTTTTCGCGGTCAACCAGCATAGAAGGCTTTATTGAGTCGAACGTTGCGATTAGTTCGAACATCTCTTCCAAGTCATTACTCGACAGTTCAACATCATTTGCCTTAGCGGCTAGCACTGCTTCTTCCATTGCACCTTTGATAAGAGGCATCAAGGCTAAATCTGGCGTAGCTTCCCCTGTTTCTAGCTCCAACAATGCGCATAATGGATTTAACCCATTATTAATAATCAGCTTAAGCCATAGTTCCTTATTAATATCAGCTGAGATTTCAGTAGGAATGCCTGCATCATTAAAGTTATTCGCTATGCTGTTAATTTTTTTCAACAGCGAATCGTTTAAGTCTAAATGATTCGGCCACGACCCAAGAATAACTTGCGCTGGACCGATTGATTCAACAATACCCGGTTGAATAATATGAGCGCCTATTCTTCTTGCAATACCGCCTAACACAGTACCTTTAGGCAATACTTTCGCGAATTGCATTTCATTTTCAACACCATTTTGTAACGACAACATAAGAGGCAAACTACACCCCTCATACTGCTGGTACCAACGGCTCAGTTGATCAGCAAACACTCGCGTTTGCATCGCCTTTAAACAAACAATGATGACATCAACATCACTTGGTTTAGCTTCACTAAGCCACTGTCCAAGACTCGTCGCATCAACCGGTTGGTTAAAATGCAACGAGGCATGTTTAACGGTGAGACCACGCGCTTGCATTGCTTTCAGGTGGTCACCTCGTGCAATGAGTTTCACTGCATGACCTGCTTGTATTAATTTAGCTGCGTAATAACAGCCAATTCCACCCGCACCTACAACTGTGAATTTCAATGTAACGGCCCCTTTGTACTATTCAGCTTCAGCAAAGAAATCTAACACCAATTTATTAAAACGTGCATTTTGTTCAATTTGAGTCCAATGACCACACTTTCCAAACATATGCAGTTGAGAATTGGGGAGCAACTCAAAAAATTTCGTCGATGTGATGGGTGGCACAACAACGTCTTCACGGCCATGAACCATCAGTGTTTCATGCTGAATATTTTTAATATCTTCCGGGTCACTGGCTAGCGCTTCAACCCAACGTTGACGAGGTGCAGGGAACATTTTACTAAATGATTCCTGGAACCCTGGTTGAATACTTGCTTTATAACGAAGCTCAGCTAATTCATCGGTCACTAGACTACGATCATAGGCAAATAAGTCCATCATCTTGCGCATATTTTCGACAGACGGCTCATAACCCCAAACCTCATCTAACCCTGCCGTTAATTCAAAATCAACACCAGCAGCACCCATTAAAACAAGACGATTAACACGCTCAGGGTGCTTAATAGCCAAGGCTATCGCTAAACCACCACCGAAAGAGTTACCGACCAAATGAGCTTTCTCAATCTCTAGTGCATCCATTAAATCAATCGCATGTTGAACCCAGTTTTCCATTGAGTAGTTATAATCCTCTACTCGCTCTGTAAAACCGAAGCCCGCCATATCTGGCGCAATAACACGATGTTTTTTTGCCAGTACAGGAATAACCAAACGCCAGTTTGCCCAAGCGGTTACGCCGGGGCCAGAACCATGAATCATGAACACAGGAGAGCCTTCACCTACATCGTGGTAGTTTGTTTTAAAAGCGCCCGTTTGAATACTGTTTGCAATTTCTGGGTTTGAACTCATGACTGTCTCCTAAATATTATTTGATAAACCGAACTGATGAGCCAGCATTTTATAGGAGGCTATGCGAGGTTTAAAGGAATGAGTCACATTAACAATCATTAATTCGTCAACAGCGTATAACTCGGCAATTTGCTCTAGCTGTGATTGGCATTGCTCAGGCGTGCCTGTGACCATCGTTGCTAAGGTTTCATCATAATAAGCCTGATCTGATAGCGACAATTGTTTTTTCTTATCCATCACCTCTTCCGGTGAGAAAAAAGTGTCTATCTTGCCATGACGAAAAGCTTGAACTTTCCAATAAGTATGACTACTAGCTATCAATTCTGCTTCCTCTTTTGAGTCCGCACAAATGGCAGCAACCGCGATAATGGCTTCCGGTTTTTCGAGACTCCCACCTTGTTGAAAGGCATTACGATAGCGTTGAATAATTTCGGGGGGTCTATCGTGCGTTCCAATAAACAATGCCAATACAAAGCCAGCACCTAACACACCCGCCATTTCAGCACTACCATCACTGGAGCCCAGCATCCAAACTGGCGGCGCACCCACATCAGTTGGCACCACGATTGCCTGACTATAAGGATGATCAGCAGGTAAGTTATTGCTCAAATATCCTATTAAATCTTTTGTCTGACTTGGATAATACTCAGAAGGAACAGTTTGTCTTGGTGCTGAAATAGCCGCCGATGAAACGGGGTGTCCACCAGGTGCTCGCCCCACGCCCAAATCAATACGGCCAGGATGAAATGCCTCAAGCATTTTAAATGTTTCAGCCACTTTAAAGGCACTATAATGAGGCAACATCACACCACCACTACCGACACGAATTCGTTTCGTTGCATGTGCAACATTACTCACCATCATTTCAGGACAAGGGCTTGCGTAACCCGGTGTACCATGATGCTCAGCTACCCAATAACGGTGGTAACCTACTTCATCACACGCCTTAGCTAACTCAATAGTTGAAAATAACCCACTAGATTCAGCTTGATTATCATGCACAGGGGATTGGTCGAGAACACTTAGTTTTAGGTTTTTCATCATATAAAGAGTTAGTTAAAAAAGTCTTTATATTAAATTAGTTTGTATTAACAAGTCGATGATAGTTATCAAATAATACAAATAAGCCGCTCAATAAAAAGATTGTGCGGCTTTTAAAAGAAAATGAGGTTTTGCCTATGCTAAGCCAAATAACTTTCGCACTGATATAACGTACGCCTTTGCATCTTCTGCGGCATCGGGTAAATCAGTTAAAGCTGCACAATAAGCATCTATTGCTTTATCAGCGAGCGGCTGCCATTTGTCGACCCAGCCTTGGATAATGGATGTATTTGCGTCATTACTCATAGCAAACTCCATTAAAGACTTAGTTTGACGCTGATGCCTTTCTGCATCACGCATTTGTGCATCGTTCAATAATGATAATAAGGTATCCGCATTTTCAGCGCCTGCTAAGCCTAATTGTTTTTGTACCGCCGCTGAAACGGCGGGCTTTAATATAACATTCAAAACAACAGTAGCTTCAGCCCAATCCCAAGTGACTAATGCTTTTTCAGCAAGTTCTCTGAACCCTTGCCATGCAGGATCTTTTTCCCAGTGTTCGCGTTCATTTTCACCTAAACCAACGTCAGGCCATGTTTTTGCAAGCTCACAGGTACGATAAGCACTATGAGTTACCCAACGAAGGTGATCAGCAGATTGATACGTACCTAAGTTTGAGATGGTACTAGCAGGTGATATTTGATGCAGGTAGGCAGCGCACATTTGTAATGCATGGTACAAATAGCGAGAGGGCGTGTACAAACGAGCTAAATCTGCCGCCCATTCCTTACTAATCATTTGATCGTTGCCACGCTCACTAAACTGGTTAAGCAATCCTGTTACGTAGGCTTCTTGGCCTTCTTGAAGGATATTATACGTTCTATAGACTAATTGTTCTGGGTCCCTGAACGCATCCCAGTTGTCATGCTTTAACGGACTGTTATTTCGGTACGTTATGTACCAATCATTCATTTTTGCATCTTGCCCTACTTCAAACGGTTTTTCTTTATTATTTGTATGAAAGTGTAGGTTAGTAGTAACGATCTCATATTCACTAGGTCTTTTTCTTTGCTTAGAAAGGTGTGACCACGTTTTTAACGGTTTTAATGTTTGTGCTGAATCACTCATAATATTTCCTTCTTAAAGTTATAACGTTTTTTCAAAGTAAAAACGAATTTGTTCAGGCGTTACCTCAATTTGACCAGCCATCGAGCCTAAATGGATTTCAATTTCATTCATTTGAAAATCACGACCTAACGCTTCTTCCATTGATTCTCTTGTGATAATCAACTCTTGCTCTGCTGAAATACGAATGTAAGCACCCTTATCGACAACAGTAATTTCTTTATCAGGGTTATCCCACTCAGCTGCCTCTATCGCTGCTTGAGCAACATCGCCGCCATTAAATACTGGGCCCACTTTATTTTGTTTAAATGCATCTTTTAAGTTTGACATATCAACTCTCTTTTAATTTATTCTCAAGGGTATAAGCCTTGCTTATGAATGAGCAGTAAATGGCTCAATGCCATCAATATCCACTAAGACATCTTCGCCTTCAATCTTCAGTGGGTATTCTGCAATCTTACAATCTGTAGGGTTTAAGCCTTTACCGTTGTTAGTATCAAACTGCCATAAATGTGCTTTACACGTCAGCACTTTGCCATCAAATTCACCTTCTACTAATTCAATTTCCTGATGTGGGCAAATAGCTTGAAACGCTTTCAAATCACCCCCGTCTACACCTAAAACTAAAACAGATGTACCGTTTGCCGTATCAAAACAATCCATATCCCCTTCCCAAACATCATCTAATGTACAAACCTTTTCAAATGCCATTATTTATTCTCCTAGCCTTATTGATCTGCAAAAATGATATCTATCGTTTCGGTTGGTCTCCAGCCAGCTTCAGACACCTTCATATCACGTGGTAAACTCTCAGTCGCTTGATGCACCCTTACCCGCATAATTTTATCGGGTTGTGGTGCTACGCGGCGGCCAACTGAATGGTAGGCGCATTTTTCAGCCACCTGATCCATTGTGTCATCGGTATCAACAGGGATTAATTGCAATACAAAATCACCCTCAAAATTTGAACTTATCGGAAATACAGCCATTTTTTTCTCCTTTCTAATACCCCGCCTCTCAGCGGGGAGTCTTTTTTATTGACCTAAGCGGTCTAAATATCGCTGAATTGGAAGCATAAAACTTCCTAACTTAACTATTCGTTAAGCGACTTCAGCCTGTTTTTTAAACGCTTGCGCCCACGCGTAATCATGTGCATCTTTACCCATTTCACCCGGACCTAAACCCATGTACGTCAATGCACCGGGTAAATCAGCTGGTTGTATATCACCCGCTAAAAAGTGATCAATAAGATTTTGATGCTCTTTATACCTTTCTGGGTCTTGCTCGAAACACCAACGATCAGCTTCAGATCCAAAGTGATACAAGCGACCTTCAAACTCCAACTGGTAATCTTTCACATCCCAACCACTCCCCGGTGTACCTACAATAGGCAACTGACACATGTTACAAACATACGGAAGTGTTTCTGGTAGCGTTAAATCTTCGCGACCATTATTTATATTGTCCGTAATAACATCCCAACATTTACCCCATGTGTCATTCCAACCTGGGTATTTTTCTTCTAACCATTCACGATCTTCAGGTGATGCACCTGCTGCAGGGTTCCACCATACCGTCGGACGCCAATACCAAACACCTAAATGCATACCGTGGTGAGTCACGTCCAGATCGTTTGTTAAATCTTCCCAGAACCATGGCGCATCTAGCCCCAAATCAGCTAACTGACGTTCAAATTGGATAATGATCCACTCAACCATGAATTCTTTAAATGACTGGGATCTATGCTCAAGGGGTGTGTAGTAATCCATAATTGGCCCCGTTAACACAGAAAACAATTTCCATGCACGCCAAATAGAAACATCTACTAATTTCTGCGCTTCTTCTTTATGCCCGTTTGCAATTAATATTTTTAACGAAGGCCCACCTTGTTGAGCGTGGCGGGCTTCATCTGTTTGAACACTAGAGATTAAACTCGCAAATGTGTGATCACCTGCCTCTGATGCGTCGGCCGCTAACCCCAAGAATTGCATATTGGTAAAGCCTGTTTCAAAACCAAATGTCAGCATAATTGAAACAGCAATTGCATCACGAGTTAGCATAATGTCATCAAAGAACGAACGAGCAGCAACAGATGCCCAATCATTCGTATGCATTGCTTTATGCGCCCAATCCCATTGATGGCTACGTTTAATGTTTGCGTGTGGGAAAAACAATTGAATTTGCCCATGGCGGTTTTCATCTAAAGTTCCAAATGTCGCCATATTACGATTACCCGGCGCCTTAGAGAAACGAGCCATACGGGCTTCTGCTAAACTTGCCGCATATTCATTCACAGCAATGGCGCCGTAATGTGCAATCATCGTTGAAATCCAACCTGGATCAGCGCGATCAACATAAGCATCGCGTTCTAGCGCTGCTTTAACTGAATAAGCACCTGCGTCTTTTTCACGTTGTATAGCGACATATTCAGGGTATGAAACTTTATATGGCTCATCATAAGTTTCCCATGCTTCAATGGGAATGCCACGAGAACCACTCATCTCCTCTGGAAATATTTCATCTTCAGACACATAACTATAAGTCCAGTTAGTAGCACGTGTTAAGTCATACCATTCTGCTCTGGGTATTTGATACATCCGCTTCTCCTAATTTATTGTTAGCGCTTTACCTCAGCACCTAGTCATTAACATTATTAAATCCTGTTTATAATATGTTTGCATAATACATGCCAAAACGTAGAGCCTTGTCATGCATGCATTTTGTTACTTTGGTGATTCTCGATTGATAATAAAATGATAGGAATTTCATTATTTGATAAACAACCAATCGTTGACATTAATATGATTAGTTTCACATTCACTTATATCGGGGCAAAAAAAAGCCCTAGTCAACTGTTGTTGCTAGAGCCATTAAGGATTACCAGTAATCCATTATTTTTTAATGGATTTACTCCATTTTCTTTTATCTATTACTATCAATTGTTTTAATAACACGATATGCACCGTGAAAAGTAGGGATAGCAACATTATTTTCTTTTGCCGCTTCAATTAACGGTAAAAATATGGCATCTGCCTCTGTTACTTTTCCATTAATCAAGTCTTCGTGCATGGACGTTCTAATACCTCTAGGTAGCGACTTCATATGCTCCCCAAGATCAAGGCATACTTGAACCGCTTCTTCAAATGTAGACTCATCCAAGACTTTAAGAAAGGAAAAGGGTGCATAAAAATCCTGCGGCGTGTAACCCTTTGACTTATAAATATCAATAAGCTCTTTGGCAATCACCACATAATGCTCCGCCCCTTCACGTACTGAAATTCCATCAGCATAGTCCAGGGCAGGAATGGCGCTTAGCGTACTGGCAGCCCACGCAGATGCACCTGACACTTGAGTCGCTTTTTCCCATAACACATGATTAATATCCTCAACCGACTCTGACTTTAAATTAGCCCCTGTAAATGCTTTAGCTAAGGTTTCAGTTCGCTCAGTACTACCACCGCTTAACTCACCAAAAAAAGCCGTGGTAGGTGCCGTTACGTGATTATTTACTTTTCCAGGCTCCAATAAAGTACCGCCTTCAATAATTGAGCCTCCAATTACCTTTTGTTCGCCAAAGCGCTCAATTAAAAGTGCTTCTTTACCCACACCATTTTGCATCGTTAAAGCGCACTGAATCTGATCGACTAACACAGCGGCATCTTCTAAAGCAGCCGGCGCGTCCTTCGCTTTGGTTAACAAAATGTAATAATCGATAACGCCCTCAACTTGATCAGGCATTGTTACGGCACGCAAATTATCTTTAATCAACATATCACCTAAACGACCAACCACTTGAAGGCCGTTTTGATTAATGGCATCTGCATGCGCTTGCCGACTAATCAATGTAACCTGATGCCCCGATTTAGCTAAATAACCGCCTATCACAGACCCTAATCCGCCTGCGCCATGGATACATATATGCAATGGTTTCTTCATCATCTTTAACTTACACCTAACTCTTTTAGTGTTGACTGAATACGTGCTTTTAATGCAGGTGTGCATTGCTCAATAGGGGGGCGGATAGGCCCTGCTTTCAAGCCAATCGCATCAAACCATGCTTTCATGCTGGCTAAGGCACTGGCATAGGTAAATGTTTGCACTACATCCCAGATAAAGACTTCATTATAAAACTCGCGAATATCGTTAAGCTGCTCACTCACTTTATAGGCCTCTTCCCACTTACCTGCTGCCGACAATGCCATGTAATCTTTAACGATATGACGTTTTTTTCCATATAGAATATAAGAGAGCTCACCAAAAACAACTTGCCCTCCTTTTCTTAAATCATCACAAAAAACGGCTTCAAATGGATCAGCCACGATAAAGTCTGGGCGAATAATGCTACGTATTTTCAACGTTTCTACTCGATTCATAACACCCTGTTTTGTTCCCACCACAGTATCAAGGTCGGCCAAACGCTGCATTAAGTCCCAGCCCAATACTTTCCCAGACACAGGCGTTCTGTATAAAACAACGGCCAAATCTGAGCTATCAGTAATAAATTTAAACCAGTTATACACTTCATCATCGCTTTTAAGCTGAACAACAGGATTGATAACTTCCACACCGTCATAACCTAGTACTTCCAAGCGCTTCATCTTTTCAATGGTTTGATACGCACTGGGGTCTAATAATATTGAAAATAATGGGATGCGCCCGTTGACCGCTTCGGCCACCACTTCATGGTAGCGATACCATTCATCTAACGTGGCGTTCCAACATTCGGCAATAAACCCCCCCACAACCAAGCCATCCACACCCATTTCAATGAACGCTTCGATGTTCTCACGAATGCCTTCTTCATCAAACGTAAAATCATCATTCATCGGTGAAATAGGACACATAAATAAGCCCTTTATATGCTCATTCGCCCATTCTTTCGCTGTTTCTCTTGTGTAATCCATCGTTTTCTCCTATTAAGTATCTATTATTTGTTCTTTTATAGTGCTCTCACAATAGCTGCTGCTAATGATTCTGTTGTCGCGTTACCGCCCATATCAGGGGTAAGGCTATCTTTACTTTGTAATACCTGCTCTATTGCTTTCACAATTCTATCGGCCGCTTCCTGCTCACCTAAATGCTCTAACATCATAGCGCCTGACCATATTTGACCAATCGGATTTGCAATACCTTTACCGGCAATATCGGGTGCTGAGCCATGAACTGGCTCAAACATGGACGGGTAATCTCCTTCTGGGTTGATATTTGCCGAGGGCGCGATACCAATAGTGCCTGCTATAGCGGGGCCTAAATCAGATAAAATATCGCCGAATAGATTGCTGCCGACGACCACATCAAACCAGTCAGGATGCAAGACAAAGTTTGCGGCTAAAATATCAATATGATATTGGTCAACATGAATATCGGGGTACTGTTTAGACAAGTCTGCAAAACGCTCATCCCAAAAGGGCATGGTATGCAAAACACCGTTAGACTTTGTTGCTGAGGTTAGGTGCTTTTTATCACGCGTCATCGCCAGCTCGAACGCATACTTCATAACACGGTCAACACCACGACGAGTAAACACATCTGTTTTCACCACCGTTTCAAAAGGTGTTCCTTCATTTTGTCGACCACCAATTGAGGAGTACTCGCCTTCACTGTTTTCTCGCACCACATAAAAATCAATATCTTCCGCTGTACGACCCGCTAAAGGAGAACTAACCCCTTTTAGTAAGCGAATAGGCCGTAAATTAATATATTGATCAAACGAACGTCGAATAGGAATGAGTAGGCCCCATAAAGAAATATGGTCGGGAACGCCTGGAAAACCGACCGCGCCCAAGTAAATGGCATCCGAATCCTTCAACAGTTCTATGCCATCATCAGGCATCATTTTGCCTGTTGCATGATAGGTTTCGCAGCTCCAAGGGTACTCCGTAAGGCTCAACTTAAAACCGTGGTCATCCGCCACTTTTTGCAACACACTCAGACCCGCAGGCATCACTTCCTTGCCTATTCCATCGCCAGGAATAACGGCAACCTCATATCGTTTCAAAATCTCTCCTTGCTTGTCTACTTTTTTTGTTTATATTATTAACGTCTTATATTTAATAAATCAATAAAAATATCATGAATATTAGTAACCCGAGTCTTTTCAAACAACAAGCCTTTATAAACGGGCAGTGGGTTGATGCAACAGACCATCAAACGATGCCTATTTATAACCCATCTAGCAATCAATTAATTGGCCGTGTACCCGTCATAACTGCTCAGCAGACCCAAGAAGCTATTCGCTGCGCTCAGGCAGCATGGGCAAACTGGCGAGATAAACCGGCAAAAGAGCGCTCAACGGTATTACGACGCTGGTTTGACCTTATTCTTGAAAACCAAGAGGACCTAGCTACGATCATTACCCTAGAACAAGGAAAGCCTCTGAATGAGGCGCGCGGTGAAATCATCTATGGCTCCACCTTTGTTGAATGGTTTGCTGAAGAAGCCAAGCGCGTTTATGGCGATACCATTCCTGCACCTAGCGCTGATAAGAAAATCATTGTTATTAAACAAGCCATTGGTGTCGTTGCGGCCATTACCCCTTGGAACTTCCCCAATGCAATGATTACCCGAAAATGTGCGCCTGCTCTAGCCGCTGGCTGCCCGGTTATTGTTAAACCTGCTCCTGAGACCCCTTTTTCTGCCTTAGCCCTAGCTGAACTAGGCCAGCAAGCAGGTCTACCTGATGGTATTTTGAATGTTATTACAGGTGATGCACAAATTATTGGTGCCGAGCTGACCGCTAGCCCCATCGTACGAAAACTATCGTTTACCGGTTCGACTAAGGTTGGAAAAATACTGATGCGCCAATGTGCAGATACGGTTAAAAAATTAAGCTTGGAACTAGGTGGCAACGCACCGTTTATTGTCTTTGATGATGCCGACTTAGATGCGGCTGTTGAAGGTGCCATGGCAAGCAAGTTCAGAAATACCGGGCAAACATGCGTGTGTGCCAACCGTATTTTAGTTCAAGACGGTATCTATGATGCCTTCGCAGAAAAGCTTGCCCGTACCGTGGCTAAAATGGTGGTGGCTGATGGTCTATCGGAACAAGCAGAACAAGGCCCACTCATTAATTCAGCCGCCTTAGCTAAAGTACAAACTCACCTTGATAACGCTGTTGAATTAGGTGCTACTGTACTAACAGGCGGGCAGCCACATGCTCTAGGTGGACTATTCTTCCAGCCTACGGTGCTTAGCAATGTCAATGAAACTATGCAAATAAGCCATGAAGAAACTTTTGGCCCTATTGCCCCTCTATACCGCTTCAATACCGACCAAGAAGCTATTGATATGGCCAATAACACACCCTTTGGCCTAGCCGCTTATTTTTATTCGCAAAACATTAAACGTGTCTGGCATATTGCCGAAGCACTTGAGGTGGGTATTGTTGGTATTAACGCAGGTGTTATCTCTTCCGAGGTCGCACCATTTGGCGGAATAAAAGAATCGGGTATTGGCCGAGAAGGGTCTAAATATGGCATTGACGAGTTTGTGGAAATGAAATACCTCTGCCTAGGTGAAATGTAGCGGCCTTTTTTAAATCCATTGAAAACAGACTTTTTGAGCAAACCTCTTGGGAAATAGTGTAGATGCTACTATTTCTCAAGTTTCACATACCCTAAGCATTTATAACAACGTATAAATAATTCAACTTCATGCTCAAATAAAACAACTCATGCGCTTAATTTATTTATTTTATTTGCACGTAAAATGAAAACCCGATAGCTAAGTGACCTAGCCTGACCTCTTGTTGATTTGTTATTATCAGAGCATTAATATTAAAACTCAAACCTTCAATGACTGTCTTATTACGAGTCATCGTCTCGTTTTTGAATGTATCATTCAGTTTTACTCTCTAGCAAAAAAAAACCTAGTAACTTTTATTACTAGGTTTTTATAGGTTGTCAGCAAACCATTAGTTTTTAATAGTCGAGCTGATTAGCGACCTAACGATTTAGCTGTTTTACCACCAATTCCAAATTGAGTATTAGGCACTTCTTGAATTAGTACACGAACATTTTGACGCGGCGCATCAACTGCTTCACAAAGTGCATCCGTTACTTTTTCTATAACAGCTGCTTTTTGTTCATCTGTACGTCCCACCATCATATGGATATGTGCAATAGGCATCTTATCTCTCCTTTAATCTACGAAACGCATAGTGACAGTGCCTAAGTCTTGATAACGCACTGAAACATTATCACCTGCCTTAACTGCAATGGCTGGAGTAATGGCACCCGCCATAATAAAGGTACCTGCTGGAATGACCTCGCCACGTTCTGCTAACATGTTAGCTAACATGGCGATACTCGCTGCTGGGTGACCTAAAATAGCAGCACCTGCGCCAAGTTCCACAACCTCACCATTTATCTCCATCACAACACCGATGGTTTTAAGGTCCAAGTCTTCAACAGGTAACATACGACCACCCGTTACAAAGCGAGATGATGACGAGTTATCCGCAATTACACTCTTAAGGTCAAATTTAAAATCCTTGTAACGAGAGTCAATAATTTCAACCGCTGGTACAATAAAGTCTGTTGCTGACAACACATCACCGATGTGGCAACCAGGGCCACTGAGTTCTTTTTTCGTCACAAACGCAACTTCTGCTTCAACCTTTGGATGAATAAGTTCAGATATTTTAATTTCAGCACCATCTGGGCAGCTAAAATAATCCGCCAAGAATCCATAACATGGTGTTTCAACACCCATTTGACGCATTTTAGCCATGGATGTTAAGCCCATTTTTAGGCCAACAATTTTGTTACCCCTTGCTTCTTTACGACGACGAATTTCCCATTGCACATCCAGCGCTTCATCCCAAGTAATATCTGGATAATCATTCGTAATTTTTGTTACTTCTGTGCAGTTTAGTTCTGCGTTTTCAAGATGCTCTGCTAATTTTTCAATCGTTGCTTTATCTAATGCCATGGTAGTCCCCTAAGCTGATTTCTTTTTAATTTCTAGTGCTACATCTTCGATCATATCTTCTTGACCGCCAACCGCACCCATTTCGCCCAATGCCATTAAAATTTCTCTTGCTGGCACACCGTGATTTTTCTCAGCTCTTTTCGCATGAAGTAAAAATGATGAATAGACACCCGCATAACCTAACGTTAATGAGTCTCTGTCTATGCGTGTTGGTGTCGGCATTAAAGGAAGTGCTATATCTTCAGCCACATCCATAATTTTATCGACATCAACGCCTGTTTCAATACCCATCCGATTACAGACAGCCACCATCACTTCAAGTGGCGTATTACCTGCACCTGCGCCAAAACCAGCAACAGAGCCATCAATACGAACGGCCCCTGCTTCAATCGCTGCGAGTGAGTTAGCAATACCCATCGCCATATTGTGATGACCATGAAAGCCGATTTCAATATCATTACTTAATCCTGCTCTTAAAGCCGCAATTCGATCCGTGACATCATCTGGTAATAAGTAGCCTGCTGAGTCCGTTGCATAAATACAATTTGCACCGTAATCCACCATTTTTTTAGCTTGCTCTAACAAAGCTTCAGGTGACGTCATATGCGCCATCATTAAAAATCCAACCGTATCTAATCCGTATTCACGTGCTTTTTGAATATGCTGTTCAGAAACATCCGCCTCTGTACAATGAGTCGCAACACGAATAGTTGATATTCCACAACCCGCAGCCATATCTAAGTCCTCGACCGTCCCTAAACCCGGTAACAGTAAAGCAGATATTTTGGCATTTTTCATTTTTGGAACAACTGCCTCAAGATATTCACGGTTAGTGTGTTTTCCAAACCCGTAATTAACTGAAGAACCACCTAAGCCATCGCCGTGCGTTACTTCGATTAATGGCATACCCGCTTCATCAAGGGCAACAGCCATTCGAACCATATCATCCAACGAAAATTGATGACTAACTGAATGCATTCCATCACGTAACGCATTATCGTGTAGCTTAATTTTTTTACCTTTTAAATTCATCATCAACCTCCTAAACCAACTTGGTTAACGTTAGCGTGCCGTTTTCAATTTCTTCGGCAAACATTTCTGCTGTTCTTGTTCCAGCAGCCGTCATAATATCTAAATTACCCGCGTATTTTGGAAGGTAATCACCTAGGCCTTCAACTTCTAAAAACACACTCACTCTATTGCCATCAAATATTGGGCCGTTTTTCAACTTATATCCCGGCACATATTTTTGAACTTCTTTGATCATGGCATGTACTGACTCTGTAATAGCCTTCTGATCCGGCTCTGTTTCAGTTAAACAATGAACCGTATCCCTCATAATTAAAGGAGGTTCGGCAGGGTTTAAAATAATAATCGCTTTACCTTTTTTAGCACCACCAATCTCTTCAACTGCTCGTGCTGTCGTACGAGTAAACTCATCAATATTTTTACGTGTACCTGGCCCAGCAGATTTTGATGCTACCGTTGCAACAATTTCACCATACTCTACGGGCTGCACTTGACTAACAGCCGCTACCATTGGAATCGTTGCTTGGCCACCACAGGTCACCATATTAACGTTCATTTCTTGCTCACCAACATGCTCTTTCAAGTTAACAGGTGGAACACAAAATGGGCCAATAGCCGCTGGTGTTAAATCAATCACTAACACACCTTTTTCTTGCAACTTACGGTTATTTTCACCGTGAACATAAGCTGAGGTTGCATCGAACGCGATCTGAATATTGTCCTCTTCAATATGAGGAATCAAGCCATCAACGCCTTCATGCGTTGTTTTCAAACCGGCAGCTTGAGCCTTTAACAAGCCATCTGAATCTGGGTCAATCCCTACCATCCAAACTGGGTTTAAATTTGGGCTACGTTGTAACTTAGCCATTAAGTCAGTACCGATGTTACCGGAACCGATCATTGCACAATTTATTGCCATTAACTAATCTCCTGAAATTTCGTGCTTAAACAAAGCGTACAGAAGCTGAACCAATTCCACCCACGCTAACACGCATAGAATCACCCGCTTTGGCGTCAACCATCATGCATAATGCACCTGATAGAATCACCTCACCTGCTTTCAATGTTACGCCTAATGCGCCCATAGTATTAGCTAACCAAGTCATTGCATTGACAGGAGAGCCCAGTGCTGCCGCACCTGCACCTGTATGCATCAACTCTCCATTTTTTTCGAGGGTTAAACCACAAACACTTAAATCAACTTTACGTGGATCAACGGCCGTTCCACCTAGTACTAGGTAGCCACATGAAGCATTATCAGCCACCGTATCTTGAATTTTAATTTTCCAGTCAGTAATTCTTGAATCAACAATTTCAAAACAAGGCATAACCGCTTCAGTCGCCGCTAAAATATCGGCATTAGTTAACCCTGGCCCGCACAAGTCTTTTTTTAGAACAAACGCTATTTCACCTTCCGCTTTCGGTTGGATCATTTTTTCAGAAACAGGAATATCCTGCCCTTCTGACATAACCATATCACTCAAGAGGTAGCCAAAATCAGGCTGGTTAACGTCCAACATATTCATGACAACTTTACTCGTACAGCCTACTTTTTTACCAACAATTCTTTCACCTGCATCAAGACGACGTTGAATCATTTGATGTTGAATTTTATACGCATCCTCAATCGTCACTTCTGGTGAGCGCTCGGTAATGGGTGCAATCGTTTGTTGCGTAATTAATGCGTTATATAGCTCATCGCCATACTGTATTATTTTTTCTTGATCCATTGTTTATTCCTTATAGTTTTACACAAATATTGGTCAGCTCTGAATAGAACTCCAATGAATAATGACCGCCTTCACGACCTGTTCCAGATTGCTTCGCTCCACCAAATGGTGTACGTAAATCTCTTAAAAACCAGCTATTAACCCAACAAACACCCGTATCCATTTGAGCAGCAACACGATGCGCTCGAGTAACGCTTTCTGTCCAAACAGACGATGCTAAACCATAAGGCGTATCATTCGCTAACTCAATCGCCTCTTCTTCTGTATCAAATGGTGTGATATGTGTACATGGGCCGAAAATTTCTTCTTGTACAACTCGAGCTGTTTCTGGCAAACCTGTCCAGATGGTTGGTTCAACCCAGTAACCGCCCGATAAATCCTCAGGCATATCGGGAATTCCACCACCGGTAACAATTGTCGCGCCTTCGTCAGCCGCAGCTTTATAGAAGCTAAGAACTTTATCACGGTGAGCAGCGCTGATGAGCGGGCCCAAATTTGTTTCAGGGTCTTCAGAACGACCTAATTTAAGTGCTTCGGCACCTTCTTTAAGGCGCTGTACAAACTCATTAAAAATTGGGCGTTCAACATACAGACGTTCTGTACCTAAACAAACCTGACCACAATTAGCGAATGCTGAACGCATACTGCCTTCAATGGCTTTATCCATATCACAATCGGCAAATACAATACCCGCATTTTTGCCGCCAAGCTCTAATGACGAGTCACGAACACCCACAGCAGCCGCTGCAGCAATACGCTCACCTGTTGCCGTTGACCCTGTAAAGGTAATCGCATCCAAGCCTGGATTGGTAATTAACGCTTCACCGACTTCACGGCCTTTTCCTAAAATAACGTTATAAACTCCTTCTGGAACACCGGCATCATTCATCACTTCACCCAGAAGTGTTGATGTTAACTGCGTCTCTTCGGATGGTTTAACAACAACAGTATTGCCACAGGCTAATGCAGGGGCAATTTTCCATGTCATTAGTAATAGGGGTAAGTTCCAAGGCCCTATAACGCCAATCACACCTTTAGGTTTACGAACTGTATAATTTAACGCACCCGTACCATCAGGCGTAGGCATATGAAACGCCTCATCTGCTGCATTTTTGATGGTATCAGCAAAAATCTTAAAGTTAGCAGCACCGCGCGGTATATCAATATGACTGGCAAGAGAATAAGGCTTTCCGGTATCTAGGCATTCTGCTTCTAAAAACTCATCAAAACGCGCATTAATGCCATCAGCAATTTTATATAAAATATCAACCCGGTCTTGTATTGAATATCCAGCCCAAGGACCTTTTAAAGCGGCACGAGCCGCATCAACGGCCTGCCCAACTTGTTCGATACTTGTTGTGTGATATTTACAAACCAGCTCGCCTGTTGTCGGTGAAAAAATATCACCAAATTCGCCAGAACTAGTGAACTCACCGTTGATAAAACCCTTAACTTCTCTCATATTTATTTACCTAACTTCTATTTAACTTTCAATTATTTAACTAATAGCATCAATACCTGCTTGAGCGCAGATAATATCTTCTTCTTCAGAACCACCTGAAACACCAATTGCCCCAATCAGCTCATCACCTTCCATAATCGGTAAGCCACCACCAAAGGTGACGATATTTGGCCTTTGTACTATACCCGCTTGTAATTGCACATTACCTTGGAGAATTTCACTCCACTGCATGGTTGGAAACCCAAACCCCCCAGAGGTATAAGCCTTGTCTCTAGCAACACCCATAGATGGCAAGAACGAGTTATTCATTCTTAACAATGCAATTTCAATAGCGGAACTATCAACCACGCAAACACTAATACCGATGTTTAACTCTTTGGCTTTCTCAACGGCAGCTTGAGCTGCAACACAAGCCGCTTCCATTAAAATATTTTTCTTTGCAATACTGTTACTAGCCATGATACTTAAGAGGTAACGCCCATGAAACTATCCACCAACTGACGTGAGTGATAGAAAATTGCTTGGCCAATGTTATCAGCTGTCCAAGTTAAAACAGGGCTATCGGGGTACACGTAACTATCTTCGGCAAATACTTCGTTACGATTACCAGATGGATCAAAGAAATAGATAGTTTGGCCTCGAGTTAAACCATGGCGTGTTGGACCTGTTTCCAGCGGAATATCTTCCATTGAAATAATATCACCTGCTTTTAAAACACCCTCCCAAGAACCTAATAAAAATGAAGCATGGTGTAATTGACCTGCCTCCTCAGAACGGATAAATGCAACATCATGTGCTTTAGTACTGCAGCTTAAAAATGTTGCCAGTTTAGTATCACCATCAACTATTTGTTCCGTTAATTGAAACTCTAACGCTTCAGTAAAAAACTTAAAGTTTTCGTCAAAATTATTGCCGTACAATAAGCAATGATCAAAACGGATGGGCTCCATTCCTTTCAAACCTCTTGGCCAAGGCGCAGGATTAGTCGTTGGAAGACCGTTACCCACTTGTTCTTTTTCAGCATATAGCTCAAAAGTATGGCCAGCAGGAGCCACAAAACGCACCCTTTCGCCACAACCATTTAATTCACCAGCGGGCACTCTTTTAGTTTCAATGCCAAAGTTTTTAACCTTAGATTCAAAACGCCACAAATCTTGCTCTGTTGCTACCTTGAACGCCATGTGATCCATGCCTGCTCGGTCTGAAGGTTCCAACACAACCGAAAACTTATCTTGCTCATCCCAGCATTTAAGATATACACGCCCCTGATCATCTCGATCGGTTTCTATCAGACCAATATTTTCACAATAATGATTTAGCGATTCTTCCATATCCAATACTCTTAATTGGACATGCCCCGGACGTAAAATTCCTGTCATTGCCATGTTGGCTCTCCTATCTAAATTAATTTTCTAAAATTGCGTTGCACTATACTACAAATGCGATTTACACACTTTACCGTGATACAGTTTTTTGTAAACAACCAATTGCATTTAATATGATACCCGAGACTGGAAAAGCAGGACATGCCAACGCCGCGCCTTAACTTTTTTCGACGTCAGAAATATAATTTCTACTCATTATTTTAAATCTGTATTAACAGCTTACTATTTGGGTTTCACACAACCAAACCATTCACTCCCTCAATCTAATTGAGATACCGTTTGACCCAACCGAGTCACTTCAGCCTATAAATAGCTTACTTCACTGTCAGGGCAAGCCTCAGCTGTGTTTTCAATGATAATATTGAAGTTCATCTTTTATTAAATTAAATATTCCTAAACAATGGGCTCTTTTTGCTTTCAGCCTCAGCATCTGCCGCGCTAAAGAATTTCTCCATGAACATATCTTTTTCAAACAAACGCGCCCGCATTAACATCGTAATACATGCATCAATCATCATAGGAGGACCACACATATAGGCACGATATCCTTCAAATTTGCCCTTCATATGCTCTTTGGCTACTTCATGAATATACCCTGTTGCGCCCTCCCATTCCGGCTCAATATCGGGACCTGACAACCCAGGCACATAGGTGAAATTATCATGTTTCGCCTCAAGCTCTTCAAACAAATCTTTGTAATATAGCTCTTCAAGATTTCTTGCACCTTGGTACAAAATAACCTCGCGTGTGTCACCCGATTCCAACAAGTCCAACACCATTGACTTTGGACTGGCTAAGCCAGAACCACCGCCGAAAAACGCCATGGGTTTATCATCCGACGTTCTTAGGAAGAAATGCCCATACGGCGCAGATAGCTCCAGCGTATCGCCAACTTTTAATTCGTTATGAATCCACGTTGTGCCTTCCCCACCTGGGATTAAGGCGACATCAAATTCCAAAATGGTTTTTTCATTAGGTGATTGAGCCATTGAAAATGGGCGCGGTGTATCTAAACCAGGAATATGCAGGTTTGCGTATTGACCTGCTTGAAACTCCACCTCATCACCTTCAATTTCCAAAAACACGCCGACAATTCTTGGCGTTAATTTTTCGATCTTAACGACCTTGCCGGTAAAATCACGCACGGGAATATTAGCCGCATCTGGCTCTTCTTCCACGTCAGCCTCTATGACAAGATCAGACTCAGGTTTCGCACAGCACGTTAAACACTTACCTTCATCACGCTCAAAATCCAATAACGCGAAAGGTGAAGCTTCATCACCAATCTCAACATCTCCTTCTAAAACATCAACTTTACACGTTCCACACAGGCCGTGACCACAAGCATGTGGCAAATAAACACCTTGCCGTAATGCAGCGTCTAAAATATTTTGATCTTCTTCGACTTCAATCGTAACACCTAAGGGCTCAATGGTGACTTCGTAGCTCATACCTTATAACCTCGTGCCATTTATGCCATTAAGACCTGGCGTTTTAAAGCGAATTAATGACTTATGACCCACACCGTTATCTTTTAAAGATTTCCCCATATCGGGCTCAAACTTAACACCGTCTACTACCCACTGAACCGTTGACCAATCAATTTTTCTAAAGTCTGGGTGATAATTAAAAACCGACGGCATAACATCAGAAACTAATGCCTGAAAAGGCATTTCAGGTGGCAATGGAAAAGCCTGAGCTGCTGAAAATAACAAGTGATCATCCCAACCGACATAAACTAACTGATTACCGTGAAAATTTTCTACTCTGTCTCTAACCAGATCGATATAACCATCTTTCGCTATAACTGCCATTTCTATCTCCTAAAATTGTCTAAGCTTAAGCCTGTTTTACCATCGCGTCGGTACCCTTCCACTCTTGCCAGCGCGCATGATCACGGGAACCAATATAATCACCCGTATCGTCTGGCGAAAACTTATACCACTCTAGAACTTCTGGAATAGTTGCTCCACCACAATTACCTTGATAAATTTGATGCACGGGTAACCAAGCCTGTACATACTTTTCAGGCTCATACTCGAAAATATCCTTACAACCGTCTGAACAGAAATGGTATTTATCACCGCCATGTTCGGTTACCCGATAACTAATTTGCATAGGGTCTGTTTGAACTTCAGTGAACACCATGGGAACTTGGCAAACCTGACATAACTGTGGCAAACCTTTTTGAAATTCAAATGTTCCCTCTGCTTGTTGTTTTGCCCAATATTCAAAACGTGGGCGGTAATACTTATCAAACGTATCAGGATACTTTTCAGATAACCAAGCCATCTTCTCTTCCGTTGGTAAAAAGGTATGGAACCCAGTTGCATTACCTAGTGAACAAAATACTGACCATACTTGATGACTAATGTGATCTGCTTCTGCCGTAGCCAATTCATGATACTTAGGCATCCTCAACCCATAACGTGACAAATCTTCAAACAAGGCACCACCATTTTCAACAAAATATACATCCCACGCTTCTTTCCAAGACATTGGGCTGTTTGTCAGCATGTAATCTTGCATGGTTGCGACCAAAGCGAGTAAGCGATACGCACGCCAGAAGTGTTTATCCATCCAACGCTGCACAATCGGTAAGTTATCTTCATGCTGCTCAAGCATAAATTTAATAATTTCTAGACCTAACGTCATATGACGCGACTCATCAGATTGGGCTGAAAAACCAAAAGTAACCGTCGCCATATCACCGTTATAAGCAGCACCTGACATAAACGGCACGAATAATAAGTTTGTTAAAACGTATTCAAAGGCAAATGAAATAGATGTAATAAATTCAAAAGGCCCCGCACTAAGTGCGTCTTCAGAGAAAGCCTTTGGTACAGATAAGTACCAGACACGATCAAACTGATGGAATGGGTCATGCAAGCCGTCAAAATGCTTATTATAATGACTAATGGTATGAACCTGTGTTTGCTGGTGACGCAACTCATCAATCGCCTGCATTTGACACGCGATACGCGCACCATCGCCCCTAAAATGACGGCCTAAATGAGCAAAACCTCTATGCGCTGCATATTCAATAGGCGTAACACCCGTAATAAACAATTTAATGGCGCTTAAGTAACTTGCATCGGCCAAGTTGGTTTGCCCATTATTTTGTGCGAAACTATCAATGACGGCATATAGTTTTCTTTCTTTTTCAGCCTGAAATTTCCAGTACGCATCCATTGTTAAACGAAACGGGTCTTCCCACTTATCCCAATCTGTTATTTTGATTCCTTCAAACGTATCATAAGGAAACACATCATCCATTTTTTGATGCGTGGTTTCCCAGCCCATACCTCGTGTTAATAGCTCGTAACGTTTTCGTAAATTTAGTTTTTTTGATGGCATATTAATATCCTCCTTTTTAGCGGCAATTAGTGCCAGCTCAGCTCAAACTGATCTTCATCTTCATCAACATTTCCTGCTAATGAAACAAGGTTCAAATGTAATTCTTGAACATCCCATTCACGCCCTATTTGCTCCTCGACTGTTTCACGATTTACTACAAGTTTACCGGCACATTCCATCCTTACCATACCGGGCTGGTACTGAATATTTGCCTCAGGGTTATCGACTTCAACTGCCTCTATTATTGGACGTGCATCTTCATTGTCTTGAAGGATCAAAAATACCGTGTTTTTTTTATCTGACATTCCTAACTCCTGACTTAAACCGTGACGCCTTGTTTACCAAGACGGGTTAATAGCTCTTGTTTGACCTCTGCCAACTCGTTGATACCTTCCGCACCAAAAGCTTTCAGCGCAATAGGTTCAACAGCAGCAGTTAATCGAGAGGTCCACTTCGCCACCCATTCAGATACAAGGGTCTTATTTGCGTCAGACTCTTTGACTGTTACTTTGGCTAACGCATTACTCCAACGAACCGTTTCCGCATACCAGTCATCCATAAATTCTGTCAGCATGGCAACTGTTGCACCTCCCTCCTTAGTCAGCTTTTTCTCAAAACGGTTGTATATCAGTGGGAAAATCAAACCATCAAGCACAAAATTTTGCGCGACCATTAATTCGAACCAATCATCTAAAACAAACATATCTTCTATAGCATGACGCAACTCTTGCCATTCAGGCGCTTCCATCCACGCTATTTTTGCAGCATCAATACTTGTTTCTTCGTTTTTATCTATTAATAAACCTATGCGAGTTACATATTGCGCCATACCTAATCGATCCATCGCGTTAAACATTGCCAAAGAACTAAAGTTAGAACCGTAGCATTCATCGGTGATTTGGCAGTTATTCATATTAGCAGCCCATTCGACATGACGAAGAGGCACTAAAATATCCCGAACTTGCTGCTTAACTGCGTCAGGTACCGAATCAAACAAATCACGTTTATCGACAAACGAAAAATTGTGCTCTGCTACATCTTGCTGCTTTGAGCGAGTGATATTGTACGTACCATAATAATATTGCCGCGGGTCCGCAAAGCTATACCAATCTTCCATTACAATAGCAGTCCGTTTTTTGTCGTAGATCTCATGGTTTTTGTCCCAAATTGGACGAAACTGAAAATTCGCTGTAGGTTGCACGTCATAAACTGCTTCTTGATAACGTGAAGCAGGTTTCTTATTACCGAAACGCTCCTCTAGATTCCCATAAGACAACCGAATGGGCTGTATGGACTTTGCAGAAATTTCAATACTCATTTATGTCTCTCCTAAACTTAATATTTATGTTATTTAGCTGTATTTATATGAACAAAATATAAACAGAGAAATATACCGTTCATTTTATTCTTCTCAACTCTCACCTTTAAACCCAGGCACGCCAAAACGCCATTTCAGCTTATCGTATTCAACATCAGCCTCTTGCTCGGGTGTTAGGTGGACAGCATCATTCATTTCACAAAACAATTTAAAATGCTCAAATGGCAAAACCAATTCAACGTTGATTGTTGGGTCTTCAATAGCAAATTCAAACTCAACATACTTTTCTTTCACAACATTAGTTACACGAACGTATCGCTGCCCTAGTATCCCTGATATATTTTTCTTTTTAATAGTCATTAAAAGATTACAAAGCAACATTTGTGCCATCTATCCAGAGCCCTTATGTAACCTTGATTAACTATAAATAAACAACCAAATCTATGTATCTTTAATAAAACAAATAAAACATTTTTATCAAATGATGAATGATTGGAATATCATTCTGCGAAGTCGTTTAAATTTAGTCCTGGAAAAAACAGTAGAATCTTGCATTGACTTCTATTTGTTGAATATCGCCAGACATAGATTCAGAAAGCTGGGCTCTAATAGACAACATTATCAAGTGAAGAGTTAGTGTAAGAAGAAAAAATTATATTTTCGCCTTTAAAACTCGGGTATTCCTATCAAAGCAAAGATTAAATATTGAACATGTAATTACATCTCGAGCTATACGACGAATATATGCGAATCCAAACGCTTATGATAATCATTCAGGGAAATAGTATGCTAGAGAAATGAAATAAAGAAGAGGCATAAAACAAATTGAAAAAACTCAGCTTGTCAAAACCCGTACTCACATAGTAACTAGCAACAGTTAACCAGTTAAAGAAACAAAGGGTTATCAGATAAGTGAAGAATCATTAGGTGACCATATGAATGCGAGCAAGTTAAGTCAGTACAAATAATCCCGGTTAACAAATGAGTTGTTTATTACCTGGCTCAACACTTTAAATGGATGCCTCATTAGTAGGCTAAATAAACGAACATCATATATTCCGTTAAACGCTTCGCTAGATTATCGACGACTGCAGTGAGCTCTTTTGAAAGCTGCGTGCATGATGGTGCAACACACGGTAACCCATGGCCAATTAAAACATAGGAATCAATGGGTTAGTTTTAAAGGCATCAAAAATAGTAAGCAAAAAAAACCCGCCATTCGGCGGGTTTTTGGTGTAAAAGCCTGGCAGTTCCCTACTTTCACATGGCTACTGCCACACTATCATCGGCGCTAAGCGGTTTCACTTCCGAGGTCGGAATGGGATCGGGTGGTACACGCTCGCTATTGCCACCAGGCAAATCGGCATCAGAGACTATCTCTGCAATAATTTAGAAAGTTGTACATCAATTCATATGTTTGTTATTTAGCATATAACCCACTTGGGTGTTATATGGTCAAGCCTCACGGGCAATTAGTACACGTTAGCTTCACACATTACTGCGCTTCCACACCGTGCCTATCAACCTTGTAGTCTTCAAGGGCCCTTCAGGATTCTTAAAGAATCAGTGAGAATTAATCTTGGAAGAGGCTTCGCGCTTAGATGCTTTCAGCGCTTATCCCGTCCGAACGTAGCTACCCGGCAATGCCACTGGCGTGACAACCGGAACA
>CAJXTU010000005.1 GCA_913060865.1 uncultured Cycloclasticus sp.
GAGATCCTCTCTGGTCTCGTGGGCTCGGAGATGTGTATAAGAGACAGAAAAAAAATTAAAAAAAAGAAAATCGTTACCCAAGCGCCATCACCCAAGAAAATAAGCACTAAACCAACGCCGGTCAAAAAAATCGCAAAACCTGTACCACCTAAAGTAGTACCAAAAAAAGCGACCTCCCCGCTACCCTCACCGGTTAGCAATTCCCCCGTTTTTACTACGCCACAACCCAGTTATCAGCCCAAGCCAAAATACCCCAGTATCGCAAGGCGCAGAGGAATAGAGGGCAGCGTTATTTTTGAAATTTCGGTAGCAAATGATGGGCACGTCACTCGAGCGATCATCATTCAAAGCTCTGGCTCATCCGCGCTTGACCGTTCTGCTACAAAAGCTATTAAAACGTGGCGCTTTCCTGCCAGTAAATTTAATTCTTTATCGAGCTTTAAGCAGAAAATTGAGTTTCGGCTGAATAAGTATTAACACCATTCCAGTCAGTCCAAACAGGCTCACACTCTTTTGGAAAAGCTGACATAGAACCAATTTCACTCCACCGGCTCGGTTGATGGAAATCAGACCCGCACGAAGCCAACAAGCCTTTTTCTACACAAAAACGAGCCAATAGGCGTGTTTCATCCTTGGTTTGCTGACCAGAAACAACTTCCATACCGCGCCCACCAACAGCCCTAAAATCATCCAATAATGCAGATAACTTGGTACGTGTCATTTTATATTTTAGTGGGTGCGCCAACACGGCCACACCATCCGCTTCAACAATCCACCGAACTATTTGTTCCAACTCTGCCCAGCACTGTTTTACATCGCCCACTTTTCCATTTCCCAAATATTTTTTGAAGGCTGCTGACATATCTTTCACGATGCCTAGCTCAACCATGTGCTGCGCAAAATGTGGTCGTCCAACATTCGTATATTGAGCAATTTCTTCAACTCGCTGAAAATCGATGGGCAATTTCGCCTTAATTAACCGTTGCGCTATTAATAAGGCTCGCTTACTTCTCGCTTTTTCCTGTTGAGCAACGCCCTCTTTAATGGCCGGACTATCCAAATTTAAATTCAACCCCACGATGTGAACACCCACACCCCGCCATTGCGTAGAAAACTCAATCCCAGGAATTATTGTCAACCCATCAAGGTCTATATCGGCTAATTGTTCATAAGCCGATATCGTGTCGTGGTCTGTGATCGACAACACCTCAACGCCATTCGCTTTTGCTCTTTCAACCAACTCTTTCGGTGTTAGTCGCCCATCGGACACAACCGTATGGGAATGTAAATCTATACTCTTCATGTTATTTAGTTTACACCTTGACGCATTCTTGAATGTTAAAATCACCGTTTATTCAACACAACATTAAATGAATTATGCAAATTACTAAAGATACCGTCGTGCGCTTTAACTACACGTTAAAAAATGACGAAGACCAAGTTATCGAAAGTTCCGTTGGCCAAGAAGCAACCGCCTATTTACAAGGCCATGGCGGAATGATCCGCGGTGTGCAACTCGCATTAGAAGGTAAGCAGGCTGGCGATAAATTTAGCGTCACTGTTGAACCACACGATGGTTATGGGGAGCGAGTTGCCGATTCCATTCAAAGCGTTCCTGTTAAACATTTAATTGGTGCTAAGAAATGGCGCCCCGGTATGATCGCCACTGTACACACTGAAAAGGGCCAACGCCAAGTGAGCATTGTGAAGGTGGGTAAATTTATGGCAAAAGTAGACACCAACCACCCACTCGCTGGGCAAACGCTTCATTTCGATATTGATGTCATCGATGTTCGAGCAGCCACTCAGGAAGAAATTTCACACGGGCATGCTCACGGTGCAGGCGGCCACCACCACTAGGCGTGTCTTTAATAGCGAATACGCCTGTTTTATATTCGTTTCGTCGCTGTCCATATGCGATGCGAGCGCGACTGGCCATTAAATACTCCGGCGCTCAGGTGATCTTACGTGAGATTGTTTTACGCAATAAACCACAAGCCATGCTCGCTATTTCTCCCAAGGGGACGGTGCCTGTTCTTCAACTACCCAACGGCGAGGTTATTGAAGAAAGTTGGGATATCGTACACTGGGCCACCACCGAACATGAGTCGACAAGTATCAGAGGAAGTTCGCAGCGCGTTTTAGAAGCAGAACAATTGATTCTTCAAAATGACCATGACTTCAAACAACACTTAGATCATTATAAATATGCTGATCGATTCCCCCAATTGTCAGCCGAGCATTATCGAACCCAAGCTGAGACATTTCTTAATGATTTGGATCAACGCCTAGCGCAACACGATTTTCTGCTCGACAATGAAGCATCCATCGCCGACCTAGGTATCTTTCCCTTTATTCGTCAATTTGCACACGTTGATATTGACTGGTTCCGACAAACGCCTTATCCACATTTACAGCGCTGGTTTGACTATTATCTATCATCCGAGCTTTTTGCCAGCATTATGAATAAATATATTCCGTGGGAAGAAGGGCAAGAACCGACTCATTTCTAAGTGCTTTCTTTTACCCACCGTGTAGCATAAGATTATCATCATCAAAGGAGATCAGCATGAGTCCATTTATTCGCCTGTTTTTAAGCCTACTAGCCATTGCTGGATTAACGGGCTGCGCTGGTATTACCTATCACGCACAACCACCGCAAATTAGTATCAACAATATTCGATTGGTTGAAGCTCAATTACTCGAACAACAGTACGAGCTGACTTTGCGCGTTCAAAATACCAATGACTTCCCCTTCTTCATTAAAGGCCTCAGCTACCAACTAGACATTAATGGCTCTGAATTTGCGCACGGCGTTAGCAAACAATCTCTCAATATTTTGCCTTACGAAGAAAAGCTTCTAACCGTCTCACTTATTAGCAATACCTTTGGTGTTATCAAACAACTCCAAGCTGCCTCAACAATGAATAACGCGCTCCATTTTCGCTTAAAAGGCACTGTAAGCCACGGCACAATGAATATTCCTGCCTCGCTGTACAGCTTACCGTTTGAAAAAGAAGGAACGCTGGACTTTTCTGAACTAGTTAAATAAATGAACCAAATAAACTTCTGCTCGCTCTAATGAAATGGAGCTTGCATCAAAATGTATCAACAAGGAGATCTCAATGAAACTGCTATCCATTCTTACCCTGTCTTTATTGTTAATTGCCTGCGCGGGGCCAAACCCATACGGCGCATCTAAAGAAGGTTATACAACAAGCGAAGCTAACCAAACACTACACGTTAGCAATGGCATCATCTTGGATCTTCAACCCGTCAACATAGATTCTGAAGGGAACTTGGTCGGCAAAACAGCCGGCGGCCTGATCGGTGGTATTGCAGGCAGTAGCGTTGGTGGGGGTCGTGGTAGTGCTGCCGCTGCCGTTGCCGGCGCCGTTGTTGGTGGCATTATCGGTAATAAAGCCGAAGCCTTATACAGCGAAGCCAATGGCGTACAAATTACTATTCAACTCGATAATGGTCAGGTTCAATCAGTTGTACAAGCTGTGAACGCCAACGTTATGTTTAGAAAAGGCGATCACGTAAAGCTTATTCGAAGCGCCTCTGGAAAAGTTCGCATTATTCAATAATAACTAGCGACCTCCCAACATACCCCTAATAGCTGCTGGCAAATCTGCTGGCAGTAAAATGGTTTTTGCGTTATCAGAGTTTGACATGTCTTGAATCGCATCAACGTATTTTTCACCTAGAATATACATCACGGGCAATTCTTTATCTTGAATCGCTTCGGCCACTTTAGTAATCGCCAATTTGCTCGCCTCGGCCAATACAACCTGAGCTTCAGCATCGCGCCTTGATGCTTCTAAACGACCTTCAGCCTCTAAAATAGCCGCTGATTTTTCACCATCGGCTCGTGTTACTGTGGCGCGACGTTGCCTTTCTGCGGCGGCTTGCTCTTCCATCGCATTTTGCATGGTGCCCGATGGGGTAATATCTTGAATTTCAACCGTTTTAAGGGTGATACCCCAATCGGAAATATCATCAGAAATCGTTTCTTTTAAACGTGCCTTAATTAAATCTCTAGATGATAAGGCCTCATCTAACTTCATTTCGCCAACAATCGACCTAAGAGACGTTTGTACCAAGGTTCTAATCGCCAGCTCATAATCTTCTACCCCGTATACAGCCCGCTCTGGTGCAACAATATTGATGTAAGCAACTGCATTGGCAATAATCACCACATTATCTTGCGTAATAACCTCTTGGGACGGAATATCCAACACAATATCTTTTGTCGTCACACGGTACGCTACTTGATCGATATACGGCACCACTAGATTCAGCCCTGGCCCAAGGGTTTTATGGTATTTACCCAGACGCTGTACAACAAATTTAGAACCCTGAGGCACCAATTTGACCCCCATCGCAACCGTTAAGAAAACCAGCCCCAAAAATACTACTGCTAAAATAAGTCCTTCCATCGTTAGTTCCTTTTTTTAAATTAAGTTGCTTTATTAACCACTAGTGTATTACCCGACACTTCTTTAATCATCACTCTATCGCCGATGCTCACTTGATCGCTACAAATAAATTCCCATTCGTCATCACCTAGTATTGGCGTGGTAAAACGCACGTGCCCACGCGAGGCTTCACTGGGCGCTTTAATCACCATACCCATTTCACCAGCAATGGCTTCTTGAGCAATACCGGCATTGGTTCTGTCGATCATTTTAGGGCGTAAGAATTTAAACCATCCCGCTGCAAAAACGACCGAAGAAATAGTCCAAATAAACAGCTGCCAACCCAGCCCTAACGTAGGAGCTAGCCCAAGAAAAGCCGCCACAACAACCGCGCCCAAGCCAAACCACAACACCGTAAAGCTTGGCACAAAAATTTCAAACCCCACCAGCAACATACCCAGTACTAGCCAATGCCAATAAGCCAACTCTAGTTCCATCATCACTGTTCCTTTTGTTTATTCATGCTTAATGCTTCAGCTTAACTGATTTAATAACACCTGTGGGTTGTTATAATCATACTTTAATAGCCGCGCGTGCTCGCCCTGCTGCAATACAATACTGGGGAAACTATTCGCTCCCATGCTTCTGGCTAGCTTTATTTCCGTCAACAATTGTTGCTGCGTAGCGGGATGGTTAAGCAGCTCCGCAAAAGCGTTCTTATCAAGCCCTATCTGACCAGCACATTCAACTAACACCGCATCATCTGCTGGGTTTTTAGCCTGTAAATAATACGCCTGCTGAATCGCCAATAGCATGGGCTTTTCTGCCGTTTTATCCAACGTTCTTGCTGCAATAAGCGCGCGAGACGATGGATAGGTTGATCGCCTCGGCTTACAAAGAGTCCAAAAGTCATGATTAAATTCAGTACCCGGAACGTGCTGCTGAATGCGATACCAACCTTCACTAATTTTTTGCTGTAACTCAGCTGCCATCGGTTGGTCGCTATCTGGCGCAAGGCCGCCTAAGAGATAACGCACCTCAATAGAGCTTGGCAAACTGGCTTGTATCGCCGCCCACGTTTTATTAAATGCCCAACACCAGCTGCACATGGGGTCGTGCACGTAGTACAACACCTTATTCATACAAATCTATCCAGTTTTTAATAATGGCTTGTAGTTGGCGCAAACCATCGGTTAGCGCCGCAGGGCCCGGCTGTAAAATATCCACCGACTTAATCTCAAAAACTTGATTCGTTTTTACCGCCGGAATATCTCCCCACCCCTCTCGTTCTGCAACCCGTTGAGGGCGAAACTTTTTACCACACCACGAACCGATAATAATATCCGGCGCGCGTTCAATAACCCGTTTATGGTCGGCAATAATTCTGTCTTTACCACCCGCCTCAATAGATAATTCAGGGAAGCAATCTACACCACCGGCCATTTCTGCCAATTCCGACACCCATCGAATACCCGATATTAATGGATCATCCCACTCTTCAAAATATATTTTAGGCTTTTTCTTATAACCCTTAGCCTGCTCAATACACGCATTAATATTTTGCTGATACTCAGCCACTAACACGGTCGCTTTTCCTGGCTCACCAATAAGCCCACCCAAGGTATGTAACATATTAAAAATTTCTGCCACAGAACGCTGATTAAACACGTGTACCTGCAAACCCGCCTTTACCAACTCGGCAGTAATATCCGCCTGCATATCAGAAAAGGCCAGCACCAAATCCGGTTTTAAGGCCAAAATTTTATCGATTTTAGCCGAGGTAAAGGCCGACACTTTAGGCTTTTCCTTACGCGCAATGGCGGGACGCACGGTAAAGCCCGAAATACCTACAATGCGGCCTTGTTCGCCCATTAAGTACAAGGCTTCGGTGGTTTCTTCTGTTAAACAAACAATGCGCCTAGCGCCATAAGAATACGTCGTCATTCTGGGTTACCTAATTGCTCCAAAGGGCTTATCACGGCCCCCAAATCCTGCTGTAACACGTGGGTGTAAATTTCTGTTGTTTTAACATCTGCATGCCCTAATAATTTTTGCACCACTCGAATATTAGTACCCGAAGCAAGCAAATGCGTTGCGAAAGAGTGCCTGAGCGTATGACTGGTTACACGTTTGACGATACCCGCTTTCTCCTTAGCGGCCCTAATGCCTTTCTGAATCCCCGTCTCATTTATATGGTGTCGTCTAATTGCGCCATCTCTTGGGTCTACTGATAAGTTCTTAGACGGGAACACATATTGCCATTCCCAGGACGAACTAGCGTTGGGGTATTTTTTTGCCAACGCCCCAGGCAAATAAACATTCGCCTGCCCAGAGGCTAAATCCTCTTCAAACAAGGCCCTGGTTTTTTCTAGCTGTTGCTTCAACTCTGGCACCATGGAAGATGCCAATAGAGTCGTTCTATCTTTTCCACCTTTACCGTCCCTAATCAATATATAGCTATTTGCAAAATCAATATCTTTTACCCGTAACCGAACGACTTCCATCACCCGAAAACCTCCCGCATACATTAATTTTGCCATCAAGCCCCTTTGCCCCTGCATAAAACTAAGTAGCTTACTGACCTCTTGCTTACTTAATACCACCGGCAAACGAACCGGTTTTTTTGACCGTGCGGCAGAAATATTGTCAGCTATTGGCAGTTGAAGTACTTTCTTATACAAAAAAACAATCGCATTCATCGCAAGGTTTTGGGTGGAAGCTGCGTAGTTTTTATTCATCGCCATATCAGATAGAAATGACTCAATATGCTCCTTACCTAATTCATTAGGGTGCTTTTTACCGTGAAAACGAATAAAAGACAGAATCCATTTAACGTAGACCTCCTCAGTCCGTTTTGCATAATGGTAATACCGAAGAACCTCACGCACCTGATCCATTAACCGTTTAGATTGAGGTCTAAATAAAGGACTATTAGATGCATCGTCGTTTTTTTTGCTCATAACGTTAATAGGCATGCTTTTAGCTTGATTATCAAATTACAGGGTATTATAGTCCTTATATGTATAGAAATTACAGGGACTTCTTGTTCCCCTTAATAACAAGTTATACCCTCAAAAATAACCAGCATGGAAAGTAAATGAATTTTGTCAAAATATTTACCTTATTAGTAATATCTATCAGCGTGCATGCTGAAGACTACAAAATTGATAACCTTTATAGCTCAAATACTATTAATGGCTCAATTCTCATTGAGTCAATGGATGGAAAAGTTAAATATCAGCATAATGTTAATGATAAAGAGGCCTTCATTCCCGCATCTACTTTCAAAATCCCTAATACACTTATCATACTAGAAGAAGGTTTAATTAAAGGTTCGTCAGAGGTCATCCAATGGGATGGTAAAGAAAGAGATTATGCGCTATGGAATAAAGACCAAACCCTTAGGAGTGCTTTTCAAGTTTCATGCGTATGGTGCTACCAAAGATATGCAAGGCAAATAGGTGACAAAAAATATCATAAATATTTACAGAAATTTGATTATGGTAACCTTTTAACCGGAGCTGACATCGCTCGATTCTGGTTAGACGGCGATCTAAGAGTATCTGTTAAAGGGCAAATTAACTTTTTACGTAAAGTCTATTCTGAAGAACTCCCTGTAGAAAAACGACACATTAAAACGTTAAAAAACATAATGCTTTCAGAAGAAACTGAAAACTACAAAGTTTGGTCAAAAACCGGATGGTCAGGAAAAGATGGCTGGTATGTAGGTTACTTGGTCACTAATAATCAAACATGGTTTTTTGCTAATCATATTGAAATCAAGAGTAAGTCTGACTTAAAGCTGCGTAAAAAACTTACAATGGAAACATTTAAAATCTTGAATATTATTCGATGAAAAAAGGTATAACAAACTTTTCAAAGCGGACGCGCAAAAAGCCGCGCGCCCTTTAAATTAAGCGTTATGCAAGATTGAGATCGGGGATATGACGTTAGCAATAATTAAAAATCAAATAGACAAATTCCTAGCTTCTGGAGAGCCTGGAGTTTTAGCGATAAAGGGTGAATGGGGGGTTGGGAAGACATTTACTTGGAACAAGTATCTCCTCGAAGCACGGAATGAAAATAGAATAGGTTTGCGCAAATATTCCTATATTTCGATATTTGGCATTAACTCTATTGACGTTTTTAAATACTCAATTTTTGAAAACGTCATTGACCGGAAATTAATTGGCACGGAAGCCAATGTAGATACTTTCAAGAAAAATTCAGCAGATCTACTCGCATCTTTAGGTCGGAAGTCTGTGAGACTCGTAAAAGGTGCTTCACTCCTAAAAGACTTTGCTCCAGCGATAGAGTCGTTCTCATTCCTATCTCTCGAAAAACACTTGATCTGTATTGACGACTTGGAAAGGAAGGGAAAGGGGCTATCGATTAAAGATGTTCTCGGCCTTGTTTCTTTGCTGAAAGAACAAAAGAAATGTCAGGTTGTGATCTTGCTAAATGATGGAGAGGAAGGGCTTGATGATTATGCTAAATACCGTGAAAAGGTAATTGATATTGAACTTGCATTTGAACCGGATTCCGACGAATGTGCGTCGATTGCTTATCCTGCTCAAACGTCAATTTATCCTAGGCTTCGGGAGCTAACGACAAGTCTCGGAATTCGAAATATCCGCATCCTTAAAAAAATCGAACGGTTAGTCAATCTATCTATCCCTTTAGTGGAAGACTTTGAGCCAGAAATATTAGATCAAGTCTTGCATTCGATCGTTTTATTTACCTGGAGCTTTTTTTGCTCAAAGTCCAATGAAGACATACCATCTTTAGAATTTATTACTAGCAAAGGCTACGCACTGCTAGGCATAGGGGATGAAGAAGTCAGTGAGCAACAGAAGAAGTGGCAAACTACTTTGCAAGCTTATAATTATCAGCTTACTGATGAGCTAGATATAGTATTGGGAGAGGCTGTCAAGACCGGCTACTTCGTCGAAGAAGACTTCAAAGAAAAAGCATCTACAAAGAATCAGCAAATAATTGCTTCAAAATCTGAAGGTTCTTTTTCGAACGCATGGCGGCTCTATCATGACACTTTTAATGATAATGGTGCCGAAGTTATAAACGGGCTTTATGAAAGCTTCAAGGAAAACTGCAAATACATAACACCTACTAACCTAAATGGTACTGTTTCATTATTTAGAGAATTAGGAGAAGAAGAAAAAGCATCCGAAATCATTGACATATATATTGATAAACGGAAAGACGAAACTGAGCTATTTAACATGGAAGAAAACAACTTCTTTGGCGATATCAGAGATCAGGAAATAATAGATAAATTTAACGCCGTATATAGCCAATCTGTTACTACTGAAAATGCTAAGCAGGTATTAGACCGAATAGCAGGAAAAAATGGCTGGAATCAAAGCGATGAAGTGGTTTTGGCAAATACATCAGTCGATGACTATTACACACTATTTAAAACCGAAACCGGTCGCCACCTCTCATCGTTTGTGACGACTTGTTTGAAATTTGGCCAATTTGGGAATGCTAGTGACCAACAAAAGGAGATTGCTAATAAGGCTACGGAAGCATTACAAAAAATTGCTGCTGAGAGCGAAATCAATAAGAGACGAGTTAAGAAGTTTGGTATAAGCATTGAAAATGCATAACAAAGTGCTGCTAGGGACAAAACTACGCTGCGCTCCATTTTGCCCCAGAGCACGGCGTTATGCAAAAGAAACTAATGATAGGTGCAATAAAATAATTTAAATGCAAACTCCGAGACTAACTCTTAGAAAATTCAGACCAGAAGATATAGATGAATTAGCCAAGATACTAAATGATCCTGTGGTAATGAAGTTTTCAAGTAAAGGCCAAATGTCATGGCAAGATACATCAGAGTTTATAGATTGGTGCATTGAGTCATATGAAAATAATGGTTATGGTCAGTGGGCAGTTTTAGACCGTGAAACAGAGTGTTTAATAGGGTTCTGTGGCTTAAGTCAAATTGAAATTAATGGCAAAAATGAAATTCAAATTGGCTATAGGCTTTCGAAGCAATCTTGGGGAAAAGGGCTTGCTACTGAGGCTGGGTCAGAAGTATTGCGTTTAGGTTTCGAAGAATACAAAATAAAATCAATAATATCAGTAGTTTCATTGGAGCATGGTGCATCAATCAATGTAACTAAAAAGTTAGGGTTCAGTGATTATACGCTTGGTCGTTATAGTGGCTGGGATGTAAGGATTTACCGCAAAAATGCATAACAAGGCAAATTCACCTGACATTTTACAGTGGTGATTTGCAACGTTATGTTTTCCAGGAGAGTGTGCCAGGAATGAATAAATTATGAAGGATCAAATACTAAGTAAGGCTGTAGAGGCTGGAGGGCGCTTAACCGTAAAAAGTGCTCTAAACCCGATATTATGGCTTTCAGGAATAATTACTATCCCCACGCTAATAGCTGGGACGTTGTACCCCGATTTATCTACATGGATTGTCGCCGTGGGATGCGCGCCAGTTATTGCTGCTCTCTTCGGCTTTCTATTCCTTCTGTTTTTCGACCGAGACAAATTACAGTCTGAAGACTACCAGTTAAGAAAACGAACTATTGAATATGCTCAATCAAAAGGCGATGCATTGCCTATGGATATTCGAGATAGCATCACTATTGAGAACCCTGATGCCACAGCTCTTCCTCAGAATAATGAGGAGGCCAAATAATGCGGCGTGCATATCTATTTATTTATGACAGCAAAGTTGGCTCGAGAGACGAAGTAAAAGAAGTTTTTAACTCAATGCAGCGTGTTTACACATGGCGCTTTGATATGCCAAACACTTTTTATATTATTTCTGATTCTTCAGCTGAAGAATTATATGACGAGTTTATTCAGTTTAATGGAAAAAAAGGGAAATTCATGTTCATAGAGGCTAGCACTAACCGTCAAGGTCTAATGCTTTCTGACACATGGCATTTATTAACTCATAAATCACATAAGCCTAAAGAATAGTGAGAAAAAACATAACAAGGTGCTTAAAGGCGACCGCGAAACGCGGCGCTTTAGCACAGCGTTAGTAGTCAAGGAAGCCTCATGTTTCATCCCGTAAAATATGAAAACTTGAACTCTCGCCAGAAAGAAAATTTTAATTTTCAGAAAGTGGCATCTGAACTTGCGGATTATGGTTTTAATTGCATGTGGCTTAATGACGATTGGCAAGGTGCTGATTTTATCGCCTGCCACATCAACGGTAGCACTTTTATTAAAGTTCAGCTCAAAGGCCGCTTAACATTAGATAAAAAATATAACGGTAAAGATATTTATGTTGCGTTCAATCAGAATGGTCAGTGGTATGTTTATCCGCACGATCAGTTACAAGCTGAGTTATTGGAGTTAGGTTTAATGTCTAGCTCAAAATCATGGGAACAAAACGGTGCATATAGTTGGCCAAATCTCCCTAAAAATTTAAGCCAACATATGGTGCAATATGCCATATAAACTACTAACAAATTGCTCAAGCATCGTTCCGGCGCAAAAAAAACGCGCCTCCACTGGACGCGCTAACGCGCGCCGCTTACCAAAACGTTATGGCGCTTAATGCCTAGAACCTAGATAGCTTCCTTGTGCTGAAGCTATAACGCTAGCACTACATATGGTAGATGCTATATCCGACACAAACCCACTTGTGTATACTGAAATAGGCAGCTAACATACACAAAACAACTTGTGTCGGATCTGGGATACAGAAATGAGTCTACAATATCAGCAAGAATTTCCTCCTCAAAATATAGAGCTGGGGACAGTAGTAGCCCTAATAGGAAGGGCAAATGCCTCCTTATCTAGATATGACGGCCTCCTCGAAAGCCTAATTAATCCCGAAGTAATGCTATCTCCTTTAGTAATGAAAGAGGCTGAATTATCCTCAAGAATTGAAGGGACTATTGCTACTGCAAATGAAGTTTATCAGCAGCAAGCTGGTGAAAAATTCGACCCTGGAAAAGACGCCGATATACAAGAAATATTGAATTATAGAGGCACTCTCAGAACCGCAGGTTCCATATTAGGAACAGGCACTTTCTCCCAGCATTTATTAAGGCAAATGCATGAAAATCTTATGCAAGGAGTGAGAGGCCAAGATAAAAACCCAGGGCAGTTCAGAAATACGCAAAACTGGATTGGTCCTCGTGGCTGTACTATGGAGGAGGCTACGTATACCCCACCTTCCCCTCTTGTGTTACAAGAGCTTTTGGAGCAGTTTATAGAATTCGCAAACAAACTCGACGATTCACTAGATCCAATCGTTCAAGCAGCTCTGATTCATGCCCAATTTGAATTGATTCATCCATTTGATGACGGAAATGGCAGAATTGGTCGGATATTGATTCCTCTATTCTTAGTAAGAAGAGGAAGTATTGTAAGCCCTTCGTTGTATATAAGTGGCTATCTGGAAGCTCATCGAGATGAGTATTATCAATGCTTAGAGAATATCTCTAGAAAAGGGGATTGGTTAGGCTGGATTGAATTTTTCTTGAATGCAGTTGTTACTCAATCTGAAAGTAATCTGATACTTGTTAGGAACATTATTGAGCTATACGAGCGAAAAAAGAGAGAAATTTCTAAATTACTCCATACAGACCAAGCAATCTATATAGTCGATATGCTCTTTGACACCCCGGTATTTCGAGCCAACGTACTACATCGTCGACTTAATATTCAACGACAAAGAGCAGCCCAATATATTCGAACACTCAAGGATGCAGGCATAATTGTCGAGTTGCGACCAGCAAAAGGCCGTACGCCGGCCCTATTATCATTCGAAGACCTTTGGAAAATAACTGACCAACAATAAAGCAGTTATTGAAAATAAATTGGTGTTTACTAGTGGTGGAGACGAGCCATAATCGGGTAGCTGGAGGTTTCTATCCTCCAGCCCCCACACCACCCTGCATGCGGATCCGCACAGGGCGGTTCACTTAACTTATCCGTTAGGATAATGAACTTTCACCCATCCGTTCCTCAATGAGAACAGACCTTTCTTGGCCAAATAGTCGTTACTAATCGCTTGATTGATTCCTGGTGTTTTGGAACTACGCCAAGGGCCTTTACTTGTAATCCCACAAGCAGCTGCCGACTGGATCCTGATACCTCGTTTCAATAAATTAGCTACTTTGGTTCTTGGTTTTCGCCACTACCTCCAGTAGCACATTCGTACCCTGCGCCTGATCCAGTGATCAAGCTCAACACAGCTTTGATACGCGTTAGCAATACCAAAATAGTTGATCCAACCACGAAGATACAAACTAAATTTATATAACTGATAGTGCATGCTGACGCCCCAATTTCGGTTGATCAAGATACGTACCTGTTGTTTAAATTTATGCAGTGTTTTCGCATGCCATTTAAGGCGGCCTTTAGAGAAGGTAAAACCCAAAAAATTGCTTTGGGCAGCCTTAACCACTTGGCTTTTCTGAGTGTTCACCACTAGCTTTAATTGAGTTTCTAGATAACGAGAGATGCTCGCTAGTACTCGTTCACCCGCACGTTTTGATTTTATTAAAATAATAAAATCATCGGCATAACGAGCAAATGGGTGACCACGACGTTCCAACTCTTTATCGAGACTGTCGAGTAAAACATTGGACAGTAACGGTGAGAGAGGACTACCTTGTGGTACACCTTCTGTACTTGCTTGCAAACTCCCTTTATCCATAATCCCCGCTCGCAGATAGTGACCAATTAATGCCAGTAACTGTTTGTCCTGAATACGGACTGACAGCTTTGACATCAGTAAGTCATGGTTTACGCGATCAAATAACTTCGATAAATCAACGTCCACAGCAATGTGCCGCTTCTGTTTAATCAACCCTTGAACGCGTTTCACCGCCTGATGACCCCTTCGATTTGGTCTAAAGCCAAAACTATTGTCTGAAAAAGTCGGTTCAAATATTGGAGAAAGTACCTGTGTGATGGCTTGCTGAATAACTCTATCAAGAACAGTGGGTATCCCGAGAAGACGTTTACCGCCGTCCGGTTTATCAATCTCCACTCGCCTAACAGGGCTTGGTCGATAATTTCCTTTTCGTAGCATCGTTTCCAATGTGATTTAGACCAGTCAAGAAAATCACCTATCTGCAAACCATCAACACCGGCGGCACCTTTATTTGCACGTACTTGTTTCCAAGCTCGTTTAAGGTTGGGTGCTGCCATTACTTCATCGAATAAATGGTTGTTTAAGGCTGGTTGCATAACAGCACGCTGTACAAAATAATCACCGGACGGTGTAGTTGAATTGTTCAAGTGAGTCATGACTCCTCCTTTGGTTAAATGTTCGACCCTTCGCCGTGTCCAAGCTATTAGGCAAGGTATTTGACTACTATGGTCTCTGCTGACTTCTGCTTAATCACGATTAAGATTTCTCTCATTCGCGCTATCGGTTTCCATCTGATTCGCTCTCTTTGGTTGATGGAAGCCAAAGAGCCAAGACACGTTTAAACCGGAGTCTCATTGGTTGCTTACCGAACGCGTGTTAAGCAGATCTCCCCGAATAAGGACATTAACTTTCCCTGCGCAACTACATCATTTACGGTGGCCGTTAAATCACATGGCTTCGTCGTCTTGTGCCAACTCGCCTCCAGCCTACGCCTAATATGAGGTTCTTGTTCATTAGCTCGCAGTTTTGCTAGCGGCTTCCTTCAAACTAGTCCTCACAGAGAAGCTCTTGCCATTCGCTAGTAGTTATCATCTAATACTGATAGGTAATAGATGGTGATCTTCCTACAGAGGACTTTCACCTCATTAGTTAATGCCCATGTCGGGCGTACACAATACGCTTCAGTTGACCAGTAATACGCCGCTTCGCTCTGTATTACGGTCAACTGAGCACAAGCGTTAGCTGTAAATAGCGCTTGCCAACATCACATAGTGATACTATAGTGACACTATGAAAGTTGAACTAGTAACAACACTAAAGCGCCAAGCAACCAAGATACTTGCTGAGCTACATGCTTCAAAAGAGCCTGTACTAATAACCGAACACGGGCAACCATCAGCATACCTAGTCGACGTTAACGACTACGAGCTAACACAGAATCGCATGCTAATATTAGAGGGCATAGCTCGTGGTGAAATCGCAATATTAGAAAACCGCACACTCACTCAGGCTGAAGCAAAACAAAAAATGAGTAAATGGCTCAAATAATCTGGACAGAACCAGCTCTACAAGATTTAAACGAAATTGCTGAGTATATCGCCCTTGATAAAATTAGCGCTGCAAACAAACTAGTTCAAAAAGTATTTTCAACTACTGATCGACTAGAGGAACACCCTAAATTAGGGCGCAAGCCTCTTGAGCTTACCAATTCACGTCATTTAGAACTAATTGTAAACCCATGTAGAATTTTCTATCGAATTGAAGAAGAAAAGATATATATACTTTACGTAATGCGAAGCGAAAGAAAACTACGTAATTATTTACTGGAAGACCGTGCTAGAGAAAACAGCTAACAAAACGGTCAAGTTCATCTGAAAAAAGCACAGGCTTGGACGCGCAAACATCGCGCCCCACTTACCTCGGCGTTAGCCATCTCAATAATAACTGATGCCGATAGGCACACATTTATGCTACACTCAACAACATGAAAGCAGTAAATTGGAATTCTACTAAAAATCAGCAGCTTATATCTGAACGTGGTATTTCATTTGAGGATGTCGTTTTCTATTTACAGCAAGGTGCATTATTAGATGATGTTGAACACCCAAATAGCGATAAATACCCAGATCAGCGTATGTTTATTATAAAGATAGATGATTACGCATACTTGGTTCCTTATGTAGAAAACCAAAAAGAGATATTTTTAAAAACTATTATTCCCAGCCGAAAGGCTACAAAAACATACCTAGGAGAGTCATCATGAGCGACCCTAAACTTAGCAAAGAAGAAAAACAAATTCTTAAAGATTTTGAAGCAGGCGAATTCAAATCTATTCTTACACCAGAACGTAAGAAAATCTTACAGGCTACTGCTGAAAACACGTTTAAAAAAGATAAACGAATTAACATTAGAATTTCAAGTCGCGATCTGGAGTCATTGCAAAGGCGTGCGCTTGAAGAAGGCATTCCCTACCAAACTTTAGTCTCTAGCGTACTTCACAAATATGTTTCTGGAGGGCTACACGACATCATGGCTAACAAGGCACTAAACTCCGACGCGAAAAAGCATCGCGCCGGTTAGCTAAGGCGTTAGCATTTTTATTATGATTATATTATTCATTTAACTATAGCTTATAGGTGCTATAGTTAAACCTATTAACAGCACCTTTATGGAGCACCCAATGAAAACACGATTTTCCCAAGATATTATTCCTTTGTCTGTCCTTAAAATAAACCCAGGTAAAATTGCAAACCAAGCAAAGGACTCTCATCGCCCCATATTGCTTACTAGTAGAGGCCGTGGTATAGCCGTTATGCAGGGCTTAGAAGAATTTGAAAACCATGAAGAAGAGCGCGCTTTTGTAAAAGCCATTGCTCAAGGTTTATTAGAGGTAAAAGAAGGTAACGTACAAAACCTTGCTGATGCTAAGAAACAACTTGGTATCAATACTTGAAAATATTAATATCTGATTCCGCATTTAACGATTTAGAAGCAATAAAAGAATTTCACCTTGAAGAAGGTATGCCTCAAATAGAGATTGAGTTTGTTGTCGAAATTATTCGTCATATCGAAACACTGCCAACCAACCCAGAAATTGAGCGCAAGGTGCCGGAGTTCAACGAAAAAAATATTCGAGAATTAATCCACCCTCCTTTTCGTATTGTTTATTTAAAAGAAGAAAAAACTATTAATATCATTAGAGTTTGGCGAAATGAGCGATTATTAAATTTAACAGATACACCTGTAAATTAAAAAAATATAACAATAATCAGGGATCAACGGGGTTAGACACAAAGCATTAAAATTTATCTTTACAAGCCCAGGTATAAACAACGATGACAAACCGACTGCCCCAGAAAACATCCTCAACTATATCGACACTCGACGATCTGGCGAAGTTGGCAAACTATTCCCTCATGGACACGCTCAACTGTGATCCTAACGCGAGAGAAAACGGTGTCGACCACGCGCCGCGACAAGTCTTCACGGGGCATTATGTCCCCGTCAACCCGACTCCTATCAAAGACCCAGAGTATGTAGCGCACAGCAAAAACTTTTTTTCCGAGCTTGGCTTCGCAGACAGCATGGCAGAGTCCTCCGATTTCGCCCGCATGTTCTCCGGCGATATTTCTCAGGTTCCAGAGCCGATGCGCAAGATCGGTTGGGCGACTGGCTACGCACTTTCCATCTACGGCACTGAATACATCCAGCAGTGCCCATTCCAAACCGGCAATGGATATGGAGACGGTCGTGCGGTTTCTGTACTTGAGGCTGTCATCAATGATCGGCGCTGGGAGATGCAGCTCAAAGGTGGTGGCCGCACGCCCTATTGCCGCGGCGCGGACGGTCGCGCTGTTTTACGGTCGAGTATCCGTGAGTTTTTGGCTCAGGAGCACATGCACGCACTGGGCGTACCCACATCACGGTCTTTGAGTTTGTACGTTTCAAAAACGGAGAAGGTAAACCGGCCGTGGTACTCGGAAGGCTCGCATTCGGAGAACCCCGACATGCTTATTTCTGAGGCCGTCGCCATCTCGACACGTGTCGCACCGTCGTTTATCCGCGTCGGCCAACTCGAACTTTTCGCTCGCCGTACCCGTAAAAACGAACACCCGAAAGCAATGGAAGAACTCGAAAAGATTGTGCTGCACTTGATTGATCGTGAGTACGCTGACGTTGTCGATAAGCAACTCAGCACCCCAGAAAAAGTGCTGTTGCTGGCGCGCGAGTTTCGTAGCCGCCTTACGTCACTGGTGGCGAACTGGATCCGCGTCGGCTTCTGTCAGGGTAACTTCAACAGCGACAACTGCGCAGTGGGTGGCTTTACACTTGATTATGGTCCCTTCGGCTTTTGTGATGTGTTTAACCCGCGTTATCAGCCTTGGACGGGGGGTGGTCACCACTTCTCGTTCATGAATCAACCCAGCGCGGCGCAAAGTAACTTCAATATGTTTTGTTCAGCGTTACGGCCGTTGCTGGCATCGCATCAGGACTGTTTGCTAGAGCTCGATGAGATTCAAAGTGGATTTTCGACAGTAATGCACACGAAAATGGAAAAGATGTGGACTGCCAAGCTGGGTCTTAGCACTTTGAACACGGCGTCTGACAAGGCACTTTGCAACAAACTGTTCAGCGAGCTAGGAACACTTATGATGCAAACGCCAGTCGATTACACTATTTTCTTCCGCGAGCTTTCGTCGGTACCCGACGACATTGGCCCACTTAAGAAAAGTTTCTACAATAACTCGGCGCATGATACAGACGCCGAAGAGATAGATAAGCGCTGGGCAGAGTGGCTAGCAAAGTGGAAAACGCTCCTCAGCATTTCCTGTGACGCCAATGCTCCTTCACCCCGATCCAGTGAAGAAATCTCTAGGCAGATGAAACTCGTCAACCCAAAATATATTTTGCGAGAGTGGTTTGTTATGCCCGCTTATCAGCAAGCCACTGCAGGAAATTACTCTCTAATTCGAGAACTGCAGAACGTGATGACACAGCCCTATGCAGAGCAATCGAAGGACGTGGAAGATAAATACTATAGGTTAAAACCGCCTGAGTTCTTTGAGGTGGGTGGGTTATCCCATCTTAGTTGCTCGTCGTGATTCTTTGGACTTAAAAAGTAGTGCCAGATACACCTTAAAATTGATCGTAATGTCCGCCAATAGCAAAAATATAAATGTAGTCTTTATCGTACTTATAAATGACTCGATCTTTTTGGCTAATACGACGAGACCACAAACCAGAGAGCTTATGCTTTAATGCTTCAGGTTTACCGATACCCATTTTTGGGTCTTCGCGAAGCATTTCTTTCAATAAACGACAAAGCATCTTGTGTAGCTTTTTGTCCCTTAATCTAAGTTCCTCATATGCAGCCCAAGTGTTACCTTCAAATACCAGTGATCTCATCTAGCTCTCCGGCAGTAGGCTTATATCCCTTTTTTTTAGCATTCGTAGCGGCTGAGGCAGCAATTTGCTTCATTAAGTCATTATTTTGCAAAACATATAGTGTTTCTTGTTCACGTTCCCAATCATCTGCACTTAATACGACAAAGTCATCACCACTTCTGCGCGTAACCTTAAGCGGCAAATGTTCAGTAACAACCTGTTCTACAAAACTTTTTAAGTTATCTCTAAATTTATTTACACTAATACTATCCATTTCAGCCATCCATAAAATGTACCCTAATCCCGTACATAATAGTAATAAAGCCCTAACAAGTCAATTAACGGCGGCTGCAAAAAGCGCGTCGCGTTATTTCAACCGTTCACTGTCCAAACAAGTAGAGGGAAACTCATGAAAGAAATTACCAGAATTAATCACATTGGCTTAAGAGTTAAAAACCTAAATATCTCTAGAGAATTTTACGAAAAGCTAGGGTTTATATTTCTGGCTGGGCCAATTGGTCCAGAGCCTGTAGCGATTATGGAGCATGCGTCAGGCGTTAATATAAATTTTATTCTCAATGCTGATCCCAACTGTACAGAAAACATCCTTATGGATACCTCACGAAAACATACAGGTTATACTCATGTCGCATTAGAAGTAAATAACGCCGCGTCAGCGTTGGAGTTTGTTAAAGGGCTTGGCATTAAAATTACTGGTGAAGTGGAGTTTGAAGGTGCAAAATTCTTTTTTATAAGAGACCCTGACCGCAATGTCATCGAATTTCATCAGCCAGCCTGCCGTTAACAACGGCTATCAAAAATCGTCCGGAGATGGTGTTACGTTTGGAGCTGATATTTAAAAAATCATCTACTGACCTTTGCAGGCAGAGCAACACCGCAAAGAGTTACATGTTACCCAGCTTTATGCGCCATCATCACGTAACAAACGGGTTGGGCATGACACGCAAAGAAACGTGCGCGTCTTATATAAACACTATATTACAAGATAATAAAATATCATGAGTGGATGCTGTGGAGATAGTTGTGCCGTAGAGGCACTTAGAGAAAAGCAACGAGGAACTCTACTGTATGTGCTCGGTATAAATACGGCCATGTTTCTAATTATAGTTGTTGCCGCTATATATGGGGATTCAACAGCACTATTCGCGGACAGTCTGGACAATCTTGGAGATGCTTTAACATACGCACTCAGTATATATGCTGTCACTAGAGGAAATGCTACGAAAGCTAAAGTAGCATTATTCAAAGGTGTTTTAATTTTGTTTGCGGCTATTGCTGTGCTTGTTCAAATTATCTATCACATTGTGGTACCAACCGTTCCTGTGTTTGAAATAATGGGAATCTTTAGTTTGCTTGGCCTAATCGCTAATTCTACTTGTCTTTATTTACTTTGGCGCCATAGGAATGAAGATGTCAATATGAGTTCAGTATGGGAGTGCTCACGGAATGATATTGTGACAAATATTTCAGTGTTTGTCGCAGCAGGAGCGGTGTGGCTGACTGAATCAGGTTGGCCAGATATTTTAGTTTCTATGGCTCTAGTTTGGTTGTTAATGCGCTCCTCTTTTCGGGTCATAACTTCCGCTAGGCTGGAACTTCGAGTCGCAACATTAGCAAAAAACTGAAGATGCCGACCCAGTACTACGATGAAAAGTGATTTAACAAATAGCACTAGCAGGCAATTTACTGTCTCTATATACTGGACAAGATTTACGTTCTGCGGCGTTGGAGTCTACATGATGCCAACTGCCATTAGATACACCATTTCAAGAAATGCTTGATAAATGACAAACCGACAGCACATTCAGATATCCATATTACTTATAAGCATCTTCATGCTTATGGGGCAAATGGGTGTGCTAGCTCATTCTGTAGAACATCCTTTTCATACACCGGATCAATCATGCCAGTTGTCTCTACACTGCGAAAAATCCGGTAATGGGCTGATCCCCCTTAGCTTACAAGCACCTACTCTACCTAGTTCTAATCTGCTTGTTGGTAGGGTTTCCACACTTCCATTATTCTTTCTAAAAACCGCTTACCGCTCTCGCTCGCCTCCTACTCTTCTGTAAAACCATTTTTTTGTTAAACCATCGCCATCAATTGATGATCGCGATGAATGTTTTTATTTACCGGAGAATTAATGATGCGTAAAGCATTCCCTATGGCTGTAGTAGCAGCCGCCCTACTGTTCTCAGAGTCTGGCTTTGCCGACTCTGACATGCAGACATTGCAACAACAAGTAGACGCACTTAAAAAAGACTATGAACAACGTATTGCGGCACTGGAAACTCGTTTATTAAAAGCCGAAACGAAGGTCAACACACAAACCCTTGAAGTTAAATCAGCCCGTACGTCAACGATCACTTCAAACAGCTTTAACCCCGCAGTCAGCGTTATTTTGAATGGCCGATATGCAAACTTTGATAATGATCCTGACGACTATGAGTTACCAGGTTTTTCCTTGGGAGGCGAATCAGGATTAGGCAGTCAAGGTTTCTCATTAGGTGAAAGTGAGCTGGCTTTTAGTGCCAACATTGATGACAAATTTTATGGCAAGGCCACCATCGGCTTACATAATGACGGCGGATCAACCGAGGTAGATCTTGAAGAAGCCTTTATCCAAACCTTAGGCTTAGGAAATGGTTTAACCCTCAAAGCAGGGCGATTCTTTTCTGCCATCGGTTATCTAAACGAGCAACATACTCATACATGGGATTTTGCCGACGCACCGTTAATTTACCGAGGTTTATTTGGCGATCAACTTAAAAATGATGGCGTGCAAATATCTTATATTGCTCCCACCGAAATGTTTTTACAGTTTGGCGCCGAGATCATGAGTGGTAGCAGTTTTCCTGGTGGTGGCGAAGACAACGGTATTGGCGCCTCAACCGTGTTTGCTAATATCGGTGGCGATATAGGCATTGAACATAGTTGGCAGCTGGGTTTAAGTCATTGGCAAGCGAATGATATTGAAGGCCGCACCAGCGGTGGGCATTCTCATGGTAATGTTGGCACAGAAGAAACACCGTCCTTTGATGGCAGCAGTGAGATTAACGCACTGGATTTAGTTTATAAATGGGCCCCTAACGGCAACCCTAGCAATCAAAACTTTAAGTTTCAGTTTGAATACTTTGACCGCCAAGAAGATGGCGGAATTACTATGTTAAACAGTGGCCCACCTCTTGAAGCAAGTAGCTATGACGGTGATCAACAAGGTTGGTATGCACAAACCGTTTATCAGTTTAAACCACAGTGGCGAGTCGGTTTACGTTACGACGAACTAGACAGCGATAACAGCGGTTCTGATGCTGATGTATTGGCTGAAGCAGGGCTAGATAATGAAGGTCTTAAACCCAAGCGATTCAGCGCTATGCTCGAATGGTTGCCGAGTGAGTTTTCACGGATACGCCTGCAGTACAACCGCGATGAATCCTATGAGCAGGCGGATGATCAATTGTTTTTGCAATATACCATGAGCTTAGGTAGTCACGGCGCCCATCAATATTAGTGATTTTTTGCACGAGTTATTCGTAGCTCGTGCAAAAACTTTTTTTGGAGAAAATTATGTTTTATCAATGGGTAAAAAAAATTGTTTTAATAATGGCCTTAACCATGCCGTTTTATGTGCAGCCTAGCTATGCCCAAATTAATGTATTCGCCTGTGAGCCAGAATGGGCTGCACTTGCTCGCGCCTTGGGTGGCGATGCTGTAAAAGTCACGAGTGCCACCACCGCTATGCAAGACCCGCATCATATACAAGCACGCCCAAGCCTGATTGCTAAGATGCGCCGCGCCGACCTGTTGGTTTGCACGGGCGCTGATCTTGAAGTTGCTTGGCTACCTTTATTATTGCGTAAATCAGGCAATGCTCGTGTTCAGCCGGGTCAAACGGGGTATTTTATGGCGGCAGATTATATAAGCTTGCTCGAAAAACCAACCGTGCTTGATCGCAGTTTAGGAGACATTCATGCAGCGGGGAACCCTCACTTTCATCTTGATCCCTCCCGTATTGCATTGATTGCGACTGCACTCGCGGATAGGTTGGCAAAAGTTGATTCTGCGAATGAATTACATTATCAGACGAACCTACAGACCTTTAATCAACACTGGCAGCAGTCTATAGAAAATTGGAAACATCGCAGTCAGTCATTACGCGGCAAGCGTGTTGTTGTTAGTCATAATAGCTGGGTGTATCTGGAGTCATGGTTAGGTTTACATCAAGTGGCAACGCTGGAACCAAAACCAGGCATTCCTGCCAGTAGTACCCACTTGAGCAGCGTACTTGGAAAAATACAACAACATCCCGCCGACATGTTGCTTCATGCCAGTTATCAAAGTGATAAGTCAGTCGTTTGGTTATCTAAAAAAACAGCGATTCCAATCGTTGCCTTAGCCCTTAGCCCATCCGAGGGTGAGTCGCTCATCATTTGGTTTGACAAAGTAATCCACCAATTGTTGAGTGTTAACTAATGAGTATTGATGGCTTGGAATTATCCATTCTTGGCCCTGCTTTTATTGCTGGCCTTTTGGTTCTGCTAACCCATGTACCATTAGGGCAGGAGGTGCTTAAGCGCGGTATTATTTTTATTGATTTGGCGATTGCCCAAATTGCAGGTTTAGGTGTTATTTTAGCCTATCAATTGGGCTGGGAGGCGCATGGCTGGGAAGTGCAATTGGCCGCCTTAAGTGCTGCCTTGCTCGGCGCGTTAGGGTTAAGCTGGATGGAAAAAAATTGGGGGAAACATCAGGAAGCCTTGATTGGTATAACCTTCATATTGGCAGCGACTGCCAGTCTTTTATTGCTGGCGAATAATCCGCATGGTGGAGATTCACTTAAAGATTTATTAGTGGGTCAAATATTGTGGGTAACTTGGTTTCAACTCTTGCCAGTTGCCTTAGTAGCGGCCTTTATTTTATTAATATGGTTTAACTTTCGACAGAAATTGGGCCATATTGGGTTTTATTGTTTGTTTGCCTTAGCTGTTACCAGTTCAGTTCAATTAGTAGGGGTTTATCTGGTTTTTGCCAGCCTGATTATCCCAGCGCTTGGCAGTGTTGACCATAGCAGACCTTTATTGGTCGGCTTCTTTATTGGTGCACTGGGCTATGGACTTGGGTTAATTTTATCCTCGCTCTTTGACCTTCCAAGTGGCGCTGTTATTGTCTGGAGCATTGCGGTTACTGCGTTATTATTTAAGTTTTTGCTAACAAATAAGCAACTAATGCCTCGTTAACCACTCGGTTTATAAGCGCATTAATGGGTTTTATGAGCGACTGGCTTCGGTAGATGAATACGAAGCACCCAAGCCAGTCGCCTATATAAGATGTCTTGCCGCTAAGAGACACTCTTTAGCACCTATTAATAAATTGCGTATCGCTTCAAATCACTATTAAACTGGCCTCAACGCCTGAGCTAACCTAGTCATTTTCGCTGTTAGATTGCATCCCCCCCTTTTATCCACAATAATATGGGCCTATCAGTCACGCTTAGAACGTGACCCTAACACTCTTGGGGGAGTCATTTATGTCGGCCAATACTGACCACTACTGGGCGGATAATATTCGCCTTATTCTGAAGCTTTTATTTATCTGGTTTCTTGTTTCGTTCGTATTTGGAATTATGCTCGTTGAACCGTTGAACTCGATTGAGTTTGCTGGATTTAAACTGGGTTTTTGGTTTTCTCAGCAAGGTTCCATTATTTCTTTTGTTTTTTTAATTTTTTATTACATTAAAAAAATGAGCGCGTTGGATGCTAAATACGGCGTAGATGATTGATATGGAATTACAAACACTCACTTATTTAGTTGTTGGGGCGACATTTGCGCTGTATATCGGTATAGCGATTTGGGCCAAGGCAAAAACAACCGGCGACTTTTATATCGCGGGCAAAGGCGTACACCCTATTGTTAATGGCATGGCAACGGGTGCGGATTGGATGTCTGCGGCTTCGTTTATTTCACTCGCGGGTTTAATCTCCTACTTAGGTTACGAGGCCGGCATGTACTTAATGGGTTGGACGGGCGGTTATGTACTACTTGCCATGCTGCTAGCGCCTTATTTACGTAAATTCGGTAAATTTACCGTGCCTGAGTTTATTAGCGACCGTTATTACTCACGTGCTGCTCGTGTTATTGCCGTTGTGTGCTTAATTTTTATTTCATTCACCTATGTGGCAGGACAAATGCGGGGGGTTGGCATTGTCTTTTCTCGCTTTTTAGAACTACCTATTGATCAAGGCCTTTACCTCGGCATGGGTATTGTATTTATTTATTCCGTTATCGGCGGTATGAAAGGCATCACTTACACTCAGGTTGCACAGTACATTGTGCTGATGTTTGCTTATTCTGTTCCGGCTATTTTTATGGCCATACAATTCACTGGCAATCCCGTTCCTCAACTCGCCTTCGGCAGCCAAATGTCAGACGGTTCTGGTTATTTGTTAAACGCTCTAGATAAAACACTGATAGATTTGGGCTTTAACTCTTATACCGAACCATTCAACGATAAATCGATGGTTGACGTTATGGCAATAACATTGGCCTTAATGGTTGGAACCGCTGGCTTACCGCATGTCATTGTTCGTTTTTTTACCGTACCTAAAGTATCGGATGCTAGAAAATCTGCTGGGTGGGCATTGATTTTTATCGCCTTGTTATACACCACTGCACCTGTTGTTGGCTCACTAAGCCGCTTAAACATCATCAATAGCATCAATGGGCCTGATAAAGCCGGCACCTTATATACCGAGATGCCCAGTTGGTTTAAAACGTGGGAAAAATCAGGCTTACTGGGCTGGTTTGATCATAACGGCGATGGCAAATTGCAATATGCTGCAGGTAACGCCTTTGCAGGCAAAGGAAAGCCTGTATTTGATGGTGAATTGCGTGGCGAACTAGGCGAACGGGTTGTCACTAACCCATCCAATGGGGGCATCGTTAATGGCGCGCCTTTCGCTAATGAAATTTATATTGATCGAGACATTATGGTATTGGCTAATCCTGAAATAGCGCAATTACCTAACTGGGTTATTGCGTTGATTGCAGCAGGTGGTGTTGCTGCGGCTTTATCAACAGCGGCAGGTTTACTGTTAGTTATTTCCGCCAGCATTTCACACGATTTATTAAAAAGCACCTTCATGCACAACATTAGTGATAAAAACGAACTACGTGCTAGTCGAATTACCTCTGCTTTTGCCATCCTCATTGCGGGTTATTTAGGCTTGCACCCCCCCGCCTTTGTCGCTCAGGTCGTTGCGTTTGCCTTTGGCTTAGCGGCATCGTCCTTATTTCCGGTTCTTATTATGGGCATTTTCAGCAAACGCATGAATAAATACGGTGCCATCAGCGGCATGCTTACTGGCCTCATCTTCACGATGAGCTACATCATTTACTTTAAAGGCATTTTCATAGAACCAATGGCCGTTAATAGCACCGAAAACTGGCTATTTGGTATTTCGCCTGAAGGCATTGGCGCCATCGGTATGTGCTTAAACTTTTTAGTCGCCTTTATTGTTTCAAGCTTAACACCACCTCCTCCGCAGAGTGTACAGAACATGGTTGAACGAATTCGTTTACCAAATTCTGCCTCCGCTGCTCAAGAACACTAAGAAAAGATGATACTTAACACCATTTGGGTCGACGCAGACGCCTGCCCCGTCGTCATTAAAGACATTTTATTTCGGGCCGCTGAGCGCACAAAAACCCAAACAACCTTGGTCGCCAATCAAGTCATTCGCATACCCCCTTCAGCCTATATTTCCTTCTTACGGGTTACTCAAGGGTTTGACGAGGCCGATAATGAAATTGTTAAGCGTATGCAAGCTGGCGACTTAGTGATTACCGGTGATATTCCTTTAGCTGCCGATGTGATAGAAAAAGGCGGCATTGCCTTAAACCCACGCGGCGAGCTATACACAAAAGAGAATATTAAAGACCGACTTAATATGCGCGACTTTATGGAAACCATGCGTTCCAGCGGGTTAGAAATAGGTGGCGGCCCACCCCCTTTAAATAATGCTGATCGCCAAACGTTTGCCAATCAATTAGATAGGTTACTGGCCCAACGCTAAACATAAAACATCATCAACTGCTAGGAAGCAATAGAACATGAAAAAATGGAATTTTTTTATACTCCTCAGCCTTATATCGTTGCCTGCTTTCGCAGCCAAGCCCGATTTGTTTTTGCTAAAAACATATCATCAAGATATCTCGGTTACCGGCTGGGTTATGAGTGAGAAGCTGGATGGCGTCCGTGGCTATTGGGATGGAGAAAAGCTCATTAGTCGAGGCGGCAAGGTGTTGAACCCACCAGCATGGTTTACTCAGGGTTACCCTCCTTTTCCAATAGATGGTGAGTTATGGACTACGCGAGCCGACTTTGAAAACATAAGCTCAATTGCTAACAGTCAACATGCTGGCGAACGTTGGAAACACATCACCCACCAAATATTTGACGTACCCAATCAGGCAGGTAACTTACATAAGAGACTCCGCGTTTTACAAAACTATTTACAGAACAACCCAACGCCGACCATTCAAATCATCAAGCAAACAACCGTTAAAAATAAAAAACAATTACAGGACTTTTTACGCTCAATCACGGCTAACCAAGGTGAGGGCGTTGTTGTTAGAGATCCAAACCAACCCTATCAAACAGGCCGTTTATCTTCAGCACTGAAATTAAAGCAGCACTCCGACACCGAATGCACTGTCATAAAGATCCTTCCTGGCAAAGGACAATATCAAGACAAAATGGGGTCATTGCTCTGCCTTACTTCGCAAGGCAAACAATTAAAAATTGGTTCCGGGTTTTCAAATAAAGACAGAACTTTTCCACCCAGTGTGGGCAGTGAAATAACATTTAAATATTATGGCTTAACGAAAAAAGGGAACTATCGGTTTCCTGTCTATTTAAGGCCTTTTACCACGCGCTAGTATCGAGAAAATCAAACATAAGAGTTTTTCATTGCGCTTTTCATGTTGGCGTATAATTACGCCCAATCAAACACATGGAACACACATGCCTAAAGCCAGCGATTTAAAATGCGGAATGGTTGTCGAAGTAAACGACGAGCCCTATGCGGTTAAAAGTATAGACGTACGCAACCCATCATCTCGTGGAGCGTCAACGTTATACAAAGTCCGTTTCAATCATTTAAAAACCAAGCAAAAGCGCGACGAAACATTAAAAGGCGATGACTTTTTAAAAGATCTCGATTGTGAAAAAGCTAACCTTCAATTTTCATATCAAGACGGCGACAGTTACACCTTCATGAATCTCGACACTTACGATCAATATACGGTGGATGCGGAAGATATTGAAGAACAAATAAAATACCTAAGCGAGGGGCTCGATAGCCTTGTGGGTATCTTGCTAGAAGAAGCATTAGTCGCCATAGAGCTACCTGCCACCATCAGCTTGAAAATAGTAGATACTGCGCCTGGTTTAAAGGGTGCATCTGCCTCTGCGCGAACAAAGCCTGCCACGCTAACCACCGGGCTGGAAGTTCAAGTACCGGAATATATCGATAATGAAGAAGTGATTAAAATTAACACCAGCACTGGTAAATTTATGTCACGTGCTTAACAAAAGGAGATACAAATGAACCGTATTGAAGCAATCAAAAACAACCCTTCTATTAATGTTGAAACCGTCATTGAACTTATTGACGCTTTATATGATTACCACCCTGTAGATTTTAAAAATGGTGACGTATCTAATAAAGCCGGCACCAATGACATCACCTGTAAATTATTTGCTTTTGCAAAACTCAATGAGTTTACTCAAGAGCAAACCCTTGCGTGTTTTGGGCACTACTACCAAGATGTTCTCAATACACCTGACGCGGATGACCACCAAAATATTCGTAACTTTATGCAACATGGTTGGGGTGGCGTCAGTTTTTCAGGCACTGCTTTAACTGAAAAATAAAAACCTATGCCAAATAAAGACTTTTCCACTTTAGCCCTTGCCCCTGCCCAGCTTAAAAACTTAGCCAGCCTAGGCTATCAGCAGATGACACCTATACAAGCACAAAGCCTGCCTCAGATATTAAAAGGCAAGGACGTTATTGCCAAAGCCAAAACCGGTAGCGGAAAAACCGTTGCTTTTGGAGTTGGTTTATTGGAAAAAATAAACCCACGTTTCTTTGGTGTTCAGGCATTAATACTATGCCCTACAAGGGAATTAGCGGACCAAGTCGGCAAAGAGCTTCGCAAACTGGCTCGCAGCGTACCCAATATTAAGCTGGTTTTATTGTGTGGCGGCAAACCCTTTGGCCCACAAGTTGGATCGTTAGAGCATGGTGCGCATATCGTTGTAGGTACGCCTGGGCGTATTCAAGATCACCTTAAAAAACGAACCCTTAAACTAGACCAACTTAAAACACTGGTATTAGATGAAGCTGACCGAATGCTAGACATGGGCTTTGCCGATGTGATGACTGACATCATTAAACAAACGCCAACATCGCGTCAAACGCTACTTTTTTCTGCCACCTACCCCGACGAAGTTAAGAAAATCTGTCGCTCTATTCAATCCGACCCGATCAATATCAGCGTTGAGTCTGATCACGAACAAAACGTGATTGAACAGTTGTTTTACCAAGTTAAAAAGCATGAACGCAACAACTCTCTGTTGGCATTATTTGAGCATTATCAGCCTAAAACGGCGATTGTCTTCTGCCACACCAAAGCGCAGTGCGGCGATATGGCCGAGTTTTTACGCGAGCACAACATCGAATCATTAGCAATACATGGCGACCTCGATCAACGCGAACGTGATCAGGTACTGGTTCGTTTTGCTAATAATAGCTGCTCCGTACTAGTTGCCACCGATGTGGCTGCACGTGGACTCGATATAAAATCCATTGCCATGGTCATCAATTACGAGCTACCACGCGACCCTGAGATTTACGTGCACCGTATTGGTCGTACCGGCCGTGCGGGCGAAACGGGACTAGCGATGAGCTTATTTGCAGAACATGAACAGGTTCGTGTCAAAGCGATTGAAGAATACCAGAACAAACCTTGCCTGATTGACAGCCCTTTGTCGCTGGACCGTGATTCAACTTACAAGCTTTACCCACCAATGGTGACTATTCAAATTGACGGGGGAAGAAAAGATAAAATTCGCCCTGGTGATTTATTAGGTGCCTTAACCGGCGATGCAGGATTGGACGGCGCTCAAATTGGAAAAATTGATATATTCGACCGATCTAGCTACGTTGCCATCGAACATGACGCTGTTCGGCAAGCACTTAACTACCTTGCTAACGGGAAAGTTAAAGGCCGCCCAGCCAAAGCACGAAAAGTTAACTAATTAAAAACACCTGTTTACCCATCTACAGCGGTTAATACTTATTAACCGCCGATATAACGTAAACGTTTTTTGGCTTTTAGCTTATCCATATCCGTCATGATAAGCCCGTCTATACAATGCCCAAAATTCGCATCTACATTAAAATCAATATAGCGAACTCCACCCTCATCACATAAATCTGCGTATTGTTTATATAAGGTTGGTACGGTTACATTCATGTGTGCCAAGTGCTCTTTCATTACTCTAAAGTCTTCACTTTGGTTATCGCCTGTCAGTACATCCGCCACTTGCTGCTTTATTTCTGGGTTCATAATATACGGCGTTCGTGAGGTGGCTAAACAGTCAGCATCGGGGAAATAATGCTGATAAAACGTCACAATCAGCGCTTTAGCTAATTCAGGATAAGCATCACTTAAACTAACGGGGCCAAATAGGTATCGTGTTGTGGGGTACTTCCTAAGATATGCTCCAATGCCGTACCAGAGGTGATCTAGGCTACGCTTACCCCAATATTTAGGGCTGACAAAACTACGGCCAAGCTCTATTCCGTGCTCAAAATAGGGGGCTACCCGCTCCGTGTTATAGTCAAAAAGTTCTTGGCTATAAATACCGCGACCCTTGTCCGAATCCATCAAACGCTTCACTTCGGCGAGCCGGTAGGAACCAACAATTTCAAGCTCTTGCTCATCCCACAATACAATATGCCGATAATGCTTATCGTAACGGTCAAGGTCTCGACTTTTACCTGTCCCCTCACCCACACGCCGAAAGGTCATTTCCCTTAAACGCCCAATTTCATTCATTACCGCAGAATCTGACCTGTAATCAAACAGGTATATTTTCTTTTCATCCGCCGTTTCGCCCAGCAGCTCCCCTTCTTTTAATTCTGTTTTTATAGCCTTTCGATCACGTGGGTGAATAATAGTTTGCTCTGTTTCCAACAGGCCTTTTTTTCCTTTGCCTAATAAATAAGCATGGCGTCGAATCAATCGTGCAATTTCTTTACGCTCTAACGGCAGCCTCTCTAAAAAACGATATGGAATGGGAGCGCCCACCTTGAATGTTATCGTTTTGGAATTTTTATTAAAAATCTCATGCGCCAATAACATGCTCGATAATGGCTTATACAGCATTGAACTACTGTAAAAAAGAGATGAGTTTCGCGCTTTGACATAAATTGGCAATATAGGTGCTTGCGTTTTCTTTGCAAAACTTAAAAACCCACTAGACCATTTGCCGTCCCGTACTCCGTTCGGTCTTATTCTTGACACTTCGCCAGCAGGAAAAATAATGACCGCTTCTTCATTATTTAAACTCTGCAAAATCCGCGAAATACTACTCTTTTGCGTTGATTTTTTTAAATTATCAACGGGTAATAAGAGGCTATCAAGCCCCTTAAACTCCATTAACATATCGTTAACCACTATTTTTACATCACGGCGCACTTCACCAACAAGCTTTAATAGCGATAAGCCGTCCAATGCACCCAATGGGTGATTAGCAACAATAATAACGCGGCCACTAGCAGGGATATTACCGCGGTCTCTATGTGACGCTGAGTAACTAAAATTAAAAAATGCAAATACTTGGTCTATAAAGTCAAACCCTTCGTCATCCTGATGCTCTTCTAAAAATTGATTAACTTCTTTTTCATGCATCAACCTTTTTAAAAAACCAACGGTTGGTTTTTTAAGCCATGAACCACGTTGCTCAAAACTTGGGAATTTTTGCTCTAATGTTTGCTCTATATCTAGCATTCTGCCTAATGTACCGTTGTGATTGGTTAAACCTTATAGAGGCCTCTGTTCAAAAGAGTGGTCTCTATATCTATTTTGAGGGCTTTTGCTTGATCGCTTTTATTTCATTTATTTTGTTTTTAAAAACGGCATTCCCTTCTTGGATCAGCTTCACCATCTCTTCGTTATAAACCTTTGCTTCTGTTAAAAATGCTTTGCTATCGAGTAACATTTTTTCCATGCTGCTTCGCGAAAATTCTACTTGATCCATAATAAATGCATTAAAACTCACGACATCTCTGATACCTTTTGCCGCTTCAAAACGCTCTTCGGCTAATGACACATATTTTTTAGCGCTGGCTTGTTGTGCATCCATCGATTTCTTGATTTGCACACGGTTTAACTCAGTTAACTTTTCAATCGGGCTCAACAACTCTTCAATCGTCTTCATCATGCTATCTCCTAATTAATATCATATTGCTACTAAGCTTTTCGGTAGATTAATCTTTGTTTATGAACCTTTTGTAACAGCTAAGTGAACCTTTTATGAATGCTGCAAATGCACATTCTCTGCTATACTGAAGCACACAACTTAAGCGCCTGCGCCTTAAGCCCCCAATTAATTTGACACCAAAACCATGTTTCAACTTATTCTTTCTCGCTCTCAGAGCCTAAAAAGCGACCTGCTTTCTGGCCTTACCGTTGCACTCGCACTAGTCCCTGAAGCCGTTGCCTTCGCTTTTGTTGCCGGCGTTGAACCTCTAGTTGGCCTATACGCCGCTTTTATGGTTGGCTTAATTACCGCGGTTATTGGTGGTCGTCCGGGTATGATTTCTGGAGCAACCGGAGCGCTCGCAGTCGTTATGGTCAGCTTGGTGGCTAGCCACGGCATTGAATACTTATTTGCAACAGTCGTATTGATGGGGGTTTTACAAGTATTGGCCGGCGTGTTTCGTTTAGGAAAATTCATTCGGCTAGTCCCTCACCCTGTAATGCTAGGTTTTGTAAACGGCCTAGCCATTGTTATTTTTATGGCTCAGCTGCAACAATTCCAGTTTTTAGACCCAACCACTGGCGAACTTGCCTGGTTAAAAGGCGAACAGATGTCATTGATGTTAGGCATGGTGGCACTCACCATGGCCATTATTTATTTTTTGCCCAAACTAACTAAAGCGGTCCCATCATCATTAGTAGCGATAGTAACGATAGTCGCCATTTCTATTGGCTTAGACATAGACTTGCGTACCGTTCAAGACGTTCTCGTCGACATGACTGGCGACCCTATGGCGACTATTGCGGGCGGCTTACCTCAATTCCATTTCCCGAGCGTGCCGTTAAACCTTGATACACTGAAAATCATTTTTCCTTATGCACTTATTCTTGCCGCCATTGGCTTGATTGAATCGCTACTAACTCTCACCCTTATTGACGAAATAACCGAAACACGTGGGCGTGGAAATAAAGAATGTATTGGTCAAGGCGTCGCCAATGTTGCGACTGGATTTTTCGGTGGTATGGGTGGTTGCGCGATGATTGGCCAGAGCATGATCAACATCAACTCTGGTGGACGAGGTCGTGCCTCAGGGGTTTCTGCTGCCTTGTTCTTGTTAGCTTTTATTTTAATCGGTTCATCGTTAATTGAGATGATTCCTGTAGCGGCCCTAGTCGGCGTTATGTTTATGGTGGTACTGGGCACGTTTGAATGGGCAAGCTTCCGCTTATTGGGTCGAATTCCTACATCTGATACATTGGTTGGCATTACCGTTGCTCTGGTGACTGTTGTCTCTGATCTAGCGATAGCTGTAGTGGTTGGTGTCATTATGTCGACTCTGGTATTTGCTTGGAAACACGCGAAAAACATGCACTTTGACATTGAAGAAAAAGATGGCGTTAAAATTTACAAACCAACTGGCCCATTATTTTTCGCTTCAATTCATAACTTTCGTGAGCACTTCACGCCGATTGATGACCCCCAAGAAGTCATCATCGATTTTGCACGTTCACGCGTGTCGGATCACTCCGGCATTGAAGTCATTGATGCCTTAGCTGAACGTTATCTTAAGTTAGGTAAAACGTTACACCTTCGGCATCTCAGCCCCGAGTGCATTAAACTATTGCACAAAGCAAGAAAGCTTATTGAAGTGAATGTTATAGAAGACCCTAAATACGCGATTGCCGACGATAAACTTGATTCATAAACGTTAAATTGATGCCTGTACGCACTTGATAACACCGTAGTCGTACTCTTCATCTAGCGCTTCGTAGATGGGTTTAATTCGGCCTTTTGACTCATCTTCCAACGACTCAATCATCATGACAATTTCTTGATACTCGCTTTCTTCCAAATTTAAAACGTTTTTAACATCCAACAAGCCTGCTTCTATGGCATCAGCCATATGCCCGTATATGGTGTTTTCCTTAGCGTCTCGTTGTACCGCTATTTGCTCTATGCTCAAGCCGTCTTGATACAAGATTAAACTCTCATTGACCGTTGCACTCAATTTATTATTAAGTAATTCAAGCAAAGGGTATTTGGCTATTTCCGCCAAAAAGAGCTTACCGTAACGTTTAATTTTTTGATCACCCACACCCGATATATAGCGCATATCGCTAATGGCAGATGGGCGCTTCTTAACCATTTCTTGCAACGTTGCATCATGAAAAATAACATAGGGCGGCACACCACTGTCTTCTGCTAATTGTGTTCTCAATGCTCGTAAAGCATCCCATAGAGGCTCATCTTGTGGGCGCACAGGGCTTTTCTTCTTTTTCTCTGTTACCAACTGTTCTTCTTTAGACTGCTTTCTCAACGCCAGCGTTTGCTCACCACGTAAAACAGGCCTACATTTTTCTGTTAACTTTAATGAGCCATGGCTTTCTGCCTCTACGTTAATAAAACCTAACGCAATCAACTGCCTAAAAATAGTTCGCCACTCCATCATTGAAAATTCTTTACCAATGCCAAAGGTGCTCAGCTGGTCATGGCTATTTTGCTGGATTCGATCATCGGCCTTACCCATTAAGACATCAATAATATAATTAACGCCAAAACGTTGGCCCGTTCGATAAATACTGGATAATATTTTTTGAGCAGCTTCAGAACCGTCCCATTTTTCAGGCGGCGTTGTACAGTTATCACACATACCACACGCATGTTCTAATGCCTCATCGAAATAGCCTAACAATGCTTGCCGCCGACAAGCTATCAGCTCGCAAAGCCCAAGCATCGACTCTAATTTGTTATGCTCCACGCGCTTATGCGCTTCATCGGCTTTCGAGTTTTGCATAAATTGCCGCAGCGTTAACACGTCTTGCAAGCCATACGCCATCCATGCGTTTGCAGGCTCGCCATCACGGCCTGCACGACCTGTTTCTTGGTAATATGCCTCAATGCTTTTCGGTAAACTTAAATGCGCCACAAAGCGCACATCAGGCTTGTCTATACCCATTCCAAAAGCGATAGTTGCCACAATAATCACACTCTCTTCTCTCAAGAACCGCTGTTGATTTTTTTGCCTAACCTCTTGAGGTAAACCTGCATGATAAGGCAATGCGACGCGCCCTTGTTCGGTTAACCATTCAGCCGTAGCTTCTACTTTTTTACGCGATAAGCAATAGACAATGCCCGCATCTTGCGGGTGGTTTTCCTGTATAAAACGCCACATCCGTAATTTTGGGTTATTGCCCTCAGAAATGGCATAGTGAATATTGGGACGGTCAAAGCTATTGATGAAAACGCGTGCTTTTTCCAACTGCAACTGAGAAATAATTTCATCTCGCGTTCGCTGATCAGCAGTTGCTGTCAATGCTATTCTCGGCACTGTTGGAAATCGCTCATGGAGCACACGCAGTTTTTGATATTCCGGCCTAAAGTCATGCCCCCATTGGGACACACAGTGCGCCTCATCAATCGCAAACAAAGCAATATGACACCGCTCTAACAATGACAACATGGCGGCATTCAACAACCTTTCTGGCGCAACGTATAACAAGTCTAATTCATTATTTAACAGTTGTTGTTCAACCTGCCTAGCCTCGCCCACCTTTAGTGTTGAATTTAAATACGCGGCTTTTATCCCTAGTTGTTGAAGCGCCTCTACCTGGTCCTGCATCAGCGCAATCAACGGCGATACAATAATAGCCGTGCCTTCACGCAATAAGGCCGGAATTTGATAACACAAGGACTTGCCGCCGCCTGTAGGCATCAATACAAAAGCATCTCGCCCGTGCTCTAACTCATTAATAATCTCGCCTTGTGGCTCACGAAAGGCTTCGTAACCAAAGGTTGACTGTAAAATGGATTGGGCACGACTCATGAATACCACGTTTAATAAAAAACGTGATTATCGCATAAACAAACGCATCACTACCTAATCGAATAGGACCCTAGCCAACAGCTTTATCAACATACTAGAACAACGTTAGGCTGGCACCTCGTTTAACTATCACACACGAGCTTTAGGTATAATGTTAACTTTCCCATCTGTACCACCCATATCATGTTGAAGTTAACCAACGTATCGCTCCGACGAGGAACTAAATTACTATTCGAGAACGTTTCCTTTACGGTGCACTCTGGGCAACGCGTCGGCATCAGTGGTGCCAACGGGTGCGGTAAGTCCAGTTTATTTGCTATGGTTTTAGATACCCTTCACCCCGACAGTGGTGACTTTTCTATTCAGGCTGGCTTTGTTATTGCCCACGTTGCCCAAGAGTTATCGGTGACTGAGCAAGCGGCCATTGAGTTTGTTATTGATGGCGATAAAGAACTACGCGATATTCAAAAAAAAATAGCTCATGCAGAAGAAAAACACGACGGCCATCGCGCTGCCGAGCTGTATGCTGAACTAGAAACCATTCATGGTTACACCGCAAACTCGCGGGCAGCCATTTTAATGAGTGGGTTGGGATTTAAACCCGCAGATTTAAACAACCCTGTTTCCAGTTTTTCTGGTGGTTGGCGCGTTCGCTTAAACCTCGCAAAGGCATTAATGTGTCGGTCCGACCTATTGCTTTTGGATGAACCGACAAACCATTTGGACTTGGATGCGGTTATTTGGCTGCAAGACTGGCTACAAAGCTATGCGGGAACATTGCTACTTATTTCACACGATAGAGACTTTTTAGACGCTGTTGTCGGCAATATTCTGCATATTGAACAACAAAGCGCTATGCTCTACACCGGTAATTACTCTCAATTCGAACGCGCTAGAGCCGAACGTTTAGCCCAGCAACAATCAAATTTCGAGCGTCAACAAAAAGAACGTGCGCACATGCAGAGCTATGTCGATCGCTTTAAAGCGCAAGCGACTAAAGCCAAGCAGGCGCAAAGCCGTATTAAAGCACTTGAGCGTATGGAGCAGATTTCCGCCGCGCATATTGATTCACCATTTCATTTTGAATTTTTCAAGCCTGAGCGCGTTTCGAACCCGCTGATTAAGGTTGAAAAAACTACGCTGGCTTATGCCGATAAAGTCATTTTAGATAGCGTATCACTGTCTATAAAGCCAGGCGACCGCCTTGCCCTATTGGGCCCGAATGGTGCTGGGAAATCGACATTGATAAAACTACTTGCAGAGGAAAACAAACCCACCAGTGGCACAATAGAGTCTGCCGAAAGCCTTAAAGTTGGTTATTTCGCTCAGCACCAGTTAGAGCAACTAGATGGTGGTGCCTCACCTCTCTTACACTTACAACGGTTAAATAAAAAAGCCACCGAGCGCGATTTAAGAAATTTTCTCGGCGGCTTCGGATTTCATGGCGACAAGACATTAGAGGCTATAGCACCTTTCTCAGGAGGCGAAAAAGCAAGGTTAGCCCTCGCGCTTCTCGTTTATCAAAAACCTAATTTATTGTTGCTCGATGAGCCTACTAACCATTTAGACATAGAAATGCGCCACGCTTTAAGCGCCTCATTACAAGAATTTAGTGGTGCAATGATTATTGTTTCCCATGATCGGCATCTACTACGTACCATCACTGACCAGTTTTTGCTCGTCTCTGATGGCAAAATAACGCCTTTTGATGGCGACTTAGATGATTATGCCGAGTGGGTAAAAAATCAGGCCAAACAAAACGACTCTAATCCCACCGTCGCCAATGGCGTTAATGCCCGCAAGGAACAAAAACAGCAACAAGCAAACAGCAGGCAAAAGCTGAAGCCTTTACGCGACGCGCTAAGAAAAGCAGAAAAGCAACTCGATAAACTATCTGCAAAACAACAACAGCTTGAAGATAAACTTGCCGATAGCGGTTTATACCATCAAGATAAGAAGAGTCAATTAGCCGAAATAATTAGTGAAAAAAGTATTGTTGATGAGCAGCTCGCCAAAACCGAAGAGGCTTGGCTTTCTGCACAAGAAGCAATTGAAGAGTTCATAATGTAATTTAAAATTAGCCTGTTAGACTTATCTATTGGATAGTATGTATACCTTATAATGAGACTAGAATGAATCTTTTCAACTTCCTTTTGCTAATTACCTGCGTCTCTTTATTGTCTATAGGCCAACTACTGTTTAAGTTAGCAGCAGACTCTTTTCCTTCGGTTATTTCATTTGATTCCTTGCTGGCTTTCACGCTTAATAAGCACTTAATTAGTGCCCTTCTCATTTACAGTCTCGCCACTTTCTTATGGGTGTGGGCATTAAGCAAAATGCCTCTTTCATTTGCGTACCCTTTCATGGCCCTTGCCTTTATTATTGTTCCAGTATTGTCTTTTTTTATATTAGATGAACCACTCACTCTTTCTAGCCTGATTGGTGGATGTGTGATTATTATTGGATTAACCATTGCAGTAAATTAGCCCTATGGATACTTTTAAAATTGGTGTTGTCATCCCTTGCTACAAAGTAAAGCAACACATAATAAGTATTATTGAGAAAATTCCTTCCAACATTAATAATATTTATATCATTGATGATGCCTGCCCCGAGTCGTCTGGCTCTTTTGTCAAAACAAACATTACCGATACCCGTATTTCTATCATCCAACACAAAAAAAATAAAGGGGTTGGTGGTGCCGTTATTTCAGGTTACAAAAGAGCGCTATCTGATGACTGTGACATCATTGTAAAGCTAGATGGCGACGGTCAAATGGACCCATATCTAATCCCAAAATTAATTCAGCCAATTGTCGACAAACAAGCGGATTATACTAAAGGGAACCGCTTCTTCTCTCTTGAGTCATTAACATCCATGCCCACCATTCGTAAACTTGGCAATGCGGCACTATCTTTTGTAAATAAAGTGACTAGCGGATACTGGAACATTATGGATCCAACCAACGGGTTTACCGCCATTCATAAAAATGCCCTATCGATTTTACCCCTTGAGAAGATAAATGCAGGCTATTTTTTTGAAAGTGACATGCTGTTTCGATTAGGTACCATTAGAGCTGTCGTTATGGATGTTCCCATGCAGGCAAAGTACGGTGAAGAAGAAAGCAATTTAAATATTAACACTACCATTAAGAGCTTCCCCAAGCTATATTGTCAGGCCTTCTTTAAGCGCATCTTTTATAGCTACTTTCTACGCGACTTTAATCGTGCATCACTGGAGTTACTATTAGCAATAATTTTTATTCTATTTGGCTCCCTCTGGGGCGGCATCCATTGGCTACACTCTATTCAATTAATGAAAGAAGCTTCAACAGGTACTGTCATGCTTGCAGTCCTACCAATTATTCTTGGCTTCCAAATGCTTTTAGACGCAATAAATTTTGACACGGGCAATATGCCGAAAGTCCCCCTACAAAAATGGGACCTTGGTAATTAATTATCTTTCACCTTAACAAACATCGACAGCCTTACTCTACACCAAATTTCTGCCATAAAATATATAGATAAACCGTATACAATTGGCCTTATTGGAATTGAGTACCTAGGAAATGGTGCCGCTATCATGTGGATCATTATGAAGTATATGAATACAAGCGAGACTAGCCTTATTTGCCACTGACTCCTTTCAAATGTAGCCACCTTAGCCGGAAACCAAGCAACTATAGCGCCTAATATTGCTAAGCAGGTCAGGGGCGCATGTAAATAATGCATTACATTATGTGTCCAGCGAAAAACACCCTCATTCTGATAAGGTGTCTTGGTTATGGGGTAAATGAATACATCGCCAAATCCAGCAATAATATCCCATGACATCACCATTGATGCCTTACCCCAAAGGTACCAGCTAAAGTATCGCCAGGGCTCCTCTAAAAACCTCGCCCATAACACGCTAAAGAAATTAGCCCTTGACTGCGTAATAAATGCAGACTCGGGGTCAAATCGATAGGGAAAGCCAAAAGACTTTGGGTTTAATTCATACATCATGCCTGGGTACATTCCATGATGTAATGTTGCCAACATTAAGGAGCTATCATTACCTTCAGTACTAACTATATTTCTAATGAACCATATTAAAAATATCAACAAGAAACCTGCCAGTATTCCATAAGCAACCCTCTTTTTTTCCTCAATTCCTGTTGAAAATATAATATAAAGAATAAGGAAAACTATAAAATACTGGAGCCATGAGCGCGTCAATGAGCTCATGGCTAACAACACGCCGCATAAAACCATTACTACCAGGGATACTTTCCCGTTCCTTATACTTCCTAATGTAAAAAGCCATGCCAGCATTAAAAAACTAAACAAGCTTTCTGTTAACAAATAAACATTTGCCGATATTAAGTGAGGGCTTAAGGCAGTCAAAAAAGCCACGATTAAACTTAACCTCGCCCCTAATATTGGCGAGAAAATATAAAAAATAAAAACAACACTTAAAGCACTTAAAACCGTTTGCACAACCAAGGATGCCTTTAACTGACTCCACTTAATAGGCCCCTTATCAAAAAACAGGCTCAAATAAACCGGGTAACCGGGCGTAATAACTGCATCAGGCTTAGGTTGTTCGCTGGGGTGATTATTGAGTGTGTTTTGCCCAGAATAAACGCCATAATGGCTCAAGTTATAAGCATACGTAACGTACTTTTTAGCATCGGCCCTGACTGGTGTATCTACAACAGTTCCCGCTAACACACTAAACCTTAAGAATAGGCCCAAAATAAAAATTGCAGCTAAAGCACCCATAACAAGGCTTTTGTTTATTATTGAATTCTTAAATGTCATCAACCCTTCCTGTTTTGATGTATATGAAATAATACTGATTTTTTATGTTATTTATTATAGCTCTATAACCCTTATCCATTCTTAAAATTAAGAGGCTCACGAAGTAGGGCGACCGTTTAATAGAAAAGCCAACCGCGGAATCACCATAAATCCGCAAATTTTGTTTTGACTAAATGTGAAAATTAACTACTTTTGCTCTTTTCTACATTACTATTAGTCGTTTTTATTAGTGTTCTTGATTAACTACAAGATATGCGTATTATCAGCACACGTTAAGTAAATGAAGATCAGTGGAATGAGCGAAAACACCAACAAAGACCCTCTACACGGCCTTACCTTAGAAGCTATTGTTACCAGTCTTGTAGAGCATTATGGCTGGGATACTTTAGGGCAGCAAATTAGCATTCGTTGTTTTACTAGCGACCCATCTGTTAAATCTAGCCTTAAATTTTTACGAAAAACCCCATGGGCACGTAAAAAAGTTGAGACACTTTATCTTGCTACACAGAACAGTGTTTGGAAAAAATAGTTCCTCATTCAGCGCTACTGATACCGTAAACAATTCGTTATAGTACGATTTCAAGCTAATTTAAAAATACGCTCAGATTACATTATTCTATTTTAAAAAAGGCTACATTGATCCCTAATAAGAAAGTTGAGTTCCTAATAATTGGACAGGGACTAGCCGGTAGCTTACTTGGCTGGCGCCTCATTCAACAAGGCCACAGTGTTTTAATCATCGACCCTTGCCTGAAACAAACCGCTTCGCGCACCGCTGCTGGTTTAATTAACCCGGTAACTGGAAAAAGGCTGGTTAAAACGGCTAGCGTTGAATATTACCTCTCCGCAGCAAAAGAACTTTACGATAATTTGGCCCTTTTTTTTGGACAGCCTTTTTTTTATGAGAAAGAACAAATTCGTCTTTTTCAGTCTGAAGATGAGATTACTCAATGGAATAAACGAAAAAATCAGGCCGATTATGCGCCTTTCCTAGGTGAACGCTTCAATGCAAAAGATAATAATTACCTACGAGAAGATTCCCTCGGCGGCTTCAAGCAGATGCAATGCGGTTACCTTGATACTGTTGCATTGCTCGATCATTTACGTGGCTTTTTCTTAGACCAAGCTTGTTTCATCAATACACAAATTGACTTAGATGAGCTCAGAATAGATTCAGAATTTATTGAGTGGCATGGGCATACCGCCAAAAAAGTCATTTTTTGTGATGGCTATCATTTACAACATAACCAATGGTTTTCATGGCTTCCTTTACAACCTGTGCAAGGTGAAATTTTAACGCTGAAAACTAACAGCTCTATGCCAAATGAAATTATCCAGTTCGGCAAATGGCTATTACCCCTTTCTGATGGAAAGTTCAAATTGGGGGCTAGTTGGCAATGGCAACCCCTTGATGAAAAGCCTAACGACAAGGCCTCAGCTGAATTGCTTAGGGCTTGCGGTAAGCATTTCCCTCAATTAAAACAAGCTGAACTGCTTGAAAAGAACGTTGGCATCCGCCCTGGTACTCGCGACAAACAGCCTTTTATAGGCTGCCACCCCAGTGAGCCAAAATTGCTGGTTTTTAATGGTTTCGGTTCAAAAGGGTCATTGATGATACCTTGGTATTCTGACTGCTTTTTTCGTTACCTAACTCGGGGGGATAAGCTACCCGAATCGGCTGATATTAATCGATATAAAAATGACTATCCCACTCGTTAACCAAGCCCATAATACAATTGAGAATTACCTTTCAGAGGGTGATATAGCCGTTGATGCAACGATGGGTAATGGCTTTGATACTCTTTTTTTAGCTCATCGAGTTGGAGAAGGCGGAAAAGTCTATGCATTCGATTTGCAATCACCCCCATTACTAACAACCCAAAAACGTCTTAACGATGAACGGCTCTTACATAGAGTTCGCTTAATACAAGACAACCATAATCAACTATCGACTTACCTAACAGAAGATTCCGTTAGCTCAATTCGCTGTGCGATGTTTAATTTAGGCTACTTACCCGGCAGTGATAAAACGATTCAAACAGAACCAGCATCAACCATTAAAGCGCTAGACGCTGCGATTTCCCTTTTAGAAAAACCGGGCATCATTTCTGTGCTCGCTTACACTGGTCACGATGGTGGCAGGCAAGAGGCTGAAGCTGTTAAAGCATGGGCACGAAAACTACCTGAAACGGCTTATCGCGTGACCATCCAGATTCCTAAGCTCACCAAAAACAGCCCACCAGAACTCATTTTAATTGAAGCCCTCGTTTTAAAAAAATAACACACTGACAAATTAATGTTGGCTATATTCAACGCTGAACGATTTTACACTTGGATAAACTAATGAAAGAGAACGTAGCTGTAGAATTAGATATCAATGCAAGCTCGAATGATGCCTGGGACTTAATCGGCCCTTTTGAAACAATGCAATCTTGGCTTCCCGGTATTATTGATACCCAAATCGAAGGCAGTGGTATAGGCACCATTCGTCATTTAACCATGCCAGGTGGCGCAGTATATTCAGACAAACTCACCGAACAAGGAGACAAGTATTACCGCTATATTATCGTCGGCGGCGACGTTCCATTTGAAAATTATTTAGGAACGGTTAGCGTTGTAAACAATCAAGATGCTTCTATTTTAAAATATCACGCATCGATTGACGTTTCTGAAGAAAACCGTGAAGCATCCGTGGCCTTTTTAACAGAGCTTTACAGCAATGCTTTTAACAACGTAAAAAACATACTAGAAAAGAAGTAATACGCTTCACTCAAAGACTACCTTGCCATTGATCTAGCATACCTTGTTATATTGATGGCAATGGTAGCGCCAATACAATCGGCCAGCCAATCAAAAACATCGGCCTCACGTCCTATTATGAACGATTGGTGCCATTCATCACTCGCGCCATAGAGCCCTGAAAAAATCATCGCCACAATGTACGCATGCCCAGAGCCTTCAATTACACAGTTGCAATAACTCATCGCTAAGAAGCCCAAAATGGCGTAGGCCGCTGCATGGAAAAGTTTATCTTGGCCCACAAACAGCATCGGTGTTGGTAACGCTGATTGATGTGATAAGAAAAATATAAAACTGCAGTAAGCCAATAATAGGGCCAACCAAATATGCTTCACGTTAGGCAAACACCGTCTTTGCATCAAACACGGGGCCATCCACACAAACTCGTTTCATCGCTTCGCCCTCATCTGTTGAAACTTTAACGACGCAACCCGCGCAACCACCCACTGCGCACGCCATGTATTCTTCAAGCGATACTTGGCAGGGCAGATCAAATTCTTTTGCTAGTGCGGCTACTGCTTTAAGCATGGGCGTGGGCCCGCATGAATAGATGGCTACTTGCTGCCTTTCTTCATCACCCAATGCATTTAACCAATCCCGCGCAAGGTCGGTAATATAACCCTTATAAGCACCGTCATAAGATTGCAAACTGGCTAGACGACTTGGAATATTCCATGCCTCAAGTAGTGGCAGGCAATCACTGGTTTCGTTCGACAGACCATGAACAGGAATAGCTGACTTTTCTCGCTCAAAAGGGAATGGAACTTCAGACCCCATAAATACTGTCGGCATTATAGCTTCGTACTGCTCTTTTATCAGTTCAGATAGGCAAACCATCGGTGGAATCCCCACACCACCACCTAATAATAGAGCTTTTGGTTTAGTCGTATCCAACTCAAAAGGGCGACCGATAGGGCCCATCACATTAATCGTTTCTCCCACTTTTCGCTTTGCGAGAAGTTCCGTTCCTGCACCCACGGCTTTATACAAAAATTCAACCCAGCCTTCCGTCGCCGACACCCGCATAATGGACAAAGGACGCCGCATCAAACGTTGAGGGTCACATTGAATATGCGAGAATTGCCCAGGCTTTGCCGATACGGCGCATTTTGGCGCCATCACCCTTAAAACAAACTGACCTTCTGCGAAAGCCTGTTGCGCTAAAATTTCAGCATCTTCTATAAAGATGGTATTTCGTGTATTTTCTTGCATTATTTCTCGACAATTAAGCGGCCATTAACCAGTGTATGCGTTACCTTGCCTTTCATTTGATGCCCTAAGTAAGGCGTATTCATACCACGGCTCAACCAATTGTCTGCGTTGACTTGCCATGTATCATTCGGGTCCACAATACAAATATCTGCCGGTGCTTGTGCTGACAAACACCCCGTTTCTAAGCCCAATAGTTGTGCAGGCGCATAAGCCAAGCAAGCAACCATTTGCGACAAACTCAACAAGCCATCATCTACCAGCTCCAGCATTAACGGTAACACTGTTTCTAGGCTTGACATGCCCGGCTCTGTGGATGGGAAAGGTGCTTGTTTAGCCTCAGCATCATGCGGCTGATGACCAGAACTGACCACAAACACACCTTTTGCTACGCCTGCTATCAAAGCATCTTTATCTTCCGTTGAGCGTAGCGGCGGCGAGGTATGATAGTTGGCGTCAAATGTGCCAACATCGAGTTCTGTTAAATGTAATTGGTGCGCATGTACATCTGCCGTAATAGTCACATTATTAAACTGGGCACGAGCAATTAGTGAAACCGCTCTTGCTGAAGAAATCCCTGTCAAATGAACGCGCGCACCTGTTTCTTCAGTCAATTCAATAATTTGTGCAATCGCTATTGTTTCGGCTGAAACAGGTATACCCAACAAACCCAACTTGGAGCACACCGAACCATCATGCACACAGCCATCATCTTTAATGACCGTATCTTCTGGCTTAAGTATGACCAATAAATCATGCGTAGTGGCATATTGCAACGCACGCCGTAACACCTGACCATTGATATGGTTATTCGGTGCTTGGCTAACCGCAACACAGCCCGCCCTTTTTAACGCAAACATTTCACTCAACGTGTTGCCTTCTAAGGAAACTGTTAGCGCCCCTAACGGCAATACTTTTGCGTAATCGGCAGACTCAGCTCTATCCAAAATAAGTTGTACGACCGATGGTGAATCCAGTACTGGCTTAGTATCGGGCAAGCAACATATTGATGTATAGCCTGCTGCAACAGCTGCTTTTGTTTCACTCTCTATCGTCGCCTTGTGTTCGTAACCCGGCTCCCTGAGACTTGCATTTAAATCCACAAAACCCGGCATTACTAGTTTGTTGCTCGCATCTATAGTCAGTTCAGCAACAAACCCACTAGGCTTATCACCAATCGACTGAATTTTACCATCGCCAATATAAACGTCTAAAACAGCATCGCATTCGTTAGCAGGGTCAATGACACGGCCATTTTCAATGAGTATATTCATCAACCAGCCACCTTGTTTTGACCCAGTGTCAGCGTCATCACCGCCATTCGAATAGCAATGCCATTGGTCACTTGTTGCAAAATAACAGAGTGAGGGCCATCTGCAACCGCCGCATCCATTTCAACGCCCCGATTAATGGGCCCGGGATGCATAACTGTCACATCAGGCTTCGCGTAGGCCAGTTTTTCTTCGGTTAAACCAAAGCATTCAAAATACTCATGCTCACTCGGCAATAAAGCAGCGCCCATTCTTTCTCGTTGCAGGCGTAACATAATGATCACGTCCACATCATCAAGCCCTGTTCGCAAATCACTATATACGTGCACTCCCAATGAATCTGTATCACTCGGGAGCAATGTTTTTGGCGCAATCACTCGAACTTCTTTTACGCCTAAAGTATTCAACGCATGAATTTGCGAACGAGCAACTCTTGAATGCAGAATGTCGCCAATAATCGCTACTTTAAGCGTTGAAAATTCCTTCTTCTCTCGGCGAATGGTAAACATATCAAGCATCGCTTGTGTTGGGTGAGCGTGGCTTCCGTCACCCGCATTAATAACGCTTACGTGTGGCTCAACGTTATTAGCAATAAAGTGCGCCGCTCCACTCGCTGAGTGGCGAACCACAAACATATCTGCGTGCATCGCCTCCAAATTTCGAATCGTATCTAAGATACTCTCGCCTTTTGAGGTCGCTGAGGTGGCGATATTAAGGTTAATCACATCCGCTGATAGACGTTTTGCCGCGAGGTCGAAGGTTGTTCGCGTTCGAGTGCTATTTTCAAAGAACAAGTTAACAATAGTTTTCCCACGCAACACCGGAACCTTCTTAACTGCTTGATTCCCAACGCTTGAAAATGATTCTGCAACATCCATGATGTCAGTCAAGATGTCTTTTGATAAGCCTTCTGTGGTCAAGAAATGACGGAGTCGCCCCTGTTCATCAAGTTGTAAACGGGAACTATCGGGTGCTTTGAAGGACGTACTAGCAGGTTGCTTGCTAGAGCTCATATCAGTCAATTCCGGTTAGTTTCTAGCGCTAAAGGCGCGGGTCCCGTCAATTTTACCTGTTTTTCGGGTGATAAATCCAGTTCCAAACCAACTATGTCGGCATGAAGCGGTAATTCACGGGCTCCTCTATCGACTAAAACAGCCAACGTCACACTGTCTGGACGGCCATAATCAAAAATTTCATTTAACGCCGCGCGAATCGTTCGGCCTGTATATAGCACGTCATCCACTAAGATAATGTGCTCACCTTCAACCTCACTAGGAATATGGCTGGGTTTAACCTGTGGGTTTAAGCCGATGCGCGTGAAATCATCACGATAAAAGGAAATATCAATTTCAGCTAGCGGTTTCGTCAGCCCCAGTTTCTGATGCAGTTTCTCCGCGACCCAAAGACCACCGGTATGTACACCAATCATTAACGGTTCAACGATACGCCTTCGCTTCATCTGATCCGCCAACTTATTCGCCATTATGTCTATAACCGCCTCAATATCAATAGACGCTAAATCTGTATCCATGCTCACTTGCCTTGTTGCTGTGTATTTAGCCAGCTTTGTAAAATCAACTGTGCTGCCAATTGGTCTTGCACTTCCCACAACTTACTGGCACTCACTTGAACCTCATCAAACAACAATTGCTTTGCTTCAAAGGTCGTTAGAGCTTCGTCAAATAGCTCGACAGGGCACTGGTACCTGCCTTCTAGTTGTCGAGAAAACCTTTCCATTTTGGGCGTTACTTCATTGTCTTCGCCATTATCTTGGTGCGAAATACCAACGATCATTTTTGTCGGCTTCCAAGTCTCTATTAAAGTTGTTATTTCAGCCCAGCCTGTTTTTTGATTAATCGCTCGAACCGTTGTTAGCGCGTTAGCTATATTCGTTTCAGTATCACCGACGGCCACACCGATCTTCTTCACCCCATAATCAAAACCTAAACATACCGCCATTAACAATGGCCTGCATCGGTACTCATCAAACTGATATCAACGCCTATTCTATGCCCAGCCAATTCCCAGCGTTGCATGATAGGTTCCTCAAAAATAATGTGTTGTTCGGCCTCGCCATGCAGCCATGCATTACGTTGAATTTCTTGCTCCAGCTGCCCAGCTGCCCAACCAGCATAACCGAGCGCAACCATCCATTTTTCAGGCCCTCTATTCTGTGCTATCGCCTCTAAAATATCTTTTGAACTGGTAAGAGCCAGCTCATCATTGACAGGTAATGTGGAGTCCCAACTACCAACTGGCGTATGTAACACAAATCCCCTTTCGGGTTGTACCGGGCCGCCCATAAACAGGTGAGTATCGGCTACTTCTTCACTAACGGCTGTTAGTGATAGCTGATCAAAAATTGCTCTCATGGTCATTGTATGAGGCTTGTTTATAATAATACCTAAGGCCCCTTCATCATCGTGCTGACATAAATAAGTCACCGATTTCGAGAAGTCATCGCCCTGCATACTGGGCATTGCGATCAAAAAATTATTATTAAGATAACTCTTTTTATTCATAACTATATTTAACTTTGTTTGTAGCCCTTAACGAGTGCGTAAAGAACCTTCATTTAAAAACTGCCACGTTCTAGTAATCACTAAAATATCCACTTCTTTTTGTAACGCTATCGGCAAGGGTGCGAAAGGTGCTGCTAGTTTAACAATATTGATTGCCGCATCATCAATAATTTTATGGCCCGAACGGCGGTTAATAATGATTTTCTTTAAATTACCATCTGCGTATAACTCAACACTCATCACCAAGGTGCCCGATAGTTTTTTACGTCTGACATCGCCCGGGTAATTCAAATTACCCACTCGCTCTATTTTTCGTTGCCAGGCTGCCTCATAACTGGCCGCCTTGTATTTATGCGCGTTGATTGAATTAATATGTAATTTGCGAGGACGTCTTGAATAACTGGTGACGGCTTCATTAAGCTCTGCTTGAAGTTTAGCAATTTCTTCGCTTTGAAGTAATAAGTCTGCGGTCGTTAACTCCGTGCTTTCCTTAGGGACTTTTTTATTACTCGCTTCAATCGCCACCTCAGCTTCATCCTGTAACAATACCTTTTGCGCCTGAGCCTTCGCTGATTGAGTTTTATTCGACTCTGTCAGCACAGATTTTTTCATTGGTTGAGGCGTAGCCCTTTGTTGGTTAATCGCCTTTTCTTCAGCCTCTCCACTACCAACTTGATCCTCTTGCGCTAAAAAATCTGCTTTATCAGGGCGATCCTTGTCAGGTGTTTTTACCAAAACAACTTCCAGCGTCTTGCTGATTGAGCGAGGGACATCCACATCAAAACTAATCCCCAAAATAAGCAACGCGTGCACAATGCCCGCCATAAATAACGTCAGGCTCAATTTGTCTGCGGATGATATGGCTGTAGAAGTCACTGCTGTGCTATTTTTTCCTCAATACAATCCATTAGCAGGCCGCTAATATTTAGCCCGTATTGATTATCCAACTCTTGCACACAGGTGGGGCTAGTGACATTAATTTCGGTAACGTAGTCGCCAATAACATCGAGTCCAACAAACATTAAGCCTTTTTCTACTAGCTTTGGACCGATCTGTTCACACAACCAGTATTCGCGCGCTGTTAACTCCCGCCCCTCACCTGTGCCACCAGCAGCCAAGTTACCCCGTGTTTCCCCTTTTGCTGGAATACGTGCTAATCCATAAGGAACGGGTTTCCCATTAATAATAAGGATACGTTTATCGCCTTGTTTAATTTCTGGTAAATACCGCTGAACCATGGCCAGTGTTTTACCGTGCTCCGTCATGGTTTCTAATACAACACCTAAGTTGTGGTCTTCTTTTTTGAGCCTAAATATTGACGCGCCACCCATGCCATCTAAAGGCTTAATAATAATGTCTTCATGCTTGATTAAAAACTCACGAATACGTTTTGATTGCGATGTTACTAGGGTTGGCGCACAGCAATCAGGAAACCATGCAGTAAATAACTTCTCATTAGCATCGCGCAAGCTTTGTGGCTTATTGACGACCAACACACCCTGCGCCTCAGCCTGCTCTAGCAAATAAGTACTGTAAATGTAGTTCATATCAAAAGGAGGATCGACACGCATCAAAATCACATCTAACTCAGATAAAGGCTTATCTTGCTGCTCGCCTAATTCAAACCACTTCTGCGGATTTCGTTCTACCGATAATGAGCGACTTGACACCATCGCTACCCCCTCATCAAGGTATAAATCTGTTTGTTCCATATAAACCAATTCCCAGCCCCGGCTTTCTGCCTCTAGCAGCATCGAAAAGGTAGTATCTTTTTTAATATTAATGGATTCAATAGGATCCATTACAACGCCTAAACGCATGGCTTACTCCTGTGTTGGGTTTAAACTTCACTCATAAATGTCATTATATATATCACTTAACCGTCGACCATTAAAAAACCAATAGGGAGAAGGCTGAAGTGGACTGTCACTATTAAGTAGTTTTTGAGTCAATGTCTGAAATCTGACTTCGGTAGACATTCCGATAATTATCCTTAATTCTCTATCGACTATTTAAACATAGCTAGATAATTGTTCCATGTGTTTTACCCTACTCGCCAGTAAACCTTCTACCCTGAGCCACAATTGAGAGGAACTACCTTATCGTTCAAACAAACACCCATCTTGCTTATTACAGGTGAAGTAACTAAAGGATACCAACTACCCCGTCGATTCCTTTCAAAACAACTCCTCTGTGCTATTAATACACTTCATAACGGCTACTTCTACCACCACATAGAGCTTCACAATATTTCGGAGATCTTTATAGATAGATAAAGTCTATTAACATCATAAAATCATTCAATTGTATTTGTTCATATTTACACCGTATGATCAATACCGTATTAACACTACTGAGTGTACGACTTGTTTAGAGCAAGCTAAGCTATTTTTCCTGTTAAACAACTTTATTACATCAACAAAGAGGATTAAATTATGACTATTCGTATCAACGACATCGCTCCAGACTTTACAGCTGATTCTACCGCTGGCGAACTTTCGCTTCACGATTGGGTTGGTAATAGCTATGCTATTTTATTTTCACACCCAAAAGACTTTACACCTGTGTGCACAACTGAGTTTGGAGCAGTAGCCCAACTTGCTCCGGAATTCGCCAAACGTAATACTAAAGTGATGGGCGTATCTGTTGACACCGTTGAGGAACATAAAAAATGGAAACGCGATATAGAGGCTTTTTCTGGGGCACCGGCTGACTTTCCAATCATTGACGATACATCACTGCATGTTTCCAAGTTGTATAGCATGTTACCTGCTGACGCGTATCTAACTGATGGTCGCACCCCTGCCGATAGTGCTACCGTTAGAACTGTATTTATCATTGGGCCTGACAAAAAAATTCGACTGACCATGTCCTACCCTATGTCAGTGGGACGTAACTTTGCTGAAATTTTGCGCGCTTTGGATGCGATTCAAGCCACTGATGGCGCACCCATCGCAACACCTGCTAATTGGATTCCTGGCCAAGATGTGATTGTTGGATTAGGCTTGGATGATGCGCAAGCGAAGCGACAGTTTGGGGACATCGATATTAAATTACCTTACCTAAGGTTCACCAAAGCACCAAAGAACTAACAGATAAATAAAGCTTAAATAATAAGTGGGCGGTGACCGATAGAATTTTCCCAAGGTCTCCGCTCCCTTACCCCATATCTCCCCATAAAACCTGCATTGCTGCAATTGAGGCAATCGCTGCCGTTTCATTGCGAACAACTCGCGGCCCAAACCCAAGCGCCGAAAAACCAGCTTGCTCAGCATCAACAACCTCTTGCTCTGAAAACCCGCCCTCTGGGCCAATCAGCACAGCAACAGCATTATTCGGCTTAGTGTAGCTTTTTAACGTATCGGTTTTAGCTGGCTCAAAAATAATACGGCTTGTAGGCAATCCGGTCTCTAACCATTGTGCTAAATCAGTGGTTATATTCAGTACAGGCGGGGTATTACGGCCGCACTGCTCACACGCTCTATAAACAATGTTTTGCCAATGCTGATGGCGCTGTAAGCGTCGCTCTTCTGTGAGTTTCACAACGCAGCGCTGAGTGATAACTGGTGTAATCACTGCCACACCTAATTCAGTCGCTTTTTGAATCGCCACATCCATTCGTTCGCCGCGCGATACGCTTAACCCAAGTTCTATGGCTAACGGCGATTCAATATTCACGTCTTGCCAACTGTCGATATGAAGCACAACTCCTTTGCGATGAACTTCTGACACCGTCGCAGAGCATTCGCCACCTTCACCGTTAAAAACCGTCAGCTGGAAACCCTTTTTTAGCCTTAAAACATTGCGTAGGTAATGAGCCGCCTCTGGCTCAAGTTGTAGCATTGCACCTTCTGTTAACGGCTGATCTACAAACAGGCGTGAAATACGCATAATTACCCGTTCAAACTATCCGGCAAGGTAATGATATCGATAGGGTCTTCATTTTTTGGTGGCATTTGCAAATGAAAGCCTTGTGAGGCTAAATTTTTTATCACCACCAACACGTTTTCACGCGCTAATGGCCGATCAGCTGACAGTTCCAAATCAAACACGTGCTCGGGCACAGGAAACTGTTGCATCACCTCAACTGGAACGTCTGAAAAATCATCCTGCTGCTTAACGTATAAGTACAGCCCGTCACGCTTAACCGTTTTGTATATTGCACACGATATTTCTTTTACATCACTCATGCCACATCTATCCCTAAATTACGACAAATAGCTAAACTCGCCTCGGTCTGATTCATGCTGTAAAAATGTAGACCTGGGCAACCAAAATCAAGCAAGGTCTGGCTCAACTCACTGACCACATCGGTACCAAACGCTTTAATGGAGTCTCGGTCATCCGCAAAACCTTCTAAACGTTTACGAATCCATCGAGGAATTTCCGCACCACACATATCAGAAAATCTCGCTAATTGCGTGTAATTGGTAATAGGCATAATTCCAGGCACAATCGGAACATTTAACCCCAACTTATCGCAATCTTCTACAAATCGAACATAGGCATCAAAGTTAAAAAAGTATTGTGTAATGGCACTATCTGCGCCTGCGTCTACTTTTTGTTTAAAGTTAGCTAAGTCCGTTTGCGCATTGGCTGCTTGCGGATGCACTTCAGGGTAAGCCGCCACTTCGATATGAAAATGATCGCCCGTTTCCTCACGAATAAAACCGACCAGTTCATTCGCGTAACGAAATTCACCCACATCTAATGTCCCTGATGGAATATCACCACGTAGCGCTACGATTCGGTCAATACCATTGCGCTTATAATTGTCCAAAATAGCACGAATATTTTCTTTGGTAGAACCCACGCAAGATAAATGCGGCGCTGCCGAGAAGCCTTGTTGCTTAATGTCCAGCACCGTATCAATCGTGCCTTGTTGAGTACTACCGCCTGCACCAAAGGTAACTGAAAAATACGCTGGGTCAAGTTGACCCAGTGTTTTACTGACGTTTAAAAGCTTAACCCGGCCTTCTTCTGTTTTAGGCGGAAAGAACTCGAAGCTAATTTTTTGATAGGGCTCTAAACTCATATTAGTAACGGTAATGGTGTGGTTTATACGGCCCTTCTACAGGCACGTTAATGTAATCGGCTTGCTCTTGCGATAGCTCAGTTAAATTAACGCCAATTTTTTCCAAGTGCAAGCGCGCGACTTTTTCATCTAAGGTTTTAGGTAGCACATAAACTTCATTTTTATACGCGTCCCCATTAGCGAAAAACTCCATTTGCGCCATCACTTGATTAGTAAACGAAGCTGACATCACAAAACTAGGGTGGCCTGTTGCACAACCTAAGTTAACCAAGCGGCCTTTTGCCAATAAGGTAATACGCTTACCGTCTGGGAAAATAATGTGATCCACTTGTGGCTTCACTTCTTCCCACTCATATTGTTCAAGCGATGCAATATCAATTTCTGAATCAAAATGACCAATGTTGCAAACAATGGCTTCGTTCTTCATCGCTGCCATATGGTCATGATTAATCACGCCCAAATTGCCTGTTGTTGTTACAAAAATATCACCTTGGGCTGCCACATCATCCATCCGCACAACACGGTAACCCTCCATCGCGGCCTGTAATGCACAAATAGGATCAATTTCAGTGACCCAAACGCTTGCACCCATACCTTTAAATGCTTGGGCACAACCTTTACCTACATCGCCATAACCCACAACCACGGCAATTTTGCCCGCAATCATGACGTCTGTCGCACGTTTGATGCCGTCTAATAATGACTCACGGCAACCATACAAATTATCGAATTTACTTTTCGTCACAGAATCATTCACATTCATCGCTGGGAACAATAATTCACCCGCTTCTTGCATTTGATACAAACGGTGAACACCTGTGGTGGTTTCTTCCGTTACGCCTTTCACGCTGTCTGCCATGTCTTGCCACCTATTTGGAGAGACCGGTAAATTACGACGCAAAACCTCAAGAATAGCCACCCATTCTTCGTTATCACCCGCTTGTGCATCAGGGACGGCACCCGCTTTTTCAAACTCAACGCCTTTATGAAGCAATAAGGTTGCATCGCCGCCGTCATCCAAAATCATATTCGCATCTAAATCACCTGGCCACGTCATCATTTGTTCTGTGCACCACCAATATTCTTCGATGGTTTCGCCTTTCCAAGCAAACACAGGAATACCTAAGTCGGCCATCGCCGCTGCCGCGTGGTCTTGGGTTGAAAAGATATTGCACGAACACCAACGCACTTCGGCGCCCAAGGCCACCAAGGTTTTAATCAACACCGCTGTTTGAATCGTCATGTGCAAGCTGCCAGCAACGCGCGCGCCTGTTAGCGGCTTGCTGTCACCAAACTCTTCTTGCAAGGCCATCAAACCCGGCATTTCACTTTCTGCAATCGCTATTTCTTTATGGCCCCAAGCAGCCAACGATATGTCGGCTACTTTGTAATCGGTAAAACTTTCTGTCAATACTGTACTCATTGCTTATTCTCCAAGTTCTTTAAAGGCCGGCTGCGTCACGCAACAAGTCTGCCTTGTCTGTTTGTTCCCACGTGAAATTCGGCAATTCTCTGCCAAAATGACCGTAAGCCGCTGTTGCCTGATAGATAGGCCGTTTCAAATCCAATGTCGCTATTAGCGCCTTTGGACGTAAGTCAAAGTGCTCGCTAACCAGAGCCGCAATTTTGTCATTATCAATCGCCCCCGTGCCAAATGTTTCAACCGAAATGGACGTTGGCTTTGCTACACCAATCGCATAAGACACTTGAATTTCACAACGCGTTGCCAAACCAGCCGCAACGATATTTTTAGCAACATATCGACACATATAGGCAGCAGATCGATCCACTTTACTAGGATCTTTACCCGAAAATGCACCACCACCATGGCGCGCCATGCCACCATAGGTATCGACAATAATCTTACGCCCAGTTAAGCCACAATCACCGACGGGACCACCAATAATAAACTGACCAGTTGGGTTAATATGGATGTTTTCAGCCAGGCAGCCGCTAAACCATTCCTCAGGCAATACGGGTTTAATAATTTCATCAATCACCGCTTCGCGTAAGTCTTTTAAACTAATATCAGGTGCGTGTTGGGTCGACAAAACAACAGCCTCAACCCCCACTGGTTTGTTGTTTTCGTAACGCAAGGTCAATTGACTTTTTGCATCTGGGCGAAGCCATGGCAGGATGCCTTTTTTGCGCACCTCAGCCTGACGCTCGACCAATAAGTGAGAATAGGTGATAGGTGCTGGCATAAAGACATCTGTTTCATCACACGCATAACCAAACATCAAACCTTGATCGCCCGCACCTTGCTCGTGGTCTTCACTTTCATCCACGCCAATCGCAATATCGTGTGATTGTTTGCCAATCGCATTCAATACCGCACAACTTTGCCAATCAAAACCAATTTCTGGTTTATCGTAACCAATGTCCTTAACCACGTTTCGAACAACTTCTTCGGTATCTACCCAGGCACTGGTTGTGACCTCGCCGGCAAGAATAACCATACCCGTTTTCACCATCGTTTCACACGCGACACGTGATGCAGGGTCCTGTTCAAGCAATGCATCTAGCATCGCGTCAGAAATTTGATCTGCTACTTTATCTGGATGCCCTTCAGACACCGATTCGGATGTAAATATAAAATTGTTACTCATCGTCAATTCGCCTCGTTGTTTCAATAGGCACTAAAAATGAGAGAGTGTAATTGTTTGGACACAACGCTCATTATTTCAGTTTCCTGTTAATAATGAACGCGGTTAAATGGTAAACCTTGAATAAGCCTAGCAGGGGGACCCTGTCGCAGCGTTCCTTATTCAAGGATGACGTATTCTAGATCATATACCAAAAATTTCAAGCGCTTAGCACACTACGCCCTCGTATCAATACCATTAGTAAATGTTTGGAATAATTTTTTTCGTTCGTTGTTGATAGTCTTCATAAGGCTGCCCTATCGTTTTCGCTAAGCCTTTTTCTTCAAAATGAATACCAACGAGGACATAAATCGTCATACCTATTGAGAAAACTAAATGCCCAACTGTCATGGTTGGTATCGACCAAAAAGCGAGGAGCAAACCTAACATCATCGGATGGCGGACCCAGCGATAGAACAAGTACTCTGTAAATTTAACGGGTGTATAGGTTCTCTTTATAAAATACAACCAGCTGTGACGCAAACCAAATAAGTCAAAATGATCTGTTAGAAAGGTTGAAACTAGGACCAATATCCAGCCTAAGCCAAATATCAGCCACAAAACCATTACTGCTGTTTCATTGGTCGCCTGCCAAATAATCCCTTCCATCGGTTGCCAATAAAACATCAGCACAGCTAGCGTAATAGCGGAAGCCAGTACATAAGTACTTCGCTCTACGTGGTGCGGTACTAGTGAAGCAATCATTGTTTTAAACCAAGCCCGAGCCATAATGCTATGCTGAACACCCCACAATAACATTAAGCTAATATTAATTATTAACGCATTAGAGGAGTACTCAAACACCTTGGTTGAGAGCGCTCTAGGAACAAATACATCCCCAACAAAGCCGATAAAATAGACAAGCACCCCAAAAAACAAGAAATAGCTGACTACTCCGTACATCATGACCAATACTGGCATGACACGCCTCCTCTAACTTGAAATATAGTTGTTTTATTTTTTATCTAAACGACATAATACACCGACCCACATAAACATAAAGACCCATTCGATCAACTTAGGATTTAACACAACCATGCCTTCCAAATTAGAAATGACTCTGCAATTGATTGATAAAGCAAATGCCTCCGACCCTAAGAACGGCGCTGAAATATTGTATTCACAACGTATGTTAACAACACTTCATGCCTTTGAAGTGGACGCTTCCGAGCCATTAACCTTGGCTTGTTACGCACAACACGTGTGCCGCTGGAAACTTGCCCGTAAAGATTACCCAACCGGCCTAAACGGTTATTTAACTTGGCGCACTGAGTTGGCTAAATTACATGCCGGCATATTGGCTGACGCTATGCGCGTATCCGGCTATGCTGATGACGATATTGAGCGGGCAAGCAATATTATTCAAAAAAAGCGGCTTAAAAAAGACCCCGACGCACAAACCCTAGAAGACGTTTCATGCTTAGTCTTTTTGAGTTATTATTTTGATTCCTTTGCCAGCAAACATAGCGATGAAAAAGTGATTGATATTGTGCAAAAGACGTGGGCAAAGATGTCTGATAAAGCTCACCAATCAGCACTATCTCTAGACTTACCCACACATTTACAACGCCTCGTTGAGAAGGCACTGTCATAAATATCTGAATGCAACTACCTCAAGCACTTTCTTTTAGCATACTACTCATCAGCCTCTTAACGTTGCTGGGGTGCTCCGGCCATAACAAAAAGAAAACCACCGCACCCGTTGTGGATTCATTTCCAGTTTGTTATGGCTATGGTTGCCATACTGTTCAACACGTCACCTTAAGCGATGAGCAGTGGCTTACGCTCGGTACGCTATTTTCACCACCTGCCAATAATGCCGCTACCGAACGAGAACAAATCGCTCTAGCCATCGCTCAAATGGAGCGCTTTGTTGGCGACAAAACAAACACCAAAGATGACTTGCCCGGCACTTTTGAGGCCCTCTTTCAGGACCTAAGTCACCAGATGGATTGTGTTGATGAGGCCACTAACACTACGGTGTACCTAAAACTGTTTCGCGAACGACAATGGATTACCTTCCATCAAGAGAAAGCACGCATTAACCGAGGTTTTTTCTTCAACGGTTGGCCACACACCGCCGGCATGATTGAGGAGCTAGCTACTGAACATCGATTTGCGGTTGATTCTTGGTTTCATAAAAATGGTGTCGCGCCAGAAATAATTCCTACTAAGCTATGGTATTCTGGGTGGCACCCAGAACCTAAAAACAGCAGCAATTAATACCTCACGAGGAGAACAATAATGAAATCGCATACTAAGTACATTTTAATCATCCTTTCTATCTTCAGCTTGACCCCATCTTTTGCTGAACCTTTGGAGCAAGGTTTCAGCAAAATATCACTTAAAACAACGCATGTACGCGGCAATATTTACATGCTAGAAGGTGTCGGTGGGTTTGCTGGTGGCAACATTGGCGTGTCTGCCGGAACAGACGGTGTTTTATTAGTTGACGACCAACTAAGCCCTATGTCTGAAAAAATCAATACCGCTTTGGCTGATATTAACACCGGCAAGCTTCGCTTTATTCTCAATACGCATTGGCATGGCGATCATAGCGGAAGCAATGGGCACTTTGCTAAGCAAGCCACTATCATTTCCCACGCTAATGCTCGTAAACGCTTGATGAGCGATCAGGAAAATTTCTTTGGTAAGTCGCCTGCGAGGCCAAAACAAGCGTGGCCAATCATCACCTTTGAGCAAGCCATTAATATCCATTTTAACGACGAGGATATCCAGTTCATTCATTATGCCGATGGACACACCGATGGCGATGCAGTCGTTTACTTCCCCAATAGTAAAGTAGCTCACTTAGGCGATCATTTTTTTAACGGCACATTCCCTTTTGTTGATCTCGACACCGGCGGCAATGCGTTCAACCTAACGCGCAATGTAGCAAACATTATTGAATCTCTACCTGAAGATACGCTGGTTATTCCTGGCCACGGCGCATTATCAGACATGCAAGGATTAAAGGCTTATCACGCCATGTTACAAGCAACGACCACTCACGTACAAAAGCTCGCCTCTGAAGGCGAATCGTTGGAAGCCATTCAACTGAGCGGTTTGCCGAGCGAATGGACAGCTTGGGGCGGCGGATTTATCAACGAAGCTAACTGGATTAAAATTATTTACAATAGCCTCGCTAAATAACCTAAGTAAGCAACCACAAAAGGCCGACTAGTTCGGCCTTTTTATCTACCATCACGGCAACATGAAAACACTATTACTATTACTCGCCATAATGACCACGCCCTTATTGGCAAATAATATTAATGAATACGAAAAGTGCCTAACAGGCGCTCTAAAAACTGCTGATGATAATATGTCTATCGGCGCACTTAAACGGCTATGCCAAACAACACAAGATACAACAAAGCAAAACACCCATCAATCCGCTCTAAAACAGCGCCAACTGTCTGAAAAACAAGTCGCATGGAACGCCTTCTCGCTGCTCCCACATAGACCCAATTACATCCTGTTAAGTTATAACCATAATGAGCCAAACACCGACCCTTTTGAACTAGCATTCCCAAATCAGAGTAGTGACTTAGACCATTTAGAAACAAAGTTTCAAATCAGCATGAAACTTCCCTTAGTTCAAGGCCTCATCTACGGGCATGGTGACTTGTATGCAGCTTATACTAATCGCTCATTTTGGCAGCAGTTTAACAAAACCCAATCGTCACCCTTTAGAGATACTAATCACGAAGCAGAGTCTTGGCTGTCCTTCGATACCAACTTTAACGTCGGTGGTTTTCATACCTCAGTTATACGTACTGGCTTCACTCATCAGTCAAATGGTCGATCAGGTACACTTTCAAGAAGCTGGAACCGAGTCTACGCTGATTTTATTATGGAGCGTGGTGACGTCTACCTTTCGTTCAAACCTTGGCTTCGTATTCCGGAAAGCGCCAGTAATGATGATAACCCTGATATGGATGATTTCTTAGGTCATTTCGAACTCAGGGGCTTATACAAAAAGGAACAACATAGCTTCGATTTTATGTTCCGCAATAATTTCAAATCTAGCAGAAATCGTGGCGCCCTTGAACTAGGCTGGAGCTTCCCTATACACAACAAGGTTCGGGGTTACATTCAATGGTTCAATGGCTATGGAGAAAGCATGCTTGATTATAACAACCATACAAACAGTATTGGCTTTGGCATCCAGCTGAGTGACTGGTTATAAGCAGTTAGCACCCTTACACTTGAGTTTTCTCGGGTATAATTTTTTTACGAACAACCAAGGTCAACCCATGCATAACAAAACTGACGATGAGTGGAAAACTCAATTAACCGCAGATGAATACCGTATTTGTCGACAAAAAGGCACCGAGCCTGCTTTTTCTGGCCTATACACCGACAATAAAACAGCCGGAATTTATCGTTGTAAGTGCTGCGATACGCCGTTATTTGAGTCAGACACTAAGTATGATTCGGGGAGTGGCTGGCCTAGCTTTTGGAAACCTATAAACCCGGAGTCTATCAAAGAAAACAGGGACCACAGTCACGGCATGGTTCGCGTTGAAGTCGTTTGCGCCGAGTGTGATTGCCATTTAGGCCATGTTTTTGAAGATGGGCCGCAACCGACGGGACTGCGCTACTGCATCAACTCAGCTTCACTTAACTTAGCTGCAAAAAAATAACATGTCAGCCACTCAGCAACACGCACAAGCCTTACTCAACTATATAGATGCCAGCCCAAGCCCATGGCACGCTGTCCAAACAACTATAAATGCATTAGAGCGCAACGGCTTTAGTGAGTTACGAGAAGGGGATCATTGGCAGTTAACTCCCGATAACCAATATTACGTTAAACGAGACGATTCTTCCATTATTGCGTTCACTGTTGGCTCTAATGATTTAGCAAAAAATGGCTTCAATATCATTGGCGCACATACCGACTCGCCTGGTTTAAGGGTCAAACCAAAACCTGACAACCAGCAAGGCGGACTCAACCGCATCGGGGTGGAGGTGTATGGCAGCCCCATTTTAGCCACCTTTACCGACCGCGACTTAAGTTTGGCAGGGCGAGTACACATTAACCAAGACGGGGCGCTATTTTCAAAACTAATCCATTTTAAACGGCCTTTTCTCCGGCTTCCCAATCTAGCTATCCACATGAACTCAACGGTTAATACAGATGGGCTAAAGCTAAACAAGCAGACAGAGCTGCCGTTATTACTATCCATTGCCAATACGCAATCAGGTGAGCAGCCTAAATTGATAGATTTAATAGCCGCCGAACTCAATATCAGCCCTGATAATATTGCCGCATGGGAGCTACATACTTGCGACACTCAAGCAGGGACTTTATACGGTGTTAATGATGAGTTTTATGCCAATAGCCAACTGGATAATTTAGCCTCATGCCATGCTGGACTTAGTGCCTTGCTATCTAACAACTCACTGACTGCTAAACAGTTTAATGTTTGTGCTTTTTTTGACCACGAAGAAATTGGCAGCAACAGCCATAAAGGCGCGGATGGCAGCTTTCTACCGGATGTATTAGAACGTATCGCCAGCTCTTTAGCTGTCTCCACAGAAGGCTATAAGCGCGCTCTATCCAACAGTTTTATGATCAGCGCGGACATGGCGCATGCCTATCAACCCAATTTCCCTAATGCTTACGAACCCGATCACAAAGTCTTCGTTAATCAAGGGCCCGTTATCAAGGTAAACGCCAATATACGCTATGCATCAAACAGCGCCTCGCAAGCTCGTTTTATCCAGTTATGCGATAGGGCTAACGTACCTTACCAACAGTATTCACACCGAACCGATATCGGTTGCGGCAGTACCATTGGCCCTATGACATCGGCGCAATTAGGCATTCAGACCGTTGATGTTGGTTGCCCTATGTGGGCAATGCACAGTATTCGTGAAAGTGCTGGCGTCCTCGATCATGACTACATGACCCGCGTATTTACTCAATTTTTTAGTTAAACATTATGAAATTCAAATTTACCATTTTAATATTTGCCGTGGCTGCTGTAGCCATCTTTTTTATGCGTCAAGAAAACTTCGTGCCACGCACTTCTCTTGATATTTATCAGCACTTTATTGATAAAACAGAAGCCGATGCCATACCAGGACTAACACCCGAGTCTGCTCTAGAAATTCAAAAACATGTCGTCTACGCCTTATCTGAAAACTGGGGGGGTATCGCCGGTTACAAAGCGGCGATAACTAACCCGAGCATTCAACAAAAAATGGGCATAAAAGAGCCTTTATTAGGTATTTTTCTAAACAAAATGCTACTCGACAGCCCTGCCACAATAAATATCTCAGATGCGACGCATCCATTTGCCGAAGCAAACCTATTAGTCCGCATAAAAGACACCTCGATCAACGAAGCACAAACGAATGAAGAAATTTTGGCTGCAATCGACCAAGTGATTCCATTTATCGAAATCCCTGACCGTCTTTTTTCGACCAAAGACCCTTTAAATGCAGACATGCTGACAGCCATTAATACCGGCGCTCGGTATGGTGTTATGGGCGAGCCCATTCCAATGGCCGCGATTGGTAACCTTAACCATTGCCAGGTCGGAATCGTGTATGAAGACCGTAGTCATTTAAAAACAGGTGCTTGCTCCACACTTATGGGCAACCCTGTTAATGTTATTCGCTGGTTAAGAGACAAGCTATTAACCCTAAATTATCCTTTAAAACCAGGCTCATATTTGTCACTAGGTAGTTTAACCTCACCCGTCCCAATTAAAAAAGGACGTTTAACGGCGATTTATACGGGTTTGGGCACACAATCCCATGTGGCTGTTAATGTTACATTTAAATAGCGTTAAAGGTCACTGGAGGAGGAATCGATATAGCATATCGACTGTCTCACACCATTAAACCAAAGAAGCACACTGGGGCAACACATTATTTGAAAAATTAGGTGGTAAACCTGCTGTAAATGCAGCTGTTGATATCTTTTATAAGAAAGTACTCGCCGATGATCGAATCAACCGGTTCTTCGACGGTATTGATATGGACAGACAAGCAGCAAAACAAAAAGCCTTTATGACGATGGCCTTTGGCGGCCCTAACCTTTATTCAGGCGATGACATGCGAAGAGGGCACGCTCACTTAGTTGAGACTGGTTTAGATGATAGCCACGTTGATGCTGTTGTTGAAAATTTGGCCGCTACTCTAACTGAACCGTGCGTATTTGATGACTTAATAGGTGGCGTTGTTGCTGTTTTTGAAGCAGTACGCGATGACGTTCTAGGTAAATAAAATTCTGTTATAAAAAGGCCGCTATATAATATATAGCGGCCTTTTCACTTAACTATTTCCGTTCATAAAACAGGAGTATAACTACCCGATGTTTTTGCCCAACATCCTTCTTAGCGTGCCATCTTTATCCATAAAATGATGCTTTAGCGCACCCGCTAGGTGTAAAAGAAACGCGACAAACATTACCTTACCTGCAATTTCATGCGTCTCATGTGCCGTGCCAGCGAACGGGCCATTAATCGGTATCATCTTGCCAGCTTCATCAGGATCTGGTGTTGCTGCTAACAACTCCAACCCAAAAATGTCCAGCCCATACCCACCTAAGCCCGACATTAACATACCAGAAATTGGCATTACGACCGTTGCAATAATCAACACCCAGTGTACGACTCTAGATAAAGACTGTTCCCAAGCCTTATATTCACTGGCAGGTTCCGGCCAGCCTTGCTTTAAACGCCATATAACACGCATCAGAATAACAATAAAAATAAGCATACCAACGGATTTATGAATTGGGTAAAGTGCATACACTTTAAAATCAGTCATGTAGACACCCACCGCCACCATAACAATCATGGTTAATCCCACAATCCAATGTAATGCAACGGATACACCCGATAACTTTGCTTTCGAATCACTCATTTAAAACTCCCCTTCTTTTTTTAAGTTACTTAAGCATTAGATGATATATCATATCTGTTCTAATTTAAACTATTTGAAACTCATGTCTAACACTCGTTTTCCTTCTATATACATCCCTCATGGCGGCGGCCCCTGTTTTTTTATGGACTGGACACGTGGTCCGGCAGATACGTGGGACACCATGAAAAAATGGCTACAAAATCTACATAAAAGCCTACCAAGAAAACCAAAAGCTATTGTCATTATTTCTGCACATTGGGAAGAAAAAGTGATTAGAATCAACTCACAGCCTAACCCACCACTATATTTTGATTATTACGGCTTTCCACCCCACACTTACGAGCTAACTTACCCTGCCCCAGGTTCACCTGAACTTGCCAAACAGATACAAACACTTCTACACAACGCGGATATAAAGAGTGCTCTTGATCCGGATCACGGCTATGACCACGGTACGTTTGTCCCCTTAAAAGTGATGTTTCCTGATGCCGATATTCCCGTTGTTCAGGTTTCCTTACAGCATGACCTAGACCCTGCCTACCATATTCAAGTTGGCGCAGCACTTCAGTCTTTAAGAGAGCAAGACATTTTTATTCTCGGTAGCGGCATGAGCTTTCATAATATGGAGATATTAATGCAAGGCCAAGATACAGGCAATCATTCAACCCACTTTGACAATTGGCTAACCAGCGCCTGTACAGCTGAACCCAAAGAACGAAACAAGCAGCTTGAAAACTGGCTCAACGCGCCTTCCGCTCAACAGTCACATCCAAGGGAAGAGCACTTACTGCCGTTAATGGTCGTTGCTGGAACTGCCGGAGATGACCTAGGAAAAAACATATTCAAAGACAATGTTATGGGAGCTAACGTATCAGCCTATCAATTTGGTTAACTCGATACAGTCAACAAACCAGATCTCAACACGAGTTAAAGCTTAATACAGGTAAAATCCAGCCGAGGTAACAAAGATGCTTTGTTGGATATAGTTAAAAAAGGGTGAGTAATCACCCTTTTTTATTATCAAACTTACCAAGAGGTCCAGCCACCATCATGCGCGATGACTTGCCCCGTCATAAATGATGCTGCATCGCTAGCTAAATACACCAATAAGCCAGCTAATTCTTCAGGGTTGCCTGTTCTATTCAATGGCGTTAATTCATGTAGCTTGCCTACCATCGCGGCAATATCCGCCTCACTTAGCGGCAATGCCTCACGACCCAATTGCGTACCCAAGTGCCAGCCTGGCGCTATCGCATTACAACGAATACCTTCCTTTCCATATTCCACAGCAACTTGTTTAGTAAATGTGGCTACTGCACCTTTAGAGGCAGAGTAATTTGCGGCTACCGCAGACAAATCATTCGACACACCACCCAAACCAGCCACAGAAGAAATATTAATAATAGAGCCTTTCTTTTGAACCATCATTTGCGGAAGCACTACTTTAGTACAAAGGAAAACACCCCGAGTATTAACCGCATTAACACGATCCCAGTCTTCTAGCAGCATGTCATGTATCCGATCTGCAGGGCTCGCTATGCCCGCATTATTCACGAGAATATCCAGCCGGCCATGCTCCTTAAGTGTCGTCGCGCTCATTGTCTCCACTGAGTCGGGATCACTCACATCAACAGTTATTGATGTAGCCGTGCCGCCCGTAGCGCGTATTTCTTCAGCCGTCTTTTCCGCTGCGGCCAAGTCAATATCTGCTGAAACAACCGTCGCACCTGCCGTTCCAAGCGCACGCGCAAAGACATTACCTAAACCCGAGCCGGAGCCAGTAACAACCGCAACCTGTCCATCTAAGCGGAATAAATCTAATGAAAATGCTGGATACTGACTCATTGCGCTGTATACCCGCCGTCAATAGGAATAATCGCACCAGTAATAAACCTCGATTCTTCACTGGATAGAAACGCAACTAAGTTAGCAATTTCTTCCGGTTCTGCGCCTCGACCTAAGGGTGTCATACTCGATGCTGCCTCAATAAACTCAGGACCAATTCTCTTGACCATAGGCGTTAGCACAAGGCCGGGGCAAATAGCATTCGCTCGAATATTATGCGGCGCATAAGTCACCGCCCACGCTCGTGTTAACGAAATGACCGCCCCTTTTGAGGCACAGTAAGAATGCAAACCACCGGGCGTTCCAATCAGCCCGCCTATTGAAGACGTTGTTGTGATGGACCCACCTTTACCGCCCGCTATCATACTTTTAAGCGCATATTTAGCCGCCAAAAATACACCACGCGTGTTAATTGACTGAACTTTTTCCCAATCATCCACTTCCATTTCATCAGTATTGCCATCATTGTCTTCAAAGCCGGCATTATTAAAAAGGATAGATACTGGTCCAAAAGCGGCCTCTGCAGCGGCTGTCATACTTTTTACTAATGACTCCTCCGACACATCACAATACTCTGCAATCGCACGACCACCTTGTTGCTTAATTAAGTCCAGCGTTTCGGCATTACCCTCTTTGTTAATATCCGCCAAGCAAACACTTGCTCCCTCTGAGGCCAAGCGAATGGCTGTTGCGCGCCCCATTCCCGATGATGAACCGGTTACTATGGCATGATGCCCTTCCATTCGTGCTGTCATTATCTCTCCTTACTTAAAATTTTTATAATCAGAAAAACATGTTTAGGTTTTTGTCGACGATCACCCGTTCAGGTAAAAATACCGTTCTTGAGACCAGTTTTAAACCATCACCTGTATCACGCAGCAAATCTTTGCGCGTACCCGTATGACTAATATGGTCTTTATCTCGCCTTGAGCGTAGCAAAGTAAACTTGCTTCGTACGTCGTAAACGCTAGCTTCATCGGTACAAAACGATTCAATATTTGTTACTGTGCGGATATGATGTGTCGCAGGGTCATTTAACCAAACCATGCCGGTATCTTCTCGAGCAGCGCGCTGCTTCAGCTTTTCAAAGTTTTCATCATAAATCATCGTTTCGCAGATCGAGCTTTTCCCTGGTCTGTTGCGTCGATACGTATTCATTGGTATAGGCATTTTATAAACGATGCTTTCATCCAACATAGCTAACCAATCATCGTAACGCTCCTCATCCAAAACACGTGCTTCAGCTGCCAAAAACCGCTCAATTCGATATGCTGTTTCCATATCAGTATCTTTACCCACCGCTGCTATTTTTTGTTTTTTAGCCATTGGCAGACTCCTTCTTAGCTAATTTCTTTGGCAAGATCTCATTGACTGATTCAGCTAACATCGTTCGTTGCCACTGCGCATAAAATTCACGCTGACAAAGCTCATTAACGATACCAGGAGACGCTTCCCCAGGCCCTTCCCAGTCCATTTTTCGCCCTTGAGCCATGCCTAACCAGCCTTTCATTTGCCGAGTTGCATAACCATTAGGCGAATGCGTAATCGCCTCGGTAAAGTCACCGTCGTCACCTTCTAAAATGCCAGCCGTGCCAAATGTTTGGCCAACATGTTTAACGATAATATCTTTTACTTCATCAGGCGTATTTTTATCCGCCATCGAGTAAGTCGCTACTTCAAAAGCACCTGGACCCTTGGGGTGAATAACACGGAGTAGGTTTAAGCCTTGAATAATTTGTAGATTAGGGAAAACACCCATATGAGTTTCTGAGCCCAGTAACTGATTACCTCGAACATCACCTAAACGCTCTACAACGCTTGGCCTTACTTGCTCAAGATATTCAATACACGGCCCAGGATTATCGTATAAGGCATAACCAGACTGCCCATCAAGTGTGGATAAAACTGTATGCGGCGGTATTGCAACCTGCATTTGTCCGGAGTCATCAAAGCCGGTGTTATCTTTCCCGATCCCAAGTACTGATTCGCCGCGCCCTTGGCCAATCGTACCAACCACTCGCATGGCACCTGCGTGCGCCCAAGCAACGTGGTAACCATCACCAATCGCATTTTCAACTGGTAATTTCCAGTTGCCTGGAATTTCTACTCGAAATGGCGTACCAATAAGCTCCATCCCTTCTGGAGAAGCATCAAGTACAACATCTAGGTAATACGCCATATCACCTAAGTACTCAACAAGGTCAGGGCCTTCTTCTGCAAAGGTGCCAAATATCATACCCTTGTAATTCTGCACACGAGCAACGGGAACTAAACCCAATTTACTACGATCTAAATTGTCGTATATTGCCTCTTCGAGAGGAACCGCAGCTAGCTCGCCCATATTGTCATATGCCCAACCATGATATGAACAGGTAAAGGCTTTAGTTTTACCCCACTCCGCATGGCATACCTTGTTACCCCGATGCGTACAGGCATTCAAGAAGGCTCTTACTTCACCATCTTCACCGCGCACGACAATTACGTCGTCTTCGCCCATGTAAGTACGCAAAAAATCACCCGCTTCGGGGATTTGGCTATCGTGCCCCAAAAAAAGCCAACAGCGATTAAAAATCTGTTTTAGCTCGTCTTGATATATCTCTGGTTCCCAAAAAATGCTGCGCGATTGCAACGCGGCGTCATTATCTATTAATTTATTATAATCAAACTTACTCATCTCTCATCCTCCATGAACGCCACACCTTGGCTAAGCGCTCGAATTGACTACTAACCGATTTGTTCTTTACCAGCCTCCATATCAGACATCACCGCTGCTGCTGCCTGCCAAGATGGCTTTTCACGCAAACGAGCTAACCAAGATAAAATATTAGGGTAGGGTGTCAAATCAAGACCAAGAAGAAATGACAGAGACGTAACCGCACCAATAGCAATATCAGCAATGGAGTAATCACCACAGACATAATCTTGCCCTGCTAGCTGCTTGTTCAAAATGCTTAAAGCGCCTAAAAATGCTTCTTTTGTGCTAGTAACTGTTGTCTCATCCGGTTCGGGCGCTGTCATAGCAAAAAAGAAATTTAGCAACGCCGGTGCAAATGATGCGCCTTCCCACGCTACCCATTGTTGAACTGTAGCGCGTTTTTTTGAGTCTCTTGGCAATAAGCCAGATGATGGGTTTGCATCAGCAAGGTATTGAAGAATAGCCCCAGACTCCCAAAGAATAAAACCATTGTCATCAATGGTTGGCGTGACACCATTGGGGTTTATTTGTCGGTAAGGTGCATCAGCAGGCCGACAATCTTCCATCCTATCGAGTGCGCTTACTTCGTAAGCAACACCCATTTCTTCTAACGCAATAACGGCTTTGCAACCATTACGAGAACCACCAAACGGGTCTCCTTCTGCTTGTATATGGTAAAGCTTAATCATGTTCTCTTCCTTATGTGATTTTTTAAATTAAATAGCGGTGAGGCCGCCATCGATACAAAAATTTTGGCCCGTCGCGAAGCGAGATTCTTCTGAGGCAAGATAGAGTGCGCAATAGGCAATATCTTCAGGCTGCCCTAAAACATCCATCAACTGCAGCTTCATAATGTCATCTATCATTTTCTTTAAAACATCTTTATCCGGAAAGACAGCAAACGCTGGCGTTTCAATTAAGCCGGGTGAAATGCTATTAACACGTATTTTGGCATCAGCAAATTCTGCGGCTAATGTTCGAGTCATCGCAATCACACCGCCTTTCGTCATTGAGTGTGCAAACTGATGTATATGCCCTGCAAATGTTGAACCGATAACCCCCGCAGCAGATGCTGTGTTAACGATTGAACCACCGCCTCGACGCTTCATAATTGGAAACGCGTGTTTTATGGCGTAATACACTAAATCGAGTTCATTTCGCACCAACCAGTGCCAGTCTTCAGTTGAGAATTCATCAATCTTGCCATAACGTACAGCGGAAGCATTGTTGTATAAAATATCAAAATCGCCGTAAGTCTTTACCGCGAAATCAATCCAACTTTTCACCTCATCCTCATCACCCAAATCAACGATGCGGCTGACCATTTCACCACCTGCATCAACAACTCGGCGAACTGTTTCTTCATGCTCATCTTCTTTAACGTCACAGCCAACAATTTTTGCACCTTGTGCGGCAAACATTTCCGCTGCTGCACGGCCTTGACCACCAGCCGTGCCTGTAATTAAAGCTACCTTTCCCGCTAAACGACCACTCATAAGATAACCCTATCACTAAAACCTGACTTCTTGACCATCCTAAGTGAATCAATACCTGTGCTTAAAACAGGTGTTTTCCATTTGTACACGGCATTATCAACTTCACACATTGCAAGTGCTGCTCTCGATAGCTTGAGATCATCCCCTGCTAAATCAGCCAATTTGAATTGGTTTAAGTAATCGATGATAGCGGGTAATTTTGGCAACATTGCATAATGGAAAGAGTTGATTTCATCCATCGTACTGTTCATACGTTTAACCAATCTATCTTCTGTGGTTGGCAGTGCCCAGAGATTAATTTCAACTTCAATATCGCTAACATCTGGACGGGCTATAGCTTGACTCATTTCGATTCTCCTGTTCCTTTCATTGCACTCATTAGGCGATGGTAGTAAGCACGTATAGGGATTTCCTGCTGATTGATGTAAACCTCTTTAATAACACCGGCATTAAAATTCATTTGAATCCCTTCTGCCGTGTATAAGTCTTCGGTCAGCACATCCCTAATTTGAATTCGACCTTGTTCAGAGTTAAATAGTTGACCAAAGTCTTCCACCTCACCTGTGTGGAAAAAATCCACTTCCCAAAAACACTCGCCGGGCGAAACAGGAAGCGTTCTTTGTACTAAAATTTGCCCCTTCTGGATAAATAAAACGACATTGGGAAATAACAAGTAAGCATCAAAAATCCATAATGGGTGATCTTCGTTTAAAACACCTTCCCCATCATCCGCGCTAAACTCATTTTCAGATTTTGTGTATAAAGAAGTGGCACCGTGCTTGGCTGACAATAAGGCCACGTCGGTTTGCACGCCTGCCATTTGCTCCGGACGGTACGCACAAACCCTTGCTGGCACACCAATGCTATCAGGGTAGACATCCGCTGGCGCATTGGCTCCTGGAATCGCGCCAGCAATCGTATTACGGTGGGTCTGATCAACGTGATAACCTTCAATTTGCGCGTCAACTAATAACTTCCAGTTTGCATTAAATTTAGACCGCCAACCATAACTCCATGTCCAGTCTTTATTTCCCAAATATTTATCATACGACTCGTTAAGTGGCTTCAAATATTCTTTCAATGAAACGCTAGGCTCAGGGTCTAAATTAATAAAAACGAACCCACCCCACACATCAACAGACACTTTCTTTAGCCCAAGCTTACTTTTATCAAAGTCGCCAAAAAGCTCTTCGCCAGGCACATCTGCTAATTTTCCTTCTGAATCAAAAACCCAACCATGAAAACCACAAGTCATGAACTTTGCTCGCCCACAAGGCTCATTCAAAATATGCGCTCCACGGTGTGTACAAGCATTATAAAAAGCGTTCACCTGCCCATTTTTATCTCTAGTAACAATGATTGATGTTTCCAATGCATCAATAAAAAAAGTAATGAAGTCGCCATGCTCGGCAACATCACTCTCTCTACCTGCCATCAACCATGTTTTTTTAAATATATGTTCTTTTTCCTGCTCAAAAAAGGCTTGCGATGAATAGTGATCGGACGGAATAGCTTCCGTACCAAGTTCATGTGAGCCGAGTGGCGGTATAGCCATTATATTTGCGTTACCCATTCTTTTTCCTCCAAAATTGTCTCGCACCCTGTGGGTGAAGTTTACTTTTCATCAAAAAATTCTAACGAACTTTAATTAGTAAATCACACTATTCAACCACTGTCTATAATAAATACCTTGTGTTGATAAGGGTGTGTAGAAGAGAATTTCACCCATGGCCTCTCATGTACTGTTTTCATAATTGAAGATGAAATAATTCCCACAAACCAGAGCTGTAATTGATTTTATCAGCCATAAAAAATTCACAGCTCAGTCGATGAGTGTTACGGTAAATACCAAATAAATAAATGAGGAAAAGATAGTGAGCAAACTACTTTATATCCAAGCATCACCACGCGGTGAACGTTCAAGTTCTACTGATGTCGCTAATACATACATTGATGCATTTAAGGCCGCTTCAACAGGCAACACTGTCACTACATTAAATATTTGGGATATGGACTTACCCGAATTTGATGGTGATCGACTCAATGCCAAATACAGCTTTTTGCACGGCCAAAACCCCAGTGAAGCTGAAGCTGCTGCTTGGCAAGAAATTGTGGCCGTTACCGAACAGTTTAAAGACGCCGATTGCTATTTATTTAGCGTGCCTATGTGGAATTTTTCTATTCCTTATAAACTAAAACACTACCTTGATGTTATTACCCAACCTGGCTTAACCTTCAGTTTTGACCCCGAAACAGGCTTTTTTGGCCTCGTCACCGGCAAACCCGTTACGGCTATTTACTCACGCGGTGGTGAGTACACCAATGCTGAAGCGAAAGGCATGGATTTCCAAAAGCCATATTTAGAAATGGCCATGGGGTTTATTGGCTTCAGAGAAATCAGCAGTGTAATAATTGAACCTACGTTAGCCGATCCAGATACGGTTAATAGCGCCATCAACACCGCAAAACAGCAAGCGGCAACATTAGGAGCAAATAGCTAATGGACTTACAAATCGCTAACAAAAAAGCCCTCGTATCCGGCTCTAGCCAAGGCATTGGTTTTGCCATTGCTAAAACACTCGCGGGTGAAGGTGCTCAGGTCGTCATTAACGGCAGAAATGAAGCCAAACTGGTCGCGGCTAAACAAAAGATTTTGGTTGAATACCCACAAGCACGCGTTGAATACGTTGTCGCTGACCTATCAACCAGCGAAGACTGCAATCAATTAGCTTCAAAGCATCCGCAAATAGATATTTTAGTAAATGCCTTGGGTATTTTCGAGCCTAAAGAATTTATGGATATTCCTGACGAAGACTGGCAGCGATTTTTTAACGTTAACGTACTCAGTGGCGTTCGGTTATCCCGCGCTTACTTACCCTATATGCAAGAAAAAGACTGGGGTCGCATTATCTTTATTAGTAGCGAAAGTGCCATCCAAATTCCGCAAGAAATGATCCATTACGGTACCACCAAAACAGCCCAACTGGCTGTTTCGCGTGGCTTAGCAGAAACCTGCGCAGGTACAGGCATTACTGTTAACGCCGTGTTACCTGGCCCAACACGTTCAGAAGGTGTGGTTGAATTTGTCGATCAAGTCAGTGGTGGCCAGAATTTTGAAGCGTTTGAAAAAGAGTTCTTTCAGTCCATGCGCCCTTCATCACTCATCAAACGTTTTGCCGACACACAAGAAGTAGCAAATATGGTCACTTATTTATGCAGTCCATTGGCATCGGCCACTACCGGAGCAGCAATTAGGGTAGATGGCGGCGTTGTTAAAGCGTGCGTTTAGTACGCACCTTTTCAACGCAACTCAGTATTTAGCTGAGCGCCTAAAACAAGGCCCTATTACTAACTTACCGTAGTCATTAACCGTTTTATGCTAATTTTTGGTTAAAACGCCTGTTTAATTACCTGTTTGTTTATTTGATCTGATACAGATCAATTACACTTTTACTATATCGCAATACAATTTCTCTCGATTATTTTTATAAATGGATTGGAGATAAAATGACACGTAAAAAAAGTTTAGTTAGTTTATTAGCCGCGCTTGCAGTGACTGCAACCGTAACACCTGCACTAGCCTATGAAGCAGGCGACCTTATTGTTCGTGGTCGTATTATTAGCGTTGACCCACAAGATGACAGTAGCACAGTGAGCATTGATGGCGGTTCAGTACCTGCTAGTGGTGCTTCAGTTAACTCTGATATTATGCCCGAGGTTGATTTCACCTACATGCTAGACCCTCATTGGGGCTTAGAGTTAATTTTGGCTTACACCGATCATGAAGTTGACGCTAGCGGCTCTTTAAGTGGTTTAAACCAAATTGCCGAAACTAAAGTATTGCCGCCTACTTTAACGCTGCAATATCATTTTGCACCAACATCAAATGTTCGCCCTTATGTAGGTGCTGGTATTAACTACACGCATTTCTTCGACTCAAAAGTAAAGGGTGCTTTAGATACACCAGGATCAGATCTTGACATTGATGACTCATGGGGACTTGCCGCACAAGCGGGCGTAGATATTGACCTTAATGACACATGGTTTGTTAACTTCGATGTTAAATACATTGATATTGATGCGGATGCGCACATCAAGGACTCTATCGCAGCTGACATTAAAGTTGATATTGATGTAGACCCTATCGTTTGGGGTATCGGTATTGGCCGAGTATTCTAAGCTTATTTAGCCGCTTAAAAGGCTACTCCTAGGTGAGTAGCCTTTTTTTTTGCCTTGAACTTTATCTGCTTTGCTACACATCTTAAATATCAGCAATAGCTGTTTCTTCGTTGATGAATTAAACGCGCTAAACGACTTTATAAAAGAGAGCTCAGCTTTTTATAACAAAATGCGGAGGCTTTGTAGCAGCAAAAAGCTATTGACCGGTAAGGCCATGAGATGAGCCGCCGTATTGTTTTACAGCCCCCAAAAACCTCAAAAACAGCATTTTAAATGCACGATAGCAAATTAAGCGTCTATGACTCGGCAGGCTTAGCAACAAGCAACATTAAAAAAAGTATAAAGACAGCCATTGCACTAAAAAAGACCAGCAATACTTCGGCCATCGTAAAACCAAAAGCAACGTCAGGCGTATAGCCACAGGTGGTATGTACCTTAAATAGAAACGGTAGCCATTCATTTAGCGCTAACCACGCCGGTAGGCCTAAATCAAAACCACAGCTAGCAAAAATAAAACCTCGCTCAGTACCCAACAACATCCATGAACGCTCGATTGAAACTGCACAGATCCCTAATAAAGCCAACAGGCTGGCAAACCGTAAAGATATATAGCTCCTTAGACACAAACCAAGGCAAGCAAAAATAAAAAAGCCAGCTAATAATAGTCTAATATGGATACACACCACGCAAGGCGGGTAATCGAAAGCATATTGATAAACTAACGCAACTGATTCCAATATAAGACTGATCAACATAAACATCAGCCAAACTGGCTGTTTACTTGGTAGAACTATAGCGCTTAGTTTCATCATCTTAATTTTCATATCTATTACTCATCGTTCATTTTAACGAATATTCAACAAAATTAACTCTGTTAACTTTCAATACAAATATTCATCGTGTGGAAAGACACACTCGGCCAGATTTTACCTTGGTCGGATAAAGAATACCCCACCTCTTTATAACGGTCACCTGCTTACTTAAGGTAAGGAGGTCTCCCAAATAATATCCAGTAATACTGATGCATATCAACACCCCCATGTAATAGAGTAATTACAATACAACGTACTAAATAACTAGATTTCTAAAAAGAAGGTGTTGTTATGGAGCTTTGGTCAGAATTATTAAGTACTTGGGGTGGCATATTATCACTGGGTTCTATTGTCTTTATGATTAGTATGGCTGTTTTTATTCCTTGGTTTGTCTCAAGGAAAAAAGGTAATTCTAAAAAAGAATAAACTCAACATTACGGCTCAGTTACTTTAAAAAATCACCTTAAGAATGAATCGAACATAAAGTATTTTCCATGTGCCGAGCATCGCTATCACTGCCTTCATCAATTGGGCATAAGCGATGTAATCAATAGCTTAACGCGCATTTATCAATACTGGCTTCATCAAACTGTCCCGCCTTCTTCATCTAACTGTCACACCACGCCGATAACCTAACAGCTAGTTTTAATACTCGCTGAGAAGGACTGTTTAGATGAATATAGCCATTGTGGCCGGTAATCACCAAAAATCAAAAGATCCATGGTCTATTACATTGGCCGCCAATGCCCTCACTTTATTTCATCATAATGTAACGCTTATTACTGCTGACAGTTTGTGTGCGGGTAACGAACAAACCGCAACAAACCACCAACTATTAAACATTTTAGAACAGAAAAAGGTAGAGCATATTTACCTAACCGGTGATGGCGTTTTAACCCGTCGCGCTAAAGCATGGGCTCACAAAAAAAATATTCGCTTAAGTTACTTAAACCACACACACCAAACCCCTCATAAAGCATCATTAAGCAATCTCCTTGCTTTTCTTGATATTTCTAAACGTATTTTAGCCAATTGTTTACTTAGAAAACTACCGACAACGACTCCTCTGTCACACAAAACGCTAAAATTATGGGTCTATACTGATGGAAAACCTGGGCATAAAAGCCAACTGAATGGATTAATACAATCTTTAAAAAGTCGTACAGCACTAGAAGTTAAATGGATCAATACTCATCAAGAAAAGCAGCAAGGGCTATCAAAACGTATAGAGCGCCTAAAACAAAATAAAAACAATGTGGACTTCGTGTTAGGCGCCGGACATGCAACACACATTCATATGTTATTGGCTAGCTTATTTACCGGCGCAAAAAGCATTGTGTTAATGAAACCCAGTTTGCCCATTAGTTGGTTTGATTTAGCCATCATTCCTAAACATGATGGAGTCACTAACAAAAAAAATGTTATCACCACAAAAGGCGTATTGAACACTGTTCAGCATTCAACAATAAAAGACCCCACTAAAGGGCTCATTCTAATTGGCGGAGCCTCTAAACACTTTAGTTGGAATAGCAAAAAAATAGCCCAGCAAGTTAATGCCATTATCAGCCGTACCCCTCACATTAACTGGCAATTAACAACCTCTAGAAGAACACCTGATGACACTTTAAACCACCTAGATTTATTACAAGAGAATCTCCAAGTAATACCTTACGAGGATACTGATTCTCAATGGGTAAACACGCAACTGGAACAAGCATCTCAAACTTGGGTCAGCGTTGATAGTAGCTCGATGATCTTTGAAGCACTCACATCAGGTACCAACGTAGGTATTTTCGATTTACCTGCTAACAAAAATAGTCGGTTACAACGTTGTGTTAATCAACTAATAAACGATCATCTCGTGATGCCTTTTAATACCTGGGAAAAGTCTAAGCAACTTTATCCCAACATGGCTCAACTGCATGAATCTTCACGTTGCGCCAACCTTATAATGGATAACACTATTGAAAACTCACAAAGCGCTGAGCATTATCCAAGTCCTGCCTAATTTAAATGGCGGTGGTGTTGAGCAGGGCACCTTGGAAATAGGGAATTATCTCGTTGAAAATGGTAATCGCTCTATTGTTATCTCCGGTGGCGGGCGTATGGTCGAGCAACTATTGAACCAAGGTAGCGAACATATACAGGCCAATATCGGCGACAAAAAACTCTCAACGCTTAAATATATCGCTTGGTTCAAGCATCAATTAATTAAAATACAGCCCGACATCATCCACTTGCGATCAAGGTTGCCAGCTTGGATTTGTTATTTAGCATGGAAACAACTTCCAAAAGCGACGAGGCCTCACTTAGTAACGACAGTCCATGGTCAACATTCTGTTAACGCCTACAGTAATATTATGAATATTGGCGAACAGGTCATCACCGTGTCACATTACATGCGTGAGCACCTGATTAAAAACTACCCAAAAATTGAAAAATCAGCTATCCGCGTCATACACCGAGGTGTGGACAATACCGTCTTCTACTCAAGCTACCAACCCAGTCAACAGTGGAAAAGACTCTGGTATTCACAATACCCAGCGCTTAAAAACAAAATAATTATCACCCTGCCAGGTCGACTTTCAAAACGCAAAGGCGCCACAGATTTTTTAGATATCATTGATAAAAGCCGTCACGTTTTACCCTCTATCCATGGCTTGATTGTTGGTGAGCCAGAAACAGATAATAACGAGTATATGGCAGAATTACGTGACCTGATAAAGGACAAAGGCCTTAACAATTACATCACGTTCACAGGCCACCGAAATGACCTAAAAGATATTATGTCTTCATCAGCGGTCATAGTATCTCTATCAAATAAACCTGAAGCCTTTGGCCGTACCGTCGCTGAAGCCTTATCACTAGGCATTCCAACCCTAGGGTATGATCATGGTGGGGTATCTGAACAGCTTCGCGCCGTTTTTCCACAAGGGCTGACGCCTTTAGCAAACACCGCAAAAGCAAGCGCCAAACTCATTGATATTATTCAAAATAATATCAATGTAACCTCAGAGGTTCCGTTCAGTTTAAATAACATGTGCGATCAAACATTATCGCTGTACAAGTCTTTAGCGAATGCATAACGCAAGTGATTGAATAATGACCAACCTCATTGATATTTCCGCATCAACCATTAACAGATGAAACAAATTGTTTGCATGAAATGGGGCTCATTATACCCAGCAGATTATGTTAATAAACTATATGCGATGGTTAGCAGACATTTAGACAGTGAGTTTCGTTTCATTTGTCTAACCGATGATTCCAGCGGAATCCGAGAAGAAGTAGAATGCTTACCATGCCCTAAGGTTAATATTCCACCACCTTATAACAATACTGGTTGGCGAAAAATTACCTTATGGGCGAATCACTTGCCCTCCATGCACGGTCAGTGGCTGTTTCTTGACTTAGACCTTGTCATTACTAGCGACATCAATGATTTCTTTAATTACAAACCAGAACAGCCCTTTATTGTTATGCAGAACTGGACTCAACCAGGCACCGGCATTGGCAATACCTCCGTTTTTCGTTTCGATGTAGGTCATTACCCATTTTTATTAACCGAGCTGATCGATAAGCCCTTGCAGATCATCAAAACATTTAAAAATGAACAAACTTTTGTTTGTAAACGAGTTGAACACGTTGTTTTTTGGCCAGACGACTGGTGCATCTTATTTAAAACGCATTGCGTACCAGTATTACCCATGCGCTGGTGGAAAACCCCAACACTTCCTTCAACGGCAAAAGTTGTTGCCTTTCCTGGAGACCCCAACCCGGATATGGCCGCAATTGGCTGTTGGCCTGCTAAGAATCCTATCAAGAAAGTTTATAAAACCATTAGACCGACCTCATGGATTAATGAGCACTGGCATGAATCCACGTAACAATTATCCAAACTTAAGTAACAATACCTCTACGTTTTCAATAACGATTTACCCCGCTCTACTAATGACCACTCGCTTTACCACAACACCCCTAAACTATCTGGAGAAAACTTTATGAGCGCCCGTCGTAAAAAAGAAAAGTTCTATGTAGTCGATAACCGCCCAGAAATATTGGCCAAAAATTTCACGCAAAAGGAGTATATTCGAGCCATTTTTGAAAATGATATGGTTTGCGTTATGGGGCCAGCCGGTACGGGTAAAACATACATAGCTGCTACATTAGCTTCGCGTATGTACTTTGATGGCGAAATTAACAAAATTGTCTTAACCCGCCCTAATGTATCGGCATCAGAATCACTTGGCTTTTTCCCCGGCACACTTACTGAAAAAATGGCGCCTTGGGTTGCTCCATTTACCGATGTTATTCGACAACAATTAGGCGAGGGAACCTATGACACCATGCTTAAAAACGGCAACCTAGAAATAGCCCCTTTTGAAACGATGCGTGGGCGATCTTTTAATGATGCCTTTGTTATTTTAGATGAAGCACAAAATACCAGTCCTAAAGAAATGGAAATGTTTGTCACGCGGGTTGGTGACAATTCACGCGTCATCATCAATGGCGACATTATGCAGTCTGACATCATGGGCTCAAATGGCTTACACAAGGTTCTACAGCTCATCAATAAACTGAGCTTACCGGTGCCTATTATTGAATTTCATGTTGAAGATATTGTTCGCTCACCCCTATGCAAAATGTGGATAGAAGCCTTTATGGAAGACACCCAATACAATTAAGGTTGTAATACTTGCCGATAAATAGCTGATGTTTGGTTAGCCATATAATCCAAAGTCAGCTCTTTATCGGCTCGTTCATAAACACCGGCCATTTCCCGCTGCCAATCTTGAATATTAAACCCGTACTTTTTGATTTTTTGATGAATTGAAGCCGATTCCTTGCGCATAATTAAACTGTTCGGCAGAAATTCCTTTGCTGAAACATCGGTTGAAATTATCGGTACCTTAGACCTTAGAGCCTCAACAAATACATACGAAAAGCCCTCGTTTATGGATGAAATGACCATCCCATCTACGGCCTTTAAAACAGCCATCACGTCCGGTCTATACCCAGTCAATACAACTTTATCATCAAGCTTTAGCCGTTTTATTTGTTGCTTAAGCTTAGGCATTAATTCGCCATCACCAATAATCAGCAAATGCACATCTAAGTCCTGCATCGCGTCTATTAGTAGACCAAATCCTTTCGCATCAACTAAGCGGCCAATACTACAGAGCATCACTTTGTCACCTGTTAACTTATATGCTGTCATTAAATCTTTTTTTGTAAGCCCTATCGTCTTTAAAGCTTGATTGGCCTTAATCCCGTTGTAAATAACTGACGTAGGGCATTTTGGATTAATTAATAGCGCCGCTTCTTGGCTAACAGCAATCGCATGATCTAGGTTTTTAAATGGCTTACCTTTATTCTTCCTTGTGTTATGCAAGGTACCGATTAGTTTGGCATTTAATACCTTTTTCATTTTACTCACCATGTAAACGGCTTTATTCGCTTGCGCATGAATAATATCAAAGCCTCCTTGCCTAAATATCCGCAATAAATCATTATAAAGGAATGGGTTGTAACGACTTCTATCAAAATCTACTGCTATAAAATTAACGGATGACGATATCGCTATACGCATGTCAGCAGGTGCTATCAACGTCACATCATGCTTTATTGCAAGCTCCTCACTTAAATCAATCACGTGACGCTCAAGCCCACCCACTCCAGAGCTTGCGATGACCTGACATATTTTCATATTAAATGACCTCGCGGCTGCTTAGCTGGTAACAAGCAAGCACAGCTCATTGCGACAACAAACCATGCCAACTGACTATAAGTACTGCCATATAATGAGACGTGCGTATTCAGTGGGAAAAATACCATCATGACACTAATTAACGATATAGCCGCTTCATAATTTAAAACCACCTTTTGATGAGCAATAAAGAACAATAATATAAAGGGCACTAAAGCAGCAGCAAAAACACCCACCAGCCCCATCTCCGCGAACGTTTCAAGTATGAATAAATGTGGATGTGTGACTTGTCGTTGACGGAAAGGGCTATCTGCTGCTTCATACTGATGAAATTTCTGTCTGAAGTTTCTTACACCAACACCCGTTACTAGATTATCTAATGACATGTCCCAAGCTGAGTGCCAAATAGTTAGCCGATAAGAGGTTGCTTTATTAACCTCGTCATAATCATTACTTACTATGTTAAGTGTAGCGTCAACTCTTTGTTTTATTCCAGAATGAACGTTAACACCAATAGCCCCCACCGTTAAAAATAATACGACAAACCCAAACATTATCGGCGCAAAGTTTTTAACACCACGCCTTAAACAATAATAACAAAAAAGACTCAAGCCAAATCCTAATACAACAAAACTTGCTCTGCTACCGCTTAACAGCAAAACACAAAGAACGGTTATCATCGCTATAATGAAAACAGCTAGGTGGTAATGTCGTGCAATATAAAGCAGTACAAATGGCAGTAGAACACTCATATACACGGGCATAATTAATTTGTTGAAAGGCCCACTTAAACGACCACCACTATAGGTAATTCCTAATATATCAACGCCACTCAATAACTGAAATATAGAATCTGCTAACCAAAAAAACACCGCTAAACTAATCCATTTAAGTACTTGCCGCTTCAACTTAGCGTTTTTAAAGATAACAATAATGGCGACCCCAAGAAATAAAAATCGCATGTAAAGCAACAGTGTTTTAAGCGAACGCTCTATATCAACCGACTGATATAAACTGAACGCCATTGGTAACCAGAGTAGTAGAAATATTAGCCCGAATAACTGAACCGCAGGCTCTTTTAAGACATCTTGCGTTTCCTCTTTAAGCAAAAACAATAGCCCGATGATGGCTAATATAGCCGTTGGAATTTCGGCTGAACGCCCAAAAGGAAGCAAACCAACACAAAGAACAGCCAAGCAGACCCAAAGGCGACCGTTGACTAATTCTTTATTTTGGAAATTATTATTAATAAATGGACTTATATTGAACACAGCCTCACGATGCCTCCCTCATTATTATTTTTGGCGTCGCTCTAGTGCTTTAAAGACTAGGCATCGTTACCAAATAAATCCCTTGTATACACCTTGGACAACACGTCATCCAAATCATTTGAAAGGCGATTTGCAACAATGATATCTGCTTGATTTTTAAAAGCGTCTAAATCGGTTATGACGGCGGAATTAAAAAATGTCGTTGCATCCAACACCGGCTCATAAACAATCACTGTAATGCCTTTTGCTTTAATCCGCTTCATAATGCCTTGTACTGCGGAAGACCGAACATTATCAGAACCTTTTTTCATAACAAGCCGATATATTCCCACTACTTTTGGCTTAGTTTTTATCACCTGTTCGGCAATAAAGTCCTTACGGGTATTGTTCGCATCTACGATGGCCTGAATTAAATTGTTCGGTACCTGTTGATAGTTCGACAATAATTGCTTGGTATCTTTAGGCAAACAGTACCCCCCGTAACCGAATGAAGGGTTGTTGTAATGTTGACCAATTCTTGGGTCTAGGCCAACGCCCTCAATCACTTGACGCGTATCCAATTGATGCAATTCACAATAACTATCAAGTTCATTAAAATAGGCCACCCGCATTGCTAAGTAGGTATTTGAAAATAGTTTGACCCCTTCAGCTTCAGTAGAATGTGTAAATAAAACAGCTATCTCATCGGCTAGTAATCGCGCACCATCAACAAGCAGATTGGCAAACACTTCCGCTCTGTGAGACTTTTCACCCACAATAATACGAGAAGGGTAAAGGTTGTCATGCAGGGCCTTTCCTTCGCGTAAAAACTCTGGCGAAAATAATATATTTTTTGTGCCGAACTTTTCTCTTATTTTATAAGTGTAACCAACAGGAATTGTTGACTTAATAACCATGATCGCGCCAGGGTTAATACTCAAAACATCTTCAACAACCGCTTCTATAGAGGACGTATCAAACGCATTTGTATCAGGATCATAATTAGTAGGCGTAGCAATAATAATATAATTGGCATCGCTATACGCCTCATACTTATCACTGGTGGCCGTTAATGAAAGCTTATCATCCTTTAAAAATCGCTTAACTTCCGAATCGTCTATAGGCGATTTCCTCTGCTTTAATAAAGCAATTTTCAAAGGCGAAATATCAAAAATAGCAACATTATTCCTTTGCGAAAGTAAAAGAGCCAACGATAAGCCGACATAGCCCGCACCTGCTACCGCTATTTTCACCGTCTAACTTTCTCGGCTAGTTTTGTTTAAACTACCCTGTAAACTCTCGTCATACCAATCACTCATTTCATCATACATATCGCCCTTAAATAAAAGGTAAGGTGATTTGTAATAAATGTATATATCGTGAAATGGGTCTGTAATAATTTTACTGCACCAGACTAATCCCGACTGAACGCCCATTATAAAAAACAAATGAACTGTTCTAAATATAATGGCGCCAATACCAACGATCAACCAAATAATTGAGGTGTTGTATAAATAATCGTAGGTGGTTGAGGCGTATTCAAATAATCCGAAAAAACTTGGGCTTATCAATAAAAATAAAGGAGAAAGCAGCCAGACACTCAACAAAATTATTTTACGGTGTAGGTTATAACCAACCTTCACTTTCTCTTTGTACTCATGAGACGCGTTGTTAACATCATCATAGGTTTTAGGCTCAAAAAAGAAGTGCCCTGTCTGCCTTAACATCATAGCCATTAACCAACCGACCATAACCGCTTTAACCGGGTCTTTGAGCAAATAGTAATAACTCACCAGAAAACTAAGTGCGCTGAAGAAATGTAACGCCTGGTTGACTCTATTATGATGATAATAACGATGATCATCCCAACGCTGTTGACGCAGTTCTTCAAAAAAACCCATAGTTTAAAACCCAGTTATTAACTTAATAACTAGCTTGCCGTTTTTAAGTGACATTAGCATGTCATCTATATGACCGTTTCGAGAACCGTAATAGCGCTTACTCACTATTGAAATGTAGCGTTGTGTAAGAGCGGTGCACCCATTTTTATACGCTCCCCTTGTTTAATTTCCTCATTTATTACAAATTGGCTGGATGCAAACACTAAAATAGTTGAACCATGTTCAAAATAGCCCATTTCATCCCCCTTGTTATAACGTGATGAACAAGGCAATACATTAGGCCCTTTATAGCGAAGATTCAGGGTTTTATCTAAGCAGTGGAACCGCATGCTAGCCACTAAAATAGCCGCAACAGGCACTAGCACGAGGCATTGATTCTTATATTCTGTCTTTAACTCAATAAACGCCCGTTCATTTTTACAAAACAGGTTCTCAATACGTGCTAACGCAATGGGGTTCACATTCCACGTATCACCCGATATATAAGTCACTTTATCTATGTCACAATCAATTGGCGCATGGAAGCGATGGTACATAGTTGAGGTTAACCTTAACGTAACATAGCAGCCGTTTTGCAGCCGTTTTTGCAAATCTTCATCTGGAATTAAGTCTGCAACGTTGTAAGGGAAGCCCTTAGCCTGATAGACAACCCCGTTATCGATCATGCCGCTGCTCCCAACAATGCCATCACAAGGACTAACGATGTTACTTTTTTGTTTATCTATAACTCTTACACCTTCTTTTAACTCTCGAATAAAACAATCATGCAATGAATTAAATATGCTCTTCTTTGCTTCAGAAAAATCTAAATCAGGTGAAAAAATACGCCAAATGCGAATGGATAAGCGTGTCAGCAATGGGCTTTGTATCTGGCTATACCAGCCCATTAGGTGCGTAAGAAGTTTTCGAGGTATGCGGTTTGTTAATAAGAAATTTACCCGCTCGATTCGTGTTAATCTAGAAATCATCACGATCAACCAACGTTAAAATCTAGCTACATAAAAAGTAATCATCACTCGCTAAGCCCAAGATTTGTCAAAAATTCCGCCATGATTGGCTCAGCTTGATATTGCTGACATCTATTGAGGGCATTTTCCCGCATCGCCGCTCTATTAAAATTGGTAGAAAAAAATTGCTCTATTTGATCAACCATTTGTTGCTTATCGTCAACCAAAAATCCATTAATACCATCTTCAATAATATCTTTAGGCCCCTTTGTATTGTATGCAATCACCGGCATGCCTTGGGTAAAGCCTTCTAAAACAACATTTCCAAACGTATCAAAGCGCGATGGAAACACCTTTAAGTCAAGCCCCGCGTATGCACCTGCCATTGTTTGCTTATCCACCCAGCCCAAAAACTTTGCATCCGGCATTTGAACTTTTAATTCCTCTTCATCTGGCCCTGAGCCTGCAATAACAAAACGGATTTCAGGAATTCGCTTCTTCAATTCTTCGTAAATATACGGTAAGTCAAATATGCCTTTTTCTTTACTTAGCCGACTTGCAAATAGCAGTACAGGCGTTTCATTTTTTGCATCACTAAACAGGTCTTCCTTTCTCAACGGCGTTACTTGAATGTCATCAAATTTCCCCACATGATGAGCAGTTAGGTGCACACGGCTTTCTTCTAATTGCATATGATGCCCTGTGAGCCATGACTGATGCTCCGTATTTAGCACAAAAATACCTTCAAATTGTTTATAAAAGAAGCGAAGGGCTCGCCTGACTCTATCTATTTCATGTTGTGTTAAATCCGTTGTATTTTTAATAAACTCTATCCAATCGGTGTGCATAAAAAAGAACGCTGGCACATTAAACATATGCTTAAGTGCCAGTGAAACAATCGCCATTGGGCCTTCAGTCGAACAAATAATTCGATCATAACCCCCTTCATAAAACACCTTCGCCACTTCCAGAAAATCAGGCACTCTAAGCTCTTGCTCTCCAAATTTCCCAACACTAAACCTGGTTATTGGCTTAACAACATATAAATGAGACTCCTCCTCAATGTCATTGCTACAAACAAGGAAGTCAATTGGCAAATCTGACTGCTGAATCTCCTTAAGCTTCGCTGACAAAGAGTTAGATACCCCGTTTTTATCTCTTAGCGTATCGGTTAAATAAAGCGCACGCTTTGGGTGTTGGTTGCAGCCTAAATGGTCTGCAAACTCATTAAGAAATGATCTGTTTTGATATAACAATCGTGTACTAGCGAATGTTGCACTAAATAGAACCATGCTCACCAACATAGGGAACGAAAGATGATCTAAAAGCTCACCAATATTAATATTACTGATTGAGTCTTGCTCTGGCTTGTCTTTATAAAACAAAGCCGTTAGCTGACTTGGAATTTCAAATTTACTGGTTATGTCTGCCGTAGAAAAACTGCCTAGTTGATTGCCCGACCCAACTGATGACGTCTTCAGCCTCTCAATAATTAATAAACTCAATTCTTTGTATAGTGCCTGAACAGATGTATTAACTGTATTAACAAAAACATCCGGCGGCCCAACTTTACTATCAGCAATACGCTCTAGGTGCTCTATGCAAAATTTATAATCTTTTTTTACCTTCCAAGTCAGCAGTTTGCTCGGCTTTTTCCCTTGCAGTGCCTTATGAATAAATTTAAAAAAATTCTGAGCATTCTTACTCTTTTTTAGCTCCAATAATAAATTGGCAATAATAAAGCAGGCCACTTTATCTGATGTTTCCCCTCGGTGAAAAAATAACCTGAGTAAGCCGGGGTCTTCTATTTTAGTAGCTGCTTGTGCAAAGTAGTCCAACAAGGCAATATTCAGTTTTTGATTTTCTTCTACATAACCGAATGGCACAACGCGCCCCTCAATCAACGCTTCTAATGCTAACGCAGAGGGTTTCTCCTTTTTCAAGCGCTCAGCTAAGTTTGGCACATAAAGATACGAGCCACATTCTCCTGCAAACACACCCATATGATCGTCGGAGCCGCCTGTTAATACCTTAGGCTGGTTAGGATCAACAGCAAAATCAGCTGGCGTTAATCCGTGCTTTTCGGCGTACATGTTAATTTTTTCTGGTGTTAAGGTTTTCACCCAATTTAAGGTTAAAACACTTTGCCATAAATCTCGTTGGCCATTGAGTACTTCATAACGCTGAAATATGACCGCTATTTTCTCGAATAAAGCTCGTTCGATATTATTATCACGGGTATACAAATATAGTGGGTGGGGCAAAATAACAGGGATGTTTTGAGACGCGGCAAACTTCAAAAACTCATAAATATTTTCTCGTAAATTGTTAAGTTTTTTTTCTTGCTCGGCATCAAAACCATACGCCAGCACATGAACAAATAAATTATATTCAGGAAAATAACAGGTGAACTCAGTACCCACGAGTACATCCTGCCCATCAGCAATCAAGTCCCAACATGACCGAGCATTATTATGATTTGTTATTGTTACAACGTCGCAATCATTTTTCTGTAGGCATTTGACTAGACTGTCCGTTTTAAGCCATGTTTCCGGTAACCCAAGGATTCTCCCCCAAAGCTCATCGGGGACATCACTATTGTGATCATGACAATGAAAATCAATCTTCAGGCAGTTTTCGTAATCCAAACTCTCATGCGCCTCACGTAGATAATGAGTAAACTCATCTTTTAATGACTGACGAAAATAACTAATACTGCCTTTAGAAGTGAAATCGATCATGACTTAACCTCGTTCGCCCGACTTGTTGGTAACAGTGACTTCATCATGTCTTTCATCATTCGCCTTGTTATCCATTTATTCGTTAATGCTGAATGGTGCCACCACCAGCCATCTTTTTTCATTTGTATCCCCGCGGCCACAAAACGTTTAATAACCTCATTAAATTCATCGTCAGTGAAGTTATGACTCATAATCAACCGCCCCGTTCCTATCCAACTGAGTAGAAGCCCTTCATTTCTTAGATAGTACTGATACATCCAGTTATAACGGCTTGGTTGGGTATACAACACGGTAAGAATAGACGTTAGGTTAGCTAATTTGATCGGTAAGCCAGCCTCTTCTAGTGCTTGATTCATCTTCTTAACCCTATCATTCCAAACCTGTTCCAGTACTTGATAGGAATGTTGAATACTCTCGGCTTGAATCGCTTGTAGAAAAGCATTCATACTGGCTAGGACATAGGGGTGTGAATTAAATGTGCCACGTGCGAAAGAAACATTGACGGGACGGTCGTCTTTAAACCGTTGCATCAACTGATGCCGGCCGCATAAAACACCCACCGGCAAACCACCGCCTAATGTTTTACCATAAGTAACCAAGTCGGCTTGCACACCAAAAAAACCTTGAGCGCCTTTGTGGGACAACCTAAACCCTGTAAACACCTCATCAAAAATTAATACAATTGACTGCTCTTTACAAACTTGTTGAAGCGTTTGTAACCACTCACTGTAGGCGATTTTATCAAAGGCAGCCGTTCGCCCACTGCCAATCAACGTCGCATCACTTGATGCATCTGAATTTGGGTGAAGCCCTTGTAATGGGTTAACCAGTACGCATGCAATATCTTTACGTGTTCGCAAAACACCCAGTGTGCGCTCACTCATGTCACTGAGCGTATAAACATCACTCGTCTTACGTTGATTACCTATTCCAGGTTGAACCCCATCCCACCAGCCATGATAAGCACCGCAGAATCGAACTAAATATCGCTTGCCGGTGTGATAACGCGCCAAGCGTACCGCCTGCATCACAGCCTCTGTGCCAGACATATGAAACGACACTTCATCAAGACCCGATAACCGCTTTAATTCCTCAACATTATCTTTAATTAGTGGGTGATAGGGACCCAAAACGGGGCCAAGACGTTTAGCGCTTTCTAAACCTTTATCTAAGCAGGATTTATAAAAATCATAACCGAACACGTTTACCCCATATGACCCGCTTAGATCCATTCCTTTATGTCCATCAAAGTCTTCAAGCATAACTCCTGATGAGCTCGTCACAATGGAGGCCGACTTTATATGCCGCGCAATATAATTACGGTACGGGTAAGGGACACGGTATAAGTTAGTAAACTTCACATCCGACACACTCTCTTCTAAACTAGCGTAAAGGGCTGTCGATTTTGGCGAATAGCGCTTTAAATTCTCGCTCAGTCGATTAAAGCCATCACGTCGTTGTTTAACAACGTCTATCGGCGCATCATCGCTGCTAAAGAAATGCTCGTCTTCGTAAGAAAAAAATGGAATCCATTTTGCAACTCGCCTAGACCATTTTGAATGCCCCCTAAGGGAGGGGTGCTTCGCTCTAGAAAGCTTTAACCGTGCATAAGCTTTTATTGATATAAAAAAAGATAAAAAAACAACCGCTATATAAAGGACATAATCGTCTGGCATATGAATAATAATTTGCAACAGAATGTGTTGCAAACATTAACAGCCAAACATGACAAACGTGTTTCAGTTAGCTGACAGCCCTCTTACCAAACACAATATTAAGGGATATGCTCTACTCAAAATCCCATGGCACCGAAAGGCGACCGTCTTTGAACATTGCTTGGATTTCTTTTTTAAGTACTTTGCCCGTTAGCCCTTTTGGCAAGTCATCTATTAAAACAAGTGCTTTCGGCACTTCAAACTTTGCCATTTTTGATTTGCTGAAAGCAAGAATATCGTCGGTATCGAATTCATTTTTATTCGTTGGAATAATCACTGCAACAACCGCCTCATCCCAATCAGGGTGTGGAACCCCAACAACCGCCACTTCTTTAATTTGTGGGTGCTCATCAAGTACATTCTCTACCATACTTGGGAAAACATTAGCGGAACCGGTAATAATAAGGTTATTTTTTCGATCAGTTAGATAAAGAAAGCCTTCTTCATCTATATATCCCATATCATTAGTACACAGCCAGCCACCTTGTAAGGCTTCTTTAGTTTGCTGCTCTAGGCCCAAATACCCGATCATTAAGGTGTCTGATTTGACCCATACCTCGCCGGTACTACCAGCGGCACAAACTTTATGGTTTTTATCACGAATTTCAACATCAAAGTGTAGGGCAGGTCGACCACATGACCGCAACAAGTGCTCCTCTCCATTTAGCCCTCTTAGCGTATCTTCAGGTGGCATAACACTTATCCAGCCCCCGGTCGTCTCGGTCACACCATACATTTGCGCCAAATCACATTTAAATATCTCGGCTGCTTTGCGTATCAATTGTGGTGTTGTGGGTGAGGACCCATAGGTAATTAGCCGGACAGATGGCAACTCCACGCTATCTCTTTGCATAATTTCAATTAATCGGCGCATCATAATCGGCACCATAATGGTTACCGTTACTTTGAATCGGTTAATGTCATTAAAGTAGCGTTGCACTTCAAAGTCGCCCTCGGGTAGAACCACCGTCATGCCATTGACACTGTTCATGGTAATAAGCACAAAGGTTATCCATGCTGAGGATGTTGGCGCATACCACACATCGCTTGGGGTTAAGCCCATATTCAACACTGTGTGCATCATCGCTTCCCTTAACCCAAGCTGAGACAGCATAACGCCTTTTGGTGAGCCCGTGGTTCCCGAGGTATAACTTAACGCGGCCATGTCTTGCCCATCAATAGCTGGGCTATCGACAAGCCCATCACTCGCGGCTAATAGTGTTTCGTAATCGTAGGGTAACGAGTGTTCGCCGCCATATCCAATTAAAATAATGCCTTCTTCAATGAGCTGCTGTGGCAAGTGCCCCATCAGCTCTACACAGTTTGCTTGAACCATGATCACTCGTGCTTCTGAGTCATGAATCACATGTAACATTTCTTTTGGTGAAAAACGCCAATTAATGCCAACTCTAGGTGCACCTAATTTTAGACAGCTATGAAAATGCTCATATACTTCAATATGCTCATGCGACAATATAGCCACCACATCGCCTTTGCTAACGCCTTTATCTTGTAGCGCTTTAGCAAATAAATCGGACCGTTTATTCAAATCATGCCAGGTAATTGACCGATCACCTTCATAAAAGGCAACTTTTTTGGGCATAGCTTTCGCCGCTCGTACTAAAAAATCTCTTACTAACGCTGTCATGACTTATCTCCATCCAGTACTTGAAAATACAAGAGTTCATTTTTATCGTTTATGGTTTTATAACAGGCTCTAACGGGTGAGCCAACGCTATATTCTTGGCCAGAATTGGTTTCTATATGCCCCATCACACGCGGCCCCTCGTCTAACTCAACCAGCGCAACCGTGTAAGGTACTTTGTCATCATAGTAAGGGTGAAAACTTCTATGAAAAACAACATAACTGTAAATAATGCCTGTTCCTTTTGCTTCAATCCATTCGAGTTTGTTGTTTCCGCAGTGGTCACAGGTAATGCGGCCGGGTGCTTGGAATGTTTGGCAGGCAAGACACTGCTGAATCAATACTTTATGTTGTTGCATACCGTTATAAAAGGGCTTAGCAACATCCGGTACCACTGGCCAAATAACGCCTTCTTTTGGATATTCCATAATGTCCTCTATTGGCCCATAATTAAAGCGGCATGAAACTGCATTCTGCCGCCATAACCCGTTACTAACATATTGTCTAATTGACTAAGTTGTCGCTCACCCGCCCTATTACGTAACTGCATAATCGCTTCTGAAACAGGTGTAGCCCCTTGCATATAGTAGGATGACAAATGACCACCTCCAGTATTAACCGGCAATTCCCCACCCGGGCCAATACCTTTTTCAGCAATAAATTCAGCGGCTTGTCCCGGCGGACAAAAACCATACATTTCAAGGTTGACTAAGGTTGAAATACTGAACGCATCATAAAACTCACAGGCCTTAATATCACTTGCGGTAATACCGGCCATTTTATACGCTGTTTCACCAGCCATACGTGCGCCTGTTTCAATTTCTGGCTGAAAACCACGTCTATTAATATTACCGGCGTGGCCCTGCCCCATCCCATAAATATAAGCCGCAGGCTGCGGATGTTCTTTAGCCAAGCTGGCCTCACTAACAACAACGGCAATCGAGCCATTAACAGGATAAGCACAATCTAGCATTCGTAGAGGTTCCACCAACCAAGGTGACGCATGATGGTCTTCTAATGTCATCGGTTTACGTATTTTTGCCAGTGGATTCAGCATAGCCCACTGTCTATTGGCTATCGCCACGGCTGCAAAATCATCCGTTGTCCTGTCGTAAACCGCTAAATAACGCTGAGCAGCCATCGCATAAGCAGCAATAGCACTATAAAATCCATTCGCGACTTCTATCCCAAGTTGCCCCATCATTGGCATCGCAATGGCAAAAGACTCTGCCGCTGATATATCGGGTCTTAGGGGTGTATCAGCAAATACGCACACAATTTTTTTCGCCAAACCCGATTTAATGGCCATCGTTGCTTGCTGCAACGTTTGCACCATTGAGCTGCCCTCGGCTTCGACGACATTCAGTAAGTTTAGACGACTTAAACCCGCATAGTCTTGCAAATCCATCGGTAAGGCAGATAGGTCTTCTATGGGGCTTTTATTAATTAACAAGCCATCAATGTCTTGGTGTGTTAACCCTGCATCGTCTATGGCTAAGCCAATGGCCTCAACTGCTAACTGCCATGACGCAACCGTATAATCACGCCGCAACTCCGTCATGCCCAGCCCGATAACGGCTGATAAAGGATCCCTACTCATATAACTAGATCAAAAAAGACAAGGTTGATATAGGCTCCAGTGCGTTCACTAAGACAATTTTCTTACTGTGTATCTGGAAGCTATCTCCTTTGCGACTTACGATATAGGTATATCGACCAGACCAAATTCTAAAATCATGTGTCGATTGAATCGAATACTCGGGTAAATAGAAGTTCGCTTCCACCCTAAACTTGTCATCACTTTCACCAAAAAACTCGTAGTTTGAAATCACTCGACGCATCCCAGAAATAGGAACTTGGCTAAATCGATTACCGGTATTGAGCTGTTTAATCCTGGTCGTTAATCTTGAATAGTTATCATACAAATGTGACGCTTTATGCGCTGGGTCGTCCCCATCTTTGAGTGGTACCCAATAAACGGCATCGTCTGCCCACAATTCATACCATGCTTGATATTGGCCTTCATCTGCATATTTGGCTTCTTGAATAATGAACGCTTCAAGCTCTCTTGTTACCTCAAATGCCACTGAATTACTCATGCTACTTCTCTCCCAACATCATTGAGCGATAATGGTGCCAAAAACCTCTGTTTGAGGTTTCGTCACTCATACGAGATTCTTTAACGCCATCCTCTCTAACAATTTCTCTATCAATGCCTCGGCTTAAATCACACCAAGGCGTACCCGCTTGAAGTGCCTTTTGAGCTCGTTCAGCAATGGTTGCATCATCCGCCAATAAAAAAGCGGCTGGCCCTAATGCGCCTTCACTTTGCCTTAATAATTTAAAGTTCAACTCTGGCACACCCTTTAAAAACATCGGTGTACTCCATTGCACACAAGAATTAACACTTGTTGGCTGGAAGATAACAATATTCATTTCTGCTAAAAACAAGTTTGGGAAAATACAGGAGTGTGGAGGCCCATCAAACATCCGCCTATCCCCTTCTTCTTCACCATAAGCCGCATGCATTTTTTCAACATACGATTTAGACTTCTCAACCGTTGAACCCAGCCAGTCCAATGTATTGACATACCCAGCGGCAAAATCAATTTCTGTATGCCCATTGCCCCAGTCTCTTATCACACCCTTATTAGTATCTTCGCCACCCACAAACTCGTTATATTGAGAAGGAATAACTTGAACAAATGATTGGTGAACATAGTTTACATGGTAGCCATCGGTATCATTCTCTGGAAGCATTTTCCAATTCGCATCAAACTTTTGACGTACCCAGCCTCCCGTTAAATCTACCTCACCCTCTGGTGATAAATTACACGCACGGTCAATTAACTTTTTGCCATTCCCAAGATAGTCATCAAAACTCCTTGTTGGCTCTTTAAAACTTGCAAAAACGAAACCGCGATAACTATCGGTCACTAGCTTCTGTAAACCATGGTCTTTTTTATCCTTAGTAAAGCCATCAGGGTAAGGAACATCTAATAAATCACCATTTAGAGCAAAAACCCACCCATGATATAAACAAGAAAAGTTGCGTTTATTACCGTCCATTTCATTACATAAATTATTCCCACGGTGGGAACAGCGATTCACCAATACATTCACTGTATTGTCTTTATCTCGAACCATAATGACAGCTGAACGACCTATATCCCTTGAAACAAAGTCTCCCGCCTCTTTTATCTCGCTTTCATGCCCGACATAAAACCAGCTGTTTTGAAAAATTTTTTCCATTTCATCAGCATAAATATCTTCTGATGTATATAACGAACCGTGAACTTTGTCCGCTTGAATCAAGTGGTTATAATCTATACTTCCTATCATTTCGCTCTCCTATTTAAGCCTGATATTGAAAACAAGGCTATCACTTCGTACCATGTTTTGACGCTCTACTTACCAGCAATTACGGCTCTTTCGACAAAGCGCTCTGGCAAGGTGTTTGGTAACGCATAAGGTACGATATCCGCTGTGTCATAAAACTCTTCAATAATTGGGTGCATGATTTTTCTCCATAAAGGAGGAACCATCGTTACAAATAAGATATTGAGGTAACCTAAAGGTAGGCGTGGTGCTTTTTCCATCACCCTTAATACTTGATATGGCCGCCCAACATTCGCATGATGATCAGAGTGTCGATCAATTTGACACATAAAGAAACTACTTATAATCATGCTGTCATCCCAAGCATGTTCTGGCCTCACTTTTTCGTAACTACCATCTTCGAGCTGCTTACGCATTAGACCGTAGTGCTCTGCAAAATCTGCGGTCGCTAAAAGCATTCTTGGGAAAAGGTATTGCATAATGAACAAAGGTAGTGAAATCCAACCAAAGAGATAAACCAATAGTGAAAACCATGAGATTTGTGCAATGGTTATTTTGATCATTTTATTATCAATATTAAACCAACTTGAACCCTTACGGCCAAGACGCTCAGCTTCTACTTTCCACGCTACAATGGATTTTTGGACAATGCTCCGCCCTGCAAAACGCCAGAAATTCTCACCATATGGGGATGTTGCAGGGTCTAGCGGTGTCGCTACGTGAATATGGTGATGGAAGTTATGATAGACGTAGAAGTCGGCCATGCTTAGCGGCGTCATGAGTGCTTGCCCCATAAAACGATCAAATTTATTTCCATGATGGCAGAGCTCATGCCCAGGCGTTGCACCAAATGCTGTAACAAGACCCAATGAAATAGCTAAGCCAATCATTTCCGCTGTTGTTAACGCATGGTAATTAACACCCAATACGGTAAACATCTCCATGGGGGTATTGCTAATCAATGAATAGCCAAACAAGGTAATTAAAAATTGAATGGGAATATATATCCAGAGCATAAAGCGGTAAAAAATGCTTTGCTCCAAATCTTTTTCCATCTCAGCAGGCGCGTTAATGGGATCATCACCCACTATCGGGTCAAGAATCATACAGATAACAAACGCCGCAACGGTCAGCCAGTACCAATATCCACCACCTAAGAAGTGCGCTACAACTGGCGTTGTGGCAAAAAGTAATATAGGTATCGTTGTGAAACGGGTCACTATGCTAACTTTTCGTTTAATAGTCTCTGGGGCATTCACTGTGGGAAACATTCTCTCTCCTTTGCATCATTAAGTTGCATTTATATTTTTTATTGATTATAACCACTTGTACAAACTGAACGCTAGTTAGAATCAATCATTTTTATAGATATAAATCATTTTCCTATCCAAAATATTTTTCTTAAAACTAACTTTCTTAACTATATTTTAGATACCATAACTACAAACTTTTTATATCAGGAATCAGCATGCAGACATCAAATATTCAAACAGGTTCTTTTCAGACTTTTTTAAATGAAACGGGCATCGAAAACGATACCTGTATTTTATTACTGCACGGTTCTGGCCCGGGTGCTAACGCTATGTCAAACTGGCATTATGCATTGCCTTTTTTAGCCGAAAACTACCATTGCCTTGCACCTGATATTGCAGGTTTTGGCCTTAGCCAGCACGATTCTCCGCCAAACGGAACCAGTCAATGGATTGATGTTTGGGTTCAGCAACAAATAGATTTATTAGACGCTAAAGGCATCGAACAAGCACATATTGTCGGCAACTCTATGGGTGGCGGCGTTACCTTACACCTACTAAATAGACACCCCGAACGTTTTAAGAAAGCCGTTCTTATGGGCCCAGTTGGCGCACCCTTTGAACCCACTGATGGCCTTACTAAAGGATGGGAGTTTTATAAAGACCCCTCCAAAGAAACTTTAGAGTACTTAATTACTAAATTCCTTTTTGACCCAAGCTTACTGGGCGATGATATTGCCAGCATAGCTGCTCAACGGTTCGATAACGTTATGAAGGATGAGGTACGCGTTCAGTTTGAAGCCATGTTTAGCGGCGGAACGAAAAAAGGTATTGATGCCTTTGTTTTATCCGATGAAGAACTAAATAATATCCCCCATCAAATGCTAGTCACCCATGCACGTGAAGACTTTTTTATTCCACTCAATAATGCATATCACTTAATTGAGAGAATTCCAAAAGCGCAATTACACGTGTTTGACCATTGCGGCCATTGGATACAAATTGAAAAGAAAAAAGCGTTTAATAATTTAACTAAACTATTCTTTGATGGTGCTTTTGATGACTAAACAGCACTCTCAACACACGGATTAAACACACTTTTAATTAAAACAATAAAGCCCAGACTTTCTCTGGGTTTTATTGTTTTAAGATTCATACCTCTCCATCTTATTCAAGACTTAAAAGCCCATCATCTCTCGATACCCTTGCCACATTGAACGAATCATTCCTTCTGTGACTAGGTGCTTTGCTCCTTCAGGCTCTTTACCATCCATCTCTATCACGCTGGTGTACTCCCCATCCCGAACTATCGCTTTTTGACATAGCTCTGTTGATTCCCCATCTTCCATTGAAATCAACCCAGCCGGTCCGATAAGGTTAAATTGCTTTAAACGAATATTGCGAAGTTCTTCGGTGTCATCTTTATAACCAAAGTAAGTCCAGACCAACTCAAATTCATCTTTACCTTTAGGCAGAATCTGACGAAAAGCTAGGGTGTTCTGAATTTGCTGTAACACTAGCGAAGGAAACATCGATAATATATCCAAGCTATGTCCGTCTTCAAACTCCTGCTGGCCTGCCAGTAAAGACTCATCTGCCAATGCATAATTTCCTTGTTGCATCGTTCTAAGGTTCTCTTTCTTAACATCGTCCAGAGCACTTTTCTTTTCTTCAGAACTCTTAACCCAAATTAAACAATGAACTTTATTATTAACGATTGATTCACCTTGTTGAGATGAGCGGTACAACCCAAAGGTGGCATGAAAGAGGTGTAGCAAACTTGCATGGTAAGGATCTTTGGTATTTTCTGCATAAAACTTCCAGTTCCCTTTAATATGTTGCCGAGTGGTACCGAGTATTTCAATCGGCCTATTTAAAATTCGGCGCATGTGATAACTCACATCATCACCCATATAGTCTTCAATATCGGGAGTTTCTTCGCTGAACGTTCCAAAAATGGCACCATGATAATTAACCGTACGCACTTTCCTTAAGCTGTGTTTAGTTTTATCAAAGTCTTTAGGCATCCCACCTTTACCACCCAACCCACGCTGAAAGGGAACTCCCCTTAAATCACCTTTCGCATCAAATGACCACTGGTGATAAACACAGGTATAGGCGCCGTCTTCCTTACGCCCATGGCGTTCACGACAAATTTCAGCCCCCCTATGCGCGCAACGATTTACCCAAGCGTATATTTCATTATCTTGGCCTCGTGTTACAACAACAGGCGTATCCCCTATATATGTTGATTTAAAGCTCCCCTTATCGGGGAGCTCTTCTTCAGCGGCTAAAAAACACCAGGTTTTTCCGTTATAAATTTTTTCCTGTTCAAGATCATAAACCTCTTGGCTATTAAAAACCGAATACGGTACGGCAGTACAACTTGCATCCGCAGGCCACTTTAGGTGATCAGCTGTACTACCCATAAAAGTACTCCATTATAAAACGTTCAAAAACCAGCCATTAACAATCTTGTTCGCTTTGTCCGTACCGAATTATGATTCGGATTGCACCTCTTCTTTTTGCTCATCAAGCGGGTAAAGAAAACTAGCCAGTGCAGGAATAAGAATAATCGCGCCCAACATATTAACGAAGAACATATACGCCAACAGGATACCCATATCTGCCTGAAATTTAAGGTCTGAAAAGTACCATGTAGCTACGCCAAGCGTCATCGTTACGGAGGTAAAAACAACCCCTGTCCCTACTTCTTTTAACGACTCGTAGTATGATTTCTGTAACGATTCACCCGCAGATTTATGCGCCACCATTCTAGCGAAAAGGTAAATACCATAATCCACCCCAACACCAACACCCATGGCCAATACAGGCAGGGTAGACACTTTTAAGCCGATACCTAGATGAACCATCACTGCATTGGCTAAATAAGCAACGAGCGCCAACGGAGCGACGATACAAATAGTAGCTCGAATAGACATAAACGTTACAAAACAGAACAAACCAACCGCAGCAAATAGGATCAATTCAATTTTAGTTTGCGCTTTAGCCACAATCTCATTAGTCGCCGCCATAATGCCTGCATTGCCCATCGCTGGTACGAAAGTAACGTGTTCGTTTGTATTACTTTCATTGAAGCGGGCAACTGCATCCATTACTCGATCTAAGGTCTCTGCTTTATGGTCCGTCAAATAAATGGTCACTGGCATAATCGTGCAATCATTTGAAAATAGCGCTTGAGACATCTCCACTCTATAAATATTTGCTGAAATCATTTTCTCATTGCGAGGAATACCCAAAAACTTAGGGTTGGCTTCATAATTGCCGATATTCCTTTCACGAATCACCTGAGACAAGGCTTTAACAGACTGTACACCTTCTACATTTTTAAGCTGCCAAACAAAGTCATCAATGGTTTGCATAATATTGAAATTAACACAGGAACCTTTTTCATCTGCCTTCGCTAAAATCACCAGTTCATCCAAACCAACCGAAAACTTAGACTGTATTGCATCCGCATCTTGGTTGTATCGCGCTTCAGGCCAAAACTCGGGTGCCCCAGCCTCTACATCACCCACGATTAATTGATCTTGCACAGACATGGCATAGATCCCTAAGCCAGCGGCTAAGACTAGAATAATGGCTGCATTTTTACGTTTAGTAAACTGCGATAACGCCATCCAAAAAGCATGATCTGTGCCCTTAATGTTACTCTCTGCACGCTTAATTTCCTTATCGTTTAGTTTTATATAAGATAAAAGAATGGGCAGCATAATTTTATTAGTCAGCAGCATCACCGCCACACCAATACTCGCAATAATGCCGAGTTCTCTAATGATAGGGATATCAATTAATACAATAACGCCGAAGCCAACCGCATCGGAAATAAGTGCCGTTGCGCCGGGAATAAAGAGCTTATAGAAGGCCTGACGCGCTGATTCTACCGAGCTATCGCCCTTTGCTACGCCCAGTCGCCAAACGTTGGTCATTTGAATAGCGTGGCTTACGCCTATCGCTAGAATAAGGAATGGAACCAATATCGACATCGGGTCTACACCATAACCCAATATTTTTACGATTCCCAGCTGCCAACTCACCGACACCAGCGCGGTAATAATAACCGCCACCGCTAGCTTGATTGAGCCTGCAAAAAAGACCAATAAAACAAATGTGATAATCAAGGTAATAATGAAAAAACCTATAACACCTTCTGCGCCATTAATAACGTCACCAATAAAAGGTGCAAACCCAATGATATGAATAGCCATTGAATCAGTTTGATAGGTATCCCTAATTTTACTGAGCCTTTCAGCAAACACTTCATAATCAATTTTTTGTTTTGTTATCGGATCAATTTCTACCAAATCAGCAATAACCAGCGCGCCAGATAAGTCTTTAGCTACCGTCTTACCAATTTCAGAAGATTTAAACAGGTTGCTTTTAACCTCTTCGATACGCTCCATTGTCGCAATAAAATCTGCTGGCACAATTTTGGAGCCCGTAAAACCTTCTTCGCTTACTGCAACATAATTAACATTGGGTGTAAAAAGAGAGGTCACTGTTCGTGCATCCACGCCATCCATCACGAGAACATCCGAGGTGATTTTCTCAAGAACCGTAAAAAATTCTGGGGTGAACATATCACCATTCTTATTTTCTACAAAAATAGTTACCCGGTTCGCGCCACCAAATTCATCACGGTGGTCAGTAAATGTTTTCATATAAGGATGTGATAAAGGAATCGCTTTATCAAATCCCGGTGAAAGCTGCTGATTAAGCCCTTGATATGCCAAAAATGCCGTCAGCAATATACCTATCGTTAAAATAACTAGCCGATGGTTTAATAAACCATCGGCTAGAAAATTTGAAATTTTATGGACTAAATTAGATTCATGTTTCATTGTCATAGCTTCTATCCTTGATTTAATCCGTTAGTTGTTTAAGTGACATTTTTTGTACCCCGCCCGCCATCGACGCCAAATAGGCAGAATCGCCGAGTACCGTCACAGCGGTATAATCAACTCGACTTGGATCTTCTATCGCTTTGACTAATTCACCTTTATCGTCGAGTACTAAAATAACCCCTCCACGACCGACAACGAGTACCCGCTTATTATCAGAAGTTGCGACTGAGTCCAATAAAAACTGGTCTGTTCCCGTATGAATTTTTGTCCACTCTAAAGAGGAGGGGCTTATTAAGTATAAATGCCCACTCATACCAAAAACCAAGTATTGATTAGCTATTACATTAACGCCAAAAAAGGAACCTTCATAAGGCGATGGAACTGTCTGCCAATCAGTTAAGCCATCTTCAGAATAAAAAATGCCACCACGTTCGGCAACAACGAGAGCAGTTTTTTCAAGTTTCTCAATGGCAAATAAATGATTCTGATACCACTCTTCTACTGATAATATTGTGAGTTTCCATGATTTTCCGCCATCTTCTGTCACTCTCAACTCACCATCGGTACCCAATACATAACCCTGAAGTGGATTGACAAAATTGACCGACATGTAAAATCGCTCTTCCTCGGGTTTATATTGGTTTATCGTCCATGTCGCCCCGCCATCAACCGAATGTAAAATGGTCGACTCATGACCAACAATCCAACCGTCTGTTTTAGAGGAAAATGATATCCCTGTCAGGGTCACATCCACTGGTGATTTAATCTGACTCCATGACATGCCGCCATCACTCGAGCTTAATATAATGCCTCGCTCTCCAACGGCAAAAACCTTTTCTTCATGTTCTTCCAAATCAAGGAAGATAGCTTTCGTTGATAACGGCAGCTCCTGTGCTGGCCTAGCGACTGTTTCTGCAAACGCATAACCACCTACCAATAGAGACAAGCACAAAATAATTCTTAACATCATTTTATTTCCTATAAATTTCAATAAAAAGACCGAGGCTAAATTTTCTAGCCTCGGTCCTAATCTAATTACCTAAAACAACATTATGATGATTATCTACGTCCAAATTTTCTTAGGCCTTGAGGAGTGAAAATCTCAACGTTATATTCAATCTCCGCTGCTTTAGATACAATCTTAGGTCCACCTAAACCCAGATCCTTACCTGCTTGGAACTGCCAGTTAGGAAATGTAGTGTAACGACCATTGATCAAATCAACCTGCACATCACCTACAGCACGCGTGATATTTGGGCCATAAAAGAATACGTTGTATTGCTCACCCACACGCCATAAACGATCTTTCGCATCGTAGGCTTCAAAGGCTAGACCAATCCATGAGTCTTCATCAAAATAAGCTGTATGACGCTTATATAGGTGGCGTTGACCTGCTTTCAGCGTTGAGTCTACAACCCATACACGGTGTAATTCATAACGAATTAAGTCTTGGTTAATATGATCCTCACCAAAAATTTCGTCATAAGGCATATCCGCATTCGTTAGCTTATAATTGTTATACGCTACAAATAACTCTTTACGCACAGGCTTCGAATATTCATGTCTAGGATAGCTTCCACCAAACCAATGCATCCAGCGACTTGCAACAGTACGCTGACCATCAGAACCAAAAGAAGGACTATCATGGAAACCGATTTCTGGCGCCTTTCTTACTCGGCGTTGACCAGGAATATAGAGATACACCTGAAAGTCGTAGTTATCAACAAAGTTACAGCCGCCAAATACTAAGCCAGAAGAACGAGGTGGTTTCTCAATCTGCCATGAATCACACAAGAGCGCACCCTTGTCTCGCTTCATCCACTTTGAGTCCTTCATACCATCGCCAACTTGCGCCCACCAAGGCCATGTTTGGCGTTGACGAACCACCACATCAGTTCTGCCGCCATATGAGTCTACTAAGGCTCCATTACCCGCTGTGTCTATCGACAAGCCTCTAAATGCCATGTAATGATTCCATGCCGCCTCTTCACCTGTTTTAGGAATGGGGAAAGGTATGCCGCCGCCTTCAATATGGTCACTCAAGCAAATACGGCCTTTTTCAGCATAGTCTGGACAAATCTTTACATTTTTTGCCTGCGCCAGGGTTGCATCATAAACCCAAGGATCATTCGCACCAGTTCTATGTGTTGGATACACATGCATACGGAATGATTCAGGGTATTGCTTAAACATACCTACCTGACCCGGTGTCAGCTTATCTGCATACTCTGTGTAGTTTGCTGCTGTGATGGTAAATAGCGGCTTTTCGTCTGCAAATGGATCCGCCAAACTATCACCATAGCCATTTGCCACACCTTTAATAGGTTCACTATTCCACTCAGGTATAGTCCCATCAGCATTTCCAGCACGAATCGCACCTGATGGAGTTAGCTCTGTTCCACTAACGCCCAGTTTTGCCATTTCATCTGCGTTTAGTTGCGCTAATGCAATGCCTGGTAACAAGGCCGCTGATAACACAACTGCCATCTGTTTCTTTATTCTTGATGTTAAAAATTTCATCATTTCTCCTAAAATCTTTTTAATAAGGTACGCTTTTCGCCGGTCTTAAAACGAATAGCTAATATTAGCTTGAACAAAGTCGCGGTCTGTACGACCATTCAAACGACTACCCGCTTGATTAACCATCGCTTCTGCTCCATCAAACATGGTCCAACTAACGCCACCCGTCCACGTGCCACCACCGTAGCCAAAGTTCGCACCTACTGTTAACGCTTTTCTATCATCTACAAACAAAGGAACAATCTCGTTAGATACACCATCTACGTCATATTTAAATGCAATAAAAGGAGACACTGAAGCAACATTAAATAATGCTGCCTCGTACGTAAGTGATTGTTTGACCTGAAAGCCCCAAAAGTGCTCGGTTACTTGAGGGGTAAATACAGATCTAAACCCTCCACCAATAGGCTCATTTTGCTCTGGCAAACCATCAACCCAACCATAGGCCACTTCAGCTAAGGTGCTATTAGCATCTGCACCCATAAAGCCAACACCCCAAATACGTTGAAACGTCATTTGTAATTGATGACGATCAACAAGTTCATAACCTTTTTGGTAATCACCAGGAGCGCAGCCATCACATGCTATACCAAATAACCCGCCCCCTGCACCAGCAAGGCCATTTAGCACAGGCGCAGTCATTTGAATTGGAGCATCTTTACGTACATGGTATTCACCAGCAACAACCCAGCCTTCTATATTGGTATTAAATGAAATTCCCAAACGTTCAATATTTTCTACATATTCTAAAAAGAATGCACCCGTATTGTAATAAGTAGAGATCATTGGTACGTGGTCATGAAGGTTTTGATAATAAATAGCGATTTCACTGCCATTAAACAAGTTTGGGAAAAATTTTCTTATGGCTAGGCCGTATTGGCCACCTTTAGCGGCTCTGTCTCCGACCCTAACTAAATTACCACCAACAAGTCCACAATCATCTAGGCCATCAGGCGATTGACATGACCCTAGTGGCGTGCCAAATGGCCCAGGAAGGTTCTCCCCTACAACACCATCACCATCACTATCAAAACCACCGCCAGCACCGACAGCATCCAAGGTTGTCCAAAATGAACCCGCTGGATCTAACTGAATTTGATCAAATTCAAATAGGTAAAAAGACTCAATCGTCCATTCATCATCAACATTCCATGAAACATAAGCTGCATTTGTACCAATAAACGCATCCTTAAGTGCTCGACCAGGCTGCCTTAGTTTATTTAAGTCAACGGTATTAATGTCATTAATTGAGCCTTGAATAAAGGTATTCTCACCCCAACTAATCACCTGTTTACCAAGCCTAATATTGACTTGGTCGTTATCACCAAAATAGCCATAGACCATTAAATCTGTAAGCGAAAAGTCTCGTGCTAGTTTGTCATGCGCTTTGTCTGCTAAGTTTTCATTATCATAAACATGATCGTAAAAATAGTTACCCCGCGCAAGCATGCCAAAATCACCATACTCTAAACTTAGCGTACTCGAACCACGAATAGCATTACTAAAGATGTCTCCCGCATCCTTAAACGCTCTGTTACCGGCAGCGCCCATCTTGTCATGATCAGCATCTTCTGTACGAGCTGCAATGGCATAGGTTAAATCTGTATCAAGCGCTCCTCTAAGTTTGCCTTTATTAAAGCTAAACGCTTGTGCCGTCCCGATTTGGGACAATAATAGTGCCGAGCTGAGTGCAATACCCGCGCTCGATTTTATAATCGATTTCTTCATGAAACTCCCCCTGTTATGTTTTTACTACACTTTTTTATCTAAGTGTTGCGTAAAACATACGCTTAAGATCTATCGATCGTTAGAATTTTCGCTTGAAAAAGTGATTTAAATCATTTTTTCCATGGGAGTAAAAAGAATAATCTTATGCCTTATTCTACTGTTACCGATTTAGCTAAGTTACGCGGCTGATCCACGTCTGTACCTTTTAAGACGGCTACGTGGTAAGCCAATAGCTGAAGCGGCACCGTGTAGATAATTGGCGCAACAATTTCATCGATCTCTGATACTCGAATAATTTTCAACCCATCCACTTCTTCAAATGCAGCATGAACGTCTGCAAATACAAACAATTCTCCACCGCGTGCATGCACTTCTTGCAGGTTCGATTTTAATTTTTCCAACAAATCATTATTCGGCGCAACAGCTACCACTGGCATTTGGTCATCCACTAATGCTAAAGGCCCATGTTTTAACTCGCCTGCTGGGTAGGCTTCTGCATGGATGTATGAAATTTCTTTTAGCTTTAAGGCACCCTCCATTGCAACGGGATATTGCTCACCTCGACCTAAGAATAACGCATTATGTTTATCGCTAAATGTCTTCGCGAATTCTATAATTTCAGGTTCCAGGCGAAGCACTTCAGCCACTTGCTCAGGCAAAATTTCCAGCTGCTTTACAATCTCTACGTGCTTCTTGTCATTAATTTTATGATGTTTACCCAACGCAATAACTAACAATAACAGCGCTGTTAATTGCGTGGTAAACGCCTTCGTTGAAGCAACGCCTATTTCTGGTCCGGCTCTGGTCATTAATGCCCATTCGGATTCTCGGACCAATGAACTTTCCGGTACGTTACAAATCGTCAATGTATGCGCATAACCAAGCTCAGCAGAGGCTTGCAGAGCCGCCAATGTGTCTGCCGTTTCTCCAGACTGAGATATAGTGACAAACAACGTTTTGTTTTTAACGATATGTGGCCGATACCTAAATTCACTGGCCACTTCAATATGGCAAGGTAGACCCGCAATAGACTCAAACCAATACTTTGCAACTAACCCGGCATGGAAACTGGTTCCACACGCTACAATTTGAACTTCCTCTATACTTTCAAATGCTTTTTCTGCCTCATTACCAAAACAGCTTGCTGCTACACGACCATTCTCAATTCGGCCATCAAGCGTCTGCTTGAGAACGGCTGCCTGTTCGAAAATTTCTTTTTGCATGTAGTGGTCATAATCACCTAAACCCGTTTCACCTGCTTGTAATTTGGTTTTATTAACCTTGCGCTTAACCTGTTCACCTTGCTCATTGTATATAGTCACACTTGAACAACTAATGTCAGCCACATCACCTTCTTCTAAATAAATGAAGTGCTCCGCTTCCCCTAACAATGCAAATACATCAGATGCGATAAAATGCTCATTTTCACCAATACCAATCACCAGAGGGCTACCTTTTCTCACAGCTACTAGGTGTTCGCCATTACCTTTTTCTACAACTCCTAGCGCATACGCACCATCTAACGTTTTAACCGTGTCTTGAACTGCCTTGAGTAAGTCATTACTTTTCTCATAGGCATCAGAAATCGCATGGACAATGACTTCGGTATCAGTTTCAGAGTCAAATTCATGACCAGATTCGAGCTGTTGCTTACGTAATAACTCATAATTTTCGATAATACCATTGTGTACTAACGCAATATCTTGGCAGGTATGTGGATGTGCATTTGCTTCTGATGGCACGCCATGTGTTGCCCAACGAGTATGAGCGATTCCACAGAACCCAGACAAAGGATTACCTTCTATTCGGTCTTGAAGGTTTTTTACTTTCCCTTCTGTACGCCGCCTTTCTATTTCACCATTGCCTGCAATAACAGCCACCCCAGATGAATCATATCCACGGTATTCAAGCCTTTGTAGGCCTTTTACTAAAACCCCTGTTATATCTCTTTGTGCCACTGCACCAACTATTCCACACATATAAATCCTTTTAATTCTTAACCGGTTTTTTCCAGCTCTTTAAAGTTATTTGTTTTGCTCTTGTAACCGTTAACGTATCTGCTGGAGCATCCTTAGAAAGCGTAGTACCCGCACCCAACGTAGCCTCAGCACCTACCGTAATAGGAGCAACTAACTGTGTGCCTGAACCGATAAAGGCGCCATCTTTAATTTCAGTTTTATGTTTATTAACACCATCGTAATTACAGGTGATCGTACCCGCACCAACATTCACGCCTTTGCCTATCTCAGCATCACCTATATAGCTTAAATGATTAACCTTTGAACCTGCTCCAATTGTTGTTTTTTTAATTTCAACAAAATTACCAATATGTACATCATTTGCCAGTTCTGCGCCCGGACGAAGCCTAGCAAAAGGCCCAATAGTGCTATTTTTACCAACAATACAGTTTTCCAAAACCGAATTCGCTTTAATCACAACACCATCTGAAATAACTGCATTTTGTATCACACAGTTTGGACCAATATGTACATTCTTCCCTAAGCTAACGCGCCCTTCAAATACATTATTAACATCAATATAAATATCGCTTCCCGTAAGAATGATGTCACCTCGAATGTCGATTCGGGCTTTATCGGCTAATGTAACCCCTAAACCCATCAATTCAAGCGCTTTAAGCTGTTGATATTCCCTTTCTAATTCATTTAGTTGGATTTTAGAATTAACGCCTTGTACTTCAAATTCATTATCAGGGTGAATGCTCTTGATAAGCACACCCTCATTCACCGCCATTTCGATGATATCTGTTAGATAGTACTCCCCTTGCGCGTTGTTATTGTTCAGCCGACCTAACCATTCAATAAGCTTTGCACCCTTAACCGCCATAATCCCTGTATTAACTTCATCAAGTAATAATTCAGTTTCAGATGCATCTTTTTGTTCAACTATTTTAGTAACCTTATTGTTTACTCTGACAATTCGACCGTATCCATCAGGGTTTGCTAGCCTTACTGTCAGTAATGACATAGATCGGTCGCCCACAGCCCCAACCATTTGTTCGAGCGTAGTCGATTTGATTAACGGTACGTCACCATACAAAATTAAAACAACATCATTTTTGTCGATAAGATCTAGCGCCTGTTTAACTGCATGACCGGTACCCAATTGCTCAGTTTGCTCGACCCAAGAAATATTAAATCCAGAATGCGCTTGCTTAACCTGTTCACCATCATGCCCATAAACGACGAGAACCTTGCTATCTAACTCTTTAGCAGACTCAACAACCCTTTGAAGCATAGATTTACCTGCAATCTCATGAAGTACTTTGGCTTTTTCTGACACCATCCGCGTACCTTTCCCCGCGGCGAGAATAATTGTTTTTAAATTCATATTTAATGGTATTTTTATATTTGAACCAGTTTAACAGGTATAAAAAAACCCGCCTAATGCGGGTTTCAATTTGTTAATCATCAAAACTTAAGTTTAAGCGCACCAATATCTTTTACACAATTTATGATGTTACTGTTAGTTTTAACGTGACTTTCTCAAGCGACTAATCGCTTGTAATTGGGCCGCTGCTTCCGCCAATTCAGCTTGTGCTTTAGCAAAATCAATGTCTGATGATTTATCGGCTAAAGCCTCTTCCGCTTGTTTCTTAGCCGCCAGAGCCTTAGCCTCATCAAGGTCATCCGCTCTAATAGCTGTATCTGCTAATACTGTAACAAGGTGCGGCTGGACCTCTAATATACCGCCAGAAATAAAGAAACCTAACTCTTCCTTTCCCGTATTAACCCTAACTTCTCCAGGCTTTAAGCGAGTAACCAGTGGTGCATGTCGTGGTGCAATACCCAACTCACCCAACTCACCCGGCGCAAAGACCATCTCAGCTAAACCAGCATAAATAGACGCTTCTGCACTTACAATATCTACATGTATTGTCATGCTCATTTTAGACCCTTTTTATTAAGCAGCTTGTTTTGCGTGTTTTTCAATCACTTCATCAATGGTTCCTGACATGTAGAATGCTTGCTCAGGAATATGATCATATTCGCCAGCAATAATGCCTTTGAAACCAGCAATTGTATCTTTAAGTGATACGTATTTACCAGGTGAGCCGGTGAATACTTCAGCAACAAAGAACGGCTGCGACAAGAAACGCTGAATTTTACGTGCACGAGCAACAGATATTTTATCTTCTTCTGATAATTCATCCATTCCCAAAATAGCAATAATGTCGCGTAACTCTTTATAACGCTGCAAAGTGCCCTGTACATCACGAGCAACATTGTAATGCTCTTCACCAATCACTAATGGATCTAACTGGCGACTAGTAGAATCCAATGGATCAATCGCTGGATAAATACCTAGCTCAGCAATTTGACGCGATAACACAACTGTCGCATCCAAGTGAGCAAAGGTTGTAGCAGGTGATGGATCAGTTAAATCATCCGCTGGTACGTATACCGCTTGGATTGACGTAATTGAGCCTTCGCGTGTTGAGGTAATACGCTCTTGGAAAACACCCATTTCCTCAGCAAGGTTTGGTTGGTAACCCACTGCTGAAGGCATACGACCAAGTAGCGCAGACACTTCAGTTCCAGCCAATGTATAACGGTAAATATTATCAATAAATAACAAAACATCACTACCATCTGCACGGAATTTTTCCGCCATTGTTAAACCTGTTAAGGCAACACGCAGTCTGTTTCCTGGAGGCTCATTCATCTGTCCATAAACCAACGATACTTTGTCGATAACGTTTGAATCAGTCATTTCGTGGTAGAAGTCATTCCCTTCACGAGTACGCTCGCCTACACCAGCAAATACTGAATAACCACTGTGCTCGATCGCGATGTTACGGATCAGCTCCATCATGTTAACGGTTTTACCAACACCCGCACCACCAAACAAACCAACTTTACCACCCTTAGCGAACGGGCAAACCAAGTCAATAACTTTGATACCTGTTTCTAAGATGTCATTAGAGGCAGCCTGCTCTTCATAAGAAGGTGCAGTTCGGTGAATACCCCAGCGCTCTTCTTCGCCAATAGGGCCTTTTTCATCTATCGGCTCGCCAAGGACGTTCATGATACGGCCTAGCGTTTTTGTACCTACTGGCACTTGGATTGCTTCGCCAGTATTGCTTACTTCTAAACCTCTTTTAACGCCATCTGTTGTTCCCATAGCAATAGTTCTAACAACACCATCGCCAATTTGCTGCTGTACTTCTAACGTTAAACCCACTTCTTTTACTAAAAGTGCGTCATATACTTTAGGTATAGCGTCACGTGGAAATTCCACGTCAACAACCGCGCCAATAATTTGAACGATAACACCTGAGCTCATATCAGTTCCTCAATAGTCTTAATTTAAATTTTTTTGTATAGCCTTCGGCCATAAGTCTCGTTGAAGCAAAAATGCTTCCCTACTGTTTATTCAGCCTATGCTCATAACGCATAGGTGTCGTTGTTGCCAAAGGCTTAACCTCCGACTGAATACAACGTTAAACTGCTGCTGCGCCAGCAACAATTTCCGACAATTCTTGTGTAATTGCTGCTTGCCTTGCTTTGTTATAAATTAGTTGCAACTCATCAATCAAGGTACCAGCATTATCTGAGGCACTTTTCATTGCGACCATTCGAGCAGCTTGTTCACAGGCATTGTTTTCTAGCACACCTTGATAGACTAAAGATTCAACATATCTAATCAACAATTGATCCAATACTTCTTTAGCATCAGGTTCATAAATATAATCCCAGTGATGCGTTAGTTGGTCATCTAACTCTTCAGTATAGACTGGTAATAACTGCGTGATCTCTGGCGTCTGAGTCATCGTATTTACATAGTCATTATGGGCTATATAAAAACGATCAATCTTACCTTCGTCATACTCAGTCAGCATTCCTTTAACTACGCCAATGATATCTTCTAACAAAGGTGTCTCACCGATATGTGTCACAGAGCCAAGTACGTTACCACCTAAACGCCCTAAAAAGCCTTCGCCTTTTGAGCCAATAGAGGCCATCACTACTTCTGTTCCTTCTTCGTTCCAATCTTTAAGCTGGCCAACGAATTTACGAAATAAATTTGAGTTTAATCCACCACACAAACCACGGTCACTACTAATAAGTATTATGCCAACACGCTTACACTCTCTCTCGGCCAAGTAAGGGTGTTTATATTCTGATCTAGCTTGTGCCAAATGGCGAATAACCTGACCCATTTTCTTAGCATAGGGACGTGCTGCCAAGACGCGTTCCTGTGTTTTACGCATCTTACTTGCAGCGACCATTTCCATTGCGCGTGTTATTTTCTGCGTACTTTGAACACTCGCAATTTTGGTCTTGATTTCTTTTCCGACTGCCATAGCTTTTCTCGCTTACCAGGTTTGTGTTTTTACAAACTCTTCGATGGAAGATTTCAATTCCGCAATGATGTCGTCATTATAATTACCTTCATTACCAATTGCTGCCACTACGTCTGCCTTCTCTCGTTCCATATAAGCATGTAAAGCTGCTTCGAAATCTAGCACTTTATCCACGTCAACGGCATCAATAAAACCTTCGTTGGCTGCAAATAATGATATTGACATTTGTGGCACACTTAACGGTGCGTATTGATTCTGTTTCATCAATTCGGTCACACGAATACCACGATCTATCTGTGCTTTAGTAGCCGCATCTAGATCTGAAGCAAACTGCGCAAACGCTGCCAATTCACGATACTGTGCTAAATCAAGGCGTGTACCACCACCTAGTTTTTTAACTGATTTAGTTTGTGCTGCTCCACCTACTCGCGACACTGATAAGCCAGCATTAACTGCAGGACGAATACCGGCATTAAACAAATCTGTTTCTAGGAAGATTTGGCCATCTGTAATAGAAATTACGTTAGTTGGAACAAAAGCTGATACGTCACCCGCTTGAGTTTCAATAATTGGTAACGCCGTTAATGAGCCTGTTTTACCTTTTACCTTACCGCTTGTTAACTTTTCAACTTCTTCAGCGTTAATACGAGCAGCTCGCTCCAATAATCTTGAATGAAGGTAGAAGACATCACCCGGGTACGCTTCACGTCCTGGTGGACGACGAAGTAATAATGAAATTTGACGGTATGCCCATGCTTGTTTTGTTAAATCATCGTAAATGATTAACGCATCTTCGCCTTTATCACGGAAGTACTCGCCCATTGCACAACCAGCATAAGGTGCAATAAATTGTAGTGCTGGAGAGTCCGCAGCGCCCGCAACAACAACTGTTGTATGCGCCATCGCACCGTGCTCTTCAAGTTTTTTTACAACGTTAGCAATAGATGATTGCTTTTGACCAATAGCAACATAAACACACTTGATGCCTTTACCTTTTTGGTTAATGATCGCATCAATGGCAATCGCTGTTTTACCCGTTTGACGGTCACCAATGATTAGCTCACGTTGGCCACGACCTAGTGGGATCATGGCGTCAATGGACTTAAGACCTGTTTGTACAGGTTCATCAACTGATTTACGTGCAATAACACCCGGTGCAATACGCTCAACGGGGGATGATGACTCAGCATCAACCGCGCCTTTGCCGTCAATAGGAGCACCTAAAGCATCAACCACACGACCCAGTAATGCCTCGCCTGTTGGAACCTCTAAAATGCGTCCTGTACATTTTACGCTATCACCTTCTGAAAGGTGCAAGTAGGAACCCATGATAACAACACCCACGGAATCTCTTTCTAAGTTAAGCGCCATACCGTATGTTCCGCCAGGGAACTCCAACATCTCGCCTTGCATTGCATCTGACAGGCCATGTACTCGAGCAATACCGTCTGTTAAAGAAACGATTGTGCCTTCAGTTTTAGCTTCTACGTCTGTATCGAAGTTTTCGATTTTTTTCTTGATAAGATCACTTATCTCGGATGGATTTAGTTGCATCGTTTTTACCTTTGCTATTTTAGCTTATTAGCCAATTGTTTAATCTGACTATTTAAAGAGCCGTCAATCACTTTATCACCAGCACGAATTATCATGCCGCCTATTAAGCTTGAATCCTCTTCAACGTTAATCGTTACTTTTTTACCGAATGAGTCTGATAAGGATACACTTAATTTACCCTTATCTTCGTCAGTCATAGGAAAGGCTGATATTACTTTCACACCAAGCTCTCCGCATTTTTCAGCTTTTTTAATTTCGTACTGGTTGGTAATTTCGCTGGTTAATGACAAGCGATTGTTTTTAGTCAGTAGCTTAACGAAGTTGACCCCTCTAGCATCCATTTGACCTTCACAAATACCAGTTATGGCATTCTCTAGGTCACTTTTGGATAATTTTGGGTTATCTACTAGCTTCTTGACTTGTTCGTCACTCATGACTAGATTTAAAAAACCTAACATTTTTGACCATTGGTCAAGCTCACCTTTTTCATCTGCCATTAAGAACACAGCTTCAGCATAAGGTCTCGCAAGCGCTGCTAACTCAGCCATTAAACCGCACCTAATTTGCCACTGATATCGTCAATGATAACTTGGTGCTTGGACGCATCGATTTCGCTTTTAATAATTTTCTCTGCCGCCGATATGGCTAGAACAGACACCTGCTGACGAAGCTCTTCACGTGCACTAGCAATTTCTTGCTCAATTTCTGCTTCCACACCTTTCTTAACTTTCGCCGCTTCTTCTGCTGCTTTGCCTTTGGCTTCTTCTACCATTTCACCAGCGCGTACATTGGCCAGATTAATAATATCCGATGCTTCAGCCCGGGCTTCTTGTAACACTTCTTTAGCGCGCTTTTCTGCTAATTCATGTTCCTTTTGACCACGCTCACCGGCAGCTAAACCTTCAGCGATTTTACTTTTTCGTTCTTCCATAGCTGCCATTAATGGCGGCCATACATATTTCATGCAGAACCAAACGAACATAAAAAATGCTATCGTTTGGCCTATTAGGGTTGCATTAATATTCATTATTAAGCCTTAGTTTAGGGTTAATCTTCGTTTAATTTAACCAACGACCGCAAACAGAATGTACATAGAAATACCAACAGCAATCATTGGAACCGCATCAATTAGACCTACAACAATAAAGAACTGCGTACGTAACAAAGGAATTAATTCAGGTTGGCGAGCTGCACCATCTATAAAACGACCACCCAACATGCTGATACCAATTGCAGCGCCGATCGCACCCATACCCATTAATAATGCACCTGCTAAATAAATCAAACCTACATCTTCCATTTTTCTCTCCTATTGAGTTTACTAAAATTAATAAAAAAACTAATGATTTTCTTCGTGAGCCATACTCAGGTACACGATAGTAAGCGTCATAAATATAAACGCTTGCAATATAACAACTAAAATATGAAATATTGCCCACGGTAATGACAGCGTCCACTGTATACCCAGCGGTAATAATGCAATTAGAATAAAGATCATCTCACCTGCATACATATTACCGAATAAACGCAGTGCTAATGAAATTGGCTTTGAAATCAATGCGATCAATTCTAAAAGCAAATTAAATGGCATCATATATTTAGGGAATGGGTGAAAGGCCAATTCAGCGAAGAACCCACCAGGCCCTTTGACCTTGATGCTATAGTAAATCGTAAGAAAAAACACAGCCAACGCTAATGAGAATGTTAAATTCGGGTCGGTTGTTGGCACCACTTTAAGGTAAGGGATGCCGATAAGCTGACCTAAATGTGGAATATAGTCAACAGGCACTAAATCCATTGTATTCATTAGCACAATCCATACAAATATTGTTAGTGCAAGTGGTGCAATAACTGGATTTCTACCGTTAAAGCTATCTTTTACGCTACCATCAATAAACTCTAACACCATCTCAACAAAGTTTTGCCAGCCAGTTGGCACACCTGTTGTTGGTGCAGAAGCTGCTTTTCTAAAGAGAAAAAGAAACAAACAGCCTAAAATTACAGATACACCTAACGTATCTATATTAACCGCCCAAAAGCCCATTTCTTTCGCTGCTTCTTGTCCAGACGCTATACCCCAAGTCCCATCTGGGTGCTGCCCATATGTTAAATTGGTTAAGTGATGCTTAATATAGTCTGATGACGTAAGGTTTTCGCCTGCCATAGTTTTTCTCTTATTCTTTCACTCTAAATCCGCCAAGTATAAACCCTACTTGACCCACAACCAGCCCTACCATTGTATAAACAGGACTCATTTCAAACCACATAAGCCCCGCACCAAAAAGCGCGATAGCGACCAATAATCGCTCTATCACACCTAAGTAAACATAAAAACTGCCACGCTTACTGCCTTTTTGCGCATTTTTTACTGCTTGACTTAACCTAATCGCCATTACTATAGATGCCGTTACCGATATAAATCCACCGTACAACACTGCTTTTAAATCAAACTGCTCTAAATACAAGACACGCCCTGTAATTGCAACCACGAAAATTAGTCCTACCTGGTAAACAACAATTTTAGACTGAGCTTTCATTTTATAATGCTCGTCGCATTCAGCCGCCCATTATAATTTTTGCCGCACCTCATAGTCAAGTTTATTTAAAATGACCTAACACACCCTCTAATTCATCCAATGATGAAAATTGAATAACTATCTTTCCATCTCCTTTACTAGAGTGGCTAATCTTCACATTAGCACCTAGTTTCTCTGCAATATCCTGCTCCAGCCTCTCAACGTCAGGGTCTTTCACTAGGGTGCTTTTCTTTTCTCCGCCACTTTTTAGCACTCGCTTTACCATTGCTTCTGTTGCGCGCACCGACAAGCCGCCGGCCACTACTTTACTGACTACGCTTGATTGTTGTGACTCACTCAAGGCTAATAAGGCTCTTCCGTGCCCCATTTCAATTTTTCCAGCTCGAAGACTTTCTTTTGCCTCCTGACCTAACTCTAATAAACGTAATAGATTACTGACCGCAGCCCTTGATCTACCCACTGCATCCGCTCCCTGCTGATGCGTCATCTCAAACTCATTAATTAGTCGCTGCAAGGCCTCCGACTCATCCAGTATATTTAAATTTTCTCGTTGAATATTTTCGATCAATGAAATAGCAATTGCCGAACGATCGTCAACGTCATTAATGACCACATCAACATCTTGCAGCCCCGCTAATTGTGCTGCCCTCCAGCGTCGTTCGCCAGCTAAAATTTCATAGCTATTAGCACCAACAGGACGTACAACAATCGGCTGAATAATTCCCTGCGCGCTAATCGAATCAGCTAATTCTTGAAGTTGAATCTGATCAAACTCTGTTCTTGGCTGATATTTGCCGCGTTGTAATAAATCTATCGGCAATTTAGTGGCTTCTTTTTTGACGTTACCTGTTACTGATTGGCTTAATAGCGCATCTAGCCCTCGGCCTAGGCCTCTTTTCTTTATAGACATTTTTTATCCTGGTCATATTTCTCATCAAGTTCACGCGCCAAATCCATATAAGCTTGCGCACCACGTGAACTTTTATCATAAAGAATAGCGGGCAAGCCAAAACTAGGAGCCTCGGCAAGCCTTATGTTTCTTGGCACAACCGTTTCGAATACCCTATCGGAGAAATGCGTCATTAATTGCTCACTCACGTCCCGAGTTAATCGACTACGCCCATCAAACATCGTCCTCAACAGACCCTCTAATACCAGTTCTTTATTTACTGTTTCCTGTACCTGTTTCAACGTATCCATTAAAGATGACAAGCCTTCAAGAGCGAAGTACTCGCACTGCATCGGCACTAACACACTATCCGCGGCAACCAGCGCATTGACCGTTAACATATTCATTGACGGTGGGCAGTCGATGAATATGTAATCATAGTCAACCAGCAAGCTAGCCAACGCTTTTTTTAAACGACTTTCACGGTGGCCAACGTCTAACAAGTGCACCTCCGCACCTGCAAGATCCATATTGCTAGGTAATACATGGTGCTTGATATTGTCTGAACTGACGACCGCTAGAAGAGGGTCACAATCTTCCAGCAAGACATCGTAGCAAGACCATTCAATATCCTGCTTATTCACACCACTACCCATCGTCGCATTACCTTGAGGGTCCATATCAACCAGTAACACTCGTCGGCCCAGCTCAGCGACCGACGCCGCTAAATTAACACTGGTTGTCGTTTTACCCACACCACCTTTTTGATTAGTAACCGCTATTATTCTTGCCACTTAAGCCACTCTCTCTTTAATCATAATGATGCCCAACTACACAGCTGTATAAATAACCAAGTTTCTCGTAGCATCTACGTTCGGTATCACCAGCGATTCCACGCCCACGAATTGAAATTCTTTACTCTCAATAGCCGTTGTTTCTTTTGACTTCATTGCCAGTAGCTTCCCCCCTGATGCTAACAGGTGACGTGTTTTCGATAACAAATCTGGCATTGCGGTAAATGCACGAGCAGTTACCGTATCAAATTTTTGTTCCGGCCGATACTCCTCAACTCGTTCATGCAAGGCCACCACATTTTCTAAGCCTAACTCAATACATGCTTGCTGTATAAATCGTGTTTTTTTGGAATTGCTATCTAACAAACCAAAACGCATATCTGGTCGCGCGATTGCTAATGGTAAACCCGGCAAACCAGCGCCAGTGCCTACATCAATACAGCTATTACCGTATAAAAAGGGCAGCACTGCCAAACTGTCTAACAAATGCAAATTCACCATATCGCCTGGTTCTTTAATAGCCGACAAATTATACACACGGTTCCACTTCACCATCATACGAAGAAACTCAATAAGCTTATCTAAGCCCTCAGATGGCAACGTAATGCGCATTTCTTTAAGGCCTTGCTCTAATTGGTTCTGGTGCGATTTATTAAACATGACTATTACGCACTTTTTTTCTTTAAATGCACCAACAACAAAGAGATTGCAGCAGGTGTTACACCTTGTATTCTACCGGCTTGCCCTAATGTTTCTGGCTTATGCCTGTCCAGCTTTTCGATAACTTCCGACGATAAGCCAGGTACATGGCGATAACTCAGCGTCGATGACAAAGCAAATTCCTCATAACGTAATGAACGCAAAACTTCTGTTTGCTGACGATCAATATAGCCCGCGTATTTCGCTTGAATCTCTACCTGATCACGTACCGAACTATCCTCTACCTTGCTCTCAACGCCCGTTAAGTTGGCAATATTGCTGTATTTCACCTCAGGTCGACGTAATAAATCCAATAAATTAGCTTCTCGTTGTAGCGGGGTTTTCAAAAATTTATCCGCGTCTTCAGATGCTGCTGTTTTAGGCTGCAACCAAGTTGACTTTAAGCGAGCTTGTTCAAGCTCTATTGCTTCTCTTTTCACACAAAATTTTTGCCATTGAGCCTCATTCACAAGGCCCATTTGGTAACCTATTTCGGTCAACCTTAAGTCGGCATTATCCTCTCGTAGCAACAATCGATACTCGGCTCGACTAGTAAACATTCGGTAAGGTTCTAACGTGCCATTCGTGACTAAATCATCAATCATGACGCCAATATAGGCTTCGTCTCTACGTGGGCACCATGCCTCTAAGTCTTGTGATTGACGCGCCGCATTTAAACCTGCAATAAGCCCTTGGGCCCCAGCTTCTTCATAACCCGTCGTACCATTAATTTGTCCAGCAAAAAACAAACCTGGCATATGTTTAGTTTCCAAGGATGACTTTAAATCTCTTGGGTCAAAAAAATCATATTCAATCGCATAACCAGGACGCACGATATGGGCATTCTCAAACCCTTTAATCGTTTTGATAAAGGCGTATTGAATATCAAACGGTAAGCTGGTTGAAATACCATTTGGGTATACTTCTGTTGTTGTTAAGCCCTCAGGTTCTACAAAGATCTGGTGCGAATTTTTATCCGAAAAGCGCATCACTTTATCTTCAATTGACGGGCAGTATCGTGGACCGACTCCCTCAATAACACCTGTGTACATAGGCGAGCGATCTAACCCTGAACGAATAATGTCGTGACCCTGCTCATTCGTTCTGGTGATAAAGCAAGATATTTGCTCAGGATGATCTTCGACCGAGCCCATAAAAGAAAAAACTGGTAACGGCGTATCACCCGGTTGCTCTTGCATCACACTAAAGTTAATACTTCGGCCATCTATTCTTGGGGGTGTGCCTGTTTTTAATCTATCAACATTAAAGGGTAGGGCGCGCAATCGTTGAGACAAGGCATTGGATGGCGCATCACCCGCACGACCGCCTTCATAATTCTCAAGGCCGATATGAATTCTACCGCCCAAAAATGTCCCCACTGTTAACACAACGGTTGATGCCACAAATTTAAGACCCATTTGAGTCACCACGCCTTTAACGCAATCGTTCTCTACAATCAGGTCCGACACTGTTTGCTGAAACAAACTTAGGTTTTCTTGGTTTTCTAAGGTTTCCCTAACCGCATGCTTATACAGTAGACGGTCTGCTTGAGCACGTGTTGCACGTACAGCAGGGCCTTTACTCGAGTTCAGTATGCGAAACTGTATGCCCGCCTTGTCGGTTGCTTTCGCCATAACCCCACCAAGGGCATCAATCTCCTTAACTAAGTGGCCTTTACCAATACCACCAATCGCTGGGTTACAGCTCATCTGCCCCAAAGTTTCAATATTTTGGGTTAATAATAAGGTTTTAACGCCTGTACGTGCAGCCGCTAATGCCGCCTCTGTACCAGCATGTCCGCCACCGACAACGATAACGTCAAAAAAATTTGGATGTTGCATAACTCTAACTTTATATAGATAAGTGGTTGATTTTAACATTATTCAATACATTTAGTTGCCGCGTTCAACGCACAGGCAAATTCTATTTGCTAGAATAATCTCTTTAGCTCTTCAACCCTAACTGCTTACGCCTCTTATGAACCCATCCATTCAAGTTTTTTTAGAACAAGCCAATGCCATTATCTTAGGGAAAGAAAAAACGATTAAGTTGGCACTAGCCTGCATACTCGCAAAGGGGCACCTTTTAATAGAAGACATACCCGGTGTTGGCAAAACGACCCTTGCCCATACCTTCGCGATATTATTTGGACTAAACTTTCAACGCATTCAATTTACCAGCGACTTATTACCCGCTGATATTATCGGCTCTAGTGTCTTTGACAGAAATAACAGTCGCTTCGAGTTTCATCCCGGCCCTATTTTTTCTGATTTTATATTGGCAGATGAAATTAACCGTGCAACCCCTAAAACTCAAAGCGCGCTGCTAGAAGCAATGGAGGAGCGACAGGTAACCATTGAGAAAAAAACTCACCCAATGAGCAATCCATTTATTGTGATTGCTACGCAAAACCCAGGCTATCAAATTGGCACTTTTCCACTTCCCGAATCGCAGCTCGATCGATTTTTAATGCGCCTATCTATTGGTTATCCAGACCCTACCTCTGAAAAGCTACTGCTAAATGGCCAGAACACGCGTTTAAAACTCAACTCTTGCAAAACAATTATCGACTCTGATCAACTCGTTTCTCTTCAACAACAGGTTGTTGATATTCATGTTGCCGAGCCGTTAATCGGTTACGTACAGGCCTTATTAGAGTTTTCAAGAACATCACCTTTGTTTTCTCAAGGTCTATCGCCACGAGCTGGCATCGCCTTAATTCAAGCCGCCAAAGCGTGGGCTTTAATCGATAACCGAGACAGTGTTTACCCTGAGGATATTCAAGCCGTACTTCCATCTATTACAGACCATAGACTCACCTTACAAAATGGCGCTACGTCGTCAGACCAACCATTATCCGCAACATTACTCACTGAAGTCGCCATACCCTAATGCTAAGTTTATCGGTAAAAACTGGAGCTTGGGCTGACCTAGAGGAATACTGCAAGCCGATTCGGCTATCTGTTTTTGTTGAAGAACAGGGCGTGCCCCAACATATAGAGTTAGATGAACAAGATGAGCATTTTTTGCATGTCGTTATTTTTAATAACGACAACACAGCCATTGCAACCGCGCGGTTAGCACCTAATGGTAAGTTTGGAAGAATGGCTGTTCTAAAGGAATATCGCCAGCAAGGGCTGGGAGCCGAACTACTAAAACAAATGACAACGCTTGCCGACTCACTTGAACTCCAACAATTACGTTGCCATGCACAACAAAGCGCTGTTGATTTTTATAAAAAAAATGGCTTCCAAATAATAGGGAAGCCATTTCAAGAAGCGGGTATTGCACATATTAAAATGCTGAAGAACTTAACCTAACTCTTGCGACCCTTAAGATATTCTTCAATAAACATAAAGCGGTCATTACCCCACCAAGCCTGGTCATCTAACTTCATGATAGGCGCACCAAAAACACCTTCTTTATGTGCCTCTACACAAGCCTTACGGAAACGAGTTCGCCCTTCATTTGACTGCACATAAGCAATAAACTCATCCGTGTTCCAGCCCATTTTATCAGCAACTTGTGATAATTCAGCCATGTCTGTTGGGTCACAACCATCTGCCCAAATCTTTGCATAGGCGGCATTAACATAGGCTTCTGCTTGACCCTTATCATTAGCATATAAAACACCAACATTCCAAGGCTCTACTTCAAGGTTTTTGGGAAATGTAAAAGGAACATCATAATGTGCTGCCCAGCGTTTAATATCTGCCAACATAACATCTATTTTAGCAGGCACTTCGCGATTCGAAGGGCCGTAATTCCCTGCCGCAATTTTTGCTGGCGGTATACTCATAGGTAAGTAATTAACCGTTAAGCCGTATTTTCTTGCCAAATCAGGCAATTGAGTATGAGCCAAATAACTAAAAGGGCTCATCATGTCAAAATAAAAATCTATAGATGTTTGCATATTATTTGCCTAATTATTCGCTTCAGGAATACAAACATTGCCATCTTCAATCGTGACAGGGTATGTTTTAACCGGTATTTGGCAAGGAAATGATGTTGCCTCACCTGTCTTTATAGAAAACGCGCCGCCATGAAATGGGCACTCTACTTCATCACCATCTTGGTAACCGTCTGTCAGCATAGCCATCCCGTGTGTACACAAGTTGTCGGTGACAAAATACTCACCTTCAAATACATAAACCGCTAATGCTGGAAAACCATCTGGCGTAACCGCTATAGGCGCTTCGTCTTTAACCTCTTCTGTTTTACATAATATTACATTACTCATAATTTTAACTCTTTTATATATTGATAAAAATTCACTTAATAGTCACAGGCCATAATATCCAAGCCTAGTAAAAAGTGACTGTCGCTTACTTTACTCTACTTAAGGTTTAATAAAAACGATCATAGTTAATTTGCTCAAGCGGAACCTTGTATTCCGTTACCAACATACGCGTTAAAGCGTCTGTCATTGGAGGAGGGCCGCAGAAATAAAACTCGTGCTCTGGCAACTTCTCGCCCAACGTTTTTCCTAATAACTCATGGATAAACCCAACATCACCATCCCAACCAGCAGCTTCAGCAGCTTCAGCATCTGACACCGCATTAAAATTCTTAATTCGGCCTTTTAAATCAGCATCTGCTTCAATAAGGGCTGGCGGGCAGATATCCTTTGGTGTACGACCTCCATAGAATAAGTAAATGTTTCTATCATCCAAGCGAGCATCTTTCGCGGCCGCTTTAATAATAGACATTTCAGGAGATAGACCTGAGCCACCACCTACACACACTACGTCCCTAGGAATCTCTGGTTTTAAATATGCCAAGCCGTATGGCCCATCGATAACAATCTCTGCACCTATTTCATAGTCTTCAAATAACGTTGTTGTTGCGCTACCGCCCGGCATTTTTTTAATAATAAAGCGCCACTCGCCTTCTTCATTAGGCAAGTTACACATTGAGTAACCACGTGAGCCTGTAATGCCTGGAAAGTCTAGTAAGGCAAATTGTCCCGCTTCAAAGTTCGCGGCATGTTCCGTTTTAAAACAAAACTCCGCCATATCATCCGTTAGTTTATTTATTTCAAATAAAACTGCCGCTGATTTAATCGGCTTATGTACCGGCATTGCTTCAGGATTTAAACGTACCTTTATCTCAAGGTCTTCTGTCGGAATACATTGGCAGCTTAACTTGCGGCCTTTTTTAATATCACGAGGAGATAGCCCTGGCGCGCCTTCCCAAATGTCATTCACATTACCGTCTAGCACCTCTACTTTACAAGCACCACAACCACCAGAGTTACACTCGTAAGGCATACCTATACCTGCGCGTAATGCCGCACGCAAAATAGTATCGCCTTCCTCGCACTTAAACTCTAACTCCTGCCCACTTATTTTTACGTTATAACTGCTCATGCATCCCCTCTTCATCTAAACGCTATTAATTTAATTAATATAAAAGGTTATTATATTCAGCACAAACAAACAAGTGGTGTTTTAAATCAACTTTTGGTGACTAATTCTGTGAGCACATCTTTTTATAGCAAGAATACTTTCGATTTTTTGCAAAAACTAAGTGGTAACAATAACCGAACTTGGTTTAATGAGCGAAAAGCACTTTATGAAGAGGCGGTACGCTCACCTTCACTCGCTTTCATTGAGGCTATGGAACCGGGCATTAAATCACTATCGCCAAACTTTACTGCAGTGGCGAAAAAAACGGGAGGTTCACTTATGCGAATCTATCGAGATGCCCGTTTTAGCAAAGATAAAACACCGTATAAAACCAATGTTGGCATTCAATTTAGGCATATTGCGGGCAAGGATGTGCACGCGCCTGGCTTCTACCTACATATCTCACCCGATGAATGTTTTGTGGGGGCAGGTATTTGGCGCCCTGATAGCAAATCATTAAGCAATATTAGAGAGATGATTAGTGACAGTCCTAATGCTTGGAAAACAATTACCCGCAATAAAACCTTCCAACGCTATTATTCCTTATCGGGCGATTCATTAAAAACTTACCCGCGTGGTTACGCAAAAGACCACCCTATGATTGACGATTTGAAACGCAAAGATTTTATTGCTATCCACCCCTTGAGCCGTAAGGAAGTTTTAGGCCCCAATTTAACAGAAACAATCCATCATCGTTTTAAAGTTGCCAGTGATTTGATGGATTACCTGTGTAATGCGTTGGAGTTACCCTATTGATTAGTCTGACTTTGAACTAAAGCTCGAGTGATTTTTTGCCAATGCCTGCCGTACATGCGGTTCTCTCAAAAAATAATGTTTTTGCTGCGGCAAGGGCGTCCATTTCTTTTTACGAAAAAAAAATGGATCAAAGAAAACGTCGCCCACATCGCAAAGTTTAATTTGTTTCGTGTGAACACTAAACTCGGTGCGTTCTACCCAAAGGGCATAAGTCTCACTCAAATGACAAAACTATTTGGCTCGGCTTTAAAACAACGCGCCTACTCTTCCGAAACCATTCAAACTTTTAACGCGATAAAAGGGGCTTGATTTAAGTCCCCTTTTAACCTCTCAGAAAGATTATTGTATTTATAGTACTTCCCGTTGTGGCTGTCTGAACCCATTTTTTGGCAAGTTCCACAACGGCTATAAAAACAACTAGCTTGAGGGAACCGTAGGTGAGGTTTAGGGTTCCTTTTTTGGTCCGTTATTTGGCAGCGCAAAAAATGAACACCCAGATGGCAAGCAAAAAATTCGCGAGCAAGTCGAAGGCCAAGAGGCTAGCATTTCTTGAGATCGTCTCAACGAGTAATAATTACACGTCCCAGCATGTCAAATAATGGATGAATCGTACTATTTATAAATGTTTTACTTTTTAACCTATAACCCCAACTTATCCGCAATAAAGTCCGCATCCTTATCACCACGGCCTGAAAGATTGACTAGAATGGTCTCGCTCGAGCTCATACTTTTTGCTTTTTTTATAGCGTATGCCACAGCATGCGCACTTTCTAGCGCCGGAATAATACCTTCTACCCGTGACAACGTCATAAATGCATCAATACACTCTTCATCGTCTACAGCAACGTACTCCACACGCCCTAAATCTTTTAATAAACAGTGCTGCGGCCCAACCCCTGGATAATCTAATCCCGAAGCAATCGAGTAAACGGGCAGCGGCTCACCAGATTCATCTTGTAAGTTGTAACACTCAAACCCGTGTAAAGCACCTTTAACCCCTTTACTCATCGTTGCTGCATGGTCATCCGTATCTAACCCTCTTCCCGCCGGCTCAACACCAACGATATTAACTTCCTCATCATCTAAAAATGCCGTAAATAAACCAATTGCATTCGAGCCACCACCAACACAGGCGGTAATAACATCTGGCAGCTTCCCTTGCTCATCAAGGAACTGCGCCCGTGCTTCATCACCAATAATGCTTTGAAAATCTCGAACCATCATCGGGAAGGGGTGCGGCCCAACAACTGAACCTATGGCATAAATAAAGTTAACTGGGTCTTTTAGATATTCTTCAAACGCACTATCAACAGCATCTTTCAGGGTTTTAGTACCTCGGCTGACAGGAACTAAAGTACACCCCAATATTTTCATTTTAGTAACGTTCGGGTGCTCTTTAGCAATATCCACCTCACCCATATGGATTTCACAATCAATACCCACTAGAGCACACGCTGTGGCTAAAGCAACACCGTGTTGACCTGCGCCAGTTTCTGCTATCACCTTGGTTTTACCCATGTGCTTTGCTAATAACGCCTCTCCCAAGCAGTGATTAATTTTATGTGCACCCGTATGATTGAGGTCTTCTCTTTTAAGGAAAATTTTTGCACCACCTAGCTTTTGCGTTAACCGCTTCGCGTAAAAAATAGGGCTTGGGCGACCAACATAGTGAATGTATAAATCGTTTAACTCTTCTTGAAAGGCCTCCGTCTTAGAAATATCTAAGTAAGCGTTCTTTATTTCATCCATGATGGTAACAAGGTCCGGTGGTATAATTTGCCCACCGTACTCACCAAAGTAGCCTTTATCATCAGGCATTGGAATTGCGTTGTATTTCAAGCGTTGCTCCTCTTTTTCAGACAGTAATAGCCTAACCACTCTATTATTAATCTACTAAAATAACAATACGATTATCCGCCCTAAACCTTGTTAAAACTTGATTTAAGTCATAGCTAATCTTCGTGCATAGTGCGACAGTATCCACATTAAAAATACGCTGGAATAGGCAATGACTGAAATAAATCAGGCTACCGAACAACAAACAACCATGTATGACTGGATTGGCGGCGAAGAGGGTGTCCGTAAACTTGTTAATCGGTTTTACGACATTATGGACTCTGACGAAAAGGCAAAAACTGTTCGAGCCATGCATAAAGAGGACTTATCAAATATTCGACAAGGTTTGTTTGAGTACCTTTCTGGCTGGCTTGGTGGCCCGCCCTTGTTTGTTGCTAAGCATGGTAGCCCTTGCATTACTAAACAACATAAGCCATTTAAAATTGACCAACAAGCCTCTGACGCTTGGATGCATTGCATGCAACAGGCCATGAAAGATGTTGGTATTGATGAAAAATATCGAGAAATGTTAACGCCTGCTTTTCAGCGTATCTGCGATACCTTATTGAATCATCCCTAACACTCAGTAAGCTGTTTTCAATTATTTTTAACTTAACCGTCACGATTAGTTCTATATAGACAACAAAAAAAGGGCGCCAACAGGCGCCCTTTTTTTGTTGATAAAGGATATTACTTAAATATCAACATTCATCCCATAGCCTGTTGCTTCTGGCTTATGACCAAATATATCACCCGTGTAATGCTCTTGGTCTCTCATTGCTTCGCGAGCACCATGGCCCAACTCTAACAACCAGCCCGATGGTGTAGCAAAGTAGAAAGTGTAAGCTTGGTCATTCGAGTGCTTCCCAAGTTGCATCGCCACGTCAATACCCTCTCTGCGCGCTGTATCGTGAGCTATGCCTAAATCATCCAATTCTGTGTACTCTAACATCAAGTGGTTGATTTTTTTCTCCATTGGGCCCAATCCAAATGCTAATGAATGTTGACGGCCGTTACAATGCATAAACACAGGTTTTGCTACCATGCCATTTGGTAATTTAATTTTATATTCAACTGACCCCACAAGGCCCAACATTGAATAAAATGCATAAGTCGCTTCATCGTCCATCGAACGAATAATAAAGTGGCCAATACCTTGGTCACCCGTAAGAAACTTGCCATACATTGGACGGCCTGGGTGAAAAGGCTTCATCACGTCCATTTGAGGACTGTAGAAAATTTCTGTGGGATTGCCTGAAGGATCTTCTAACTTAAGCAAACCTAATACAAAACGCTCCTCACATTCTTCTTCAGATGCCACACGAAAATCAACGCCATTGTCTTTTAAATGTTGCTGCATCGCTTTAAATTCCTCAAAGCCTTTTACGCGCCAGCCAGCATAAGCCAAGTCGTCTTCATCAGATTGGTGAACTGTAAAACGGTGGTGTTGACCATCCATTCTTAGATAAAAGCGGTCATCACGATCGCCTTCTTCAATTTCTAAACCTACACACTTAGTCGCATACTCGCGCCAAGCGTCCATATCTGTCACGTTAAAACCCATATAACCCAATTCTGTTACTTGTACCATTTTTTAAACCCTCTTAATTTAATTTTAAAAACATACTGCTTATTGATCAGAAGAATATATATAAATTTTTATCTTCCGTTACTCTTGCATCTAGAGACACTTTACGACGTGCTAATTGAAAACCATTACCCACTTTGCGTATTAAATCTTGACGACAGCCTATATGCTCTGAATGCTCCAACTGCCCTCTATGCCTATAAACTGCAAAATTGCTATGCACCACAAACTCATCATCATTATCGGTATGAAACGCTTCGATATTGGTAATTAAATAACGAACCGTTGATCGTGGGTCTTCCATCCAAACTGCCCCTGTTAGCAAGCGTGCAACCCGATCCTTCATTTCATCATAATCATCATTATATATTGCCATATCATATGGCGTTGGTGCGGGCCGTTTATCTTTAGCATAGCGACGCTCAGTAACCGGCATCCAATAATGCAGATCTTTGGCAACAAAAGTATCAATCCAAGTAGCAAATTCTGCATCTTGTAGTAAGGTCGCTTCTTGGTAATAGTGCTGAGATAATTCGTAATGCAACTGTGCAGATACGCGTGCTTTTGCTTCTGTATTATGCATGTTATTTCTCCTCAGCCTGCGCAGATCTCGCCGCTAAACGGTCTTTCCAATAGTCTTTATTTGGAAAACAGTCCGCCCAGTGCTCATCGTTAGCACGTATATCATCCCAACTATCAGCTGACATCATTTCTTGGTAAAAACGGTAAAACCCGCGATAAGATGTCTCACCAATAAAGCTTGAGCCAACAATACCAGGATAATCTGGGTGCTCTCCTTCATACCCTTGCCCCATGCTCGAATTCATCGTACCTTCTCGCGCGTGCGTTCCCCTATTGCCATGTGTTGATTGCACCATATTGTCACCATCATCACTTTCTAGGGTACCCGCTGTACCAAAGCTCCTAACAGCCTGCTTCACAACCTCTTTTTTACCCTCATCACTCATGTCTTTATGCACAATAACCCAAGACCACACTTCAATTTCATGTGGGCCACGTGGATGCCAGACCTTAAATATATTGGTTCCATATAAAAATGAGCAATTTGGAAAGGTTGAGCAGTTCCAGTGGCCATTAAATAGCTTAGCCCTCGGTTCACCCAAGTTTTCAGCTACCTTAGGTATTGTTTCTTGCATGTATTTATCATATTCATCCCGTTTAGCGTGAATAGCAACCGCTGCATTGTCAATCACGCCAAATCCATGCCCATGTCGAGTGGTCACTTGAATACCTAGTTCATCAAAGGGCATATCGGCTTGGTTACCAGCTAACCCGCCCAATTCGCCACCCAGCACATTTAACGCGGACGCATGCGTCCAACCCACATGATAGCCATCACCTACAAAGTTTTCAGTGGGTACTTTCCAGTTACATTTAAGGATAGATTTCATCGGTGGACCAACCAATTCTGCCCCTTCGCCTGCGCCCACCATCCAAGTGTCCAAGTACCAACCCCAATCACCTAAAAAGTCTTCTAAGCTGGGTGCCGTCTCATCAAAACAACCAAAAACAAAGCCACGATAACTTTCAACTCTAACCGTCTTTAAGCCAAGTGACGACCGATCCAATTCGTCGTGGTAGCATTTTTCCCTTAATGGTACATCAACTAACTCGCCATCGGTCCCAAACACCCAACCATGGTAGTTACACACAAATGATTTGGCGTTGCCGCTGTCTGCGGTGCACACGCTATTACCTCTATGTGTACAGGCATTAATAAATGCCTTCAATGAACCATCGCTATGGCGAGTAACAATCACAGAATCTTCTGCCATTTTAGTGGTAATAAAGTCACCATTTTTTTCTAACATGCTTTCATGCGTTAAGAACAACCAACTACGGCCAAAAATGTTCTTTATTTCTTGGTCATAAACATCTTGATCCCAAAAAACCTGTTTTGATTGTGTTGACGCTTTCGTATCAACCAATTTATCCATATCTATCATTTCATACCCCTTAACTTTAATTAGTCTCTAGCCATTACTTCACGGTAGCCTTTCCAAAACCCACGCACAGCATTTTCATCCATCCCCATTGGGCTGGTATAGTCTTCAACGTCGTTACCGCCCATTTCTATAAATGAGCGTAACTCACCATCACGATGAACGCCATTTTGGACCAATTCAACAGCCTCGCCATCCTCCATCGAAATTAGACCTGCTGGCCCAACTAAATTGATATTTCGCAAGCGATGTTCATCCATCGCAGCATCATCATCTTCATAACCAAAAAAGGTCCAGACTAACTCTGTTTCATTGGTGCTTTTAGGTAATACTTGGCGAGCCGCTAATGTGTTCTGAATTTGCTGCAATACCACACTTGGAAAAAGCGATTGAATACTTAATGCTACGCCGTCCTCTCGCTCAGGAATAAAATTTAAAACCCGTGTATCTTGAAGCTGATGCGGGCCTTGCATTTCTCTATTAGCTTCTTCCGAATATTCCGAATACTCAATATTATCCTTAGGTGGCATCGACACATTAAAGTAGTTATGACGGCCCACTTTATCGGTTATGCCTTCGCTTATTTGCCCTTGGCGATAAATCCCAAATGTTGGGTAAAATAAATGTAGCAAAGCACCATGGTAACTATCCCGGCTGTTTTCAGCATACGCTTTCCAATTACCCTTCATAAATTGACGTGTATGCCCGATCACTTTTATCGGCTTATGCATAATGCGCTTAATATTCGCGCACATTTTATCACCCAGAAACTCCTCTAAATTAGGTGTTTCTGGGTCAAACGTTGCAAAAACCATTTGCGATATAGTTTGAACTCGCAGTGTTTGCAAGCCATACTCTTTCATATCAAAGTCTTTGGCATAGCCACCTTGACCCTTCATACCACGTCTAAAAGGTACCCCTTTTAAATCGCCTTTCGCATCGTAAGCCCATTGATGATACACACAGGTAAAAGCACCGTCGTCTGAGTGCCCATGGCGCTCGCGACAAACAACCGCACCTTTATGGGCGCAGCGGTTTACCCAGGCATTAAGGCTACCGTCTTCAGCTCGAGTCAGCACAATGGGCGTATCGCCCACAAAGGTTGTTTTATAGTCACCTGCGTTTGGCACTTCAACATCTAAACCGATGTAAGACCAAACTTTGCCACGGTATAAGTTTTCCTGTTCCAGATTAAAAACATCTTCATCTAAATAAACAGCGAAAGGCGAATGATTACCATTTACATCGATTTTATTTACTATTTCTTGAGCACTCATATAAGTTTCCTCTTGTTACTAAGCCATGAAACCGTCCTATTGAATGTACAATTCTCTAGGAGGGTTATCTTGCAATTAATTGTTTTAAAAGCTTATCAAAGGGGCCTAAACCATTTGACAAGCATTATTCTAAATAAACCCTACGAATCTATTCGCTAAAAAAACCATTACCTGCCGCTAAGTTGCCCGTTAACTTAATGGCTTCTAACATCATCGTATGGTCTGCCTTACCTGTTCCTACAAGATCATAAGCCGTGCCATGCGCTACTGACATGTGAAGATACGGAGGCCCCATAATTAAGGCGCAATTGCCTGAAAAACCCCACGTTTTAATCGCAATATGGCCTTGGTCATGAAACATTGCTAAAACAACATCATACTTATCTTCTATACACTGCCTAAAGACTGAATCAGGCGGCATCGGGCCTTCAACATTAATACCCAATGCTTTCGCTTGTTCAACACCTGGCCTAATTTCATTATCTTCTTCTGTGCCACTCGCATGCGGATTCAAACCCGCCACAACGATTCGCGGATTAGCAATACCCCACTCTATCAGTGAGTCATTAAGTTTTTCTATAGCACCTGCCACAAGATCTTTATTGATGAGCTTACAAACATCCCTTAAAGGAATGTGGTCCGTCAAATGCATGACTCTTAATGGGCCACTGATTAAGAATAAATAACTATGCCCCGGCTCAATTTCGATGATTTTATCAAGCACATCAGCCATTTTCATTGAAACAGAACTAATCGGCGCCATAACCGTTGCATCTACCGCTCCAGACAATGCCAGCTGATCCATTTCTTCTAACCAATCAGCACTAACTTGGCCGCAGGATGCATTATCCTGCCCTTTGATATAACTCCCCATATCAAATTTTCCAGAATCTAAAATATCAATGACTGTAGGGTCATTTGTCTTATCATCAACCGATTGAATCGTATTAATCCTCAGTGGCAACTTATTTGCATCGACTACATCTTGCATCACTTCAGCACTACCCACTAAAACAGGTTCGCAGTATTGATGAACTTCACCACTTGCCCATGCTTTAGCAACTACTTCCGGTCCAATTCCGGCTGGGTCGCCTATCATTGTTGCTACAATTGGTTTTTTATTCATTATTAGACTCTCTCCTGGGGTTAAAGCGTAAACGCAAATTATTTTAAGGGTTATTTTTGAATATTAGCATAACATTATTTTTTAAAAAACTTTCTTTGTTCATGATCTGAATCATTTCAATTTCAAATCATATTCCAAATAAATAATAAAAACTTAATAATCAGTTGCCTTTATCCTAGGTCGTGCGCTAATCTTTGTAAAAATACATGACTGCATTACTAACAAACTCTAGGAGAATTTTATGTCTACACCGGTCCCTTTTAGCTCCCTATTAGATATTGATGGCGTTATTGGCGCCGTACGTTGGCGTGAAACCGTTCCAGGGAAAGGCGCTATCACACCCCCTTTCTTAATTGAATATATCGGCAATATTACAGAAGACCGTGCCGAACGGCTTATGGCACACTCTGAAGCTGGTGGCTTAGGTGTTATGGGTATCAGCCAACTCAGCTACCACCGCGCTGCAGATGACCCATCCGTCGTATACCCATTAGATGCCTTTTACTTACATAGCAGACAAGGCTCAGTCGTTTGCACTATTAACCGAGTATCTGCATTAATAGATAATAACGTTAACATCGACATTCAAGGCCTTATTTCTAAAATGATTCTAGTTGATAACCGACCCAAGCCTTAAGTAAACCAATAAGCTTAACTCTACCGAACTAAGGCCTCTTTAAAAATTAAAGAGGCTTTTTTTTGATCATAATCATTTTCTTATATAACTACCCCAGTATACTCAGGGCAATAATTTGCAAACAACACATAAACGAGGAGGCCATATGGCAAACAACACCCTAACTCTTGAACTTAAAAACGAAGTAGAAGATCTTCTTAACAACTATGTTCAATGTATCGACGATGATGACTTAGAGCGCTGGCCAGATTTTTTTACCGACGAGTGCTTATACCAAGTTATTCCTAGAGAAAACCATGAAATGGGCCTACCAACGGCAGTGATGTGGTGCGATAGCCGCGGCATGCTAGAAGACCGTATTACCGCCTTACGCCATGCCAATGTGTATCAAGTTCAATGGTACCGTCATCTAATCAGTAACCCCGTTATTAAAACCGATGATGGCGACACCTTCCACGTGCAGTCAAACTATGCCGTGTTTAAAACCTGTAACGACGGAGATAGCACCGTTTATAACGTCGGTCGTTATGTCGATGAAATTGTTCGTGATAAGGGCGTGCTTAAATTTAAAAAGCGCTCTGCTATTTATGACACCCATCGAATCACCACATTAATGGTTATCCCTATTTAAGTAAGGAGAAAGA